>NZ_CABWID010000014.1 GCF_902501965.1 Collinsella sp. AK_207A | reverse complement strand
TCCGGACATGCCGTCCTCCGATCTCCCGGGGCCGGCCGATCCGGCCCTCAGGGTATCGGGTTCCCACATTCATCCGCACATGTGCGGATGAATGTGGGAGGTGTTCGGATAAAGTTGATAATCAAGGGTCCGACAACCCGAACACTCCGCATCCACCTCATCAACATCCCTTCATCTGCCCTGTGCTACACTGTCCAAGACCTTTAAGCGCGTGCGAGACACCCGCAAGGAAACAGATGATTCCTTCCCTTGGGTGCCCGTGCCGCGCTGAGCGGTCGGGCATTGTTTTTACTGTCAGAGCAAAGGAAGGAGACCTGTGGGAACCACCGAAACCGGGACGGTCATCATGGACCAGACCGCCATCCAGCGCGCGCTCACGCGCATCGCGCACGAGATCGTCGAGCGTAACGAGGGCGTCGAGAACCTCGCCATCGTGGGCATCGTCACCCGCGGCGACATCCTGGCGCGCCATCTGGCCGCTGCCATCAAGGAGATCGAGGGGGTGGAGGTCCCGCTCGGAAGCCTGGACATCAGCTTCTACCGCGACGACTTCGCCACGCACATCGCGCCCGAGATCCACGCCACCAACATCCCCTGGGACGTTGACGGTAAGCGCATCGTGCTCGTGGACGACGTGCTCTACACGGGCCGTACCGTCCGCTGTGCGCTCGACGCCATCATGGACCTCGGCCGCCCGCAGTCCATCGAGCTCGCCGTGCTCGTGGATCGCGGCCATCGCGAGCTTCCCATCAGCCCTGACTTCGTGGGCAAGAACGTGCCCTCCTCGCGCGAGGAGAACGTCCGCCTGTACCTGGATGAAGTTGACGGCCGTACGACCGTCGAGGTTTCCGCTGCGGCACCGGGCAGCCACATCGGCTCCGCGCCGCTGGGAGGGGAGTAGCACATGGCCTTCAACCACAAGCACCTGATCGATATCACGGAGTACTCCGATACCGATATCATGACGATCCTGGAGACCGCCCGCGCGTTCAGCTCCGTGAACGAGCGCGCCATCAAGAAGGTCCCCACCCTCAAGGGCAAGACCATCGTCAACATGTTCAACGAGCCCTCCACGCGCACCCGCAGCTCCTTTGAGCTGGCCGAGAAGCGCCTGTCCGCCGATACCATGAACTTCGGCGGCAGCTCCACCTCCACGGTGAAGGGCGAGAGCCTCATCGACACCGTCATGACGCTCGACTCCTACAAGATCGACTGCATCGTCATCCGCGACAAGCATGCCGGCGCCCCTTACATGGTGACGCAGGCAAGTCCCGCCGCCGTGATCGACGCCGGTGACGGCAAGCACCAGCATCCCACGCAGGCGCTGCTCGACCTCTACACCATCTGGAACCATAAGGGCAGCTTCGACGGCCTGAAGGTGGGTATCGTCGGCGACATCTCGCACTCCCGCGTGTGCGGCTCGCTCGTGCCCGCGCTCAAGATCATGGGCGCCGAGGTCACGCTCGTGGGCCCGCAGACGCTTATCCCGCCCCGTCCGGACGTGCTGGGCGCCGACCACGTGGTCTTCAACCTGGACGACGCGCTGCCCGACCTCGACGTGGTCTACATGCTCCGCGTGCAGATGGAGCGCCTGGAGGGCGCGCCCTTCCCGAGCATCCGCGAGTACCACGATCTCTACGGTCTCACCAAGCGCCGCGAGCACCTCATGAAGTCCGACGCGATCATCTGCCACCCCGGTCCCATCAACCGCGGTGTGGAGTTCGATAGCTACATGGCGGACCATCCCGAGCGCTCCGTCATCCTGGAACAGGTCTATGCGGGCATCTGCGTGCGCATGGCCGCCCTTTACCTGCTGCTTGGAGGTGCCGATAATGGCCTTTCTGCTTAAGAACGCACACGTGGTCGACCCGGTTGCCGGGCTTGACGGCGTTATGGACGTCGCCCTCGAGGGCGAGAAGATCACGGCGGTGGGCGAGGGTCTGGAGGCTCCCGCCGATGCCGAGGTCGTGGACCTGACCGGTAAGTACCTCGTCCCCGGCCTGGTGGACATGCACGTGCACCTGCGCGACCCGGGCCAGGAGTACAAGGAGGACATCGAGAGCGGTACCCGCGCCGCCGCCAAGGGCGGTTTCACCGGCGTGTGCTCCATGCCCAACACCGACCCCTGCACCGATAACGGCATCGTGGTCCAGTACATCAAGACCCGCGCCGCCGAAGTGGGCCACTGCCGCGTGTACCCCTCCGGTGCGTGCACGCGCGGCCTCAAGGGCGAGGCGCTCGCCGAGATGGGCGACATGGTCGCCCGCGGCGCCGTTGCCTTCACTGATGACGGCCGCGGCATCCAGGACGCCGGCATGATGCGCCGCGTCATGGACTACGGCATCATGTTCGGCAAGGTTTTCATGAGCCACTGCCAGGACGCCGGCCTCGTGGGCGAGGGCCAGGTCAACGAGGGCGTCGTCTCCACACGCCTGGGCATGCTCGGCTGGCCGGCCGAGGGCGAGGAGCTGCAGATCCAGCGCGATATCGCGCTCGCACGCCTGACCGGTGCCAAGCTGCACATCCAGCACATCACCACCAAGCGCGGCCTGGACATGGTGCGCGCCGCCAAGGCCGAGGGCCTGCCCGTTACCTGCGAGGTCACGCCGCATCACCTCTTCCTCACCGAGGATGACATCGACGCCACCTATCCCACTGCACTGAAGGTCAACCCGCCGCTGCGCACGGCCGAGGACGCCGCCGCGCTGCTCGAGGGCGTCATCGACGGCTCCGTGGACGCCATAGTGACCGACCACGCGCCGCACGCCGAGTGGGAGAAGGCCCGCGAGTTCGCGTTCGCGCCCTTCGGCATGACGGGTATCGAGACCTCGCTCGGCCTGGTGCTTACCAACCTGGTGGAGACCGGCAAGATCTCCGTCGCCCGCATGGTGGAGCTCATGAGCGTCGCCCCGCGCCGTATCCTGGGCGTGGAGGCCGCGAGCATCACTGCTGGTGCCACGGCAGACATCACCGTGTTCGACCCGGCGCAGGAGTGGGACGTGACCGAGGACGGCTTTGAGTCCAAGGCCAAGAACTCCGGCTTCATCGGCGCGCACCTGACGGGCCGTGCCACCGACGTCTTCGTGGGCGGCGAGCCGACGCTCCGCAACGGCGCCATCTGCTAGCATCAACTTGTAAGTGGTACATTGGGGCTGTCCCGATGTACCACTTTTGTATTTGAGGAGGGGAGACATGCCGAATCCTTCGCCGGCTCGGGTGCACGACTTCACCGTCGTTTCCAACGAGCCGATCGCCGACGGCATCTTCAAGCTCGTGGTGAGCGCGCCCGCCTGCGCGGCGGCGCTCAAGCCCGGGCAGTTCGTGAACATCGCCGTCCCCGGCAACGCGATGAGCCTGCTTCGCGTGCCGCTGAGCTTTGCCGCGGCAGATGCCCAGGCGGGCACGATCGAGATCTGGTACGCCGTGGTGGGGGACGGCACCGAGCGCCTGTCCCACATGGCGGCGGGCGATACCTCCACGCTGCTCGGCCCCGGCGGCCGTGGCTGGGGGGCTCCCGCGGGTTGCGCCCGCGCGCTGCTCGTTGCGGGCGGCATCGGCGTTCCCCCCGTGCTCTGCCTCGCGCGCGAGCTCGCCGCCGCCGGCGTTGCCGTCGACGTCGTCTTCGGCGCGGCGACGGCTGCCAAGCTCGTCGGCGAGGCCGAGGCCCGCGTGCTGGGCGCCGGCGAGGTTCGCGTCTGCACCGACGACGGCACCGCCGGCCATCATGGCTTCGTGACCGATCCCGCTCGCGAGCTCCTCGCCGCGAACGCCTACGACTACGTGGCCACGTGCGGTCCCGCGCCCATGATGGAGCGCGTGGCCGGCCTTGCCAAGGAGGCGGGCGTCTTCTGCGAGGCCTCGCTCGAGCGCATGATGAGCTGCGGCTTCGGTGCCTGCAACACCTGCAACGTCCAAACGGTGGACGGCATGAAGGGCGCCTGCATGTGCGGCCCCGTCTTCGATGCCTCCAAGGTGGTGGTCTTCTAATGGCGAATGTGAACATGGCCGTCGACTTCGGCGGCGTCAAGATGAAGAACCCCATCAACACCGCGGCCGGTACCTTCGGCTACGGTTGGCAGTTCTCCGAGCTCATGGACGTCTCCGCCCTGGGCGCCATCACCACCAAGGGCTGCGCCGCCGAGCCGTGGGAGGGCAACCCCGCTCCGCGCATGACGGAGCTCCGCGGCGGCATGATGAACTCCGTGGGCCTGCAGAACCCCGGCGTCCGCGCCTTCGCCGAGCAGTCCGGTCCCTGGCTCGCCGACCTCGCCGAGAAGGGCACGCGCGTGATCTGCCAGGTGGCGGGCCACTCCACCGAGGAGTACGTCCGCGCGCTCGAGCTCTTCGACGAGCTCTGCCCCTGGGCCGCCGGTTTCGAGATCAACGTGAGCTGCCCCAACATCGCCGCCGGCGGCGCGGCCTGCGGTTCCACGCCTGAGGGCGCGGCCGAGGTCATGCGCGCCTGCCGTAAGGTCACCAAGCGCCCGCTCTTCGTGAAGATGGCCCCGGTGCGCGTGCCCGAGATCGCCGTCGCGCTCGAGGAGGCCGGTGCCGACGGCCTCACCATCATCAACTCCATCCAGGGCATGGCGATCGACGTCCACACGCGCCGCTCGCGCCTCTGCAAGCCCAAGGGCGGCCTCTCCGGTCCGCTCTGCCACCCCATCGCCGTGCGCATGGTGTGGGAAGCCGTCCAGGTGGTCGATATCCCCATCTGCGGCGTGGGCGGCGTGATGACGGGCGAGGACGCGGCTGAGTTCATCCTCGCCGGCGCCTGCTGCGTGGCCGTGGGCATGGCGAGCTTCGCCGAGCCCGACGCGAGCGTGCGCATCCTGCACGAGCTCGAGGCTTGGGCCGAGAGCCAGGGCGTCTCCGATATCAACGAGCTGATTGGAGCCTTCGAATGCTAGAGGCCGAAGCCCGAGACCGCGTGATCGTGGCGCTGGATTGCGGCCGCGAGGAGGCGCTCGCCCTGGGCGAAGAGCTCAAAGGTCGCGCCCAGTGGGTGAAGATCGGCATGACGCTCTTCTACGCCGAGGGGCCTTCCATCGTGACCGCCTTCAAGGAGCGCGGGTTCAAGGTCTTCCTCGACCTGAAGGTGCACGACATCCCGCATCAGGTCCGCGGCGCCGTACGGGCCGCGGCGCTCACGGGTGCTGACCTGATCACCGTCCACGGCCTGGGTTCCGGACCCATGCTCCAGGCGGCGCGCGAGGGGGCCGAGGAGGCTGCTGCCGTGCGCGGGGAGCGCCCGCGCGTCATCGCCGTCACCGTGCTCACGAGCATGGACGCAGATGCGCTCGCGAGCATCGGCGTCACCGATCCCGTGGACGTTGAGGCATCGCGTCTGGCGACCCTCGCGCACGAGAGCGGACTCGACGGCATCGTCTGCTCGCCGCGCGAGGCCGAGGCCATGCGCGCGCTCCTCGGCCCGGACGCTCTCATCGTCACCCCGGGCGTGCGTCCCGCGGGCTCGGCGCTCGGAGACCAGAGTCGCGTGGCCACCCCTTCCCAGGCCATCGCCGCCGGTGCCAGCCACTTGGTGGCGGGCCGTCCCATCACCGCGGCCGAGGATCCCATAGCCGCCCTCGAGGGCATCGTGGCCGAGCTCGTGGAGGCTGGCGAGGCTGCCTGAGCGTCGTCGCGCCCCGTCCTAACGGTCTGAATGACCCCGCGTCAATCCTGCGGAAACATGGCGAACGTTCTATGAAGTTGCAGGATTGGCGCGCCGTTTCAGACCAAAGTGCTTGAAACTGGCGCTCGCTTCCACTACTCTATGTGGGCGTTGAAGATTGGTTACGCCTTTGAGCAGGCGTTTTCCATGAATTACGTGTGTAAGAGATTCGATTATTGGAGGTACTAATGGCTCTTCCTCAGCTCTCCGACGAGCAGCGCAAGGTCGCTCTCGAGAAGGCCGCTGCCGCCCGTCACGCCCGTGCCGAGCTGCGTGAGAAGATCAAGAAGGGTGAGATCACCCTGGAGTCTGTGCTGAATTCCGAGGATCCCATCGCCTCTCGCATGAAGGTCACCACCCTCATCGAGTCGCTCCCCGGCTACGGCAAGGCCAAGGCTGCCAAGATCATGGATGAGCTTGGTATCTCCGCTACCCGTCGCGTGCAGGGCCTGGGCGTTCGCCAGCGCGAGCAGCTCCTCGCCATGCTCACCAAGTAAGTGAGCTTGCGTACGAACAAGCTCTTCGTTATTTCCGGACCGTCAGGAGCAGGGAAGGGGACACTCGTCGCACGCGTGCGCGAGCGTCGCCCCGACTTGGGCCTGACGGTTTCCGCTACCACGAGGGCCCCGCGCCCCGGCGAGGTCGATGGCGTCAACTACCACTTCCTCTCCGATGAGGAGTTCACGCGCCGCGTCGAGACCGGTGATTTTCTTGAATGGGCCCAGGTCTTCGACCATCGGTACGGCACACTCGTCTCCGAGGTCGAGCATCGCCTGGAGGAAGGCTCGCTGATTCTCGAGATCGACGTCCAAGGTGCTCTTAACGTTCGCGAGCGCTTTCCCGAGGCCGTGCTCATCTTCATCGAGCCGCCCTCGCTCGAGGTGCTCGAGGAGCGCCTGCGGAATCGCGGAACGGAATCTCCCGAGAGCATGGAGCTTCGCCTTCAAACGGCTCGTCACGAGCTTGCGTGCGCCGACCGCTACGACGCTCGCATCGTGAACGACGATCTGGAAACGGCCACGCGCGAGCTCCTCGACACGCTCGATCGATACGAAAGGATATAGTTCATGTCCGTTGTTAGCCCTAAGATCGACGACCTTTTGCAGAAGACGGATCACAACCGTTTCCTGCTCGCCTCGCTCGCTTCCAAGCGCGCTTGCGACATCAACTCCATGCTGCGCGAGCAGCATAGCCGCGTGCTGAACGTGCAGGCCGTTGACGACATCACCGTCGCACTCTCCGGCAAGGACACCATCTCCATGGCGATGGATGAGATCGAGGACGGCGACATCACCTACAACGCCGATCGCTACGAGGAGGCCCTGGGCCACAAGGCCGGGATCAAGGAGTAGCGGATGGCAAGCCGTGTCTGCCTGGTGCACTATCACGAGATAGGGCTCAAGGGCAAGAACCGCGCCCATTTCGAGCGCATTCTCATGGACAACCTCAAGGCGGCTCTGGCCGCCTTTTCCGTGGCGACGTGCACGCGCATCTCCGGGCACATCCTCGTCACGTTCTCCAAGAAGGGCGAGGCCGAGGCCGCGTACGACACGATTCGTCGCGTTCCCGGCGTGGCGCGTGTCTCGCTGGCGCTGCATTGTAATCGCGACCCGGAAGAGTACTGTGCCGCCGCGGTTCAGACGCTCCACGAGTTTGGTCCGTTCGAGACCTTCAAGGTGGAGGCCCGGCGTTCGAACACCGATTACGAGCTGCACACCATGGACCTTAACCGCCAGGTGGGCGAGGTCCTCTGCCACGCCTTCCCCGAGAAGAAGGTCAAGATGAAGGACCCCGACGCCCGCGTGCACGTACTCGTGGTGCAGGGGAGCGTCTACGTGTACGCCAAGAGCGACCGCGGCGTGGGCGGCCTTCCGCAGGGGAGCGCCGGCAAGGTGGTCACCCTGCTCTCGAGCGGCATCGACTCGCCGGTTGCCACGTGGATGATCGCCCGGCGCGGCGCGGTACCCGTGCCCGTGCACTTCTCCGGCAGGCCGCAGACAGCGGATACGAGCGAATATCTCGTGCAGGACATCATTCGGGCGCT
Source organism: Collinsella sp. AK_207A (assembly GCF_902501965.1). Classification (GTDB taxonomy): domain Bacteria; phylum Actinomycetota; class Coriobacteriia; order Coriobacteriales; family Coriobacteriaceae; genus Collinsella. The sequence goes on along the minus strand of NZ_CABWID010000014.1, from coordinate 292,243 downwards.
CGCCCCGGCGGTCCAGGTGGGACGGCTCTACGTGGTGCCCTTCGGCGATTGCCAGCGCGAGATCTCCATGGCGTGCCCCAACGACCTGCGAGTGATCATGTACCGCCGCGTCATGTACGCCGTTTCCGAGCGGATCGCCCAGCTCGAGGGCGCGCGTGCCATCGTCACCGGTGAGAGCCTGGGCCAGGTGGCCTCCCAGACCCTGGAGAACATCGCCGCGGTGAACGAGGTCGTTGACACGCCCGTGCTCCGTCCGCTCATCGGTTCCGATAAGCAGGAGATCATCGAGCGCGCCGAATCGATCGGGACGTACGACATCAGCTGCGAGACGGCGCCCGACTGCTGCACGCTCTTCATGCCCCGTCGTCCCGAGACGCATGCAAAGATGGATGAGGTGCATGCAGCGTGGGAGATGTTCGACCATGAGGCAATGATCGAACATCTCGTGCGGAACGTCGAGTGGATCGACTTCGGCGGCCCCACCTATCATCGTCCGCGGCCCCTGCATGACCGGCACGACCGTCTCGAGGCAAAGTACCGGCCCGCGCATGCCGAGTAGAAACCGCTGGTAGAGTCGCTGCTTGTTTGCCCGGGCCGGTCCTTTGGGTTTAGGACCGGCCCTGCATGGCCCCCCATCCGCTCGCATCTCCTGCGGGAATGCGAGCGGATGGGGCCTTGTTCTTTACCGTGCGGTGCCACGACGGGTGCCTTTACCTGCGAGAAGTAGATGGTTGGTACACATCTCCGCATATTGCGTTCCACTTTCTGAAACTCATGCCCTCGGTGGACCCGGGCTTTGCGAGCATGGTTGCAGGAGGTACGGAATATGCAGGTCCAAGGTCGCGCGGGGGCAATCAACAAGCTATTCACCTGGTTCAAGGCGAGGCCGTGGGCCGTTGGCTCAGCCGTGCTCGTGCTCGTGCTGGCCGTGATCGTCGGCGGGTTCGGCTTTGGTATGGCGCAGGGCGGGGTTGAGTTGAAGCGCGCTCCTCCTTCTGATGCGGTTGCCGGGAGCGAGGAGGTGCAAGGCTCCGTCGAGGGCGATGCCGCTTCCGATGATGATACCGGAGACGAAGCGCCCACCCAGGTCATGGTCGATGTCGGCGGGGCGGTGATGCAGCCCGGGGTGGTCACCCTGGCCGAAGGCTCGCGTGTGGCCGATGCCATCGCTGCGGCCGGCGGTTTGGCAGCCGATGCGGATACATCCTCGCTCAACCAGGCGGCCAAGGTCGCGGACGGGCAGAAGGTGAGTGTTCCGCGCGTGGGGGAGGCTTCTGTCGCCCCGGGATCAGCTGACTCTTCCGGCGCAATCGGATCTGCCGATGACTCGAGCGCGTCTGGTTCCGGACTCGTGAATATCAACTCCGCGTCTGCCGAGGAGCTCGACGCGCTTCCCGGCGTGGGACCATCCACCGCGGCGGCCATCGTCGAGGATCGCGAGCAGAACGGCCCCTTCAACAGCGTGGACGACCTCTTGCGCGTGAGCGGCATCGGGGAGAAAAAGCTCGAGCGCTTGAGGTCGGCAGCATGCGTGTGAGATCGCACGAGGGTCTGCCGCCGCGTCCCTATGTGCCGCCCTCCGCTGCCGGGGCCGTCGGCACCTGCATCGCCGCTGCCACCGTGTGCGAGCTTGCGTGGCAGGGATTCGCAGTGCTTCCCCTCGTGTCGCTGGCGTGCATGGGTGCCCTCGCGCTCGGGGCCATCGGGATGCTCGCGCGCGGCCGTCGCAACGGCTCCGAGCACGTTCTCCGATATGTCCGCTGGCTCCTGGTCGCGATCGTGCTCGGAAGTTGCGCGGCGGGCCTGTTCTCCGTTCGCATGGCGGCGGCGCGCGATTCGATTGCCGCTGCGGGGGCGGTCTCGGCGCTGAGCTTCGTCGTCGAAGGCGATCCGAGCGTCTCCAGCACTGGCATCTCATCGACGGCGAAAGTGCTGGGGCGTGAGGGTCGTCTGCTCGGCCGCGTCCGCCTATCTTCCCAGGCTATGTTCGAGGCCGGTGACGTCGTGCGCGGTATCGGGACCATCGATGTCTTCGATGAGGGCGACTGGGAGCGATCGCGCTACCTGCACGGCGAGGTGGCGACCGTGAGGCTCGTACGGGTGACGGAGCGCTGGGAGGGGGAGCGTCGCGGCCTGATCGGGAGCGTGCGTGCGCGCATTCTCAGGTGCATCGAACCCGCTCGCTCCACCGCCCGCGCCCTGATGACCGGCATCGTCTGCGGACGCACGACGGAGCTCGCCCAGACCGATGCCTCGGACCAGTTCGCCAGAACCGGTCTCTCACATCTGGTGGCGGTATCCGGCAGCCATCTTGCCCAGGTGTCGGGCCTGATCGAGATCGCGCTTCGCCGTCTCGGTTGCCGGCGCGGCGTTCGAGCCGTGGCGCTCGGTATCGTCATGGCGTCCTACGTGGTCTTCACCGGGGGTGCACCTTCCGCCGTGCGCTCGCTCGTCATGGTCTCCGCCGCTTTAGCCTGCGGCGCTGCGGGGCGTCGGGGGCATGCGATCTCGGGCCTGGCGCTCGCGGTGATGCTGCTCGTGCTCGTGCAGCCTGGAGTGGTGTTCGACCTTGGTTTCCAGCTCTCGGCGGTCTCCGTGCTCTTCATCGCGCTGTTCAGTCGGCTGCTCTCCTACCAGCTTGAGCTCAGGGGCCTACCGCGTTCGCTCTCCGAGGCGCTTGCGCTCACACTCTCCGCGCAATGGGCGACGATACCTATCGCAGTTCCCGTATTCGAGTCGGTGTCGCTCATAGCGCCTGTGGCGAACCTCGTCGCGGGACCCGTCATGGACCTCCTCTTGGTCACCGGTCTCGCCGCGGCCGCGCTGTGCGCCATTTCCCCGGCTCTGGTGCCGATTCTCTGCGTACCCGAGGGCCTTGCCAACGCGTCCCTGTGGATCGCTGACGTTATGAGCCGGATACCCGCGGCATCCGTGACGGTCTCAGCCTCATCGGCCCCGCTGTTCATCTGCTACGCGGGGGCGGTCCTTGTTTTCGCACGTGCCTGGCGGGTGTGGCGCGCCCGTCGTCTGGCCGCGCTCTCCGGCGCGCTCCTCGTGTTGGTCGTGGGATGGGCGGTCCGGTGGGGGCTTTTGGCACCTGCCGCCGTAACCGTGCTCGACGTCGGCCAGGCGGATGCCATCCTGGTACGAGATGGGGCCTCGACGCTGCTCGTGGATGCCGGCGTCGATGACGATGTGGTCTCGGCGCTCGCGCGCCAGCACGTGTTCCGCCTAGATGCGATCGCGATCACCCACTGGGATCGCGATCACTGGGGCGGACTACCCGACGTGCTCGAGAACTTCAGCGTGGGCAGGTTACTCGTGGCAAAGGGGGCGGCGGAGAACGTACCCGATGACGTGCGCGAACGATGGCGCGGTGCAATCGAGGAAATCGAAGTGGGCGATACCCTGCAGGTGGGCGGCTTCACCTGCAGGGCCGTATGGCCCCGCGAGCCGGTAGCCGGCCTCGAGAACGCCGACTCGCTCTGCCTCGACGTCGATTACCAGGGGGCCAAGGGCACGCTCTCGGTCCTGCTCACCGGAGACACCGAGCGCGACCAGGAGGAGCTTTATGCCCCGGATGTGGGAGACATCGACGTCCTCAAGGTGGGGCATCACGGTTCGAAGGTATCCGTGAGCGACGAGCTTCTGCAAGAGCTCAAGCCCGAGGCGGCTATCGCGAGCGCGGGGGAGGGGAATCGCTATGGGCATCCCTCAAAGGCGTGCATGGAGGCACTCGAGGAACGCGACGTCACCTTCTTCTGTACGAAGGACCAGGGCGATATCACGGTTTTCCCCGGCCGTGAGGGGATTCGGGTAGATGTCGCGCAAGCGGTTTCGAACCGTTGAGCGCTTGCGGGCGGGCGTGTAGCATAGGGGTGAACCGTGCTTGGAAGGAGAGGGGCCATGGCAGACAACCAGCTGCTCCCGGGTTATTTGATCGTCGGGGCGGACGAGCTCAAGCGCTCGACCGCCGTGGATCGCATGAAGGCGCGCCTCGAGAAGACTGGCATGGCCGACTTCAACATCGACGAACGCGATCTCTCCAAAGATGCTCCCGTCGATGACGTCATCGCCTCGCTGAACACGCTCCCTATGGGCACGGACTTCCGCTTGGTGATACTTCTCAACTGCGACCGGCTGCCGAAGGCAGTGAGCGAGCCCTTGGTGGACTACTTCAAGAACCCGTCTCCCACGACGGTCTGTCTGGTTGTGGCCGAGAAGCTTGCCAAGAACACCCGCCTGTACAAGGCGATGGCGAAGCTCGGAGCCAAGGCCGTGGTGGACTGCGCCCCCAAGAAGGCGTGGGAGCTGCCGCGCCAGGTGGTCTCCATGGCCGGTGCCCACGGCAAGACCATGGACATGGAGGCTGCGGAGGAACTCGTGAGCCGCGCGGGCGAGAACACGAGGCTCCTCGATAACGAGGTGAAACGCCTGGCCCAGCAGGTTGCCGGGGCCGTCATCACGCGCGAGGACGTGGAACGGCTCGTGGTGCGCACCGCCGAGGCCAAGCCCTGGCCGCTGCTCGATGCCGTGAGCGCACGCGATATGCGCCGCGCGCTCGAGAACCTCAGGCTCCAGCCCGATAAGAGCGAGGTCTTGCTCTACACCCTGCTCGTCGGCCGTATCCGCCAGCTCGTCGTTGCCAAGGCGCTCGACGTCCGGGGGCAGTCGGGTGAGCTTGCCAAGACGCTCGGCGTGCAGCAATGGCAGATCAAGAACCATGCTGCCTGGGCTCGCAGGTGGAAGATGTCCGAGCTCACCGACGCTCTCCGCTCCGCCGTCGACGTCGAGCTCGCGGTAAAGGGCTCGCGCGATTCTCGGCTGGCCCTGCAGCTGTGGGTGATCGGCATGCTGACGCGCGTGGAACGTCGGGCGTCGTGATAGTGCGCACCGGTTGGCCCGGATTACCGTCCCTGCCTTTGCGTTTTTCTTGCCGTTGATTGCATCTGCAACGCAGATGGTATACTCTTCCCCTGTTTGACGGAAACCGTGTCTCAGTTCCGGATACAACGACAGTTTTTGAAAGGAAACCAGAAGTGGCTAACATCAAGTCCCAGAAGAAGCGCATCCGTACCGCCGAGGTTGCCCGCGTTCGCAACAAGGCCGTCCGTTCGGAGCTGAAGACCCTCATCAAGCACGTCCAGGCCGCCGCCGAGGCCGGCGACAAGGCCGCCGCCGCCGCCGCTGCCACGCGTTGCTACCGCGCGCTCGACAAGGCCGTTGCCAAGGGCGTCATCCACAAGAACCAGGCCGCCAACCGCAAGAGCGGCGTGCAGAACCTGGTCAACAAGATCGCCTAGGTTTCCAAACCATAGCTTTCAAAAGACCCGCCCCGTGCGGGTCTTTTTTCTTTTTAGCGTGATGACTGACAAATTGAAGCAGGCGCTTCGCAGCGGACGGGCGGGGGAATATCATCCCGCGCGCAGCTCGCCAAGCGCTGTCTGAGCACGGGATGATATTCTCCCGCCACACCCCAGCGGACGGCAGATTCCGCTACAATGGCCGACATGGCTACTACAGATACCTCACATATCAGGAACTTTTCCATCGTCGCCCACATCGACCATGGCAAGTCAACCATCTCCGACCGCATCCTGGAGCTCACGCGCACCGTCGATGAGCGCGACATGGAGAACCAGCTGCTCGATACCATGGACATCGAGCGGGAGCGCGGCATCACCATCAAGTCCAACGCCGTCCGCGTGATGTACGACGCCGACGACGGTGAGACCTACCAGTTCAACCTCATCGACACGCCGGGTCACGTGGATTTCACCTACGAGGTCTCCCGCTCGCTCGCCGCCTGCGAGGGTGCCGTGCTCGTGGTGGACGCCACCCAGGGCGTGGAGGCCCAGACGGTCTCCAACGCGAACCTCGCCATGAACGCCGACCTGGACATCGTGCCCGCCATCAACAAGATCGACCTTCCCTCCGCCCACCCGGACGAGGTCAAGACCGAGATCGAGGACGAGCTGGCCATTCCCGCGGACGACGCCGTGCTCGTCTCCGGCAAGACGGGCGAGGGCATCCACGATCTGCTGGAGTCCATCGTCTTCCTCATCAAGCCGCCGACCGGCGACGCCGAGGCACCGCTCAAGGCCCTCATCCTCGACTCCTACTTTGACGAGTACCGGGGTGTCGTCGCCATGGTCCGCGTGCTCGACGGACACATCCGCAAGGGCGACCAGCTACTCATGATGCAGCGCGGCGAGGACTTCCTCGTGGACGGCGTGGGCGTCAAGCGTCCCGCCGAGGTCATGGTCGACGAGCTCGGCGTGGGCGAGGTCGGCTTCGTGGTGACGGGCCTCAAGCGTCCCGAGGCCGTGCGCGTGGGAGACACCCTCACGTATCGCGACCGTCCGTGCGCCGAGGCGCTGCCGGGATACCGCGAGGCCAAGCCCATGGTCTACACCGGCCTGTTTCCCATCGACAACAAAGAGTACGAGAACCTGCGCGACGCGCTCGAGAAGCTCCACGTCAACGACCCTTCGCTCACCTGGACGCCCGAGACCTCCGTGGCCCTCGGCTTCGGCTTCCGCGTGGGCTTTTTGGGGCTACTGCACATGGAGGTCGTGAAGGAGCGCCTGGAGCGTGAGTTCGACCTCGACCTCATCGCCACGAGCCCGAGCGTGGACTACCATGTCTTCCTGACGGACGGCTCGCAGATCGGCGTGCGAAGCCCGCAGGACCTCCCCGATGTCACGCGCATCGACCATATCGAGGAGCCCTTCCTGAAGGCCAAGGTCATCTGCCCGCCCGAGTTCACGGGCGCCGTGATGCAGCTTGCCATCGAGCACCGCGGCGTGATGGAGGATATGATTCACCTCTCCGGGCGCTCCGTCGAGATGCATTTCCAGATCCCGCTCGCCGAGCTCATCCTCGACTTCTTCGACCAGCTGAAGAGCCGTACCAAGGGCTACGCCTCGCTCGACTATGAGTTTTCCGGCTACCAGCCCTCCGAGCTCGTCAAGCTCGACATCCTGCTCTCCGGCGACGAGGTGGACGCGCTCTCGTTCATCGTGCACAAGGACAAGGCCTACCAGCTCGCGCGCGGTCTCTGCGACAAGCTGAAGGAGATCATCCCGCGCCAGCAGTTCGAGGTGCCCATCCAGGGTGCCATCGGCAACAAGATCATCGCGCGGAGCACCGTGCGCGCGCTGCGCAAGGACGTGCTCGCCAAGTGCTACGGCGGCGACATCTCGCGCAAGCGCAAGCTGCTGGAGAAGCAGAAGGAGGGTAAGAAGCGCATGAAGGCCGTTGGTTCCGTCGACGTGCCGCAGGAGGCCTTCTTGGCGATCCTCAAGGTCGATGAGTAATCCCGTAGAACGCGGTGCCGAGGTGCGGTTCCCGTGCACCGCGTCTTTGCCCGAACGCTTTTCGGCCCAGCCGTTCCTCCTTGCTCCCATGGCTGGCGTTACCGATGCCGCCTACCGCATCATGTGCCGCCGGCGGGGCGCCGCGATGGCGTATTCCGAGATGGTCTCGGTCGCGGGCCTCGCGTATGCGAGCGAGAAGACCTGGGATTTGGTGCTGCCTGCCGCCGAGGAGCCGCAGATCTGCGTCCAGCTCTTCGGGAGCAAGCCCGAGCAGTTCGCCTCCGCCGTCTGCGCCGTGCAGGAGCGCGTGGGCGAGCGCCTGACGGCCATCGACATCAACATGGCGTGCCCGGCCCGCAAGGTCATCACCAAGGGCGAGGGCTCGGCGCTCATGGAGGCGCCCGAGGTAGCCGAGGAGATCGTCCGCGCCGCCGTCTCCGAGGCTCAGGTTCCCGTCACCGTGAAGTTGCGCAAATCCTTCCGCGAGGGACCGGCGACCGCGCCGGACTTCGCCGCGCGCATGGAGGCCGCGGGCGCCGCCGCCGTCGCGGTGCATGGCCGTACGGCGCGCCAGCTCTATACGGGCAAGGCCGACTGGTCGGTGATCGACGCCGTGGCCGCGCGCGTGCAGGTGCCGGTCATCGGATCCGGCGACGTCTTCAGCGCGCGGGACGCGGCCTGCATGCTCGCCGACACGGCTGCGAGCGCCGTCTTCATTGCGCGCGGCACGTACGGTAACCCCTGGATCTTCCACGATGCTCAGGCGCTCTTTCATGGTGGATGCGTTGAGGAGCACGGCTGGGCGGAACGCCTCGACGCCCTGCAGGAGCACCTCGACCTCCTGCGCGACCTCGGACTCCATATGCGCAAAGCGCGCACCTTCGCTGCCTGGTATCTCAAGGGGATGCCGAATGCCGCCGCGTGGCGGGCCCGCTCCGTCGCATGCGAGTCGTATGAGGACTTCAGTGCCCTGGTGGATGAGATTCGGGATGCAGTTGCGGCGACGCAGGCGGTCCCGGAAGCCGGCGTCTAGCATGCCGGTTGGCTCCCTCTACCTCCACGTTCCCTTCTGCGCCGCCTGCTGCCGCTATTGCGATTTCGCGACGAGCGCCCTACGCCGGGACGATGCCCTCGTGGACGCTTACGCGCGATCGCTGACCGGGCTCGTCGGCGAGGCGGGTGCGACGGGCCTGCTCGCTGGGGCGAACACCCTTTACGTGGGCGGGGGGACGCCGACTATGCTCGGGGCCGAGGGGCTTGCCCGTCTCAAGGAAGCCTGTGACGATCAGGTCTCCACACCCTTCTTCGAGGCGAGCTTCGAGGCGAATCCCGAATCCCTTACCGACGACGTGCTCGCTGCAGCACGGCGCAGCGGATTCACGCGCGTCTCCCTCGGGGCGCAGAGCTTCGACGATCGCGAGCTGCGCGCCCTCGGCCGCATCCACGATGCCCGCCGCGCGCGGGAGCGCGTTGCCGCCGCCCGCGCCTCCGGCCTCGACGTCTCGATCGACCTTATGTGCGGCATTCCGTTTCAAACGCGTGAGAGCTGGCAGCGCTCGCTCGACACGGCCGTCGGCCTCGGCGTGGACCATGTGAGCTGCTATCCCCTTATGATCGAGGAGGGAACGCCCATGGAGCGCCTGTGCGAGGAGGGCGAGCTTCCCTGGCCCGAGGACGATACCGAGGCGGATTTCATGCAGATCGCCGAGGCCACGCTCAACCGCGCGGGTCTTGCGCGCTATGAGGTGGCGAGCTACGCCCGACCGGGCCGCGCGTGCCGGCACAACATCGCGTACTGGAGCGGGGTCGAGTACCTGGGCCTCGGCACCTCCGCCGCGAGCATGCTCGGCAGGGGAGGGTACGATGGCCTGCTCGGCGCGGTCCCGCAGCTTCCCCGACCGTTGGAGACCTCCACGCGCTTTCGGATCACCGTGACCTCCGACGCTCGCGCCGTCGCCGACACCCGTTGCCTGGCCGATCTCGCCTTCGAGGTGGAGCAGCTCACGGCCCGCGAGGCCGCGGCCGAGGACCTCATGCTCGGCATGCGCATGACCCAGGGGGTGTCCCTCGCCCAGATCGAGCGCTTTCGCGACGTCGTGCCGGCCGGACTCCTCGATCGCGCCGTCGAGGAGGCGCTTGGCCGCGGCCTCGCATCCGAGCGCGAAGGCAGGCTCGTTCCCACCGAGCAGGGCTGGCTCCTCGGCAACGAGCTCTACGGCCTCTTCTGGGACCTCGCCTCCTAGGTGGCCGATTCACGTCTGTGCCCGGATCGTTCCCTTTCACCCGCATCGCGCGGCGGGGGTTAAGGGAATCTTCATCCCCTGTTCCATCCCCTCGGTTTTACCAGCGTCATTGCGGGTATGCTTGAAGCCGTATTCGATTCTCGGCCGCGCGCCCGCCTTTCGGAGGTTTCCATCCGCATGTCAGCGATGAACGAAAAAGACTATTACGCCATCCTCGGTGTCTCCAAGGACGCCGACAAGAAGGAGATCCAGAAGGCGTTCCAGCAAAAGGCCCGTAAGCTCCACCCGGACGTCAATAAGGCGTCGGATGCCGAGGACCGCTTCAAGGAGGTCTCCGAGGCCTACGCCGTCCTCTCCGATGACCAGAAGCGCGCCCGCTACGATGCCATGCGCTCCGGCAACCCATTTGCCGGCACCGGCCAGACGGCACCTTCCTCCAGTCCGTACGGCGGCGGTTACAGCGGGTACCCTGGTGGATGGTCACCCTTCGGCTTCCCATTCGACATGGCTGGTGCCGGAAGGCGTCGCCCCGCTTCAGCCTACAACCCTGAAGAGGGCGCTAACGTGGTCGTGGAGGTCACGCTCAACGCCGAGCAGGCGAGAAACGGCCTCAAGACCGCGGTGAAGTACCGGCGCTACGAGCCGTGCAGCCATTGCCACGGATCGGGTTCGGTGGCGGCCGAGCACGCCCGCACTTGTCCCACGTGCGGCGGTTCCGGCGCGATCGACGTCGACATGTCCTCGCTCTTCGGTATGGGGCGCGTGCAGATGGTCTGCCCCGAGTGCGGCGGCTCCGGCAAGGTGGTGGCCGACCCGTGCCCCGATTGCGGCGGTACCGGGCGCACGCCCGTCATGTCAGAGGCGGTGATCCAGTTCCCGGCGGGCACGCATGACGGCGACGCCGTCCGCCTGCCCGGCCTGGGGCACGCGGGGACCAACGGCGCCGCGGCGGGCGACTTGGTCGGCCGGGCCAAGGTCGCCGCCGAGCGCTTGGAGGGACGCGCTCGGACCGGTTTCTACGTCGTGGGGTTCGCCCTGCCGTTCCTCGTGCTCGCCGCCCTTATGGGCGTGTTCTCCATTTTCGCGCTCATCTGCATCGGAGCCGTCGTCTGCGGCACGGCCATGGTGGTCTCCGACGGCGTGCTCCGCCGCTCGAGCCGCTGGTGGAGAAACGGCGCCCTGGTGCTGGCCAACGGCGCGGCCAACAGCCTCTTCATGGCGCTCGTGCTCGTGTGGTTCGTGAGCTGCTCGCAGCGGGCCATGCTGATTCCGTACGGCCACTAGGTACTGGAACGGTCTCGACGCCCCGGACCCGCATGGGGGCGGGGTGCGATTCTCCCACGGGCTGGTTATTTCCCGCATCCTTGGGCATAATGTGGTGCGCTGTCCGCATACGGGCAGGTTTATGAGGTATATCGCATAGGTTGTACGAGGGGGATCTCCACCGTGTCGGATAAGAGGGACTACTACGAGGTGCTGGGCGTCGAGCGCGATGCCGATGCGCGGACCATCAAGCGCGCGTTTCTGAAGAAGGCGCGTGAGGTCCACCCCGATGTCTCGGACGATCCCGATGCCGAGATGAAGTTCAAGGAGGTCAACGAGGCCTACTCCGTGCTTTCCGACGAGCAGAAGCGCGCCAACTACGACCGCTTCGGCACCGCCGACGGCATGGGCGGCTCCGGCTACGTCGACTTCTCCGACATCTTCGGCGGCATGGGGATGGATGACATCTTCTCGTCGTTCTTCGGCGGGGGCGCCGCCGGCGGGCACGCTGGCCGCCAGCAGCGGCGTCAGGGCCGCGATATGGCCATCTCGCTCTCCGTCACCCTCGAGGAGGCGGCTCAGGGCTGCACCAAGACGATCAGCTACGACCGCCTGGCTCCCTGCGAGGACTGCCACGGTACCGGTCTCGCCGAGGGCGCCAAGGAGGAGCCCTGCAAGCGCTGCCATGGCACCGGGTACGTCACGCAGGTGCAGCGCTCGATCTTCGGCCAGGTGCAGTCGAGCGCACCGTGCCCCGACTGCCACGGCGAGGGCACCGTCATCGACCATCCCTGCGATATGTGCGATGGCCAGGGCCGGACGCCCACGCACGAGAAGCTCGACATCAAGGTTCCCGCCGGTATCTCCTCGGGGCGTCAGCTGCGCGTCTCGGGCTACGGCGAGGCCGGGTACCGCGGCGCTCCCGCGGGCGACCTCATCGTCTCCGTGGAGGTTGAGCGCCATGACCGCTTCGAGCGCCATGGCGACGACCTTTACCTCGATCTCTCGGTTTCCATGGTCCAGGCTGCGCTCGGCTGCACGGTCGAGGTCGACGGCATCATGCCCGACGAGCGCGTCTCTATGCATGTCCCCGCCGGCTCCCAGCCGGGTGCGCTCGTCACCGTCGAGGGTCGCGGCATGCCGCGCATCGGCGGAGGCGGCGCGCGCGGTCGCCTGGTCGCGCGCGTCAAGGTCGTCGTTCCCACCGAGCTTTCCGCCGAGGCGCGCCAGGCGCTCGAGCGCTATGAGGAAGCCGTGGGCGAGGACTTCGAGCGCAAGAGGTCCGTGGGCGACCGCATCCGCGACGCCATCGACGACATCCTCGACTAGGCGGTGCGCGTGACGGAACGCCGCGTTGCGGTGGTCAACCTGGGCTGCCGCGTGAACCGCGTGGAAAGCGATCGAATCTCCTCGGATCTCGCGGCCGCCGGCTTCGCTATGGCTGCGGAAGAGGATGCCGAGCTCGTCGTCATCAATACCTGCGCAGTCACCGGCGAGGCCGAGGCCAAGACGCGCAAGGCAGTGCGCCATGCGCTCGCCCTCCCGCTTGAGCCCTGGGTCGTCGCGACCGGTTGCGCGGTCAACCTGAACCCCGAGGAACTCGAGGGAATCTCACCGCGCGTCGTGGTGGAACCCGCAAAGGCGCGCATCGTCGACGCCGCATGCAGGACGCTTGGCGCCGTGCCCGTGAGTCATGCGTCCGCGGGCACCCGCGTTTCCGATGGGCGCGTGCGCCTGGGCGTCAAGATTCAGGATGGCTGCAACCATCGCTGCAGCTACTGCATCGTGTGGAAGGCGCGCGGGCCCGAGACCTCCCTTTCCGTGGAAGACGTGCTCTGCCAGGTGCGCGGTGCCGTCGCGGCCGGTGCGGGCGAGGTGGTGCTCACCGGCGTGAACCTCGGCGCGTACCGGGGGGATGACGGCTGGGGCGGCACCTGCGAAGCGGCGGGTCTCGTACGCGAGATCCTCGGGCGCACCGCGGTCCCGCAGCTGCGGCTCTCCTCGATCGAGCCGATGGACGTGGATGAGGACCTGATCCTTGCCATGGCCGAGGGCGGCGAGCGCGTCGCCCCGTTTCTGCACCTGCCAATCCAATCGGGCTGCTCCGCCACCCTTCGCCGCATGAACCGTCCCTATGGCGCCGATGACCTTTTGGCGCTCGCCGAGGGCATCCGTGCCGCGCTGCCGGCCATCGCGCTCTCCGCCGACGTGATCGTCGGGTTTCCCGGTGAGACGGATGAGGAGTTCGGGGAGTCGCTGGCGCTCTGCGAGGCCATGGGGCTCTCGCGGATGCACGTGTTCCGCTACAGCAAGCGTCCGGGAACCCCCGCGGCGACCATGCCGGGGCAGGTCCCGCCCGAGATGATGGCGGAGCGGTCGGTGCGGATGCGGGATCTTGCAACCAGGCTTGCGCGCGACGACGCCCGCCGCCGCGTCGGCTCCCGGGAGCGCTGCGTGATCGAGTATCCGGGCCGCGGCACGCTCGGTTCCTTCCATCGCGCCGTTATCGAAGGCGCGGAGCACCTCACGCCGGGCTCGGTCTCCAAGGTTGGTATCATGGGCGTGGAAGATTCCGGCCTTGTTCGGTGCCGGTTGGTCGAGGGATGAGCGACGGTAAGGGAGGCCCTTTGGATACCGCACAGGTTCGGCTGTCCATTCCGGGAGACGTCGATCCCGCACGCGTGACGGGCGCGGGGGATGCGGTGCTCCGCGCCATCGAGCGCGGGGTGCCGGGGAACGTGGTCGTGCGCGGCGGGGACATCACCCTGTCCGGCACGCCCGACGAGGTGGAACTCCTCACCCGTCTCTTTACCCAGCTCATGAAGATGGCTGCCGAGGGCAGGACGCCGAGCGAGGACGACGCGCTGCGCATCGCCGACGCGCTGGCATCCGAGGGCGCCGCTGGCGCTGGCTTTGCCAACGACATCCTGCTCACGTACCGCGGTCGCGCGATTCGGCCCAAGACCCTCGGCCAGAAGCGCTATATCGACGCCATCCGGAGCAACACGATGACGTTTTGCCTGGGGCCCGCGGGCACGGGCAAGACGTACCTTGCCATGGCCATGGCGGTCGCGGCGCTCAAACGCCACGAGGTCGGTCGCCTGGTGCTCACGCGGCCCGTGGTCGAAGCAGGGGAGAGCCTGGGATTTCTCCCCGGTACGCTCGAGGAGAAGGTGGATCCCTACGTGCGCCCGCTGCTCGATGCCCTCTACGACCTCACCGACGCCGAGCGCGCCAACGAGCTGGTCGAGCGCGGGGTCATCGAGATCGCGCCGCTCGCGTACATGCGCGGGCGCACCCTGAATGACGCCTTCGTCATCCTGGACGAGGCGCAGAACACCACGCCCGAGCAGATGAAGATGTTCCTCACGCGCCTGGGCTTCAACAGCACGTTCGTCATCACCGGTGACGCCACGCAGGTGGACCTCCCCCGGCGCCGCGGCGGGCTCGCCGACATCGAGTGCATCCTTGGCGACGTCGATGACATCGCCTTCGTGCACCTGGGCCGCGGCGACGTGGTCCGTCATAAGCTCGTGGGACGCATCGTCGAGGCCTACGACGCCTGGGATACTCAGCAAGGAGGCCGTTCATGAGCGACACGCCGCAGGTTACCGTCCTGCTCTCCGTCGACGACGGGCTGGGGTCGCCCGTTTCCCATGACGAGATGACGCTCGCGCTCCAGACCGTTCTGACTGCCGAGGGCGTCGAGCGCCCCTGCGCGGTCTCCGTCTCCATCATCGGCCCTGATGAGATGCAGGGGCTCAACGCCGCGTGGCGCGGCATCGACGTGCCCACGGATGTGCTCTCCTTCGAATGCGATTCGCCGTTCGAAGGCGAGGTGCCCGCTGACGAGACGGTCGAGCTCGGCGATGTGATGCTCTGCCCCGAGGTCATCGAGGCCCAGGCCCCGACCTTCGGGAACACGTTCGTTGAGGAGTTCAGGCTCATGCTCGTGCACGGCCTGCTCCACCTGCTCGGCTATGACCACGTGGACGAGGAGAGCGCGCTCGCCATGGAGGCCCGCGAGCTCGAGGTCCTGCGCGCGCTCGCTGAGAGCCGTGGAGACGACCCGGACGCCGTGCGCATCGGTCCCACGACCCGCCATCTCGATGACTGACGCGATATTTAGGAGGTTCACGCGATGATCCCCGGTTCCAACAAGGAGCATCCCACCTTCATCCGTTCCTTCGGCTACGCCTGGGAGGGGTTCGTCACCGCGGTGCGCACGGAGCGCAACATCAAGGTGATGCTCGCCATGGGCGCGGCCGCGCTGATCGTTGGCTTCCTCCTGCAACTCGACGTGACCGAGTGGTGCATCATCCTCATCTGCTGCGGCTTGGTGATCCATGCCGAGCTGGCGAACACGGCCATCGAGGCCGTGGTCGACCTCGCTACCGACGAGCTCCACCCGCTCGCCAAGCGCGCCAAGGACATCGCCGCGGCGAGCGTGTACGTGCTCTCGTTCATGTCTGCGGTGGTGGGACTTTTGGTCTACGCGCACGCGCTTGGCCTGCTGTAGGCGGGCTCGATTCATATTCTGGGCGTGGACGAGTGTCTCGCGTCATTAGGAAAGGTGTTCAACATGGATGAGATCGAGGAGTTCGACCCCTTCGAGGGCATGAGCGATGACGAGCTGGACGCCCTGCTCGACGTCGGCGGGGTGCCCGGGACCGTTGCCGGGGTCGCCGCGGAGGTCGGCGCGATGCCGATCGGCGACGTTCCCGAGGGCTTCCGGAGTGGTTTCGTGGCGCTCGTGGGCCGGCCCAACGCCGGCAAGTCGACCTTGCTGAACGCCTGCATGGGCAGCAAGGTGGCCATCACCTCGCCTGTGGCCCAGACCACGCGCCGCCGCCTGCGCGCCGTGGTGAACCGCGATGACTGCCAGCTTGTGATCGTAGACACGCCGGGGCTTCACAAGCCGAAGGACGGACTCGGTGCCCAGCTCAACAAGACCGCCCTGGCCGAGATCGCCGACGTCGACGTTGTGGCCTTCCTGGTAGATGCGAGCGCGCCCTTCGGCCGGGGCGATGCCTGGGTTGCCGAGCACGTGGCCAAGAGCCGGGCCAAGAAGGTGCTCGTGCTCACGAAGGCGGACCGCGCAAACCCCGAGGTGCTCACCGCGCAGCTCGAGGCCGCCCACGCGCTCGTCGACTTCGATGACGAGATCGTCACCTCGGCGACCGAGGGCTTCAACGTCGACGGGTTCGTGGACGTGGTGGCGGCTCTGCTTCCCGAGGGCCCGCGCTGGTTCCCGACGGGCATGGCCACCGACGAGTCCGACGAGATGACCGTGGCCGAGTTCGTGCGCGAGAAGGTCCTGCTGCGCACGAAGGAGGAGGTGCCCCACGCCGTCGGCGTGATGTGCGATTCCATCGAGCGCCCGCGCAAGGGGCTGCTTCGCGTGCGTGCCACCATCTATGTGGAGCGCGAGGGCCAGAAGGGCATCCTCATCGGAAGACGTGGCGAGATGGTGAAGCGCATCGGCACCGATGCCCGGGCGGACCTTGAGCGCATCTTCGGGTGCCAGGTGTACCTGGAGCTCGGCGTGAAGGTGAAGCCGAATTGGCGCGAGAGCGAGCGCGAGATCCGCGCGTTCGGATACGCCGCCGAGGACGAGTAGTGGTGGGACTGCTGGCGCATCATCCGAGCGCCTCCACCGCAAAGGGCCGCTAGATGGCCGGCGCGCGCACGTACCGGATCCAGGCGCTGGTGCTCGATAAGACCAAGCTCAAGGAGACGGACCTGATTCTCGCCCTGCTCGCCGAGGACGGCCGGCAGATCCGCGCCGTTGCCAAGGGGGCGCGGAAGCCGGGCTCCGCCACGGCCGCGCGCTGCGAGGTTGGCTGCATGACGGACCTGTTGCTCGCGCGCGGGCGGAACCTGGACGTGGTCTCCCAGGCGGAGCTCGTCGGGGCGCCGCTCGGCGCCATGCCCGCCTACGAAGTGCTCTCGGCTGCTTCCGTCGTGCTCGAGGTCGCCCGGCTCTGTTCCTTCGAGGATGCCGAGGACCCGTTCGTGTTCCAGATCACCCGGCGCGCCATCGAGGTGCTCGGCGGTTTGGGGGATGCGGCTACCCAGGGCGGCCTCGACCTGGTGGTCGCCGCCTTCGTGTTCAAGCTGCTCGCGCACATCGGGTACCGGCCCGACCTCTCCTCCTGCGTCGCCTGCGGCGATGAGGCGGTCACCTATTTCTCCGCGCAGGCCGGTGGCCTGCTCTGCGGCTCGTGCGCCCATACCGTCGCCGGGGCGGAGGAAGTTGATGCAGCCACGATATCGTGGCTGCGCGCCCTCATGGCCTATCGCTTCGATGAGCTCGCGGGCATGGAGATCTCCCCGATGACGGCGACCTTTCTGCTCTCGCTCGCCCATAGTTGGGCCGCGACGCACCTCGACGCCCGTCTGCGCGCGTTCGAGTTCCTGCTCGGCGTCTAAACCGGAGCGGCGCCCATTCCGTTCCCGAGGGTGTGGATATCCTGCGAGAACGGGGGCGTCGTGCTACCATACCGCAGGTACTGCCCCTACTTGGTTGGCCGAATCACCGACGGCCTACCCAGTATTGGGTGAATCGGGGCCGCTCAGCC
Organism: Collinsella sp. AK_207A; assembly: GCF_902501965.1. Lineage (GTDB taxonomy): Bacteria > Actinomycetota > Coriobacteriia > Coriobacteriales > Coriobacteriaceae > Collinsella. The sequence continues at coordinate 274,837 of NZ_CABWID010000014.1, read as the reverse complement.
CCAGAGAGAAAGGTGAAATCATGACGATTTCCAAGGAGCGCAAGGCGGAGCTCACCGCTAAGTTCGGCAAGAACGCCCAGGATACGGGCAACTCCCGCGTGCAGGTGGCCATCCTCACCGACCGCATCAAGGAGCTCACCGAGCACATGAAGTCCCACCAGAAGGACTTCCACACCCGCCGCGGCCTGCTCATGCTCGTCGGTAAGCGTCGTCGTCTCCTCTCCTACATCAAGAAGAACGACATCAACGAGTACCGTGAGCTCATCAAGGAGCTCGGCATCCGCGACAACATCCAGTAACGTCGTACATGCGGGGCGCGGAAACAACCGCGCCCCTTTTCATGTAGGGTCCGGGCGCCGCCCGAACTCACATCGTCCGGACGCGTCCACCGGCTCCGGACACGAAGCAGCCCCCGTGCAATGCGGTGCGGGGAGATGAGAGGAACAATGACCAAAGTAAGCAAGACCTTCGAACTCTTCGGCAAGACCTACACCCTCGAGTCCGGCGAACTCGCCAAGCAGGCCACCGGCGCCGTGATCGTGAAGCAGGGCGACACCACCGCCCTCACGACCGTCGTGGTCTCCAAGGAGCGCAAGAACTACGACTTCTTCCCGCTCACGGTGGATGTGGCCGAGAAGATGTACGCCGTGGGGCGCATCCCCGGCGGTTACCTCAAGCGCGAGGGCCGTCCCTCCGACAAGGCCACCCTCATGGCCCGTATGATCGACCGCCCCATCCGCCCGAGCTTCCCCGATGGCTTCCGCAACGAGGTCCAGATCGTCGCCACCACGCTCGTGTGCGACCCTGAGAACCCGATCGACGTCATCTGCACCATGGGCGCCTCCCTCGCCATGACGCTCGGCGGCGTGCCGTTCGAGGGCCCGCTCGCCTGCGTGCGCATCGCACGCGACACCGAGACCGGCGAGTTCATCGTGAACCCCACCTACGAGGAGCGCGAGGCCTCCGACCTCGACCTCGAGTTGGCCGGTACCGGTGACTTCATCTCCATGGTGGAGGCCGGCGCCAACGAGGTGACCGAGGAGGACATGCTCGCCGCCATGCAGTTCGGCCAGCAGGCCATCGGCGCCTTCTGCCAGGCCCAGCTCGACTTCGTTGCCGAGTGGGAGCAGGTCAACGGCCCGATCGTGCGCCGCGAGTACCCGCTCGATGTGCCCTCCGAGGAGGTCCACGAGCGCGTCTTCGCCCACTACGACGAGATGTCCGCAGCGCTCCGCGACGCCGACAAGCTCTCGCGCCAGGACAAGGTCGCCGAGCTCAAGGACCGCATCAAGGCCGAGTTCACCGAGGACGAGCAGCTCGAGTGGGAGCGCGACATCCCCGTGCAGCTCAAGAAGCTCGAGAAGCAGGCCATGCGTCGCATGGTCGTGGAGACGGGCGAGCGCGTTGACGGCCGAGCCGCGAACGAGATCCGCCCGATCATGGTGAAGCCCGGCTACCTGCCGCTCGTGCATGGCTCCGGCCTCTTCCAGCGCGGTCAGACGCAGGTGCTCTCCGTGCTCTCGCTCGGCATGCTGAACGAGGGCCAGCGCCTGGACACCATCTTCCCCGAGACGTCCAAGCGCTACATGCACCAGTACAACTTCCCTCCCTACTGCACGGGCGAGACCGGCCGCGTGGGCGCGCCCAAGCGCCGCGAGATCGGCCACGGCAACCTCGCCGAGCGCGCGCTGCTGCCCGTTATCCCCGACGAGACCGAGTTCCCCTACGCCATCCGCGTGGTCTCCGACGTGATGGAGTCCAACGGCTCCAGCTCCATGGCCTCCACCTGCGGTAGCTGCCTGGCGCTCATGGACGGCGGCGTGCCCCTCAAGGCTCCCGTCTCCGGCATCGCCATGGGCCTCATTCAGGAGGAGGGCAAGACCGTCGTCCTCTCCGACATCCAGGGTCTCGAGGACTTCCTCGGCGACATGGACTTCAAGGTGACGGGCACCTCCAAGGGCATCACCGCCCTGCAGATGGACAACAAGGCTACCGGCCTCACGTTCGATATCCTGAAGGCCGCCCTCGAGCAGGCCAAGGAGGGCCGCGCTTTCATTCTCGGCAAGATGCTCGAGCAGATCGCCGCGCCGCGCGAGGCCATGCAGCCCACCGCTCCGCGCATCGTGACCACGAGCGTGCCACAGGACAAGATTCGTGAGGTCATCGGCAAGGGCGGCGAGACCATCCGCGGCATCCAGGACGAGACCGGCGCCTCCATCGACATCCAGGAGGACGGCACGATCTTCGTCGGCGGCGTCGGCGATGCCGTCGACCAGGCCATCGAGCGCATCCAGCTCATCGTGAAGGTTCCCGAGGAGGGAGAGGAGTACACCGGCCGCGTGGTCTCCATCCAGCCCTTCGGTGCCTTCGTGAACCTGCTGCCCGGCAAGGACGGCCTCCTGCACATCTCCCGTGTCGCCAAGGGCCGCGTGGAGAAGGTCGAGGACGTGCTGAACATCGGCGACGAGGTCAAGGTCAAGGTCATCGAGGTCGACGACCGCGGCAAGATCAGCCTCGACCGCTTGGATAAGCCCGAGGCGCCGGCGGGTTCCGGCCGCGGCGAGGGCGGCAACGGCGGCCATGAGCGTCGTGAGCGCGGCGATCGCCCGCGTCCGCGCCGTGATCGCGAGGACCGTCCCGAGCGTCGTCCCGGTGACAACGGCGGCGAGCGCCGTCGCCCGCGCCGTCACCACGACGGCGAGTAGGCATCTCACCTGAGACGCTCCTCCTGATGGATATCTCTTGATGGGGAAGCGTCTCGGATTTGGTGCTTGCACGTAGGTAGCTCCTGCGTATAATCGTTTTGTTTGTAAAACCCATGTGTCGGCGTACGCGCGCGGCACCTCTGGCAGAAGTGAGGAAGAAACATGGACTACATCCGCGCAATTGAGCGTCAGCAGATCCGCGAGGACATCCCTCAGGTCCGCGTTGGCGACAACGTCAAGGTGCACTACCGCATCAAGGAGGGTGACCGCGAGCGTATCCAGGTGTTCCAGGGCGACGTCATCCGCATGAGCGGTGCCGGCTCCCGCGAGACCTTCACCGTCCGCAAGCTCAGCTTCGGCATCGGCGTGGAGCGCACGTTCCCCCTGCACAGCCCCAAGATCGCCAAGCTCGAGGTCGTGCGTCACGGTCGCGTTCGTCGCGCTAAGCTCTACTACCTGCGCGACAAGGTGGGCAAGGCCGCCCGCATCCCCGAGAAGCGCTAGGTTCTCGGTACCGTCAGGTATTGCTGCATGTGAGGAGCCGTCCCGTTGGGGCGGCTCCTCTTTTTCGAGAAGGTGGGGAGATGACCCTGGATTCCTCAAAAGCAACGGCGCGCGCCATTGCCGAGGCGCTCGCGAGCGCTCCGTTCGAGCAGGTGGTTGATCTGGCTCGGCAATACGCCGGAGACCCCCGCAAGCAGGTACAGGCATCCTGCGAGCGAGCGCTCAGGCGGCATGCCCGCGAGACCGCGGAGCGCGAGCGCGTGCGCGCCATGTACGAGCTGATGGACGAGCTCGGCGGTCCCGGCGTGGTCGTGGGCGTCGACGAGGTCGGTCGCGGCTCGATCGCCGGCCCCCTCACGGTGTGCGCGGTCCAGCTTCCCGCTGAGCCCGTCGTGTGGGGCGTGAACGATTCCAAACAGCTCACGCCCGCGCGGCGCGAGGAGCTCGCGGAGCGTATCGCGGAGGTTGCCCTGGGCATCGGCATCTGCCATATCCCACCTGAGCGCATCGACGAGGTGGGGATGGCGCACGCCCTGCGTGAAGCGGTGGCGGGCGCCGTCTCCGACCTGGGCCTCCAGCCCGATCGCGTGCTCATGGATGGGAACCCCCTGGGTGCTGTGCCCAACGAGGTCGACGTCGTCCATGGTGACGCGAAGGTCGCCTGCATCGCGGCCGCGAGCATCGTCGCCAAGGTGACCCGAGACCACCTCATGGTCTCGCTCGATGCCGCGTATCCCGGCTACCACCTGGCCGAATGCAAGGGATATGGCTCGCCCGAGCACATCGCAGCGATTCGTGCGCACGGGCTGACCCCCATCCACCGCGTGAGCTTCTGTGGAAACTTCCTAGAGGATTCGTGTAGGTGACGGCGACCGCCGGGTCGTGGAGGCGCACGAAGCTGTCCGCTGACCTGCGCATATCAGATGTCTCGGAATCCCCGTCGAATCTAGTTCAGCGATTTGCAAGTTCAAGCGGAATCTAGTTCAGATTGCCGGGTGGACACTCTCCCCACCACCGAGTGAAGGGAGCGCCCATGAAGTTCGTCACGAGCAGTACCGAGCTGTACTTCGTCCAGAAGATGGTTGAGAGCGAGGGGGAGGAGGCCGCGGAGCGGGAACCGGAGCTGCAAGGTCAGCCGGAACAGGGGACCGCTCCGGCCGATGCCGAGCCATCCGTTGAGGAGCTGACTACCAAGGAGCTCGGCGACCTGGGCGAGCAGATCGCGGTCGCGCACCTCGAGAGCATCGGGTACGAGATCGTCGAGCGCAACTATCGCTGTCCCGAGGGCGAGGCCGATATCGTCGCCTACGACCCGGCCGCTGAGTGCATCGTGATGGTCGAGGTCAAGACGAGGCGACGCGAGCGCTTTGACGATGGCGTCTACCCTGAAGAGGCGGTGAACAAGAAGAAGCGCCGCCGCTACCGCCGTATCGCCGCGTGCTACGTCATGCAGAACTTCCCGCTCCCGAGCGTCCGCTTCGATGTCATCGCCGTTACGGTCCTGCCAAAGCGCTTGAGCCGCGTGCACCATATCGTGGGCGCCTTCGATTGGGAAGCCGGCATATGAGCGCGGCGTCGGACACAACGTTCGCGGTGCATGCCGCCTGCATCAGGGGCGTCGAGGCCGTGCCCGTCACGGTCGAGGTGTCGATGACGGGCAGCATTCCTGGTATCTGCATCGTCGGGCTCGGCGATACCGCGGTCATGGATGCGCGCGTCCGCATCCGCTCCGCGCTCCATGCCGGTGGGTACGAGATGCCGCGAAGGAACATCACGGTCAACCTGGCGCCTGGGGATATGCGCAAGACGGGCACGGGCTTCGACCTGCCCATCATGGTCGCGATTCTCGCCATATCGGGGCAGATTCCCAAGGCCGGACTCGACCAGTGCCTGTTCAACGGCGAGCTCGCGCTCGACGGCGGCGTCCTGCCCATGCGCGCGGAGGTGCCCTACGCCCTGCTCGCCCGCGAGGAGGGGCTCACCCTCGTGGGCGGGTTCTCGAGCGATCATGTTGAGCTCGAGGGCGTAACGGCCACCTTCCTCGAACACGTGGGGGATCTGCGCCGCGGGGCGGGTGAGTCGTTACGGGCGTTTACGAACCATGCCTCCGCGCTAACCGACGGGCACTCCCATGATTCGCTCGACTTCGCCGACGTGATCGGGCAGGAGGTGGCGAAGCGGGCCCTGGCCATCGCGGCGACGGGCGGACTCGGCATGCTCATGGTCGGTTCCCCGGGAGCGGGGAAGACCATGCTCGCGCGTCGCATGACCACCATCTTGCCGCCCATCGGCGAGAGCGAGCGGCAGGAGGCGCTGCGCATCCATTCCGTGATGGAGGGTGATGTCTCCCGGCTTCTGCAAGGGGAGCGGCCGTTCCGGAGCCCGCACCACAGCATCTCGACAGCGGGTCTGGTGGGCGGCGGGCGCCCGGTGCATCCCGGAGAGATCAGTCTGGCACACGGGGGCGTTCTCTTCTTGGATGAGCTCGCCGAGTTCCCTTCCACCGTGCTCCAGTCGCTCAGGCAGCCGATGGAGCGGGGAAGCGTGCGTATTGTCCGGGCCGAGGGGGCCTACACCTTTCCCGCCCGGTTCCAACTGCTTGCGGCGAGTAACCCGTGTCCCTGCGGGTATCTGGGCGATCGCGAGGTTGCGTGCACCTGCCCGCCCTACGCCGTCGAGCGCTACCAGGCAAAGCTTGGCGGGCCCCTTGCGGACCGCATCGACCTGATGCTCGACATCCAACGACCGGATCCCAAACTCATCGTGGAAGGGGAGCGCGGGCTCTCATCGAAGGACCTTGCGACCATCGTCAAGGGTGGGAGAGAGTTCGCGGCCCAGCGTAGAAGGCGTCGGGTCGACAGTGGGAGAGGCCAGTGCGCGGGTAAGGGCATCGAGGGCGCGATCGCGCCGTTTGAGCTCGATGCGCGGGCACGCTGCTCGCTGCTGGAGATCGCCCGTCGGGTCCACCTGACCGGGCGCGGCATCGTCCGCCTGTGCCGGGTGGCGCGCACCATCGCGGATATCGAGGAATCTAAGGAGGTCGCGTGCGAGCACGTGCTCGAAGCCTCCATGTACCAGGGAAGGTCCTCTCATGCCTGATAACTCGAGCCGGTTTGAGCTTACCCTCGATGACGAGCGCTTTCCCGACGGCGTGCGTGAGCTGGAAGACGCTCCCGAGCGCCTCTACGCCTGGGGGAACCTCGATGTCTTGAACGCGCCTGCGTTGGCCGTGATCGGTGCGCGCTCGGCCACGCCCTACGGGATCGCCGTTGCCGAGATCGCCGGGCGTGTGGCGGCGCAGTCGAGCGTGGCCGTGGTATCGGGCGGTGCCCGCGGTTGCGATGCGGCTGCGGGCACCGCCGCGCTCGACGCGGGAGGCGTTCACATCGCCGTGCTCGGCTGCGGGGCGGACGTGGTCTACCCGCGCTCATCGGCGACGCTGCTCGCGCGAACCATCGAGGCCGGAGGGCTCATCCTCTCGCTCGACCCTTGGGGCTCGCCGCCACGCAAATGGGCATTTCCCAGGCGGAACCGGGTGATCGCCGCGCTCTCGAGCGCCGTGATGATCACCGAGGCGGGGCTTCCCTCGGGCACGTTCAGCACGGCCGAGACGGCCATGGACCTCGGTCGCGAGCTGCTCGCGGTCCCGGGATCGATCCTCTCGCCGCAGTCGCGCGGAAGCAACCACCTCATTGGGCTCGGCGCCACCTGCATCGCCGATGAGGAAGATCTGGAGATGGCCATCTCGCGCATCTACGGCACGTTGCGATTCTCGAGGCCGCGGGTAGACGGAGTCCCGGACCTCGACGATCGTGCGGAGTGCGTGGTCGAGGCACTTATCGCGAGTCCCATGCGGGCCGATGAGCTCGCGCGCATGCTTGAGATGGACGCGCGGGCATGCCTCACCTTCCTCTCGGATCTTATGGTTCGAGGGCTGATCGAACGACTTCTTGACGGACGTTTTGCGCCGACGAAAATCGCGCTCCTCGCACGCACGCCGTTCGGGCACAATGCTGGAGGTAAATTACGCTGAGAGGGGTTCGTATATGGAGTCTGTCGTGATCGACGTCATCGGGGGCGGCCTTGCCGGCTGCGAGTGCGCCTGCCAGCTCGCCGACCGTGGCGTGCGCGTCCGCCTGCACGAGATGCGCCCTGACACGCTTTCGCCCGCGCACCATACCGGCAACCTCGCCGAGCTCGTGTGCTCGAACTCCTTCAAGTCCACGCGCCCCGACTCCGCGGCGGGCCTTCTTAAGCTCGAGCTCGCGATGATGGGCTCGGTCCTCCTCGATTGCGCCCGGCGCTCCGCGGTGCCCGCGGGCGGTGCGCTCGCGGTCGACCGCCATCGGTTCTCCGAGCTCGTGGAGCGGGAGGTTGCCGCGCGGCCTGCGATCGAGGTCGTACGCCATGAGGTTACCGAGCTGCCGGACGGCCCCTGCGTCATCGCTGCGGGTCCCTTGTGCGCACCGGCCCTCTCCGCGCAGATCCAGCGGCTCGTCGGCGGCGACGCCCTCTCGTTCTTCGACGCCGCCGCCCCCATCGTCGACGCTTCGACCCTCGACATGGACGTCCTCTTCACGCAGTCGCGCTACGGGGAGGAGGGCACGGGTGACTACCTCAACGCGCCCTTCACCAAGGAGGAATACGAGGCGTTCATCGAGGCGCTCACCTCGGCGGAGCGCGTGGTCCTGAAGGACTTCGAGCGCCGCGAGCTCTTCCAGGCCTGTCAGCCCGCCGAGGAGGTCGCGCGCACCGGCACGGACGCAATCCGCTTCGGTGCGATGAAGCCCGTGGGACTCACGGATCCTCGGACCGGCAGGAGGCCCTGGGCCGCGGTCCAGCTGCGCACCGAGAACGCCGAGCATACGGCCTATAACCTCGTCGGCTTCCAGACCAACCTCACCTTCGGAGAGCAGCGCCGCGTCTTTCGCATGATTCCCGGCTTGGAGAACGCGGAGTTCTTCCGCTACGGCGTCATGCACCGGAATACCTTCGTCGATGCCCCGCACGTACTCGATGCCACCTTCGCCGTCCCCGGGACGCGCGTCCGCCTTGCGGGGCAGATCACCGGCACCGAAGGCTACCTGGAAGCGGTGGCGTCCGGACTCCTCGCCGCGCTCAACACGGCCGCTGAGCTCGCCGGAGTGCCCGCCGTGCAGCTCCCGCGCACGGGTGCCCTCGGCTCGCTCGTCGCCTACGCCACGGATCCGGCAACGGAGTCCTACCAGCCCATGCACGTGAACTTCGGCATCGTGCCGTCCCTCGAAGACGGAAAGCGCCGTTCCAAGCGCGACCGCTACGCCGCCTATGCCGCGCGGGCGGAGGCGGACCTTGCCGCGTACCTCGCCACGCGCTCCGATTTGTTCGATCAAAACCATCCCTCGATCCGGCTGTAAGAGGGGGGGCGGGCTTACCTTTGGACGACTGCTCACCCAACGCGAGGGCCGATCAAACCCTGCAGCCGCTCGACGCCGTCGACGACTTCGTGGCCTACGTCGCCGGCGTCTCGGGCCTCTCGCCCAACACGGTGCGCGCGTACGGTCAGCACCTCGAGGCCTACGTGCGCTGGACGGACCGAGTCCAGGTTGACGCGCTCCACCCCGACGTGCGCGAGCTGAGGCGCTACTTGGGGGAGCTTCGCCAGGCCCGCTACGCGCCGCGAACCATCGCGGCCCACCTCTCCGCCATCCGGACGTTCTTTCGCTGGCTCGTACTCGAGGGCGTCTCGGACGAGGATCCGGCCTCGGCGCTCATCACCCCGAAGACGCCGCACGACCTCCCGCGCACGCTCGCGGCCCGTCAGATAGACGACTTGCTTGCAGCGCCGGACGCGACTACCCCGGAGGGGCTGCGAGATGCCTGCATGCTCGAGCTCTTCTACGCGACGGGCGCGCGCATCTCGGAGCTTTCAGGGCTCGACATCGCCTCCCTCGACTTCCCCGGCCGGACGGTGCGACTCTTCGGCAAGGGTTCGAAGGAGCGCATCGTCCCCGTGTACCGGCGCGCCCTCAATGCCGTGGAAGCATATCTCGACGAGGGCAGGCCCGCGCTCCTGGAGATGTCCGGACGCCACGAGCGCGACGCCGAGCGCAGGCCCCTTTTCATCTCGAAGCGCGGAAACCGTATGGACGCCGCTGCGCTCAGGTATCGCTTCCGCAAACTGGCCCTCGTTGCGGGCATCCCCGCCGATATCACCCCGCATGCCATGCGGCACACCTTCGCGACGGATATGCTCGCCGGGGGCGCCGACCTTCGCGTGGTGCAGGAGCTGCTCGGCCATGCGAGTCTCTCCACCACGCAGCTCTACACCCATCTCACCCCCGACCGCCTGAAATCTGCGGTACAGCAGGCGCACCCGAGGGCGGATGGATAAATTGCGAGCCTCGCGGCCGCGTTGCGCACCGGTAACGTAGCTGCTATCATATCGGCCGTTGTGCACAAGCACAGCATCCATCACGCACGCGCGACTACTCGTGGCGCTGTGGTGCCCGGGCCTGGTAGCTAAGCCCGGGTGGCACTCGAGGCTGACCTCGCGCGGAGGCAAACCACAGGAGGTAAACATGGCTACCAAGATCAATATCCGCACGCTGCTCGAGGCTGGCTGCCACTTCGGTCACCAGACCCGTCGCTGGAACCCCAAGATGAAGCCGTTCATCTTCGGTGAGCGCAACGGCATCTACATCCTCGACCTCAAGCAGACCATCATGGAGGCCGACCGCGCCTACAGCTTCCTCAAGGGCGTTACCGCCAAGGGCGGCAAGGTACTCTTCGTTGGCACCAAGAAGCAGGCTCAGGAGGCCGTGAAGTCCGCCGCCGAGCGCGCCGGCATGCCCTACATCAACCAGCGCTGGCTGGGCGGCATGCTCACCAACTTCGTGACCATCCGCTCCCGCATCAACCGCATGGAGGAGCTCGAGGGCATGGTCGCCGACGGTTCCATGGCGCTGCGCGTCAAGAAGGAGCAGGCCGTTCTTGGCAAGGAGCTCGCCAAGCTGCAGACCAACCTCGGTGGCGCCCGCGATCTCAAGGCCCTGCCTCAGGCGCTCTTCGTCATCGACACCAACCGCGAGGAGAACGCCATCAAGGAGGCCCAGCGCCTCGGCATCCCCGTGGTCGCGCTGATCGACACCAACTCCGATCCCGACAACGTGGAGTACGGCGTGCCCTGCAACGACGATGCCATCTCCGCTATCTCCCTCATGTGCGACCTGTTCGCCGACGCCTGCCTCGCCGGTTCCGGCAAGGAGCAGATCTCAGAGTCCGAGATGGCCGCTCCCGTCGCTGAGGCCGCTCCCGCCGAGGCCGAGGCTGTCGAGGCTCCCGCTGCCGAGTAGCGCCCGTTCGCATACCCTAGGTTCGTGCGCGGTTCCGGCACCCGCCGGAGGTTCCGGTGAGGTCGGAACCGCGTTTTTTCCGTTTCTTACCAAAAGAAAGGATTTAACATGGCCCAGATTACCGCCGCTATGGTCAAGGAGCTCCGCGAGATGACCGGCTCCGGCATGATGGAGTGCAAGAAGGCGCTCGTCGAGGCCGAGGGCGACATGGACGCCGCCGTCGACATCATGCGCAAGAAGGGTCTGGCCGCCGCCGCCAAGAAGGCCGGCCGTGCCACCAACGAGGGGGCTGTGAACGCCTTCGTGTCCGAGGACGCCAAGACCGGCGCGCTCGTCGAGGTCTCCTGCGAGACCGACTTCGTGGCCTCCAACCCCAAGTTCACCGGCTTCATTGCCGACGTTGCCAAGGTGGCCGCCGAGGCCAAGCCCGCGACCGTCGAGGAGCTGCTCGCCGCCAAGATGGGTGAGGAGACCGTTGAGGCCGAGTTGACCGAGCTCATCCACGTTATGGGTGAGAATATGAAGATCGCCCGCTTCACCGTCCGCTCCACCGAGGCCGGCGCGCTTTCCAGCTACATCCACATGGGCGGCAAGATCGGCGTCCTCGCCGAGTTCGGCTTCGAGAAGGCCGAGACCGCCGAGGCCGAGGCCTTCAAGACCTTCGCCCACGACGTCGCCCTCCAGATCGCCGCGGCCGCTCCCATCTGCGCCGTGCGCGAGGACGTGCCCGCCGACGTGGTGGCCCACGAGAAGGAGATCTACATGGCCCAGGCTGCCGAGTCCGGCAAGCCCGAGGCCATCCAGGAGAAGATGGCCATCGGCCGCCTGGAGAAGTTCTACAAGGGTTCCGTCCTCACCGAGCAGGAGTTCATCAAGGATTCCAGCATGACCATCAAGGCCTACGCCCAGAAGGTCTCCAAGGAGCTCGGCGACACCATCGTCGTCAAGGGTTTCGACCGTCTGACCCGCGGCGAGTAGCCACAACGAGCAGATGCCTTACGAGCAGGCTGTGGGTATCCACCCCCCGGCCTGCTTTTTCATGGGTGCCCAGGGCAACCCTGATACAATAGATGAAATGCCTACTGAAGGAGGACCCGCGTTGTCTGACTACCGATACGAGCGCGTGCTGCTCAAGCTATCCGGCGAGGCCCTGATGGGAGACGGCGGTTACGGTATCGATCCAAGCGTGACCGAGCGGCTCGCCCGCCAGATCAAGGAGCTGCACGATGACGGGGTCGAGGTCGGCATCGTCGTCGGCGGGGGCAACATCTTCCGCGGCCTCGCCGGGTCCGCCAAGGGCATGGACCGCGCCCAGGCCGATTACATGGGTATGCTCGCCACGGTCATGAACGCGCTTGCGCTGCAGGATGCCTTCGAACAGCAGGGTTGCTCCTGCCGCGTCATGAGCGCCATCGCCATGAACGAGGTCTGCGAGCCCTACATCCGTCGGCGCGCGATGAACCATCTCTCCAAGGGCGATATCGTCATCTTCGCCGCCGGTTCCGGCAACCCGTACTTCACCACGGATACCGCCGCTGCGCTCCGCGCCTGCGAGATCGGTGCCGACTGCCTGCTCAAGGCCACCAAGGTCGACGGCATCTACGATATGGACCCCGTGGCCAACGACGACGCCACGCGCTTCGAGTCCATCAGCTACCATGAGGTACTCGTCCGCGGCCTCCAGGTCATGGACTCCACGGCCACAGCGCTCTGCCAGGACAACCACATGCCCATCATCGTCCTCAACATCGACGGGGACGACAACATCAAGAAGGCTTTGACCGGCGAACCCGTCGGTACCGTCGTCTATCAGGAGGATTAGACCATGGACATCACCCAGAACATGGACAAGACGCTCGAGTCCCTGAAGCACAACTTCGCCAAAGTCCGCACCGGTCGCGCCAACGCCAACGTGCTGAACGACATCACGGTGGATTACTACGGTGTCGCCACGCCCATCACGCAGGTTGCCGCCATCAAGACCCCCGAGGCTCATCTGCTTGTCATCGAGCCGTGGGACAAGGCGCTCGTGAACGCCATCATGAAGGCTGTTTCCGCGAGCGATCTGGGCATCACCCCCAACTCCGACGGCATTGTGGTGCGCCTGCCGTTCCCGGCGCCCACCGAGGAGCGTCGTCGCGGTCTCGTCAAGGAGTGCCGCGAGCTGGCCGAGCAGGCTAAGGTCGGCATCCGCAACATCCGTCGCGAGGCCAACGGCAAGCTCGAGCGCGATGAGGAGCTTACCGAGGACGAGATCCGCCGCGAGCAGGCCAAGGTCCAGAAGCACACCGACGACTACGTCAAGAAGGTTGATGAGATGCTGCAGGTCAAAGAAGCAGAGGTCATGGAGATCTAGCCTTGGAGTTCGATGAGACCAAGCTGCGCGACCATTTCGCCGAGCCGCCCTCAGACATCTCGCTCGCCGACATAGACCTCGCCCGTATCCCCCGGCATATCTCGTGCATCATGGATGGCAACGGTCGCTGGGCCACCTCGCGCGGGCTCGCCCGCACCGAGGGCCACAAGGCGGGGATCGTGTCGCTTCGCGAGATCATCACCACCGCGGTTCGGCTGGGTGTCGACGTGCTCTCCGCCTACGCCTTCTCCACGGAGAACTGGAATCGGCCGCAATACGAGGTCGATACGCTCATGTACCTCTTCGCCAAGACGTTCATCGACGAGCTGCCGCTGCTTCATCGCGAGAACGCGCGCGTCGAGTTCCTGGGCGATATCTCCGCCTTGCCCACGCGCACGAGGGACGTCTTCGCACGGGGCCTCGAAGAGTGCGCCGACCATACCGGCATGGTACTCGCGCTCGCGGTGAACTACGGCGCGCGCGCCGAGATCGCCCGTGCGGCGCGGCTCCTCGCCCAGGAGGTCGCCGCCGGCTCCCTCGCTCCCGAGGATATCGACGAGCGGGCGTTTGCAGGCAAGCTCTACACGGCCGACCTACCCGATCCTGAGCTGGTCGTGCGCACCTCGGGGGAGATGCGCGTCTCCAACTACCTGCTCTGGCAGGTCGCCTATTCCGAGTTCTACGTCACCGACACGTATTGGCCGGACTTCGACCGCTGGGGACTGCTGCGCGCCATCCGTGCCTTCCAAAATCGCGATCGTCGCTTTGGCGGACTCTCCCAGTCCGCCAAAGCCTAACGCTCATCGCTCGAGCGAGCACATCAAGAGGAGTACATCTTGGAACAAAACGGGTCTGAGGACACGAAGGCGAACGCCGGAGCTCCCACCGAGCAGAAGGCGCGCAAGTCGCTGAGTGGCCTTGCGGTTCGCACCGCGTATGGGCTTGGATACGCCGCGATCTTCATCGGCTGCCTCGCACTCGGCCGCTATACCACGGCTATCTGGGTCGCGATCATGAGCGTGCTCTGCTGCTTTGAGTTCTACCGTATGATGCGCCGCGATGGCAAGGTTCCCAACGAGCAGCTGGGCCTCGTGGCCGCCGCCCTGTTCCCGATCTCCGCGCTCCTTCGCGGCGAGGTGGAGATCGGCGTGATGTTCTTGCTCATGCTCGCCGTTGGCCTGTGGTATGTCTGGTCTCCCCGCACGCGCCTCGCCGATGTGGCGGTCACGTTCTTTGGGCCGGTCTACACGGGCTTCATGCTCTCCGCCATCGTGTTGACCCGCGTTTCGATGGAGGGCTTTCCCGGCGCGCTCCTCTCCGTGGGCGTCTGCGCCTCGCTGTGGGTGAGCGACTCCTTTGCCTATCTTGTTGGCAGCCGCTTCGGCAAGCACAAGATGGCCCCGAAGATCAGCCCGCATAAGAGCTGGGAGGGCTTTGTCGGCGGCATCGTCGGCTCCGCCCTCATCTGGCTCATCCTCTACGCGACGCATCTGTACGCCGGGCTTTCCCTGCCGATCGCGTTCGTCTGCTCCGTCATCGTCTCCATCATGGGCGTTTTCGGCGACCTCATCGAGAGCCGCATCAAGCGCGGGGTGGGCGTGAAGGACTCCGGCAACCTCATGCCCGGTCACGGCGGTATGCTCGACCGCTCCGATTCGCTCATCTTCGGCTGCCTGACCGCGCATCTGCTCCTCGTCTTGGGAGGGATCCTATGACCGCTGCTCGCAAGCGTATCGCCATTCTCGGCTGCACCGGCTCTATCGGGCGCCAAGCGCTCGACGTGTGCCGTCAACACGCCGAGCGCCTGGAGGTCGTGGCCCTCTCCGCCCATGCCGGCACCGATGCGCTCGTTGCCGCTGCCCGCGAGTTCGGAGCAGTGCGGGCCTGCGTGACGGATGCGGCCCATGCGAACGATCCAATCCTCGATGAGCTCCCCGACGGCTGTCATCGCTTCCAGGGCATGGACGGTGCCATCGAGATGTGCCTTGCCGACGACGTCGATATCGTGCTCGTCTCCGTGGTGGGCGCTGCCGGACTCAGGGCCACCTTCGAGCTGGCCCGCGCCGGCAAGGTGATCGCGCTCGCCAACAAGGAATCCCTGGTGGTGGGCGGCGAGCTCATCATGCCGATCGTCGGTACCGACCAGCTGCTTCCGGTGGACTCCGAGCACGCCGCCATCTTCCAGTGCTATCGCGGCGAGGATCCCAAGGAGGCCCACTGCATCTGGCTCACCTGCTCCGGTGGCCCCTTCTACGGCTCCTCGCGCGGCGGCCTCGCCGGCGTCACCCCCGAGCGCGCGCTGGCACACCCCACCTGGCATATGGGACCCAAGATCACCATCGACTGCGCCACCCTCATGAACAAGGGGCTCGAGCGCATCGAGGCCATGCATCTCTTTCATGTGGGCATCGACGATGTGCGCGTGCTCATCCAGCGCCAGTCCAAGATCCATTCGATGGTCGAGTACGCCGACGGTTCGGTCATCGCCCATCTGGGCGCTTCGGACATGCGGATTCCCATCCAGTACGCGTTCAGCTATCCCGAGCGCTGGGAGACGCCCGCGCCCCGCGTGGACTTCCGCACGCTCGGTGCCCTCGATTTCGGCGCCCCGGATATGGAGACCTTCCGTTGTCTCAAGCTGGCCGAGGACGCTGCCCGGGCAGGGGGAACCATGCCCTGTGTGCTGAACGCGGCCAACGAGATCGCCGTTGCGTCGTTCCTCGCCGGGAACCTGCCGTTCACCGGCATCGATGAGGTAATCGACGCCTGCATGGACGCCCACACGGTCGAGGTCGTTCAGTCGCTTCAGCAGCTACTCGATATCGACGCCCAAACGCGCGTCCGCGCACGTGAGCTTGTGCGAGCGCGCCTTCGGTAGAAACGGGGTTTCATGACCGCGATTATCAACGTGCTGACGACCATCTTCTGGGGGGTCGTCGTCCTGTCCGTCCTCGTCTTCGTGCACGAGGGCGGTCATTTTCTCGCCGCCCGTGCATGCGGCGTTCGCGTAACCGAGTTCTTCCTGGGCTTGCCGTGCCGCTGGCGCCTCTCGCGCGCATCCAAGCGCATCGGCACGCGGTTCGGTGTGACGCCGCTCCTGCTGGGCGGCTACGCGGCGATCTGCGGCATGGACCCCGACAACCAGCCCCTTGCCGCGCCCGTGCTCTCGGCAATCCACAGGCATGGCACCGTGTCCGTGGACGACCTCGCTGCCGAGCTCGATGCCTCGCCCGAGGACGTGATGGATGCCTGCGTGCTCTTGCTCGGCTGGGGGTCCATCGCCCCCGTCTACGATGCCGATAAGGGCGAGCATCCGGGGAGCGCCTACTATCCCACCGCGTACGCTGCCATGCCGCGCGACGCGAAGGGCAACACGATCTTCGACGGTCGGGCATTCGACCGCGCCCACGCCA
This sequence comes from Collinsella sp. AK_207A, assembly GCF_902501965.1. Taxonomy (GTDB): domain Bacteria; phylum Actinomycetota; class Coriobacteriia; order Coriobacteriales; family Coriobacteriaceae; genus Collinsella. Next base: position 258,525 of record NZ_CABWID010000014.1, on the reverse strand, counting down.
CGCGAGAAGGCGAGGCCTGGGAGTGCCCCAAGACACCGGAGGCGTTTCTCGCCGACGAGCGTTCCCACACCTATCAGGGCAAGGGTTTCTGGGCGCGCGCGCTCATGCTCCTTGCGGGCATCGGCGTGAACCTCCTCACCGGCTTCCTCATCATGATGTTCGCTTATTCCGTGCTCGGCGTTCAGGTGACCGTGGACACGAACGAGATCGGTGGCTTCACCGCATCGTCCGCCGCCCAGGAGGCCGGCCTCCAGACGGGTGACACCATCACCGCCGTCAACGGTGCGGACGTCTCCTCGTTCACCGATATCGTCTCCGCCCTCCAGGGTACGAAGGCCGGGGAGACGGTCGAGCTTACCTATACGCACGATGGCGCCGATGAGACCGCGCAGGTGAAGCTCAACGACGAGGGGCTTCTGGGCATCACCGCCAAGGTTGAGACGCAACGTCTCTCCGTGGTCGATTCCGCACGGATCACCTGGGCCTACATCGCGGGTACCGCCGAGGGCGTGATGCAGATGCTCCAACCGGCTCATACGATGGAGGTCCTCGACAACTCGACCTCGATCGTGGGCATCTCCGTGATGTCCGCGCAGGCGGCCGAGAGCGGACCCTCGACGCTCCTTTCCTTCGCCGCGCTCATCTCGTTCTCGCTCGCGTTCATGAACCTGCTTCCCATCCCGCCGCTGGATGGCGGCAAGCTGCTGATCGAGGTCATTCAGGCCGTCTCGCGCCGACAGGTTCCCGTTCGCGCGCAGACCTACCTTTCGTACGCGGGTGTGGCGCTCTTCGGCATCCTGTTCATCTATATGCTGCGCACCGATATCCTGCGCTTCTTGTAGGGGTCCGACTATCAGCCGGTGTCCAACGCACGCGCTCTCAAACCGAAACCATCACAGAAAGGCATTGCCATGGGTAAGCTCCCGTGCGAATTGACGCGCCCCGTTCAGGTGGGCGATGTGACGATCGGCGGGGGAGCCCCCGTGGTGGTGCAATCCATGACCTGCACCGATACCCGCGACGCCGACGCCACCCTCGCCCAGGTACGCGCGCTCGCCGAGGCCGGCTGCGACATCGTGCGCGTCACGCTTCCCGCGGCCGACGCCGTGGCCCCCTTCGCCCGTATCTGCGAGGAGAGCCCCGTGCCCATCGTCGCCGACATCCATTTCGATTACCGCCTTGCCATCGCCGCAGCACGTGCTGGGGCAGCGAAGCTTCGCATCAATCCCGGCAACATCGGCGACTGGGCCAAGGTCGACGCGGTCATCGATGCGGCGGGGGAGTACGGCTGCGCGATCCGCATCGGCGTGAACGCCGGCTCGCTCCAGAAGGACGTGGTAGAGCGCCAGGACCTCACGCAAGCGGAGAAGCTCTGCGCCTCAGCCCTTGCCTTCGTGGGGCATTTCGAGCAGCGCGGGTTCACCGACATCGTGCTTTCCGCCAAGGCGCATAGCGTCATGACCACGCTCGAGACCTACCGCGCCCTCTCGCGCGAACTGCCGCAGGTTCCCCTGCACCTGGGCGTCACCGAGGCCGGCGGCATCCGTCAGGGCACTATCAAGAGCTCGATTGCGTTGGGGGCCCTGCTCGCCGAAGGCATCGGCGACACCATGCGGGTCTCGCTCACCGCCGATCCCCTCGAAGAGGTGCCCGTTGCCTGGGGCATCCTACAGGCCGTCGGCGTTCGCCGGCGTGGCCCCGAGATGGTGAGCTGCCCCACCTGCGGGCGCACCCAGGTCGATCTGGTCGCCATCGCCGACGAGGTGGAGCGCAGACTCCAAGCCTGCAAGAAGCCCATCTCCGTGGCCGTTATGGGCTGTGCCGTCAACGGACCGGGCGAGGCTGCCGACGCGGACATCGGCGTTGCCTGCGGCAAGGGGCAGGCGCTCCTGTTCCGCCATGGCGAGGTTATCCGGAAGGTCCGCGAAGACCGGATCGTCGACGAGCTCATGGCCGAGATCGAGAAGCTGTAGCCCTGCCTGCGCCGGGTGCCCGGTGGCCCCGGTGTCGTCTGCTCCGTCCTCGCGAGACGGGAAAACGCTCTGCTCGCCCCTCAGGAACGCTCCGAACGGTTATGCCCCCATGCTTTCAGGTGGGACGGGTCGGCGTCACGTTCCCGGAGGCGAGCAGGGCGTCTCCTCAGCTCGCTGCGGAATGCCGCATACGCCACCGGGACCGTCGGGCATCCGGCACCGGAGAGGTACGTGCGATAACCGTGCTATCATGCAGAACCGTCTAAATCAACGCTGACAGGGGAGAGCCATGTCCAATAAAGTGAAGACCGCCAACGTGCGGATGTCCGCGATGTACGCCCCCACGCTCAAAGAGGATCCCGCCGAGGCCGAGTTGGCGAGCCATCGTCTGCTGCTGCGCGCCGGCTTTATCCGCAAGCAGGCAGCTGGCCTCTATAGCTATCTTCCGCTGGCCTGGCGCTCGCTCCGTAAGATCGAAGCCATCGTCCGCGACGAGATGGATGCCGCCGGTGCACAAGAGCTGCTCATGCCGATTCTTACCGACGCGGAGCTCTGGCGCGAGTCGGGTCGCTGGAACGCGTACGGACCCGAGCTCATGCGTCTTCACGACCGTCACGAGCGCGACTTCGTGCTCGGTCCCACGCACGAGGAGACGGTCACCGACCTCATCACCAACGAGCTCAAGAGCTACAAGCAGCTCCCGGTGAACCTCTACCAGATCCAGGACAAGTTCCGCGACGAGATGCGCCCGCGCTTCGGCCTCATGCGCGGCCGCGAGTTCATCATGAAGGACGGCTATTCCTTCAACGCCACGCAGGAGAGCCTGCAGGAGACCTACGACGCCATGAAGGCCGCCTACGCCAACATCTGCGAGCGCTGCGGCGTGAAGGCGCTGCCCGTGGTGGCCGACTCCGGCCAGATCGGTGGCGACACCTCCGTTGAGTTCATGGCGCTCGCCGACGCAGGCGAGGCCGCGCTCGTATACTGCGATGACTGCGGGTTCGCCGCTGACGAGGAAGCCGCCACGACGAATGTTGCCGTGCTCGACGGCCCCGGCAACGCCGAACTCACCAAGATCGAGACGCCGCACTGCGGCACCATCGCCGAGCTTGCCGCGTTCCTGAAGGCTCCCGAGAACGCCACCGTCAAGTCGCTCTGCCTCATCGATGGGGAGGGTAAACCGGTTCTCGCACTGGTACCCGGCGACCACGAGCTGAACGATTGCAAGGCCGAGCACGTCTTCGGCGAGTACCACCTGATGAGCGATGAGGAACTTGAGGAAAATCACCTGCACAAGGGGTTCATCGGGCCGGTGAACCTGCCCGAGGACATCCGCATCGTCTGTGATGAGTCGCTCAAGCACGCCACGAGCTGGGGTTGCGGCGCCAACGAGGTCGGGTATCACTACGTCGGCATCGTTCCCGGTCGCGACTTTACGCCCGATGCGTGGGCGGACCTCATCACCGTGCACGAAGGCGATCCCTGTCCCCATTGCGGGCATGCGCTGACCGGTGCCCGCGGTATCGAGGTGAGCCAGGTATTCCAGCTCGGCACCAAGTACTCCGAGGCCATGGGCGCTACCTTCGCCGACGAGAACGGCGAGGAGAAGCCCTTCCTCATGGGCTGCTACGGCGTGGGCGTGTCCCGTACGCTGGCGGCCGTGGTAGAGCAGCACAACGACGAGCACGGCATCATCTGGCCCGTCTCCATTGCGCCGTACGAGGTCTCGCTCATCCCGCTCGACCCCGGTAAGGAGCCTTGTCAGGAAGTCTGCGACAAGCTCTTCGCCGAGCTGCTCGATGCAGGCGTGGAAACTGTGGTGGACGACCGCAGCGAGCGTCCGGGCGTCAAGTTCGCCGACAACGACCTCATGGGCTTCCCGTATCAGATCATCCTGGGCAAGCGCGGGCTCAAGAACGGGACCGTTGAGCTCAAGGATCGTGCGACGGGTGAGCGCGAAGACGTGGCGATCGACGAGGTTGTGGCCAAGGTCGCGGCGCTCGTCGAGGCGCAGCGCGCCTAGGGTTTTCGGACCAGGGAACGCGGGTGGCATGGTCGCTTCAAAATCTTTGAAAATAACCTTGCATCCACGCCGCGGTTCCCGTATAGTATCCCTCGCACCAAATGGGGGCGTAGCTCAGCTGGGAGAGCGCTTGACTGGCAGTCAAGAGGTCAGGGGTTCGATTCCCCTCGTCTCCACCATTGGTTGTCTGGGGGCGTAGCTCAGCTGGGAGAGCGCTTGACTGGCAGTCAAGAGGTCAGGGGTTCGATTCCCCTCGTCTCCACCAGAGTAAGTTACAGGCTCCGAAGCGATTCGGAGCCTGTTTCGTATTCGGGCTCTTGGCGCAACGGTTAGCGCAGGGGACTCATAATCCCTGGGTTCTGGGTTCGAATCCCGGAGGGCCCACCATGATTCATTTGATAGAGGCTCCGGAAACGGGGCCTCTATCCTTTTGTGGCTACGTTTCTGGTGGCGTAAGTCGGCTTTCTCGTTGCCGTCGAGAGATAAACGCTAAAGTGTAGAGTTTTACCGCGCCCGTCCCTGTAGCCAGCCATACAACAAGAAACCCGCAGGCCCCTGACCTGCTGGTTTCTTGTTGTACCTATTGCCCTATCAGGCAACGGCATCCAAAACTCTACACTTAAGCGTGTATCTCCTCTCAACCGGTAATCCCATCCAGCAAGCGGCGCGTCTACGCTCGCATCAGCCTTCATAACATGAATCTAGCCCGCTCCATCTGTCACAATGGCAGCGGGCACAGCATCTCTGTCGCACCGCATCAGCCGCCTCGCCAAGGAGTCCCCATGACCTTGACCCAGCTCAAGTACATCCTCGCCATTGCCCGCACCGGGTCCATGAGCGCCGCGTCCAAGGAGCTATTCGTCTCCCAGCCGAGCCTCTCCACCGCCGTGCGCGAGCTTGAGGACGAACTCGGCATTGAGATCTTCAACCGTACGAGCAAGGGCGTGGTCCCCACCACCGACGGCGAGGAGTTCCTCGGCTACGCTCGCCAGGTCATCGAGCAGACGAGCCTGATTGAGGAGCGCTACGCCGGCAATGCTCCCGTGCGGCACCGCTTCTGCATCTCCGCACAGCACTACAGCTTCGCCGTCGAGGCTTTCGTGGAGCTCATCCGCGCCCATGCGGGCGACGAGTACGACTTCCGCATCCGCGAGACGCAGACCTACGAGATCATCGAGGATGTTGCCCGCCTGCGTTCCGAGGTGGGCGTCCTCTACCTCAACGATTTCAACCGTGAGGCCCTCATGCGCGCCTTCAAAGACAACGACCTCGTCTTCCACCCGCTCTTCCGCGCCGAGCCCCACGTGTTCCTGGGCGCCGGCAACCCGCTCGCGGGGCGCGCTTCTGTCACGCTCGATGACCTTGCTCCGTATCCGCGCCTTTCCTACGAGCAGGGCGAGCACAACGCGTTCTTCTATGCCGAGGAGCTGCAGAGCACCCGCGAGTGCGCCAAGGACATCGTCGTGCGCGACCGCGCCACGCTCTTCAACCTGCTCGTGGGGCTGAACGGCTACACGATCTGCTCGGGCGTCATCTCGTCGGAGCTGAACGGACCGAACATCGTCTCCGTCCCCCTGGATGTTGACGACTATATGGAGCTTGGCTATCTCACGCATTCCCGCATCGCGCCGGGCCGCTTCGGAACGCTCTATATCGATGCTCTTAAGCGCCTTACCCTGCGTCTATAGACAGAGCCTATAGCCGAATATCGACAACATATATTTCCCACGGGAATGGTGGGCTGGTAAGGTTCCCAAGACCTTAGAACAAGGACTACGAACCTAAGGAGATAGATTTCCATGACCCAGCACGCACCCTTTCGGTACGACTACGTCGGCAGCTTCCTGCGCCCGGACGTCCTGAAGCAGGCCCGCGCCGACCATGCCGCCGGCTACCTCGACGACGTCCAGCTGCGACTCGTGGAGGACGTCGCCATCCGCGACCTCGTGAAGAAGCAGAAGGCCGCGGGCTACCACGTCATCACCGACGGCGAGTTCCGCCGCAGCTACTGGCACCTTGATTTTATGTGGGGGCTCACCGGCATCTCCCACAGCGTGGCGGACGCCGGCTACCAGTTCAAGGACGAGGAGACCACGGCCGACACCGCCGTCGTCACCGGCCCCATCTCCGGTGAGAACCATCCCTTCGTGCGCGACTTCATTTTCCTGAAGCAGTTCGAGGAGGAGGGCGTCATCGCCAAGCAGACACTCCCGGCGCCCATCCAAACCTACTCCGAGGTCACCCTCGAGCGCGTCGCCGGCCAGCAGCAGAGCCTTCGCGCCGTCTACGCCACCAATGAGGAGCTCGCCGATGCTATTGCCGCAGCCTATCGCACGGTGCTCCTCGAGCTCTACGCGGCCGGCTGCCGCAACGTGCAGTTCGACGACTGCACCTGGGGCATCTACTGCGATAAGGACTTCGCCGCGAAGACCGGGCTGACGCAGATCAACCTCAAGACGGTGAGCACCCTCGGTGTGGAGCTGAACAACAAGGCGCTCGCCGGCCTGCCCGATGACCTGACCGTGACCACCCACGTGTGCCGCGGCAACTACCATTCCACCTACGCCTTCACCGGCGGCTACGACCCGATCGCACCGTACCTCTTCGCCCACGAAGACGTGGATGCCTTCTACCTGGAGTTCGACGACGCCCGCTCCGGCAGCTTCGCCCCGCTGGCATACGTTCCCGAGGGCAAGAAGGTGGTGCTCGGCCTCATCACCACCAAGAGCCCCAAGCTCGAGGATAAGGAAGCAGTGAAGGCCCGCATTCAGGAAGCTGCCAAGTACGTGCCCCTGGAGAATCTGTACCTGTCCCCGCAGTGCGGCTTCGCCAGCTGCGAGATCGGCAACAAGCTGACGGAGCGCGAGCAGTGGGCCAAGCTCGATCTGGTTCGCGAGATCGCGCAGGAAGTCTGGGGCGATCGGTAGGGGAAGCGGCATGGCGCAAGGCGTTTGCCAAGGCAGGCGCATGACTTTGCCAACTTAGAAATTCTTTGTTGGCTTTGCCGAAATGCTGTGCTATTATCTTTTCTCGCCGAAAGGCACACGGGCGTTTGGCTCAGGGGTAGAGCACATCCTTCACACGGATGGGGTCACAAGTTCAAATCTTGTAACGCCCACCAGAGCACAATGGGGAGTCGCGCAAGCGGCTCCCTTTTTCTGTAGGAGCTGAAGACATGATTCTCCTCGCCGACAAGATCGAGAAGAGCTTTGGCAGCCGGGTGCTGTTCCAGGGAGCCACCATCCAGATCAACAAAGGGGAGCGCTACGCGCTCGTTGGCCCCAACGGCGCCGGTAAGACCACCATGCTGAAGATCATCATGGGCATCGACACGCCGGATGCGGGATCCATCCAGTATGCCAAGGACGTGCAGGTGGGGTACCTGGAACAGGAGACCAAGCTTGCGAGCGACCGCGCCGTGATCGACGAGGTGATGGACGCCGCCACCGAGATCCAAGCGCTGGGGCGTCGCGCGGAGGAGCTGCAGGCGCGTATCGCCGAGGAGGCCGACTCGCCCGATCTGGACCAGTTGCTCGGCGAGTACGGTCAGGTGCAGGATCGTTTCGAGCACCTGGGCGGTTACGAGCTCGAGGCGAATGCCCGCCAGATCCTCGCGGGCCTCGGCTTTCCCGTTGACGAGTTCGACAAACCCTGCAAGGAGTTTTCGGGTGGCTGGCAGATGCGCATCGCACTCGCCAAGCTCTTCCTCCGGCACCCGGACCTGCTGCTCCTGGACGAGCCCACCAACCACCTGGACCTCGAGAGCGTGCAGTGGCTGCGCGGGTTCATCGCCGGCTACGACGGCGCCGTGCTGCTCGTCTCCCACGACCGCGCGTTCATGGATGCCTGCGTGGACCACGTGGCCGCGCTCGAGAACCGTCGCGTGACCGTCTACACCGGCAACTACTCGAGCTACCTCAAGCAGCGCGAGGATAACCTCGAGCAGATGCGCGCCAAGCGCGCGGCGCAGGAGCGCGAGATCGCCCACATGCAGGTCTTCGTCGACAAGTTCCGCTACAAGCCCACCAAGGCCGCCCAAGCCCAGGAGCGCATGCGTCGCATCGAGGAGATCCGGCGCGAGCTCGTGATCCTTCCCGAGGGACACAAGCGCGTGACGTTCAAGTTCCCCGACCCGCCCCGCTCGGGCGACATGGTTGCCAAGCTCGAGGGCGTATCCAAGGCCTTTGAGGACAAGACCGTCTACACCGACGTCGATCTGACCCTCTACCGCGGCGACAAGGTGGCGCTCGTCGGTCCCAACGGCGCCGGCAAGTCCACGCTGCTGAAGATCCTGCTGGGCCAGGAGGCCCCCACCACGGGCACCCGCGAGCTCGGGTTGCACGTCGGCGTCGCCTACTACGCCCAGCACCAGCTCGAGGGCATGGCCGAGGGCAACACCGTGCTGCAGGAGATCGACTCGGTCGCCCCCAAATGGACGAGCTCCCAGGAGCGCAGCCTGCTCGGCGCCTTCCTCTTCCACGGGGATGACGTGGAGAAGCAGGTCCGCGTGCTCTCCGGCGGCGAGCGGGCGCGCCTGGCGCTCGCCAAGATGCTCGTGGCACCGGAGGCCCTGCTCTGCCTGGACGAGCCCACCAACCACCTCGACATCGACTCCGTGGACATGCTCGAGGACGCGCTCAAGAACTTCCCCGGCACCATTGTGCTCATCAGCCACGACGAGCACCTGGTGCGCGCCGTGGCGAACCGCGTGATCGACATCCGCGACGGGCGCGTGACCGTGTACGACGGCGACTACGACTACTACCTCTTCAAACGCGAGGACCTGGCCGCCCGCGCCGCCGCGGCGGCAGGGGAGAGCCAGGCGCCCGCAACCCGTACCTCGCCTGCTCCGGCTGCGCCGGCGGCGAGCGTGCCCCGGACGCACTCCGCCGCCGACGCCGCGCCTGCCGGCAAGAAGACCCGCGAGCAGCGCCGCGCCGAAGCCGAAGCCCGGCGCGCGCTCAACCAGCGGCTCAAGAAGGTGAAGGACCGCCTGGCAAAGGTCGAGCGGGACATGAGCGTCAAGCGCGCCCGCTATGACGAGCTCATGGAGTTGATGGCCTCGGAGGAGCTTTACGCCGACCAGGAGAAGTTCTCGGCCGCGCTTGGGGAATACAACAAGCTCAAGCAGGAGCTTCCGGCTCTCGAGGACGAGTGGCTGGAGCTTTCGTCCACGATCGAGGAGGAGACCGAGCGTGCAGGGGCGTAGAGCGGGGGCCGTGGCCCTCATGGTCGTGGCCTGGGCGGCGCGCGTGTGCGCCATCGCGCTCTGCGCCCTCACGGTCGTCCTCTGCTTCAGCGGGCTCTCGGCGCATCTGAATCTCGTCGGGTTCGTGGTCGATCTCTCTCGCGCCCTTCCGAGCGTCATCGCCGGGTACGGGCTCGTCGCCACGCCGATGGGTGGGGTGTTTCGCCTCGATTTCGCCATCGTGGCCGGCCTCCTGTTCCTGCTGGACTATCTCTGTACCCGCATCTCGCGGGTGCTTCGCTAGGAGGTTCCCATGGGGCTCTCGCTCGAGGACATACCCTTCGTGCTGCTTCAGCTCGCGGCCCTGCTCATCGGGCTCGTCGTGCACGAGAGCGCGCACGCGTTCGTCGCCTACCTGCTGGGCGATCGGACCGCGCGCGAGCAGGGGAGGATCAGCCTGAACCCGCTCAACCACATCGACCCCTTCGGCACCGTCGCCCTCCCGCTGCTCATGCTGCTGGCGGGCGGGCCCGTCTTCGCCTTCGCCAAGCCGGTTCCGGTCTACCTTGGCAACCTCAGGCATCCCAAGCGCGACGAGGTGCTCGTCTCGCTCGCCGGTCCCGCCTCGAACCTGCTGCTCGCGGTGCTTGCCGCGCTCATTATGCGCGGCGTGGGCATCGCGGACGCAACCGCCGGCATGGGGGAGGTCGCGCCCGGACATCTCGTCTACTTCCTCTACATCGCCATCTTCATGAACTTGTCGCTCTGCTTCTTCAACCTCATCCCGCTGCCGCCGCTCGACGGCTCCTCCATCTTGGTGCCGTTCCTGCGCGGACGCGCGCTCGAGCAGTACTACAAGGTCCAGCGCTACTCCATGCCCATTCTGCTCACCGTGCTCTACCTGCTCCCCATGGTGCTGAACATCGACCTCGTTTCGCTCTACTTCGACGTCACCGTCTACCCGCTCGCCTCGCAGCTGGTTTCCTTCGGCATCGGATGATTGCGCTACACTTGCTCAGGTCTATCAGCACACGCACCATGAGGGGGTTCCGGTGAGCTATCGCGTGACGACGCAGGCCTATTCCGGGCCCTTCGACCTGCTGCTGCAGCTCGTTTCGCGCCAGAAGGTGGATATCGGGTCCATCTCCATCGCGGAGGTTGCCGAGCAGTACCTCGAGGAGGTTGAGCGCCTGCAGAGCCTCGACCTCGACGTTGCGAGCGATTTTCTCCTCGTTGCCGCAACCCTGCTCGAGATCAAGGCCTCGAGCCTGGTTCCCGACGACGCCCCGCGCGTTGTCCTCGATGAGGAGGACGAGGCCGAGTACGACGCGCTTGACGGTGATGCGCTGCGCGAGGTGCTCATCCAGCGGCTCATCGCCTACAAGCAGTTCAAGGGGGCGGCCGCCGCGCTCGGCGCCCGCATGGAGGCGGAGAGCCGCATGCACCCGCGCGTGGCCGGGCCCGATCCCGAGTTCATGAACCTCATGCCCGACTACCTGTCCGATATGACCCTGCGCGGGCTCGCCGTGATCTGCGCCGACATCGACGGCAAGCGACAGAAGTTCCTGCTCGAGGCCGAGCACGTGGCCCCGCACCGGCTCCCCCTCGAGCTCACCGTCGCCTCGGTGGACCGCGTCACCATCAGCAAGGGAACCACGACCTTTCGCGACCTGCTGGACGGCGAGGCCACGGTCGAGCAGGTCGTTGCCACGTTCCTCGCCATTCTCGAGCTCGCCAAGCGCGGTTCGGTGACGCTCGAGCAGGACGAGAACTTCGGCACCATCACCATCGATCGCGTGGAGGGGGCGCCTGCCTACCAACCCGGCGAATCCCTTGCCATAGAGGAGGACTGACCGCATGGCAGATCTGGATACCCTGAATCCCAACTCGCTCAAGGGGGCGCTCGAGGCCATGCTCCTCGTCTCCAGCGACCCCGTGTCCGCGAGCGCGCTCGCCAAGATCCTCGACGTGACGCCCGGTGAGGTGGCGTCGCTCCTCGCTGAGCTCAAGGTCGAGTACGAGGAGGCTAACCGGGGCTTCCAGCTCCGCGAAGTCGCCGGTGGCTGGCGCCTCTTCACCCATCCCGCCTACCATGAGCAGGTGGAGGCGCTCGTCCTTTCCTGGGACACGCAGCGGCTCTCACAGGCGGCGCTCGAGACGCTCGCCGTCATCGCCTACCACCAGCCCGTCACGCGCGAGATGGTGAAGGGCATCCGCGGCGTCAACTCCGATGGCGTGATCTCGTCCCTCGTGGAGAAGGGCCTGGTGCGCGAGATGGGCCGCGATCCCCAGCGGGGCCAGGCCATCATCTACGGCACCACCAACGCATTCTTGGAGAAGTTCGGCCTCAAAAGCACGCGCGAACTGCCTGATCTTGAGCAATTCGCCCCCGACGAGGAGAGCCGACGCTTCATTCGCGAGCGGCTTTCGGGGCGCACCATCCAGTCCACGCTCGAAGAGACCCAAGAGGATCTGGACGAGGAGCGCGAGCTGATCGACGGCACCGGAGATGACGATGATGACCTCTACGTCATCGGCGACGCCACGAACGAGAACGATGAATAGGGAGACGAGGGACGTGTCCGATACCGAAGTCCGCGTCCACGAGGGCGATGAGCGCCTGGTTCCCATGCGCTTACAGCGATTCCTGGCGCGCGCCGGCGTGGCGAGCCGTCGCGGCTCGGAGGACCTGATGACTGCCGGACGCGTGACGGTGAACGGGATCGTGACGCGGGAGCTGGGCAGCAAGGTAGACCCCGCCGTCGACGAGGTGGCCGTCGACGGGCGCCCGGTGCGCCTGGGCGCCGGCGCCGCCTATCTCATGCTTAACAAGCCCGCGGGCTACCTGACCACCATGCGCGACCCCCAGGGAAGGCCCTGCGTGGCCGAACTCATGCCCTGTGACCGCTATCCCGGGCTCTTCCCCGTGGGTCGCCTCGACCTCGACACCACGGGCCTCCTTCTCTTCACCACCGACGGGGATCTTGGCCAGCTCCTGCTGCATCCCTCGCACCATGTGTGGAAGACCTACGAGGCGCTCGTGGACGGACGGATGCGGGAGCGGGAGCTCGATCCACTCCGCGACGGCATTCGGCTCGACGACGGACCCTGCCAACCCGCCCGCTGCCGCATCCTGGGAGCAGGGGACGAGCCGGCCACCACCTGGGTGGAGGTCTCGATCCACGAAGGCCGGAAGAACCAGGTGAAGCGCATGCTCGGAGCCGTTCACCACCCCGTCCTCTCCCTCCACCGTCGAAGCTTCGGCCCCCTGGAGCTCGGAGACCTCGAACTCGGTTCCTGGAGAGAACTGACCGCCGAAGAAGTCTCATCCCTCCGGAATCGTTAAAGAATCAACCAGAACATCCCCCTGCGATGCGAACCTTCTGCCGTGCCTTCGATTGGGCATGGAACGCGGCCGCCGGCCATGTCCGCAGCGACACCCCGCCGCGAACTGCGCAAACGGCGAAGACGTTTGCCAGTCTCGCGAGGACTGGGCGCAGGGCATGACCGATGCCAACAGCTCAGGTACAATCGACCTACAAGAGAGAATCGAGGAACCCCCATGATTGTTGCCATCGACGGGCCCGCCGGTTCGGGCAAGTCCACCATCGCACGCGAGGTCGCGGAGCGCTACGGCTTCGAGAAGCTCGATACCGGCGCGCTCTACCGCACCTGTGCCGCCGTCTGCGCCGACGAGGGCGTGGAGCTCGACGACGAGGCCGCGGTGGTCGACCGCTCCCGCGAGATCGACATCCGCTTCGATGCCCACGGCGAGGCTACGAGAATCTCCGCCGACGGGCGCGACGTTTCCGATGAGATCCGCACGCCCCGCATCGATCGCATCGTCTCCCAGGTCTCCGCGTACCCCGGCGTCCGCGAGGCCATGCTGCCCGTGCAGCGCCGCTTTGCCGAGGGCCGGGATGTGGTCGCCGAGGGACGCGACATCGGCACCGTCGTCTTCCCCGAGGCCGACCTCAAGGTGTTCCTCACGGCCGACCCCCGCGAGCGAGCGCGCCGTCGCGTCCTCCAACGCCATGAGCACGATGCGGAGGCGCCGAGCGCCGAGGCCATCGAGGCCGAGGTCGACCAGACCCTCGCCGACCTCGAACGCCGCGACGCGCTCGATTCCTCCCGCGCCGTCGCCCCGCTCGAGGCCGCCGAGGACGCCGTGCACATCGACTCCACCGCCCACACGATCGACCAGATCGTCGAGCGCGTGGGCGAGCTCATCCGGGAGAGGCGGTAGCCATGGCGCATTGGTCGCCCGATGACTACGCCGACCGTGGCATGCGCGAGTTCCCGCTGGGCAGCCGCATGGTGCTTGCCTTCGTGGTCGCCGTGCTCTGGGTCTTCTCCAAGCTCATGTGGCGCTGGCGCATGCAAAACGCGGATGAGCTCCTACCCGAAGCCGGCGCCGAGACCGGCTCCATCATCATCTGCAACCACACTTCCATGGCGGAGGTCGTCGCGATCTACGTGCACGAATACACCCATGGCCGCCGCGTGCGCGCCATCGCCAAGAGCGAGTTCTATCGGACGGGCATCGTCGTCTGGCTCTTCTCGCGTGCGGGCACCATTCCCGTGGACCGAGGCACCGCCGACATGCGCGCGCTCCGTCGCGCCCAGCACGCGCTCAAGCGAGGCGAGGACGTGCTGATCTTCCCGGAGGGCACCCGTATCCGCACCGATGACCAGCCGGTCGAGATCCACGGCGGCTTCGCGCTTATGGCCCAGATGGCGAAGGCGTCGGTGGCGCCCATGGCCGTCTGCGGCTTCCGCGACATCACGCCCAAGGGGAAGCACATCATGCGCCCGCGTACCTGCTGGATGCGCGCTGGCGAGAAGCTCTCGCTCGATGACGCCCCCGCCTCGCTCAAGCGGCGCGATCGCCTGCAATGGCTCGAGGACGAGGGCATGCGCCGCGTCTACGAACTGCGCGATGCCCTGCAGGCCGAGCATCCGGGGAGGAAGTAGCCGTGACCCCGCGCATAGAGATCGCCCGGCACGCCGGCGTGTGCTACGGCGTCGAGCGCGCGCTCGAGCTCGCGCATCGCGCCGGCGCGGATGCACTGCCGCCCGTTCACACCCTGGGCCCGCTCATCCACAACCCCCGCGTGGTGAACGAGCTCGAGGAGGCCGGTGTTCAGATGGCGAATCGCCTTGAGGACATCCCTGCCGGCGCCGTCATCATCCGTGCCCATGGCGTGGCTCCGGCCGTCGAGGACGAAGCGCGCGAGCGCGGTCTCTCCGTGCTTGACGCGACCTGTCCCTACGTCAAGAAGGTCCACGTTGCCGCTGAGCGCCTGCGCGCCGCAGGCTACCAGGTCATCGTCGTGGGCGAGGCGGGTCACGCCGAGGTCGAGGGCATCATGGGACATGCGGGGGAGGGGGCCGTGGTCGTCTCTGGGCGTGAGGACCTCGATGGCCTGAAGCTCGCCCCCAAGGTGGGCGTCGTGGTCCAGACCACGCAGACCGACGAGCGCCTTGCCGCCGTGGTCTCGGCGCTGCTGCCGCGTACCCGCGAGGTCCGCGTCGTGAACACCATCTGCAAGGCCACGCACGAGCGCCAGGAAAGCGCCGCGGAACTTGCCGCCCGCGCCGACGTGATGGTCGTCATCGGCGGCAGGAACTCCGGCAACACCCGTCGCCTCGCGCAGATCTGCGCCGCGGCGTGCCCGCGCACGTACCACATCGAGTCCGCCGACGAGATCGACCCCTCCTGGTTCGTGGACGCCGAGCTGGTCGGCGTCACCGCCGGCGCATCCACGCCGGAGCGCCATATCCGCGAGGTTATCGATCGCATCGGACGCTGATCGCATCATGGCCGAGTTTGGAACCTTCGCCGACTACGGGGCGACCAATCGCGCCGCCTGGGGATCGGTCCCCTTCCACGGCGGGCCCGTGACCGCCGTGCGGCCCGAATCCCCCGCTGACGACGCCGGTATCGAACCCGGCATGTTCGTCGCCAGCGTGAACGGCCAGCCGCTCACCGACATGATCGTCTGGCTCTGGGAGGCCGACGAAGACGAGGTGGAACTCGAGGTCTTCGACCCGCGCGACCAGACGCTCGCCTCCACCGTGCTCGAGCGCTATCCGGGCGAGGACTGGGGCCTCACCTTCGGGGACGCCGTGTTCGACGGCATGCGCACCTGCGTGAACGCCTGCGTCTTCTGCTTCATGACCATGCTGCCCAAGGAGAGCCGTAAAACCCTCTCGATCCGCGACGACGACTACCGCCTCTCGTTTCTCCAAGGCAACTTCGTCACGCTCACCAACATGTCGGACGAGGACGTGGTGAACGTGATTCAGAAGAACCTGAGTCCCATGAACGTCTCGGTGCACGCTATCTCGCCGGATGTCCGCCGGCGGCTCATCGGTCGAAACGCCGCCCGCGGCATCGAGGTGCTCGAGCGGCTTATGGACGCTGGCATCGAGATCCACGCCCAGGTGGTGCTCTGCCCCGGTCTGAACGACGGTGAGGAGCTCGCCCGTACGCTGGCCTATTGCGAGGAGCATCCCCAGGTCACGAGCCTGGGCATCGTCCCCCTGGGCTTCACCAAGCATCAGAAGCGCTTCTCTACCTCCTACTCCGATGACCCTGCCTCCGCCCGCGCCGTCATCGAGCAGGTTCGTCCCTATCAGGACCGCGCGTTCGAGCGCTTCGGTCGGCACACGTTCCAGATGTCCGACGAGTTCTACCTCGCCGCGCACGTCGACCCGCCCGAGGCCGACTTCTACGACGGCTATCCCCAGTTCTACGACGGGATCGGTATGATCAGAGCATACTTGGACGAGGCCGAGGCGCTTCTTGCGGGCGAGCGCGAGCGACTGGACGCGGTGCACCGTGCGCTTGCGGACGAGGGGAGACGTCTCCTCGTGGTCTCCGGAGCCGCCGCCCAGGGCACGGTCGCCCGGCTCGTGGAAGCGCCTCCGCTTCTGGGCGAGGTACGCGCGATCGAGAACCGCTACTTCGGCGGCAACGTGGACGTGACGGGGCTCATCTGCGGCGGCGACCTTCTGGACCAGCTGCCGGGGGCGCTTTCCGGCCATATGGTCATTCTGCCGGACGTCATGTTCAACGCCGACCGCCTGACGCTGGACGGGTATCATCAAGACGCCCTTCTGCGGGAGCTCGAAGGGCGCGGGGCGAGCATGCTCGTCGCCCCCACGATGCCGGGCGACCTCCTCGATTCGCTGGAGCGGACCCTCGGCATCGAACGCTGATGTATAAGACTTTGTAAGGAGCCTTGAAGTACATGAAACCCATCGTCGCGATCGTCGGACGCCCCAACGTGGGCAAGTCGACCCTCGTCAACCGCCTGGCCCAGACGCAGGACGCCATCGTGCACGAGAGCCGCGGGGTCACGCGCGACCGCAGCTACCATGAGGCCGACTGGAACGGCCGCTCGTTCACCATCGTGGACACCGGCGGCATCGAGCCACTCAAGTCCGAGGACATCTTCTCGGGTTCCATTCGCGACCAGGCGCTCGCCGCCTGCGAGGAGGCGGCCGTCATCCTCTTCGTCGTGGATGGGTCCGTGGGCGTGACGGAGGAAGACGAGAGCGTGGCGCGCATGCTCAAGCGCGTGAAGACGCCCATCTTCCTGCTCGTGAACAAGCTCGACAACCCCGCACGCGAGGACGAGGCAACCTGGCCGTTCTACTCGCTCGGCATCGGCGAGCCGCGCCCGCTCTCCGCCCTGCACGGGCATGGAACCGGCGACCTGTTGGACGAGGTCGTGGCGCTACTGCCGCCCGAGGAAGAAGAGGCCGAGGCCCCCGTCGACGACGGCATCCTCTCCGTCGCCATCATCGGGCGCCCGAACGCGGGCAAGAGCTCGCTCTTCAACAAGATCATCGGGTCCGACCGCTCGATTGTCTCGAACGTCGCCGGCACCACGCGAGACGCGATCGACACCGTGATCGAGCGCGGTGAGCGCAGCTACCGCCTCGTCGACACCGCGGGCATCCGAAAGAAGTCGACCGTCTACGAGAACATCGAGTACTACTCCATGGTACGCGGCCTGCGCGCCATCGACCGAGCCGACGTGGCCCTGCTCGTGGTGGACTCCGCCACCGGCATGACGGAGCAGGACCAGAAGGTGGCGAACCTTGCCATCGAGCGCGGCTGCGCGCTCGTGATTCTCCTCAACAAGTGGGACCTCCTGCCCGACGACCATGCCCGCGAGCAGGTCATGGAGACCGTGGCGCGCCGTCTCACGCTCGCGCCTTGGGCGAGCGTGTTGCGCATCTCCGCGCTCACCGGCCGCTCCGTCGAGAAGATCTGGGCCCTCGTGGACGCGGCGGCGGAGCATCGCGCCTCGCGCATCCCCACGGCCAAGTTGAACCAGTTCCTCACCGAGCTGCGCGAGTTCGGTCACACGGTGGTCGACGGCAAGCGCCGTCTCAAGATGCACTACGCCACACAGGTCGCCGTGAACCCGCCCACCTTCGCCTTCTTCGTGAACGCCCCCGATCTGGTGACCGACAGCTTCCGTCGCTACGTTGAGAACCGCCTGCGCGCCAAGTTCGAGCTCGCCGGTACGCCGGTTCGCCTGCATTTCCGTAAGAAGAACGAGGGTAAGGAGGCGTAGGGCGACCATGGATTCCGAATCGATTCGCCTTATCGCGTTCATCGTCGTCTCGTATCTGGTGTGCGGCATCCCGTTCGGACTCATCGTCGGACGGGTGCTCGGCCATAAGGACATCCGCCAGGCGGGGTCCGGCAACATCGGCACCACCAACGCGCTCCGCGTGGCGGGACCCAAGGTGGCAGCCATCACGCTTCTTTTCGACGTGCTCAAGGGCTGCATCTGCGTGGCGCTCTTCCGCCATCTCTCGGGCATAGCCCCAGGCGACGCCCTGGACTGGCACGTCGCGCTCGTCGCGCTCGCGTGCCTCTACGGGCACGTGTTCAGCCCGTACCTGCGCTTCCACGGCGGCAAGGGCATCGCCACGGGCGTAGGCATCCTGTTCGGCTTCTCCTGGCCGCTCGCGCTGCTGCACCTCGCGATCTTCATCGTGCTCGTCGCCCTCACCAAGCTCGTCTCCGTTGGATCCATCGCCACGGCCGCGGTGGTACCGCTCACCATGTGGGCCTTCTTCCCCCAGACCACGCCTGGCGCCCTCGCCATCTGGGCGCTCTTGGGCTGGACGGTCGTCTGGGCGCACAGGGGCAACATCCGCCGCCTGCGCCAGGGCACGGAATCCAAGCTGAGCTTCACCAAACGCGTCACCACGCTCGATAAATAACCGGGGGATACGGGGAGACCCGCCTCGCCTCGAAAGGAGTTCCTGATGAAGATTACCGTCATCGGCGCCGGTTCGTGGGGCACCGCGATTGCCGGCGTCGCTGCCCAGCGCGCCGACCAGGTGGTGATGTGGTCCCATGATGACGCGTCCACCGCGGGCATCAACAAGCGGCACGTAAACCCCCTCTACCTCTCGGGTTACGAGCTGCCGGGGAACGTGACCGCTACCGGAAGCTTCGAGGAGGCCCTCGCCGGCGCGGACGGCGTCATCGTCGTCGTACCTTCGCCCTTCCTGCGCGCCACCATGCACGAGGCCGCTCCCTACGTGCCCGAGAAGACCCCTGTGCTGGTGCTCACCAAGGGCATCGAAGCCGACTCCGGCATGCTCATGACCGACGTCGTGGCTGAGGAGATCGGCGCGCCTGAGCGCGTGGCGGCGCTCTCCGGCCCGAACCATGCCGAGGAGGTCTGCCGCGGCTGCCTCTCCGCCGCCGTGATCGCGAGCGAGGACGAGGATTGCGCCCGCTTCTTCCGCGACCTCCTGATCTCGCCGACCTTCCGCCTCTACCTCAGCCACGACACCGTTGCCATCGAGACCTGCGCCGCGGTGAAGAACGTCATCGCCATCGTCTGCGGCATCGCCGCGGGCGCTGGGTACGGCGACAACACGCTCGCCATGATCATGACCCGGGGCATCGCCGAGATCAGCCGCCTCGTGCACGCGCAGGGCGGCGACCCCATGACCTGCATGGGCCTCGCGGGCATGGGCGACCTCGTCGTAACCTGCACCTCGCACCATTCGCGCAACCGGACCTTCGGCGAGGCCTTCGCGCACGGCGAGAGCCTGACGGACTACCAGGCGCGCACCCACATGATCGTTGAGGGCGCCGTCGCCGCGCGCTCGGTGAGTCAGCTCGCGCGCTCGCTGAACGTGGACCTTCCCCTGACCTTTGCCCTCGATGAGACGCTGTACCACGGGCTCGCGGTGGACGACGCCCTCAAGATGCTCGTCGAACGCATTCCCAATTCCGAGTTCTACGGTATCGACTAACGCGCGGGGTCCATCCGCACGCACCGAGAAAGGCGACGCACCATGGCCGACAGCATCAGAATCGCCCCGTCCATCCTCTCAGCCGATATGGCCAACCTTCAGCGCGATCTGGACCGCATAGCCAACGCCGACTTCATTCACTTCGACGTCATGGACGGTCACTTCACCGGTAACCTCACCTTTGGCGTGGACGTGCTGAAGGCCGTCAAGCGCGTGAGCGACGTCCCGGTGGACGTCCACATGATGGTGACCGACCCCGACCATATGGCCGATTGGTTCGCCGATGCCGGCGCGGACATCATCACTGTGCACTGGGAGGCCTCCACGCATCTCAACCGCACGATCCGCCACCTTCAGGAGCGCGGCGTGAAAGCCGGCGTGGTGCTCAACCCCGCAACACCCGTCTGCCTGCTCGAGAGCGTCATCGAGGACGTGGACATGGTGCTGCTGATGAGCGTGAACCCCGGCTTCGGCGGACAGCGCTTCATTCCCGGTACCTTGTCCAAGCTCCGTGAGCTCCGCGCCCTCTGTGAGCTCCACGGGGTCGCGCCCATGATCGAGGTTGACGGCGGCGTCTCAGCCAAGAACGCCGCGCAGGTGGTGGAGGCGGGCGCCGACGTGCTCGTCGCCGGATCCGCCGTGTTCGGTTCCGATGACCCCGCCGCCGAGGTCGAGCTCCTGCGCGCGATCGGCACGGCTGCGCTCAGGGGAGCTGAGTAACCAGCATGGAAAAGCTCGTCAACCTCGATTACGCTGCCTCCACGCCGATGAGGCCGGAGGCCGTCGCCGCCCAGCGCGCATATGACGAAAGCGCGTACGCGGGCGCAAATCCCAACTCGCTCCACACGCTCGGCCGCGCGGCCCAGACGAGGCTCGAGGAGGCGCGGCGAGCGATCGCGTCCACCTTCGGTTCGCGCACCCGTCCGAGCGAGGTCGTCTTCTGCGGGGGCGGCACCGAGGCCAACGCGCTCGCCCTGTTCGGCATGGCCGAGGGCATGCGGCGCCAGCATCCGCAGCGCACGCGCGTCATCGTCTCGGCGATCGAGCACGATTCCATCTTGGACAACCTGCCCCGCCTGCGTGACTGGGGCTTTCAGACCGAGCTCGTCAAGCCCTGTCGCGCGGGATACGTCGAGCCGGCGGCGCTGGAAGCCGCCCTCGGCGACGACGTGGCTCTGGTCTCCGTCATGCTCGCCAATAACGAGACGGGCGTCTTCCAGCCCGTCCGCGAGCTCGCCGCGTCGGCGCATCGAGTCGGTGCGGCCTTTCACGCTGATGCGGTGCAGGGATGGCTTCACACGCCCTTCGACGTCGCTTGCCTCGGTGTCGACGCCCTTTCCGTGGCCGGGCATAAGATCGGCGGCCCCGTGGGCATCGGTGCGCTCTACCTCAAGGGGCGCACCCCGTTCTCGCCGCAGTTGCGCGGGGGAGGGCAGGAGGCCGGACGCCGACCGGGCACCCAGGACCTGCGAGCCATCGTGGGCCTGGAGGGGGCAGCCCTCGCCTGCCATGCGCGCCTGGAAAAGGATGCGCGCCGCGTGCGCGAGCTCGCCGATGGCCTCTACGCGCGCCTGACCGTTTCAGACAAGATAAAAGCCTCCATGGGAGACCCCGCTGCCGTGGACCGCCTGCCCGGTATCGTCTCCATCACGGTCGACGGCTTCGAGTCCGAGGAGCTGATCCTCAAGCTCGATGCCGCGGGCTTCGAGGTCTCCGCGGCGAGTGCCTGCTCCTCGGGCTCCCTCGACGCGAGTCATGTCCTCACCGCCATGGGCGTGCCGCGCGAGCAGGCGCTCGGCTCCCTCCGCATCTCCTTCGATGACCGCGCTGATCCGGCCGACCTGGATCGGTTTGCCGACGCGCTGCTGCAGATCGTCTGCTAAAACGGGCTCGCGAAGATTGACCGGAAGGGGCCGATAACCATGAACGTAGGGGAACTCGAGGAACGGCTGCTCCGGCTTTTCCCACGCACCGATGCCGAGAACTGGGACCATGTGGGCCTCTCCGTCGGCGACCCCGATGCGCCCGTCGCCCGCGTTGTCGTTGCGCTCGATGCAAGCGAGGAGAACGTGCGCGAGGCAGCTGAGCTGGGTGCCAATGTGCTCCTGACGCACCATCCGGTGTACATCAAGGCGCCAGCCGCGTTCACGCCGCGCTCAGATGCCGCTCACACCGCGCCGGCTGCCACGGTGTACGCCGCCGTAAAGCTCGGCGTCTCCATCATCTCGCTTCACACCAACCTCGACCGGAGCCTGGATGCGCGACGGCTGCTTCCTTCGCTCACAGGGCTTACGGCCATCTCTTCGCTCGAGCACGCCGAAGAGCCCGAACGCACTGGCTTGGGAGCGATCGCCGAAGCGGACGGCCTCGACCTGCAAACGCTCGCTGCGCGCTGCGCCGCCGTCTTCGGAACCGATCCGCGCATCTGGGGGAATCCAAACCTCGCGCTCCAGCGCGTGGCTTTCCTCGGCGGCTCTCTCGGAGACCTGGGCGAGCTCGCCCTCGCTGCCGGCGCTGACGCGATCGTCTGTGGCGAGGCGGGTTACCACGTGTGCCAGGACCTCTCCCTCAGGGGCTGTTCGGTCATCTTGCTCGGGCACGACCGGTCGGAAGAGGTGTTCGTGAATATCTTGAAGGACGCGCTCGCCCGTACTGGCGTGTCCGGGGATTGCATCGCTACAATAGAGCATCCAATGCAATGGTGGACACTGACAAGGGGAGATCGCTCATGAGCTTGGGACGCAACCTACTCGACCTGCAGGAACTCGACCTGGGCCTCATGCGCGACCGAAAGACCCTTGAAGAGCTGCCCGAGGTGCGCGACCTTGCCAAGCGTCGCCGCGCCTACGCCAAGCTCAAGCACGAGGCCACGGGCATCCTGGCACGTCGCAAGGATCTTGAGACCGACCTCGCCGATCTTGACGAGGAGGAGCGTACCTGCAAGGAAGATATCGCCGCCGCTCAGGCGGGAGTGGACGGTTCCGATTACCGTTCCGTTCAGGAGCTCGAAATCAAGCTCTCCTCGCTCGCCAAGGAGCTCGACAAGATCTCGTTCGCCCGCGAGCGCACTCAGGAAGACTTGCAGCAGGTTCAGCTCGAGGAGCAAGAGAACCGCGCCCACATGAAGGTTGTGGGCGACGCCATCCTACAAGGTGCCGAAACCGCCCGCAACCGTGCTTCCAACCTTCGAGCGGGCATCGACGACGCCGAGAAGCGGCGTGCGCGCCTGGTGGAGCAGATCGGTCCCGAGATGGCAGTCCGGTACGACACCGCCTACAAGCGTTTCAACGGCCTTGCGGTGGAAAAGCTCCTGCAGGAAGAGGTCGGTCGCGGTCGCTCTAAGACGGTCCGCTGGATGCCGAGCACCTGCCGCATGGCGCTCCAGCCCTCCTCCGTAGACGGGCTCGCGCACGCCGGCGAGGTGGGGGAGTGCCCCTACTGCCACCGCATCCTCGTCATCAAAACGGACGAGGAGTAGGCCGTGACGGGAAAGGACGCGGGGAAGTCGCAACCATGCGTATTGCTCTGCGTGACCGGCTGCATCGCCGCCTACAAGGCCTGCGAGGTCCTGCGTCTGCTCCAGAAGGCGGGTGTGCGCGTCAAGGTGCTCATGACCGAGCACGCCTGCGAGTTCGTGGGTCCGACCACGTTCCGCGCCCTCACGCGCGAGCCCGTCGCCGTGGAGCTCTTCGATGAACCGGGCGACGCCATCCATCACATCTCGCTCGCCCAGGAGACGGACCTGGTACTCGTGGTCCCGGCCACGGCGAACGTTATCGCTAAGATTGCGAACGGTATCGCCGACGACCTCATGAGCTCCACGCTCCTCGCCACCCAGGCACCGATCCTGGTAGCCCCTGCCATGAACACCGGCATGTGGACGAATCCCGCCACGCAAGCGAACGTCTCGGTTCTTCGCCAGCGCGGCGTCCATCTTGTGGAACCCGTTAACGGCCGTCTCGCCTGCGGAGACGTGGGTTCCGGCAAGCTCGCTGCGGTGGAGGACATCGCCCACCGAGCACTCGAGCTGCTCCAGCCCGACCAGATTCTCAAGGGCGAGCATGTGCTCGTGACCGCCGGGGGTACCCAGGAGGCCATAGACCCGGTGCGCTTCATCGGCAACCGCTCGAGCGGCACCTTCGGCTACGCCATCGCCCGCGCGGCGCGGGCGCTCGGCGCCGAGGTCACGCTCGTGAGCGCTCCCACCAACCTCGATGCTCCCGCGGGGGTCGACGTCTTTCCCGTCGTGAGCGCCGCCGAGATGTTTCGCGCCGTGGATACTCGCTTCGACCGGTGCACCATGTTCGTTGCAGCCGCCGCGGTCGCGGATTACACGCCCCGTACGGTTGCAGACCATAAGCTCAAGAAGGTGCACGAGCGCCTCGATTCGATCGAGCTCGTGGAGACCGAGGACATCCTCGCGCGCATGAGCGAGCGTAAGCAGCCGGGCCAGGTCGTCGTCGGGTTTGCCGCCGAGACGAACGATCTGCTCGCGAATGCCCGCGTCAAACTGCAGCGTAAGGGCTGCGACGCTATCGTCGCCAACGACGTCTCACGCGCCGATTCCGGCTTCGGCAGCGCCACGGATGCGGTGACCTGGGTCACAGCAGCAGGCGAAGAAGATCTGGGCGTGAAATCCAAAGAAGGGCTTGCGTACGACATCCTTCATCGCGCCGTGACGTTGAGGTAGATAAGAAGGGGATCTCATCGTTTCCCCTTCACTCATTCAGCCCTCGTCGTGTCCTCATCGTACTGAGGGTCATTTCAATTCAAATGAAAAAGGGCACCTGCCGGAGCAGGTGCCCTTCAAAGTTCTGGTCGGGTGGACTGGATTCGAACCAGCGACCCCTTGACCCCCAGTCAAGTGCGCTACCAAGCTGCGCCACCACCCGTCGCAAGGAGTTACTTTAGCGAAACGTTTTCCAAAGTGCAAGGCAAATTTACAAGATTTCCTGTTCCACGCATATTAAGCCGCAGGTTTCGCATGTCATGCACCCCGTGTGCGCATGGTTATTTGGTTATGCCGCGCGCGGTGGGGTACCATGCTTACGTTGTAAAGACCGAGCCAATCGATTGCGAGGGAACGTGAGCCTCAGGAAGAAGATTAAGAAGGAGTTGATCGGAACATCCGATTATCCTTCGAACAAGATCTTTACCATCTCCAACCTCATCACGTTCATTCGCTTGATTCTTACCTTCGTCTTCCTCTACCTGTTCACTCAACACGGCAATCGGTACGTCGCGCTCGCGGTCTACGCCATCGCCGCGTCCACGGACTGGATGGACGGTCAGATCGCCCGTATGACCCGCACCGTCAGCTGGCTCGGTAAGACCATGGATCCGATCGTGGACCGAGCCCTGCTATTCACCGGTGTGCTCGGGCTCGTTGCCCGGGGCGAGCTTCCCATCTGGATCTGCATCGCCATCATCGGTCGCGACGTCTACCTTGCCGCGGGCGGGCTCATCGTCAAGCACTGGCATAAGCGCCCCATCGACGTCGTCTACACCGGCAAGATTGCCACGGCGCTCCTCATGACGGGCTTTTCGCTCATGTTGCTCGGCCTGCCCATCCTCTCCGGCCTCGACCTGTTGAACCCCTCCGCCACCGCCTTTCCCGGCTTGAACGGAACGCCGGCTCCCCTTGGCATCTACTTCGTCTACCTGGGTGTCATCTTCTCGCTGACCACCGGTGTCATCTACACGGTTAGAGGTGCTCTCGCCATTCGGCATGCCCAACAGCACCCCGAGGACGAGGAGGACTTCCTCAACCCCGAGATCGTTGATTCCGATACCAGTGGGGTAGAATAGATTCTGTTACCGTTTTCGTGCGCGAAGGAGCACCCATGCCCGATATCAATGCCAACCAATCCGCAGACTCCACGCGCGTCTTCCGCATTCCCCTCGACGATGCCACCGCACCTGACCTGCTCAAGAGCACCATGGTCAGCACCCCGGTCCTGACCATCATCAAGGGACCGCAGACCGGCAATGTCTTCGAGCTCGAGGGTACCGAGACCACGGTGGGCCGCGATCCCGCCAACGGCATCTTCCTGAACGACATGACCGTCTCCCGCAGCCATGCCAAGATCATCCGCTCCGTCGCGGGCACCGTGATCGAGGACCTCGGCTCGCTCAACGGCACTTGGGTCGATGGTGCGATCGTGAACTCCGCACCGCTGCACGACGGCTCTTCGGTTCAGATCGGCACCTTTACGCTCGTCTACCATGAGAGCTTGTCGGAGCGCATCGAGACCGGTGAGTAGACGTGGCTGAGCGCAGCTACCTCTCCATCGGGCAGGTGGTGAACCTGCTCCGTGGAGCGTATCCCGACCTCTCCAACTCAAAAATCCGCTTCCTCGAAGACGAGGGTCTCATCACGCCGCATCGTACGCCCAAGGGGTATCGCCAGTACTCCAAGGAAGACGTCGACCGTCTCGAGGTCATCCTGCACCTGCAGAAGACCCGCTACATGCCCCTGAACGTCATCAAGGACAAGCTTGATGCCGCGCAGGACCTCTCCATGCTCGCCTTCGAGGTCGGTCTGCTCTCCGACGTCCCCATGAAGGCTGAGCCCAAGGAGACGAAGCAGAAGCTTCATCCCATCGAGGATCTGCCCGATATGCTCGGCGTGGATATCTCCTTCATCCGCGACCTTGCCGACAACGATCTCATCCGCGTTATCAAGAGCCCGCAGAACCGCGAGCTCGTCGACGGCCGCGAGTTCGAGATCATTCGCTACGCAGCCGAGCTCTCCCGCTTTCATATCGAACCGCGCAACCTGCGCCAGTACGTGAGCGCCGCCAATCGTGAATCCACCATGTTCGAGCAAGTCCTCGTGGGCATGCTCGGCATGGATGATTCCGATGAGGACCGCGCGAGCAAGCTTGAGCGCGCGTTCAACAAGCTCCATGACCTCACAGACGGCGTCCGGACCTCGCTTTTGAAGAACCGCGTGTTCGAATCGCTGAACGCCGAGATCGACGATGCCGACGTAGATGCCCTGGATGCCCAGATCACCGCACGTGACAAGCAGCGCGAGACCGCGGCGGCTGGCTCAGCTTCCGTCCACACCCCCGCCACGCACCAGCTCGATTTAGGCGACATGCACGCTGGCAAAACCAGCTCCAAAGTTGTTCGCAAGAACCACTAGCACGTTGAGAAAGGCGATTCATGGCTGAGTTCGACTACGCGTCCCGTATCACCGACATCCCTGACTACCCCGAGCCCGGCGTGATCTTCAAGGACATCACGCCGCTCTTCGCCGACCCGCACGCGCTCCAGTGCACCGTGGCCGACATCGCCGGGCATTTCAAGGACGCGGGCGTCACCAAGGTCATCGGACCCGAGGCCCGTGGATTCATGACCGGTACCCCCGTCGCCCTCGTGCTCGACGCCGGGTTCATTCCCGCGCGTAAACCCGGCAAGCTTCCCCGCAAGACCGTCTCGATGAGCTACGAGCTGGAGTACGGCACCGATTCGCTCGAGATCCACGCCGACGCCATCGAACCCGGCGACCGCGTGATCGTGGTGGATGACCTCATCGCTACGGGTGGAACCGCAGCTGCCTGCGCCAAGCTCGCTCAGAGCATGGGTGCGGAGGTCATCGGCTTCGGCTGCATCCTTGAGCTCTGCTTCCTGAACCCCCGCAAGGCCTTGGAGAAGGTCGGCGTCAGTGATCTCTACAGCCTGGTGAAGGTGCGCTAGGCGCTCCCGGCCCCGTCCCCGTTGGGATTCGGGCGTTCGGTCCTCGCGAGACTGGAGCCCCTCTCCGAGAAAAGCGCTGATGCGCGCAAAACGACGATGGTTACGTCCTTCAGATGTTTCCTGAGCCGCTGCGTGCATCAGCGCTGTTCTCGGGAGGTTTCCTCGGTTCGCTCGAAATCTTCACGCCTGAATCCCAACCGGGACGGGGCCGGAGACACGGAGGTCCCCTGAAAGGTATTGAAGCGGCGTCGTCTTTCCCAACCCTTCGCCGAATAATGAATATAGCCGGCCTAAAACTGAATACGCTCGGGTAGGGTGAGGGTGTTAGAACGTTGGCTCCGTTGAAGGGAACCGCTATGGCAGATACCGAGTTTTTGAAGAACATCGACGCGTGGATCGATTCCAAATGGGAGGAGATCGTCTCCGAGATCGAGACGCTTGTCAATATCCCGAGCCAGGAAGACCTGGAACACGCCGGTCCGGGCATGCCCTTTGGTCCCGGTCCGCGGAAGGCACTCGACGCTGGCTTGGACCTCGCGGCGCGCCTCGGCATGGATGCCCAATGCCATGAGGGTTACGTTGGTACTGCCGACTACAAGGGCCTCGACGACTCCAAGAAAATCTGCCAGATCGCGCATCTAGATACCGTGCCCTGTGGGCCGGGTTGGACGCAAGATCCGCACAAGATGACGCGCCGAGATGGCTTCCTGATCGGACGCGGCACGCTCGACGACAAGGGCCCCTTCGTCATCGGTCTCTACGCCATGCGGTATTGGCACGAGCAGGGCATCCAGTTCCCCTACACGATGCGGATGATCCTCGGCTCCAACGAGGAGACCTCGCTTCGCGACGTGGAGTACTACAACGAGCACTTTGAACAGCCCACGTTCCTATTCACGCCCGACGCCGAGTTCCCGGTGTGCTATGGGGAGAAAGGCATCTATCAGGGCGTCTTTACCTCTGGTCCCATCGCGGACGGCAAGATCGTTTCCTGGCGAGCCGGTGAGGCCTTCAACGCCATCCCCACGGACGCGAGCGTGACCGTCCAGGCTGACCTTGCAGGTTTGCCCGAGCGTTCCGGCATCGCGCTTTCCGATAACGGCGATGGCACCGTGACCATCGCCGCCAAGGGCAAGGGTGGCCATGCGTCCATGCCCGCGGGCACGGTGAATGCGATCGGCATGCTCGTGGACTACATGCTCGAAAACGATACGGTGTCTCCCAGTGAGCGCCGTTTCCTCGAGCTGCAGAAGGCGCTTATCGACGACTACACGGGCTCCGGCGTGGACTGCGCGGCGAGCGACGAGCTCTTCGGCGACCTCACCATCATCGGCGGCATGGCCTGGCTCGAGGACGGTCGGCTGCACCAGTCCGTGGATTCGCGGTATCCCACCACGTTCGGGCGCGAGCAGTTCGAACAGGCGCTCGCGAGCGTGGCCGAGCGCTATGGCGCCACGTACGCGACGGACAACGACACGGAACCTTTCTACATCGACCCGAACGGCGAGGAGATCCAGCGGCTCATCCGCGTGTACAACGACGTGACCGGCGAGGACCGCACGCCCTTCACCATCGGCGGCGGCACCTATGCCCGTGAGTTCAAGAACGCGGCCGCCTTTGGCCCCGAAATGCCATGGGTGACCTATCCCGACTGGGTGGGCCCCATGCACGGTGACGACGAAGGCATGAGCGAGGAGCAGCTCAAGCTCTCGCTCAAGATCTACATCGTCGCGCTGAACGAGCTGATGCGGATCGAGTACTAGGCTCGCTGGTCTCGCAGTGAACATCGAGGCGCCCTGGTCGGCTCTTCCGGTCAGGGCGCCTTATCGTAAGCCATGTAACGAACCTACAGACAGGCGTGGGTCACTAGCCTTCGTACCCCGCATAGGAGAGATACGACATAAGGTACGCCCGCGCCGCGAATGCACCGGCGACACTGTGCACGAGCATGGTCTCGCGTGTGATGGTGGTGGCGGTGTCCTCCGGCGACGGCTCCCCCGGGTTGAACGCGGCGATGAGCGCGTTGTTGACCTCCGTCGCCAAGTAGCAATAGGAGACATCGACCGGATACGTGATCGACTGCGCTCGCATCAGGCGCTGGATGGCCGCTATGGGAAGCAATTGCTTCATCACGCAGACGGCAAGCAGTTTGGCGACATGTTCGCGTCCATAGCGTTTCTTGACGGGCGGGGGCACCACACCGGCCTTGACGTAGTTGTTGACCATCGCTGGCGTGAGCCAGGGGCCATCGGACCACGCGCTCAGCGGTGCGAAGACTTCTTCGATGAAGGAGATGACCTGATCTCGATAGAGCTCGAGTGCCGGCAGATCCTCGTAGCGGGGGAGAGAAAACCCCATTGCATCGCGAGCGACCGGGGATGCCAGAAAGGCTGCAGGCTGTATTTGGCTGGAGATGTCCTCGGCTGAGATGCGCTTTGATTCGTCGGACATGGGTATGACCGTTCTAATGCCGTCCATACGCGCTCCTTTCCCTTGCCACACAGCATAAAGCTCAAGTTCGAGAATTTCTAGTGATGCATACCGGTTCACCTAGTTTTCAATACTAGATAATGGTGCACGCGCTATACTACGTTCAAAGTACGCGTCAGGAAAGGGTTCGTCATGACTTGGTGCATCGCCGCAGATTCCAGCTGCAACATCCGTACCTTCACCCCGGAGTCAGAGGCGACGTACCGGCTCGCGCCACTGAAGATCAACGTTGGCGGAACTGAGTACACTGATGACGAGCACCTGGATATTCGCGCGTTGCTCGATGCCATGGCACTCGAGGACCAGGCCACCTCGAGTGCCTGTCCGAGCGTAGGGGAGTGGGCCGAGATATTCCGCACGGCGGACAATATCATTGCCATCTGCATCTCGTCCAACGTTTCCGGAAGCTATGACGCCGCCTGTACCGCCCGCAACCTCGTCATGGAGGAGTACATGCGTGAGAACGGCGGTATCATCACCGGCAAGAACATACAGGTGGTGGATACCCGTGCCGCCGGTGGCAAGCTTGAAGTCATCGTTCGCCTATTAGATAGGTACCTAACTACAAAGGATGCAACCTTTGAGGGTGCCGTGGCATATGTTGAGAACCTCGTGCAGAACTCCCAGGTTCAGTACTCGCTCTCGAGCTATGACAACCTCATGAAGAACGGCCGTATGCCGCGCTTGGTGGGCGCCGTTGCCACCAAGCTTTCGATTCGCATTCTGGGTACGGCAAGCTCCGAGGGAACCATCAAGATCGTCGGTCCCACGCGCGGCGAGAAAAAGATGTTCAAGAAGATCATGGACGTCATGGAGGCCGACGGTTACCGCGGCGGCATGGTCTACATCGACCATGTAGACAACGAGTCCGGCGCGATGGCGCTGCGCACGGCCATCGAAACCCGTTGGCCCACGGCCGAGGTCTTTGTGATTCCGTGCGGTGGCCTCTGCTCGTATTACGCCGAAGAGTCTGGACTCATCATCGGCTACGAGTGGGCCTGAGGTTATACGCGGACCCGTGAGTGCCGATTGCACTCCCCATAAATATCTGTAAAATCACGATAATATATGTTATGTAAAGTAGTTATCTGAGACAACGGACGGGCGAAAATCCGTAGAGAGTCCGCCCGTCCACATTGCTAACGAGAAATGGCTACGAGGACTTCGAATCCCCCGAACCGGCGCCGCCCTCGCGATGCTCCTTGTGGATCATGTCGATGAGACCTTCCCAGGGGTTGTCCAAGGCTGGCTTGGGAGCCGCGTGGGCATCGGGTGCAAGATCCTCGTCGATGATCTGGGAATCCGTGGCGAGCTTGTCATCCCCCAGTGCGTCGAAGGCGGGAACCGGGCTCCCGTCGGCGTTGTGGAAGGGCGTGCCCTGGAAGAGCGCCCCCTCATAGCTCACGAGCTGGCGACCGGTGTCCGTCTCGAAGTAGAACACGAACACGCCCTTGATGGCCGCCGAGAGCGGGATGGCGATGACCATGCCGATGGGACCGAGCAGCGCGGAGCCCACCACGAGTGCGGTCAGGCTCATGGCCGGATGCACTTGCACGGAATTTTGCATGACCTTGGGGCTGATCACGTTGTCGGTCACGTTCTGCGCCACCATGGTCCAGACCAGCGTCCAAATAGCCATCATCGGGCTGACGAAGAGCGCGATGAGCGCAGCCATCGCGGAGGAGATGGCCGGTCCGATAACGGGAACCAGGTGTAAGAGGCCGGTCAGCACGCCCATGAGCGCGGCGTACGGGTGTCCGATGAAGAGCAGGCCGATCCAGGTCATGACACCGTCCACGAGCGAGGTAATGACCATCCCCTTCATGTAGCCGCCGATGGAGCGCGAGAGAATCGCCATCATGAGGCGGTAATTCGCCTCCTTGCCCTCACCGAGTATGAGGCCTACCTCGCGGTGGATGCGCGGATAGTCGAGCGCGAGCCAGTACGCGAGCACAAGGCCGAGGAACACGATGAAGAGCGTCGAGGCGAGGTCGGAGATGAAGGGGACCACGCCGCTACCGAGATTGGAGGCGACATCTCCCCCGAGCTTGGAGGCGAAATCGGCGAGCGATCCGAGGGCGCTGTCGATCTGCGAGCCGAACTCGGCCGAAGAGCTGGAAAGCGCGGAGAGTGTGCTGGAGAGCTCAAGCACCCAGTTACCGAGTTCCCTCAGCTGCGCAGGGGCCTGGTAGAGGACCTCCAGCAGCTGCTGGGCAAAGACCGGTACGATCACCATGAAAAGCGCCACCACCGCCGCGACCACGGCGACAAGGCCGAGAAACGCCCCGAGCGCGCGCGGAACGCGATGCCGATCGAGCGCGTTCACGATCGGCGAGGCGACGAACGCCACGAGCGAGCCGACGGTCAGGAACAGGATCATGGGCGCGAGCACGTTCATGACGTTCAGGACCGTGGCAGCGATGATGATCGCGCCGACCACGATCCACACGCGGTACAACGCGAGCCGGGCACCCGGGAGCGCGCGGGCCGACTGCCGCGCGTACTCCTCCCTCCTGCGCGCCGTCATGCGCCCGCCGAAGGGCTATCGGGGTCGATCTTCTCCTGCATCTTGCGGAGCGTCCGTCGAAGCAGCCGGGAAACCTGAACCTGGGAGATACCGAGCTTCTTGGCGATCTCGATCTGGGTCATGCCCTCGATGAAGCGAAGCTCGATCACCTCGCGCTCACGCGGACTGAAGCCCTTGAGCGCCTCCTCGATGGCCATGCGATCGTCCGTGAAGGCAAGGTCGGTGTCTTCGGTCGCGTAACGGTCGATGATGCTGGGAGCATCGTCGGAATCGGTGTTACCGGACCCCTCGAGCGGCACGGAGCTGTACGCCGAAGAGGACTCCTGGGCCTCGAGCACCTCGTCGACCGTGGCATCGAGGTAGTTCGCAACCTCATCGATGGTCGGCGAGCGCTGCAACTTGGTGGTCAACGTGTCCTGCGCCTGGTTCACCTTGGCGGAAAGCTCCTGCAGGCGGCGCGGCACGCGCACGCTCCAACCCTTGTCGCGGAAGTGGCGCTTGATCTCGCCTTGGATGGTCGGCGTGGCGAACGTGGTGAATTCCAGGCCGCGCGACGGATCGAAGCGATCGATGGCCTTTAGCAGGCCGAGGTAGCCCACCTGCTCGATATCCTCGCGCGGCTCGCCGCGGTTCTTGTACTTGTTCGCCAGATAGCGCACCAGGTTCATGTGCGACATCACCAACTGCTGGCGCGCCTCCTGGTCGTCCTCCTCCTTGTAGCGGCGGAAGAGCTCGCGGGTCTTCTCCTTGTCCCAGGCTGCGCGCGGCTGGGAGCCGGGGCGCTGGGTCTCGAGCGCGGCGTTGGCAGCCCGTTCCTCTCGATCGGCCTCACGGGCCCGGGCGCGGGCCGCGGCGCGCTCGGCACGCGCGTCAGCAGCTTCGGCGGTACCCGCAGCCGGGGTATCGGTACGTTCCTCGGTCATCGGACATCAGCCTCGAGTTCGAGGACGAGAGCGGCTGGGCAGCAGAGCTTCTGGTAAGAGTCGCATACGGACCCGAGGATGAGATCGGCGTAGAGGGAGGTGGGGTTCTCGGGATCGGGCTCGGAGAACTCGTCCACAGCGAGCTGGAAGCGCATGGTTAGTCCCTCGTCGGTCACCAGGAAGGAGATGGTGAGCGGATGGCCGGCCTGAACCGTACAGGCGTAGATGAAGGCTTCCTCAGCGGCCATGCGGATGTCTTCCACGCGGTCCATGGACATGGATGAGAGCAGGCCGGCGTTGGAGGCGGTCATGCGCACCAGGCGCGCATAGGACGGGTCGGCGTTGAGCGTCAGGGTAATGGGTGCGCTACTCATGAGAATCCTCCGAGGTGGACTGGGCGTCGGTGTAGGTGTAGTACCGGTTGGCCGAGGCGGCTTCCTCCCCCGCTTCGGAATCGGCCGGAGCATCGGGGGCGATAGCATCGCCGCCGTGCTCGGAAGCCATGGGGACAGCCTGCTCCAGGGCATGGTCGGCGGCCTTGGAATCCTTCTTGCCGAACAGGCGATGAACCTTGCTCGCGGCGGCGTCGGTGATGTTCGAGACCGCGCTGGAAGCCGAAGCGGCGGTGTCCGTCACCTGGGAAACGTCGCGCAGCACGCCGTTCACCTCGAGCAGGTCGGCGGAAAGTGCCTCCATGGCGACGTTTGCCTGCTTCATGAGTGGCTCCATCTGGGAGAGCGCGGGCTGCAGCTCATCGACGGCGCCATCGAGCTTGGCGACCATGGGACGAGCCTCGTTGATGGTCCCGTTGAGCTCGGCGACGGTATGGTCGAGCGAATTAATCGTCTTGCGGGTGCTCCGCAGCACGCGGGCGAGTTCGACGACAGCCCAAATAGCGGCGACGATAAGAACGATCAGGGCGATCTGGATGGGGTCCATGGATGTCCTCCCCTTTTCAGACGGCAGTCACATACCCGTCAATAGTACCCCAATCCTCGGATTCCTTTCCGCGGACGCATTTTTTCAAAATTGGTTCTTGCCATGCGTCGGAGAATCCGTATACTAGATTTCGTTGCCAAGAGGCAGCACCGAATTCCTCGGTAGCTCAATGGTAGAGCCCGCGGCTGTTAACCGCGTTGTTGTAGGTTCGAGTCCTACCCGGGGAGCCAGAATTATCGACCCGCCAACCGGCGGGTTTTTTCTTTTTCGTTGAGAACTGCAACTCTTTTTTCCTTCGGCTCTGCGACCTGAGCGAGCGTCATCAACCGCAAAAAGCCCCGGCCTCCATACCTACAGCGACACTCCGCAGCGAACTATTTCTTTTTGCATGAGCTGAGCCGAGAATCATCGACCCGAAAAAGCATCGGACCCGTGTACCTGAAGCGACACTCCGCAGCGAACTGCGAAAACGGCGCAGCCGTT
Organism: Collinsella sp. AK_207A; assembly: GCF_902501965.1. Taxonomy (GTDB): domain Bacteria; phylum Actinomycetota; class Coriobacteriia; order Coriobacteriales; family Coriobacteriaceae; genus Collinsella. The sequence continues at coordinate 223,973 of NZ_CABWID010000014.1, read as the reverse complement.
TTCCAGTCTCGCGAGGACTGAGCGCAAGGTACACGGGTCCGATGCGACCTATTTGGAGCGATTAGCTCTCGATATAGTCCTTCAGCTTGGAAGACCGGCTCGGATGGCGTAGCTTCGCGAGCGTCTTGCTCTCGATCTGGCGGATGCGCTCGCGCGTGACGCCGAACTCGCGGCCCACTTCCTCGAGCGTGCGCGGATGACCGTCCGCCAGGCCGAAGCGTAGCTCGATGACCTTGCGCTCGCGCTCGGCGAGGCCGTCGAGAACCTGGGTGAGCTGCTCCTGCAGCATAGAGAAGCTCGCGGCGTCAGGCGGGACCACGGCCTGGGAGTCTTCGATGAAGTCGCCGAGCTGGGAGTCCTCCTCCTCACCGATCGGCGTCTCCAGGGACACGGGCTCCTGGCTGATCTTCTGGATCTCGCGGACGCGCTCGGGCGTCATGTCCATCTCCTTGGCGATCTCCTCGGGAGTCGGGTCGCGACCGAGGTCCTGGAGCAGCTGGCGCTGGACGCGCACGAGCTTGTTGATGGTCTCGACCATGTGGACGGGGATGCGGATCGTTCGGGCCTGGTCGGCGATGGCGCGCGTGATGGCCTGGCGAATCCACCAGGTGGCGTACGTGGAGAACTTGAAGCCCTTCTCGTAGTCGAACTTCTCGACGGCGCGGATGAGGCCCAGGTTGCCCTCCTGGATCAAATCGAGGAACAGCATGCCGCGGCCCACGTAGCGTTTGGCGATGGAGACGACCAGGCGAAGGTTCGCGCTGATAAGCGCCTGCTTGGCATCTAGACCCACCTGCTCCACGCGGGAGAGGCGGCGCATCTCGGCCCGGGTGAGCTCGAGCTCGCCTTGGTTCTGGGCCTCGAGCTTCTCGGTGGCCTCGAGACCGGCCTCGATCTTCATGGCGAGATCGACCTCGTCGGCGGCGGTGAGGAGGTCGACCTTGCCGATCTCCTTCAGGTACATGCGCACCGGGTCGCCGGTGAGCATGACGGTGGAGGCGTCGATGCCGCGTGGGCGCGTGCGGTTGCGCGTGGTGCGCACGCGGGACTTCTTCTTGGGCTTCTCGGAGGACATCTCGGCGTCGGCCATCTTGGCGACTTTGAGGTCGTGGTCCTCGCTCGTCTCCTCGTCGGAATCCCCGTCGATCTCGAGGTCATCGTCCTGGTTCAAGCCGGCATCGTCGTCCAGGGACGCGTCCTCGTCACCCGCGGAGACGATTTCGATGCCGCGCTCGCGAAGGTTCTTGTACAGGGAATTCAACTGCGCATCGCTGACGTCGATGTCCTTGAGAGCAATCTGGATCTCGTCCTCGGTGACGGTTCCGGTGCGCTCGCTCCTGTTGAGGAGAAGGTCGACGTACTGGTCGAGAGCGGTACCGGGGTTCACGGACTTTTTGGGCACAAGTTCTCCCTCCATAACACAAAAGGACACATTACTTTAGCATACTTGGCTTTACCCCGCTACCTTGGGTTCCATACCCGAACGCGCGGTATTTCTTCGCGTCTTCCGGCAAGGGAATCGCAGCAAGGCCCGAAGGTTACTCGTCGTTGCGGAACGGGTCGGCCACGCCCTCGAGCTCTCTGGCAAGCTCGCGCGCCCGTGCCGCGTCGCGCGTCGCCTGAATGGTGAGCTCGCGGCGCTCGCCGGCGTCAGACACCCTGCCGCTGCGGATCTTAGCCTGCGTCGAGCGCATGCGGCGATTGACGGTATAGAGCTCGAGGGTGTCGAGCAGGAACTTGACGTTGGTCGTCGTGGGATGCGCGCTCGTGGCCTCGAGGGTTCCGCTCGAGACGAGCTCGGCGGCTTCGGGGCAAACGGCGCGCGCCGCTTCCATGGCCCCGGCGCCGTCGGTGCCCTCGGGCGTTGAGAGCACCGCCCAGGCGATCGCCTCGTTTCTCGGCTCCACCCAGTTGAAGTCCGCGATACGCTCGGCATAGGGACGGAACACGTCGGGATACGACGTGAGGAGCGTGAGGAGCTCGCGCTCGCAGCCGAGCGCGCGGCGCTCGAGGTCGGTGAGGACGGGCACGGCGGTCGTTTGGGCCCAGGGCGAGGGGGCTCCGGCGGCCCCTGTTGCTTTGGGGACATCGAAGCCCCCGTCCTCCGGCGGAAGCGGCATGTCGTCGTAGGTATCCAGCGGGACCTCCTCATCGGAGGGCGCGCTGGAATCGGTTGAGATCACGGGGCCGGCGGACTCGGGACGACCGGCAGGCTGGTGACCGGTGGCGCCACCTCGACGCGCGCGCGCAGCGGCGGAAGCCTCAAAGCGCTCCTCGCGCACTCGGGCACGCTCCTCCGACCGTGCAACCTCGCGGAACACGTTGGGCGCAGCCTCGCGCACCATGGCGACGTCGATGTCCAGCAAGTCCGCGATGCGCATGTAGTAGGAGTCGATCATATAGCTCGCGCGCAGGGGGTAGATGAGTCGAAGCGCGTCGTCGAGCGCCTTGGCGCGACCGCCCGGAGTGGAGACGTCGCTTCGATCCTCAAGCTTTCGGAACACGAAGTCCAGGAGCGGCTCGGCCTTTTCGAGGAGCGCGCGCAGCGCGTCACCGCCCCGTGCGTGGACGAAGTCGTTGGGATCCATGTCATCGGGCAGTATCACGCAGCGGAGGTCAACGTCGGCACCCTCGACGAATTGGATCGCGCGCTCGGCGGCCTTCTGCCCGGCCGCGTCGCCATCGAAGAGGTAGACGATCCGCTTGGCGAAGCGCGTGAGGGTCTTCACGTGGTGCTCCGTGAGCGCGGTTCCGAGCGTGGCGACCACGTTGCCGATACCGCCCTCCCAGCAGGCGATAGCATCGGTGTAGCCCTCGACCACGATCGCCTCATCCTGGGCGACGATGTGCTCCTTAGCCCAGTTAAAGCCGTAGAGGTTGCGTTTCTTGTGAAAGAGGGGCGTCTCGGCCGTGTTCAGGTACTTGGGCTCGCCATCCCCCGTGATTCGCCCGCCGAACGCGATGCAGCGGCCCTGCTCGTCGAAGATGGGGAACATGACGCGGTCAAAGAAGCGATCCGCGAGGCCGCGGTTCCGAGAGACCGCGACGTTGGCGTCGATCATCTCCCGCGGCGTGAACCCCGCGGCGCGGAGGTGCGCTACGAGCGAGCCGCGCCCGGGCGCGTAACCCAGTCGATAGCGCTTGCACACCGCGGCGTCGAGCTGGCGTTTCTTGCAGTACGCCCGGCCGGTATCGTCCTTGCCCCGCATGAGCATCGTGTGGAAGAAGGTGCTCGCCTCCTCGCAGCAGGCGATGAGGCGAGCACGCTTGGTCCCGGAGCCCCGTTGGCCCTGCGTGTCGCTGATCTCGATGTTCGCCCGGTCGGCGAGGTAGTGGATGGCCTCGGGGAAGCTCAGGTTCTCACGCTTCATGACGTACTTGAAGGCGTCGCCGCCCTCGCCGCAGCCAAAGCAGTGCCACACCTGGGTGGCGGGGATGATGTGGAAGCTCGGGGTCTTCTCACCATGAAAAGGGCAGCAGCACCAGAACTCGCGACCGCGCGGTTTGAGCTCGACGGTTTCCTGCACGAGCTGAACCAGGTCCGTCGCAGCGCGCACGCGCTCGATGTCCTCGTCAGAGATCATGTGGGAACCTCCCCATAGCAGCGAACCTTCAACAACCGAACCAATGCCAACCGATTCCCCGGCTTATCGAGCAAGGGAGACGCCTTCGCTACCGAGCTGTTGCCGTACATCCTCGATGTTACCCCGTACGGCAGACACGAGTTCGCCGATCGAGGAAAAGTGAATCTGGGGCCTCAGGCGCTCCGTGAAGAGCACCGTCACCTCGCGGCCGTAGAGGTCGCCGGAGAAGCCGAGCAGCGTGGCCTCGAGCGTGGCGGAACTCGGATCGTTCGCGAACATGGGCGGTAGTCCGACGTTGACGGCGGAGGGATAGGCAACGTCGGGATCGCCATGCATACCGGGAACGAGGGTCCAGCCGGCGTAGACGCCGTCGGCAGGCATCTGGATGAGCTCGGAGCGTGCCACGTTCGCGGTGGGGAAGCCCATGCCGGTGCCCTTCCCGCGCCCATGGACCACGGTGCCGCGCACCGCATAGGGACGCCCGAGCAGCCGATGGGCCTCGGGAAGATCGCCCTGGGCGATGAGCTCGCGGATGCGGGTGGCTGAGATGGCGGAGCCGTCCTCCCAAACGAGCTCGTGCCCGGTCACGGCGATGCCGCGTTCCTCGCCCCAGCGCTTCAGCACCTCGACGGTGCCCGCGCCGTGGGCGCCTAGGCGAAAGTTCGAGCCCACGTGGACGGAGCGGATATCCAGGATGCGCCCGAGCACGTCATCGAAGAACGCACGATGGTCGAGCGCCGCGAGCTTGGGGGTGAAGGGCACTACGACGACGCGATCGACGCCGCTGCGCGCCAGCGCCGCGAGGCGGTCGTGGCGGGTCATGAGCTTGGGCGCCGGGGCAGGGGCGACCACGGTGTCGGGATCGGGGTCGAAGGTCACCGCGATGGCCTCGACCCCGCGGGCGCGCGCGTCGGCGATAAGGCCGTCGAGGAGGTGGCGATGGCCGCGGTGCACGCCGTCGAAGGCGCCGATGGCGATCGCGGCGGGCAGCGGAGCCGTCGCGCCGGGACGAGATGGAAGGCCTGGATCCAAACGGAGCAGCGGGGCCGCCGTTCCATAGAGCATGAAATCGCGTGCGAGCTTCCGAGCCAGGGAAACGTCACTCATAGTCGAACCCCTTCGATAGGCTGCGGATATACCTGTTCCATCACGAGTAGGCCGGCATCCGGCCGCGCGATGGCGTGGAGCTTTCCCCCGTGCACGAGCGCGATGGAAGCAGGGGTCGCCGCGTCGAGATCGGTCAGGCTAACATCGCAGCGAAGCGAACGGCCGAAGGAGATGTCCGCGAGCTCGCGCTCCCCTACCTCGCGCGCGGTGAGGCCGAGCGCCGCCACCGGGTCAAGGGCGTGGGCGCGCGCGACATCGGCATCGAGCCCCTCGAGGGAAACGCTCCGGCCGAGGTCGACGCATCCCGACGAGGTGCGCCGAAGCGCGGAGACATGGGCGGCGGACCCCGCCGCGCGTCCGATGTCGCGAGCGAGCGAGCGGATATAGGTACCCTTGCTCACGCTGAAGGCGACCGTCCAGACGGGAACCGCTCGGCGCGGCCCCGCCTCCCCATCGGGTAGCTCCTCGGATTCGATCGAGAGCAGCGCAGCCAGGCCCACCTCGATGGGCCTGGCGGGAAGGTCCACGTCCTCCCCTGCGCGCGCCCGCTTATAGGAACGGACGCCGTTGACGGAGATGGCGGAGTACGCGGGAGGAACCTGCATCGAGGAGCCGAGGAAGCGCTTGAGGACGGCGTGGGCGAACGACTCGTCCCAGAGCTCGTCGGCGCACGGGGCCGCCGCGGTTCGCCGGCCCTCGGCATCATCGGTGTCGGTCTCGGATCCAAAGCGGATGCGGGCCACATACCCCTTCGTATCGAGGGTGAGGGCCCCGAGCAGACGGGTCGCCTGGCCGATTCCGACGACCATCACACCGGATGCCAGGGGGTCGAGCGTCCCGGCGTGTCCCACGCGGCGCTCGTCGCACGCGCGGCGCACGCGGGCGACCACGTCATGCGAGGTGCAGCCCTCGGGCTTATCGATGGCGATGAGCGCGTTCAGCTGCGACGGTTGTCCGCGACGTGCCATGGACTGGCTCCCTTCAGGGTTCGAGCACGATGCCGTCTCCCCGGTGCCCGGCAGGGCGGGGAGACGGCATCGCCTCGTCTACATGGGTGCAGAAGACGTTCAGGGACGGGGGAACATGCCGGTGTTTCCGGCGGAGAGCATCGAGGTGCGCCCAACGGCGGTGGAGCGGAACGGCACCAACCGACCATCGGGAAGCGCCTGGCAGCAGACGCCCGTGGGATCTTCGCCCACCAGCTGCACGAGCAGGGGGAGGATCTCATCGAGTGCCTGCGCGACGGTGCCATGGTAGGTAAAGCCGGCCGCGGCGGCGTGCCCGCCGCCGCCGAAGCGCTCGGCGATGCCGGAGACGCTGAGCGGGCCCTTGCTCCGCAGGTTTCCGCGCACCTCTCCCCCGCCGGGAGCTTCCTTGAGGAAGAGGCACACCTCGACGCCTCCCACGGAGCGAACGACGTCCACGAGGCCGTCGCATTCGTCCATGCCCACCCCGAAGCGCGCCAGGTCGCCGGCGAAGCTGTAGCTATACGCCACGCGCCCATGGGCGAGCGAGGCGATGCGCCCCATGACCACGGACTCCAGATGCAGATACTCCAGACGCTGGCTCTGGTAGACCTCCAGCGCGATGCGCGCGGGCTCGGCGCCATGGGCAACGAGCTTGGAGGCAACGTGGAAGGCGAGCGGATCGGCGTTCTGGTACTGGAACCGCCCGGTGTCGGTCACGATACCGCAGAGCAGGCAGGTCGCCACATCGGACGTGAGCGTGAAGCCGGTGGCAGCGAGGAAGCGCTCGATGATGACACCGCACGCCGCGCAGTCCGTTCTCCTGACGGCGATGTCGGCAAACTCCTGGCGTGCGGGATGATGGTCGAAGCACGCGACATGCCGGGAGCGCAAGAGTACGAGCCCAGCGTCCTTCAAACGCTCCACCGTGGGCACGTCCACCGAGATGAAGAGGTCAGGAGACCCCTGATAGCGACAGGCGGGCGTTAGCTCGTCGGCACCCGCCATGAAGGCGAGGATTCGCGGCACGGGGGCGTCATCCGCAAGGAGGAACGAGACGTCCTTCTCCGGATAACGCTCGCGGATGGCGAGTCCGAGACCGAGCACGCAGCCGAGGGCATCGCCATCGGGGGCCGTATGACCCGAGATGGCGATGCGATGGGCGCCCTCAATGAGCTTGAAGATGCCCTGAAAGGCTGCGACGCTGGCGTCCGAGCATGCCTGGGATGAAACACCCATTGCTTTGAGCGGCCTCCTAGTCCGTTTCCTGATCGGTAGCGTCGGCAGGGTCCGCGGGGGCGATCGGATAGCCCTCCTCGTCCTTCTCGACATCGATCGTGGCGGGACGCTGCTTCAGCGCCTCGGTGATGCGCTCCGCCTCATCGGTGGAGCGATCGATCCGGAAGTCGAGCTCCGGCGTCACGCGCCAGTCGAGGGCGTGCGCGAGCAGACTCCGGATGCGGCCCTTCGCGGCGGCGAGCGCCTCGAGGACCTCGTCGTAGCGGGCCTCGTCGCAGCTCACGAACACGCGGGCGTAGCTGCGGTCGGGCGCGACGTCCACTCCGGTGAGCGTGACGAGGTCGAGCCGGGGATCCGCGACCTCGAAGAGCAGGATGTAGCCGAGCTTCTCCTGGAGCTGCTGCCCCAGACGGCGCGTGGCGTTCGTCTGCTTCATAGCGGGACCCCCTTGCTACTCGGTACGGGCAACCTGGACGATCTTGTACGCCTCGAGCACGTCGCCCACCTTGATGTCCTGGAACTTCTCGATGCCGAGACCGCACTCGTAACCGGCCTTGACGCTCTTGACGTCGTCCTTGAAGCGGCGCATGGAGGCAAAGCTGCCGTCGAAGATGACCACGCCGTCGCGGACCACGCGGACGCGGTCGTCACGGCTGATCTCGCCCTCGGTGATCATGCAGCCGGCGATGAGGCCGATCTTGGGCACGCGGAAGGTCTCGCGGACCTCGGCGAAGCCGGTCTGGCGCTCCTCCTCGGTGGGCTTGAGCATACCGATGCGCGCGGCGTCGATGTCCTCGATCGCCTTGTAGATGATCGAGTAGGTCTTGATCTGCACGTTCTGCTTCTCGGCCTGCGCGCGCGCCTTGGCGTCCGGGCGGACGCCGAAGCCGATGATGATGGCGTTAGAGGCGTCGGCGAGCGTGACGTCGGTCTCGTTGATGGCGCCCACCGCGGAGTGGATGATGTTGATGCGCACCTCGGACTGGTCCATCTTGCCCAGCGCGTCGGCGAGGGCCTCGATGGAACCCTGGACGTCGGCCTTGACCACGAGGTTGAGCTCCTTGAGCTCGTTCTCGCTCATCTCGGAGAAGAGCGTCTCGAGCGTGACGTGCTTGACCTTGTTCTGCTCCTCGATGCGGGCCTTGAGGGCGCGCTGCTCGGCGAGGTCGCGGGCGTCGCGGTCGTCCTCGAAGACGCGGAACTCGTCACCGGCCACGGGCACGGCGTTCAGGCCCAGGATCTCGACCGGATCGGAGGGCCTGGCCTCCTTTACCTGCTCGCCGCGCGGGTTCAGCATGGCGCGCACGCGGCCCCAGCACTGACCGGCCACGATGGCGTCGCCGATCTTCAGGGTGCCGCGGTTGATGAGGGCCGTGGCCACCGGGCCGCGGCCGCGGTCGAGCTTGCCCTCGAGGATGTAGCCTGAGGCGAAGGTGTCCGGGTTGGCCTTGAGGTCGAGCACGTCGGCCTGCAGGAGGATGGTCTCGAGCAGGTCGTCGATGCCCTGGTGCTTCTTGGCCGAGACGTTCACGAACATGTTCTGGCCGCCCCACTCCTCGGGGATGACGCCGTGCTCGGTGAGCTCCTGGCGCACGCGGTCGGGGTTCGCGTCGGGCTTATCGCACTTGTTCACGGCGACGACGATGGGCACGCCGGCGGCCTTGGAGTGGTTGATGGCCTCGACCGTCTGCGGCATGACGCCGTCGTCAGCGGCCACGACCAGCACGACCACGTCGGTGACCTTGGCGCCGCGGGCACGCATGGCGGTGAACGCCTCGTGCCCCGGGGTGTCGACGAACGTGATGGTACGGCCGTTGATCTTCACTTGGGAGGCGCCGATGTGCTGGGTGATGCCGCCGGCCTCGGTGGCCGTCACGCCGGTGTGGCGGATGGCGTCGAGCAGCGAGGTCTTGCCGTGGTCGACATGTCCCATGACGGTGACCACGGGCGGGCGCGGCTTCAGGTCGGCCGGGTCATCGTAGAAGGAATAGGAGTTCTCCTCCTCCGGCGTGGTTATACGGATCTGGCGGCCCAGGTCGTCGGCGACGAGCTCCACGAGGTCGTCGGACATGGACTGCGTCATGGTGAGCGGGGTACCCAGGAGGAACAGACGCTTGATGATGTCGTTAGCGGAGACGCCCAGCGCCTCGGCGAGCTCGGCCACGGTCACGCCCTGCGGGACCTTGATGGCATCGAGCTCCTCGACGGTCATGCCCTGGTTCTTGGCCTCCTCTTCCTTGCGCTGCAGCTCGGCGCGGGCAGCCTCGCGCTCACGCTTCTCCTTGCGCTTCTTGCGGCGACCGGTGCTCTCGCGGCCAGCCTCCTCGACGGCGGCACGGGCCTCCTCGAGCACCTTCTCACGGCTGTACTCCTCGGCCTCGCGGGCCATGCGGCTGTAGTGATCCTCGTCCCCGTGATCGTGGCCGCCGCGGCGCTTCTTGCCGCCCTTTCCGGCCTTCTCGGGATTGGGAACGTCCATACCGGCGGGCACGGCGGGCGTGGCGTTGCTGCGACGGTGCGCGGGCGCAGTCCCGCGCTCGGGGCGTTCGGGGCGCTCGGTCCGTTCACCGCGGCGCCCGCGACCGCGGGGGCGCTCCTCGGCGGCGGGGGCGGCAGCGGCCTTCTCCTCCTTCTTCTGCTCGAGGACGGCCTCCTGCGCGGCGATCTGGTCGAGCAACGAGCGGAAGCGCGCGCCGGAATCGGTAGCGGGAACCGCGCGCCGCTTGGCCTCGAGCTCCGCGGCGCGGCGCTCCTCCTCGGCCTTCGCACGCGCCTCCTCCTCGGCCTTCGCGGCGGCAGCGCGGGCGGCCTCCTCGGCGGCGCGCTGCTCCTGGGAAATGCGGCGCTCCTCCTGTCGGCGCGCCTCGGCGGCTAGGCGCTGGCGCTCGGCCTCGGCGGCTTTAGCGGCTTCCTCGGCGCGCTCTGCCTCGGCCTCGGCGGCCTTGGCGGCCTCCACCTCGGCGGCGCGCGCCTCGAGGATGGGCGCGAGCTTACGCTTCACGATGGTCACGTACACGTCCTCGAGCATCGAGGACGCCGTGGACGCGGGAATCTTCATCTCGGCGAGTTGTTCCAGGAGCTCCTTGGACGTCATGCCGAACTCCTTGGCGAGCTTGGAAACGCGAACCTTCGCCATGGGCATCTACCTACCTCTCAAGCACGGTCGTGCTCGTTCAAATGGTCAAACGGACGGGCGCGAAAGCGCTTAGACGAGGTCCTCGACGCCCTCGACGGCGTCTTCGCCGGCGGCCATGGCCTCGTGCACGCCGCAGTAGCGGGAGCCGGGACGCGCCTGGTTGCGGCAGCGGACGCCGGACTCGGACACGTACGCGCAGCGCTCGGGCTCGAGGTCGCCCTCGCTCGAATCGAGCAGGTCTTCCGGCTCGGAGGTGGGGGCGGGCACGTTCTTCAGGATGTCGGCTGCGAGCGTCTCGTTCTTGATATCGATGTGCCAACCGGTCAGGCGGGCGGCGAGGCGCGCGTTCTGGCCCTCCTTGCCGATGGCGAGGGAGAGCTGGTCGTCGGGCACGATCACGCCGGCGTAGTTCTTCTCCTCGTCGATGAGCACGCGGGAGACCTTCGCCGGGGAGAGCGCGTTGGCGACGTAGACGGCGGGATCCTCGTTCCAGAGAATCACGTCGACGCGCTCGCCGCGCAGCTCGCCCACGACGGCGCGCACACGGCTACCCTTGGGACCGACGCAGGCGCCCACGGGGTCCAGGCGGTCGTCCAGGGAGTGTACGGCCACCTTGGAGCGCTGGCCGGGCTCACGTGCGATGGACTTGATCTCGACCGTGCCCTCGTAGATCTCGGGCACCTCCTGCTCGAAGAGCGCCTTGATGAGGGCGGGATGCGTGCGGGAGATGACGATGGGCGGACGGCTGTGCTCGCCGCGCACCGGGGGCAGCGTGGAGTTCGGGTCGCGCACGTCGATGATGACGGCCTTGATGCGTTGGTTGTGCATGTAGCGCTCACCCTGCGGGCGCTCGTTGCGCTCGTTCTCGAAGCGGCGCTGATCGAAGTGGGGCAGCTCGGCCTCCACGCCCTCGCGGATCTTCACGATCGTGAAGTCGGAGGTGGACTGCAGCACGGTGCCGTTGATGAGCTCGCCGATGCGACCGGAGAACTCCTCGTAGATCTGCTCGCGGGCGGCGTTTCGCACGATGGCGTTGATCTCGGCCTTGGCGTGCTGGGCGGCGATGCGCGAGGTATCGGAGGGGGTCACGTCGATCTCGTCGAAGCGGGTGTAGTTGCCCTCCTCGTCCATGGAATCATCGTCCGGCACGAGCTTGTAGACGTAGATCTTGCCGGTATCGCGGTCGATGGTGACCTTGGCGCCCCAGTCGAGGTGCAGGATCTCGGCGTAGCTCTTGGCGAGCGACTGCTCCAGGCTGTCGATGAGCGCGAGTTGGTCGATATGACGCTCCTGGCAGAGCTCCTGGAGGGCTTCCATCATCTTGGATGCCATGGGTTACTCCCCTTCCTTCTTGGGCTTGAAGTCGTAGACGGGCTTCAGGTTGCACTTCTTGACGGTGTCGAACGGAAAATCACGGCGCTCGCCGTCCTCGAGCTCGAGGGTGACGCCCCCGTCCGTTGAGGCGACGATGGTCCCCGTCCACTTCCGGCGCCCCGAGACGGCGGAAGTGGCAAGCTCGACCTCCTGACCGGCGAAGCGGACGAAGTCCGCGGGCCGACGCAGCGGGCGCGCCATACCAGGGCTCGAGACCTCGAGCGTGTAGCTGCCGGACACGGGGTCGAGTTCCTCCACCACGGCGGAGACCCACGCGTTCTGCGCGGTCACCTCGTCGAGCGTGATGGGGCCCCCGTCTAGGTTGTCGATGCGCACGCGGACGCACGGAGCCTTGGTGGCGCCCGTGACCTCAACGTCCACGACATCGATGCCATGCTGTACGGCCACTGCTTCGAGTGCGTCGATGATCCGCTGCTCAAGCTCGGTCTTCACCATGGGACACCTCCTCGTTCACGAAAAAGGAGCGGGGCCGAAACCCCACTCCCACTCAAATTTGCGTTCAATTCCTTATAAATCATATCACACGCTGGTAGATGAGGTGCTCTATATCCACGCACCCGGGCGTTGAGTACTGCTGCGGCCACGAAATCTTCACGAAAGTAGCCGGTGAGCGGTTCGCGCGGGTTGCCAGCTGACGAGTTACTTCTTCTTGGCCATCTCGCCGATGTTCGCGACGCCGGCGAAGACGCGCTCGAAGCGGTTGAGCAGACGCAGGCGGTTCTCGCGCAGGGCCTGATCCTCATCCATCACCATGACATCGCCGAAGAAGGCGTCGATGGGCTCGCGGAGCGCGGCGAGGGCGGCGATCACAGAGGTGAAGTCCTTGGCGGCGAGTGCGGAGTCGATGCTCGCGCCGGCGGCGTCCACGGCCTCGATCAGCGCGCGCTCGGCGTCGCCGGCGAGGGCCGTGTCGACCTCGCAGCCAAGATCGGCCTGGGCCAGGTGCGCAGCGCGGGCATAGGCCGTGGCCAGGTTCTCGAAGGCCTCGGGATCCTGCTCACGGGCGTCCTCGAGGGCGTGGGCGAGCGCGAAGAAATCATCCGGGGCGGTGACGTTGCCCGCCGAGACGGCGGCGACCACGTCGGGCGAGACGTGCTCGTCGCGCGCGATCTGCTGCATGCGGCCGAGGATGAACGCGCAGACCGCATCGGCGGTGGCGTCCATGTCGAACTCGATGCCCTGCTCGGCGTAGACGGCAAGCGCGGCGCGGACGATGCCCTCGTAGCCGATGTGCAGGCGGTCGCGCAGGATGTTCACGACGCCGATCGCGGCGCGGCGTAGCGCGAAGGGATCCTTGGAACCGGTGGGCGGCTCGTCGATGGCGAACATGCCGGCGATGGTGTCGAGCTTATCGGCTACGGCGACCACGCAGCCGCAGATGCCGGCGGGCAGGTCGTCTCCGGCGAAGCGCGGACGGTAGTGGTCGCGGATACCCTCGGCGACCTCTTCGCCCTCGCCCTGGGCGAGCGCGTAGTAGCCGCCCATGACGCCCTGCTGGCTCGTGAACTCGATCACCGCGGAGGAGACGAGGTCGGCCTTGGCGAGGTGGGCAGCACGTGCGCAGGAGGCGGCGAGCTGGGCACCCAGGCGCGCCTCGCGGGCGATTGCGAGGGCGAGGTCCTCGATGCGCTCGGACTTCTGCAGGACGTTACCGAGCTTCTGCTGGAAGCCCACGTTGGCGAGGCGCTCGCGGAAGGTGTCGAGCGGGATTCGCAGGTCCTCGTCGTAGAAGAACTTGGCGTCGTAGAGGCGGGCGCGCACCACGCGCTCGTTGCCGTCGATGACCGTGTCCGAGACGGCCGGATCGGCGTTGGAGACCACCACGAAGGCGCGGGTCAACTTGCCCTCCGCGTCGTAGGTGGGGAAATAGCGCTGGTTGGTGAGCATGGACTCGCAGATGATCTCCTGCGGCACGTGCAGGAACTCCTCGTCGAAGTGACCGACGAGCACCGTGGGCCACTCGCAGAGGTTCACGACCTCGTCGAAGACCTTCTTGGGCGTGTCCACGCGGACGCCGAGCTCCTCCTCCACCTTGGCGATACCCTCGCGGATGACGCGCTCGCGCTCCTCGGCGGTAAGCACGAAGGCATCCTTCAGCACGAGCTCGTAGGTGGACGGCGTGGGGACGGTGTGCGCGCCGGGGGCGAGCACGCGGTGGCCCTGCGTGGTGTTGCCGCTCTCCACGTCGGCGTAGGCGACGGGCACCACGTCGGTACCGAGCAGCGCGCAGATCCAGCGGACGGGGCGCACGAAGGTCTCGCGCTCGCTCCCCCACCGCTGGCTGCGGTAGTTCGGCCACTCCAGGTTGGCGATCACGTCGTGACCCAGGGCGGAGAGGATGGGCAGCGCGGGCTTGGCGGGAACGTTGCGCTCGGCGAAGACGTACTCGCGGCCATCCGCGTCCTCGCGGCGCACGAGCTCGGAGGCATCGACGCCGTTCTTGCGGGCGAAGCCCTGGGCGGCCTTGGTGGGGTTGCCCTCGGCGTCGAAGGCGATGTTCGCAGCCGGGCCGCGGTTCACCTCATGGAGCTCCTCGGTCGCCGTGGCGACGTCGCGAACGTAGGCGGCCAGGCGGCGGGGTGAGGAGATGACGCGCACCTCGCCGTGGGAGAGGCCGGCCGCGTCGAGACCACCGGCCACGAGCTTGCCGAACTGCTTGACGGCGTTGTTGAGCGGTGCGGACGGCATCTCCTCGACGCCGACCTCGATCAGAAAGTCGCGGGACTCGGACATCTACGCCACCTCCCCTTCCAGGGCAGCGCCCTGCTTCTCGTCATCTTGAGCTGACGCCACGTGCTTGAGGTAGCACTCGCACGACGCCTTGGCGAGCGTGCGTACGCGCAGGATGTACGCCGCGCGCTCCGTGGCGGAAAGCGCACCGCGCGAGTCGAGCAGGTTGAACGCGTGGCTGCACTTGAGCACGCAGTCGTAGCCCGGAAGCGGCAGGTTCGCATCGAGGCAGGCATGGCACTCGCGCTCGTAGTCGTCGAACTTCTGGCGCATCATCTCGACGTTCGCTATCTCGAAGTTGTAGGCCGAGAACTCGCGCTCGTTCTCCAGGAAAACGTCGCCGTAGGTCATGGGAGTGCCGTCGGGGAGATAGCTCCAGACCAGGTCGTACACGGAGGTGACGCCCTGGGCGTACATGGCAATGCGCTCGAGGCCGTAGGTGATCTCAACGGGCACGGGATCGCACTCGATGCCGCCCACCTGCTGGAAGTACGTGAACTGCGTGACCTCCATGCCGTCGAGCCAGACCTCCCAGCCGAGTCCCCAGGCGCCGAGCGTCGGGCTCTCCCAGTCGTCCTCCACGAAGCGCACGTCGTGCTTAGCGGGGTCCAAGCCGATGGCAGCGAGAGACCCCAGGTAAAGCTCTTGCGAGTTCACCGGGCTCGGCTTGATGAGCACCTGGAACTGGTAGTAGTGCTGCATGCGGTTCGGGTTCTCACCGTAGCGGCCATCCGCCGGACGACGGCAGGGTTGCGGATAGCAGGTACGCCACGGATCCTTGCCGAGCGAGCGCAGGAGCGTCGCGGTATGGAACGTGCCGGCGCCGACCTCGGAATCGTAGGGCTGCATGACGGTGCAACCATGGCCCGCCCAGTAGTGCTCGAGGGCGAGGATCATGTCTTGGAAGGTGAGGGCTTGAGATGCCACGCGAAAGTCCCTTCTCGTCAGTTGACATACGAGCCTGCATGATAGCGCAAATGGAGGTCCCCGGCCGCCCGCCGGCGCGGTCTCCGCCGTTTCACCGCGGGCCGTTCTCGCGAGACTGGAAGATACGGGCGCGAAGCCTCAGGAACGCGCCAAAACGAAGACGGCCCTGTCCTCCCAACAAGTTCAGGGCCGCGGCGCGTTCCTGGACTTCACACCCATATCTTCTCAGTTCGCTCGTAAGGCCCGCGGTGAAACGGCGGAGATCGCGCCGGCGGGCGGCCGGGGACCGAGGGGGGGATGGACCTACTCGAGCGGTCCGATGCGATCGAGCGGCCAGTAGCGGAAGACCCCGACGGCGATGAGGTCGTCCTCGCTCACGGCACCGAAGTACCGCGAGTCCGCGGAGTTCTCGCGGTTGTCGCCCATTACCCACACGCACCCCTCGGGAACCGTGTAGGGAAAGCTCACCTCAACGCCCGGCGCCTGCACGTCGAGCGGATAGCTGCTCCCCGAGGCGTAGGGCTCGTCCAAGGCCTGTCCGTCCACGTAGACGGTACCGTTCTGAAGATCGACGGTTTGGCCGGCGGTGGCGATGACGCGCTTCACCAGGATATCGTGGTCGGAGCTGCCATCAGGATTATGGAAGACGACGATATCGCCCCGAGAGACGCCCTTGCCCATCTCGAGGGTCACCTTCTGGGCGATCAGGTTGTCGCCCACGAGGATCGTCGGCTCCATGGAGGCCGTGGGCACGGTGTAGGGGCTCGCCACGTACTCGCGGATGAGAAACGAAGCCACGAAGGCGATGGCAAGGACAAGGACCCACTCGAGGGCCGAGCGGATGAGCGAATTACCCGTGGGAGCCATAGACTACGACCTTTCATCCAAAGGGGAACCGGGTTTACCGGCAGAGGCGTCCAAGCGTTCCAACAAATCCTCGGCATACGCGCGTTCATCGGCAGTGAGCTCGGCCGTGGAAATGAGATCCGGCCGCCAGCGACAGGTGCGCTCGACGGCGTTTTGGCGACGCCAGGCATCGACCTTGGCATGGTCGCCGGAAAGCAGGATGTCGGGCACGCCCATGCCGCGGAAATCAGCGGGACGCGTGTACTGCTCGTACTCGAGGAGGCCTCCGCCGGAGGCCGTGGCGAAGCTCTCGTCCACGTTGCTCATGTCGTCGCCGAGCGCACCGGGAATCAGGCGCACCACGGCGTCCGCCACGATGAGCGCCGGGAGCTCGCCGCCGGTGAGCACGTAGTCGCCGATGCAGAGGCGTTCGTCCGCGAGCTCGTAGGCCCGCTCGTCCATACCCTCGTAACGACCGCAGACCATGAGGATGCGCTCGCTACGGGCGAGGCGCTCGGCCACGTGTTGATCGAAGACATCGCCGCAGGGCGTGAAGAAGACCACATGGGGCTTCGGCAGTCCGGAGTCTGCTGAGAGCGCCTCGACGGCCTCGAAGATGGGCTCGGGCTTCATGAGCATGCCCGCACCGCCGCCAAAGGGTGCATCGTCCACCGTGCGATGACGATCATGGGTCCAATCGCGAAGATCGTGGGCCCGGAAGTCGAACAATCCCGCACGACGCGCGCGCCCCATGATGGAGGAGGACATATAGGGCTCAAAGACCTCCGGAAAAACGGAAAGCGTCTCGATGAGCATAGGATGACCTCCCTGAAAAGGCGGGGCGAACGGTAAGGCGTTAAACGGCAGATGAGAAGAGCGATCAGGCCTCGATGAGCCCGTCGAGCGCCCGGACGGTAATCGGTCCCGCAGGAGAGATCTCATCGACGACCTGAGGAATCACCGGAAGGAGCACTTCGCCGTACCCTCCCCCGTCCACAACCCAGACATCGTTAGCGGGCGTCTCCATGACCTCGCGGATGGAGCCGAGGTTCCCATAGCGCACATCTTCGACCGCACGCCCTATGAGCTCGTCGAAGGCGATATCGAGCTCGCTGAGCTCGAGGTCCTCGGCATGGGCGAGCACGAGGCACCCCACCAGGCCCTCGGCATCCGCGATGCTCAAGCAGCCAGAGAAGCGCACGCGCGCGGAATCGTCATCGAGCGCCGAGACGACCTCGACGGAAACGAAGCGATCTCGGTCGAGCGCCGGCGGCGTGAGAGCAACCTGCATGCCGGGCCGTAGAGAGAAAGGAAGGCCGCGCAGCGCGACTGCGACGACCTCCCCGTTTCTGCCCTGCGTCTTCACGATGCGGGCAATGTTTCTGTACGGCCTGGCCAGCACGCTAGCCAATGACCTCAACCTCGACGCTCGTCCCCAGACGCGCCGCGAGGGCGCGAGCGAGGGTGCGGATGGCCTTGATGGTGCGGCCATGGCGACCGATGACCTTGGCGACGTCATCCTCGGCAACGGACACCTCGATCGTCGAGGAGTCCTCGCCATCGATAACCTCGAGGCTCACGGAGTCGATATCGTCCACGATGTTGACGATAAGGTACTCCACAAGATCGGCGATGCGATCGGAGAGAAGCTGCTCATCAGCGGCGTCAGTGGCCTCGAAATCAGATGAGATGAGCTCTTCGGCCACGATTTACTCCTCGGAGCCCTCGGCAGCAGCGGCCTCCTCGGCGGCCTTGGCCTCCTTGGCGAGCTGCTTCTTGGACTTCTTCTTCTCGACCTCGGCCTTGGGGCCCTCGTTCGCGGCCTTGACCAGAGCGGCAACGGCATCGGTGAGCTGGGCGCCCTTGCCCTGCCAGTCGGCGATCTTCTCGAGGTCCAGATCGATGGTCTTGGGATTGGTGAGCGGGTTGTAGCGGCCCACCTCCTCGATCAGGCGACCATCGCGGGGCGAACGGGAATCAGCCACGACGACGCGGTAGTACGGACGCTTCTTCGAGCCGTGACGGGCAAGGCGAATCTTGACTGCCAATGCAAACTCCTCCATCTTTTGCAACCCACCACGGGCCGCACCGATAAACAAACGTTAGATATGATACGTCATCGGCAGGAGCAGGTGAAGCCCCTTACGGGCACTTCTTCGGGATGGCCGACAACGTTTCCACATCTTAGCTGGAGGAGCAGGAGCGCGCAAGGTGTCCCGACCGACTCGTCCCCCGGTATCGGATGGTGCCGGCGACATCCGATACCGGGGGACGGACGGGTTGGTTGAGATATACTGGAAGCATGGATACCGAACATACATACGATATCGATGCACTGCGGTTCGCCGAGGGGCTCTTCGGCGGCTGGAAGGGGCCTGCCATCGGCCTCATGGACCTCGACGCCTTCTTTGCGAGCGTGGAGCAGCTCGACCATCCCGAATGGCGAGGTAAGCCCGTGATCGTGGGCGGCGACCCCGAGAAACGCGGCGTAGTTTCGACGGCCTCCTACGAGGCGCGGAGGTTCGGCGTGCACTCGGCGATGTCCAGCGCCCAGGCAAAGCGCCTCTGCCCCGCGGCCATCTGGACCCATGGGCACTTCGACCGCTACCGCGAGATGAGCGCGCGCGTGATGGCCATCCTCGCCGACGAGACGCCCTTCGTGGACCAGGTTTCCATCGACGAGGCCTTCTTCGACATCACGCCGGGACGCTACTCCGTGGAGGGGCCGGTCGAGATCGCGCGCCGCATCTCAGATCGGGTAGCGAAGCTCGGCATCACCTGCTCCATAGGACTCGGATGCAACAAGACGGTCGCCAAGATCGCGAGCGAGCGCGACAAGCCGCGCGGCCTTACCGTGGTGCCACCGGGAACCGAGCACGGCTTCCTGGCCCCGCTCCCGGTGCGCGCCATGAGCGGCATCGGGGCCTCTGCGGACCGCGCGCTCGCCAAGATCGGCGTCCGCACGCTTGGACAGCTCGCGGGGGCTCCCGTCTCCCAGCTCTCCCCCATCTTCGGCGTGAACGCGGAGATGGTCCGCAGGCGCGCTGCGGGGGCCGAGGTGAGCTACGTGCACGCGATCGACGCGCCCGAGGACGTGAAATCCGTAAGCAACGAGCGGACCTTCGCCAAGGACCTCGTGGAGCTCGCGGACGTGAAAGCCGCGCTCGCGCTCATCGGCGAAAGCGTGGGCCGGCGCCTGCGCGCCAAGGGGCTCGCGGGCAGAACGGTCACGGTCAAGCTGAAGCACAGCTATGGCGAGGGGCACACGATGCAGCGCCGGCTCGCCCATCCCACCGACGACGAGAACCTCTTCGTTCCCATTGCCCTCGAGCTCCTGCGCGGGATCTGGCACGAGGGCATGCACGTACGCCTGGCCGGCCTCGGCATGAGCGGGTTCTCGGATGCGGACGCGCCGGTGCAGGCGGACCTCTTCGAGGACCTAGACGAGCGCGGAGCGGTCAGCAGCAACCGTCGTGAGCTCTCCGTTGCCGTGGACCGGCTGCGTGAGCGCTTTGGCGCGGACGCCGTTGCATACGGACGCGCCGCACGATTCAAGGATGACATCGTCCGGCGCGATAAGTACAAGGATGTTTGAGGGCTACTCGAGTCCCAAGTCGAGCTTGGGCGCGTCTCCCCAGAGCTTCTCGAGACGGTAGTACTCGCGTGCCTCGGTCGTCATGACGTGCACGAGGACGCTGCCGTAGTCCATGAGGATCCACTGGCGCTGGTCGCGGCCCTCGATGCTGAAGGGGTGCTCACCGCAGGCCTTGGCGACCTTCTCCTCCACCTCGTCAACCAGCGCGTCCACCAGGCGGGCGTTGGTGCCGGTGCAGATCACGAAGTAGTCGCAGACATCGGAGAGCTCGGTGAGGTCGAGCACGACGACGTCCTCGGCCTTCTTGGCGTCCGCGGCGCGCGCGGCCTCCTCGGCCACGGAGCGCGCGTCGACGCCCGTGCTCGAAAGCGATGCCGAGCTGCGGTCCCCGGCAACGGGCATCTGGATATCCTCGGTGTTCAGGGCCTCGCCCAGCTCGGGCAGCTCTGTCGTCTCGATCGAATCGCTCATGAAATCCCTTCAGTTCGAGGCGGGCTCGTTTCGCCCGTCCATCATAGCGTACGTGTTGTAGATACCCACCGCGGTGGGATAGAGGTAGCGGCCCGTCTGGATCACGTAGACGAGCCCCTGGGAGAAGCACTGGAAGAAGAGCTCGGTCAGTGAGACCTTCCCCGCGAGTTCGCGCAGGCGGTCGGCGTAATCGCCCTTGCGGTGGGGCTCCATGGCGTCGGCCACGAAGACTACCATATCGAGGGGCGACATGTCCTCGGCGCCCACGGTGTGCCGGTCGACGGCCTGGAAGACCGCAGGCGGCAAGTCAGGGAAAAGACGCGGGAGCTCGACGGCGGCCACGGGGCCGTGGAGCAGGGCCACGGAGCGCTCGGCTGGACCGACGATCTTGATGCCGTACCGCTCGGCACGGGCGAGCAGCTCTTCGTTCGTGAGCACCTTGTCCCAATCGTGCACGTACCCGGCGGCCGTGGCCTGGAACTCGTCCACGCCGTAGGTCCGCGCAAGCCGGCCGGCGGTCTCCGCCACGCCGAGCGAGTGCTCGTACCGCTTGGGCTTGACGGGTTCCATATGCGCCTCGAGTGCCCCGCGAATCTGGTCCAAGCGCTCGCGCTCGGCGGCGGTCATCGTGGACTTTCCGTTCATACCTCGGCTCCTTCCACGCGTTCCTGGTGATCGCGGCGATAGAGGCCGTTCTTCTTGATATAGCCCATGACCGACTCGCTCGTGAGGTAGCGGACGCTCTTGCCCTCGGCCACCCGCTCGCGGATGTAGGACGAGCTCACCGCGAGCGCGGGGATCTCGATGTAGCGAACGTCGAACGGCAGGCCCGAACCCTCGACACGCTCGCATGCCTGGTTGATGTCGTAGCCGGGGCGCGTCGCCGCGATGAGCGTGGCGAGGCGCGCGATCTCGGCGGCGTTTCGCCAGGAAAGGATGTCCAGGATGGCATCCGCCCCGGTGATGAAGAACAGCCGCACGTTCTCGGGATAGTGGGCCCGGAGCGCGCGCAGGGTGTCCACCGTGTAGGTGATGCCCTCGCGGTCGATCTCGAACCTGCTCGCGTCGAACGCGGGGTTCGCAGCCGTGGCGAGGAGCGTCATGGCATAGCGGTCCTCGGCGGGGGTGACGCCCCTCCCCTGCTTGAAGGCGGGCTGGCCGGCGGGCATGAAGAGCACGAGATCGAGGCGAAGCGCCTCGCGCGCCTGCTCCGCGGTCACCAGGTGGCCGTAGTGGATGGGGTCGAAGGTGCCGCCCATGATGCCCAGGCGATAGGTCCGGCTGGGATCGGCACCGAGCTCGGGAAGGCCCGGCTGGCGAACGGACACCCTACTCGCCGTCCTCGGAAGCGTCCACGCTCATGGCCTCGATCTGCGCGATATCCTCGGCCGAGAGCTCGTCATCGTCGTCGGCGAGCTCGGAGGCGCCTTCAAAGGCGAAGGCCAAACCGCAGATGCGCACCTCGTCGCCCGGCTGCACCCCGGCGTTCACCAGGGCGTCGTCCAGACCGAGCCGTGAGAAGCGGTGCTGGAGGTAGGTGACGGCCTCATCGTTCTCCCAGTCCGTCTGGACCACCAGGCGCTCGATACGGGTGCCCCGCACACGCCAGGCATGCGCTTCCTCGCGCTGGATGGCGAAGGCGCGCTCGCGGGCGAGACGACGACGCTCCCAGAGGCCCTCGTCCACCACGGGTTCGGCGGCGGCCTCCTCGGCGATCTGGCGACGCAGCTTGGCGACCATCTCGCCGCAGGCGAGCTTGAAGCCGTTCATGCCGGCCCCGGTCAGCGCGGAGACGGCGAAGAACCGATGGCCGTCCGCCACCGCCGCTCGGCGCAGCTCCTCCACGCGCTCGGTCATACCGGAGGCATCGCACTTGTTGGCCACCACCACCTGCGGGCGCGCGGCGAGTTCGGGAGCGTAGGCCTCGAGCTCGCGGTTGATGACGCGGTAGTCCTCGAGGGGGTCGCGCCCCTCGAAGCCGCCGGTGATATCGACCACGTGCATGATGAGCGCCGTGCGCTCGATATGCCGGAGGAACTGGTGCCCGAGTCCCTTGCCCTCGCTCGCGCCCTCGATGAGTCCGGGCACGTCGGCCACGACGAAGCTGTAGTCGCCGGCGCGCACCATGCCGAGGTTGGGAACGAGCGTGGTGAAGGGGTAGTCCGCGATCTTGGGCCGGGCGGCGCTCATGCGAGCGATGAGCGAGCTCTTCCCCACGGAGGGAAGGCCCACGAGCGCGGCGTCAGCCATGAGCTTGAGCTCGAGCTCGATCCAGTGCTCATGCGCGGGCTCGCCCTTCTCGGCGAAGGCGGGAGAGCGGCGCGTGGACGAGACGAAATGGGGGTTGCCGCGTCCCCCGGCGCCGCCGGGGGCGACCACGATGCGCTCGCCGGGGTGCGTGAGGTCGGCCAGGCGCTCGGTATGCTCCATGGTGGCAGGGTCGAGCTCCCAGACCACAGTCCCCAGCGGAACCTTCAGCAACAGGTCCTCGCCGTCCTTACCATCCTTTTTAGAGCCCTGGCCGTGCGTCCCGCGCTCGGCACGGAAATGGTGCTTGAAACGGTAGTCGATCAGTGAGGAGAGCTGGGGGTCGGCAACGACCACGACGTCGCCGCCGCGCCCGCCGTCGCCGCCATCGGGTCCTCCCTTGGGCACGAACGCCTCGCGTCTGAACGACATGCAGCCCGCGCCGCCGTCGCCGCCGCACACATTGATGCGGCACATATCGGTGAACTGGCCCATAGGGTCCTTTCGAACGATGAGTGAGACCGGGAGCGAACGCTCAGGCGCCGCTGTTCCCGATGGTATCAAAAGAGGCTCCCCAGCGCTGCCAGGGAGCCTCCCATGTGAACCTTGTGCGTGAAGGATCGATTAGGCCTCGACGACGGGGTGCACGTTCACGCGGTGCTTGAGACCCTTGGTGAATTTGACCTTGCCCTCGACGAGCGCGAAGAGCGTGTCATCCTTGCCACGGCCGACGTTCTCGCCGGGGTGGATGTGCGTGCCGCACTGACGAACGAGGACCTCGCCAGCCTTCACGGTCTGGCCATCGAAACGCTTGGTGCCAAGGCGCTGGCCGCGGGAGTCGCGACCGTTACGGGAGGAACCAAGGCCTTTCTTGTGTGCCATGTCTGTACCTCTTTCCTAAACAGAACGTCCGAAGCAGCGTGCGCTACTCGGCCTCGGGGGCCTGAGCAGGCTCCTCGACGGATGCGGTCTTCTTAGCTGCGCGGCTCGTGGCCTGAACCTTGGTGATCTTCACCTTGGTGAGCTGCTGGCGGTGACCCTGCAGCTTGCGATAGCGCTTGCGCTTCTTGAACTTGAAGACGAGCTGCTTCTCGCCCTTGAACTGGTCGAGGATCTCAGCAGTGACCTTGGCCTTCTCAAGCTTGGCAGGGTCCGTGACGATCTTCTTGCCGTCGTTCAGGAACACGACGGGGAGGGTGACCTTGGAGCCGACCTCGCCCTCGAGCTTCTCGACGGTGATGACGTCATCGGTGGCGACTTTATACTGCTTGCCGCCGGTTTTCACGATTGCGTACATTTCCTTGCCCTTCATGCACTGGTGTATCTTGGCAACGGTCGTTCATGGTACCAGCGTCCCCCTAGCCCGTCAACAGGCAATTTGTGGGATTTCGCTGGATGCACAACTTGTGCGCCCGACAGCGAACGGAGCGAAGCCACGCGGAGGACGTTGACGGCCCCGCGCTCAGAGCGGGTCGACGGTCGCGCCATGCTCGCCCATGCCCCGCTGGTAGATGCGCTCCACCCGGTAGACGGGAATGCTCTCGAGGTCCTGGATGCCCGTGGACGCGATCGCGTCGGTGCTCCCCCTGAGCTCGCGGTCGAGCCGGGCGAGCAGGATCTCGGGCCGAAGCGACCCCTCGTTGTCGGCGCGGGTGTGGAGCACGAGATGGAACGCGCCCTCCCCTGCCGGCTCGAGCTCCCAGGAGCCGAGGGTCTTCGCGAGGTCGAGAACTTTCTGCTTGCCCGAGCGCTCGTAGGGAATCTCGGCGAGCTCGGAAACGGCGGCCATGGATGCCTTGAGCTCCTCCAGGGACATGCCGCAGGAAAGGTCGATCCGATACCCCACGCGGGTGATGAGGGCCGTGAGGGCCGGATCGCGCACGCCCACGTAGCCTGCCTGGACCGGACGCAGATCGGGGGCGCTCGCCCGGACCAGGCGCTCGAGCGCCTCGGGTCCGGGGACGAGCGCGGTCAGGAACACGTCGAACCACTCGCAGGTGGAACTCGTCCCCACTGGAAGCGCCGAGGTGTACCCCACGCGCATGTGGGGCGAGAAGCCCTGGCTCACCGCATAGGGAAGCCCGGCTCGGCGGATGGCGCGCTCGATGGAATGGATGACCTCGAGGTGGCCGAGATAGGCGAGGCGCCCCTGCTTCACGTAGCGGACGCGCAGCCGGAAGAGCGTCTGCTCGATAGCGGGCCGCGGGGCGCTCCGCAGCTGCTTGGCGGTCTTCTCGGCAGTATTCGAATTCCCGGACCCTTTTGCCTTCCTCGTCATACGCGCTCACCCACCAACACGTTCCTCACGCCCAGCGTGGGGCAGACGCCGCATCCGGTGCAGCTCGTGCGCGTGCAGTCGGGCGTGGTCTCGCCGGCGAGCGCGCGGCGGTACTCGCGCTGCATGAACCCCTTGGAGGAACCGGGGCTCACGTGGTCCCAGGGGAGGAGCGCATCGAGGTCGAACGGCTCGTGCGCGATCCCGTAGAGGTCGAGCCCGAGCTCCTCGCCCGCGGCGATCCAGTTGTCCAGGTTGAACTGCTCCGTCCAGGCGTCGAAGCGCTGGCCACGGCGCCAGGCGCCCTCGATGAGGCCCGCGGCCTCGCGCCCCATGCGAGAGAGCACGGCCTCGACGAGCGAGGTGGAGGCATCGTGGCAGTGCACGCGGACCGCGCGGTTGCGCACGCTCTCGAGCAGCAGCTTCTGCCTGCGCTTCACGTCCTCGTAATCGAGCTGCGCGCACCACTGGAAGGGCGTGTGCGGCTTGGGAATGAAGACGGAGACCGAGATGGAGACGGAGAGGCTGCCGCGCCGCGCCTTGGACACGACCTCGCGGCCGAGTTCGAGCACGTGGTCGGCGAGGTTCGCTATGGCCACTACGTCGTCATCGGTCTCTCCGGGGAGACCCATCATGAAGTAGAGCTTCATGCGGTTCCATCCCTCGAGGTAGGCGGCGCGGGCGGCGCGGTCGAGGTCCTCCTCGGTCACGTTCTTGTTGATGATGTCGCGCATGCGCTGGCTTCCGGCTTCGGGCGCGAAGGTCAGACCACCCTTCTTCTCGCCCGCCACCTCAAGCGCCATGTCGACGCCGAAGGAGTCGAGGCGCTGGGAGGGGATGCTCACCGAGATGCCCGTGTCCTCCAGGCGGCGGTTGAGGCGACGCAGGATGGCGCGACAGCAGGAGTGGTCGGTGGTGGAGAGCGAGGTCAGGCTGACCTCGTCGTAACCCGTGGCGGAGAGCCCGCGCGAGACGGCGGAGACGATCTGGTCGGGCGTACGCTCGCGCACCGGGCGGTACGTGATGCCCGCCTGGCAGAACCGGCAGCCGCGCGCGCAGCCGCGGAGCACCTCCACGGAGAGGCGGTCGTGCACGAGCTGGGCAAACGGCACCACGGACTGGGTGAGCGCGTCGGTGCCGCCGAAGTCCTCCACCACGCGCTTGTACACCACAGGGGGAACGTCCTCGCCCACGCGCGGGACGGCGTAGCCGCTCGGGGTGCAGGGCCCCTCGTGGCTGAGCCGGTACAGGGACGGCACGTAGACGCCGCGCAGACGCGCCAAGCCCCGCAGGACCTCAAGGCGACTGGCCCCGGCGTCGCGCAGACGGCGGTGCTCCCGGCAGATCTCGGCGATCGCTTCCTCGCCCTCACCGATCAGGAAGGCGTCGAAGAAGGCCGCGAGCGGCTCGGGGTTGAAGACGCTCGGACCGCCGCCGATGACGATCGGGTCCCCTTCCCCGCGTTCGTCGGCATGTAGGGGGATGCCCGCAAGGTCGAGGGCCTCGAGGTAGTTGGTAGCGGCCATCTCGTGGGGGATCTGGAAGCCCACGAGGTCGAATGAGGCGAGCGGGGCCGCGCCCTCGAGTGAGAGCAGCGGCACGCCGGCCGCGCGCATCGCGTCGGCCATGTCGATCCAGGGAACGTAGGCGCGCTCGCACGCCACGCCGGGAACGGCGTTCGCGCACTGGTAGAGGATGGCGAGTCCCTGGTTGGGCAGGCCGACCTCGTAGACGTCCGGATACACGAGGCAGCACCGGTAGTCCGCGTCGTCCTTGCGGATGGCGCCCCACTCGTGGTCGATGTAGCGGCTGGGCTTCTCAACATGCGCGAGCAGCGGCTCGAGCTCGTGGAAGCGGTCCTCGTAGGCGACCCGCATGCGCTTACGCTGCCTGGGCGACGTCGGCGGAATCGGCCGCGCGGGCGCGTCCGGAGACGAGCGAGATGAAATCGCGCCCGTGGCGAGCCGCGGAGGCGACGGCCTGGTTCGCGCGCGCGTAATCAACATCGGCCTCGTAGAGCGCGGTGAGCGCCCGGCCCATGGCATAGGTGCCGAAGCCTGCGACGAGCGCCTTCACCACGAAGCCGAGATGGCCGGCGGCGGGCACGACCGCCCGCGCCAGGGCGCGCATGAGCAGCCCCGCGACGAGTACCCCCGCCACCTCGTAGCCGCGCTCGGGGCGCACGGGCTTGCCGAACACGAGCGCCAGCTGCGCCATCATGCCCAGCTGGGCCACGGCCATGACTGGGAAGTCGGCACCGGGAACGAAGAGCAGCGCGCCCGTGACGAGGTTCGCCGCCGAGGCATTCAGGATGATGCGGTTGGCTGCGGCGACGCGCATGAACGGGAAGTTCGCGGCAAAGGCGGTGTCCTTCTCCGTGCGGTCGAGAATCCAGCGGGCGAGGGATTCGAGTAGGTACGTCTTGTTGGTGGCGGCCACGAGTCCGAGCATGGGCGTGTCCTCCTGGATGAAGCCGACTTCCACGGCACTCTCAGCGAGGACGACCGTGGGGGCGCCGCCGATGACGATCTCCTGCACGCGCTGCTGCAGGTGCTCGGACCCGCAGGAGATGACGATGGAGACGTCAGTGTCGGGCTTCACCGTCACCGGCGTCTCCCCCAGGCGCTCCACGCGCACGATCGCCGAGGTGGTCTGCGGCACGAGCGCCTCTCGAACCGTCCGGAGCAGGAAGGTGCTCGCGCTGCCGTCCACGAAGACGGAGACGCGCACGGGCACGTCGGAATCCTTCTTGGCGGACCCGGCCGCCTTGAAGGCACCGGCGATCTTATCGATGGGTACGTTCATGTTCTCTCCCCCTTATGAGAAGCGCTCGGCCCCGGGATACCCGACCGACCGGTGCGCCTAAGATGACTTGGCGCGATGGCGCCACACCGATTGTACGATACCCACCGTGGCGCACTGCATCATCATGGACGACGAGCCGAAGCTGATGAAGGGCAACGGGATGCCCGTGATGGGCATGAGACCGATGCACATGCCGATGTTCTCGAAGATCTGGAACGTCCACATGCCCACGATGCCTGCGCATACGAGCCGCTGGAAGGGCGAATCGGCCTTGTACGCCACGCGGATGGTGGCAAGGATGAGCACGGCATAGAGCGCAATCAGGAGGAAGGCGCCCAGAAAGCCGAAGGTCTCCGAGAGCAGGGCGAAGACGAAGTCCGTGTGCGCCTCGGGGAGGAAGCCCGAGCCCGACTGCGTGGCGTGCCCGATGCCCTTGCCGAAAAAGCCGCCCGAACCCACCGCGATGAGCGACTGCATGAGGTTGTACGCGTCGTCGGAGTTAGCGTTCTCAGGGTCGATGAACACGAGCAGGCGGTTCATCTGGTACTGCTTGATGAGGACGTCGTGCCCGAGCAGGCCGTCGAGTACGGAGTCGGCGGCGAGCAGCAGCGAGACGAGGCCGATGAGCATGGCGATGGTGGCGAGCACCCATTCCTTGCGGGGCCCGCTCATGCAGATGATCACCACGCCGCCCATAAAGACCACGAGTCCGCTGCCCAGGTCTCCCGCGAGTACGACCGAGCAGAACGGAATGGCGAGCATGCCGCAGAGCTTAGCGTACTCCCGCACGGAATCGATGCGACCGTTGTACTGGGCGCCCAACCCGGCCATGAAGAACGCCGTGATGATCTTCGCGAGTTCCACCGGCTGGAAGGTGAGGCCGATGCCGGGCAGCTTCATCCAACCGGTCATGCCCTTGGCGTTGTACGAGAGGCCGGGGATGTAGGGCGAGAAGATCACCAGGATGTCGATCGCCAGGAGCACCGTGGACATCCCGGCGAGCCCCCGCAGGTCCGTGCGGGCGAGTAGCACGGCGAGGACGAGGCCGAGGCCGATGCCCAGGAGGTGGCGCGGGAACGACGCCTCAGCGATGGAGAGCGAGGCGGTCCAGATGATGAGCGAGCCGTAGGCGATGAGCGCCGCGGTGGCAAGGAGCACGGTGACGTTCACCTGCTGCGAGATTCCCCCGCGCACGGAAGATCGCTGCTTGTTCACACGCTTGAGGCTGCTGGCATTCGAAGACATGGCATCCACCCCCTACATGGTCTGATCGGACGTGCCGCTATAGGACGTATCGGGCGAGTCGTAGATGGCGCCGAGCACGTTGCGTACGGCGGGCATCGCGCACTCGGCGCCGAATCCGCCGCGCTCGATGATGCACGCCACAACGTATTGCGGCTTATCGAAGGGCGCGTAGGCGACGAACCAGCCATACTCGTCCTCACCAGATTTCTCGCCGGTACCGGTCTTTGCCGCCACGCTCACGGGAAGGTTGTTGAAGTGCGCCGCGACCGAGGCTGACTCCTCGTAGGGCATGCCATGGAGGCCATCGCGGATAAGCTCGAGATCGGCTTTGGCGTGGATCTTCGCTGTCAGGCGCTCCTTCTTCTGGTAGGTGGCGGCATCCCCCTCACCGTCGCGGGCGACGGCGGAGAGGAAGACGTGCGGTACGTACTGGGTGCCGCCGTTGGCGATACCGGCGTACACGCACGCCATCTGGATCGGGGTGACGAGGATATCGCCCTGGCCGATGACGATGTTCAGCAGGTCGCCCGCGTTCCAGGAGCGCTGGTCGTCCGTCCAGTCCTTGAAGTAGGACTCCTTCCAGTCCTTGTCGGGCACGCGGCCCGGCTCCTCGCTCGGCAAATCGACACCGGTGGCCTCGCCGAGGCCGTGACGGCGGAAGACCTGCTGGAGGCCGTCGTTGTCGCTCTTGGCGTTCCAGAAGCCCTTGGCCACGTCGTAGAAGACGGAGTCACAGGAGTAGACGATGCCGTTTCTCAGGTTGATGGTGCCGTGTC
Organism: Collinsella sp. AK_207A; assembly: GCF_902501965.1. Classification (GTDB taxonomy): domain Bacteria; phylum Actinomycetota; class Coriobacteriia; order Coriobacteriales; family Coriobacteriaceae; genus Collinsella. The sequence goes on along the minus strand of NZ_CABWID010000014.1, from coordinate 194,630 downwards.
CGCTATGGTTCCAGCACCACTTGCCGCTGGACTTGCCGAAGCCCGTCCAAAAGCCCGTGCAGTTGGTGGTCTGGGAAGCCGAGTAGACGCCGAACTCCATGCCGGCGAGCGAGGAGAGCGGCTTGATGGTCGAGGCCGACATGTACTGGCCGCCGATGGCGCGGTTAACGAGCGGCGTGCGGTGCTCCTCGGAGTTGAGCTTGTCCCAATCATCGCTCGAGATGCCGCCCACGAACGCCGAGGGATCGAAGGTCGGCGCGCTCGCCATGCCCAGGATCTCGCCGTTCGTGCAGTCCAGGCACACGATGGCGGCGGCGTCGCCGGCACGGGCCGTACCCTGGGCGCGCTCCATGCCGATCTTCAGACCCTCTTCGCATGCCTGCTGGATCTTGAGCGAGATGGTGAGCTTGATATCGCTGCCGGGCCGGGGATCCACGGAGCCTGCCTGGCCCACCACCGTGCCGGCAGAGTCCACGCGCACCGTCTGCTCGCCCCGAATGCCCTGGAGCAGCGACTCGTAGCGGCCCTCCACGCCGGCCTGGCCCACGATATCGCCCGACTCGTACGTGATATCGCCGGCGCTCTTGGAGGAGTCCTTCTTCTGTTTATCGAGCTGCTCCTGGGTGATGGTGCCGGTGTAGCCGAGCAGGTGGCACGCGAGCGTGCCGTAGGGATAGGAGCGCTCGGAGCCCTCCACCACGTTCACGCCGGGGAACTCCGCGGCGTGCTCCTGGATGTAGGCCACGGTGGAGCGGCGCACGTCGGACGCGATGGCGTGCAGGCTCTGCGCGCTCTGGCTGTAGTCCTGGATGCTCCGCATGACGGCGATGTAGGGCAAGCCGAGCACATTCGCGAGATGGCGCACGGTCACGGTATCGTCGGCGAGCGACCGGTACGAGGACACGTTCAGCGTGGCCCGATTCGTGACGAGCTCCACGCCGTCGCGGTCGAGGATACGCCCGCGCGGGGCCGCGGTGGTGACGGTACGGGTGCGGTTCTCCTCGGAAAGCGTCTCGTAATGGTCCGAGGAGACCATCTGCATGCTCCAGAGCTTAGCGATGAGCGCCACGAGCGATGCCCCGGCGGCGAAAGACAGGATCTGGAAGCGCCCCTTGAGCTGGGAGCCGGAGGTGTTGCCCTCCCCTTCCGAAGCCTTCGGCCGGGTGCCGGTAACCGTGTCGAACGTAAAACGCCCGGAATAGCTGCGCAGCACAAAGAGCGAGATGAGGATCGCCAGCATGAGAATGGCGCCGGCGATGATGACGATGAGCTTGGCATCCATGGCGGCTACCTACCTCAGCCCCTTGTACCGCGAGCCGTGTCGCGCCGCGCTGAAGCCCCGGCCCGCGTCGCCCGAGCCAAAGCAGGCGAGCAGCGGCAGGCTGGCGATGACGCTCAAGATGCCCGTGGCGAGCCCGTGACCGAAAACAGAGCTCACGAAGCTCGTGTCGACGCCGAGGAGGAAGGAGGCGAATCCGTAAGCGAGGCAGACGACGAGCACCGCGGCCGCGGTCAGGCGGATGCCATCGCTGGTGAACCCGAGCGCATGGCCGCCCGAAGCACCTGCGAGCGCGAACGCCGCGATGGTGAGCAAGAACGACATGAGCCCCACGGGAACCGCATTGGTGAGGTCGAAGAAGAGGCCGAGGGCAAAGCCCGCAAGCGCGGCCTGGCCCGGAGCGAGCGCCGGGGCGAGCGCGCAGGCGAGCGCGACGGCCAGGTTGAAGGTCCCGCCCAGGATCGAGATATGCGAGGCGAGCGCCACCTGCAGAACGAGCGAGATGACGACGGGGGCGATGAAGCGGCTTTTGGAAGAGCTGGGATTGGAACCGAGACCGCTGAGCGGCATGCTACTGCCCTCCCGTCGTGGTAGTGGTCGAGGTGGAAGGGGTATTCGTGGACGAGCTCTTGGAATCCGTGGACTGGGAATCGGTGGAGATCGAGGACGAGCCGGACGAACCATCCGTCGAGGTTCCCGCTGAAGCGTCGGTGGAGGAACTGCCCTGCGGCGTGGCGTTGGCGCCCGCCACCTCTTCATCGGAGGCCACTTGGTCATCGCTCAGCGCGGTGACGACCAGCACCTCCTCGTTGCTCTCGGCCGAGGCCTGGGCGCGCACCACGATGGTGTAGTACGAGGAGTTGGAATCCTTGGTGACCGAGGAGACGGTGCCGAGCGGCAGACCCTTGGGGAAGACGCCGCCGATGCCCGAGGTGATCACGATATCGCCGGCCTTCACCTCGGCGTCAGCCGACACGTAGGACAGGCGAAGCGTGCCGTCGGACTGGCCGAGCAGCATACCCTGGGCGCGCGAGCTCTGGATCATCGCGGAGACGCCGGACTGCTCGTCGGTGATCAGGCGCACGGTCGCCGAGGTGGCCGAGACCTCCACGATCTGACCGATCACGCCCACGGAGTTGCAGACCGGCATGCCGACGGTGAGTCCGGCGGCCGAGCCCTTGTCGATCGTGACGGTCTTCGACCACGAGCTGCCGGAGCCGCCGATGATGCGGGCGGCGGTGGACTTCAGCTTATAGGTTGACTGCAGGCCGAGCAGCCCCTCCAAACGGGTTGCCGTGGCCTCGGCCTCCGAGAGCTCGGCCACCTTGGCCGTGAGCTCGGCATTCTGCTTCTTGAGGTCCGAAAGCGTCTCCCGGGAGGCGGAGAGGTTCTCTGCCGCGTTGCCGAGCGCGCCGAAGGGCGCGGTCACGAGAGAACCGAGCATCTGCACGGGCGTGGTCACGGTCTCGACCGCGCCGCGCACGCCGTGTACGATGCCGCCGTCGCCCTCGCGCACGTAGAACGTGAGCAGCAACAGGGATATCAGGCAGCAAACGACGAGCTGAGCCATGCCCGAAGACTGTCGCTTGCCGCCCAGTTGTGCTGAGTACCTGGGGCTTTTCGCCAAAACAGGGTCTCCTTCTAGGCGTTGCTCTGAACGAAGCCGCCGTCGAACGCGTTCGCCTCGAGCACGCGCGCGCACCCGTTGACGACGTTGTCGAGCGCGGTGGGGCTGACGTTCACGGCCACACCGGTCTCGTCGCGCAGGCGGATGTCGAGACCGCGCAGGAGCGCGCCGCCGCCGGTGAGCAGGATGCCGTAGTACATGAGGTCGGAGGCGAGGTCGGGCGGCGTGGCGTCGAGCGCGTCCTTCACGGCCTTGGTCATCTCGTCGAGCGGCTTCTGGAGGGCGCGGCGAATCTCCTCGCTCTCGATGCGAACCGTCTTGGGCAGGCCCGAGATCACGTCGCGGCCGTTGACCTCCACATCGAGCTCGTCCTTGAGCGGCACCGCGGAACCGACCTTGATCTTGATGTCCTCGGCTGTGCGCTCGCCGATCGCCAGGTTGTAGGCGTCGCGAACATGGGTGAGAATGGCCTGGTCGAACTCATCACCCGCCACGCGGATGGACTGGGAGACGACGATGCCGCCCATGGCGATGACGGCGACCTCGGTGGTGCCGCCGCCGATGTCGATGACCATGGAGCCGGTGGGCTCCTCAACGGGAAGGTCGGCGCCGATGGCGGCGGCCATGGGCTCCTCGATGAGGTACGCCTGGCGCGCGCCGGCCTGGATGGTCGCCTCGAAGACGGCACGCTTCTCCACCGACGTCACGCCCGAGGGCACGCAGACGACCACGCGGGGCCGCGGTGTCCAGGGATAGCGCTTCTCGCTCGCCTTGTCGATGAAGTAGCGAAGCATGGCCTCGGTGACGTCGAAGTCGGCGATCACGCCGTCCTTCAGGGGACGCACGGCCACGATGTTGCCGGGGGTACGGCCGAGCATGCGCTTGGCCTCGATGCCCACGGCGAGGATGCGCTCATCGTCCTTGTTGATGGCGACCACGGAGGGCTCGCGAAGGACGATGCCCTTGCCGCGAACCGACACGAGCGTGTTCGCGGTGCCGAGATCGATAGCGAGGTCTCCGTCGTACTGTCCGAAGAACATGTCCATGAGGGAAAACACAGGTACGCTCCCAGGTGGTCGTCAGGGTCTAGTTGGAGGTGCCGGTCGTCGCAGCGGTGCCGTCGGTCGTCGCGGCGGTATCGGTGCTGGAGGCGCCATCGGTAGCCGCCGTGTCCGCCGCGGAGGCGTCCGTGGCCGCGGAGCCGGTATCGGTCTTCGTGGAATTGGTGGTAGTGCCCGTGGCGTCGCTCCCGTTGCCGGAGAGGTCGACGGTCACGCTCGAGACGCGCCAGCCCAGACCCTCGCGCACGAAGCCGACCTCGTAGGTCTGGGTACCGCCCTTGGAGAGCGTCACCTTGACCGTGGCCGTGGACTCCGTCATGGATTGGTCCATGCCCTCGATCGCGGGCGTGGCGCCCTGCGGGATGGTGGACGTGATCACGGCCTTGGCATCGTCGGAAAGCCCAGAGGCGAGGTACTCATCGGTGCTGGAACCATCCGTCACCGCGGTGAAGAGGCCCGTGAGCGAGCTCTGCTGGCTGGGATAGCCGAACCCGCGCGTGTAGGCGAAGGCGAGACCGCCCGCGACGATCACGAGCAGCACGAAGATGGTGAGGAACACCTTGAGGCCGGTGTGGTTGTGCTTGCGACGCACCTTCTGCTGGACCTTGTCCTGCTGGATCATCTCGGACTCGGAGAGCGTGAAGAAGCCGGTGTCGGAAGGGTCGGGCATGAACTGTCCGGACTTGCCGAGCGGGTCGAGTGGGTCCACGGCGGGGGTCAGGGGCGCATCCGCGACAGGCGCCATGGAGCGGCTGGTCGAGAGGGCGTCCTGTGCCGACTGGAACGAGGCGGCTTCCTCGGCGGTAAGCTGGTAGAGGCCATCGGACGTTGCACGCTGGAAGGCGTCCACCGCGTCCTGCGGACGACCGCAGGCGGCGAGGGCCTGGCCCAGGCCGGCCTGGATGGAGCGCGTGTCGTCCTGCGGGCCGGCGTAGTCGACGGCGGTCCGGTAGGACTCGGCGGCGTCCTGGGCGCGACCGATCTTCAGGAAACAGGCACCGAGCTTGGCGAGCGCCAGGGCGGGGGCGGGGTTGGTCCCGTCGATGGCGGCCTGGCGGAAAGCCACGCCGGCGTTGGTGGGGTCGCCCGACTCGAGCAGCGCGTCGCCAAGGCCGAGATACGCCTTGTACGGAGTGGCGTAGCTCGCGTCCTGCGTGGCGGCCTGGAAGCTCGCCTGGGCGCTCGCGAAGTCGCCCGAGGCGGCGTAGGCCTTGCCCTGGTTGGTAAGCAGCGCGCCGCGACGGCCGTAGGAGGCGTCGGCAAGCGCCTCGCCGTAGGCGATGGCGGCGTCACGGAAGAGACCCAGGCGCATGAGCGAGTTGCCGCGCAGGTGGTCAGCCTCCCCCGCCGCCTCGCCGGGCTGCTTGGCCGCGGCGAAGAGCTGGGCCGCCTGGGCGAAGTCCCCGGCGCGATAGGCGTTGCGAGCGTTCTCGAGAAGTTGGGCGTTCACGTGTGCTCCTTACCTTGAGCGTGCGAATGGGTGGCGGGAAGCCCCGCCCGCTGGGCTTTAAGCCTCGTGGATGATCTCCACGTGCTCGATGACGTCGCCCGCGCGCAGCCGGCGAATGACGTCGAGGCCCTCAAGCGTGGTGCCGAAGACGGTGTAACCGGAATCGAGGTTGTGCTGGGCACCCAGGCAGAAATAGAACTGGGAGCCCGCGGAATCCGGGTTCATGGAGCGTGCCATGGCGAGCGCTCCGTCAACATGGCTGTTATTGGGGTTGGTGGCGAACTCGCCCTTGATGCACCAGCCGGGGCCGCCGGTACCGGGCATGCCGTCGGGGCCGGGCTCGCCCGCCGCCACCTGCTCGGGCGTCATGTCGCGCGTGTTGGGGCAACCGCCCTGGATCACGAAGCCGGGCACGTAGCGATGGAACTTGAGACCGTCGTAGAACCCCATGGTGGCGAGCTCGCAGAAGTTTGCGGCGTGGATGGGGGCGCCCACCGTGTCGAGCTTGACCTTGATGGTCCCCTTTGACGTGGTGATGACGGCACCCTCGTCGCCGGCGAGCTGGTAGTCGGGCTGATGGAGCTTCTGTCCGAACATACATCCCCTTCCCGGGAAGAATCGTCGTATCCCAATGATTCTAGCAAGAAGCAGGGGCATTCACATATTCGGCATGGCGCGACCGCCCGAGCGGGGAACGGCGGTCGCGCCATGCCGCCGCCCGCTCTCAGGCGGCGGGCTGCTGCGGCTTGTACTCGTTCACGTGGGCGTAGAAGCTCGTCTTGGCGTCCTCGTCCTCCTGGGCGCGCTCGCGCAGGGGGGCGAGAATCTCGGATTGATGCTCGCGCGGGAGGTCGTCCCCTGTAAAGGAGAGCGAGATATCCCAGGAGACGCAGTAGATGTCCACGCGCGACCGGACCCAGCCCGCGAGCTCGAGCAGGTTCTGAACCTCCTGGGAGTAGGCGGAACCATCGGCGAGTCTGAGTGATTTCAGCTCATCGATCGCGGTATCCAGGGCGTCGCGCGCGGCGTAGGCCCCCTCGGAGGCGCTCTTGCGACGATTCAGGTCCGAGGCGATGAACCCGCCGTTGTAGTCGTCCACGATCTGGGAGAGCGCGTCGTGCTGCGCGGTAATCGTCTCGTACAGGGTGACCAGCCGCTGGTATGCCTGAGCGTCGGTGAGCACCTCGTCTTGCGGCTGCTCCGCCGTCGATGCCGCGGCCCCGCCCGCCGAGCCCGCCTCGGCCCGCTGGCGGCTGGGGAACATCTGGCTCGCCGAGCTCTTGAGCCGCGAGACGGCGGTGGGCATGACTCCCAGTGGGTCCTCGCGGACGAACCACACGCCGCCGCCCACGAGCGCCACCAGGACCAGGCAGGCAAGGAGGCGCCGGACCCACCGGCGGCGGGGCTTGTGGTACGGGTCGGCCGTCTCGTCGTCCGACGTCGCCGCGGGAGCCACGCGGCTCTCCCCGGAACGCTCGGCGGCGGCGATGTCGCCGGCGTCGAGCACGCTCGTGGCGAACGGGTCAACCTCCTCATGGACGGTCCGGGACGCGGTCATGGCATCGTGCTTGAGGTCGGGAAGCTCCGATTCGATCATCTGGTGCGAAAGACGCGGGAAGCTCGCCGTCCGTCCAGCCGCCAGGTCAGAGGAGGCCGAATCCGCGGAGAGGATGCCGGGGGCCGGACGCCCGCACTTGGGACAGGTGCGGTCCTTCGGGTGGAGGCGCGCGCCGCAGCCCTCGCAGAAGACGAACTCGGAATGGCTCGAAGCGCCAGAACCCAGGTACGAATGGCAATGCGGACAGAACGACACGTCGTCGTCAACGCTTTTCAGGCAATGGGGGCAGATCATGTCCCACCTTTCGGAATCCCTATCGATCGAGCAGGCTATTCAGCACGAAGGGCAGGATGCCACCGGCGCGGAGATACGCCGCCTCCGTTGCCGTGTCCACGCGCACCCGCGCCTGGAATGCCACCTCGGAACCGTCCTCGCGCACCGCGTGCACTTGGGCGAGCATGGGAAGCGGGCCCGCGGGCGGGAACGAGACGTCGTCGATGCCGAACACCTCGCGCCCGGTGAGGCCGAGCGACTGCGCGCTCTCGCCCTCCAGGAACTGGAGGGGCAGGATGCCCATGCCGACCAGGTTGGAGCGGTGGATGCGCTCGAAGCTCTGGGCGATGACGGCGCGCACGCCGAGCAGGCCCGGACCCTTGGCGGCCCAGTCGCGCGAGCTGCCGGATCCGTACATCTTGCCGGCGACGACCACGAGCGGGGCACCGTGGGCGCGGGCGCTCTCGGCGGCGTCGAAGATGCTCACGATCTCGCCCGAGAAGGGATCGCGCGTCCAACCGCCCACGCGGCCACTGGCCAGCGCGTTCTCAAGCTTCACGTTAGCGAAGGTGCCGCGCATCATGACCTCGTGGTTGCCGCGACGGCTGCCGTAGGTGTTGAAATCGGCGTCGGCGATGCCGCGCTCGCGCAGGTAGGCCGCGGCGGGCGAATCGGGGGCGATGGCGCCGGCGGGTGAGATGTGGTCGGTGGTCACGAAGTCGGGCAAGAGCGCCAGGCAGCGCGCGCCCTCGAGCGAGAACGAGGTACCGGGGCGCGCGTCCTCGAAGTACGAGGGACGGCGCACGTAGGTGGAGGCGGGGTCCCATGAGAACGTGGGGCTGGGTTCCGCGGCGAGCGCGCGCCAGTGCTCGTCGCCCTGGTAAAGCGCGGCGTCGGCGCCCTCATAGAGGCTCGGGTCGAGCACGCGAGAAAGAACGTCGGCGACTTCCTCGTCGGAAGGCAGCAGGTCGGCAAGGAAGACCGGACCGTCGGTGCCCTGGCAGACGGGCTGGTGCTCAAGGTCTACCTCGACGGTCCCGGCGAGGGCGTAGGCGACCACGAGCGCCGGAGCGGCCAGGTAGTTCTGGGCGACGTCGGGCGAGATGCGCCCGTCGAAGTTGCGGTTGCCCGAAAGCACGCTCGTGAGCTCGCAGTCGCCGGCGATCTCGTGCATCGGGGCGAAGACGGGGCCGGAGTTGCCGATGCAGCTCATGCAGCCGTAGCCGCAGGTGGCGAAACCCTGACGTGCGAGCGACTCGAGCAGGCCCGCGCGCTCGAGTAGCTCCGTGGTGGCATGGGAGCCGGGAGCGAGCACCTTCTTCACCCAAGGCAGGGGCTCGGCGCCGAGCTCGCAGGCGCGCTTCGCCACGAGGCCGGCGGCCACCATCATGGCCGGGTCGGTGGCGGTGGTGCAGCTGGTCACCGCGGCGATGGCGATGGCACCATGGCGAAGCTCGTAGGTTTCCCCATCGAAGGCGACCGGGAAGCTGCCGCCCGGCGTGCGGCCGTGCCCCGCGAGCGCGTCCTCGAAGCGCGCGGGAAGGGCGGCCACGTCCACCCGGTTGTGCGGACGAGAGGGGCCGGCGAGCGTGGGACGGATGGCCGAGAGGTCGATCTCGACCACCTGCGAGAACACGCGCTCGGGTTGGGGCGCGGCGTCGTCCAGGCCCTGCGCGGCGAGGTAGGCGCGCGTGATGGCGAGCTGCTCCGGCGCGCGGCCGGAGAGCTCGAGCTGCGCGAGGACGGCCGCGTCCGCGGGGAAAAGCGTGGCGGTGGCGCCGTACTCGGGGGTCATGTTGGAGATGGTGGCGCGCTGCGTGGCCGTGAGCGCCGAGACGCCGGGGCCGAAGCACTCCACGAGTTTGCCCACCACGCCCAGCGCGCGCAAGCGCTCGGCGAAGGTGAGCGCGACGTCCATGGCCGAGGCCGCATGGCCGAGCTCGCCCACCAGGCGAACGCCCACGACCTCGGGCACGAGCATGGTGATGGGCTGGCCAAGCGCCGCAGCCTCGGCCTCGATACCTCCCACGCCCCAGCCGAGCACACCCATGCCGTTGGCCGTGGTGGTGTGGGAATCGGTGCCCACGAGCGTGTCGAACGCGAGCGCGGGGGCGTCCGCGACGCGGTGCGCGGCGGGCCCCTCCATGGCCACCCGGCAGAAGCGCTCGATGTTCAGCTGGTGGCAGATGCCCTGTCCGGGCGGAACGATCTTGACGTTCTCAAAGGACACCTGGCTCCACTTGAGGAAGGCGAAGCGCTCGGCGTTGCGCTCGGCCTCGATCCGCGCGTTCTCGGCGGCGGCGCAGGCGCAGGAGACCACGTCGGCGGCAACGGAATGGTCCACGACGAGCGTGCAGGGAATCTGCGGGTTCACGCGCTCGGGGTCTCCCCCGCGCGCCGCAGCGGCATCGCGCATAGCGGCGAAGTCGACGAAGACGGGCACGCCGGTGAAATCCTGGAAGAGCACGCGCGCCGGCATGAACTCGATCTCGGGACCCGCCTCGCCGGCAAGGCCCGCGCGCACGATGGCCTCGGCCTGGGCGCGCGCCTCGACCGGGTCGGCCACGCAGCGGAGCACGTTCTCCACGAGGACCTGCAGCGACACGGGCAGCCGGTCCGCGCCGGGAATATCGTGCACAGCATAGTAGGTGTACGCGCAGCCACCCGCGACCAGCTCATGTTCGGCGAAGCGTTCCTCGGACATATCGATCTCCCCTGCTTTTGTTTGCTAAAGCGCTATCAGTGTATCTGTTGTACGCGCCCTACTTGTCCGTTTTCTTCTTGCGCGGCATCTTCACGCGGATACCATCCGAGGCGCGCGAGACGCGCTTGGCGACGCGCCGCGGCTCCTGGGGACGAGCCTGCTCCAAGCCCCGCTCGGCAGACTCCTCGGCCCGCTCCTGGGCGCGCGCGCTCGCCGTTTCCTCGCGTCGACGCTGGACCGTGGAGCGAACCTTCTTGGCCCAGCGGCGCATGCTCGAGCCGGTGCTCGAGACCGTGCGACGGCTCCGCTTCCCCATGCGCACCTGCACGCCGCGGCCGAATCCCGTGGCGGGGACGCGCCGGCCGTGGTCGGTCTGACGCGACATGAAGTCGGCGAAGTACTTGAAGACGACGCATCCCACGGTGGCGTTCACCGCCATGAGCCCGACCATCCCCCCGGAGAGCCGCGCGATGCTGAAGATGCCGGGGAACCCGAGCACGCCCGCGGCGAGCCCCGCAACCACGACGACCAGCAGCGCCCGGCGCAGTGGCGTGAAGGGCTGCGAGATACGCCAGATGAGGCAGGTCGCCACGGCGCTCGTGGTCACCAGGCACATGGTGGAGAGCTGCAGGTCGGAGTAGCCGAAGAACGAGGCGGATGCCATGCAGAGGAGCGCGGCGGCCACCACGCCCGCGGACGCCGGCAGCGCGCGGCGCACCACGTTCAGGATGAACTTGCCCTCCACCCGGGCGCGGTTGGGCTCGAGGCCCAGTACAAAGCCCGGCATTCCGATGCAGAAGAAGTTGATGAGCGTCATCTGGATGGGCTCGAAGGGGTACGGCGGAAATGCGATGCAGATCACAGCGAGCATCATGGAGAAGAGCGTCTTGGTGAGGAAGAGCGCCGCGGAGCGCTGCAGGTTGTTGATGGAGCGCCGGCCCTCGGCAACCACGGCCGGCATGCTTGCGAAGTCGTTGTCAACGAGCACGATCTCGGCCACGTTGCGCGCGGCGTCCGAGCCTGCGGCCATGGCCACGGAGCAGTCGGCCTCCTTCAGCGCGAGCACGTCGTTCACGCCGTCGCCCGTCATGGCCACGGTGTGGCCGCGCCGCTTGAGCGCGCACACGAGCTCGCGCTTCTGCTCGGGAGTCACGCGGCCGAAGACGTGGTAGCGGTCGACGGCGGCGTCGATCTTGGCGGGCGTGTCGAGCTTGGTGGCGTCCACGTAGGCGCAGGCGCCGGGGATGCCCACCGTGGCGGCGATGCCCGAGACCGTACGCGGATCGTCGCCCGAGATGACGTTCAGGGTGACGCCCTGGTCCTTGAAGTAGCCGATGGTCTCGGCCGCGGAGGAACGAATCTCGTCGCGGATGGTCACGAGACCGAGCGGGCGGGCCTCCCCCACCAGGTCGCCCTCCTCGGTGAAGCCGTCCACCTCGGCCACCACGAGCACGCGGCAGCTCTGGGCAAGCTCGGACACCGCGCCCTCGATGCGTGCGAAGGCCTCGGGCGCCAGCACGAACTGCGCGGCGCCCATGACGAAGCTCGTCCCGTCGAAGCTGGCGCCGCTCCACTTCTTGGCGGAGGAGAAGGGCACCACGCGCTCCACGCAGGGCTCGTGCAGGTCCGTGCTGGCGTAATGCGCAAGAATGGCCTGGCAGGTCTCGTTGGCGTCCTCCGCCGTGGCCCGGGCCACGCCGGAGAGGGCGAGGGCGAGCCGACGGGACGCCGCGTCATCGGCGGCGGGGGCGGCGTCGCCGACCTCGTCCAGCGTGTAGGTACCGGCGACCTCCATGTGGCCCGAGGTGATGGTGCCCGTCTTGTCCAGGCAGAGCACGTCCACGCGGGCGAGCGTCTCGATGCAGTAGAGCTGCTGCGCGAGCACCTTCTTGCGGGCGAGGCGGACGGTGGCGATCGCGAGGACCGAGGAGGTGAGGAGCACCAGGCCCTGGGGGATCATGCCCAGAAGAGCCCCCACCGTGGAGAGGATGGCCGAGCTCGGCACGCGGCCGGCGAGCACCTCCGCGGCGAGCCACGGCAGGAGCCCGCCCGTGTCCCCCGCACGGCGCTGGAGCTCGGACGCGCTCGCCCAGAACAGCCCGATGCCGATGGGGATCATGAGCACGCCCGCGAACCGCACGATGCCGTTCAGCGAGTTCATGATCTCGGAGTTGACCTTCTTGACGTACTTGGCCTGGGCGTTGATCTTGGCCACGTAGTTCTCGGCGCCCACGTGCTCAACGCGAGCGAAGACCAGGCCGGAGTCGAGGAAGCTGCCCGACATGAGATGGTCGCCCGGCTGTTTGCGGATGAGGTCGCTCTCGCCGGTGAGGAGGCTCTCGTTCACGCTCGCCTCGCCCGAGACCACCACGGCGTCGGCGGGGATCTGGTCGCCGCGGCCGAGCTTCACGAGGTCGTCCTGCACGATCTGCTCGAGGTCGAGCTCGACCTCGACGCCGTCGCGGACGACCACGGCCTTCTTGGTAGCGAGGAGCGTGAGCTTGTCCACCATGCGCTTGGAACGAAGCGCCTGCACGACGCCGATGCCCGTGTTCAGCACCACGATGCCCAAAAAGCCGATGTTCTTCCACGAGCCCGTGGCAAGCACCAAGAGGGCGAGGACGAGGTTGATGAGGTTAAAGATGGTGAAGAGGTTCTCAGCGAAGAGCTCCCGGACCGATTTGGTCTTGATGCCCGTGTTGACGTTGACCTTGCCCGTGGCGATGCGTTGCTCGACCTCTGCGGAGGTGAGACCGCGCGCTTCCCCTACCGGTTCAGACATGGGTCCTCCGATGGCGCGGTCCCGGAGCCGCGATAGTAAAAGCGCCCGGACCGGGGGCCGGTACGGGCGCGGACGTGCGACGCTGGTGCCCCGTATAGGGTTCGAACCTACGGCCTTCTGCTCCGGAGGCAGACGCTCTAATCCACTGAGCTAACGGGGCACGACGGAAATCATTATACGGCAATCGGGGATGAGCGCAAATTAGAGTGTGGAGCCGGTGCGGTGGCGGTGGGTTGGTTGCCACGGTTGGTTACCGCACAGGAACCGTGGATGCCAGGTTGCTTGGGGTGTGAACGATACGAGGCGGCTCAAGCGTTCACATCCCCCCGGCATCTGGCATTTCCACCGACGATTTTCATTCAGATGCCTCCACTTCTGGCATGGACGTGGTTTTGCCGCGAGTGAGTCAACCTAACCTGAGCCAACCAACCGTATCGTTCGGCTTACTTTTGGAGCTCCACAGAGGTCGTTCGTTGGACTTTGCTGCGACGGTCTCGGAAGATTGCCAGCGTATCGATGAGGGCGAAGCAGGTGAACACAACGGCAGGGAGGATGAGCTGGTTCAAGATCACCGATCCTGCTATATCGCCCTGCAAGAGAAGGCGCACGGCAGTCCTGAACCCACAACCGAGGCACGGTTCACCGCTCATTGAATAGGCATAATGCACGTGCGCGACCATCATGAACATGGACAGGGCAAGGATGACGGTATACGTGGTCGTGCGGGCGCCCGTGAAAGCGGGGTCGAACCATATCACGCAGATTCTATTGGGCAACACCCTGTTGCTCCGGGTATCACGCTTCATATTTCAACGCGCTTGATAGCATTTTGTACGCACCGATAACTTCCAGGGCCGGCTGCCACATGAAAAGCCAACCACCGCAGAGGGCGAGCATGCCGAAGAAGAAAAAGGTGCCGAGCATGCCGATGACCGATATAACGAGGGTGATGGAGGCAAGGATGATGGCGGGGCGCTTGTGAAGCCGGTTACCAAGGATGATGCCCGCAAGGAACAGAGCGGTAACAGCGACGACGGCAATGAGTCCGACTTCGAACATGAGCGGATTCTGACCGGACTCCACGCTGACGCTGACATCGCTCGTTGTGGTGTCATTCGCAGGATTGTTGAAGATGCCAGCAGAGAGAAGCGCTAAGAGCACGATGTATCCCATACCGCCGATGAAACCGGTGATGCCGCCCGATCGGAAGGCAGCACGCCTTATGTGGTTTGTGTCATGCGGGTGGAGCGCGTATCCGCAGCTCGGGCAGGTCTGGGCGCTATCGGATACAGGCTTGCCACATTCGAGGCAGGTAGTCATGGCCATAGCTGTGTTCCTTTCTCATTGCAGGAATGGCGACTACAGTCTACGAGCGCGAAGTCTGAATCCGTTGAGCAACAATTTGATGGGGTTTACCTGGCGTGTCGCTGGGTATGGCTGCGACGGGTACGCAACGTTTTAGGGTTCATATGACGTCTTTTGTGCGGTAGATGCGGTTCCAGAGGCGTGCGGCGAAAAGTGGCGTACATCCCCCTTCGGGCCCGTCGATCGTGGTCCAGTCCACGCGACCTTCCCTTCCCGCAATCACGACGTTAACAAACACGCACCTGCCGTGCTCGCGCGGGAAGTCGAGGTAGGCGAGCACGAACGGCGCGGCGCGATCCTTCCGACGCAGGTGCAGCCGGCGCGCTCGCGGTAGCCGGCGCGCACGGCGCCCAGCTCGGAGGCCCGCTCGTCCATCACCGCGTTCAGCGCGCCCTCGAGGAGCGCGGCGGCGTTCGGGTCGATGGTACCGTCCTCCCTGAGAACGACGCGGTTCGCTGCGGTGTTTTCAGTTAAATTGTCCATAGCGGCTGTCCTTTCTTCAGAACCGGTTGTTGTGGTGATGACGATTCCAAAGGGGGCGGCCGCGCTACATCGCGCGGTGCTCATACACCAAAGTTCGGGACGCAGCCCTCGTGGCGGCACATCCGCTTGGCAACGGCCCGCGGAACCGGAGCAAGCAGGCTAGACTCGATGGCGCATGCTGCTTAGCCGAAAACTCGACGATAGTTTATTGGTTCAACGCGTAACAAGAAAAAGCAGGCCGATACTTTATCGGTTTTCGGGCTCCCGATGAGTAGGAACACGATGCTCGGAGATAAAACATCAGGTTAGACGCGCGTCAGAGTGAGCGATACCCGGTGCGCCCATCGAAAACCGATAAAGTATCGGCCTGCTTTCTTCCGCGCCGCAATAAACCGATAAAGTATCGCGTGGTTTTGCTCCGCACCTGCGCACCCCCGCCGCATGTGACGGCCTCTCGTCGTTCCGCGCGCCACCTCTCGCCCTCCATCGCGATGGAGTAAACTAACGAGACTTTTGTAGAACGAATCCGCACGGAGGACCGCACATATGATCGCAATCCTGAAGAAGAACGCCGCTCCCGAGGCCGAGGAGCACCTGATCGCCTGGATCCACAAGAAGGGTCTACAGACCCACGTGAGCCACGGCGAGAACGAGACCATCATCGGCCTCGTGGGAGACACCACCAAGATCGACCCGTTCCTGCTCGAGTCCATGGACATCGTGGAGCGCGTGCAGCGCGTCTCCGAGCCCTTCAAGAAGGCGAACCGCAAATTCCATCCCGCCGACACCGTGGTGGACTGCGGGCACGGCGTGCTGCTCGGCGGCGGCCACTTCCAGGTCATCGCCGGACCCTGCTCGGTGGAGGGCGAGAACCTCATCCGCATCGCTCGCCGCGTGAAGGCCGCCGGCGCCACCATGCTCCGAGGCGGCGCTTACAAGCCCCGTACCAGCCCCTACGCCTTCCAGGGCATGGGCGAGCACGGTCTCGACCTGCTCCGCGAGGCGGCCGACGAGCTGGACATGCCCATCGTCACCGAGATCATGGATCCGCGCGACGTCCAGCTCTTCCTGGACAAGAAGATCGAGGTCATGCAGATCGGCGCCCGCAACGCCCAGAACTTCCCGCTGCTCAAGGAAGTCGGCCGCACCAAGACCCCCATCCTCCTGAAGCGCGGGCTCTCAGGCACGGTGGACGAACTCCTCATGGCGGCCGAGTACATCATGAGCGAGGGCAACGATAACGTCATACTCTGCGAACGCGGCATCCGCACGTACGAGACGCGCACCCGCAACACCTTCGACCTGAACGCCATCCCCGTGGTCCACTACCTCTCGCACCTGCCGATCATCGCGGACCCGAGCCACGCCACCGGCTACACCCGCTACGTGGAGCCCATGGCGCTCGCCGCCACCGCCGCCGGCGCCGACGGCTTGGAGATCGAGGTCCACGACGATCCGAGCCATGCCTGGTCGGACGGTGCCCAGGCCCTAACGCCCGACCAGTTCGACGAGACCATGGAGCGCATCCGCGACATCCGCTCCGTCGTGACCCCGGAGGCCGAGTAGCATGGGCATCCCCGAGCGTCCCCTGGACACGCCGGACGGCAACGCAGCGGTGCCCGATACAACGGCGCCCGGCACCGTCGGGATCCTCGGCCTGGGCCTCATCGGCGGCTCCTTCGCCCGCGCGTACGCCCGCGCCGGCTGGCGCGTCCTCGCCTACGACGTGAGCGACGACGTCATGGACGTGGCCCGCGTGGAGACGGTCTCCGGCGTCCTCGAAGCCGAGACCGCTGCCACCTGCGATCTCATCGTCTTGGCGGCGTACCCCGGGGCCTGCTGCGACTGGCTCGTCGCGCGCGCCGACGACCTGGGCCCGCACCCGGTCGTCATCGACACCGCCGGCGTGAAGCAGCGCGTCTGCGACGCCGCCTTCCCGCTCGCGCGCGATCACGGCTTCTCGTTCTGCGGTGCGCACCCCATGGCGGGCACGCAGTTCTCCGGCTTCGCCCACGCCCGCGCCGACCTCTTCCGGGGGGCGCCCATGGTGCTGGTGCCCCCCGAGGACCTCACCGACTCCGAGCGCCTGGACCTGCTCGACCGCGTGCACGGCCTCCTCGCGCCCTGTGGCTTCGGCAGCTTCTCGGTCACCACGCCCGCCGAGCACGACCGGGTCATCGCCTTCACCAGCCAGCTCTGCCACGTGGTCTCGAACGCCTACGTGAAGAGTCCGACCGCGCAGGTCCACGCCGGCTTCTCGGCAGGCAGCTACAAGGACCTCACCCGCGTGGCGCACCTCAACCCGGGCATGTGGGCGGAGCTCATGATGGACGACGCCGGCCCGCTCGGGTACGAGCTCGACCAGATCATCGGTGCACTCACCGCCTACCGCGAGGCCCTCGCCGCAGGCGACCGCGACCGCCTGCGGGAACTCCTGGCCGAGGGAGATCGGATCAAGCGCGCGCTCGACGACGAATAGGCCCGCGGACGCTCGGCGGCGCCCGATACAAGGAGAAACCATGCAGCTGATTCCCGTACATACCGACACTCCCTACGACGTCCACGTGGGCACGTTCCTACTCGAGCGCGTGGGCCAGACCGTGCGCGAGACGTGTCCCGGCGCCACGCGCACCACGATCGTGACCGACACGAACGTCGGCCCCCTCTACGCCGAGGTGGTCCGCACCTCCCTCACGCAAGCCGGGCTCGAGCCCCATACCTTCACCTTCGAGGCGGGCGAGAAGCGAAAGCGCGCCGCCACGCTCGTGGACTGCCTGGAGTTCCTGGCCGAGAGCGAGCTCTCCCGCGGCGACGCGGTGGTGGCCCTCGGCGGCGGCGTGGTGGGCGACCTCGCGGGCTTTGCCGCGGCGAGCTACCTGCGCGGAATCGCGTACGTCCAGGTGCCGACGAGCCTGCTCGCCATGGTGGACTCCTCCGTGGGCGGCAAGACCGCCATCGACCTCGAGGCCGGCAAGAACCTGGCGGGGGCCTTCTGGCAGCCCCGCGCGGTGCTCGCAGACGTGGGCTGCCTGGCCACGCTCGAGTCCGCCCAGTTCGCCGACGGCTGCGGCGAGGTCATCAAGCACGGCGTGATCGCCGACCCTGAGCTCTTCGCCGTGCTCGAGGGCACCCCGCTCACGCTCGACCTCCTCATGGCCAACGTGCCGGCCGTGGAGACCATCGTGGCGCGCAACGTCGCCATCAAGCGCGACGTGGTGGATGCCGACGAGCACGAGCACGGCATGCGCAAGCTCCTGAACTTCGGCCACAGCATCGGCCACGCCATCGAGCTCTGCGAGCACTTCCAGCGCGGACACGGCGAGTGCGTGGCCGCCGGCATGGTCGCCATCACGCGCGCCGTGGAGGCCGAGGGCGGCTGCGAGCCGGGCCTCGCCGAACGCATCGACGCCGTCTGCCGCGCACACGGGCTCTCCACGGCCTGCACCTGGGACGCCGACGAACTCTTCGAGGCCGCCCTCCACGACAAGAAGCGTGCGGGCGACGCCATCGATCTCGTCATCCCCCACGCCGTGGGCGACTGCGTCATCGAACGCACGCCGCTCCCCCGCTTCCACGAGCTCATCCGCGCGGGCGTCTCCGCGGGAAAGGACCGCTAACATGCGTGCCGTCATCACCCCCCGCCCGCTCGCGGGCATTGTCCCCGCCATCGCGTCCAAGTCGGTGGCCCACCGCCTGATCATCGCTGCGGCGCTCGCGAACGGCGTCACGCACGTGGCGCTGAACACCACCTGCGCCGACATCGAGGCCACCGTGCGCTGCCTCGAGGCCCTGGGTGCCCGCGTGGACCCCGTGGACGGCGGACTCGAGATCCATCCCATCCCCAAGAGCCGCGCGCTCGGCATCCTGAAGGCGTGCTGCGGCCAGACGCTCGACTGCGGCGAGTCCGGCTCCACCCTCCGCTTCATGCTGCCCATCGCCTGCGCGCTCGGCGCCGACGCCACCTTTACCGGCCAGGGGCGCCTGGGCGCCCGCCCGCTCGCACCGCTCTCCGACGAGCTCATCGCCGGCGGTTGCGACCTCGCGGGGCTCGGCGGCTTCCCGCTCCGCACCAGCGGGCGGCTGCGTGCCGGGCGCTTCCAGATCCCCGGCAACGTATCCTCCCAGTACATCACCGGCCTCCTCATGGCCGCCCCGCTCCTCGAGGGCGACTCTGAAGTGGTGGTGATCGGCCGCCTGGAGAGCCGGCCCTACGTGAACCTCACCATCCAGGCCCTCGCGAGCTTCGGCATCGAGGTCGCGATCGAGCACGGGGCCACCGAGGCCGGAGTGGAGACGACCACCTTCCGCCCCCTTGGCGACTACCGCACGCCCGGTTCCGTCTCGGTGGAGGGTGATTGGTCCAACGCTGCCTTCTGGCTCTGCGCGGGCGCGCTCGCGCGCCATCCCATCACCGTGCGTGGCGTGCTCATGAACTCCGCCCAGGGCGACCGGACCATCCTCGCCGTGCTCTCCCGCTTCGGCGCGCGCATCGGGCGCGACCCGGAATCTGCCACCGTGCGCCCTGACAAGCTCCGGGGCTTCGACATAAGCGCAGCCGACATCCCCGACCTCGTGCCCGTGGTGGCCGCCGTGGCGAGCGTGGCCGAGGGGACCACACGCATCCGCGATTGCGCGCGCCTGCGCATCAAGGAGTCCGACCGCCTGGAGACGGTACGCGCCGAGCTCTCGAACCTGGGCGCGGACGTGCGGATCGAGGGCGATGACCTTGTGGTCACGGGCGTGCCCGAACTGTCCGGCGGCACGGTGAGCTCGCACAACGACCATCGCATCGCCATGATGGCCGCCGTTGCCGCGAGCCGGTGCGCCGGTCCGGTTGAGATCCTCGGCGCCGAGGCCGTGAACAAGAGCTATCCGGCCTTCTTCGACCACTACAAGCTGCTCGGCGGCGACGTCGTGCTCAAGCGAGACGAGGAGGTCGGCCCATGTCCTCGTGCATAGGAAACGTGCTCCGGCTTTCCATCTTCGGACAGTCCCACTCCGCGGCGATCGGCTGCTCGCTCGACGGCCTGCCCGCCGGCATTCCCGTGGACGCTGAGCGGCTGCAGCGCTTCATGGACCGCCGCGCGCCCGGTGCGCGCGACACCTCCACGGAGCGTGGCGAGGCCGATGCCGTCCACCTGATCGCGGGCGTGGCCGACGGGCACACCTGCGGGGCGCCGCTCGCCGCGATCATCCAGAACACCAACACCCGCAGCCGTGACTACGCTGAGCTGCGCCGGAAGCCGCGCCCCGGACATGCCGACTGGCCCGCCTTCGAGCGCTACGGCAACTGGCACGACGTGGCGGGCGGCGGCCACTTCTCCGGACGCCTGACCGCCCCCCTCTGCGCCGCCGGCGGCGTGGCGCTGCAGGCCCTCGAGCGGGCGGGCATCACCATCGCCGCGCACATCCAGGTACTCGGCCCCGCGAAGGCCGGCGTCTCCGAGCCGAGCTTCCTCGCGCTATCCGGTTCCGCGGCCCCGGTAGACGAGATCTCCCGCCGCGACAACACCTTCGAGCGCTGCGGCATCCCCATGGTGGACGGGGACGCCGCCGACCGTGCCCGCGAGCTTATCCTCGAGGCGAAAGACGACCTCGACTCCGTGGGCGGCATCGTGGAGTGCGGCGTGTGGGGACTGCCTGCCGGCGTGGGCGACCCCATGTTCGACGGCCTGGAGAACCGCATTGCGCACATCGCCTTCGGCATTCCCGCGGTGAAGGGCGTGGAGTTCGGCATCGGGTTCACTGCAGCCGGCCTCTACGGCAGCGAGGACAACGACCCCTACGCCGCGGCCCCGAACGGCGCCGCCCGGCCCGTTACCAACAACGCGGGCGGCATCCTGGGCGGCATCAGCACGGGCGCCCCGCTCGTGTGGCGCTGTGCCGTCAAGCCCACGCCCTCGATCGGGCAGGCGCAGCACACGGTCGACCTCGCCCGCGGCGAGGACGCCGAGCTCACGGTCCGTGGCCGCCACGACCCGTGCATCGTGCCGCGCGCGGTTCCCGTGGTGGAGGCCGCCTGCGCCCTCGCCCTCCTGGACGCCCTGCTCGAAGACGGACGCTATCCCACACCCGACCCTCGACCCCTCGCCGAGCCCGCGCCGGCCGGCGAATGATTGGAGCCATCCGCATGACGCTTGAGGAAACGCGCGAGCGCATCGACGCCGTGGACGCCCAGCTGCTCGCCCTCTTCAACGAGCGACTCGACCTTGCCGCCGACGTCGCCGCCGCCAAGCGCGCCATGGGCAAGGCGATCTACGACCCCGCCCGCGAGCGCCAGAAGCTCTACGGGCTGGCCCAGGCTGCCGAGGATACGCGCCAGGCCCAGACGGTCTCGTTCTTCTCGTTGCTCATGAGCATGAGCAAGGCCGAGCAGGCTCGTCTTCTCTCCCGGAACGACCCGGCAAGCCCCTCGCACTCCGTGCGCGCCGCCTTCGAGCAGGTGGACGCGCCCTTCCCCGCCGCCGCGACGGTCGCGTGCCAGGGCGTGGAGGGCGCCTACAGCCAGATCGCCGCCACGCGCCTGTTCAGCGTGCCCGCCATCAGCTTCTTCACCACCTTCGAAGGGGTCTTCCGCGCGGTGCGCGACGGCTTCTGCGAGTACGGCGTGCTGCCGATCGAGAACTCCACCGCCGGCTCCGTGAACGCCGTGTACGACCTGCTCGCGGAGTACGGCTTCATCATCGTGCGCAGCCTCCGCCTTAAGATCGACCACAACCTCATGGCGATCCCCGGCGCCCGCCTCGAGGACATCCGCGAGGTGTTCAGCCACGAGCAGGCGCTCGGCCAGTGCACGGGCTATCTGGAGGGGCTCGGGTTGCACGCCAACGTGTGCGAGAACACCGCCATGGCAGCCGAGATGGTCGCCACCTCCGGGCGCGGCGACTGGGCGGCGCTCGCCTCGCGCAGCGCGGCCAAGCTCTACGACCTGCAGATCCTGGACGAGGACGTGCAGGACTCCGACAACAACTACACGCGCTTCGTCGTCATCTCCGCCATCCCGAAGATCTACCCCGGCGCCAACCGAACCTCGCTCATGCTCACGCTGAAGCACGAGCCGGGCTCGCTCTACCACGTGCTCGAGCGCTTCTACGCGCTCGACATCAACCTGGTGAAGCTCGAGAGCCGTCCCATCCCCGGGCGCGACTTCGAGTTCAGCTTCTACTTCGACGTGGAGAGCCCGGTGGGGAGCACCGCTTTCCTGGAGCTCATTGACTCGCTGCCGAGCGTGTGCGCCAGCTGCCAATACCTTGGCAGCTACCAGGAGCTGCTCTAGTCATAGTTCCGGCTCAGTGGCGCGGGGGAAGGTCCCGCTTCGCCACGTTCCCGAAAGGAGACGACATGGACCGACCGTACGGTGTGCTCGGACGCGTACTGGGTCATAGCTACACGCCCACCATCTACCGCGAGCTCGCGGGCCTTGAGTATGTGCGGTTCGAGCGCGAGCCCGGCGAGCTCGAGAGCTTCATCACCGGCGCGGAGTGGGAGGGTGTGAACGTCACCATCCCGTACAAACAGGCCGTCCTCCCCTATCTGGACGAGCTCTCGCCCGTGGCCGAGCGCATGGGCAACGTCAACACCATCACCCGCCTGCCCGACGGACGCCTGCGCGGCGACAATACCGACTACTTCGGCTTCAAGGTACTCGCCGAATCCCTCGGCCTCGAGCTCTCCGGCAAGCGCGCCCTCGTGCTCGGGCATGGCGGCGCCGGCTCCACCTGCGCCATGGTGCTCCGGGACTTAGGACTGCAGGCGGGCTTCGTCGGACGCGAGCACCATGCGGGAGGCCCATCCGCGCTCACCTACGACGAGCTGCCCGGACGCGCAGACGACGTGGCGCTCGTGGTCAACTGCACGCCGGTGGGCATGTGGCCGAAATGCCCCGCGAGCCCTTGCACGCTCGATCCGTTCCCGGCGCTCGAAGGCCTCATCGACATCGTGTACAACCCGGCCCGCACCGGTCTCATGATGCAGGCCGAGGAGCGGGGGATCCCCCACGCCGGCGGGCTCCTCATGCTCGTGGCGCAGGCGGCACAGGCGGTGGAGCGCTACACGGGCCAGCCCGTGGACCTCGCGCAGGTCACGGAGCTCACGGAACGCCTCTCCGCAACCGAGCAGAACATCGTGCTCATCGGTATGCCAGGTTCGGGAAAGACGCACGTGGGACATTGTCTCGCACGGCTGCTCAACCGCGATCACGTGGATATCGACCACGAGCTGGAAGCACGAACCGGCAAAAGCTGCCCGGAGTACATCGGCGAGCACGGCGAGGACGACTTCCGGCGTGTGGAGACCGGGGTGCTCTCCGACGTGGCTGCCCGCTCGGGACGCGTGATCTCCTGCGGCGGAGGCGTGGTCCAGCGCTCGGAGAACTACGCGCTGCTGCACCAGAACGGCCTCATCTGCATGATCGACCGGCCGATCGGCGAACTCGCCCGCAAGAACCGCCCCATCACCGCCCGCGATGGCGTGGAGGCCCTCGCCGAGCGCCGTATGCCGCTCTACCGCGCCTGGGCGGACTTGGTAGTCAGCTCCACCGATCGCGCTGAGCACACCGCGGAGAACCTGGCGGCCATGCTCCCACCCATGCTTTAGATGATGAGGTGAGCAGGTGGGAGGGCATGCCCGCCGGACCCGCCCGCTCACCTGCTCGAAACACCCGGGTTACGCCGCCGGCTCGTCAAGCTTCTCGGCGAGCAGCCTGAGCGCGTGCGCGTAACCCTGGATGCCCTCGCCCGTCACCTTGGCGAAGCACGCCATGCCGGCAAAGCTCACCTGGCGAAAGTCCTCACGGCTCTCCACGGCGGAGATGTGCACCTCCACGGCGGGGATGCTCACGGCCTTGAGCGCATCCAGAATCGCCACGCTCGTATGCGTGTACGCCGCGGGATTGATGACGATGCCGTCGATTGCACCGTACGCTTCCTGAATCTTGTCCACGATATCGCCCTCGTGGTTCGACTGGAAGCACTCTACGGACTCGAAGCCCAGTTCAAGACCGGTGCGCTGGCAGAGCGCCACGATGTCGTCGTAGGAATCGGAGCCGTAGATGCCCGGCTCTCGGATGCCCACGAAGTTGATGTTGGGACCGTTGATGACGAGCGCCTTCATGGCCTCCCCCCTTTTCAAACAGATTCGATGGGATTCCGCTTACAGCCCATTCCGCTTACAGCCGCCCGGCCTCGCGAAGCATCTGCTCGGCATGGGCGAGCGACTCCTCGGAGGCGTCACCCGAGAGCATGCGGGCGACCTCTCGCACGCGCTGATCACCGGTCACCGAGGTGAGCTGGGTCTCCGGAAGGTCGCCGTCGAGGCGTGAGACAACGTAGTGCGTCTCGGCGAGCACGGCCACCTGGGCCAGGTGCGTGACGACGATGACCTGGTGCGTGCGTGCCAGATCCGCGAGCACGGCGGCGAGCGAGCGCGCCACGGCACCGCCCACACCGGCATCCACCTCGTCGAAGACGAGCGTGTCCACGGCATCCGCCTCACCGAGCACGACCTTGCACGCGAGCATGACGCGCGAGAGCTCGCCGCCCGACGCGATCTTCCTGAGCGGGCGCGGCGTGAGGCCGGCGCCACTCCGGTAGAGGAGCTCCGAGCTCTCGGTTCCCTGCTCGGTCCACTGGGCGCGCGGGAGCGGACGGCTCTCCCACACGAGCTCGGCGCGCGACATCTCAAGCCGGGCCATCTGCTTACCGACTTCGCGGCAGAACCGGGGCGCCACGGCGGCACGGGCCTTCTTGAGCTTGCGGGCGGCGGTGGCGAGCGCCTGCTCGGCGGCATCTCCGGCAGCGCGGGCGCGGCGCACCCGCTCCTCGCCGTCATCTACGAGTGAGAGCAGCTCAGTCGCCTCATCGCGTCGGCGGAAGACGTCGTCCATGGTCGGCCCGAAGCTGCGTTGAAGGCCGCGCAGCGCCCCGAAACGCTCCTGTGCCTGCGCGAGCTCAGCAGGGTCGTAGTCCACCTCGTCGCGGTAACGGCGCAGGTCGGAGGCGGCATCCTCCATGATGATGGCGGCATTGGAAAGGGTGTCGGCGAACTCGGAGAGCTTGGGGTCCACGCGCCCCATACGCTGCAGGTCGAAGATGGCACCGTTCAGCGCATCGAGCGCACCGCCCTCGCCCAAGACGGCTTCCTGGGCGTCGTTGGCGGTTCTGGCCAGCGATTCCGCGTGCTCGGCACGGGGAAGGGACTCCTCGAGCTCCTCGAGCTCACCGGGCTTGGGATCCACCTCGCCCACGCGCTCCACGACGAACCGGGCCTCCTCAACGCGCGATCCCTGGGTACGCGCCGCCGACTCGATGCGCGCGAGCTCGGCGGCCGCGGCACGGGCATCATGCAGCGCGGATCGATACGCCTCGAGTGCGGGCGTGATGGTCGCGGCGCCCCAGGCATCCACCATGTCAACGTGGCTCTGGGCATCGAGCAGGCGCTGGTGCTCGTGCTGGCCGCAGAGGTCGATGAGCGGCCGCATGCGGTCGGCGAGCTCGCGCACGCCGGCGATCGAGCCGTCGATCTTCACCCTGCTGCGGCCGTCCGCGCCGACGCTCCGCGCGACCGTGAAACCCTCTAAGTCGTGCGCGCCGTTGAACACGCGCCCCTCGACGATGGCTCGCTTGGTGCCCTCGCGCACCTGCGAGGCGTCCGCACGCTCGCCCATGAGCAGCTTGAGCGCGCTGAGCAACGCCGTCTTACCCGTTCCCGTCTCGCCGGTGAGCACGGTGAGCCCGGCGCAGGGTGCCAGCGCCGCTTCGCGAATGAGCGCGAGGTTCTCGACGTGGATCTCATCGATCATCCGCGACACCTCCCCGACGCACCCCGTAGAAGACCCGGCTGACGCTCGCGTAGAAGGTTTCGGGGCCGTAGTCGAGCAAGAGCGCGTCCGAGGCGCTGCGGCGCACCAGAAGCCGCTCCACCGTGCCCCCGGTCTCCAGATGCTGGCCGTCCACCGCGATCGCTGGCACCGAGGGGCGATCCTTAGAGAGCGCGACCTCCACCACGTCGGAGGGGGATGTGAGGAAGGCGCGCGCCTGGATGGTATGCGGGGCGATGGGCACGCAGACGAAACCCTTGTAGTCGGGACTCACGATGGGCCCGCCCGCAGAGAGGGCGTAGCCGGTGGAACCCGTGGCGGTCGAGACAACCACGCCGTCGGCCCGCAGCCGGTCGATGTGGTGGCCCGAGACGGTGATGTCGTACTCGACGATATCAGAGAGGGGCCCGCGCGTGAGGGCGATGTCGTTCAGGCCCGTGGCGGTGACCACCGACTCGCTGCCGCCCGCCCGCGTGGAGAAGACCTCGCACGAGAGCATGGCGCGCCGGCTGACGTGCATCTCGCCGGTGAGCGCGTCGGAGACCACCTGGAGCACGTCTTGCTCCTCGGGGCTCGCGGCAGTGAGGAAGCCCAGGTGGCCGTACGAGAGGCCGAGCACCGGCACCTCGCGACCGGCGAGGATGCGGACCGCGCGCAAGAGGGTGCCGTCCCCGCCCAGACTGATGACGAGATCTGCCCCTTCCGTCGCCTCGGGCGGCGTCAGGATACCCGAGCGCTGGTCCGAGGCCCATGCGACCTCGTAGCCCTGACGCGTCAGCCACAGCTCGAGGGTGAGACCGCTCTGGACGGCCTCGTTGCTGTAGAAGTTGGGAACCAGGAAGACCTTCATAGACGACCCGCTTTCTCCTCGAGCGTTCGTATATGCGCGGAGAGCTCCTGGGGCTGCGTGGCGGCGAACCGCGCGCGATCGCCCAGAAGGAAGAACTCATGGTTGCCCTTGGCGCCCTTGATGGGCGAGGTGCAGATGTCCACGGGAAACAGGCCGTTCTCGGCGAACAGGTGGATGTTTCGTTGGAGCACCCGAGCCCAGACCGCGGGATCGCTGACCACGCCGCCGGCCCCCACGTCCTCGGGCGCTGCCTCGAACTGGGGCTTCACGAGGGTGAGGAAGCGGCCCTCCCCGTTCAGGGCGGCGAGCACGGCCGGCAGCACATGCTCCACGCTCGTGAAGGAGACATCGCAGACCGCAAGGTCACAGCATCCGGTATATCCGAGCGCGGGCAAGTCCGCGATGTTCGTGCGCTCGAGCAGGGTGACGCGACCGTCGTTGCGCAGGCTCCAGGCAAACTGCGCCCGGCCCACATCGACGGAGAGGACGCGCGCCGCGCCGCGTTGCAACAGGCAGTCGGTGAACCCGCCGGTGGAACATCCCACATCCAGGCATGAGAGGTCCGCGGGATCAACCTGAAACGAGTCGAGCGCGCCGGCGAGCTTGAGCCCGCCCCGCCCCACGTAGGCGGAGCGACCCTTCACATGCAGCTCGATGCCGGGGACGACGAGCTGACCGGGCGAGGTCAGGCGCTCGCCCCGGGCGGAAACCAGGCCCGCCATAAGGGTGCGCAGGGCATCCGCCTTGTCCTGGCAGATGCCCTGCGCCACGAGCTCGTCATCCAGACGAACGCGTTTCATCGTCACTCCCCCGCCGGCGGATCTTGCGGGCCGTTCACTGGGACGGCGTCCGCATCCTCGCCGGACGCGGCGCGCGCCTCGGCCTCCTTGGCGTCGAGGAGGTCGGCCTCGCGCGGGGAGAGTTCCACGCGATCGACCATCTCCACTGCCTTGGACCCGAGCTCGATCGCCTCGTCTAATAGGTCGAGCGTACGCTCGAGCGAGGTATCCTTGGACTTCACGGCGGACACGATCTCGTCCAAGCGCGCCGTGATGTCGTCGAAGGTGCGGCCGCCGGTCTCGGCCATGCTACTCACCGGACTCGTCGGATGCGAGGGCCTCGTTGCTTTCGGCAGCCTCGTCGCCGGCAGCCACGGCAGCTTCGGCGGCCGCGGCGGCGACGATGCTCGCGCGGAAGCGGTCCATCACACCGCCTTGGGCGTCAGGGTCGCTCGGCACCTCGCGGGCGATGCGCCCGAGCGCGCCGTTCACGAACTTGGGGCTCTCCTCGGTACCGTACGCCTTGGCGATCTCCACGGCTTCATCGATCACCACGGCGTCCGCGGGAACGTCATCACCGGGCATGACGCGCATCTCGTAGATGGCAAGGCGGAGCAGGCTCCGGTCCATCGCCGGCATGCGGTCGAGGGTCCAGTTGTCGGCGGCGTCGCGCAGTGCGAGGTCGATGGCAGCGATGGAGGCGAAGCAACCACGCGCGAGCTCGGCCGCGAACGGGTCGAGCGGCGGCTGGGAGAGGAGCTCCGTGCGGGAATCGAGCAGGGAATCCACACTCACACCGAGTGCCTCGGCCTGGAAGAGCAGCTGAAGTGCCTGCGCGCGGGCACGAGTGCGGCCACGAGCCGTGCGGCCGGCGCGGTCGTAGCTCTCAACGCGAACCTCATCGGGCGTCTCCCCCTTGATAAGCGCGCGCAGAGAAGGATAGCTGGCAAGTTGGTCACCCTTGATGACCGTCTCAGTGACACCCACCCGCTACTCCTTCGGAAAGACGAGGCCGTCGATACAGACGTCGATGCGCGCCACGTCCACGCCGACCTGGGCGTCGATGTGGGCGGCAACCGCCTCGCGGACCGCTTCGGCCAGTTGCTTGAAGGGATAACCGTAGAAGACCGTGAGGTGCACGGTCAGGACGAGCCGGTCGTCCTCGACCTCGGCCTCGACGGAGGGGCCGGCAGGCGCCGCGGTGCGCGCGGTGAACATCTGGACGAGGTTCTGGGCGAGGTCCTTGGACCCCACGGAGGCGACGCCCTCGACGCCCTCGGCGGCGCGGGAGACGATGGCCTGGATGACTTCGGGCGCGATGCCGATGCCCGCGATCTTGATCTCTGGCATGCTAGCTCCTCGGTTCGAAACAAATGGGAACGGACGGTCCGGGCAGACCTACGCGCGGGAGACGAACTCGCCGGTACGCGTGTCGACCTTGATCTGCTCGCCCTCGTTGAGGTACATGGGGACCTGGACCTCGGCGCCCGTGTCGATGGTGGCGGGCTTGTAGGCGCCCTGAACGGTGTCGCCCTTGGCGCCCGGTACGGTCTCGGTCACCGTGGCGATGATGAACATCGGAGGCTGCACGCCG
Source organism: Collinsella sp. AK_207A (assembly GCF_902501965.1). GTDB lineage: Bacteria > Actinomycetota > Coriobacteriia > Coriobacteriales > Coriobacteriaceae > Collinsella. The sequence goes on along the minus strand of NZ_CABWID010000014.1, from coordinate 166,009 downwards.
ATGAGGTCATCGTCCGCGTAGAGCAGCTGGCAGACGTCGTTCTCACGCAGCCACTTTGCGTTGTCGCCCACCATATCGTCGGGCACGGGCACCTGCTCGTAGGTCTCGTTGTCCATGAAGATGTAGGAGACGCCGTCGTGGTAGAGGTACTGCATCTCCTTGGTGATGAGCTGGACGCTCTCGAACTTGGAACCGGCGTTGCAGGTATTCTCGACCACGCGGCCGGTCTTCAGATCCTTGGTCTTGTAGCGCACGAAGGCGCCACCCTTGCCGGGCTTGACGTGCTGGAACTCGACGATGGTGTAGATCTTGTCCTTGATCTTGAGACCCATGCCGTTCTTGAAGTCGGCGGTGGTGATGGCTGCCATGGAACTACCTCTCCTCTTAACTGCGGGAAGACGACCCGCATGATTCATAAACCCGTGAATTATACAACGAGGAAAGGCCCCCGCAGGGGCCTTCCTTAGAAGCTGCACGCTTGGTCGATTCCGATGCGCTGCGGCGTCATTCGACGAATCCGGGCGTCGCACTCCATTTGGACAGCGAACAGTCCAGGCCGTCCACGGAGAGATAGATCAATCCCGAGCCATCGGGACGCGCGTACGCCAGGTGCGCCGACCCCATGTGGGAACCGTCCTCGCTATAGAGATCGAATACGTTGGGATCGAAGGTCCTGCGGAAGGTGCCGTTCCGGTACCCGAGATCACCGTCGAATTCGCCAATAAGCTGGTACGAGCCCTGGCCATCGTTCGAGGTGCCCGGCACGAAGGATGCCGAGCGAATGGAGCCGTCCTCATCGTTCTCTTGGGATGCGCCGCCATACCCGTAGGTGCCCGCCAGGTCGAAGCCACGCTCCGCGCCCCGTTCAACGGAGCGGCTTTCTTGGTAGAGATTGAGCGCGAACATCGACGTTTCCAGGACGATCATCCCGAGGAAGACGGCGAGAATGACGCTCAACTTAGATTTCACAGTCACAGTGTCCCTCACTTTCAAACTTGATCGGGGCGAATGCCGGGGACTTCTCGCGCCACGAGCCCCCCCAACTCCCATCGAGACGCCACGGAGAGCTTCCTGAACAACGAGGTCCGCGCGGCCCCGATTGAACTCACCGAATACCCGAGCTCGTCGGAGAGCTGGGCGAGCGTTCGGCCCTGCAGCAAACCGAGCGCCGTTGCCGCCTCAAGCTCGTTAAGACCTCTTCCGCGCAAGTAATGACCGGCGAGGTCATCGTCCAAGGAGCGCGTGCCGGAAACAGCGGCGGCTATGATGGGCCAGAGAAAGAACGACATCGAGACCAACATCATGCCGCCGACACCGTAGATGCCAAACGCAGCGGTTACCAAGGCCTGAGACATCTCCACCTCGGACAGAAGCGGAAGGAACAACGCAGAAAGCCCTTGGAACACGTGATATGCGAGAAGTCCGGCGACGAACCCGACCAGCAGCATCAGAGGTTTGAATGGCGCTGGAGCATCAACGTATTCCCCAGCCCCTCTTGCACCAAACGCGAGCAATGCGGCAAGTGCAGCGAAGAACAGGACGTATACCTGGTCAAGAAGCACGCTGGCACAGAAGAAGAGCATGTGGCAGGCGACGATGAGTACGATGTCGACCCAGGACATGTCGTGCAGCTCGCACCGAAACAATGGGACGAGCACGGAACAGGTCAGGCAGGCGATGAGCGGGGGCACAGCGACGAATTCGAATCCCATGAGCGGATAACCAGAGTTCATGTCGAGGAAGACCCAGGCAAAGACCAACCCTACAAGGACTGTTGAAACGGTACCTGAGCACGTTGAAGAACGAGAGGATGCAGGCGGCCGCAGCATGCGAGCGAGCACCAATGCAGCAACGAAGAAACCCCATATAACCATGACGAAAGTGAGCTGGGCGGTAAAAGAGGTCCGGCAGAAAATGGCAACGACAACAGCAATGGATACGATGGAGCAAACTACTCGTTGAAAGGGCGCTTCTGAGAGCCGGCGCACCATACGGATGGAAACCGAGCTCCATGAACGAGCATCTTCGGGCAGTTTGCCCGGCTCGACCATGAGCTCGGGTAAAAACAGCGATTTGGCCCCTTCCAAAGACGAAACACCCACATGACCGTAGGACCGAACGAGGTAGGTACGGACCGTCGAGGGAGAAATGCCAAGCCGCTTCGCAATCGATGAAGACGGCTCCCCACGCAGCGCACACGCCAAGCACTCGGCCTCGCGAGCGGGAAGGGAGTAATCCTGAGCTAGACGCTGAGCGAGGGAATCCTCAATGGAACAGCCCTCAAGACGATTCCGTGAAACACCCTGTATCCAAGGAATCAAAGACATGCGGCTGCCTCCAAAACTACATTGAGATGACCTAGGCGCGAACTGCTCGGAATGCGTTCCGATAAACAACGGAACTGACCATTTTCCGATACACCTTGCTCTTGCCGTTCGCGTGAGAATGGCTTCCTACTCATCGACATTTCGATCTCCAAACTATCGATGTCTTACGTACTAATCCATTGCCTCCTTTCAGCTATTCGGCCTTCAGTCACCTCGAGTATGTGAATACGCGTACGATACGTCTGTCAACAAGGCCGACAGAGTTGTCAACCAAACCTGTCTACAAGCATCTACCTGCAACTTTGCATATAAAAAAGCCGCCCACCGGATGGTGAGCGGCCCGAGGTAGAAAAGCGAAGATCCTAACAGTCGATGATCTGCAGCTCGTGCGGGGACTGCGTGAAGGGCTCGTAACCGTCCTCGGTGACAAGGCCGAAGTCCTCCAGGCGCACGCCGAACTCGCCCGGCAGGTACACGCCTGGCTCCACCGTGATGACGGCACCGGCCTTCACCTCGTTGGAGACACGGCCGAACATGGGCTTCTCATGAATGTCGATGCCCACGCCATGCCCGAGGCCGTGACCGTAGAAGGCACCGTAACCGGCGTCGCCGATGATCTTCTTGCTGAGCAGGTGGATGTCATGGCCGTCCACGCCCGCGTGCACGGCGGCTGCGCACTCCTCGTGGGTGCGACGCACGAGGTCGTAGATCTCGCGCTGCTTGGCGCTCGGCTCACCCAGGCAGACGGTACGCGTCATGTCGGAGCGGTAGTCGTGATAGCCCGCGCCGTAGTCCATGAGCACGAAGTCGCCCTTTTGCACCACGTAGTCGCTCGGCACCGCGTGCGGGTTGGCGGCGTTCGCCCCCGCGGCCACGATGGAGCCGAAGGCAAGCGCGTCGGCGCCGTGGCTGAACATGTAGTTCTCGAGCTCGAGGCGAATCTCCTTCTCGGTGAGACCGGGCTTGATGAAGCCGAGCATGTGCTGGAACGCCGCGTCCGTGATAGACTGCGCGTGCTTCATGAGCTCGATCTCCTCGGCGTCCTTCACGGCGCGCATGAGCTGGATATCGTGGTGCATAAGCGGCAGCGCCAGCGCGACGGAGAGGTCCTCGGCCGCGCGCTCGATGCCGCGGTAGAAGGCTACCTGCATGTCGTCCTCGACGGCGAGCACGCGAACGCGGGCGGTAGCCGCGTGCTTGGCGACCCACTTGGGGATCTCCATCTCATCCATGTCCACCTTCCAGGGCGTACCCTCGGGCAGCTTTTCGATGAACGAGTTGAAGTAGCGGGAATCGGTGTGCAGCAGGCACGCATCGGCTGTGATGAGCGCCGCGTGCGGGAACTCGCCCGTGTAGTCGAAGACGCCCTGGGCGCCCGTGAGCCAGCGCAGGTTGGCCTCGTCGCGCACGCAGACGGCGTCGTAGCCGCGCTTCTCCATGAGGGCGCGCACGCGAGCGATGCGGCCGGCAGGTCCTACGAGTTGATCGGTCATCGTAAAGTCCTTTCCACGACAATGACGTCCACGATTCTAATACGAGTTTCCCGGAGGTGCCGCCGCGGACCCTGGACGGCCGCGGAGCCTTTCGACCGAACTGAGAAATCCCTCCGGCGAACTCCAGGAAACGAACGCGGCCCGGTGCTCGCTGGGAGAGCCGGGCACGTGTTCGCTCATACGTTTCCTGCGGGTTCGCTGGAGGGATTTCCGGTCTCGCAAGAAGGCGGAGAGGTCGTCCGGGGACCGCGGCGGAACGCTACAGGAGCTCCGCCCTGCTGGCCACGTACGCACGGGCGTGGCGCTCGAGCACGTCCTCCTCGAGCACGGTCAGGCGCACGGTGCCCACGCTCTGGGGGATGGCGAGCATGAAGCGGTTGGACCGCTTGAAGCGGGCGGCGCGGAGCGCCTCGATGAACGCCTCGGGGGCCACGTCGAAGGGAAGCTCCTCGGCGCCGACCTCGTCCAGGAGGTCGTCTTGGTCGAACATGTCGTCCGCATCGAGCTTGCCGGCCTCCACGCCCAGGCGCGCCTCGAAGCGCATGCCCTCGGCGAGGAGGTGCCACCAGGGAGCCTCGGGGCCGAGAAGGGAGCGCAGGGCGCGGGCCGTGGTCTCGCCGTAGAGCAGCGCGCTCTTACCGGAGAGGCTCGGAGCCTTGACGACGGAGAGGCGGGAGGTCTGGGCGTCGTTCACCGCCTCGATGAGCGAGAGCTCGTCGGAGGCTAGGATGTCGGACAGCTTCTCGGCGAGCTGCTCCCACGAGCGGCGGCTCTGCATCATGGCGGAGGCGATGAGCTGAACGTAACCCAAACGGTTCTCCTCGGCGCTAGCCTCGCGCACGAAGGAGAGGTCACAGACCGTCATGCCGGGACGGGCGGGCAGCCAGGCCATCTGCTCGGAGGGGCCCACGGCGAGCCCGCGCGAGGCGGTGGCGCAGGTGACCATGGCATCGAGCGTCGTGGGCACGAGCAGAGAGGCGGTGCCCCCGCACCAGATGCCGGCGCAGAACTGGGCGACGCCGAGGACCTCCGCGTCGCCCACGGCAACCACCAGGTCGTCGGCGGTCAGCGCCATGCCCTCGAGGAATTCGAGCAGCTGGAAGGCATACGCGGCGGTGCAGACGTCCTCCCCGGCGGGAAGCGAGAGGTCCCGGACCGTGAAGCCGGCGTCGGCCAGGCCGCGCGAGACCGCGACGGCGGGACCGGCGGCCAGGTCGGCCCGCGTGACGAGAACGGCGCTGCGGGGCACGGCGACGAGCGACTTAGCGAACTTGGAGAGGTCCTCCAAGGCGCCGTCGCCGATACGGAAGTCGCAGCTACCCTGCGCATAGTTGATGAGCTTGCGTCTGATCATAGAAGACCACGCTCCAATAGCAACTCGGCCACGGCGTACGAGACCTCGGTGAAGCTCTTGCCGCGGATATCCACTACGTAATCGGCCGCGCGTCGGTAGAGCGGGCGGCGGCGTTCGAGCAGGCGGGCAGCGTGCGACTCGGACACGAGGTCGGGCCGTGTATCGCTGCGCCTGATCTGGCGAAGGCTGTCGTCGAGGTCCCCGTCGAGGTAGACGCAGTAGCCCATCTCGCGCATCAGGGTGATGTTCCGCGGCGTCTCGACGATCCCGCCCCCGCAGGAGACGAGCAGGCTCCGCTCGACGCGGAGCGAGGCGAGCGCCGCCGTCTCGAACTCCCGAAAGCGCGCTTCTCCCTGGGACTCGAAGATCATCGCCACGGACATCCCCGCCCGGCGCTCGACCAGGCGGTCGGTATCCACGTAACGGCGGTTGAACATCCCGCCCAGGTTTCTCGCCAACGTGGATTTACCCGCCCCGTGGAACCCGACGAAGAAGATGTGATCGCGTCCGCGCTTCTCCACCCGGTCGGGGACGGATGGATCCTCAAGGGTACCCTCGGCCACCGCGCTCACTCCTCGCACGGCAGGTTCCTGAGCGCGCGGCGCTCGAAGATACGGAAGATCTGCGTGTACCACAGGTCCACAGTGGTCTGCGGGCGCACGAGTATGGTATCGATGCCCGCCAGGTTGCCGCCCCAGACATCGGTGTAGAGCTGGTCGCCGATGAGCACGGACTCAGCGGGTTCGGCACCCAGGCGCCGCATGCCGGAGCGGATGGCGAAGGGCGCCGGCTTCATGGCACCGCAGATGTAGTCCATGCCGAGCTCGCCCGCGGAGCACGCCACCTCGTCGCGGTGCATGTTGTTGGAGACCATGATGAGCTCGAAGCCGAGTTCGCGGGCGTGGTCGAGCCATGCGGCGACGGTATCGGGTGCGGTAGTGCGGTCGCGCGGCACGAGCGTGTTATCGCGATCGAGGAGGATGGCACGCTTACCGGAGGCGAAGAGCGCGTCGAGGTCGATCAGCTCGACGCGGGCGACGTAGCGGGTAGGACTCAGAAGGCTCATTGGCTGTTCTCCCCGATGGCGGCCAGGTGGCCGTCGTAGGTCTCGGAGAAGACGGCCTTATCCGAGGTGATGTAGAAGTACAGGTAGTTGGTGTCGGCGGGTGCGAGCGCCGCCTTGAGGGAGTTCTTGGAAGGCGAGCACACGGGCGTGGGCGTGAGCCCGGAGTTCTTGTACGTGTTGTAGGGGCTCTCGATGGTCTGGATGTCGGATGCCGTGACCTCGCCGCCGGTCTCGTACATGAGGGTGGCGTCGCTCTGGAGCGCCATGCCGTCGCGCATACGGTTGTAGAAGGTCGAGGCGACGTTCAAGCGCTGCTCGTCGGTAAGCCCCTCGCGCTCCACGATCGAGGCCATGATGAGGATCTGGTAGTCGCTCATGTCCAGACCGTAGCGGCTCTTGATCAGGCTCTCCGCACCCGAGAAGTCGAGGGCGGCGTACTCCTTGGCGTACTGGTCGAGCATGGCGCGGATGACGGTATCGACCGTGGGCGTTTTCTCGAAGGTGTAGGTCTTGGGGCAGAGGAAGCCCTCGAGCGTGTCGTAGCCGTCATGCGCCACACCGTCGAGGAAGGGATAATCGGCGGCGTACGTGGAGGCCTTGGCCTGGGCGATGAAATCGTCCGCGGACACGCCCAGGGCATCTTGGACCTTCGCGGCAGTCTCGGAGACGGTGAGCCCCTCGGGAACGGTGACCTTGAGGCCGCTGACGTTCGGCCCCTCCATGAGCTGACGCACCACCGACTCGGCATCCTGGCCGGTCGTGAACTGGTACGAACCGGATTTGATGGACTGCTCCGCCCCGAGCGCGGTGACGGCAGCGTAGTAATCCTTGGGGTCCTCGATCACGTGAGCGCCGACGAGGATGCCGGCGATGGTGTCTCCGCCGGAACCGTCGGGGATGGTCACCCTCACCTCCTGGCCGGAGGCGACGCCGGAGCCAAAGACCGCGCGATGGATCGGCGGCACCACGAAGATGGCGATACCCGCCAGAACGAGGACGAGCACGGAGCTGATGATGATGGCGGCGGGGGCGGCGGGGCGCGTGGGCCTTCTGCGCGTGGCGTTCCTTCGCGCCACCGGGGCACCGGTAGGCGTGCGACGGGCACGTTTCATAGGCACGGCGCTGTGTGAGCCGATACGCGAGCGCGCGCCGGCAGCGCGCCGGGCGCCCGCGGGGCGACTACTTCGACCGGCTACCCGGCCTTCATCTTTACGGTATCCGTTCGCCACGGTCGGTCCTTTCGTGAAGGGAGGGACAGGGACGGCCGTCAGCCGTTCCGCTCCGCTCCGCTCGAGCGTCGAGCCACGATTGCAGGAAGAGCGACGCGGCGATCATATCGACTTTACCGCGCATCTTGCGCTCGGACAAACCCTCGGCACGCAGGATACGCTTGGCTTCGGCTGAGGACAGGCGCTCGTCGGTGAACGCGATGGGAATCCCCGTCTGCTCCGCCACCCGCCGGGCGACGTCGCGCACGCGAGCGGCCTGGGGCCCCTCCTCGCCGGCGAGCGTGCGCGGAAGCCCGCAGACGAGGATATCGGGTTCATAGTCCTCGAGGATGGTCCGGAAGCTACGGGACACAGCCTCAACCTCGGCCGCAGGCAACACCTTCACCGGCGCCGCGACGCGGCCGGAGCGATCGGAGGCCGCGATTCCGATGCGGACCTCCCCTATGTCGAGCGCGAGCGCGACCATGTCCTGGGAGCGGGCCGAGCCGGCTAGGCCCGCAGCAGCTCGCGGGCCGCGTCGAGCGCACGGTCGATACCGGCAGCGTCCTTGCCGCCGGCCTGGGCCATGGCGGGCTTGCCGCCACCGCGACCGCCCACGTACGCAGCAACCTGGCGAATCACGTCGCCCGCCTTGAAACCGGCCTTCACGGCGCCGTCGGTCGCGGCGGCGACGAGCGCCACCTTGCCATCAGGCGTGGCGGAAGCGAGCACGCAGGCGGCGTCGGCGCCCTGCAGCTTGTTGCGGATGGCGTCCCACGCGTCGCGCAGCTCGCCGCCAGCAAGGCCGTCCATGCGAGCGATGACCGCGCGGTAGGCACCGAGGTCGATGGCATCGGAGACGGCGGACTGGATCTTGTCGGAGCTTCCGCCCACGAGCGCGGCCTTGAGCTTCTGGTTGAGCTCACGGACCTCGCCCTTGAGGCCCTCGATGCGCGCGGGGAGCTCCTCGTCGCGGCACTTGAGGGTCGCGGCCGCCTCGGCGAGCACGCGCCCCTTCTCCTCGAGGAAGCGCACGGCGCCCAGGCTCGTCACTGCCTCGATGCGGCGTACGTTGGAGCCCGTGGAGGACTCGGAGACGATCTTGAACAGGCCGAGCTCGGCGGTGTTGCGGGCGTGCGTGCCGCCGCAGAGCTCACGGGAGAACGGCTGGTCCTCGGTACCGGCGGAGACCACGCGCACCACGTCGCCGTACTTCTCGCCGAAGAGCGCGGTGGCGCCGGAGGCCTTGGCCTCCTCGATACCCATCACGCTCGTGACGACGGGCTTCGCGGCGAAGATCTCGTCGTTCACAAGGCGCTCGATGGTCTCGAGCTGCTCGGAGGTGCAGGCCTCGAAGTGCGTGAAGTCGAAGCGCAGGCGCTCGTCGTCGAGGAGCGAGCCAGCCTGGTTCACATGCTCACCGAGCACGTGCTTCAGCGCGGCGTCGAGCAGGTGGGTCGCCGTGTGGTTGCGACGGATGAGCTCGCGACGATGGGCGTCGATCGAGGCGCTCACCTCGTCGCCGACGGAGAGCTCGCCGGAGTCGACGCGGGCCACGTGCGCGTAGAGGCCGTTATGGCCCTTGGTGTCGGTCACCGCGAGGCGGGCTCCGGCGGAGACGAGCTCGCCGGTGTCGCCCACCTGGCCGCCCATCTCGGCGTAGAACGGCGTGCGGTCAAGCACGACCTCGACCTCCTCGCCCTCCGCGGCGCGCTCGACGGAAACACCCTCGCGCACGATGGCGAGGACCTTTGCGCCATCGAGCGAATCGTTGTCGTAGCCGTCGAAGACGGTTGCGGGCAGCTTGTCGGAGAGCTCGGTCCACACGTCGTTGAACGAGCCCCAGGCGTCGCCCTCGGCGGCGGCGCGGGCACGGGCCTTCTGCTCGGCCATGGCTTCGTTGAAGCCGTCCATGTCGACCTCGTGGCCGGCGGCACCGGCGATCTCGACCGTGAGGTCGATCGGGAAGCCGAAGGTGTCGTGCAGCTTGAAGGCGGTGCCGCCGTCGAGCACGGCGCCCTCGGCGAGCGCGGCGAGGGCCTCGTCGAGCGTGGCGCGACCCTGCTCGAGGGTGGCGGAGAAGCGCTCCTCCTCGGCGTTCACGATGCCGTGCACGAGCGCGCTGTTCGCGCGGAGCTCGGGGTAGGCGTCGCCCATGAGCTCGTTGACCTCGTCGATGAACTGGCCGAGGAACGCGCCCTCGATGCCGAGCAGGCGGCCGTGGAACACCGCGCGGCGAAGCAGGCGGCGCAGCACGTAGCCGCGGCCCTCGTTGCCGGGCAGGACGCCGTCGGCGATGAGGAAGTCCACCGCACGGGCGGCGTCGGCGATGATGCGCAGGCTGCGCGAGGCGCCGGTGTAGCTCGTGCGGTCGTAGGCCTTGCCGGAGATCTTCACGCCGAGGGCGATGAGGCCCTGCATGAGGTCGCCGTCGTAGTTGGAGCTCGCGTGCTGCATGATGGCCGCCATGCGCTCCAGGCCCATGCCCGTATCGAGGTTGCGGTGGGGCAGCTCGGGCATGGAGCCGTCCTCCTGGCGGTCGTACTGGGTGAACACGAGGTTCCAGAACTCGAGGAAGCGGTCGCAGTCGCAGCCGGGAGCGCAATCGGGACTCCCGCAGCCGAACTCCTCGCCCTGGTCGAAGTAGATCTCGGAGCAGGGGCCGCAGGGGCCGGTGGGGCCGGCGGCCCAGAAGTTGTCGTCCTCGCCCAGGCGTGAGATGTGGTCCTCCTCCACGCCGAGGGAGCGCCAGATGTCGTGCGTCTCGTCATCCTCCGTGAAGACGGTGAAGTAGAGGCGCTCCACCGGCAGCTTGAAGACCTTGGTGATGAGCTCGAAGGCCCAGGAGCACGCCTGCTCCTTGGAGACGCCGCCGAAGGAGAAGTTACCGAGCATCTCGAAGAAGGAGAGGTGGCGGCCATCGGAACCGATGACGTCGATGTCGTTCGTGCGCACGCACTTCTGGCAGGAGCACGCGCCGATCTCCTTCATGGTCTTCTTACCCTGATAGTACTCCTTGAACTGGTTCATGCCGGCGTTGGCGAGGAGCAGCGAGGGATCGTCGGGCACGAGGCTGGAGCTGGGGTACAGCTTGCAGCCGCGGTCCTCGAAGAACTTGAGGTAGGCCGAGCGGATCTCGGCGGTGGTCATGGAAGGAAAGTCAGCAGGCATGCGCTTCTCCCTGGATGCGAATCGTGATTTTGAACCCGAACAGTATAAGCCCCCGCGCCGTTCACGACGACGCGAGGGGCCATTCCAGTGAATTTGCAGAAGAGGGACTCAGAGAGGGCGGTTCTCGGATTGCCGGCCTGGACGGCCAGTTAAAGACGACCCTCGAGATAGCGGTACGCGGAAGTGGCGGCGATGGCGCCGTCCGCGGCGGCGGTCACCACCTGGCGAAGCCCCTTGGAGCGGATATCGCCCGCGGCGAAGAGGCCGGGGGTGCGCGTGGCCATGGCATCATCGGTGACGATGCCGCCGTCCGGAGCGAGGTCCACGAGCCCGCTCACCAGCTCCGTCTGGGGGACCTGGCCGGTCGCGACGAAGATGCCCACCGAGCCGGGGTCGAAGGCCTCAACGGAAACCTCCCCCGTACGGTTGTCGCGAAAGGCGATGCGCTCGATGAAGGTCTGCCCCTCGATGCGGACGATGCTCGTGAGGAGTCTCACATCGATGTTACCCCGCTCCCCCAGGCGCTGGACGGCGCCCCGTGAGGCGCGGAACTCATCGCGACGGACGACCATGGTCACGCGATCTGCGATGCGCGAGAGGTAGAGCGCCTCCTCCACGGCGGTGTTGCCGCCGCCGATCACGAAGACGCGCTTGCCGCGATAGAACATGCCGTCGCAGGTGGCGCAGTAGGAGACGCCGCGGCCCCGGAAGGCGTCCTCGCCCTCGAAACCTCCCGGGCGGGGCGTGGCACCCATGGCGGCAACGACGGCGCCAGCGGTGATGCTTCGGTCCCCGAGCTGCACGGAGAACCCAATCTCCGCGGGACTGATGGCCGTGGCCATGCCGTAGACCGTCCGCGCGCCGGCCTCCTCGGCATGCTCCTGCATGCGCTGGCCGATCTCGGCCCCGCCGATATGCGGGATGCCGGGATAGTTATCGATCTCGTCCGACGTGGCGATCTGACCTCCGGGCATGCCCTGCTCGAGCACGACCGTGTCGAGACTCGCGCGCGCACCGTAGAGAGCGGCGGCGTATCCGGCCGGGCCTCCGCCGACGATGAGCAGCTCGCACTCGTTTCCTTGTTCCATGGTTCATCTCCTTCTCGATAGATTCAATCACACCCTTGGTACCCAACCATCCAACCGTTGAGTACTATAATCCTATACTTGATTCGTCCGTCGATTCGCCAGGGAGCTACCGATGGCAACAAGCCGCAGCGATTCCTCGCGTCCGGCACCCCTCATCACCGTCATGCACGCGTCCGTGGGCTCCGGCCACCGCGCTGCCGCGATGGCCATCGCGAGCGCGGTCGAGCGCATGCGCGGGCAGGCCGGCGTCCCCGAAGATGCGGATGTCGAGGTCCTCGACATCCTCGACTTCGGCCGGGTGCGCATCGACGGCAACAAGACCGCGGCGTCCTTCACCGGCGCCACGCGCCCCATCTACGACTGGACATGGCGCTACGTGCTCACCGGACGCCTGCTCTGGGGCGGCGGTACCGGTTGGTCCAAGGTGATGTTCCCCTCCTTCAACCGCTATGTGGCCGAGAAGCGCCCTCTCGCGATCATCTGCACACACATCACCGCAGCCAACGTAGCCGTGGGCGCCCGCATGATCACAGGCATCGAGTACCCCATCGTCTGCGTGCCCACGGACTACGAGATCGAGGGCTGGTGGCCGCACCTCGAATGCGACCTCTTCTGCGTGGGCACCGAGTTCATGGCCGAGACGCTCCGCCCGCGCAAGGTGCCCGAGGACCATATCGCCATCACCGGCATCCCCGTGCGACACGGATTCGAACTGGCCGCGGACCGTCAAGAAGCGCGCCGGGAGTTCAACCTCCCCGCCGACAAACGCATCGTGCTCATCTTCGCCGGCGCGAGCCTTCCCCAACCCTACGTGCGCTTTCGAGCCGAAATCGAGCAGGCCATCCCCTTCCTCAGGCGTTTCGACGACATGCACTTCGTGTTCCTGCCGGGGCGCGACACCGAGTACTCCGACAACCTCAAGGCTCTCTTCGCCGGCATGAAGCTCGGCAACGTATCGGTCTTCGACTACGTGAACGACATGGCGGCGCTCATGCACGCCTCCGACCTGGCGATCCTGAAGTCGGGAGGTCTCACGGTGACGGAATGCCTCTGCGCCCGCCTGCCGATGGTGCTCCTGGGCAAATCATACGGACAGGAGAAGGCCAACACCACCATGCTGACCTCGTTCGGCGCGAGCATGCACGCCACCACGGCGCGCGAGCTCGTCTCGACGCTCGATCACCTGCACGGCAACCCCGAAGCGCTCCACGCGCTGCTCGTGAACGCCGACGGACTGCGCCGCCCCCGCGCCTCAGAGGACATCGTGGAGGCGACGATGAAGCTCGTGGGGGTGCCGCGCGAGCGCGAGCGCCACTTCGCCGAATTCTATTGGGGCGGAAAGCCTGCGCATATTCGGTAGGCGGATGCGGCCTCATGAGGGAGACGGCTCCATGCGCGACCGATGAATCCGCACGCTTCCGAACACGTGCCGCCCATCGCATCGAACAGATGGGGTGAACGGCCCTACAAGTGAGTTCGGCTCCTATCGCGTACCCGAGGAGCCAAAGCCGCCCTCGCCACGGTCCGTCTCATCGAGCTCGTCGACCTCGATGAGCTTCACCAGGGGCACTTCCTGGATCACGAGCTGTGCGATCCGCTCGCCGCGCTCGATATGGACGGTCTCGCGTGGATCGAGGTTGACCGCGATGACCTTGAGCTCGCCGCGATAGTGCGCATCGATCAGACCGGGGGTGTTGGCGATGGAGAGGCCGCGCTTGAGCGCCATGCCGCTGCGGGGCTGCATGAAGCCGGCATAGCCATCGGGTAGAGCTATTGCCAGCCCGGTTGAGATGAGCGCGCGCTCGTGGGGCGGAATATCCACCGACTCGTTCGCGCGGATATCGAGCCCGGCATCGCCCTCGTAGGCGTAGCGCGGAAGCTCAACCTCGGGATCGAGGCGCTTGATGTTGACGTTCACCTGGGACACGATGGATCACCTCAGCTTATCGAGCTCGTTCACGAACTCATCGATATCTTTGAAGTCACGGTACACGGATGCGAAGCGGATGTAGGCGACCTTGTCGAGGGACTCGAGTCGTTTGAGCACCATGTCGCCGATCTCGTGGGACGTGACCGTGGTACGGGTGCGGGAGCGCAGCTCGCGCTCGATATCGTCAATGAGCTCATTCAAGCTCTTGACGTCGATATCGCGCTTCGACGTTGCGCGCATCAAACCGGCGAGAAGCTTTCCCCGGTCAAAGGGCTGGGTGGCACCCGAGCTCTTCAGCACCTCGATCGGATCTTCGCAGCGCTCGAAGGTGGTGAACCGATACCCGCAATCCCGGCACTCGCGACGACGCTTGATAGCGTTCGAAGATTCCTGCATACGGGAGTCGACCACACGGGTGTTCTCCCTTCCACATTGAGGGCAGTACACGCATCCTCCTCATCTAGCCGCTCGCAACGTGGCAAGAATACCACGCGAGTGAGTAGAGCGGCAAAACCGCGGAACTCAGCGCGCGACGGCGGGAACCGAGAGCATCTGCCCTGGATTCAGAGAACCCGAAGAAAGGTCGTTCCGCTGCCGTATGGCCTCAACGACATCGGCGGTGGTCAACCCGTCGATACCGTGATCCTCGGCAATACCCCAGAGGGAATCACCCGAGTGCACCTCGATACGTTCGTAGGTAGCGTTCGCGATGGCAGCTGCATGAAATTCAAAGCGGAGGGCGAGCGTGACGCAGGTTGCCGCGAGAACGGCAAACACGATGCCGAACATGAGAACGTGCCGGATCCGGGCATGCTGGACGAAACCGCCCTGGTGTACCCGAAGGAAGGCAGGCTGGGTCTTCCCTACAGAAACAACGACGAAATGCGGCTTGGGATCGGATGCAGGCTGAGCCGCAGGCAGGGCAAGTGCGAGGTTTCCCTCGATGGCATATGAAGCGTTCATGTTCTTACTCCTCTCCAAACGTTTAGACGGTGAAAGCGTACGATGCGGCGCGGACATATTTCTCTAGCGCCGGAACGAGTGTTCGTGTATCATTATCTTCGAACAGTTGTTCCTGTCAATCAGATTTCGAACAATTGTTTGCATAGTCCGTCAACGCTTGAAGGGAGCGACCATGACGCGCAAGGTCACGAAGCGCCAACGGCAGATCTACGAGTACATCAAGGAGTATCAGAAGGAGAACGGGTACCCGCCGAGCGTCCGCGAGATGGCGAGCGCCGTCGGCCTCTCCTCCCCCTCCACGGTGCACGCGCACCTCTCTGCTCTCGAGGAGCGCGGACTCATCAAGCGCGACGCCTCCAAGCCGCGCGCGCTGGAGGTCTTTAACGAGGACGGCACCTCCACCAAGCCCACGGAGTCGGCGAACGCGACCCCGCACGGCACCGTGGCGCTCCCGCTCGTCGGCCGCGTCGCGGCAGGTCTTCCCATCCTGGCCGAGCAGAACATCGAGGACACCTTCACGCTTCCCACCGAGATCGCCACGGATGCGAGCTCGTTCGTCCTCGAGGTCCACGGCAACTCGATGGTCAACGCAGGCATCCTCAACGGCGACTACATCGTCGTACGCGAGCAGAAGACCGCCATGAACGGCGAGATCGTCGTGGCGATGATCGACGGTGACGCCACGGTGAAGACGTTCTACAAGGAGCGCGGCCGCGTTCGCCTCCAGCCGGAGAACGACGCGATGGAGCCCATCTACGCGGACAACCCGACCATCCTCGGCAAGGTCGTCGCGCTCATGCGCCGGTTCTAGCGGGTTCTCGCAATGTCGCACGCCCCTGAACACCAGGCAACGCCCGAGACCGCGCACCGCCGCATACCCTTCTTCGATGCGCTACGCGGTCTCACCATCTGTTCCATGGTGGCATTCCACGCATCCTACGACCTCGCGTATCTCTACGGCATAAGCATGCCGTGGTTCACGGTGGGACCGTTCCAGGAGATCTGGCGCTCGAGTATCAGCTGGACATTCCTCGCCCTCGCGGGATGGATGACGATCTACTCACGGGACAACTTCAAGCGTGCCGGCGTTTACGGGCTCTCGGCGCTCACGGTCTACATAGCCACCACGGTCGCAGCCGTGGATACGCCGGTGAACTTCGGCATCCTCTTCTGCATGGCGGCGAGCACGCTCATCTTCGCGCTTGCGGAACCGGTCCTGAAACGCGTCCCTCCCCTTCCGGCCCTTATCGTGTTGCTCGCGCTCTTTGCCCTCACCTGGCAGGTACCGCATCGAGCCTATGAGGTCTGGGGACTCAGCTGGCTCGGATTCCCGAGCCCCACCTTCGCCTCGGGCGACTACTACCCGCTCGTACCCTTCACGTTCATGTATCTTGCCGGGTCATATGCCGCGAACCTTTTCAAGAGGCACTTCGGAACAGGAGCCCCCGCATGGATGTATGCCCGCCGTGTGTCACCGCTCGAAGCAATCGGGCGGCATAGTCTGCTCATCTACCTTGCACATCAACCGCTCGCCCTCTTGGCGCTGAACATCGTGTTCGGCTCCTAGCCGTTCGGCGCCAAGACGTTCTCAACGCGCTCGCCCAACTCAGGTGAAGCTTCATGATGAATGAAGCAACGCGCGTTCGAGCGCATCACCTCGCTCCTGAAAGAGGCTGGATGCCTGAACCACGTGATTCTCGTAGGCTCCTGGGCCGAATTCGCCTACCGGGAAGCAGGGATCCTGCCCGGGTTCGTCCCCACTATCCGTACGCTCGACGTCGACTTCCTCGTAAGGAACCTGCACCGACCGAACCCTCCAGGCGTGCCAAGACGTATTCGAGGCCTTGCGACCCTACAGAACCCGATAGCGCTCAAGCTCTGCTGCGAGCCGGGGGGCCGCCTTAACGACGAGGCGCGTTCCCTCGGGCAGGTACTCCTCGTTCAAAACGAGCGCTTGCTCATGCAATGTCTGAAGGAGCGCGCCCTCACGATACGGTATGACCGCCGTGAGCAATCTGTCCGCCGACGACGCCTCGCGAGATAATCGCTCCATGAGCTCGTCGATGCCGAAACCCGAGCTTGCAGAAACCACCACGGCATCGGGGTGGCTCCTCGCAAGCCCCATTCGCTCGGAGGGCTCAAGCAGATCGACCTTGTTGAAAACGGTGATCGCACGGCGTTCGTCGGCGCCGATGTCGGCGAGCACGGATTCCACCGCTGCAAGATGGCGCTTCCAGTCATCATCAGAAACATCCACGACCTTGCAGATCAGATCGGCGGTCAGAACCTCGGAGAGGGTTGACTTGAACGATTCGACGAGCGAGGTCGGCAGCTTCTGGATGAAACCGACCGTATCGGTGACGGTAACGACCCGGCCACCGGGCAGGGCAAGGGAGCGCGTCGTCGGATCCAAGGTGGCGAAGAGCTTGTCCTGCGCGAGCACGCTCGAGCCCGTTAAACGGTTCAGCAACGAGGACTTCCCCGCATTGGTATAGCCTGCGAGCGCGATGCGGAACGCCGGGGATTCCACGCGGGCCCGGGATTGCACCTCGCGGCGTCGTTCCAGCGTCTCCAGCTGCCGGCGGAGCGCCGCGATTCGGTTACGGACCATACGGCGGTCAACCTCAAGCTGGCTCTCGCCCTGCCCGAACCGGCTGCCGATACCGCCGCGGGTCTGCTCCTTGGCGAGATGGGTCCACATGCCCCGCAACCGGGGAAGCAGATACTGCAGCTGCGCCAACTGGACCTGCAGGCGGCCCTCGCGCGTCTTTGCGTGCCGCCCGAAGATATCGAGAATGAGCGCCGTGCGGTCGATGATCTTCACCGGTTCGCCCACGGCGTGCTCAAGGTTCGATTGCTGCGAGGGAGTCAGCTCGTCGTCGAAGATCACGACGTCGATCGAGAGCCGGCGCACCATGCCGACCAGCTCCTCGACCTTTCCGGAACCGATGAAGGTGCGTGGCACCGGTCGGTCCAGACGCTGCGTCAAGCGGGCGACGACCTCGGCTCCCGCCGTATACGCCAATCGCTCGAGCTCATCGAGCGAGCGGTCGACGGGCCAGGGCGATGAGGCGCGATCGATTCCAAGAAGCAGCGCGCGCTCGGGCACGGGCGCGGTCTCGATGTAGGAGAACCTACCCATGAGCTAACCCATCAACCCCTCGAGAATCGCATCCGCAGCGCCCGCCACGCCCAGCTCGTCCATATCGAGCCAGATCGTCCGCGAATCGCGCCGCCACCAGGAAAGCTGCCGCTTGGCATAGCGCCGAGAGCGCTGTTTGATGGCCTCCACGGCGTCGTCCAGACTGCAGGAGCCTGCAAGGGCACCCATGATCTCCTTGTAACCGATCGCCTGGCGAGAGGTAATCGCCTCACCAACCCCTTCGGCGACCAAACCGCGCACCTCGTCGAGAAGGCCCGCGGCCATCATGGCGTCAACGCGTGCGTCGATCCGCCGATAGAGCCGATCACGATCGCGGGTAAGGGCGAAAAGCCGATACGGGTAATGGGCCACGGGCGTGGAAAACCCCACCTTCTGCTCAGCGTAGCTCTTCCCCTCATCGAGCATCTCGAGGGCGCGCACCACGCGCCGCACATTGTTGGGATGGATGGCCTCAGCACTCGCGGCATCGCGCCGGGCGAGCAGCTCATGGAGGCCCGCGGGGCCAAGCTCCTCGGCAAGCTCCTGGTAGCGACCGCGCGCAGCCCCCTCAACATCGCCTGCCGGGAACGCCATCTCATCCAAGGCAGCGCGTACGTAGAGCCCTGTGCCGCCGCAGAGCACCGGTATCTCGCCCCGATCGAGCAGGGCATCGATGGCCGCACGGGCATCCCGCTGGTACAAGGCGGCGGAATAGGATTCGCGAGGCTCCACCACATCCACAAGCAACAGGGGCGCCCGACGCTCGGCTTCGGACGTCTTCGCCGTGCCGATATCCATGCCGCGGTACACCTGCATGGCGTCGGCAGAGATCACAGAGGTGCCCAGACGGCAGGCAACCTCATCGGCGACGGCGCTCTTCCCTACCGCCGTTGGACCAACGACAGCCAGCACCGAGGGGCGAGGATCCGAATCCCCAGCGGTCATCGAGGCCCACCGACGAGCTGACCTGAAAGGTACCAGGTGCGCGCGAGGTCGACGTCCACGTCAACGATCCTGCCCACATAGTCCTCCACCTGCGCGCCTTCGGGCAGCGGGCAGTGGACCGTCTGGTTCCACGGGCTCTTGCCCTGGAGGACGCGATCGTTCTTCTTGGAGGAGCCCTCGATGAGCGCGGGCACGCGGGTGTGCAGGGCACCCTGGTTGAAGTCGTACGCCGTGGACTCGATGACCTTCACCAAGCGATCGAAGCGACCGAGAATCACCTCGCGCGGCGTGGGATCGTCGATTTTGGCGGCAGGCGTGCCGTCGCGCTTGGAGTAGATGAAGGTGAAAGCCTGGGCATAGCGGACCTGCTCGGCCAGACTGAGCGTCTCCTCGAAATCCTCCTCGGTCTCACCGGGGAAGCCCACGATGATGTCGGTGGTGAGCGCGATGCCGGGGACCTTCTCCCGCACGGCGTCTACGAGCTCGAGGTAATACTCCCTCGTGTAACGTCGGTTCATGGCCTTGAGCACGCGCGTGGAGCCGGACTGGACCGCCAGGTGCAAATGGGGCATGACAGCCGGAAGCTCGGCCATGGCGTCGATGGTCTCAGGCAGGAGATCCTTTGGGTGCGAGGAGGTGAAGGTGATGCGTTCCACGCCGGTATCGCCAACGCGCCGCAGCAGCTCAGCGAAGCGCGGCTCGCCGAAGAGGTCGCGCCCGTAGGAGTTGACGTTCTGACCGAGCAGCGTGACCTCGCGCACGCCCTGTCGCACGAGCCCCGTCACCTCGTCGACTACCTGCTCCATGGGCCGGCTCTTCTCGCGCCCGCGCACGTAGGGGACAATGCAGTAGGTGCAGAAGTTGTTGCAGCCCGTCATGATGGGAACCCACGCATGGTAGCTCGTCGCACGGTGCCAGGGCATGCTGGTGGCATCGACGGCCTCGTGCTCCTCGGTGCGCACCTGGCGGCCGCCCTGCTCGAAGGCGTCCGCGATCAGCTCCCCCACATGCGCGATGGAATGCGTGCCGAAGATGACGTCGACGTTATCAACGTTCGTGAGCAACCCCTCGCCATCGCGCTGCGCAATGCAACCGCCCACCGCGATCACACGCGTGCCGGATGGCGCGGGCGGCAGGCTCTTGCAGGAGTTGCACTGACCGTAGAGGCGCGTGTCGGCGGCCTCGCGCACGCAGCAGGTCATGAAGACGACGATATCGGCTTGAGCGGGTTCCGCGACCTCGAGGGCGCCGAGCGAATCGAAGAGCCCGCTCACGCGCTCGGAGTCGTGCAGATTCATCTGGCAGCCGAAGGTGCGGATGAAGTAGGTCTTGCCGCGAAGAGTGGACGTCGTCATCTCCTACCCCACCTCGCGCATGCCGCCGATGGAGGCATCGGGGTCCACGCTCGAGACGGAAAGGTGGTGCACGTAGATCGACAACCTGATCGCGGTCCGGGATTCTCCGTTGATGAGGATATCGGAGAAGACGGGGGCGCAGGAGATGTCGAGACCCATGGGGATGAGGAACCCGCGCGCGATGGCGATCGCCTTGATGGCCTGGTTGACGGCACCAGCGCCCACGCACTGCAGGTTGACGGGGACACCGTCCTTTACCATGCCGGCGATGGCGCCGGCGACGGATGCGGGGGATGACTTTGAAGAGACTTTGAGGAACTCCACGTGTTCTCCTGCGTTTAAGCTGCGTTTTTCATACGCGGTAACTCTATCACCGGCGAGACCGACGGGCAAGCAGGCTATTCCTCCTGACCCAGGTCGAACGTCACGGTGATGCGGTCGCGCGTGACGCGGATGCGGGGCGTACCGGAAAGATTCAGGTAGTAGCGCTCGGCCAGAGTCGAGAAATCGCGCTCCACGGCCCGGGAGAACGTTGAGAGGTCGTCACGCGAGATCTTGAGTCCGCGCCGGTCGCGCGTAAGGTCGACGGCGCTGGGCGTGGCGGAGCGGTCGCGCTGCCGGAGAAGCCGCGCAGCAACGCTTCTCACCGGGGCGATCTGCCCCGCGATGATCCGATGGGCGGTGCGCTCGGAGATGGTGAGGCCGAGGGAGCCCGCGATGCGCATGAGGTCCTCGGCATCCGCTGCGGAACCCACGCGATCGATAACGGGCAGCTCGGAGGCATCGTCGATGAAAAGCAGACGGCTCGCGTCGAGCTTGCCCTGCGCGTGGTCGTAGAGCGTCGCGGCGATCTCGGTGGGAGTACCGAGGTAGACGTCGCAGCCGTTCAGCTCCTCGAGCGAGAACTCGGCGGCGGCACGGGCGATGTTATGGGGGCCGCGGGAACAGGCCCAGGCACCCTCCTCGTCGCGAGCGGCCTGCGGCCAGGTGGACTGATCGGCACGCTCCGGAAGCACCTCGCAGTCGGCAACCACGAGAAACGACGAACCCAGCCCGGGAGCGGAGGCGACCACGCGGGCCACCCGCGTGTTCTGGCGGATGGAGAAGAGCGCCATGCCACGCCCGTGCACGCCCCACCGGTCCATCTTCATCGACTCGAGCTTGGAGGTCACGCGCGCATCGAAGATGCGCTCCCGCATGTCCGCGGGAACACCCGCCCCGTCGTCAAGGAAAAGGAGGGTGCGAACACCCTCCTCCTTGGACGTGGCGAGATAGATCTTGCTCGCGCCCGCATCGCGGGCGTTGCGCAGCATCTCGATGACGATATCCTCAACATGCTGGATATCGTGCTTGGCCTGGCGACGCTCGGCCTCGGAGACGCGAAGGCGGACGAACCCCTCGCCGAGGTTCTCCTCAACGCGCAGGTTTCCCTCACCCGACATGGAGGCGATGAAGGAGATGAGGTCGTTCGTCTCGGCCATGGGCACCTACTTGGCGATATCGACGGCGCGGCTCTCGCGGATCACCACGACGCGAACCTGTCCGGGATACTCCATCTCCTCCTCGATCTGGTGCGCGATGTCGTGCGCGAGGACCGTGGACTGGGCATCGGAGATCTTCTCGGGCTGGACCATGACGTGGACCTCGCGGCCGGCCTGCATGGCATAGGTGCGCTCGACGCCGTCGTAGGAGTTCGCGATCTCCTCGAGCTTCTCCAGGCGCTTGATGTAGTTCTCGGCGGACTCGCGACGAGCGCCGGGACGGGAGGCGGAGATGGCGTCGGCGGCCTGCACGAGCACGTCGATCACGGTCTCGGGATCGACATCGCCGTGGTGCGCCTCGATGGCGTGGACGATGACCGGCTTCTCGCCGTAGCGACGGGCGAGGTCGGCGCCGATCGTGGCGTGCGGGCCCTCGACCTCATGGTCGACGGCCTTGCCGATATCGTGCAGCAGGCCGGCGCGGCGGGCGGTGCGCTCATCGGCGCCGAGCTCGGATGCCATGATGGCGGCGAGCTCGCCGACCTCGATGGAGTGGCGCAGCACGTTCTGGCCGAACGAGGTGCGGTAGCGGAGCGCGCCGAGCGTCTTGACGAGCTCTGGATGAAGGTCGTGGATGCCGGCATCGAAGCAGGCCTGCTCGCCCGCCTCCTGCACGCGCTGCTTCACGAGCGACTCGGCCTTCTGGTACATCTCCTCGATGCGCGCGGGATGGATGCGGCCGTCGGCGATGAGGTTCTCAAGCGCCACGCGCGCCGTCTCGCGACGGACGGGGTCGAAACTCGAGAGCACGACGGTCTCGGGAGTGTCGTCGATGACGAGGTTCACGCCTGAGACCTGCTCGAAGGTGCGGATGTTGCGACCCTCGCGACCGATGATGCGGCCCTTGAGGTCATCGGAGGGGATATGCACGGAGGTGACGGTGACCTCGGCGGTGTGATCGCTCGCGCAGCGCTGGATAGCGAGGGAGATGATCTCCTGCGCGGTCTTATGGCACTCGGCGCGCACGTTCTGCTCGGACTCGCGGATGATGCTCGCGGCCTCGTGGGTCACCTCGGAGCGAACGTTGTCGAGCAGCTCCTGGTGGGCGTCCTCGCGGGAGAGGTCGGCGATGCGCTCGAGTTCCGCCGTCTGGCGCTCGTAGAGGTCGTCGAGCTCGCGGGAGCGACGGTCGAGCTGACCCTGCTGGCTGGAGAGCTGGTGCTCGCGCTTGTCCAGAACATCGTTGCGGCGGTCGAGGGACTCCTCGCGCTGCATGACGCGGTTCTCGAGGGTACGGATCTCGGCCTTGCGCTGCTTGTCCTCGGCCTCTGCCGCCTGGCGGTTCTTGAGGATCTCTTCCTTGGCCTCGAGCAGCGCCTCCTTCTTCAGGGTTTCCGCGGCCCGCCGTGCATCGCTCACGACCTGCTCAGCCTCGGCGTGTGCGGACTGCACCTTGCTGTCCGCCTCACGGATGCTGCTGGCCTTCGAGCTGCGCATGGCAACCACGGCGACGACGACCCCGAGCGCGAGGCAGACGATGCCGATAATGATTTCCATGGTTGTGACTCCTTTAAGACTTCCTGTGCATACCAAAACGCACCCGTCTCTCGACGGGCGCTGCATCTGCCGGAATATGGTCATCCCCGGGAACCGGATTTGTATCATCAAGCTCATCTGTGATGAGCGCATACGCCTTGCAAATGATGTACCCATCGTAAGGTGTGGCAGGGTCGATGTCAAACGAGGCGAACTGGATCAGGGACCGTACCAGCAGCGCGACCGTTCACGACGCGGTATCGGCCAATCGCTCGCGCACCGCGGCAGAAGCGACCTCGTAGGAAAAACCCTTCGTCATGAGAAAGCGCGTGAGCTTTTCGAAAGCGCGGTTCTCGGGGACGCGCTTGTGCTCGAGCAACGCCGTGGCGCGGGCGCCATCGTCCTCGGACGTGAAGTAGGCATCGGGGTAACCGGGCAACTCCGCAGGGTCGGTTCCCTTCCGTTTGAGCTCCACCTCGATCTTTCTCCTCCCCCATCCGCGCCGCTTGCGCTCTTCGATGAAGTAGGACATGAAGCGAGCGTCATCGAGGTAACGGCGCTCGATACCGCGCGCGATCGCGGCATCGAGCTCCTCGTCGCGGAATCCGTACGCGGCGAGCTTCTCTCGTGCCTCGGCGGCGCTGTGGTCCCGACGCCCTAGGAGCTCGACGAGCATGGTGAGGCAGACTCGACCCTCGAGCGCGTGAATGGCATCGAAGGCATCGTCCACGTCAAGGGGGAACGACAGGCCCTCATCGCGGAGGAGCCGTGCGGCCCGTACGGGGACGACGATGTCGCAGACGCCGCCGTTATCGAGCTTGACCGCGACCTGGGCCATGGGTTTGCTCCGACTGAAGGAGGAACGGGCACGCCGCTCCTCCTTCGTCGGGAGCGCGATCTCCATACCGACGGCTTGTGTCATGGGTCGCTATGCCTTCGGGGCGTCGGAGACGTCGCCGAGCGCGGCATCCGCCGGCACATCGACGGCCACACCCACCGGCTCATCCTCGAAGTCGAGACCGCAGGCGACACGGACCTTGTGCTCGATCTCGTCCATGAGCTCGGGGTTCTGTCGCAGGGTCTCCTTCGCGGCCTCGCGGCCCTGGCCCAGGCGTTCCGGCGCCTCCTCAGCGTCGTCGGGATTCTGGCGGTAGGTGTACCAGGCACCGGATTTGGTTACGATGCCGTAATCGACGCCCATGTCCAGGACCGAGCCCTCCTTGGAAATGCCCGTGCCGTACATGATGTCGAACTCAGCGGTCTTGAAAGGCGCGGCAACCTTGTTCTTGACGACCTTGCAGCGCACGCGGTTGCCGATGATCTCGTTGCCGTTCTTGATGCTGTCGATACGACGGATGTCGATACGGACCGAAGAGAAGAACTTGAGCGCGCGGCCGCCCGTGGTGGTCTCGGGGTTGCCGAACATGACGCCGATCTTCTCGCGCAGCTGGTTGATGAAGATGCACGTGGTCTTGGATTTTGCCAGCGAGCCCGCGAGCTTGCGCAGGGCCTGACTCATCAGACGGGCCTGCAGGCCGACGCTGGAGTCTCCGATCTCGCCCTCGATCTCGGCGCGCGGGGTGAGCGCGGCGACGGAGTCGATGACGATGACGTCGATGGCACCGGAGCGCACGAGCATGTCGCAGATCTCGAGCGCTTGCTCGCCCGTATCCGGCTGTGAGATCAGTACCTCGTCGATATCCACGCCGATGCGCGCCGCATACGAGGGATCGAGCGCGTGCTCGGCGTCGATGAAGGCGACGACGCCGTCGCGCGCCTGCGCCTCCGCCAGGATCTCGAGCGAGAGCGTGGTCTTACCCGAGGACTCGGGTCCGTAGATCTCGATGATACGGCCACGGGGCACGCCGCCGATGCCGAGCGCGCAATCGAGCGCGAGGGCCCCGGTGGGAATGGCCTCGACCTCGAGCTGCGGATCGTCGTCCCCATACTTCATGATGGAGCCTTCGCCGAACTTCTTGAGGATGGCAGCCTTGGCATCCTCGATGCGTTTCTCGCGCTCCTCGCCGGTCGAGGGCTGGTGGATCTCCTTAACGGGTGCGTCCTTCTTGGCCATGCGGCTCTCCTCCTCGCGTTGCTGTCCCGCGCATTTTACAACGAACAGCTGTTCGTTGCAAGACCTTGCGGACATCGTATCAGGGAAGTTCTGAACCAGATTACGAGCGATCTGACACATTGCTGAACCAGATGCCGGGGCAACCTACACCTCGCAGCTCAGAGGGCCAACCAGCCAGCCTAAACGGCGGCCGTCACCATCAAAAGGCGACGAAACCGCCAGATTCCCCACTACAGCAACTCGAGCAGGAGCTCGAGTGCCCGTGCCGCCGCGGCACGCCGCACGACGTTGCGCTCCCCCGGAAACGTGCAGCGAAGCGTCTGAACACCCCCTGCGGAGGCAAGTCCAATGTAGACCGTCCCGGCCGGGTCCTCGGGAGTACCCCCGCCGGGCCCCGCATATCCCGTCAAGCTCACGGCGAGGTCGGATTCGAACAGCCGGCGCGCGCCCGCGGCCATCTCCCCCGCCGTCTCATGGGACACCGCTGTATGCTCGACCAAGGTTTCACTCGCCACCCCGAGCACGCGGTGCTTGATCTCGTCGCAATAGGTAACGGCCCCGCCGCGCAACACGGCAGACGATCCGGGAATGTCCGCGATCGTGGACGCGACCATACCCGCCGTGCAGGATTCCGCCGTGGCGACGGTCAGGCCCGCCTGAGATGCCCTGTGCACGAGCTCCGCTGCCAGATCATCAGCGCTGCATTGACTCGTCATGGATTTCTCTCCCCTCACGGGCGTGGACGTCCGCGCCGTCTGGTGTCGCGCTTCATCCGTGCGCATTCATGTACCGCACCCGAACATAGCACGAAACGGGGACGGCCGCACCGATGCGCTCGGTGCGGCCGTCCTAAGACCGTATGACCGCGTGCGACCCGAAAGGTCGACGCTGCAGCGCGCTACTCAGCGCGACGGCGCTTGGACACCGCGGCGCCCAACGCGATCGCGGCGGCACCGGCCAGGGCCGTGGCGCCGATGGCCGCCGGGAACGCATCCCCGGTCTGGGGCAGCGCCGCTTTCTTGGAGGCCGCCTTCACCTCGCCGTCGGAGGCCTTCTTAGTACCCGGGGCCTTCTCGTTCCCCGGCTTGGCCTCGTTTGCACCGCCCTGCTGCTCGGGCGTCTCATCCTTCTTCCACTGCGCGTAGAGCGTGAGGTCGGAGGTCACCGGCGTGCTGAGGTCGTACGGCTTCGTCCCCTCCTTGTCAAAGGACAGGCCCGCGAACGTGTAGCCGGCGCGCCGCGCCTCCTCAATCGTGAGTAGCTGGCCGTCGGGCACCTTCACGACCTCGGTATCGTCGGCGTCGTTGCCGTCGCCGTTCCGGTCGAACCCGATGTACACGGTGACCGTATGCTCCTTGGCCACGGGCTGTCCGGCACGCACGGTCACGACTGTGCTCGCGGTCTTGTCGCCGAGGGTGAAGTCCACCCGGTAGGTGCCCTCCTTGCCCGCGACGAGGTCGAAGAAGCCGTTTGAGCCGTTCTTCCAGACGGTCACCTTCACGTCATCCGACGAGAGGTCGACGGCCGTGCCGTCGGCCGTCGCGCTCGTCACCAGCGCCCGACGGATGTTGGCGTCTCCGTTCTTATAGGAGCCCTTGTAGCCGAAGAGGCCCTTGGCCTTCTCGGGCGTGTACGTGGCGGAACCGACCGCGGAAAGCTCGTACTTCGTGGTGCGCTCCCACTTGGCGTAGACCGCGAACCACGGCGAGGACACCACCGTGTCGGCGCTCGCCGGCTGCTGGTAGCCCGCATCGAGGAACCAACCGTCGAACTTCCAGCCCTCGCGGGTCGGGACCATCTCGAAGCCCTCGACGTCACCGAGCTTATCGCCCACGCGGGCGGAGAGGATCACGGATGCGACGCCGGTGTTCTCAGGGTTGCCGAACACGTGCAGGTCGGCCTTCTGGGGCGCCTTCTTGAAGAGCAGCTCGGCGCCGGAGCCCGTCTTCACATACCAGCTGGTACCGGTGGCGCTGAGGGTCTCGAAGGTCGCCGTGAGACGGGAGCCGTCCGCGTCGAGCGCGTAGTCGTCGCCGATCTTGGGGTTCACGTACCGCTTGGCAACCGAGGGATCGATGGTCACCGTGACCTCCCAGGTGCCGTTCGCGCGCTGCACGGGCTCGCTCTGAGCGGTCACGAGCTGGGAAAGTGCGGTGGCCGGCACATAGGTGAAGGTGGCGTCGGTGTAGCCCGAACCCCTGTCGACGCGAACGCGCACGGAACCATAGGTGTTGATCTTGTCGGCGAGGTTGAATGCGGGCGCCGACGGCTTGGAGGTCTTGGCGATGGTCACCTTCGTAGACGCGGAGACGGAGCCGATCGTGAACATGACGGTGAACACGCTGCCCACCGTTGCGTTCTTGAAGGCCTTATAGCTCACGCTTCGACCGTTGGCGTCAGCGTAGGAGACCTGCACCTGGTCGACCACGTCGTTGCCCTTGTCGTCGACCGCCTTGGTGACCAGCAGCTGCGCCAGCTCCTTGTTGAACGCCTTGAAGTTGTCGGTCTGGTCCTTGCCCACCGTCGCCGTGGCGGGAGCCTCGAGCGTGTAGGCGGCGCGCACGGTCACCGTGGTGACCTTGGTGATGCCCGCATAGGTCCACGTGATGGTGTAGGTGCCCGCCGCCGTGGTGTCTTTCAACCAGTCTGCCGCCACGTACGTCTTGCCGGCGGCGTCCTTGATCGTGTAGTCGACCTTGGTGTCCGCCACCTCCTGGCCCTGGGCGTCCTTGGCCGTCACCCTGAAGAGGTCGTAGATGCTTGAGGCGGCCTTAAGGTCGGCCTGGGACAGGTTGGCGCTCTCCCGCACCGCGAGCTCAGGCTGCGCGGCGGCCTTCTTCTTAAAGACGAGGGATGCGCGATCGCTGCCGCTCGCGTAGTACGTCTTGTATCCCGCACTCACGCCGTTCGTGCGGTACTCCAGGGTGAGCTTGGAGCCAGCGGCGTCGAGCTGGTAGTCGGATGGATCGGGCACGGCCCATTTGGGCGCGAAGTTCGCGGGGTCGATCTTCCTGGTGTCGAGCGTCACCTGGGCGACCCACTTGCCGCCCTGCTCCGCCGGACCGGACACGAGCGTGGCGCCGCCCGCGGTCTGGAGCGTGACGGAGTCCGCATAGACCTGCTTACCGTTCTCGTCAACGAACCGGTAGGAGACCGCGCCGACATTGGTCAGGTAGTCGTTCACATTGAACGCGGGCGCGGACGGCGCTGCAGCGGCATCCGCGGCAGCGGCGCCTTCTGACGTGCCGGCCACAGGCGCTGCCGGCTCGTAACCTTGGGGGACCTCCCCGGGCGCTGCGGCCTCCTGACCCGCCTGAGCGAGTTCAGCGGAGGCATCACCCTGCGCAGCCCGACCGTCCTCGGCCGCGGCACCGGAGTCTACGGCATCGGTCTGGGCAGTATCGGCCTGCTTCTCCTCAGCCTGCGAAGCCGTGTCCCTCGCCGGAGTGCCCTGGGCTGCGCCGGCGAGCCCGGCGGTCACGGCGGCGGGCTGCTGGGCATTGAGCTCGGCAGCAAGCGCTGAGGTAGGCGTTGAGTTGAACAGCAGCACCGCTGACATGGCCGTCGCGAACAGTTGCTTCTTGTTCATGACAGGTTCCTTCCCTTCATGTTTCGGTGGAAACAATCCGGGAACCAGTGTGGCGTACAAGGGACCGACTTCTGAAAAGTGTCGGTAACGATACCGCAAGGCTCTATATGGGAACGATTAAATCAGCAGCTCAGACGGAGGATAGGAAGGTGCCGCGCGGCGGGTAGCGGCGGTAAGTTCCCCTACACGCGGAACACGATGTGCCGCGCGTTGTAGAAGTACTGCACGCCCGAAACGATGGTAAGGACCACGGCGATGCCGAAGAGAACCTGGCAGACCATCCAGAGCCCGAAGGGCATACCCGAATCGGCCACGACAGGCAGGAGCAGGAAGCCGCAGAGCGCCATCATGGTGGTGGCCGTCTTCCACTTGCCGAGCTTGTCGGCTGCGATGACCTGGCCGTTAGCGCTCGCCACCATGCGAAGCGCGCTCACGAGGAACTCGCGGAAAAGGATGATGAAGACCGGCCACACGTTGACCACGCCTTGGGCGAGCAGCACCAGAAGGGCGGAGAACACGAGCAGCTTGTCGGCGATGGGGTCGAGGAACTTGCCGAAGTCCGTGACCTCACCGCGCGAGCGCGCCAGCGTGCCGTCGACCTTGTCCGTGAGGCTCAAGATGACGTAGAGGACGAATGCGACGACGGCCTGCGCATAGGAGCTCATGCCGAGGCCCAGGAACGCATCGGTGGCGAACAGCATGAATACCGGAATGAAGATGATGCGCACGCAGGTGACGATGTTCGCGGGCGTCCAGATGCTCCTGATTTCCTTTTGCTGAGCTTGGGCCATTGGCTTACTACTCCCCTTCCACAACATGACCGACCAGCTCGTAGCAGAAGCTGTCGGTGAACTCGACCTTCAGGATATCGCCCACGGAAGCCTCCGAGGCGTCCAGGTGGACGGCGCCGTCGCAATCCGGCGCCTGGAACCAGGCATGCCCGATGAGCTCGGTGCCCTCGTCGCCCTCCTCGATGCCGTCCACGATGACCTCGGCGACCTCGCCCACGTGCGCGGCGGTGGCGGCGAAGCCGAGGGACTCGGCCAGGTCCATGCCGGCCTGCGCGCGCTCGACCTTGACGTCCTCGGGCAGCTGCTCCATCTCGGCAGCCGCGGTGCCCTCCTCCTGGGAGTACTCGAAGACGCTCGTGTAGTCGAAGCCCGTCCGGTCCATGAAGGCGAGCATGGCCTCGGCATCCTCATCGGTCTCGCCGGGAAAGCCCGCAAGGTAGGTGGTGCGGATGACCATGCCCGGAATCTCGGCGCGCAGGTGCTCGAACAGACGGTCGAGCTCCTCCTCTGAACCGGAACGGTTCATGTCGCGCAGCACGTGGGCGCTGCAGTGCTGCACCGGGATATCGATGTAGGGCAGCACCTCGGGGATATCGCGGATAGCGGCGATGAGCTCGTCGGTCATGCCCTCGGGCTGCAGGTAGAGCACGCGGATCCACACGTGCTCGGGGCGCACGGCCCAAGCCACGGCGCGCAAGAGCCCCGCGAGCGTCCGCGGGCCGTCGCCCACTTGCCCATCATCGAAGTCCTCGCCCCAGATGCCGGTGTCCTGGCCGATGAGCACGAGCTCGCGCACACCGCCGGCCACCAGGTCGCGCACCTCGGCGATGATGCTCTCGGCAGAGCGCGAACGGTACCCGCCGCGAATGTAGGGAATCGCGCAGAAGCTGCAGAACCGGTCGCAGCCGTCGGAGATCTTGAGGTAGGCGACCGCGCCCTCCACAGTACGCTTGACGCTGGGCACATGGCTCGGCGCCTGACGCTCCACCCCAAGAAGCCCGTCCACAACGGAGACGATCCCGTCCTCCTCGTCGGTCCGCACGAAGGCCGCGACCTCGGGGAGCTCAGCAGGGAGGTCCGAGCCGTAGCGCGAAGGCACGCAGCCGCACATGACGATGGGCACCGAACGGGCGCCCGCGGCGGTCTCCTCGGCCAGCTGAATCGTGGTCTCGATGCTCTCGGAGGTGGCGGCGGCGAGGAACGAGCATGTGTTCACGAGCACGAGGTCGGCGCCTGCCGGGGCGTCCACCTCATCATAGCCACCCGCGTTCAGAAGCGAGCGCATGCGGTCGGTGTCCACCTCGTTCTTGGCGCAGCCGAGGGTGATGTAGAAGAGCTTGCCGAAGGACATGGTGCGGGCGTCCCCCTTATCGGTAGTTTGTAAACTGGAGCGGCTGGCCGTAATCCTGTCCCTTCAGGAACTGGATCACGCCCTGCAGCGCGTCCTTGGAGGCGGAGGACACACGTAGGCTGTCGCCGTCGATGGTGACCTTCACCTTGGCCTTGGTGTCCTTGATGTCCTTGTTGATCTTCTTAGCCGTGGCCTGGTCGATGCCCTCGACCACGTGGCCGAGCACGCGCACGGTCCCGCCCGAGGCGGCCTGGGGGTCGTCCCAGCGCACGGCCGAGATGTCGATGCTGCGCTTGATGAGCTTGCCGTTCAGCACGTCCATGATCTGACGGGCCACGAAGTCGGCGGGCGCGGCGATGGTGATGAGCTTCTCCCCCTTGGAGAGCTCGATGGTGGCGCCGGATCCCTTGAGGTCGTAGCGCTGCGTGAGTTCGCGGGCGGTCTGCTGGTATGCGTTGTCGACTTCCTGCATATCGACCTGGCTCACGACGTCGAAGCTTGAATCCTTGGCCATGGGACCTTCCTTTCTGGTAGGGGCGGGATCCGTCCGGACCCCGCCCGATCGTGCGGTGAGGAACCTACGCGGTGGCGGGAGACGACGAGGCCGTGGCTCCGGTAGTCGAACTCGCGGCGTCGCCCGTCGTGGCAGTGGCCGTCGTCGAGGTCGAGGTGCCCGTGGTACCGGTCGCCGTCCCGTCCGTGGAGCTCGTGCCAGACGTCGCCGTCCCGTCCGTGGAGGAGTCCGTCGCGGTGTCCTGCTTGGGCACCGAGATCGTGATGCGCCCCACGCCCGATGACTTGCTGTCGTAGCGGACGCGCGTCCCATCGCGGGTGACCACGATGTCGGAGGGCTTGTCCGTGCTGATCTCGAGCGTACCCGTCACGGTGTAGGTCTTGGAGAAGCCCTTGGTGACGGTTCCCACGTCCTTGTCGTACTGGCCGTCCTGGCGCACCTCGAGCCACGCCGTGGAATCGCCGGTGTACTTGATGACGACCGTGTACTCGGTCGGCGTCGCGTTGGTCGCGGAGGAGCCGGAAGCCGAGTCCGCCGCCGCGGAACCGGAGCCGGCAGTCGTGCTCCCCAAATCGGTCAGGGGCACCGTGCCCTGGGCGGAACCAGCGGAACCGGAACCCGCCGAGGGCTGGGCGTTCGCGCCCGTGCAGCCGCGAACCACGAGCACCACCACGAGGATGAGCAGCACGCCGATAGCGCCGAGGCATCCCATGGCGAAACGCGGGTCGGCTTGAAGGGCCGAGAAGTCGAGCCCGCCGTGCGCGGCGCGTGAACCACCGGAGCGGGGACGGTTGCCGCCCCGCGGGGGTACCGAACCGCGGCCCTGGGGACGTCCGCCGCGGGGGGCGCCGTTGCGGGGCACGCCCTGGCGAACGGGGACGCGCCCGTCAGTTCCGGCACGGCGCGCGAGGGGGGAGCGATCGGTGCCGTCGCCGGCGGCGCCGCGGGACATCGGGCGACGGCCATCGCGCGGAGCAGTTCCCATGCGAGGGTCGCGGGAGCCGCTTGGACTCTGCGGCGGCAGGCGGCGCAGGTCCAAGCGCCCCGTCGCCGCGGGGTCCAGGACGGACGGGTCGCCATACATCGGCATGGCGTCCGACACGTACCCGGCCTGCGGCGGGCGCTGGCCGAAGCGTGAGCCCTGGGTGGGCGCGAGCAGGTAGCGCCCGTTCGCGTTCGCGCTCCGGGGACTGGCGCTCATGGCCGGCGTGAGCAGCGTGCCACCCTTGCCGCCGATCCCGCGCTCATAGCGATGCAGGCCGTCAAAATAGGCCTCGACCACCTCGCGCGGGTTCAGCCCGAGATAGCGCGCATAACTCGAGATCATGCCCTGCGCGTAGCCGCGCTGGGGCATGGCGGCGAAGTTGTCCGTCTCGAAGTACTCGATGATCTGCGGGCGCATCTTGATGGTATTCGCCACCTGCTGGATGGAGAGGCCCATCTGGCGGCGGCGGTTGAGCAGCATCTCACCAAAGGTCATGGCCATCAGTTGTCACCTCGAATCTCTTCCTCGGTCAACGGGCTCTCCAGCGCCTCGAGGGCCTTGAGAGCCTCCATATCGAGCAGGACCTCGCGCGGCTTGGACCCATCGGGCGGCCCCACGATGCCCTTTTCCTCAAGCATGTCCATGATGCGCCCGGCGCGCGCATAGCCAACCTTGAGGCGCCGCTGCAGCCCAGAGGTCGAACCGAGCTGGGAATCGACCACGATACGGGCGGCATCCCAGAGGAGCGGGTCGTCTTCCTGCGGCTCGGGCGCCGCTCCCCCGCCCATGGCGGCGGGCGCTACGGCGGAGAGGATCTCCTCGTGGTAGTCGGCGTGGCAGTGCTCCTTCACGAACTCCACCACAGAAAAAATCTCCTCGTCCGAGACGTAGCAGCCCTGGATGCGCTTGGGCTTGCCCCAGTCCACGCGCGAGAAGAGCATGTCGCCCTGACCGGTGAGCTTCTCGGCTCCCGTCTGGTCGAGGATGACGCGGGAGTCGATGCCCGTGGCCACCGTGAGGCCAATCCGGTTGGTGATGTTGGCCTTGATGAGGCCCGTCACCACGTTGGAGCTGGGCCGCTGCGTGGCGACGATCATGTGGATACCGGCCGCGCGGCCGAGCTGCGCGATGCGCACGATGCTCGCCTCGACGTCCTTGCCGGCGACCATCATGAGATCGGAGAGCTCATCGATCACGATCACCAGATAGGGCAGCTTGGCGGGCGGGTTGTCGTACTTCTCGAACTCGCCGGCCGCCTGCTTCTCGTTAAAGGTCGAGATCTTGCGCACGCCGATGCGCTCGAAGATCTTAAGGCGGCGCTCCATCTCGGAGACGGCCCACTGCAGCGCCGAGGCGGCCTGCTTGGGCTCGGTCACCACGGGGACGTAAAGATGCGGCAGCCCGTCGTAGGGGGCGAACTCCACGCGCTTGGGGTCGATCATGATCAGGCGCACGTCCTCGGGAAAGATGCGCATGAGCAAGCTCATGACGATGGAGCTGATGACCACCGACTTACCGGAACCGGTGGTACCGGCGATGAGCAAGTGGGGCATCTTGGCGAGGTCGGCCACCATGGGCGTTCCCTCGGCGTCGCGGCCGAGCGCGAACTCGAGCGGGCCGCCCTTCACATAGGGCAGGATGTCACCGAAGGAGACCGTCTGGCGGTTCCGGTTGGGAATCTCAATACCCACAAGCGAGGTGCCCGGGATAGGCGCGAAGATACGCACCGAGTCGGTGGCGAGCGTGAGCGCGATGTCGTCTTCCAAGCTGGTGATGCGGCTCACGCGCTCGCCCTCGCCCGGTTGGATCTTGAACGTGGTGACGGTGGGGCCGGCGATCCAGCCCACCACGGAGGAGCGGAGGCCGAACTCCTGCAGGGTGGACTGCAGGGCCGCAGCGGTCTGCTCGAGCTCCTTGGAGGTCGCGGCGGCCCTGGCCGAGTTCGGGCTGTGCCGAAGCATGGAGGCCGGGGGCAGCTCGCGGCCGTCCTCGGCATCCTCGGCGGCGGGCACCACGGGTGCGGCGGCGACCTTCGACTTCGGCTTGGATGCGGGCTTCGGGCCCTCCTGCAGCTTGGCGTCCCACGGCAGCTCGGAGGCCTCATCCTCCCCCGTCGGAGTCTCGTCGGCCGGCGCCTTGGCGGCAGCCGGCTTCAGGAAGTCGGGGATGGGAGGGACGGCGACGGAGCCTTCGGCCCCGGCACCATCGAGCTTGCGGCGCGCGCGTCCGATGACCCCCACCGCGCCGGCGGGTACGGTGGGAGTGGCATCGGACGCGACGGGCATGGCGTCGACCTCGTCCATATGCTCGGCGAAACGCTCTTTCACGGGGATGAGCGTGGTCTTGGCGCGCTCGGCGGAGAGCTCGTCCGAGACGTCCACGAAAGGATCCTCGTCCGGCTGGTCCTCGGGCTCGAGCACCGTGGTCTCGCGGTTGCCGAGGAAGGTGGTGGCAGCGGCGCCGCTCTCGTCGAAGAGCTGCTGCTGGGGCGCCGGTGCGGCGGACCCGGTGGTGCGGGCGCGCGGCGCGGCGGCCTGCGCGGTCACGGGCGCGGGCACGGCCTCGCCCCAGGGATTCGCGTTCTCGTCGACCTGGCGCCGGCGCGAGAGGGCCGCAGCGTGGTCGGCGGCGTCCTGCACGATCTGCGAGACGGAGAGCCCGATCACCACGAGTCCCAGCACGGCGAGGCCGAGCGCCAGCACCACGGCGATGACCTTGCCGAGCGCGCCCTGCAGCGCGGAGGCCACGAAGGCACCCAGGTAGCCACCCGAGACAGAGAGGTTCTCCGGCGCGAACATGGCGTCCGTGGACTGACCGGTGCCGGGAACGAGCAGGGAAAGGAAGGTGCACACGGCCGTGAAGATGAGGGCCACGCCCACGACCGTGCGGGCGCGCACGGGGACCCCGCCGCGCAGGAACAGGAGCACCGCCACGGCGAGGAGCGCGATGGGCAGCACATAGGCCCCCAAACCGAAGCCCAGGTGGTAGAAGCCGGCAATCGCCGCCGCCACGGGAGCGGAGGCGGGCATCACCACGGCGCAGAACGACACCACGGCGACGATGGCGAGCACCACGCCGGCGATGTCGCGCCCCGCGTCGCGGTCGATCAAGGGCTCCTCGGGAGCAGCCTCGACCTCCACGGCGCAGCCCTGGTTGGCCCGCAGCTTGCGCGCGCTCGCCGCCCGGGCCTTGCCGCGCCCCTTTGTCGCCGATCCCCCTTTGGCCACGCTAGACCTCCATCACCACGGGGATGATCATCGGACGCGTCTTGGTGCGGTTCCAGATGAAGTTGGAGAGCGAGTCGCGCACGGCCTTGCGCAGTGCGTCGGAGCCGCTCGAGGTGAAGTTGAACTTGCCGCGCTCGATGGTGCGCATGATCGCCTCGGCGGCGTCGTCCGAGAAATCCTCGTCGATGGGGAACGAGACGCCGCGACCGGAGAAGTCCACCGCGTCGATCTTCTTGCGCTTGATGGAGACCACGGCCACCGCCGTGACCATGCCGTCAGAGGCGAGCTTCTGGCGGTCGCGCAGTACGATGGGATCGGTGTCGCCGATGCGCAGGCCGTCCACGTAGACCACGCCGGACTCAACCGAGCGACCGCGCTTGACCTTGTGGTCGCGCATCTCGAGCGAGTCGCCGTTGTCCATGATGAAGATGCGATCACGCGGGATGCCCATCTGCTCGCCCAGGCGGGCGTGGGCGCGCAGGTGCACGGCCTCGCCGTGCACGGGCATGAAGTAGCGCGGGTTCGTCATGGCCAGCATGAGCTTGAGCTCCTCCTGGCTGCCGTGACCGGAGACGTGCACCAGGCAGCGGCTCTTGTCGTACACGTCGCAGCCGAGCTTGGCCAGGCTGTTGATGACGCCCTGGACGGCCTTCTCGTTGCCCGGAACGGGGGTGGCGGAGATGATCACGGTGTCGCCCTCGTGGATGGAGAGCGTCTTGTGCTCGCCGTTGGACATGCGGGAGAGCGCGGAGAGCGGCTCGCCCTGGGAGCCCGTGCACATGACGACGATCTGGTTCTCGGGGATATTGCCGATCTCGAAGGCATCGATCAGGTCGGACTCGTCGATCTTGAGGTAGCCGAGCTCGCGCGCCACGCGGGTGTTGGTGAGCATGGAGCGGCCCGTCACCACGATCTTGCGATGGCACTTCTTGGCCGCGTCGCAGATCTGCTGCAGGCGATGGATATGGCTCGAGAACGAGGCCACGAACACGCGGCCCTTCGCGTTCTTGATGGCCTCGTAGAGCTGCGGCCCCACGGCTGCCTCGGAGAGCGTGTAGCCCGGCTTGACAGCGTTCGTGGAGTCGGCGAGCAGTAGGTCGATGCCCTCGCGGCCGAACTTGGAGAACGTGGCGTAGTCGGGGCGCACGCCGTCGATGGGCGTGTTGTCGAGCTTGAAGTCGCCGGTGTGGAGCACGGTGCCCGCCGGCGTCTTCAGGCGGATGGCGAGCGCGCCGGGGATGGAGTGCGTGGTGGAGATGAAGTCCACGCCGAAGGCGCCCAGGTTCACATGGCTGCCGCCGTGAACGTCGTGGTACTTCTGCTTCTTGAGCTTGAACTCCTCGAGCTTGCCCTGGATCATGCCGATCGTGAGCTTGCTGGAGTAGATCGCGGGACGGTTGTTCAGATCCTGCAGCAGATACGGCAGGGCGCCGATGTGGTCCTCGTGGCCGTGCGTGATGAGGATGCCGCGCAGCTTCTCCTCGTTCTCGAGAACGTAGGT
Source organism: Collinsella sp. AK_207A (assembly GCF_902501965.1). Lineage (GTDB taxonomy): Bacteria > Actinomycetota > Coriobacteriia > Coriobacteriales > Coriobacteriaceae > Collinsella. The sequence continues at coordinate 128,918 of NZ_CABWID010000014.1, read as the reverse complement.
GTAATCGGGCAGCACGAGATCGATGCCGGGCTGGGAGTCATCGGGGAACATAAGGCCGGCGTCAATCAGGATCATGTCGTCGCCGTACTCGAAGGCCGTCATGTTCTTGCCGATGCCGTCGAGGCCACCGAGCGGGATGATCTTGAGGGCCGGCGCCTTCTTCTTAGCGTTGTTGTCTTTTGCCATGTTGTAGCTGAAATCCTTTCTTGTCGACAACATCTATGTACAGGCGGATCATGCCGCCTACCAATTCACGGAGATACTTCACTTTATCAGGTTTGCTGAAAGAGCAGCCACGCCCGCTCAAAACCTACAGGGGAACCACAGCGGCGCGGCCGTCGCGGTTCCCTTGACGGACCGATTCGCGAAACTGGAAAACTATGGGGCAAAACCGCAGGAACGAACCGAACGACATCGCGCCCACGCTTGTAAGGGGACACGATACCGCGGTTCGTTCCTGGGGTTTACGCCGAAGTTTTCTCAGCTCGCTCTTCAGGTCCACAGGGGAACCGCGACGGCCGCGCCGCTGTGGTTCCCCCGTGGGATCGCCTATTTGACGACCAGGTTCACCAGCTTGCCGGGCACGCAGATCGCCTTGACGACCGTCTTGCCCTCGAGCCACTTGGCAGCGACCTGCTCGGCAGCGGCGCGCATGGCGTCGGCATCCGCGACGACGGGCACCATCGCGCGGCCGCGCACCTTGCCGAGAACCTGCACGGCGATCTCGACCTCGTCGGCCGCGGCCTCCGCGGCGTCGAAGGTGGGCCAGGGCGCCACGTAGACGCTCTCCGTGTGGCCGAGCGCCGTATGCCACAGCTCCTCGGTGACGAACGGGCAGATGGGCGCAAGCGTGCAGACGATGTCCTCGGCCACCTGGGCGACGAGGGCGGCGTCGGCTGCCTCGCGCTCCCCCGCCGGCACGGCGTTGAGGTAGGCGTTCGCGGCGTTCACCAGCTCCATGATGGCGGAGATGGCGGTGTTGAACTGCTGGCGGTCGAAGTCCTCGGTGCACTTGGCGAGCGTGCGATGGCGCTCGCGGTAGAGCTTCAGACCCTCCTCGGAGAGCGCCGCCTTATCGAGGGCGGACGCGTCCGTCCCCGTCTCGACGAGCTGCCAGACGGTGCGCCAAGCGCGCTTGATGAAGCGGTTCGCGCCGGCCACGGCGTCCGTATCCCAATCGAAGTCCTTCTCGGGCGGGGCGATGAACAGGATCGTCAAGCGCATCGTGTCGGCGCCGTAGGGCTCGATAACGGAGGACGGCGGCACCACGTTGCCCTTGGACTTGCTCATGACGTCACCGTTCTCGTCCTTCACCATGCCCTGGCAGAGCAGGTTGGTGAACGGCTCGTCCACGTCGAGCAGCCCCATGTCGCGGAGCGCCTTGGTGAAGAAGCGACTGTAGAGCAGGTGCAGGATGGCGTGCTCGATGCCGCCGATGTAGTTGTCCACGGGCATCCAGCGGTCGGCGGCCTCGCGGGAGAACGGCAGCTCATCGTTGTGCGGGTCCGTGTAGCGGATGTAGTACCAGCTGGAGCACGTGAAGGTGTCCATGGTGTCGGTCTCGCGGCGCGCGGGGCCACCGCACTGGGGACAGGTGCACTCGTAGAAGTCCTTGTCCTCGGCAAGCGTCTCGCCGGCACCCAGGTTCAGGTCCTCGGGCAGCGTGACGGGCAGGTCCTCCTCCGGCACGGGCACGATGCCGCACTTCGGGCAATGGATGGCCGGGATGGGGTTACCCCAGTAGCGCTGGCGGGAGATGAGCCAGTCGCGCAGGCGGTACTGCACGGAGCGCTTACCGGAGCCCGCCGCCTCCAGGTCGGCCACGATGGCCGCCTCGCCCGCGGAGTGCTTGCCGCCCTCCATGCCGGTGTACTTGCCGGACTGCACGAGCGTGCCCTCGGCCACCATGGCGGCGTCCCAGTCCACGGAGGTGACCTTGCGGCCCTGCTCGTTCTTCAGCTCAGCGTAGAGTGGGTCGTCGTCCGCGAGGATGATGGGGATGATGGGCAGGTCGTACTTCTTGGCGAACTCGAAGTCGCGCTGGTCGCCGCAGGGGACGGCCATGACGGCACCGGTGCCGTAGTCGGAGATGACGTAGTCGGCCACCCACACGGGAACCTTCTCGCCGTTGATCGGGTTCACCACGTAGCGGCCCGTGAAGGCACCGTGCTTCTCGAGCTCGCCCTGGGCGCGCTCCACCGCAGAGACGTGCTTGGAATCCTCCACGACCTTCATGACGGCGGCCTCGTACTCGGTGCCCGCCACAAGCTCGGCAAGGCCCTTGTACTCGGGCGCGAGCAGGAAGAACGAGCAGCCGAAGAGCGTGTCGGCGCGCGTGGTGAAGACGGTGATCTTGGTGTCCGTCGGCTCGCCCGCGGCGTCGCAGAGGGTGAAGTCCACCTCGGCGCCCTCGGAGCGGCCGATCCAGTTGGCCTGCATCTGCTTCACGCGCTCGGGCCAGCCGGGCAGCTTCTCGAGGTCGTCAAGCAGCTCCTGCGAGTAGGCGGTAATCTTGATGTACCACTGCTCGAGGTCGCGCTTCTCCACCTCGGAGTCGCAGCGCCAGCAGTGGCCCTCGGTCACCTGCTCGTTGGCGAGCACGGTCTGGCACTTGGGGCACCAGTTGACGGGGTTCTTCTTGCGGTAGACGAGCCCGCGCTCCCACAGCTTCTCGAAGATCCACTGGCCCCACTTGTAGTAGTTGGGCTCGCAGGTCTTCACCATGCGGTCGAGGTCGTAGGAGAAGCCCATGCGCTTCATGGTGGCGAGCGCCTGGTCCATGTTCTTGTAGGTCCAGGCCGCAGCCTGGGTGTTGTGCTTGATGGCCGCGTTCTCGGCAGGCAGGCCGAAGGCGTCGAAGCCGATGGGGTGCAGCACATCGAAGCCGCGCATGCGGGCCTGGCGCGCCATGGCGTCGCCGATGGTGTAGTTGCGCGCATGTCCCATGTGCAGGTCGCCCGAGGGGTACGGGAACATCTCGAGCACGTACTTCTTGGGCTTGGCGGGGTCCGTGTCCACGGCAAAGAGGTTCTCCTCGTCCCACGTCTTCATCCAGCGGGACTCGATGGCCCGCGCATCATAGGTGGGCACCTCGCGAGAGATGATGTCGCTCATATACGCTTGTCCTTCTTACTGCTTAAGGATTAGTTGAAACCGACCGTCTGCTGGGAGTCCTTGACCACGACGTCATGGGCGCCGCCCTCGACGATGGACGTGGCGGACACGAGCGTTAGTCGGGCCTTCTCCTGGAGCTCCTTGATGGAGTTGGCACCGCAGTTGCACATGGTGGACTTGACCTTGTAGAGCGTGGAGCCCACGCCGTCCTTGAGGGAGCCGGCGTAGGGAACATAGGAGTCCACGCCCTCCACGAAGGAGAGCTTGGCCGCGCCGCCCAGGTCGTAGCGCTGCCAGTTGCGGGCGCGGGCGGAACCCTCGCCCCAGTACTCCTTCATGTACTGGCCGTTCACGTTAACACGCTCGGTGGGGCTCTCGTCGAAGCGCGCGAAGTAGCGGCCGAGCATGAGGAAGTCGGCGCCCATGGCGAGCGCAAGCGTCATGTGGTAGTCGTAGACGATGCCGCCGTCGGAGCACACGGGCACGTAGACGCCCGTCTCCTTGTAGTACTCGTCGCGCGCGGCGCACACGTCGAGCAGCGCGGAGGCCTGGCCACGGCCGATGCCCTTGGTCTCGCGGGTGATGCAGATGGAGCCGCCGCCGATGCCCACCTTCACGAAGTCGGCGCCGCAGTCGGCGAGGAAGCGGAAGCCCTCGGCGTCCACCACGTTGCCGGCGCCCACCTTGACGTCCTCGCCGTAGTTGGCGCGGATCCACTCGATAGTGCGCTTCTGCCACTCGGAGAAGCCCTCGGAGGAGTCGATGCAGAGGACGTCGGCACCGGCCTCGAGCAGCAGGGGCACGCGCTCGGCGTAGTCGCGGGTGTTGATGCCCGCGCCCACCATGTAGCGCTTATCGGAGTCGAGCAGCTCGTTGGGGTTGGTCTTGTGCGCGTCGTAGTCCTTGCGGAAGACGATGCCCATGAGGTGGTCGTTCTCGTCCACCACGGGAAGCGCGTTCAGCTTGCGGTCCCAGATGATGTTATTGGCCTCGGAGAGGGTGATGTCGCAGCTGCCCACGATGAGCTTCTCGCGCGGGGTCATGAAGTCGGCGACGAGCATCTTGGGATCGTCGCGCGAGGGGCGGTAGTCGCGCGAGGTGACGATGCCCAGCAGGCGGCCGCGCGAGGTGCCGTCCTCGGTAACGGGCATGGTAGAGTGCCCGGTGCGCTCCTTAAGCTCCATGACCTGGGCCATGGTCATGTCGGGCGTGAGGGTGGAATCGGACTCGACGAAGCCCGCCTTGTGATCCTTCACGGCCTTGACCATGGCGGCCTCCTGCTCGGGCTTCTGCGAGCCGTAGATGAAGGAGATGCCGCCCTCGGTAGCGAGCGCCACGCCCATGTCGACGCCGGAGACGGACTGCATGATGGCGGAAACCATGGGGATGTTCAGCGTAATGGAAGGCTCCTCGCCCTTGCGGTAGCGCACGAGCGGGGTCTTGAGCGACACGTTGGCGGGCACGTTTTCCGAGGATGAGTAACCGGGGACGAGCAGGTACTCAGAGAAGGTATGCGACTCACCGGGGAAGATCGTGGCCATGATGCTCCTATTCTACGCAGCGGTACAAGTGCAGCTATTGTAGCGCACGCGGGGCTGCTACAATGCGACTCGTCGAATGTACATCTGCACGCCGCGCGGGAGCGCCCAGGCGGGCGAAAAAAGCAAGGGGAAGCACGTATGGCACTCAAGGCGAGCACGCGCATCACGGTACGCAACGCCGAGGCAGAGCTGCCGGGCGGCTTCGGAGCCGGATGCGTGGAGCTGCTCGAGGGCGTGGACGAGGAGCATTCGCTCAACCGCGCCGCCAAGCGCATGGGTATGGCGTACTCCAAGGCCTGGCGCATCGTCAACGAGGCCGAGGACCAGCTGGGATGCAAGCTGCTCGACCGCAACGGCGCGCTCGGCTCGACCCTCACCGAGGAAGGCCACCGCGCCGTGGACGGGTACCGGAAGCTCCAGGCAGAGGTCGATGCGCTCGTGGCGAGGCGCCTCCCGGAGCTGCTCTAGCGCGCTGCGCACGAACGTCTCCTCCGCGCGGTAAGGGATTCGCGCGGAGAAGGGCGAGCCTCCTCGCCGAATCCTACCCTAAAAACGTCTTGAGGCCGATCAGGATGAGCACGAAGCCGCCCGCTACCTGGGCGCGCGCGCCGAATCGCTCGCCCAGGCGTCGACCGAGCACGAGCACGAACCCGCAGCAGAGAAACGTCATCACACCGATGGCGCCGGAATAGAGGACGATGTTCTTGCGCGCGGCGGCGAACGAGACGCCAACCACGAATGCGTCGATGGACGTGGCGATGGCCTCGAAGAAGATCGTCGCGAACGTGAGGCTCGCGTTCTCGCACGTCTCGGGCTCGCGCAGCTCGCGCACCGCCTCCCACACCATCTTGCCTCCCACGAAGGCGAGAATGGCGAGGCTCACGATGCCCGCGTAGGCGTCGATGAGACCCGCGATGAGCGTGCCGCCGAAGAAGCCGGCAATAGGCATGGCGACCTGGAAGATCGCGAACGCGATCGGCATGGCAATCTTCTTGGAGAACGGCATATGGGGCTCGCAGAGCGAATTGGACAGCGTGACGGCCATGGCGTCCATGGCGAGCGCGACGCCGAGCAGCATCGCCTCGGCAAGATTGGCGAGGTCGAAGGAACCCACGGCACCCTCCCTGATGCTTGGGGTTGACGATGAGATAGATTGGATGCGCCCGGATGCGCCCGGCGAAGCTAAGGCTGCGGCGGGTTGCAGAACATGCGAAGCGCTTGGTCCAGGTTGTCCGCAACCGCCAGAGGGTCGTCCACGCCCGCGAAGAGCCGGATGAAGCGCGCCTCTGCGCCGTCGCGCGCCGACATCCTCGTTATGGCGCCGCCCGCAGGCGCCGCGCGGAAGGAGGGGTCGCACACGGCGATGAGCGAGGCGGCGGTGACCGGGTACGGCAGCTCGAACTCGACCGCGGGACCGAACCCGTGCTCGAGGACCGCGGCGGCGACGTCGTGGTCGGGATGCGAGGCGAGGCCGGGATAGCCGACCCAGGGGATGGCGGGATGGCAGTCGAGGTAGGCGGCGAGCGCGCGGGCATGGTCCAGGTGGGCCTGCATGCGCGCCGGGAGGGTCTCGAGACCGCGCGCGACGGCATCCAGGTCCGCAGGGGCTAAGGCCGAGGGCGTCGTTCCCTGGCCCAAGCGCATGGCGAGCAGCAGGTAGGCATCCTCGGCGAGCGGGTCGGTACGGCGCCGGCGGCCCTTGCCGGTGACGGAGGGCGCAACAGCCAGGCCCACGAGTTTCTCCGACAGCTCGCCCGCGGCCACGCGGTCGAGCGCCTCGAAGACGAGATGGGCGCCGAGCGCGAGCGGGTGGCAGCAAAACGAGGAGGGTACGGTGTCGTCCACGATGAGGACGGCGCCCGCCGCCTGGGCGGCGCGCACGAGGGCGCGCAGGTCGGGTACGCGAAGCCCCCGGCAGCCGATGGCGTTCACGAACCAGAAGAGGCGATCCACGCAGGCCCCCGCCGCGTGCGCGTAGCTCGCGTGGTGGGCGGGCTCGGGAGCGGACGCGTAGGAGGTCCGAGCGGGATCGGGCTCCGGCTCCTCGTCCGGATCGGACGCCTCGGTGAACGCCTCCGGCGTGGGCTCATCGACGAACCGAACGGTCCCCTCATGGAAGCCCCGGTGGAAGGCGTGCGCGAAATCGTCGGCGCAGACGACCAGCCGGTCCGTCGGCCCCACGAGCCCCAGCTTGGCGATGGCCTCGGGGACGTTGCGCGCAGAAAGAAACCAGGCGGCGCGGCCGCGATGCGCCTCGGCGAACCGTTCGGCAACCTCAGAGAATGAAAGCCCCATGGCGCCGCCCCCTCTCGCATTGCAAAGTTTTTCCAGTGTAGCGGATTCCCCCGTGCCGCGATGCGCCGCACGGGGGAATCCGAGAGGAACCATGCAAGGGCCACAGGCAATAGCGACCGCTCCTGAAAAGCGGAGACGCCGCCTACGCACGCCGTTACCCCAAGGGCCAGAACCGCACCCGATGCCCCCGCGCGACTCGTCCAGGAAGCGCAGCTCGAGCCGCGCCGGCAGGCCCTCCCCCGCCGGCAGCCACGCCAGGCGCAGTCCGTCCGCGAGCACGAGCTCGAAGGAGGCATCGATACCCATGGCGATGAAGTCGAAGCACCGGGCCGCATCGCCCTCGATGGCGAGCTCGCCCGTGGCAGCCGTCTCGGCGCCGCGCATCCCCTCGACCTCGCGCACCGGCTGCTGGCGCAGCGCTCCGTTTTGGCCGGCGGTGAGCTCGCGGGGAAGGCCCAGGCAGTGCTGCCAGCCCCCCGCGATCGAGCACGTGGATGCGCTGCGAAAAGCGCCCGTTACCGATGCAGGCGTCGTGCGCCTGCTCAGCTGCGCCGACGAGGCGGGCAAGGTCGCATCCGAGAGCGTTGCTCATGGGTTCTGTTCTCCCCGAGGTCATCCAGTCTCGCGAGCAGCGAGCAGAACCCCCAACGGCCCTCCGGCCGGGGCGGGGCACTCACGCGGCAGCAAATAGTTGCTACACGCCCACGAGCTGGTAGCCGAGTTCCATTTGCCTGGCCACGGTGGTCTCGCCGTCGATGATGTCCATGAGCATCTGCGTTGCCTTAATGCCACTCGTCATGTAGCCGAAGTGCACGGTGGGGATGCCACCGGTCGCCGCGCGGAGGAACCGGTCGTCGCCAAAACCGGAGACGCGCGGCGCACCGTGCGCGGCAAGGCCGCCGAAGCGCTCGGCGATCGCATGGATGGCGCCAGCGGCGATGGTGTCGGTGGCACAGGATATGAAATCGGCTCCAGATCCTCGTTCAGATGCAACGGCGAACCCGTCATCGAACAGGCTCAGGGCACCCTCGTAGCCGGCTTCCATGGTGAAGGCGCCCTCGCGGTAGAGGCGCTCGTCGAAACCGATGCCGCCTGCCTCCAGACCCGCGATGAAGCCGTCCATGCGAGCGCGGCCGGCGACGCGGTCCTCGCGGGTCACGCCCTTGGTAGGCCACCCGTCCGCTCGGGCCCGCCTGCTCGGCCACATGGCGTCCGAGGTCTCGTGCGGCGCCGGCGTCGTCGTGGTACACGCAGTTGAAGCCGCGGGCGCGCTGCCCCACGAGCACCACGGGCACCTTGGCCTCGCGCAGGAAGGCACGGTGGCGGGGTGTGAGGATCGTGGCGAGGAGCACGATGCCGTCCACGGGATGTCCCTGGAAGAGTTCGAGGTACTCGAGCTCGCGCTCGGCGTGGTTATCGGTGTTGGCCAGGAGCATCTGGCAGCCGCGTTCACGCAGCACCTGGCCGATACCGGCGGTGATGCGGCTGATGGACTCGGAGTTGATCTTGGGCACGATGACGCCGACGATGCGCGTGGAACCGGTGCGCAGCGCTCGGGCCTGCGCGGAGGGCGCGTACCCGGTGCGCTCGATCGCCTGGCGAATCCGCTCGCGCTTGTCATCCGCCAGGTAGCCGCCGTTCAGATAGCGCGACACCGCAGCACTGGAGACGCCTGCGAGCTCCGCCACTTCCTTGATCGTCACGATGCCCCCCTTCACTGGTCCGAACCATGATACCCCCGGTACTCCAGGGCTCCCGCCGCACCAGGCCACAGAACGGACGAGTGGCAGCTACCGAGCTGCCGAATCGTACCCGTCGGAAACCCCCTCCCCCGGACTTCCCCGAGCTTCCCCGGGCCGTTGCTAAGCAGACTGTCCACCAAGGGGCGGTTGCTAAGCACATCCGTCACCAAGGAGCGGTTGCTAAGCAGATACGCCACCAAGGGGCGGTTGCTAAGCACTTCTGCCACGAAGGGCCCGTTTCAGCGCCCTTCGTGGAAAATATGCTTAGCAAGCGCATCTAGCTGGAAGGTTTGCTTAGCAACGTCCCCCTATGTGGACAGCCCGCTTAGCAACGTCCCCCTCGGTGGACAGCCCGCTTTGCAACGTCCCCCTAGGTGGACAAGTTTGCTTAGCAACTGCCAGCGCCCTCCCCCGGTGCAGGCAGACACCGCTCCTGACAACGGCAAAGGGGCGGAACGAACATGTCGTCCCGCCCCTTCGGAGCCAGGTCTAGAGGTCTATGGAGGAGTCAGACTTACCGGCGGTTCGCGCGGTAGAAGGCGATGAGCGCCTGCGTGCTCGCGTCCTGCGCGGCGAGCGCCTCATCGTCGTGGAACGCCGGGGTGATCTGCTTGGCGAGCTGCTTGCCGAGCTCAACACCCCACTGATCGTAGGAGTCGATGCCCCACACGGTACCCTCGACGAAGGTGATGTGCTCGTAGAGCGCGATGAGCGAACCCAGGGCGCGCGGAGTCAGGTCCACGCCGAAGATGCTCGTGGTCGGACGGTTGCCGGCGAACACGCGGGCGGGCACCATCCACTCGGCCGTGCCCTCGGCGCGGACCTCGTCGGCCGTCTTACCGAAGGCGAGGGCCTTGGTCTGCGCCAGGAAGTTGCCGAGGAAGAGCTCGTGGACGTCCTGGTTCCCGTCTTCAACGGGGTTCGGCGTGTTCACGAAGGCGATGAAGTCGGCCGGCACGAGCTGCGTTCCCTGGTGGATGAGCTGGTAGAAGGCGTGCTGGCCGTTGGTGCCCGGCTCGCCCCAGAAGATCTCGCCGGTAGCCGAGGTGACGGGCGTGCCGTCCCAGCGCACGTGCTTGCCGTTGGACTCCATGGTGAGCTGCTGCAGGTAGGCCGGGAAACGGTGCAGGTACTGGTTGTACGGCAGCACGGCATGGCACTTGCAGCCCAGGAAGTTCACGTACCACACGTTCATGAGGCCCATGAGGGCGACGACGTTCTCCTCGAGCGGCGTCTCCTTGAAGTACACGTCCACGTCATGGAAGCCGGCCAGGAATTCGGAGAAGCGCTCCGGACCGAGCGCGATGATGAGCGAGAGGCCCACGGCGGAGTCCACGGAGTAGCGACCGCCCACCCAGTTCCAGAAGCCGAACGCGTTCTCGGGGTCGATGCCGAAGTCGGCCACGAGGTCGAGCGCGGTGGAGACGGCCACGAAGTGCTTCTCGATCGCCTCGGCGTCCTGCTCGGCGCTACCGTCGATGGCGCCCGCCGCCTTGAGGCCGTTCAGCAGCCAGGTCTTGGCCTCGCGCGCGTTGGTGAGGGTCTCCAGCGTGGTGAAGGTCTTGGAGACGATGATTACGAGCGTGGTCTCGGGGTCGAGCCCGCGAACCTTCTCTGCCATGTCATTCGGGTCGATGTTGGAGACGTAGGTGCAGTCGATGCCCGCGTCAGCGTAGGGCTTGCACGCCTCGTACACCATGACCGGACCGAGGTCGGAGCCGCCGATTCCGATGGAGAGCACGTGCTCGATCTTCTTGCCGGTGATGCCCTTCCACGCGCCCGAGCGCACGCGCTCCGCGAAGGCGTACATGCGGTCGAGCACCTCGTGGACGTCGGCCACCACGTCCTGGCCGTCCACGATGAGCGCGCCGGCCTCGCTGGCGGGACGGCGGAGCGCAGTGTGGAGCACGGCGCGGTCTTCGGTGGTGTTGATGTGCTCGCCGGCGAACATGGCGTCGCGGCGCTCCTCCACGTGCACGGCGCGCCCCAAGGCGGCGAGGAGCTTGACCGTCTCCTTCGTGACGAGGTTCTTGGAGAGGTCGAAGTGCAGGTCACCGATCTGGTAGCTCAGGCGAGACACGCGCTCGGGATCGGCGGCGAAGGCCTCCTTCAGGCTGAAGCCCTCCATCTGCCGCTGATGCGCCTGGAGCGCGGCCCACTCGGGTGTGGACGCAGCATCGACGGGTGCGGGAATGTTCGACATGTACGGTCCCTCCTTGGACGTTTTTGCAAACAGGCCCATTGTAGCGCGAGCGCGCGGGAACGCGCCCGTGAGGAGCGGCTGCGGCGCCGGGCGCGCCGCAGTGCTACGCCGCGCTCCCCCGCTCGCCCAAAAAGAGCGGCACGACCAGGCGGGTGTAGAGCGCCAGCCAGATGATGCTCGCACAGAAGCCGCCCAGCACGTCGCTCGCGTAGTGGACGCCCAGGTAGATACGGCTGATGCCGATCGCGGCGATCACGATGCCGAAGGCGATGGTCAGAAGGTTCCGCTGGCGACGGTCCCGCTCGTAGCGCCACACCAGCCAGACGATGAGCCCGAAGAACGCCATGGCCACCATTGAGTGCCCGGAGGGGAACGAGAAGCCCGTCTCCTCGATGAGGCGGAAACCCTCGGGCCGGGGCCGCTGGACCAGGGTCTTCAGCCCCACGTTCAAGAGCGCCACGAGCACCAGGTTGATGGCGCAGCACCATCCCGGCCGGGCACCCGGGGCGAAGGCGGCGATCACGAGGAGCAGCACCACGAGCACCACCGGGCTCGCGAGCGCCGAGAACCCCTCCATCACGGGGGTGAGCCACGGCGTGCGCAGGCGCTCCACGATGAGCGCGTAGGCCCATCGGTCGATACGGAGCGCGTCGGGCTCGAGCACCTCATCGAGCAGCAGCAGGAACAGCGCCAGGCAGCAAGCCACGACCACGAGCCGCCGATGCGTGCGGACGAGCCGCGCCAACCGGGCCGGCAGGCTCCGGCGCTCCTCATCGGTCATCCGGGTGTCGTCGAATCTCTCCATCAATCTCCCTTCGTCCCCGTCATTGTAACCGCCCCACCCCTGTCCCCAGATGAACGCAAGATGTGTCCGCCCGAACACATATACTTGTTTTTCGTTAGGAACGCGTGTTCGTATTTTACGCTATACTACACCCTAAAGGAGGGCCATGGAAGAGGAACGCACCTATATCTGCATCGACCTGAAGACGTTCTACGCCTCGGTGGAGTGCGCGGCGCGCGGACGCGACCCGTTCACCACCAACTTGGTGGTGGCGGATCCCGATCGTGGGCCCAATACCATCTGCCTGGCCATATCGCCCGCCATGAAGAAGCTCGGCATCCGCAACCGCTGCCGCGTGTTCGAGATTCCCCAGGGCGTGGACTACATCATGGCGCGCCCGCGCATGCGGCACTACATGGAGGTCTCGGCCCGCATCTACGGCATCTACCTGGAGTACGTGAGCGCGGACGACGTGCACGTGTACTCCGTGGACGAGTGCTTCATAGACGCCACGCCCTATCTCAAGCTCTACCACACGGACGCCCGCGCGTTCGCGCTCGAACTCATGGGGGCCGTGCGCGCGGCCACGGGCATCTACGCCACCGCGGGGATCGGCCCCAACCTCTTCCTGGCCAAGGTGGCGCTGGACGTCACGGCCAAGCACGTGAACGACGGCATCGGCGTGCTCGACCAGGAGAGCTTTCGCCAGCTCATCTGGCCGCACCACCCCATCACGGACATCTGGGGCATCGGCCCCGGCATCGCAAACCGCCTGGCGCGCTACCACGTCTACGACCTCGCGGGGGTGGCCGCGCTGAACGAGGAGATCCTCTATCGGGAGTTCGGGGTGGCCGCGGAGTACCTGATCGACCACGCGCACGGGCGCGAGCCCTGCACCATCGCCCAGATCCACGCCTACCGCCCCGCCGCCACGAGCCAGACCTCCGGGCAGGTGCTCTCGCGCGACTACGGCTTCGAGGAGGCACGCACGGTGCTCCGCGAGATGGTGGACGCCAGCGCGCTCGATTTGGTGGAGCACGGTACGGTGGCGAGCGTCATCTCGCTCTCCGTGGGCTATGGGTCGGGCCCGGCGCCCTCGGGCGCGGAACCAGCCTGCGTGGACGCCTCGCGGGCGAGCGCGCAGGACGACACGCTGCTCCTGGACCGGCGGGCCCGTGTGGCGGCCGCCGAGGGGGCGCGGGCGGCGGGGGCCGTCTTTCAGGGCGAGCACGGCACCCGGCGGCTCATGGCCGCGCGCTTTGGCCACGGCGGCGGCCAGCGCAAGCTCCCCGGCCGCACCAACTCGCGCCGCAAGCTCTGGACGGCCTTCGACGCGCTCTTGCACGAGACGGTGGACCCCGCGCGGGCCATCCGCCGGGTGAACATAGGCTTCGGCGACCTCATGCCCGAAGAGTTCGCCGACCTGGACCTCTTCACCGACGTGGCGGCCGAGGAAGAGGAGCACCGGCTGGCCGAGACGGTCAACGCGGTGAAGGGGCGCTACGGCAAGAACGCGCTGCTGCGCGGCACGAGCTTCCGCTCGGGCGCCACCGGGCGCGAGCGTAACGAGCAGGTGGGAGGGCACCATGCCTGAGTACACAAAAAACGGGCGGCCCCGCGCAGACCGGGCCGCCCAGTTCATGCCGTTCGCCGCCCTCACGGGCTACTACGAGCTCGCACGGGAGCAGGAGCGCGTCGTCGAGCCCCGGAGGGAGCTCACCGAAGAGGCCGCCGAGACGCTCTCACGAGAACTCGTGCAGGTGCGTCGCGGCGACCTCATCCGCGTGACGTTCTACGACCGAGACGGCTACGTCACGCGCGCGGGCGTGGTGGCGGGCGTGGAGACGGTCTTCCACCGCCTCAGGCTGGGAACGCGCTCCATACCCTTCGATGACATCTGCGCCATCGAGCGCCACGCCGAAAGCTAGGTCCTAGGCCAGCTTCTCGCCGAGCGCGCGACAGTTGGCAACGCCTTCGTCGTCGGGGGCGTCGTAGCAGATGAGCGTATCCACCACGTTGACGCCGGCCTCGTCGGCGTCGGCCTTCCAGTTCTCCATCCACTCGCCGTCGGCCCACTCGTAGCTGCCGAAGAGCGCCACGGGCTTGTCGCCCAGCTCGCCCTTCACATCATCCCACATGGGCTGGAACTCGGTGTCCTCCAGCTCCTCGGAGCCCATGGCGGGGCACCCGAAGGCGATGGCATCGTAGTCGCCCAGCTTGCCGGCGCTGAAGTCCGAGCACTGGATGATCTCGGCTTCGCCGCCCTTGCCGGTGACGCCCTCGGCCACGGCGTCGGCCATGGCCTCCGTGTTGCCCGTGCCGCTCCAGTACACGATGGCTACCTTGCTCATATCCATTCCCTTCTGTTCGGCCGCGCGTTGTTACGCGGCATGGATACCAAAGAGTTACGCGGCGCAGGCGGCAAGCTCCGCCAGCCCCGCGCCCCGTGCGCGCTGCTCGCAGCAACGCTCGGTACAGGTTTTGATCCGCTCGAAGAGCGCGAGTGCCCCCGCCGGATCGGCGTAGACCTTCCACTGCCCCATGAGGATGAAGTCGCGACCCTCGTGCTCCATGAACCCGGCCACGTCCGCATAGGGATAACCCAGGAAGAAGCCGATCTCGTGCGGGAATCGCGCCCGGCACGAACGGGCGGTGCAGGGGCAGTCGTGCTCGGCGTCGTGCGCGGCCACGGTGAACTTACCGCGCGCCTCCAGGCGCTCGGCCAGGAGGTCCAGGCACGCATCGAGGTCGTTCACGCGATAACCCTCGCCCGCGAGGGGCATGGCCGCCCGCGGATCCGCCAGATAACGCGCAAGGGAACGGGGCCGGTACACGTACACGAGCGCACCGCAATGCCGCCAGACGAGCACGCGGATGAGCACGCCCGAAGCAGCGAGCTCGGCGCGGCAGGCGTCGAGTGCGTTCAAGAAGGCTTCCCGCCGGGAAAGGACGGCCGCGCGCTCGCGAGCGCCGCCCACGAAGCGACCGGGAAAAGTGAAGAGGCTCGCGGGCTTGATGCCGGCGAGCGTGGGCGCGGCGTTGCGCACGAGGGCGTCCGCGATGGAATCGACGTCGATGCTTCTCGTCATCAGGCCTCCCCTCCCCAGCCGTGTTCCGGCTCCGCCATGTAAGTTGACTGCGGTTAACAGTTAACTAGAGATAACTTACTCGGAATCGCGCAGCGGTCAAGCGGAGAAGTGAGCCTTTGGAAACTTTTTATGTACCAATAGGAGGAGCGAGTATAGTGGTTTCGCCCAAGCGGAAACCAGAGGGAGAGGAAATAGCGATGAGTGGCATCTTCACACCGGGAAACATCATCGTCCTGGCAATCGTGCTCGTGGCGCTCTATTTTGGCGGGCGCCGCATCATCGGGAGCTTCAGGGGTCAGAGCTGCTGCACCGACGCAGACGACCGCCCGCATCCCAAGCAGGTGAAGGTCGAGGACACCGACCTTTCCCACTACCCCTACGAAGCGGACATCATGGTCAACGGCATGAGCTGCGCGAACTGCGTGAAGAATGTGACCAATGCGCTGAACGCCATTCCCGGCACACTCGCCAAGGTGAGCCTGGAGGACAGCGTGGCCCACGTACACGCCAAGCAGCCGATCGACGAGGCCGTTTACGAGCAGGCTATCAAGGACGCCGGCTACTACGTGCCGCATCTTTAGGCAATAGGCTGCAAGGCGCTATGGCACCCCGTCCGCGTGGCGCACCCCGCAGCGAACTGAGAAGACCTCGGTGGGAAACCGCGGGAACGGGCGACGGAAAAGGGCACATCGCAGCCGATGCGCCCATCTTCGTTTTGCCCGTTCCCGCGGTTTCCCACCGAGGTCTTCCAGTCTCGCGAGGACAGCGCCATGCGGACGGGGTGCCGAAGCGCCTGGGACGCGGATTGACCCCAGCCCAGCCTACAGCGCGCTGCGGTAGATGGCCCGCGCGTCGTCGAGGGTGAGCTTCTGGAACGTCCCGAACTCCTCGCCGCGAGTGAGGCGCAGACCGGGGATCAGGCGCTCGATATAGGGTGCGCACACGCCGAGCTCCCCCAGGGTGCGATTGAAACCTGGTATCAGGAATTGATATCGTTTACTTGAAATCCCGTGTTCCGTGGTATCGTTTTTGCGCAGAAAGGAGTCGATGACCCGTGCCCGCGACCATCCAGAGACGCAATACCCGCCAGCGCCAGCTCGTGCTCGACGCTGTTACCGGCCGCTGTGACCACCCCACGGCGGAGGAAGTCTACACCGAGGTGCGCCAGCGGGACCCCAAGATCAGCCGCGGCACCGTCTATCGCAACCTCAACCTGCTCTCGGATGAGGGAACCATCCTCACCGTGCACGTTCCCGGCGGAAATCGCTTCGATTTGCGAACCGACAACCACTCCCATGTGATGTGCCGCCGCTGCGGCGCCGTTGTGGACGCGCCCGTTACCTACAACGCGCATGCCGACAAGGAGGCCGCCCGCGCCACCGGCTACGTGGTCGAGAGCCATGGCACCGTCTTCCTCGGACTGTGCCCCAACTGCCGATAGCCGGTAGGCAACCGGCTGGCTACCACCCAGCATCCCGACCCGCAATCCAAACCAAACAAGAAAGGGAGCCTTGCGAGAGGCTCCCTTTTCATCACGTCAACCGATCGGGCGCGGTGCCCAAGGATACGACGCCCTAACCCCGGCGCTCCTCGATCTCGGCCTTGATGTCAGCGATGAACTCGCCTAGCTCACGCTGGACGGTCTTGTTGGAGCGGTCGCGCACGGAGATGTTACCGGCCTCGACCTCCTGCTCGCCGATGATCAACATGTAGGGCACGCGGTCGATGCTGCGGGCCTCGCGGATCTTGAAGCCGATCTTCTCGTCGCGGTCGTCAACCTTCACGCGGACCTTGGCGTCGCGCAGCTCAGCCGCAATCTCATGCGCGTAGGGACGGCTCTTCTCGGATACGGGCAGGACCTTCACCTGCAGCGGCGAGAGCCACGTGGGGAACTTGCCCGCATACTCCTCGGTAAGCATGCCGATGAAGCGCTCGAAGGAGCCAAAACCGGCGCGATGGATCATGATGGGCTGCTTCTTGGTACCGTCCACGTCCGTGTACTCCAGCTGGAAGTTGTGCGGCAGCTGGAAGTCGAGCTGGATGGTCCCGCACTGCCAGGTGCGGCCCAGGCAGTCCTGCAGGTGGAAGTCGATCTTGGGGCCGTAGAAGGCGCCGTCGCCCTCGTTCACCGTGTACTCGACGCCCATGGCCTCGAGCGCGGCCTTGAGGCCGGCCTCGGCGTTCGCCCAGTCCTCGTCGGAGCCCATGGAGTCATCCGGACGGGTGGAGAGCTCGACCTTGTAAGGGAAGCCGAACTGCGCGTAGTAGGCGGTGATGAGATGCGCCACATCCGTCACCTGCTCGGTGATCTGGTCCGGGCGGATGAACAGGTGCGCGTCATCCTGCTGGAACTCGCGCACGCGGAACAGGCCATGCAGCGCGCCCTTCAGCTCGTGACGGTGGTCGATACCGGCCTCGGCGAGCTTCATGGGCAGGTCGCGATAGCTGCGGGGCTTCATCTTGTAGATGAGGCAGGCGCCCGGGCAGTTCATCGGCTTGATGGCGTAGTCCTCGTCATCGATCTTGGTGGTGTACATGTTGGCCTTGTAGTGGTCCCAGTGGCCGGAGGTCTCCCACAGGGTGCGGGAGAGGATGATGGGCGTCTGCACCTCCTCGTAGCCGAACTTGGACTGCATCTCGTGCCAGTAGTCCATGAGGGAGTTCTTCACGATCATGCCGTTGGGCAGCCAGAACGGGAAGCCGGGACCGGCCTCGTTCATCATGAAGAGCTCCATCTCCTTGCCGATCTTGCGGTGGTCGCGGCGCTCCGCCTCGGCGAGCATCTCGAAATACTTGTCCATCTCGTCCTTGGACGCGAAGGCCACGCCGTTCACGCGGGTGAGCATCTTGTTGCTGGAATCGCCCTTCCAGTAGGCACCGGAGACGCCCGTGAGCTTGAAGGCCTTGAGGGCCTTGGTGTAGGTGATGTGCGGGCCCACGCACATGTCGA
Source organism: Collinsella sp. AK_207A (assembly GCF_902501965.1). Taxonomy (GTDB): domain Bacteria; phylum Actinomycetota; class Coriobacteriia; order Coriobacteriales; family Coriobacteriaceae; genus Collinsella. Next base: position 111,200 of record NZ_CABWID010000014.1, on the reverse strand, counting down.
TGTACTCACCCTGCTGGAAGAACGTGATGCGCGCGTCCTCGGGAAGGTCGCCGATGTGCTCGACCTTGTACTTCTCGCCGCGCTCCTCCATGAGCTTGATGGCCTCGGGGCGAGACAGCTCGAAGGTCGTGAACTTGAGGTTCTCCTTCACGATCTTCTTCATCTCGTCCTCGATGGCGGGCAGGTCGTCGTCGGAGATCTTGGTGCCCTCGGGAAGGTCGATGTCGTAGTAGAAGCCGTGCTCAGTGGCGGGGCCATAGGCAAAGTCGGCCTCGGGGTACAGGCGCTTGATGGCCTGCGCCATGATGTGGGCGGCGGAGTGGCGGACGACGTGCGTGACCTCGTCCTCAGGCAGCTCGGCTACGTGCCCGTCGTTGTAGAGCGCTTTCATATGATGCTTCCTCCCATGGATGTATGCTGCGCGATCGGCTGGCGGCGGTTGGATAACGAAGAACAGAGAACCCGCCCTCCCCTTTCCGGGGCGAGCGGGCGCGAGACAGCATGGACGACACCGGGGCTACCCGGCGCGGACCACGCCTACTGGATGTGAGTTCGGCAGTACGGGCAAACCTTCCAGTGCGCGTCGAGCGGCTTATGGCAGCTGGGGCAGACGTTGCGCACCTGCGTGTTGCACACGGGGCAGACGATGAAGTCCTTCTCGATGGTGGTGCCGCAGTTGGGGCAGGAGCCGAACTGCGCCAGCTGATGCTCGCGCAGCGCCATGTCGAGTTCCTGCTCCTCGCGATCGCTCTGGTACGAACCGGGGCGAAGCGCGATATAGGCGATCAGACCCACGAAGGGGATGATGGAAACCAAGCCCCATGCCCACCAGGCCTGCGCACCGCGACGGCGGGCGTCGATGAACACGTAGACGATGGCGAGCAGGTACAGAGCCACGATGAACGCAATGAACAGATAGAGCGCGCCCATGAGCTGCGGAGACATGAGCTCCTGGATGTACTTGGACATAGTGCCTAGAACCTTTCCATAGCGAATAACCGCTTGATTCTAGCGCATCAGCTGATGGGAGACCATAAGAGCACCAAACCTGCGATAATTTGGGTTGGTTTGGCCCGGTCGGCCCAGGAGAGAGGCTGCTACGGCGTAGCATGTAACGTGGATGCCGACTGTCCGTCATCCGTCTGCTCTGAATGGATTAGTTCTCGCTAAACGGTATTTTCTATTCCGTTTTACTATTATTGTTGTAGTTTTACAGCCAGCCTGAGTGGAGGATGCCTTGATTCGATTCGAGCGGGTCGCACTGCGCCATTTCAAGAACATCGACCAGGGCGAAATCTCGTTCCCCCATACCGACGACCTCGAAAATTCCCTGCCCTCCATTATCGGTATCTACGGCCAGAACGGTTCCGGCAAGTCATCCGTCGTCGAGGCGTTTGCCCTGCTCCAACGCCTCATGTCCGGTTCGAGCCTTCCTTCGCAGGCGGCCGATTACTTTCAGCCCGGCGCGGACTCCTACAAGATCGAGCTCCAGATTCGCCTGACCGATGCCGATGACGCCTCCTCTGGCAAGCAACAATTCGACTATCGCCTGATCTACGACGTTGAAATCGCCCGGAGCGCCAATCCACAACGCTCCCAAAACAAAAACGCGGCCACGTTTCGAATCTCCCACGAGCGCCTGCGCATCAAGAACCTCCTCGCGCAAGAGAGCCTCCGCACGCTAATCGCGCTCTCCGCGTCCGATGACCCCGCACTCAGCACCTCCCTCTCCCCCACGGGAGATTGGAAGTCGCTCTTCACCGGCAGGTCCGATGACCGCTCGCAACTCATGGTCCAGCTCGCCCTCGCAAACGAGCGCTCTTCCTCGGGCATCTTCTCTTACAACGTCTACGCGATTGTGGAGCGAGCACTTTCGGAGCAAGCACGCAAGGGCACCAACATGAGCAAGAACACCCTGGCGGCGCTTGCTCACCTGCACCACTATCTCCTGTGCGTGCCGGCGCTCGCCCTGAACGCCTTGGAGAACATGGACGTCATCTCCACGTCCGCGCATGCCGAGGTTTCGCTCAACTTCCTACACGTCCAGTCGCGCCATGCCGACTATTGGGGCTCCGAGCCCGATGGAATCAGGCTCGACCTGCTTGCCGCGAACACCCTGGACCTCAAGACCTTCGAACGCCTCAAGCAAACGATCGGCGCCCTGAACGAGGTTATCGGCACGCTGGTCCCTGGCCTCTCCCTCATTGTTCAAAACCACGGCCGACAAGCCCTCGATAACGGCGAGACGGGCGTGCGTGCGGAGCTCTTCTCTCAGCGAGGCTCGGCGCTCATCCCCTTCCGGTGCGAATCCGAGGGCATCAAGAAAATCGTCTCCATCTCCACGTTGCTTGTGAATGTCTACACGAACCCCTCGGCGTTTCTCGCCATCGACGAGTTCGACTCGGGGATCTTCGAGTACCTCTTGGGGCAGATCGTCGAGACGTTCAGCAAGTACGCGAAGGGCCAGCTCCTCTTCACCGCGCACGACCTGTTCCCGCTCGAGAAGCTGCCCAAGCAGTCCGTCGTCTTCGCCACGTCGAGCCCTTCCGACAAGTTCATCACGTTCACGAACATCCGCAAGACGAACAACCTGCGCGACGTGTACCTGCGCGCCATAGAGCTCGAGGACGGGCCTGCGGCGATATACAACAGGACCGACCGCTATGAGATGGACAATGCCTTCTACCAGGCGGGACAGGCGCTGAAGCCCCAAGGCGTCGATGACAATGAGTAAGAGGCCGAACGTCGTGCTCGTCATCGTGGAAGGTCCGACGGAGGAGCTCACCCTGGGTCTCGTCTTCTCCCAGCTGTTCCGCGCCATGGGCAGGCTGCATTTTGAGGTCGTCCACGGGGATCTACTGACCCAGCAACGATTCTGCGTCACCCCTGGCGGCAACGCAGAATCGAAACGGGTTGACGAATGGGTTCGCAAGGGGATCCTTGATTACCTTCAGGGCCTCTCACCGAAGATTACCTGGAACGACCTGGCGTGCATCATCCAGATCACCGACACGGACGCCGCCTTCGTCCCCGAGGAGCTCGCACCGGACCATCTCGTGCACAGAAACGAGATCAAGCGAGGGAACGCACGGATCCTCGCACGCAAGAGCGCGTTCACATTTAAAAAGCGCACCGTGCCTTACTCGCTCTACTATTTCTCGCAGGATATGGAGGACGCCCTACACGGCATCCATGGCAGCGAGCTCACGCCCCACAAGAAGGAACTGCTCGCGCGCGCATTTCAGCAGCGATATGCGAGAGACTTGGAGGGATTCCGTACCCTGCTGGAAGAGCTACTCCCCTGCCAGAAGTTCCGTGATTCTTGGGAGTACATCTTTGAGAACGGCAACTCGATGAATCGAGCCTCGAACCTCGCGTTGGCGTTCAGGAAAGCAAACAAGGCGTCGGCGTAGCTCTCACACGGCCTCCTGCGGCGCCCGCGCGGCAAGCTCGTAGATAAGCGGCTCATTGTCGCGAATCAGACGCTCCAGTAATTCGATGCCAGCGTCCGTAAAGCCCTCGAATGCACCAACCTAGTTGAGATAGGAAAACCTATTTCGGGGATCGCGCCGCTCGTCTTCTACGGCAAGAATGGTCACGAGTCGATGGTCATCGTCAACACAGTAGTAAACGCCATAATGCCCGCAATAGAACACCCGAGAGGGCACCGACGGCTGGGCGGCGGGGTAATACGGGTCATACTCCATGCCATAGCGAGGAAAGACACAAAGTGTGTCGATTAAATCACCAATGCGGCGATACACCCGTTCAGGCTCCACCCGGGCATAGCCGTAGAGGGCCTCGTCGGTCATTTGGATCTGGAACGGAGCGTCCTCGCTCCCACTAGCCGGCACGACGCTCAGCCCTCATTCGGTCGACGTCTCCCCTAGCCTGGGACCAAGGCCTCACGCGACCATTGGCGAGGTCGTCGTATCCCCGCGCAATTGCGCGCGAGATACGCTCCTCATGGCGCAGGACATCCTCGACGATGGAAACCTTCTTATCGAAGGCCGCCGCATCCATGACGACAAGGGAGGCGGATCCGTTTTTGGTAAGGTACACGGCCTCACCCGTTTCGTGGCAGAGTTTGCTCACCGAACCAAGGTTGCGTTGGAGGTCTGAAACGGGTTTTACAACGGGCATATGCACTCCCTTCATGAGATTCTTCATAGGATTATACATAAGTTCTTTTGTAAAAGAATGGAAGAAATGGGGCGGGACAACTTCCCAGACGAGACGAATCGATTGCGTCGGAACTGTTGCTGCAAACACCCCCACGGTGACTTCCCTATCGTAGGCATTGTCATCGAGGATCAAGCGACTCGAAGGGAAGGCTATCTCCCCGCCGGACTCCAAGCGCGAAGACGACCGTGAACCACAAGGTGAGCACCGCCATGAGCGCCAGGTAGATCCACGAGGCGCCGTCCACGCCGGCAAGGCCGACCGCCCAGGGCGAGAGCACGGCGGCGAACACAGCTACCACGACGTAACCGGGAACCAGCAGCCCCTGCCGGCGCATGATGGTGATACCCATGGTGAGCAGGGTGGCGAGCGCTAAAAACCCACCGCCGGCAAGCAGGATCAGAAGATCGACCCGGTACGGAGACAGGTCCGCGTTGTACAGCGTCCCCAGCACGGGGATGCCGCAGATCAGGGCGCCGAGGATGCAGACGAGCGTGATGCCCACGATGATGAGCGCCTGCACGCCGAGCCGCCGGGCAAAACGACCGGCGCGCCGCGTTTCCCAATCCTCGGCGAGCGAGGCGATGATGGGGTTGTAGACAAAGCTCGCGAGCAGCCCCACCACGAAGACCGGCATGGCGATGTAGCCGAAATAGGCCTGAGCGGCATCGTCCATGGCGGCATCGATGGCGTACTTGGGAGCATTGCCGATGTAGAAGAGCAGAAACGCCGCAAGAAAGACCGGGAAGCACTCGCGCAGCAGCGTGGCCGTCTCGCGCCACACGGCACGCAGGCCCTCCCCCGTCGATCCGTCCGCCACCGGCAGGCCGAAACGACGGGCCCAGAGTGTCTCCCCCACAAAGAAGAGCGCGGTGAACGCCGTGGTGATCGCAAGCGGCATGAGCAGCGAGCGCATGGCGATGATAAGCCCCGCAAAGACGACGATCAACGTGCCCAGGCGCGCCGTGATGACCTTGGACGCCACATCCAGACGATCATGCTGCTGATAGTTGCCGTGGAACACGTCCTCGAGCGCATCCACCGCCTTGAAGAGCAGCATGACCGCGACCGTCGCCGTCTTCTCCGTCGACCATCCCACCGAGACAGCGCACCCCAAGGTATAGGCCCCGCCCACGACGAGCATGGCGAACGTGGAGACCGCGCGGGCGCGCAGATAGGCCGAGAACGAGAAGCGGGCGCGAACGTCAGAGACCTGGTAGTTGCGAACGCCGTACTTGCCCAAGTTGAGGAAGAGGTTCGCGTTGGCGTACGCGAGCGTAAAGACGCCGGCCGTGGCAATGTCACACACCCGGGTGAGCACCATGAGCATGATAACGGACTGGAATGCCATGAGCAGACCGCCCACGGTGTTCCAGACATACGCCGAGCGCCGCCGACGCGATTCCTCTGATTCAGGCACCGCCCGATTCCGATCCGGGTTGAGTTTTCCAGCCATCACTCGTTTCCGTTCAAAAGCGTTCTCAGGTCGGAGACGAGCCTGGTCTGCAGCCGCTCGGCCGCGTCCTGCGTGGATGCCTTCGCGAACACGTAGCCCTTGACCTTGGGCTCGGTCCCGCTCGGTCGCACGAGCACACGGCTTCCGCCCGTGAGCCGGAACTCGAGCACGTTCGACGCCGGCAGGGTCTGCACCCCCTCGTCAGGCCTTGGATTGACCACAGGCATCTCAGCGCCGGCCAGGTAATCTATCATCCGTTCGACCCCGAGCCCTGCGAGCGAGGCGGGAGGCTGGGTGCGCAGGCCGGCCATCAGCGCCGCCATCCGCTCCGGTCCGTCGGCTCCAGCATACCGGATGGAGACCTGCTCGTTACCCCAATGGCCATAGTCATCGTAGAGGCGTCGCATATCGACGTACAAATCGGATCCGCGCTCCTTGGCCTCAGCTGCCAGTTCGCAGATGAGCAGACAGGATATCATGGCATCCTTGTCGCGAACGTGGGTCCCAGCAAGGTAACCATAGCTCTCCTCAAAGCCCATGAGGAAGTCGTCCTCCCTGCCCTCCCCTTCCAGCAGGCCGATCTGTTCGCCGATGAACTTGAAGCCGGTGAGCGTCCGGCGGAGCTCGATTCCGTGCGCCCGGGCCAGGTCATCCGCCATGGGGGCCGAGACGATGGTCGTCATAGCCACAGAACCGCTTCGGCGGGACCGGCGCGCCAGCCAGTCCAACAGCAGCAATCCCACCTCGTTGCCGGTCAACAGCTCGTAGCTGCCCTCGTGGAGAACGGCCACGCCCACACGGTCTGCATCGGGATCGGTCGCGAGCACCAGATCGGCCCCACGCCTCTCGCCGAGGGCGACGGCGAGCTCTAGCGCAGCGCGCTCCTCCGGGTTCGGCTTGGGGCACGTGGGGAAGTCCCCGTTTGCCTCCGCCTGCTCGGGCACGACGGCAAAATCGGTCACGCCGGCTTCGCGCAGCACGCGTGCGACCGGCTCGGCGCCGGTTCCGTTCAACGGGGTATACACCACGGAAAGGTTCGACAAATCCTGTCTAGCGCGAAACGACACGGTCGCGTTCACGTAACCATCCAGTAGCTCGTCATCGATCCAACTCACCGCGCCCGCATCCAGCGCGGTTTCAAAGGGCAGGGCACGCACATCGTCGAAGGGGTCCACCTTGAGAATAGCACCCTGAATGGAGCGGCACGCCTCCGTGGTGGCCTGACAACCATCCGGCCCATATACCTTGTAGCCGTTGTACTCCTTGGGATTGTGTGAAGCCGTGAGCACGATACCAGCCGCACAGCCAAGCCGACGCACCGCGTAGGAGAGCACGGGGGTTGGCTCCAAATGCGGGAAAACCAGAGCATGAATGCCGTTGCCGGCGAGAACCGAAGCAGCCCGGCGGGCGAACTCCGCGGAATGATTGCGCGAGTCGTACGCGATGGCAACGGACGTGCCGACCGCAGAACAGTCGGCGAGCAGCCAGTTCGCGAGCCCCTGCGTCGCCCGACCAACGGTGTAAACGTTCAGCCGATTGGGACCAAGTCCCATCAAACCGCGCAGTCCGCCGGTACCAAAGCTCAAATCACGCGCGAAAGCGTCCGCCAACTCACCCGGCTCGGCTTTGAGACCTTCCAGCGCCCGAGAATCGGCCACCTCGGCCAAGCGCAACCAGCGATCGTAGGTGGAAACGATGCGTTCATCCATATTCAAAGCTCCTGTAGATAATTCCAGCCACCACATCATACGCGGGCGGCGCGCAAAGACAACGCGTTACCGAGAGAGACGGCGAGAAAGCCTACCGCCCAGCCAGCGGTACCCCTCCCTGAGGGCACTCAGATAACCCAATCCCAACTCGCTCATAACCAGGCCGGGCCAATGCCAGTCGTTGTAGGCGAGCTGGACAATCGCCTGGCCGAGCACCAGGCCCCATGCCCCCAGGCCAAAAACCCTGATGAGCACTATGGAGCAGAGGATGCCGCAAACGGACGCGAGGACGTACGCCCGCACGTAGGGAATGCGGTTCGTGGCGACGATTAGGGAGCAGAACGCGGAATACTGCTGGAGGAGGCAGGTATAGACCGCCAGCGCCACGAACATCCACGCATCCAGCGATACCCCGGGCTTCACCAGGGGGAGCAGCGGATACACGACGAGGATCACGCCTCCGATTCCAACGATGGCGCACGCCCAGAAGACGCTGAAGCCACGCTCGACGATCTCGCGCATCTTCGCCACATCGTCCCGCGTGTACGCAGATTGATAACTTGGATAGAACGACGATATGTAGGCGATGCAGACGCTCCCGACTGCGTTCGCGAGCTGCAGCTGGAGCGAGTACGTTCCCGTCTCCGCAAGCCCGAGGTAGAGCGAGCACACGATGGACGAAGCCTGGGTAGCAAAGTAGAGCGACAGCTGAACCAACCCGTCGCGGACGGCAAGGTGCGAAACGCTGTCCAAGACAGATTTGACATCCCCTCGCGAGACCTTCCCGCCGAGCGTCCGCGCGGACTCGAGCAGCTTTTCATGACGCCTGAGTTCGACCTTCGCGAAGGCCCTCAGCAGGATACCATTGAGCAGAAAACCAATCGCTGCCCCCATGAGCCCCAGCCCGATGACGCAGAGCAGGGCAGTCACAACCAGCTGGGACACCTTGGCGAACGTCTTGGCACGGCTCTCCCCTGCCACGTCACCGAACCCGCGCAGGAACGTGATGGTCCAGAGATAGTAGAGGTTGAGGAAGATGGAGACGCAGAAGACGCCCCAGGCAAGCCAATGGTCGAGCCCCTCCAGGTCGCTCGTAATGGAGGCGACGTAGACGCTGCCGAGCGTGACGGAGATAAGCAGTGCCACGAGCGCGATGCCGGCATAGATAAGCTTGGATGTCTTGAGGATAGAAGCGAACAGATGCCAATCGATCTCATCGCCGCGCTCGGTCTTCCCCTCGCGCGAGAGCGAGGAGACGCCGCTCAGGCAGTAGACGATGTTGCGCGCGAACGTGGGGCTGAAGCCAAACTCAAACAGCAACGTGAAGTTGCTCACCGCCAAAAAGGCGTACCAAAGACCGAGCTCGTCAGCAGAGAGGAATGCCAAGAGAATCGGCAGCAGGATGAAACCGCTCCCCATGGACACGATCGTGCCCACGTAGTTCCAGATGACGTCGCCTCTACGAGCCTGCAAAACCTCGCTAATGGTCAAGCACCTCCTGGTAGAGATTGGCGTGGGAACGGGCTACGCGCTTCCAGCCGAAGTCAACATCGCGGTCGTATCGCGGAATCTCGCGCTTCTGCTCCGCAACGATCGCCTTCTTGATGCCCTCCACATCGTTCGTATCGAGGAACCGAACATCATGGAAGGGGAAATCGCCCTTGGGGGCGGAAGTGACGACCTCGATCCCCTCCTGATAGGCCGCTAAGAAGCTGCCGTTGCGCACAGAGGCACCGTGGTCGGTGGGAAGCAGCGCGTAGTCGGCCGCACGAAGATAGAGGCCAACGTTCTCCGCGGGCAGGTAGCCGGTCGTGATGACGTCGTCCGTGAGCCCAAGTCCCTTGATGAGATTCAGCGCCTCGGCCTGGTACCCGTTCGCCGGATCGAGCTCCCCCACGAGCAGGAGCTTGGTGCTCAAGCGCTCGCTCCCCTTGAGCTCCGCCATGGCGCGAAGAATCTCGTGGAAATGCTTGCTCGGCAGCACGAATCCAAAAAACGCTGCCACCGTCGTACCTGGTCCGGCCAGTGAGGCCCTGAGCTGCTGCACGTCAGACGCCGAGCCGGCGAACCGGGAGATGTTCGAGCCAATGTGGATGAGATGCACCTCGGCTCCGGCGGGCAAATACTCCAGAATCGCGTCGCGCTCCTGCTCATCCACGGCAACAACGGCATCTGCGGCATACAGACTGGGCAACTGCCGCACATGGCCGAGTGGGCCGTAGCTAGAAAACTCGTGAGCCGTGTAGACGAAAGAGAGCCCGAGGAAGCGAACCATCCAACCAACCAAGCTGATGCCCAGGGACCGACCGTAGGCGACGGTCGGGTATTCAACATGCACCACGTTGCATCCGGCGCGCTTGGCCCCAATCAGCGTCAACGCGAGTGCGATGGGATTCTTCCAGCCCCCCGAAAGACGCAGACACCCGTCGGCATCGAACCCCACGCCGCCAGATCCGCCGCGAACCACCTCAAGAACCCGCGTTCCCTCCAAGCGCAGCTCCTGCGCGAGCCGGCGGCTGTAATCCGTCACCCCGCAGCGAACCCCGGGCTCGTCCCCGCCCATGAGGCATATGCTCATGGCCGTCCCCGCCACCTGCTCGGCGCGCGACGCACGAAGGTGCCGTACCCAATGGGAGCCGCCCACGAGAAGACACATGGTAGCCAGACAGGCGTAGAGCTCGATCGTGCCCGACGAGCAGGTCAGCGCCGAGAACAAGGTGCGAACGAGCACGAGCAGCAGGGATGCGTCCGCCGCCGGGTGCACGATCCCTCCCCGACCTCCCCGGCCCAGGATGAACCTGCGATAAATCTGCTCGCTCTTGAACATGAGCAGCCCAAGCACCAGGGCGAGCGCGAGGATTCCCAGAATCCCAAAGTTGAAATAGGACTCAAGGAACCATCCGCCGCGCAGGCCAAAATGCGTTTGGCGAATTCCGGCTAGCGTATGGGCACTAAACCGTCCCCATGACCAGGTCTGACGGAACGCGCTCAGCGAAGAGGGGACGAATCCGAGAAGCCCCGCGAGGTACGTGAGACCGTGGACGAACGAGCTATCAGTACGCTCTGCGAAACCCTTTAGGAGGAACGCACCATCGCGGATGTCGCTGAACGTGTTGCCGTCAACGACCTCCTGTGCCATGCGCGCGATGCCGCCGAGACCCTCGCCCGAGCGCACGGTCTGGATCTCCAGCCCCAGCACGAGGACGCCCACGCAAGCGACGCCGATCAGCAGCGTGCTCCAACGCCTTACCAGGCCGCGCCTCTCCACCGGCCTGCCGGCGCGCAGCACCTGGTAGGGATAGCTGATCGCATATACGAGCACGGGAGCGAGCGTGTTCTGGAGCATCCCCCCGCGCGTGCCGGAAAGGAGTTGGAAGAACAGCACCGCCAGAAAACCGAGGAGCCCGCGCCGTTGCGACACGAAGCGAAAACCATAGTACACGCCCATAAACTGCATGGCGAAGAGCATGGCCTGGTACACGGGAGAGATCGAGGACTGGTAATAGAAATCACGGTCCCCGTTGAGGAGCGGGAAGGTTCCCCTGTTAAATATCAGGCAGATCGCGGTGAACACAGCGATCGAACCAAGCGTGACGAATCCCGCCACCCGCGCGTCGACCCGTGGCATGACGTTCAGCACCCGATTACGGCCCAGCTCGGCCCCGCTGTTCCTCTCGCGCACCGTCTTGAAGAGCAGGAAGCCCAGGAACACCACCGTGCCCAGCAGGTTGATATTCAGTGACTGCGCCAGGTACGCGCGCATAGACGCTGCGTCGTAAATCCACACCGAGGCCCACGTGCCGTCCTCAAGATAGAAGAACGGGCTCAGGCAGAACGCGACGGCGGCAAGGAACATGGTGACGTTGAACGGCGAGACGATGTACCCGTATCGCACGAAGGTGGTCGCCAGATAAGCGACGAACAGCACCGCGCTCGCGAGCGCGAGAACCGCGCAGAGCGTCCACGAATCTAACATGCAAGACACCTCCCGACCGCATCAGAAAACCTAAGTGCGGAGATATCCCAGCCAAAGCGCTTGAGCACATCCCCCGGCTCGTCAACGGGAGTGCTGAAGAGCACCTCTACGTCTTCGCAGGGGACATGGGGGTCGAGGTAGTGCGCCGAGGAACCGTAAACCTCATGCATGACCTCAGTGTCGGAGACTGCCACGGGTGCCCCGCACGAGAGCGCCTCGAGCGGCGGAATGCCAAAACCCTCGTAGAACGTTGGGAACAGGAATCCGCGACAGGATGCCATAAGGGCCTTGGCCTCGCTATCGGAGACAAAGCCGGGATAGATCACGTTGTCCGCCCGGGGAATACCGTGCTCGCCGAACACGCGGGGATCCATGCCGCCCGCAATGACGAAGGTGTAACCCCGGTTCAGGCGCGCCGTCTCCGCGATCCAGCGCAGGTTCTTGTTGGGGGACAACGTGGACAGCGCGAAAAAGTACCCACCGGGCACGAGACCCAGCTTGCCCAGGATATCGGGATCGGCACCCACACGCTCCATGTGCTGCCAGGCGCAGGGAACCACCTCGACCTTGCCGCGCGCGGCGGGGTACACGCGCTCGATCTCCCGCTTTGAGAACTCGCTCACCGTGAGGATGAGGCGCGCTCGGGGAATCGTCAGGGCGAAGAGCGCCCCATGGTAACGAGCGTTGACAGGAGAATAGAAGCTAGGGTTCACCACGGGCGATATGTCATGGATGATGGTGATGCCGGGGCTGAGCACCGGTGCGGTGTTGCAGGGATAGAGCCCCACGCCCTCGCGCGAGCGCATGAAACATGGAAGCTCAAACTGCTCCCAGCGCTGCCCCGTATGGCGCCCCACACGGGATACGCTCATCGTGCGGTACCGTGGAAAGTCGTTCACCTCTCCCCCACCCGGAACGAGCACCTCCACGTCGAACGAGCGCGGCGTATCGTCCAGACAGCGAAGCAGCTCGCGCACATAGCGCGGTATCCCGTTCACTTCCTTGGTGAGAAAGAGACCATCGATGAGAAGGCGTGGCACGCGTCACACCACCTTTCGCCGCAGGAGGCCGCGGTCCTCCAGGGACCGGCAAACGACCTCGGCGGCTTTGGAATAACTGTATCGGGAAAGGACGGCTCCGGCGTCCCCGACGGGTTCCGCCAGGATCTCATCAAGATCGGGGATCGCAGCCTCGGGGTCCACGTAGTGAACGGCGTCACCAAGGACCTCGGGCAACGCCGTCGCATGGGAGACGACAACCGCGGCGCCGCAGGACAAGGCCTCGAGCGGTGGAATCCCGAACCCTTCATAGAGCGAGGGGAAGAGGAAAGCGCGGCAATGACCCATGAGCCAGCGGCTCTCGCCATCGGAAACATAGCCCAGAAGCAGCATGTTCCCAGGAAGCTCATCCTTGAAGCGCTCGCCGTAGGCGACCTTGTTCAGATTGCCCGCCACGACGAAGAGCGTATCGGGGTTGCGCTTCGCCGCCCCGACCACCCATGGCAGGTTCTTGTTAGGGGCCAAACTGCATAACGTGAAGAAGAAGGGTCGCTCAAGCAGCTCGGGATGAAGGCGCGCCGCACCTTCATCCTCTTTAACATGCAGAATGTGCTGCCAACCGTTGGGAACGACGACCACCTTCTGGGAATCGACGCCAAGGCAAGCGCAGATTTGCTCCTTGGACCACTCGGAAACCGTGTAGAGCACGTCCGCCCTCCTGGCAGCGTAGGCGTAGTTCACCCGATGCCAGGCCGCAGAAAGGCGCGAGTAAAGCGAGGTGAACCACTCGGGATGCTGCAGGTACGCAATGTCGTGGATGAAGACACCCCCCTTGCAGAACAGGGGCGCCGTGGAGCAGATACTCAGGCACCACCCACGCTCGCGAAGGACGTAGCGTGCCAGGGAGGTTTGCTCCCAGGCCGTGCCCGTACGCGAGCCGACGACCCGAATCGAGATGTTCCGGAGATGAAGATCGTCCACGGCATCCCAGGGAACCGCAAGCTCAAGGGGCGTGTAGCAGTCATCGACAAGGGCGTCCATCTCGCGAACGAGCTCCCGTGCCGTGCGCTCCATACCCGTCAAGCGGCGGGACAGGAACAGGCCGTTGATGATGATCTTGCGGGGCGCTGTAACTGTCAAATCAATCCCGCCTCCCCCATCGCGCGCCGCACGTAGGCGCCGAAGCGCTCCTTGAAGCACTCCTCGGAGAGGCCCAGGGCGTGTCGGTGGATACCCTCGACGGAGAGCGCCACGCCGTCACGCTCAAACCGCTCGATGCAGCCGCAGAGCGACTCCGCCGTCTGCTTGGAGAAAAACAGGCCGGTCTCCCCGTCCACCACGGTCTCAAGCGCGCCGCCGCGGCCGAAGGCGAGAACCGGCACGCCGTGCCCCATGGCCTCCACGGGGGTAAGGCCGTAGTCCTCCACGCCCGGGAACAGAAAGGCGCGGGCACCGGCGTAGAGCTCGTCCAGCTCCTCGTCGGAGACGCGGCCGCGGAACTCCACCGTGGGACCCGCGAGCGCTCGCAGGTTGGCTTCCTCCTCACCACCGGAACCTGCGATTACGAGCCGGCGCCCGAGCCGGTTACACGCCTCCACAGCGAGGTCGATCCGTTTGTAGCCCACGAACCGCGAGACCACGAGGTAGTAATCGCCCTTGGCCGTGGACGCCGGCAACTCGCCGGGAACGGCCGCGCCGGGATGGATGACCATGGCGTCGCGCCGGTAGAACTTGGCGATCCTCTTCGCCACGAACGCAGAGTTCGCCACGAAACGGTCCACGCGCTGCGCCGCAAGATAATCCCACTGGCGAACCCGGTAGATGAGCGGCGGCATGAAGAGCCGCTTGAAGCCACCCGCACCGGCGAGGTAGTCGTAGTAGAGGTCCCACACGTAACGGATGGGGCTATGGCAGTAGCACACGTGCAGGGCGTCCGGGCGGGTGAGCACACCCTTGCAGCAGCTCATGCATGAGCTGACCACCAGGTCGTAATCGGTGAGGTCGAACGTCTCCCATGCGCGCGGCATAAAGGAAAGCAGTAGCTTGTGATGGGTCCTGCCACCGGGCCACCGCTGGATGTAAGTGGTACGTATATCGAGTCCACGGCACCACGCGGGCGCGCTCCGTTCGTCGTACACGAGCGTGAAGATGGGAGCATCGGGCCACATCTCGTGCATGCAGCGCAGCACGCGCTCGCCACCACCCGAGCCCACGAGCCAGTCGTGAACGAGCGCGACCTTGGGACCGCCCGCCATCACGCCAGCTCCTCAGCCCGCGCGACCAGCGGCTTGATGCCGGCGCTGCGCTCCTTGGCGCAGACGAGGATGCCGTCCTCGGTGGCCACCACCACGGCGTCCTCTATGCCGGAGATGACGATGGGCACTCCGAGCTCGTCGATGACGTGGACGTTTCGGCAGCTGGCATCCACTACCACGGGACCAGCCACGTCGTCGGCCATCTCCTCGCAAAGCGTGTTCCAGGTACCCAGGTCCTTCCAGGCACCTCCGTAGGGCACCACCGCCACGGACGAGGCGCGCTCGACCACCTCGTAGTCAAAGCTGTTCCGCGGGAGCTCGGCATAACGCTCGCGCAGGTCGCGGAAGCCCGAGAACTCCCCGTAGCCGGCAAGGACCTCGAGCGCGTGCCCCACCGTCATGCCAAACACGCAACAGTTCCAAAGCGCTCCGCGGGCAATGAGCGAAGCCGCGGTCTCAGCATCGGGCTTCTCGCGGAAGCTCTCCACCTGCCGGGGCGAGCCCGAGGGGGCGGAGGGGACGATGTAGCCGTACTTCTCGCTCGGGTAGGTGGGCTCCACGCCCAGGAGCACGATTTCCGCCGCCCGAGCCCGCACAGCATCGGCCACGTCGGCCAGACGGTCGTAGTAGGCGTCCTCAACAAAGGAGTCTATAGGCATGACGACCATGGCGTCGTCTTGATCCGCGCCCTGCTCCCAAGCGAGGTGTGCCGCAGCGAGCAGGATCGCAGGCGCTGTGTCGCGTCGCTCGGGCTCAACCACGAGCCCAAAGCCGCCACCAATTTGCTCGGCGAGCATGCTTGCCTGCGAAGCACAGGTGGCCACGGTGACATCCGCACCGGGGAGGTTCCGCCGGAGCTGGGCGTAGGTGCGCTGCACCATGGAGACGTGATTACCGGAATCGTCGCGCAGCACCTTGAGGAACTGCTTGGAGCGGACATCGTTTGAGAGCGGCCAGAGCCGGCTACCCGACCCACCTGAGAGGAGCACGACGTGCGTGCCTCGACCTTTTTTCATTGCGAGCTACCCATCCTTTCCCATTGAAGAAGCGCGTTATTTACCGGTGCCGGAAAAAATGGCACGAAAGGTGCGAACGAAGATGCGCAAATCGAGAGCCACGCTGGCATGTCTCACATAGAAGAGCTCGAGCGCCTGGCGGTGCCCGTTGGCCCAGGTTGCCTCGTTGCGCTCGGTTACCTGCCACCATCCGGTGATGCCGGGCTTGACCGAGAGGAACTCGTCACGCGCGTCACCGAGCTCCAGCGTCTCCTCCTGCGTGACCGGACGAGGGCCGATGATAGCAAGGTCGCCCATGAGCACGTTCAGGAACTGCGGAAACTCGTCGATGGAGTAGCGGCGCAGTACGCGCCCAATCCTCGTGACGCGCGGGTCGTCATCGATCTTCTGCTCCCGGCGCCAGAGGGCAAGCTGTTCGGGCGTCATGTACCGCTCGGGGTGCTCATGGGCGTCCGCGGCCATGGTGCGGAACTTCCAAATCCTGATCGGCGCGCCACCCAGGCCGATACGCGCCTGCCGGTACAGAGAGGCACCGGGAGAATCCAACATGATAAGGATGCTCAGCAAGAACCCAGGGATGATGCCGAGGACCATGATCACCAGTGAGATGCAGATATCAAAGAAGCGTTTAAGGACAAGGTAGAGAACGCCGCCCGGCTTGGGAGCCGGGACGCTGGGATCCGGCGCGGGAGCTCGGTACTCGCCGCGTTCATAACAGGGAGGCGTAGATGCCTGGACATGCGAATCCCCGTCAGCTCGTTCGAACCGTATGTTCTGACTGCTCATCTTATGTTCATTCCCGCGTATCATGGCTAATCGTAACTGCTAGTCCTTGCTGAATCGGTATACCCTCAGGCCGTTGCCGATGACATCCACGCACGTCATCTGAACGTCGCCGTACAGGTTGGTTAAATATTGTCTCATAAGCTCATAGACGTAATCGGATCCGATGACCAGGCGCACGTTGTCGTCAAACAGGTCTTCAGTCGTAGGCGTGCCCTTGAACCCTGCGGATTTGAGCGTGGAATCGAACCAGGGGTATTGGTAAAAGAGACTTCCCCAGTTCGTCTGGTTGACCGGCCATCGCAGGCTCCATACATCGCGAGGAACCGCACCATACCTACCAATAGCAGAATCAAAGATAACCAGCAGGTCAGGATTATTCTCTGCATAGGAGTAGATTGCATCGCCATTCTGCTCGGTAATGGTGAGTTCGTGATAGTCCTCACTCCACGGTCCACATTTATAAACCGTAACGCATCCAGCGGCGCCAATGAAGACAACGAGGGATGCTGGGACCAGCCACATACTCATAGCGCTGCAAACGCGATGACACGCCGTCCGAGCGTCAAGACGAATGAATCGGACAACGGAAATGAGGCCCAAGCCCAGAACCATGAAAAGAACGAGCACTTTGCCGAGACGCGTGGAAGCAAAGAAGAGAACAGCGAGCATCAGGAGCGCCACAGCGTCAAAAGCAATATCAAAAAAACGTCCTCTACTCTCAAGAAACCTGAAACCGTGACCACTTCCCATCAAAGAACCAGCTAAGACTCCCATAGCAGGAAGAATCACAGAAAGAGCAGCTCGATACGGCATGCGCCCGCGAACGACTAGATAGGCTAAAAAGGCAAGGGCAACGATAAAGACCGCGCGAGCCGTGAACCGCACGGAGCGTTCGGCGTGGGTGTTGGCAATGATGAAAAGTAGGACGCACAATCCAACGAAGGGAATAACGACCGGATTTGCGAGATCGGAAAGCCTGGTCTTCAACGTTCCCAGAGGATTGGCCCTAAGCTCCCACAAATACGTTGAATCAGAGTTGGCGACATGTTCAAGTGCCTCAGGGGTCTCGCGCTTGTCCATATAGAAAAACATGGGAACAAGCTTTACCAGCGATTCATCCCAACCAACCGAATCATACAGGGAAGGATTATCTTCATATGTTGCATGGGGATAGTCGGTACATCCGGCAAAAGCCTTAATGGTGGTCTTGACGCTCTTCCACTCCGGAGATGAATACGCACCGACGTGGATACCGAACGCGATCGAGCAAACCATGCATGCGATAAGGAAGTGCAAGGCTATTCGATAATCAAAAGAGACATGCTCAACCTTGTCGACAACAACCTTTATGAACACTGCAAGCCCGCAAAACGTCAAAGCAAGCAAACCGCATTCCATGCGATAGCAAAAAGCCAGCAAAAAGAATGGAACGGAAAACGCCCAAGGAACCAACCGGGTTTTCATCTCATTGTCAAGCCTATTGCCCCGTTTATGTCGGAAGATATTAGCAGCAAAAAGCATCGAGCCAACAGCCGCAGCAACAGACCCAGTTTCAGTAAATTGAACCCGCGAAACAAAAAAAGAAAAAAGACAGAAATCAGTCAATGAAAGTACGAAGAAAGAAAAAACTCCTCTTTCTCGAAAGCGCCTAGAAAAAGATAAAGACAGAAGAGAGAGGTTAAAAAACACTACACTCGCAAAAAGGGAAACATAATGCATGATGCCCCACCAGGGCACCCCCGGAATGCATGCGAAAAGTCGTGAAACGGACCATGTAAGAGAAAAACCAACGAAGGTGACAAAAGCGGAATAATCACCGGAAAGAGATCCAGCCAATGCCATTTGTATATAGCTATCGTCATTAGTGGCGAAAAAAGAAGAAAGAAGAATAACAGTTGCTAGAAAGCTAACGAGCGAAGCAGAAAGAGCGACAGTTAGGTGCCGCACATTCAACGCGGAAAAAGACAATGCTGCGCTATCGCGAATACTACGTCTGAAACTATACATAATGAAGTCAACCGAATAAACTGGAGGATTCTTTGCTCATATATAGGAAAGAAGTCAGCCGTTTCCATTTCTGCCGAATAGATTGGGGATGAAAAAACAACAATACAAAGAACAACCAAGCAGCCGAAAGCTCTCCCGAGTCATAAACGGGGAAGCTGTCGGCAGCATAGGGAGCAAATCAATGGAGTTAGCAGGCAGCAGATGAATCAAAGAAGCTGTAAATAGACGAAATGATGTAATCGAAGTCCTTCTTCTCAAGATTGAAATACAGGGGAAGACGAGCAAGACGATTAGATTCGCTTGTGGTGTACTGATCGTCACCATCGAAGTGACCAAACCGCATGCCTGCAGGAGAGGAGTGAAGCGGAATGTAATGGAACACGGAAGTAATACCACGGTCCTTAAGATACGAAATGAAGGAGGTCCTTTCCTCCAAATCACGCAGCTTCACGTAAAACATGTGAGCGTTATGCTTGCACCCATCAGGAATAACCGGAAGTTCAAGCTTACCGCCTGAAGCCAGGGGCAGCAAAGCTTGATAATATGTATCCCAAGTTTTAAGTCGATTGTCGTTAATGAGATCAGCCTCTTCAAGCTCGGCCCAAAGATACGCCGCGTTCATATCGCTCGGAAGGTAGCTGCTCCCGTATTCTTCCCAAGTGTATTTATCAACCTGGCCACGGAGAAAACGCTGACGATTGGTACCCTTCTCCCTAATGATTTCTGCGCGGTCATTATACTTAGAGTTCTTAATGAGAAGAGCCCCCCCCTCGCCCATGGAATAGTTCTTAGTTTCATGGAACGAAAAACAACCGAAGTCACCGATTGATCCGAGGGGTTTACCCTTATAAGAACTCATAACCCCTTGCGCGGCATCTTCAACAACCAAAAGATTATGTTCATGAGCAATTCTCATGATAGTGTCCATCTCACAGGAAACACCGGCATAATGCACAGCGACAATTACTCGTGTTTTCTCAGTAATTGCCCGCTCGATCTTTTTCTCGTCAATATTCATCGTGTCAGGGCGAACGTCAACAAACACGAGCTTCGCTCCAACCAGCACAAAGGCAGTTGCGGTTGTTGAGAACGTAAAGCTCGGAAGAATCACCTCGTCACCAGGCTTGATATCGCAGAGAAGAGCAGCCATTTCAAGTGCGGTAGTTCCGCTTGTCGTCAGTAGCGCCTTTTGAGTGTCGCAGTGTTCCTGAATCCACTTATGACAAAGCCCGGTAAAAGGTCCATCGCCGGATATTTTATGGTTGACTTCAACTGCTTGACGCACGTAATCAAGCTCTTTACCAACATAAGGAGGTACATTAAAAGCGATAGACATAGCGTCCAACCCCTTCGATTCTCGCTATTCCGATACCCTTAATTCAGCTGAAGCGGACGAAAGCCAATTTCCCTCATCCGTTTCAAAAACCAATGAAGCAATATAGTTGCCGTTACCAATCTGCGTTTTAGGAATAGTCGTCCGAATTGATGATCTTTCACAACTAAACGCTTTTGTAACACCCGACTCGTTGGTTAAGACAAGGAAGGCTTGCCGATAGTGAAGGCCGGACTGGCTATCTGGAAAACGAGCATCGATTTCAAGAAAGTCAGACAGCTCATCAGATACCATACTTGTAAAGCTAACGGCTATATCCGTATTATCCGCTTCGGGAATTTTTTTAACATCGCAATAGCGAGTAATCAAAGTATCGTTTGCAACCATCCGGTCTACAGAATATGTTGTAGTCGCTGAGTATCTCTCGTTCAAATAAGCCAAAAGCTCATCGTTTCTAGCGAGTGCTTCAGATGGCCTAGCAGCTACTCGAACTTTTTCATTTGTTAAGGCTTCGAAGGGATTGTCTATCTTCCAGTTAGAGAAATTACTCCGAATAGGCTTCAAGCGAATCTGATACTGCCCGAGCGTCCCCCAGTTCTTACCGGAACCAATAGGAAAAAAGCGGAAGGTGTCAACTGCATACAGAGGATACTGCTGCAGCCAATCATTAGACCACAGTGAAAAATAAAAATGGTTATCGTCTTCGCTCAGATCAACAGCAGCGCTGCTACTATACGTCACATAGTTTATAGTTTTTCCAGTTACAAGCGAAATGATGTATCGACCATACGTATTTGGATTATTTATCCTATCTTTATATCGCGTAAACAGTGCGGAATCAGCATTGTAAGAACGTCCAAAGAACGCCAAGCAAAACAGAGCAACTACGAGTAGTGTACGCTGCGTCTTGGAGACAGAATCGAGTAGTCGAATTGAGCGAACACGATTATTCGAGAAAACAAACAGAAGCGCAAAGATAAGCGCTATCCAGATTGGCCACTCCGTTCGCCAAATCAACCTACCGATTGCTAGCAGATACGCATACAGTGCGAACGAGCCTAGAAAAACGAGACCGGCGGAAAGAATGGCTTTTCGATCAGATAGGAACACGATCAAGATAAGAAACAAAGCTGCTTCCCAAAACCATGTGGTTCCAATAAAGCTCTTAGCGGAAGAAAAGAGCGAAAAGGAAACGACTGTAAGAAGGGAGACATCTTTGCCTTCTCCCTGGCCTTTCCAGTGCAATTTAATATCTTTTAGCTTGTTGTACGTCTCTTCAGAAAATGTGATCTCATCGATATTGTTCCATGACTTGAGAAGGTTGACATCAACCTTGGAAAGTCCAATTTGCTCGTACTCCTGAGCAGCTTCGTCGTACGAGGGCAGTGCATAGTCATCAACGCTGGCACGAACAGCATTCCAGCTACTGAATCCTGGATTTTGCCAATTAAGTAACGCATTATGACTCAGTTCAAGACAAACGCAGACAAATAAGGTAGCGGCAAAAGGTGCCAGTCTTCTTAGAGTGAAGATAATCCTGTCACCAACGTCGCAATGGCGAATGACATCAATCGAGTTCAATAGCCATAGCAAGCCGAACAGTAGCACGGAGTAAACAAGACAATCAAATCTAAGCGAGGATCCGATGACAATCCATGCAATGGCAAGCAACTTCCATTTCAAGTGAGCATCGCGCTCGACCGCATCAAGAAGCGCAAAACAACCCGAGGTGATTACGTAGGCAGCAGTGGTAGTAAATTGCAGCTCGAAGCTCACGATAGGCGCAAACAGCAACCCAATGCAGACGGATGATAGGGTCGCGCCACGTGAACCGACTCTCCGCACCATGACGCAACTGATGAGAAGATGTGAAAGAAAGTTGAATAGAACAAGCAGGATATGAAGCCAGAAGAGCCTAATGCCCGTGAGCGATAGAACCCAAATCAGTCCAGTAATGAGATAATTTGGACCTACAACAAAAAGGCTTCGGTTGCTGTTACCAAAAAACCCATCGGCACTCGCCTCGATATACCAGTCATCCTGAAATATCTCGTTCTGAACAAACAGGATGCCGACGATCAGGAAAACAAGACACACGACTACAACCGGGATGTAATCGTAAAGTGATTTATTTGTATTTGATTGCTTCATTCGATTATTTGGTTCCATCACGCGTTAATCCCGATGCAAGAAGAGATTGAGCAGGTCTACGGCGTCCTCCGCCACAACCCAAATCCGCGAATCATCACGAAGTTCCGGCGTACCCTGTCCCCAGGTCACCAACACGCAGCGAACTCCGGCGGCATCGGCGGTATCCACATCCACCACGGTATCACCCACGTAGACGGTATCGGCCGGGATAACGCCGGCGCGTTCCATGAGCAGGTTCGCACCGGCGGGATCGGGCTTGGTGGTAGCCACGGCACCGAATCCCACAACGTCCATATCGAGCTTCGGAAACATGCGATTGACCACCTCAACAGCAGCCTCGTGAGGCTTGTTGCTGTTAACGGCAAGGCGAACACCCTCGGCCTGCAGGTGCGCAAGCATCTCCGGGATGCCCGGGTATGGCTTGGTGTTGGGTTTTGCGCTCGAGCCGTACACGCGACGGTACTCCCCTGCTATCGCGTCCACTTCATCATCGGAGATACCCTCGGGCAGGAGCCCACGCACAATCACTGGGAGTGGCTTGCCCACGAGCGCGGCTATGACGCCGTCATCCACTCGTGGATGCCCGCAGTTCTCAAGCGCCTGATTGAAACAGTCGCAAACGTCCTCAATCGTATTGACGAGGGTGCCGTCCAAGTCGAAGATCGCAAGTTTCACGGCCACGCTATAGCCCCAGCTCGGACTCGGCCTTTTCCACGCGCTCGTGCATCATCTTCAGACGCGCGCGGTCCTCATTGGCCATAGAGTCGTAGTAGGCGCACTTGCTCTCAAGGTAGAGTGTCTCGAACTTCATGGCGCGGAGGATGCCGCCCTTGAGGATGCGCTCGTCATCGGTAATCTGGAAATTAACCTTGCGTGTCTCGAAGCGGTCCGCAAAGGGCACCATGGCCTTGATGAACGGGATGGCGTCAAACGAGATGCCGCCGCCGAAGGCGACCATGATGCCGGCCTTCTTGGCGCGCTTGGCCATATCCGTGACCTTCTCCAGCATGAAATCGCCGTTGATGTCTGCACGGGTGAGGCCCCAGGAGCCGGAGTAGTCCACGCGGCCGATGCCCACCATGTTCACGAAGCCGGCACCCTCAGCGAGAATGGCGTCGTAGTTCTCATGACAGGTCTTGGTCTCGGCGTTGATGACCCAGTTGATCTCTCCCAGGCGGTCACCGTAGACCTTGGCGGCGGCCTCCTTGAACTTCTTCATGGCGTAGGGCGTCTCGATCATGGGGGCCATGATGTTGTCAGCGCCGAGGAGCTTGCACTGGTCAAGATCGCGCACGGCCTCGCAGCCACCAATCTTGATGGTGCAGGGCACCTCGCACGTGTTCATGACCTCGCAGAGCATGATCATCTCGTCCGTGCGCGAGCCCTCGGCCTCGAACTCAGACTTGATGGCCGTGCAGCCGTAGTCATCGCGTAGCTCCTTCAGGAGCTCGACCATCTTCCTTCCGGTAGCGTTCATAGCCATGGTGTCTTACCTTTCCTTCCGTGACAAGTTGTACGTATCGCGTATAGCAAATTGGGGAGCTTCATTCATGCAGATGTACATACGGCCGATATACTCGCCAATCAGACCCAAGAACAACATGTTCAGGCCGAAGAAGAAGAGAATCGCTGCCATAAGGGAACTGTAGCCCGCAGAAATCTCGGGCACGACGAACTTGCGAACGACAACGACAATGGCGGCGATGAACCCGATGCTCGCGAAGAGTGCACCGCAAACCGATGCAGCGCGCAGCGGCGTAACGGAGAACGCGGTAAAGCCGTTCAACCAAAGCGAGAACAGCTTAGAGATCGTGTAGCCAGAACTCCCCTCCTCTCGGTCACTTCGGACCATGTCGACGTTCGCGATGTTGCGCGTCACGCGGAGCATCAGACCGTGGACGAACGGATACGGATTGGTGTAACGGACGACCTCATCTGCAATGAATCGCTTGAAGGTGCAGAAGCTATTGAGCTCAATGCCCTTGGGCATGCCGATGAGATGCGATGACATGCTCATCGCGACCTTGGACCCCAGTTGACGAATGAGAGGACGATGCTCATCGACATAACGCGCGGAAACAAGGTCGTACCCGTCGTCCAGCTTGTCGATGAGCTTGAACATGTCCTCAGGGGGATTCTGGCCGTCATCGTCCAGGCAGATAACAACGTCTCCGGAAACGTTGTTGAAACCCGCCATGAGGGCGGAATGCTGGCCGAAGTTCCTTGTGAATGAGATGACCTTGACCTTCTCGCTTTCTGCAACCAAACCCTTCAGAACCTTGAGGGTCTCATCAGGGGGATTATCGTTGATGCAGATGACCTCGTAATCATATCGGCCATCGGCCTCGATGGTATTCTGTACGCGATGAACGATATCGGCAACGGTGTGAGCCGAACGATAGCAGGGAATGACAACGGAAATCATCATTTGGATGCGTTCTCCTCGCCAGCAAGATACGCCGCCTGACGACGGATGCACTCATCGATTGATAGCTTTGGCTCGTACCCGGTATCCTTTTCAAGTCGATCGATGCACACGTCCCAGACCTCATCATCGGACGGGTCAGGCTGACCGTTGTAGACGATTTGGGAACTAGATCCAAGGATCTCGATGCACTTCTCAGCAAGCTCCATATTGGAGATAAGATTCCTGCTGGCTAGGTTATACACACCATGGGCGTTCTCGGAGGTAATGGCCTTGCAAATCGCCTGAGCGATGTCGTAGACATGGATGAAGGTCTGCTTGCGCGTGCCCCTGCCGTACAGCACGATGTCTTTTCCATCCAAGGCGTTACGGACAAACGTCGGGAAGATGGTCGTGGGCTTGACGCCCTCGCCCACCGGGGCGCAGATTCTCAGACTCACGCCACGAATTCCGCGCGCATAGTCGGCGTAATTGGCAAGCAGCTCATCCATGACCTTGGTGGCGTGGTACACCGTGGGCGGCTTCAGGGGATGATGCTCGTCGATGGGATGCTCGACCGGATGGCCGATGACCGGCAGACTGGAAAGTTGGACAAAGCACGAAACGCCCGCGCGCTCGCACGCCTCGAGGAGCATCTGGGTACCCGTGCAGTTGTCGCGCACGACGGCGACGTTGTGAGGCTCGCGACGCATGTCAGCAGCAAAGTGCACGACGGCGTCAACACCGCTCATGGCATCATCGAGGGCATCGATGGAACCGGCAGGCCCGAGCGAATACTGCACATAGTGCTCCACGGGAATGCGGGAGGACTCGGAAAGGTCGAGACCGGTAATCTCCCATCCGTAATGCTCGTGGCACCATGCGCAAAAGTTGCGGCCAATGAATCCGTTTGAACCTGTGACCAAAAGATGCATAGCTACCCTGCGCTTTCTACTCTGCATAGACAACGTACGCCAGGCTGTTCAGCCTGGTTGCAAACGATTCAATCTCCTGGCGGGTGTCCGCTTCGTAATACAGATAGGCAACGCGCTCGTTCATGAAATTAGTGATCTCCTCACCGGGCTGCATGATCTCGATCGTCTGAAAAAGATGATCCTGCAGCTCAGGATCGATGCGATAGCCGGCAATCTTTCCGTTGTGATCGCCCATGACCCCATGATGCCCAGCGAAAGCGGACTTTGGGGTCTCGAAGGTAAGTCCATCGAGAGGCATGCCCGTTTCCGCGCGAAGCAAGGCCTCTTCCCAAGGGAAACCGGTAACACGGCCGGCAACAGTCAGGAACTGGTTGCCTAGGCAGCGCCGCATCATCTCGATAACGTACGGCTTGCCGTCGCAGATGATGTACTGCAGGGTGAACATACCATCTACCAGAGAGAGACGCTTGCAAATGGCCTCGATGATCCCATGGAGCTCGTCCTGGATGTCCTCGATGCCTCGTGCGGGCAGCGTCTCGGACTGGATGAGATAGGGATTCATTGGCATGTAGCAGTCGTTGCTTACAGAAGCGATGACCTTGCCATCGCGAACGAAGGTGTCAATGGACTGCTGGACGCCCGTCAGGTACGGCTCGACAACGACGTTGTTGGAACGCGAGATGCTGTAGGCGTTCTCGATGGCAGCGATTGCCTCCTCGCGGTTGTTGGCCCGATGGATGCCCTTGCCGCCCGTGAGGTCAACCGCCTTGACGATAACGGGGTAGTTGAAATCATCAATGCCGTCGAGCGCTTCATCCTTTGAGTGGAAAACAACCGAGTGCGGCGTCCTGATGCCCATCTCCTGGATGAGCATCTTGAACGCATCTTTGTGGTGGAGGGTAAGCGCGTTCTGATAGGTATCGTGACCGGGCCAGCCCATGGTCTGGGCAACGTAGCAAGCGCTGATGACGCCAAAATCATTGGCTGGAGAGACGATGCGGTCGATAGCATTGTCCTTGACGAGCTGAAGTATGGCCTCTTTGTCTGAATAATCAGCCGGGATGTACTCGTCGGCATAGCGATGACCAATAAGCTCAGGAGCGTTACCAGAGGTTATGACATAGTAGCCAAGTTCCTTTGCCTTCTTGATGAGCGGCAGTTCGCTCAAGCTACCGTTCAGGATGAGCAGGCGCTGAGAGCTCATACTTGATTATCCCCCCATACATCATCGGGCTGCGACTTCTTCGCCACAACCCCCAGGCCGATCTTGGTCTTGATCCTTCGTCCGAACATCTCGAACTCTATATATGCGGTGCTGCGGCGGCGATCCACGTGGTCGATGAGCGCCTCCTGCCCGAGCAGCGGACCCTGGACCACGCGCACCTGATCCCCCTCCATAACGGCCATGCTCATGGGCATGACGCGCTCGCCCTGCTGCGTGTAGGCGCAGATCCAGGCGCGCTCGGCCTTGGTGAGCGAGGTGAAGCGCTCGCCGAGCGAGAGCAGGCGCGTGAATTCCGTCACGCCGCCCAGGCGGGCCTTGAGCTCGGTGGCGTCCCGCGTGACGACGATCACGTACCCCGGGAACAGGAGCGTCTGGCATTCCTGCCACTCGCCCTTGACCTTGCGCTGCGTGGCGTAAGCGGGCGAGAAGCACTCCTTGAGCACGTCTTCTCCGATCTTGGCGCGAAGCAGCTCGCAAACCTTGCGTTCCCTGCCGGAGACCACCTGGATCACGTACCACTTGGCGCGCGCGCCTCCGATGCATGCCGCCTGGGCGCGCTCCTCGTGTGCATAGTCCCGTGCACGGTTACGTGCGCTCGCACGCTCACGCGCGTCGGGCACACGCGACCCGGCGAACTCGACGGTATCGGCCTCCATATGGACCCCACTTCTCCCTCGACCGAGTGCCCGTCAAAGCAAGGAATGCAAACGCACCGCACCCAGGGACACGGAGTTGCTGCATGGCTTCGCCCCGTCTTGGAAAGACAACCGGTCGTCATATATAGAGCACCTGCAATTCCGGGACCCACACCAGGCACCGCCCCGTCTTCGCAAGCTATGTCGGACGCCCGCACGCCTCAAGGATGGCCACAAAGCGACAAGCTTGTTAACTATAGCTCAAAGGCGAAGTCTCGGTAAAACCCCACTTCCATGGCAAGAGCACAGGTGAACGTTGCTAAACACTGCGATTGAAGCCAGAACCCCCCCCCGCGCACAAAACGCCCATAATTGCGCCCCGTTCGTGCGCGTCCGCATTCGCAGCTCCGACCTCGCCGAAGCGCGCTCTCCCATGGAGATGCTGCGCAGATAGCGAGAAATAGCTGTGGGAAGCCGTTTCGAATCCTTACATCTCCCTGACATCGCGCGTATAGTAAGCAGAGGTTCACACACTATTCCACATATGGGGAGTATTTTGAAGGGGTTTCGCGGACATAAGCTGCACGCGCCGCACCTGACGCCGGGCACCAAGGAGTTCACCAAGTTTGCCTTGGTGGGCCTGACCTCGCTCGTCGTCGAGTACTCGGTCCTGCTCCTCCTCGTGGAGCTCCTGCACGTGGACTACCTGGTCTCCACCACCCTCGCGTTCATCTTGAGCGTCGTGGTGAACTACTACCTCTCGCTGCGCTTTGTGTTCGATCACCGCGACGGCATGAGCCGTCGGCGCGAGTTCACCATCTTCGCCGTGCTCTCCGCCGTGGGCCTGGGGCTGAACGACCTTTACATGTTCGTAGGCGTCACCATGTTCAACATCGGCTACCAGCTGATGAAGCTCATCTCCACGTTCTTCGTCACCTGGTACAACTACTTCAGCCGTCGCCATTTCCTAGCGAGCCGGGCGTAAGGGGCCGCAAGAGATCGCAGGCTGAAGGCCGCGCCGAGCTCGTGCGGTCGGTCAGTTTGACGTGACGTACGTCCAGCAAACGACATCCCCATTCGAGAGCTCATACGCGTCGCACGCGGCGGTAGGAGACGCCCCGTTCACGGAGTAGGTCCAGCCGCTCGTGCCGCCGTGCTCCTTTTCCGCATAGCCTCCAATGGCCGCAACGTAGGTGCCGTACGCCGTGCCCCGCGCGTTGACGGAAAGGCCGGTACCGCGCAGTGCGTCGTAGACAGTCGCGCCCGG
The DNA here is from genome assembly GCF_902501965.1 of Collinsella sp. AK_207A. Classification (GTDB taxonomy): domain Bacteria; phylum Actinomycetota; class Coriobacteriia; order Coriobacteriales; family Coriobacteriaceae; genus Collinsella. The sequence goes on along the minus strand of NZ_CABWID010000014.1, from coordinate 82,865 downwards.
CTCGAAGGTGAGACTGGTGCTCGCCAGGGTGCCGCCGCCAGCCGCGGATGCGTCCACGACCACGGAAACGGTAATGGTTTGCGCTGGCGCGTTGCCATTGGAGGCGCCGTTGCCTGGCTTGGCGTTTCCGCTGCTTGAAGCGGTTGTATTGTTCGGGGATCGCCCGCCCGGGGCCTCGTCGCCCGAGGCTGCGGAAGATGATCCGGATTCCGAACCAGCCGTTGCGGCGCGAAAGCCGTCAGAGGTTTCGTCGCCACCCCGGGTCGAAGAGTCCGCAGCGTCGTTTTCTGATGAGGCGGTTTCGGCGCCGGAACCCGCCGCGGTCTGCCCGGCGGAATCAGAGGATTCAACGGCGGCCGGCTCGCTGCCCTGCCCGGCGACCGTATGCATGAGGCCGTCGAAGCCGGGCTGCCCGTTGAAGAGCACCATCGCGAGCGCCGCCACGATGAGCAGCGCGGATACCGTCGCGAGGGCGATTGCCACGCGTCGCTGGCACCGAGCCGAGCCTGCGGGGCCGCCACTCCGTCCCTCCGCCGCCGCATCCGCACAAGACGGGGCCCCGGGATACACGCGCTCGTCCATATCCCGCCGCTCACCCCGAGGCTGCTTGGTGTTCCCTGCGTCTTGAGCCATGCGCGTGAGTCCTTTCAATTACGAAGTGCCCTCATCGCGGGGGCACGGGGCAATCGCTGCCATACATCCGTCCGGCGAGCCGATTCTAGCATGCATGGCCCCGGCACCGCTCCCCCACCCGGGCCGCACAGGTACGCCCCACAGGGATGTGCTAGGATGCTGCCGACAAATAAGCAGGGGAGGAACAATCATGGCAGATATGCTGCTCGACGCTGCAAAACGCGAGCTTGAGGACCGTGCCGCGCGCGCGGAGGCCGAAGGGGCCCAGAGGCCCATGCGAACCAATGCGGAGGCCTTTCAGGGTCCCGCCCGCATCATCTCCGTCAACGCCTCGCCGCGCAAGGGCACGCGCAAGTCGCCGATTCCCGACGGCGTGGCGCGGGTGATCGAGGACTTCGGCGTGGCCGAGGACGCCCATGCGGGCCATTGGCACCGCCAGGTCTCGTTCCTCGCCAAGGAATCCATCGAGACGGCTCAAGCCCGCGGGCTGGATGTCAAGCGCGGCGACTTTGGCGAGAACTTCACCACGGAGGGGATCGACCTCCTCTCACTCCCCCTGGGAACGCAGCTTCGCCTAGGCAGGGACGTGCTCGTGGAGATCAGCCAGATCGGCAAGGTATGCCACACGCGGTGCGCCATCTACTATCTGGCGGGCGATTGCATCTTCCCGCACGAGGGCATCTTCGGCGTGGTGCTCCACGGCGGCGAGGTCCGCGAGGGCGACGCGATCGAGGTCGTCCACCTGGGTGACGGAACTTGTACCCACACCCCGCCCGAGGCGCTGGCCGAGGTTGAACGCGCCCGGGCAGACGGAACGCTCTAACAGCAACGCCGCAGGTCAGAAGCCTGCGGCGTTTTTCATACCTTCAACCTTCAAGTGAAACTCTAAACTCCACAGTTGCTCTACATTGCGGTATTTCCGCAGCTCCAAGGCATGGTAAACCTTCAACTTGAACCTTAAAGTAGTCTAAGGTTCAAGTTGAGGTCTAGACCGGTAGTACACTATCCTCACGTACTTGAAAGGTCTATGACACGGATTGTCGAGGATGGTTCATGCACGGAGCTAGAACACTGACGCATCGGGCCCTCGTGGTGGGAGCTGCACTCTCGTTCGCGTTGGCCGGCACGGCGCTCTCCCCTGTTGCGGCCCATGCCGTGACCCAGGAGACCGAGGCCAAGCTCACCGAGACCCAGAAGCAGGTTGAATCCTCTGCCGCTGCGTACGACGAGGCCACGGCCAACGTCCAGAAGCTCCAGCAGCAGATCAACGACAACCAGGCCAAGATCGACGAGATCGAGGCCCAGCTTCCCGACATGCGCGAGAAGGCCGGCAAGGCCATGCGCGCCTCGTACAAGAACCAGCAGGGCACGAACGTGCTCATGAGCCTGGTGCTCCAGTCCGACTCGTTGGAGGACCTGCTCACCCGGGTGACCTACCTCAACCAGATCCAGTCCTCCAACACCGCGGCCCTCTCCGAGCTGAACGATGCCGAGCAGCAGCTCGAGCAGCAGAAGACCGAGCTCGCCCAGGCCAAGGCGCAGGCCAATGCCGAGCAGCAGAAGGCGGACGAGGCGCTCAAACAGGCGCAGCAGCTGCGCGAGGCAGCGCAGGCGCAGGCCGACAAGGAAGCCGCCGACGAGCTCGCCGCGCTCCAGCAGGCCGCCGCCCAGCAGGCCGCCGGCAACGGCACGCAGTCGAGCGCGAGCGGCTCCGCCCAGGCTGGCACGGTGGATAACTCCGCCGTGGATTGGTCCGTCGATGAGGCCACGTTCGTGGCCCAATGGGGTCCGCGCATCGATGCCTACTTGGCTGGTTCCCCGCTCGCCGGCTATGGCAACGCGTTTGCCTCCGCCGCGTGGAAGTACGGCGTTGACCCACGCTTCTCCCCTGCCATCTCCAACACCGAGAGCTCCAAGGGCGCCAACTGCTTCCTGCCGTGCAACGCCTGGGGCTGGGGCAGCAAGTCCTGGAGCAGCTGGGAGCAGGCCATCGACAGCCATGTCTCCGGCCTGGCCGCCGGCTACGGCTACACCATCAGCGTGAAGGGCGCCCAGAAGTACTGCCCGCCCAACTGGTACGAGTGGTACAACAAGACGCTCGCCGAGATGAACAAGATATAGGGCGTTGGTTATTGTTTCCATTAGAAGGTCCCGGTAGGGACCTTCTTATTTTGCTCCATGAATTGCTGGGTACGGGTTGCCGGACGCGGGTTACCGTCGATTATTCCGAGTAATGAACACTGCAGATACTGCCGATGAGGCAGCATCAAGAAAGCCGCAGGTCAGAGTGCATCGGTTTCTTGGAGTTGTGAACGGAGCGTTCGGAAGACCGAAAAACCGATGACCGCGCGTTCACAACTCCGATAAAGCTACGCGGAACGACGCCGCGGCAGGCGGCACCAACCCGGTACCTCGCCTGGCACCAGCCCGAACTTCCCCGGTCGGCGCCCGCCCGGCGTCCGCCCGCTCGCCGCGCTACAACCCCAGCAGTCTGCGATACACCGCCACGCCGGGCAGCAGCTGTTCCTCGGAGAACATGAGCGTATCCGTATGCAGGGCGCTCGTGGCGAAGCGCCGCACTCCGCCGTCCTCAGCCACGCCCTCCTGACCCTCAGCACCCTCAGCCGGCGTGCCCACGCCGAGCAGCATGAAGAGCCCCGGTAGATGACGCTGATAGAAGGAGAAGTCCTCGGAGATGAGCAGCGGGTCGGGAAGCTCCTGCAGTCGAGGCGCGCCACCATCCCCGTCGAGCACACCGGCCGCGGCGCGGTCCAGGCCCGCATCGTTCACCACCGGCGGATAGCCGAGCGTGAACTCGAGGTCGAACGTGCAGCCGGTCTCCTCGCAGCTTTTGGCCAGCAGCTCACGCAGGCCCTCCATCGCTTGGTCGTGTGTCTCGTCGGAAAACGTGCGCAGCGTGCCGCGCAGCTTGGCCTCGCCCGCGAGCGCGTTGCAGACCGTACCAGCCTGTAGGAGGCCAAAGCGGCAGATCACCGGATTGCCCTCGCTCAGCTCGGCCAGGAAGGGACGCGTTGCGGCCACGAACCGCGAGGCCGCTAGCAGCGTATCGTGGCTCTGATCATCCGGCATGCCGAGCGTCTTACCCACGTGCGTGCTCTGGCCGTGGATGTCGATATGCACCTCGCAGGAACGGGCGAGGAGCGCCCCGGGGCGCGACCACACGGTGCCGGACGGCAGGTCGGGCCACACGTGGAAGCCGAAGATCCGATTCGCTCCATAGCACTCGAAGACCCCGGACTCGCACACGCGCTTGGCGCCGCCCGTGGTCTCCTCTGCCGGCTGGAAGATGAAGAGCACGTTCCGCGCGAGCGCGACCCCCGCCCGGACGGCCCGATCGACCAGCACGGCCGTCGTGAGCGCCATGGCCATGTGGCCGTCGTGCCCGCACGCGTGCATGCAGCCCGCATGCTCCGAGGCGAAGGCCACGCCCGTCCGCTCGCAGATGGGCAGCGCGTCCATGTCGGCGCGCACGGCCACGGTGGCTCCCGCCTCGCGACCATGGCCCAGGTCGAAGAACGCGCTCACACTCCCCTTGCAGGGATACCCCACCTCGCAGGAGAGCAGGCCCAGCACGCCCTCCACATACGCGACGGTCTGCGGCAGCTCATCGTCCAGCTCGGGAATCCGATGAAGATCGCGCCGGAACCGCGTGAGCAGCTCCAGCTCCGATGCCGTCTCGAGCCAATTCCTATCCCGTTCCTCCCAAGCCATAAGAGCCGCCCCTTTCGCAAAGGATGGATTCGCCGCCGCGTCGTCGCAGACCTCAGTGCCCGCCGCTGCTACAGCGTGCGGAGCGCCTCCTCGAGGCCCGTCTTGCTGTCCGTGCGCTCGTCGCGCTGCTTGATCACGCGGGCGGGCACGCCGGCCACCACCGCGTTCTCGGGCACGTCCTCGATGACGACGGCCCCGGCGGCCACCACGGCGCCGCGACCCACGTGCACACCCTCGAGCACCACGGCGTTGGCGCCCATCATCACGTCGTCCTCGACGATGACGGGCGTGGCGCTCGCGGGCTCCACCACGCCGGCCAGCACGGTACCGGCGCCGATGTGGCAGTTCTTGCCCACCGTGGCGCGACCGCCCAGCACGGCGCCCATGTCGATCATGGTGCCCGCGCCGATCTGCGCGCCGATGTTGATGATCGCGCCCATCATGATCACCGCACCGTCGCCGATCTCAACGCGGTCGCGGATGATGGCGCCGGGCTCGATGCGCGCGTTCAGCCCCTTAGTGTCCAGCAGGGGAACGGCAGAGTTGCGGCAATCGCCCTCAACGTCGTAGAAGTCGATGTTCTCGGCGTTAGCGTCGAGAATGGGCTTCAGCTCGGCCCAATCGCCGAAGATGGTCTTGCCCTTGCGGCCGCCGTAGACGTGCGCCTGGCCCCAGTCCACGCGGCGGCCCGGCTTTTCGCGAACGTAGAGCTTGACGGGGGTCTTCTTCTTGGCGTTGGCGATGAAGTCGATGATCTCCTGCGCATCCATATTGGTATCTGCCATGTTCTTGTCCTTTCCCTTGTGTCGGCGTGTTGCTCGCAGTGGCGCCCATTGCGCGCGATGTGCACGCGGTGGCGCTCGACCCGCTAGCCGAACAATATCTCATCGAATGTGTAGAAGCCGGCGGGCTTACCTACCAGTTTGGCGGTTGCGGCGAGGGCGCCGTTCACGAAGATCTGACGGCTTGTGGCGCGGTGGGTGAGCGTGACCTCCTCGTCCTCACCGAAGAAACCCACCGTGTGCACACCGGCGACGGTGCCACCGCGCAGCGAGTGCACCCCGACCTCGCGGGGATCGCGCGCGCCGACCATGCCCTCGCGGCCGAAGACGGGATGATAGTCTCCGCGATCCCCCGCAGCCTCCTCCTCGATCACGGTGTCGAGCAGCAGCTTCGCCGTCCCGCTGGGAGCGTCCACCTTCTGATTGTGATGCGTCTCGGTGATCTCCACGTCAAAGCCCGGCAGCTCGCGCACGGCCTGGGCGGTCAGGTGCCTGAGCGCCGCCACGCCGATGGAGTAGTTGCCAGAATGGAGCACCGGGGCCACCTCCCCCAGAGCGTGGAGCAGCCCCAGCTGCTCCTCGGTATAACCCGTGGTCCCGCTCACCAGCGCGGCTCCGGTCCGGCGCACGTAGGCGTCAACGGCATCGAGCGTGGCCGCGTTGGAGAAGTCGATGATGGCGTCCGCGGCGGGAGCGGCCGCGAGCTCATCCAGCTCGAAGCCCACCTGGGCCGCCACGCCGAAGACGGGCGCGCCGTCCACCCCGCGGGCCGCCTCGGCCGTCTGCCGGATGAGCGTGCCCATGCGGCCCGTGCCGACGATGACGACGCTAATCATTGCGGCCCTCCTTCTCGGTGACGCTGCTCAGCAGCGATTGGGGTGCGAGGTCGTTTGCAACAGGAAGATCGACACCCGCGGCGCCGAGCGCATCCGCGAGCTGAGCGCGGTGCGCGTCCGTCAGAGGCCAAAGCGGCATGCGGTACACGGGTCCCTCGATGAACCCCATCTGCGCCAGAGCGTCCTTGACAGGGATGGGGTTCACCTCACAGAACAGCTGCGCGATGAGCGGCTGGCCCTCTACCTGGATGCGCTTGGCACCGGCCAGATCACCGTCCAAGTAGGCGCGGCACATGGCGTGCACGAGCGCGGGCTGCACGTTCGCCCAGACGCTGATGGTGCCCGACGCGCCGAGCGACATAAGCGGTAGCGTGAGCGCGTCCTCACCCGAGTACATGCGGAAGTCATCCGAGAGGCAGTCGGCGATGCTCGCCGCATAGGCCAGGCTACCGCTCGCCTCCTTGATACCCATGATGTTGGGATGCACGCTCAGCCGGCGCACGTTTGCCGCGGAGATGGAGCAGCCCGTGCGACCGGGGATGTTATACAGGATGCAAGGGATGTCCACTGCGTCGGCGGTCGCGGTCAGGTGCCGGTAGATGCCCTCCTCGTTGCTCTTGTTGTAGTAGGGGCTGATGATCAACAGCGCGTCCGCGCCCAACTCTTGGTAGGCCAGACTCTTACGAATCTGCGTGGCCGTGTTGTTGGAACCGGAGCCCGCGATCACCGGAACGCGGCCGGCCACGCGATCGACCACGAAGCGCACGACGGCGCAATCCTCCTCGTCCGTCATCGTAGCGGACTCGCCCGTGGTGCCGAGCGCCAGAATGGCGTCGGTCCCGTTGGCCACGTGGAAATCGACCAACCTGCCCAGCGCGTCGAAGTCCACGCTGCCGTCCGCCGCGAACGGCGTCACGAGCGCGACGATCGACCCCTCGAGCTTCCTGACGTCCATATGCTCCTCCTCAGAACTGGTTTTTGCCTTCAACGATTGAGATAAAACGTAAAGTGTAGAGTTTTCAGCCGGTCCGGTGAGTAGACCCGTAACACGCGCCAACATTTCCGCAGGTCGCGGTAATGCGGTAGATGCCTATACTCCGACAGCCCCGGCCAAACTCTACACTTTAGGATTCTTCTCCCTCCGAACTCGCCTCGCCCTCGAGAAACGCCGTCCGCGCGAGCAGATCCCGACCCTCGAGCAGCACGTCGAGCGTGGCGAAGTAGTCGCTCGGACGCTCGGCGCGGCGAATGAGGCGCGTGGAGCCATCGGGGCGCAGCAGCACCTCCGCAGAGCGCAAGCGTCCGTTGTAGTTGTAGCCCATGGCGTGCCCGTGCGCGCCCGTGTCGTGGATCACGAGCAGATCCCCCATCTCCACCTCGGGCAAGGGGCGGTCGATGGCGAACTTGTCGTTGTTCTCGCAGAGATTGCCGGTCACGTCGTACACGCAGGTGGCAGGAGCCGCTGTTTTGTCAGGACCCCCCGGCTGCCCCACCACGGAGATGTGGTGGTACGCCCCGTACATGGCCGGGCGAATGAGGTTGCAGGCGTTGGCGTCCACACCGATGTAGTGCTTGTAGATGCGCTTCTCGTGGATGGCGCGCGTCACCAGGCAGCCATACGGTGCCATCATGAAGCGACCCATCTCGCAGAAGATCCGCACGTCGCCCATACCAGCAGGAACGAGCACCTCGTCGAAGACCTCGTGCACGCCCGCACCGATCCGGGCGATGTCGTTCGGCGTCTGGTCCGGACGGTAGGGCACGCCCACGCCGCCGGAGAGATTGACGAAGCCCACATGGCAGCCCGTCTCCTCCTGCAGGCGTCGCGCAAGGTCGAACAGCACGCGCGCGAGCGCCGGGTAGTACTCGTTGGTAACGGTGTTGCTCGCCAGGAAGGCGTGGATACCGAACTCCTCGGCGCCAGCTTCCTTGAGCTCGCGAAATGCCTGGAAGAGCTGCTCCTCTGTCATGCCGTACTTGGAGTCGCCGGGGTTGTCCATGAGCCCATTGGCCAGGCGGAAGAGCCCGCCCGGGTTAAAGCGGCAGCACACGGTCTTGGGCACAGGGCCTGCCACGCGCCGGAAGAACGGAATGTGGCTGATGTCGTCGAAGTTGACGATCGCGCCCAGCTCGCGGGCGAGAGCGAAGTCCTCGGCGGGCACATCGTTGGCCGAGAACATGATATCGTGGCCGGTCGCGCCGCAGGCATCCGCGATGAGCAGCTCGGTGTAGCTCGAGCAATCGCAGCCGCAGCCGTACTCGGTGAGGATCTTGATCAGCGCGGGATTGGGGTTCGCCTTGACGGCGAAGTATTCCTTGAAGCCGGGATTCCAGGCAAAGGCGTCGCGCACCGCCTCCATGTTGCGCCGTATGCCGGCCTCGTCGTAGAGGTGAAAGGGCGTTGGATACTCCGCGCAGATGGTCTCGAGCGTCTCCTTGGAGGCGAAGGGCCGTTTTGCGGCGTAGAGAGCGGCCTCGGCCGGATCGGGTGCCGGGTAGATGATGGTGTCCGATGCCACGGGCATGCGTCCTTTCTTCCGGACAGGGGCCGGAAGCGGACCGCGACGACGCCCTTGGCGGCAACGCGCGAACCAAACCCGGATAGCACCCCTGCAACGTGCAGACAGTTCCGTGGGTGTTCCCCACGGACCCACCCCGCAGCCCGCGCCCGGGCCCCGAGGTTCGGCGGAATCGCCTCGGCACGGGGTCGAAGCTCGCTCGCTCGCCCGCACCTCTTCTCATCCGCGCCTCTATCGAGTTCTGATACTTTATCACGATACAGCGCCTGGGCGGGCGCCGGGGTACATGTTCCACAACTTGTCGATGTGGACGGGGTCGGGCGGCGGCGTTGCCGGGATCGGGGCGGCGGCGTTGCCGGAATGCCGCCGGCCTGGTCGACGGGATTAGAGGTACCCCGCGGCGATGCCAATCGCGCAGGCGCCGACCGCCGATACCGTTATCGCCGCGATGCTCCACACGATGCGGCGTGCGAGACTCAGGCCCGAGAACCAGGGAACATGGGCGAGCAAGCGCCTCCGGTCGGCGAACCAATAAAGGGTGATCGCGTAGGGCACCAAGATGATCCCCACTAGCAGCAAGGCGAACAGCCAGAAGGGCATGCTCCGGAACTGGGAAGGCGGGTCGAGGGCCATCGCGACGCAGAGGGCAACCATGAGCACGAAGGAGGCAAGTAGAATGACGTTCCAGCAGGTCCCGACGGCAGCGGGAACCGTCAGGCGGCGAGACCGCCGGGGCGGGCGCGCGACGAGCGGACCGGGGGCGGTGGCCGCCGGCAGGTCGACCTCACCCGCAGCGGCACCAGCCGCGGCCGAGCCCGCGGCTGTACATGCAGCGAGCAACGCCCCGCGCATCGCCGCCGCCGAGGGATAGCGGTCCGCCGGGTCGAAGGCCCGGGCGCGCAGGATGACCGCGGCAAGGGGGTCGGGCACGCCCGCCCGCGCGAGCATATCGGCATCGAGCGCCGGCTGGGGCTGCTCGCCCACGCAGCAGAAGAAGAGCACGCCGCCGAGCGCGAAGATGTCGCTGCGGACATCGGTCTGCCCGAAGCCGAACTGCTCGGGCGGCGCATAGGAACGCGTGCCAAAATGGGTGGTATCGGTATCCGCACCCTCCTGCCAGCGGCGGGAGATGCCGAAGTCGATCAGGGTGACAACGGGTTTTGAGGCGCCGTCGGAATCCAGCACCATGATATTCGACGGCGTGAGGTCGCGGTGGATGATGGGCGGCTGAAAACGCTCATGCAGCTCCGAGGCCGCCTCGCACACGACAGGCATCAGACGGCAGGCGAGTTCGGGGGAAGCACCCACGCAATCGACCAGGGTATCGAGGGTCTCCCCTGGCACGAACTCCATGACGACATGCACCTCGTCGTCCACGCGGCGAATGTCCATCACGCGTGGCAGGAAGAGAAAGCGCTCGCCCGCGCGCTCGGCCTGGATAATCGCATCGTAGGCTGATCCGGCGCCCGAGGCGGCAAGGATGCGCTTGCGAACGAAGGGGCCGAGCTCTCCCCCGTCGCGACCCGGATAGTACACGACCTCCGTGACCTCGGTGCCACTGCGCTTAAGCACCTCGTCAACGCGATACGCCCCCTGTGCGGGGGCGTCCATGTGCGCGAGCTGCGCGATGAGGTCTTCTGTCAGGCTGCGTTGTTCCATGGGTTCATCTTAGCTCAGGGCGCGGACACGAGGAGCCGGGGGGCCGCTGCCTCCGCCCCCCCCGGACACGAGAAGCCGGGGACCGACCCGCCAACCCTAGCAGACGGTGCGCTCGTCAAATCGATAGAGTTCCTCGTTCACCTTCTGGAGCGAGCACCCGCGATCGAGGCAGAAGATGATGATGGCGTCGCGCCTGCCCTTGGGGTCGAGCGCCGAGACGCCGGCGGCGCGCAGGGCGCGATCGGTCTCGCGCACGCTGAGCGCCATGGCGAAGGCGATTTGCAACACCTTGTCGCGCGAAGGGTTGCGGCTGCCGGTGAAGATCTGGTAACCGAACGTCTCGTTGAGGTCCGCCATACGCACGACCTCGGAGCGCTTCAAGCGCTTGTCCGCGAGCAGGCGGTTCAGATACTCGGCAAGAGAGGGGGCGTTGAGCGCATGGGCATCGAGGTACTCCTCGATGCGCGGCGTCTCGAGCAGCTCTTCCAGCAACTCCTCCGTTAAGCGTTCGGCCATGCGCCCTCCCCTCTTTGACGCTTGGCGGTTAGGCGACCGTCCAGCTCGCCTTGACGTCCTTGCTGAAGATGTTACCGGAGTAGAGGATCTTAACGGTTCCTTCCTTGAAATACACCGTACCAGTCTTGGTACCGCCGGCTGCAAGATTACCGGAATCGAGGGCGGACTTGTCGGTGGAGGCGTCAGCGCCGATAAAAACCTCGACATTCTCCTGCGCACCGTTCGCGTCCTCGCCCTTCCAGTCGAAGCTGTTGAACGAGATGGTGTCATCACTGTTGTTCTTGTAGGTGACGGTGGCCTTGATGAGCGCGGAGCCATCGTAGTTAGAGACCGTCTCGATAGAGTCGACGCTCACCGTGGCACCGTCGCCCATGTCCACGGCGGTGCCCGCGGCGAGATTTTCGGTGCTCTGCTCCTCCTGCTTGCCCTCCTTCTGAGCCGCCGGCTCCTCGCTGGAACCCGCCACCTTGGGACCGTCGTTGCCGCCCATCGAGGCGAACGCGCCGATGGCGACCAGCACCACAATCGCAATGACCACAATCTTCCCGATAGACTTCTTGCCCTTTTCCTTTGCCATGTGATTCTCCCATCACGTGCCGAGGCCGCTCGTACGGCGACCGATTGGCCTCATGGTATGGGGAACGCCGTGCGGTTTCATTAGCTCGCAGCTAAGGCTTGGGGGCATGTGCGGACGCCGGCGACGGCTATAGGGGGCTATTTTTCAGAACTCGCCGCAATGGTACAGGTTTATGCGGTGGAATGAAGGAGAGCGCCTACGGTCCGTGGAGAACGCGCAGGTCAAGAAAGTGCCAGATTCCGGTGATACTTCGATGGTTCGAATAAACCTGTACCGTTTCGGCGAGTTTTGATTTCAGCAGGCCGAGAAAGCGCGGAACGTGGCCGCAAACAAGTCGGTCGCGTCCGGATGGGCCGTGGGGACCTTGCGCGCCGATTTCGACATCGGAAACGTCCCCGACGCGCTTTGCGAGCGCTTTTCGACGCACCGACCTGCATATGAGCACCAAGGACGGCGAAAAGCGCTCTCGAACGCTACGCCTTGGGCGCGGCGATAGCAATCGGGCAAAAACGGAGTCCCGAGCATGCTAGGTATGCTCGGGACTCCATACGGACTATGGGATTGCGAACGGCGCGCTTACGCCAGCAGCTGGTCGGCGGCAGCGGCGAGCGCCTCCTCGTCCTCGACCTCGGGGGCGTCGAGCGAGCCCACGGTAGCGACCACCTGAGCGCCGGCCTCCTCGGCGCGCGCCTTCCAATCCTGCTGGTAGGCGGCATCGCCGTGACCGTAGGAACCGAACAGCAGCACCTTCTTGCCAGCCAGCTTAGGCTCGATCTCCTCGTAGACGGGCAGGAACTCGTTGGCCTCGAGCTCCTCGGAACCCCAGGCGGAGCAGCCGAGTGCGAACGCGTCGTACGCATCGGCCGTGGAGACGTCGAAGCTGTCCACGGGAAAGAGCTCGGCCTGACCACCCTTCTCGTTGATGGCGTTCACCAGATACTCGGCCATGGCCTCGGTGTTGCCGGTACCGCTCCAGTACACAACAGCCGTCTTGCTCATAGGATCCTCCTTGCGACATGCCCGCTTCCGAGCGTTGATTTTCTAATGCTACTTGGATGCTAGCATATGCCGCGCCCGCAGGTCCTACAAATTAGCCACATGCAACTTATCGCCAAGAGCCACGGGGCCATGCACGAGGCCCAAGCCGTACCCCAAGCCGCAGCCCGCAAACCACGCCCCGCAACCTACCGGTTCTCGATGCTGCCGATCTGCTTGAGCTCGATGCTGATGAGGCCGTTCGGCTCGTTGACAAACTCGACGTAGTTGGGGTTGCCCACCATGTCCACCGGGAACGTGATGGTGATGCCCGTATCCGTGCGGATGCGATGGCTCTTGACCGCCGCGCGCTCAACCTGGTGCCGCTCCACGGGCACATGCTCGGGCACCCCCTCGCTCGCCAGCGCCTCCTTGGCGGCGTCGCGCAGCTGCGGCTCGTCGGCGAGCGCCGCGTCCACCACATCCCAGGGCGGCAGGTCCTCGTCCTCCTCCACCGCGTTCGCCACCGCGGACTTCACCGCGGCAACTGCCACGGCCGCGTTGGCGCCATGGTCCTCGGCCGCCTGCGCCACGGCGCGCGTCACGGCCTCGATGGCCTCCTTGCCCGAGGTTCCCTCATCGCATTGCAGGAGCCCCTGCGGGATGAGCAGGGTGTCCATGCCGCCAATCTCGCGCGGCTTATCTTGGTAGAAGATCTCCATCGAGCTCGCACGCACGAGCGCATAGCTCGCGAGCTTCTGCGAGGGATTGGGAAGGATCGCGTAGTGGCGCTTGATGGCGTTGGCCACCTCGCCGCCTTCGCGGCCCACCTCGTGCATGAAGGCCTGCCGGCTGGAAAGCAGCAGAACGGCGAACCAGCGCACGTCATCGTCGTCCTCGAAGTCGGCGACCAACACGTCCGTGCTCTCGGGCTTCTCGGCCTTGGCGAGCTCGGCTGCCAGAAACTCCGCCACCTGCTGCGAGAGGTCGATGAAGTCCCGCTCGCCGAAGAGGAACGCCTTGAGCTCAGGCGCAAAACCGGACTCGGGCGAGAAGCTACCCCGCCGGTTATCGGCCGAGGTGCGCGCGCGACGCAGGTGCGTGGCCACGAAGGACTTGGCGGCGCGCGTGTCCAGCTCCAGCTCGCGCTGGCTCATGACGTTCACTGACGAGTCGAAGTCGAGGATGTGCAGGATGGCGTGGTTGATGTTCATGGCGCGAAACTCCCGGGGCGCATCGGATCGGAAGAGCGAGAAAGGGACGCCCCCGCATCGACCTCGATCGATGGGCGGGAGCGTCCCCCTCAACAGCGGGCGAGACTAGGCGTTGAAGTCGACCTTCTCGATGATGGCCTTCAGCGCGGCGGCGCTCTTCTGCAGCTCCTTCTCCTCATCGTCGTTGATGGAGACCGGCACGCGCGCGACCACGCCGTTGCGGCCCACGATGGTCGGCATGGAGATGCACAGGTCGGAGAGGCCGTACTCGCCCACCATCAGGCTGGAGACGGGTAGCACGCAGTCCTCATCGCGCATGACGGCGGTGCAGATGCGGCGCACGGCCATGGCCACGCCGTAGTAGGTGGCGTGCTTCTTCTCGATGATGGTGTACGCGCTGTTCTTCACGTCCTCGGCGATGCGGGCCTCGGCCTCGCGGTGCTGGTAGTGGCCGTGAAGCTCGCAGAACTCGGACAGGGGAACGCCGGCGACCGTGGCGCTGGACCAGGCTACGAGCTCGGAGTCACCGTGCTCGCCCATCACGTAGGCGTGCACGTCGCGCGGGTCCACGTCCACGTGCTCGCCGAGCATGTAGCGCAGGCGGGCGGTGTCGAGCACGGTGCCGGAGCCGATGACCTTGGCCTCGGGTAGGCCGGACATCTGGACGGCAGCGTAGGTGAGCACGTCGACTGGGTTGGAGACGATGAGCAGTACGCCGGAGAAACCGCTCTCGCGAATCTGCGGGATGATGGACTTGAAGATGGCGACGTTCTTGTTGACCAAGTCGAGGCGCGTCTCGCCGGGCTTCTGCGCGGCGCCGGCGGTGACGACCACCATGGCGGCATCGCCGAGGTCGGAGTAGTCGCCCGCGTAGATCTTCATCGGGCTGGCGAACGGCACGCCGTGCGAGATGTCGAGCGCCTCGCCCTCGGCGCGGTTGCGGTCCACGTCGATGAGCACCATCTCGGAGAAGATGCCGCTCTGCATAAGGGCGAACGCGGAGCTCGAACCCACGAAACCGCAGCCGATGATGGCGACTTTCCTGTCGTTAATCATATTTGCCCCCAAAGGTAGGAAGAATGGTTACGGACTTGCATTATCCCGCAACTCGCCGGGTATTCTCAACCGTTCGTCGAGATTCCAGATGTGGAGTCAACGCGGCGACTTGGTGAGGGCGGTGGATGCACGGCGCGCTGTTCGTTAGCCGAGAATCCCCGCCGCGCGAATCGCCTCCACGGCCTCGCGAATGCCCGCCGGCGGCAGCACGAGCGCCATGCGGACGTAGCCCTCGCCCGAGGGGCCAAAGCTCGCGCCCGGCGTGACGATGACGCCAGCCTTCTCCATGAGCTCCTCGCAGAACGCCATGGAATCCGTGCGCGCGCCGGGCAGCTTGGCCCACACGAACATGGAGCCGTGGGCGTTCGGACGCTCCCAGCCGAGCACCTCGAGCCCGTCGCAGAGCGCGTCGCGGCGCTCCTGGTACTTGAGCCGCTGTTCCTCAACCTGCTCGAGCGGACCGGTGAGCGCGGCGATGGCGGCCTTCTGGATGGGCAGGAACATACCGAAGTCAATCTGGCCGCGCAGCTTGGCGAAGGCGGCCACCACGTCGGGGCGACCCACGCAGAAGCCGATGCGCGCGCCCGTGACGTTGAAGCTCTTGGAGAGCGAGAAAAACTCAACGCCCACCTCGAGCGCGCCGGGATAGCCGAGGAACGAGCCGCCGCGCGGACCGTCGAAGACGATGTCCGAGTAGGCGTTGTCATGCACGATGATGAGGTCGTGGGCGCGAGCGAAGTCGATGATCTCCTGGTAGAGTTCGGGCGTGCCAACGGAGCCCACAGGGTTGGCGGGCAGGCTCACGATCATGTACTTGGCGCGGTCGGCAACCTCGGCGGGAATATCCGCCACGTAGGGCAGGAAGTCGTGCTCGGCGCAGAGCGGGTAATAGTAGATGTCCGCCCCGGCGAGCTTGGCCCCCGCCTGGAAGACGGGGTAGCACGGATCGGGCACGATGACGGTATCGCCGGGATCGGCGAGCGCGAGGGCGAAGTGGCCCACGCCCTCCTGCGTGCCGTTGCAGCTGGCGACCATGTTGGGCGTGATGCCGGAGATGCCGAAGCGGCGCTCGTAGTAGTCACAGACCGCTTGCTTGAGCTCGGGCAGGTCGCGCAGGCTGTACTTCCACATGGCGGGATCCTGCGCGGCGTCGGTGAGGGCGTCCACCACGTGCGGGTACGGCGCGAAGTCCGGCGTGCCCACGGACAGGTTGTAGATGGTGCGGCCCTCGGCCTCGAGGGCGACGCGGCGGTCGTTCAACGCCGCGAAGACCTCCGCGCCGAAGAGGCCGAGCCTGTGGGAGAACTGCATGGTGGTGCCCCTTTTTTCAGTTTCGAATACACGAATCCTTTGATTATTTATCTAACTTATGAAGATTATAATCTCTGAAGTTGCGTTTCGACGTCCGGGGGGGGATGCCCATGGAATCGTTCCGCGCAAGTCGAGCAAGTCGAGTCCTCTCGGTTGCCCTTATCGTCTCCGCCGGCCTTGGCATGGTACCGTGCGTGGCGATCGCCGAAGAAGATGTGCCCGCCACTATAGAGCGGACGAGTAGGCAATCCGCGCCGGCATTCTTGACCCATGATGCAGTCGGCCAGGTTTCACCCAATCAAGAGGCGACGGTCGCCGTCAAAGCCCTTGATTCTATCGAGACGATGAAGCCAGGCACCAAGGAGAACCAAGCTATTAATGAGAGCGGCAGCGCGTCCGAACCGCTTCCGGGAGATGCTGCTGCAGGCAGTGGTTCATCCACGGAAACAACTGAGATCCCCACTGGTGCAACGGATGGCGGTAATCCAGCCGACAAGGAAACCGACAGCTCCTTAAGCGAGGAGGCCTCGAGTGAGGCCGAGGAAAAGCAAACTCCGGCTCCAAAGATTCTGCGGTTAGCTTGCCAACGCCGAGAGATGCTGAAGAGGAAAACAGCAAAGCCGACAAAAGCAACAAAGTAGAAAATCCACAGGAGGCGAAACAAGCTAAATGCGAGGTCTCCAAGACCTCGCATTCTGGAGGACCTGCAGCAGCAAGGGTTGCGGCGGCAAACTCCGCGAACACCGCTATCCCGAAGGGCTGGGAGAGGGTATTCGGACAGGACGAATTCGATACTATGCAGGCAATCTCAAAGAAGGGATGGGCGGATGACTCGTGTTCGACAGTCGCCGTCGCCACCATTTCCGGCTATTGGGATGCCCTGTCTGCCGGCCCGCTCGCCCCTCATCCGCAACGTGCGTCATCGCGACTTCCAGAGCCTATCAGGATGCACTGAGCATCGCGCCCTATACATACTGGTCAAAGTCTCCCATTTTCCTCACCGACTCAAATGGCACGCGATCCCACAGTGAACGTCTACTGGGCTGAATCTGATATCCCGCAAAGAGAAACGACCGCCCCCGCATGAAACGCGGGGGCGGTCGTTTCTCTTAAAGGCAAATCGACCCATCGAACCCATGAAAAGGTAATCTACGAGCCAAGGACCATGCTAATACAGGTAGTTTCTCAATAGGACAAGCCAGCTTGTCTTCGAAACGGCGATAGGACCACCAAAAACAAATCCGTGAGACACCTTGCCCTTTTGCTTGGGGATAAAATCTGTGAGGCAGACGCGATTGGTATCATGCACGATTGTGAGGACAGAGCCATTCTTCCCGCAAAGGGCACCACCGGAAAGGGCATCGTAGTACGTCTCACCAGTCGCTACAGCCATATTAGAAACGCCCATGCCTTCGCTAATCTCCCATTCAGCTATAGCCTGGCTCGTTTCGTATTCAGTCTGTCCATACACCCGCTTGACGTTGGAGAGGCCGATACCCCGAAGCTGGCCTTCAACGGAAGAATTCACGGCGACCGGTCCACCAACAATAATGGCCTTGGTAAACCCACCGTTTTGAATTGATTTGACCGTAGCGTCAGACAATGTATTAGACCCGGTCTCGCACAGATATATAGGAGATTTGCTCCAGAAAGCAAACGGGGAGACGCTGAGGGCGTCTTGGAATTTCCAAGACGTGGCAATAATGCACGTCTTTGACTGAGCCCCGCTCTTCTTACGGATGAATTCAGCAATCGCACGCGCCGTACCCTGCTGGTCCTGACCAAAAACCCTTTGAACGGTAGGGCAGCCAGCCGCTCTGATCTGTGAGTCAACGGCATCGGCAATCGCAATGTTGCCACCAACAACATAGGCGGTCTTTGCCCCAAGACGTTGGATCTCGCTCTTCGCTTGATTCGACAAAGCCCCAGTGTAGGTCAATAGGATAGGGCATCCCAAATACCCTGCGAGCGCACTCGCGGACAGGGCGTCCCAATATGTCCGCTCAGTAGCAATCACCACCGCATCCGAGGAGCCCCATCCCGTTTTTGAAATCTCAAGCATGGTATCAAGATGAGACTGTCCGTATACGCGAGTCCATGTAGTCTGACTAGAGTACTCGTTGCTCAGGCCAACGTAATCGAAGTTGATATCGACCGAGCCGTTGATGCCGGAGATGCCGCCTGAAGACGTGCACTGCCACATGTCGTAGCGTCCACCGTAATCACAAGTCGCGTTGTACTGCGCGATCCAGCGCGTCCAGTTGTTGAGCGTGGAACTCGTCAGGTACTTGTTCCAGAAGCTCAGGTTGGCGTACACGCCGGCCTGGTACCCGGCCTGCTCGATACGCCGGCAGAAGGCAATGGCGACGGCGTTGAGGTCCGCACCCACAACCTTGTCGTCCTCGATGTCGATGTAGAGCGGGTACGTCGGCTTATGGCCCCTCATGAGGCCAATGAGATGCTCTGCCTCGCGCACGGCCTCCGCAGCGGTCCGCGCATACGAGTAGATATAGGCGCCGTACGGCATGCCAACCCTCTCGCACGCGCTCGCGTTGCCGTTCCAATAGGAATCGATACCATCGTGATAGGTACCACTCGAATCGGTATAGGGTGCCGACCACGCGGCACGGATGATCGCGTAATCAACACCGGAAGCCATGACGGCGTTCCAATCAATCGAAAACTGGAAGTAGCTGACATCGACTCCCCGCAGCAGCGCCCCGGGAATAGCATCGCCGCGGCCGTTGCACCACTGGCCGGCGGAGTTCTTGCCGTAGGGAATGCCATCGCCCAGCAGCATGATGCCGTCATCATCGGTATTCGTCTCAGGCGTTATAGGAGCACCATCCCTGAAACGCCAACTCTGGGCAAGACGGTCATCTTGCTGAGAATCAGCTGAAGCATCGGGTTCTTCGTCTGCAAAAACAACATTGGGTAGAAAGAGGGATACACCAAGTCCGGCAGCCGCGCACAATGCCCCACGACGGGTCATCAATTGCGAATTGGAAAACGATTTATCATTATAGATATCATTGGGATTATTGTTCATTTTTGTTCCATTTCATCCTCGATACGAATAAAACCATGGATTCAATTATTGCAGTTATGATACCTTTCAATAAATTAGCAGCATTTTTAACACAAGCCCTACGGCAAATTGAATTGCAACAACCGGCTTACGTGCTATACGCTCTGTTGAACAAACATATTGCGAATAACCTACATGGGAAAAGAAACAGCGATATACAATTAAGCAGTGTTGCCCGATGGTCCTATACTACGGCAGCCAATTTAGAAGGGGTCACATACATGGATTGCTCTATGCTGGAAGATGGTTGCATCAACATTGGCAACCCACAGGATTTCGACCATCTTATTGAGAAATATGGCGCCGAAAGGGTAATCCCGCGCCTGGCAATTGACTTCTGGTCTAAGCCAAGCACCTTAGTCAATCGAATTGATGGGGCAAAATCACTGCAGCCGATAAGCAATGAGACAAATTCGGTCGCAATCTTCTTCCATTCACTTGGAATTGGAGGAGGAGAGCGGGTAACGAGGGACCTCACTAGACTATGGCTCGACATGGGAAAAGAAGTCCTGCTAATTACAAACAAGGAACCCGAAATAAACGATTACGCACTTCCTTCTCAAGTTAAACGTGTCGTGATTCCCAGCTTCTTCCACTATGGGCGTGAAACCTACTGGACACGAGGAAAAGCGCTGAGGGAGACATTGATCGATAACAAGGTCGACTACGTCGTCTTTGCTCACTGGTTTTCAGAAGCTCTAACGTTTGACCTGTTGACAATCAGAACGTTGGGTATTCCCGTTCAGCTTTTTATACAAACCTCTTTCACCCAGTTCTTTCTTGATAAAGATCTCCCCTCCATTCATGCAGATCTTCCACTGCAGTATAAGCTTGCAACGGGGATTATCTGCCTCAGCGAACTGGATGCCCTCTTCTGGATTCATTTCAATTCGAATATACGAGTAGCCCAAAACCCCATTACATGCCCCGTCACAAAAACAGCGGCCCCTCTTTCGGGACATACTGTTCTCTGGCCGGCACGAGTCGCCCCGGATAAATGCCCTGTAAAAGCTCTATACATAATGGCCGAACTCGTTAAGATGATACCCGATGCCCAGCTGCTCATGGTCGGTCCTATCGATCCAGGATATGAAGAAGTCATACTCCAAAAAGCGCATGAGTTGCATGTAACAAAACACATCCAGCTATGTGGCCCTCAAATTGAAAGCGCGATGGGCAGATGGTACGAGAAATCAGATGCTTTTCTTCTTACCTCACGACGGGAGGGATGGTGCCTTGCCCTCGGCGAGGCGTTGGCACACGGCCTCCCATGTGTTTCCTTTGATCTTCCCAATTTGACTCTCGCCGAGCAGAACCCTGCCGTACTAACCATTGAGCAGGACAATTACAAAGCCGCAGCAAAAGCATTGGCTCAAGTATTAATCGATAAAAACCTCGCGCATGCAATGGGTGAAAAGGGGCGGCAGAAGATAGCCGCTCTTTCAAACTGGGACTATCGGGGCTTTTGGCTCGATGTCTTTCAGAACGCCCAACTTGACAGCAAGAGACTGATAAGTAATGGCTCGAGAGAGTCAAGGCTTTGGTCGGAGCTGCTCTCCACTTATCGACAGCATCTATCAGATATAGAGAATGAGACAGCATCCTTGCATGTGACGCTAAATGGTTGTCAAGAAGCCATACATGATAAAGATGTTCTTATACATGAATTAGAAGATGTGATTTCAAAGATTGAGGGCTCAATATCATTCAGGCTCGGTCGCGCATTGACCAAGCCTCTGCGAGCAATACGAGACCTTTTCCTGCACTGACAAAAAACGATGCCGTCACATATTGCATGTGGCGGCATCGCTGTTATTCATACAGAGCAATAATCTGCTTTTTCAAAACGTGCCAATCGCGATCTTTCGCTGTGTCTACTCCACCTTTATAGAGTCGCTCCCTCAGGTCCGCATCATCCACGATCCGCTCGATCGCCTCCACACCGGCCCGGTAGTCTCCCTGCTTATAGAGCAGGCAGTTCACCTCGTTCTCCAGGAACTCGGCGTTGCCCCCGTTGGGGACCGCCACGACGTACCCACCCGTCGCCATCATCTCGAGCGGCGGGTAGGAGAAGCTCTCCAGGATGCTCGTCTTGAGCAGGATATGGCACTGTCGATAGACGTCGGCGATCTCGCTGTGTGGCACCGAGCCAAGATTCCGGTCGATGCGGTAGAAGGGTTTCGTCGTCGCCGTGTACGACATGTACCAAATCTCGTACTTCTCGGGATCAAGCGTATTGGTGATGAAGAAGCTCTCGTCAACGTTCTTGTACTCGGAATCGCAGTCCCCCTCGATGAGGATACGAATCTTGCCAGAGGAGAAGTCGCGCCTGACGTGCGGGAACGAAGCGAGGTCGATGCCATTGGGGGCAAAGCGGACAACGCGATTGAAATCACTCTTGAGCCAACCCTCGCACCACCGCGAAATCGTAACGTAGGTCACATCGTCAGGGGCGACGTACGTCGCGTTCGCATCGAGCTTCAGCGCGTCTCCCGGCAGATAGAAATCGGTTTCGAAATTCTGGACGAAGTAGTACTTCTTCTTCATGCGCGGATAGCGCTCGAGGAAATCGAGTGTGTCCCACAGCGTCGCCACGCCCTTGTCGATCGTTCCCCTGAACTGGCAATCATCCATCTTGCCCGAAGGCACCCTGCGGTTCAGGACGGGGAACTCATGCCCCTCGAACGTTTTCCACGCCGTCGTATCGTCCGTATTGACAAGGAGGACGTCCACGCCGGCATCTTGCAGCATGGCAAGGTGCTTGAGCGCAACCAGCACCCCGCCGCTGGTCTTCAGCGACGGGAAGAACATAGCAAGGTTGGGCGTCATTTCCTGCTGGATGATGTGAGCGATGTTCTGGCAACTCCCCACCGTCGTGCAGTTCTTTCGACAGAACGACGAGGCAGCGGAAGCGATTTGAAGGCGCTTGTCGGAATCGTCGACCAAGCTCACCAAGGTCTGGTACCACGCATCGGGAACGTTGTCGCATAAAAGACCCGTGACGCCGTCATCGATCATGGTCTTGAACGCACCCACGTTGCTCGCGACCGTGGGAACCTTCACCAGCGAAGCCTCGACCCATTTATTCTCGGATTTCGCCCGATTAAAAATCGAGTCCCCTAAAGGTGCGATGTTGATATCGCAATCTGCGATAAGCATGGGGAGACGTTTCCACTCGCAAAACGGAGTTGCGATGATGCGATCGGAAAACGGAACGAGCGCCTCGGGAAGATCGAGGTCGCCGACGATGACGAGCTTCACCTGTGATCGATCCT
Source organism: Collinsella sp. AK_207A (assembly GCF_902501965.1). Classification (GTDB taxonomy): domain Bacteria; phylum Actinomycetota; class Coriobacteriia; order Coriobacteriales; family Coriobacteriaceae; genus Collinsella. Next base: position 60,692 of record NZ_CABWID010000014.1, on the reverse strand, counting down.
GAAGGACCCGTACAAGCGCCTCGAGCACAAGGTCGAAATCAGCATTGTGCGTAATGCTGCCGCTGAAGTATCCGATACGAACCTCACCCTGTTTGCGCCGAGCCTCGCGCGCGCAGGCATTCTGATATTGCTTGTGCTCGTGACGATCGATTCTCGACGGGTCAAGTTTTGGAAGGACATCGCGCCGGCGGACCGCGATATCGGAGTAGCGAAGCATCAGCTCCGAAGCGGTATTCCGGTTGACGTAGACGCGGGGAACGTATCTCCTAAGTTCAGCCGCCAAATCCTCGGTCGTCGTAATCGCGGCATCGCAGAGCTTGAGCGTCTCGCCCATCCTCCGGACGCCATCATCATAAAGCGCCTTGTCTTCGGGTTTCATGGCCGCGACATAGGGAATGAGGTCAGTGTACGAGGTATCGATGACAAGGTCGTCGATATCGTAGATCACGCGCTTGTTCAGCGCCTTTGCCTTGCGGATAAACTGGGAGATCGTATCCGTGAGCGGACAACGGAAGATAACGAAGACGCGACCGTGCCGAAGCAGGTCGTCGGTGACATCCCATGCGTTGGCGAAACCGGTGAAGATACCGGCGGCTTGCAGCTGCTCCCGCTGATGATCGATCCGATAGCGAATGGGGTGAGGGACGCTGTAATCGCATCCGTTGATGAAGATGACGTCGAAAAATGAGTTGTCCGGCTTTTCCTCATGGAAGAACCGCTGCGTGAAGCCTCCCCATTGCTCACGGATGACCCGCTTCGTCTTGTCGACGGCAAAGTACAGGCCTTCCTCGCGCAGGGTGTAGGAAAGGCCCTCTTTCAACTCAGCGAAACGAGACATCTTTATTTCACAACCCTCAATCGAGATGACGGCAGAGGTTCAGCCCTCATGTTCAAGTATGCGAAGCCATTTTATAGGTAATCAAACGGCATCTACGCGAACCGATTCAAAACCAGAAAAAGGTCGTGCCAGGAGAACGGGCGCTTGGCATCAAAAGATGCGGCTCCCCCTACCAAGAAGCAACCCAGACGAAATCGAGCAACACGGATAGCCCTGATATGGCTGCTATGACTCCAGGTAGCGTTATCACATGAATCCTTGATTCCAACAGGGAGGCGAGGGGCTCCTCCCCAACGCATCGAGTTCGCACCATCATGAACGCAGGGCACAAGAGAGGAAGAAGATACCGGGGCTGCATCCCTGCAATCTCCCCACTCCCAACGCCGGTGAAGGAGACATAGAGAGCCGTGGCCGAGAGGGAGATCATCAAGAAGACCAAAAGGGAGATCCAGCATTTCGATTTGAACGTGAAGATGGGGGACGTTTCATCCCCAAATATGACCTGGGCACTCAGCAGCAGAATGATAAACGGCACCGTTGAGAAGGCGGACAGGGGAAAGACCGATATATCGCTCCCAACATAGGCGTAGTAAATCGAATAGCCGTTCGATGACGCCGGCGAGACATAGTTCAGCATGAAGCGCAGCAAGGTCCCCGTATAGGCAAGCGGATGGTGCAGGATATAGGAAACTTGCCCCAAGGCATTCACATCTGTACCACCGCGCACATCGCCTGCCTGCGCCGCGGGAGAAAAGAGCATGGGCAACACAAAGGACAAGACGAGGAGAAGCGCAAGGACGAGCACCGACACCCGACATCGCCTTGCCTCCTCACGACTCGCACATTGTCTCGCGGGAATCAGGAACAAAAGGCCGATGAGCGGAAAGTAAACTGCCTTGACCATGATCGCCAACGTAAAAACAATAAGACAGGGAACGAACGAAACGACCGTTACCGAACCTGCCGGCGAACCGCAATAGAGTCTCGCGAACAACGCCAGCCCCAGCATGCTCAGAGCAAGCAACCAGGGATCGTAGGAGTAGCCGGAAGCCAAGAAAAGGGCTGTTGGGAGCAGCCCCACCACCGCGAAGAGCACCTTCTTTACCGGCGTGATGCCAATTGCACCAAATACGACCAGCACATAAAAGAGCAGATTGAACCATCTGCCGAGTATAAATGTCCCGACAAACGAAAGATGCAGCAGCCTGCCCATCCAGAGCCCGAGTGCGGAGGGTATCGCCCCGACGATCGGCACAAAAAGATACAATTCGCCTGAAACCGGCACTACGAAGCCTATGCTCTCGCGCCCGTTGTCCGTTGCATTTGAATCGGAACCAACCTCTTCCATGCGCTTGCAAAACTCGTCGATACGCTCATGGTTAAGACCCCCTCCTCGGCCCCAGGGAACATCTACCAGTTCTCCCTCGAGAGCACCGACCTCGCCATGTCCGAGAAATGAGAGCCCTAGCGCACGCTCGTAATGAATTTGATCGTCGGGAGCGAGATTGGTGACAGGCGGCAATGCGAACGATAGGTAGGAGCCCAACGTGATAGCGAGAGCGAGAAAGAGAAACTCGACCTTCCTTCCAAGAAACTTGATGGCGAGGAAAACGAACGCTATGGAGAGCAGGAGCTCGAGCACCAGCAGCAGCGATCGATAGATAACCGAGTACGTACCCCCAAGCATCACTGCAAGTAGAACCGCGATAAGCGCTGCAGAAGAAACACATGTGCCAAGAAAGGCGATGCCCTTTCTGTCGAAAAGAGAATCCGCAGCAGCTTCAGGATACGAGTTCCTCAGATACGCGCGAATGTAAATAAAACCCACCTGGAAAAAGAACGCCGTTACAACAAAGATCGCTAATCTTTCCCTGCTCCAGAGCAGTGCTCCGCCGGCAAGAGAATCCGATAGCCCGAAGAGCGTGAGAAGCTCGAGCAGCAGCCCCGCAACGAGCGAGATGAGCGCCATCGGTGCAAGCGCGGTCAACAACCCAAAGATGCTCATGTGCCCGGCAAGGGGAAACGATTTTTTTACCGCCCCATAAACCAGCATGAACGCAACGGCCGATAGGCAGCAGACGAGCATGGATGCGATGATAGTGAAGCGGAATAGGCAGTAAACGTCCATGGCGAGCATCATCGTCCCGCACACACGGATAATGAACCCGCTCGACAGGGTCCTTGGTCCCAACTCACCTGTTTTCATTTAATACAGACCTCCAACGAAAGCCGAAAGCTTTATCCCACAGCAACGACTCGATGAAGGGTCAGGGGGCTTTGAGCTTAGGAGCTTTGCGTTAGAGAACTCCGGAGCTGAAGCTAGAGCGGAAAGAGAGCGACTCCAAAGCTCGCAAGGATGCACGGCATGTTCATGACATAGCACGCCACGATCAAACACGCAACAGTTACCAAGACCCCCCCCTGAGACATTTTCTTATGGGGTCTCAACACGCACATCAAGAGCAACAGTCCGAGCGGGAACAGATACCGCCCCTGCACGCCCATGATGTAATCGGATACCTTGTCCACGGTCAGCGTCCAACCGCGCATGGTCAGGATGATAAGCACGAAGTTGACGAAGCAGAGCACGCACACGACGACCTTGTCGATCGTATCGAAAACCCGCTCGTTGTCCTCATCGTTGTAGAAGAGGACAACGAACTGCATGGCGGCGTACGCCCAGAGAGCCGGCTCCCATAGCCCGATTGAGAGGCGGCCCAGATTCGACCCGAAATACCACCGCATCCAAGTAGGAACCATGATGTAGAACGTATTCAGCATGATGCGCAGGAACGCCTTGGGGCTTCGCATGAGCTCGAAAGCATCCGCCATGAACGAACCATGATAGAGGATGACGACCGCACCCGCCATCAGCATCATGAGCGCGAACAGTCCGATATAGATCTTCAGGCACGTCCTGCCGTCGAAACGACGCTTGAGAAATAGAAGCGGAAGCAGGAGAAGCGGCGCGAACATGTACTTGGAAACGAGCACGAGCACCCCGAGCGCGATAAGGACCAAGACCTGCCGGCGAGAAATCGCCTTCGAGCAGAACACCGCGATAAAGTAGACCACGAAGGCCAGGGAAACGATGTTCGCCACACAATCAGCCGAGAAAGAGGCTTCTTGCTGAACGAGCATGGGGTTCAGCAAGAAGACGAACAGGGCCGTCTTGCCGAACGGCATAACCCGGATCATCCAATACCCGCACGCGATGAACAACAAGCCGTTGGCGATCCGGCACGCGAAGCAGGCGAGATAGGCATTGACTCCGAGAGATCGACAGACCGTGACGATCAAAGCGGGCAGTGCATAGAGATGGTCGTAGTAGCTAGAAAGATACCGGGAGAACGTCGACAAGCTGCCCCATGTATCGGACTGGGCGAGCAGCCGATACGCATCCCGATAGGTACCGGGCATAACGTCTTCGGAAGCGAGCGCTGACGGTATGCGCCAGGCCCCATCGTGACGCCCGAAAAGGGAGAAGGCCTGGGCAAGATGAACCTGTTCGTCGGGAACCCAGCCGGGCAGAATAAACAACCCGAAAGCGGAGACGGCCGGAACGGCGATCAGTAGGAACATCGAGGCCGCATCGCTCGAGAAGACGCGGCACAGCCGGAAGAAGAACCAGCCCAAGAGAAAGAGCAGGACGAGCGCGAGGGGTTGCAAAGCCGAGACGGAAGCATTCGCGGCATAGTCGAGCACGCTCCAGAAGGCAACGGACATGACGATGACGGACAGCGCGCTATACGCAAGCAGAAGCCAGCCTCTCGGAACATCGTGGGAACAGACAGGGCAGGACACACTGCCGCGCTCGTCCGCAGCCGCCGTTTCTCGATCCTCTGTACGCAAACCAGATACCCCTTCAGATAAACGGAGAGAGCAGGCTACCTGCCCAGAACCTTATCGATCTTCGTCGCATCGCCCCATACACCGGGAGAATCGTACGGACGGTCGGGGTACTTGCCGTAATCGAGCGTGATGTTCAGGCCATGGTCGGCGATGAAGCGCTCGATCATCTCGCCCAGGCTGAGCGGCTTGCCGGAGCAGCAGTTGATGATGCCCGCTACCTCGTCCTGCAGCACACATGCCGCTATCTGCTCGCTCAGCTCCTGAACGCTCAGGAAGTCGTACTTGTTCTTACCGGACGTGAACGGGAAGTGGGTCTCCCCCGCCTTCGCCGCACGGATGATCTTGCCGAAGATGGACTGCGAGCCCTCGTCGTCGCCGTAGATGTAGAACCCGCGCAGCCACTGCGCCACCACGCCCTTGCGGGCTGCCTCGAGCAGGAAGGCGCGACGCAGCGAGTCCTTAGAGATGCCGTAGAGGCTCTGGGGGTTGCACGGCGTGTCCTCAGCGATGGCACCCTCCCAGTAACCGACCTCGTGCATGCTGCCCATGACGGCGATCTGCTGCACGCCGAGGTTCATCATCTTGAGGAGGAACCGGTAGTGCCCGGAAAGGTCGAGCATGTGGGACTCGTTGTTATGGTCGAAGCCGTTCCGCCAAGCCATGTGGAGGCACACGTCGGGAACAGCGTCAACATAATCGGACAGCGCGAACTCGTCGCTGAAGAGGTTGGCAACCACCCATTGGACGCCCTCGAGCTCCTCTCCCTTCCGCTGGTCGAGCGCGATGACGCGAACGCCATTCTTTGCCAGGGCGCGCGTCACGTGGCTTCCGATGTAGCCCGAGGCGCCCGTTATCAGCACGGTCTTCATATCGCAGTCCTCTTTCTAGAGCTCGTTGCTGGATTCGCTCGTAGCATACACGTTATTCACCATGGCGGCGATCGGCTTGGGCCAGAGCGTCGCCAGAATCTCGCCGTCCTCGCGCTTGCGGATGTTCTCGCTCAGATTCTTGGTCGTCGCCGAACCCTCGTAGATCCGGTGACCCATGAGCAGCTTGGGGATGAATACGAATCGCCCCGCCCGGGACGCCAGCTCAACGTAGGTCATGTAATCGCAGCTGTTCACATAGTGGGTATCGAAGATACTCGGTCCGAGCACAGTGCGGTCGTAGGTGCAAGCAGGACAACAAATGGGATCGCCGAACGCAAGGATGCGCCGCTTGAGCCAGATCCTCCCGTTCCAGAAGCGCTTAGCGAGCGGGGCGTTGAGAATACGCTTGACCTTGAGGATCTTGTTGGAGGCCACGCGGGCGCCCTTGCGCATCTCGAAGTAGTCGGTGAAGTACATCTGGACGCGCTCGCCCTCGTAGCGGCGAGCCTCCGCGAGCACCTCCTCGGTGAACGTGGGCTCATAGTAATCGTCCTGATGGGCCAGGGTGACGAGCGGCGTGCCGGCATGATCGTACGCGTAGTTCCAGTCAGCGCCCGCGCCCTTCTTCTCAGGGTTCACGAGCATCTCCACCCCGTGCCGCGCACAGATGTCCTTAAGGTAATCGTTCGGCGTGGAGGTCGAGAGCTTAATCTGCGAGCGCACGGTCTGCTGCTCAAGGGATACGAGCGTCTCCTCAACATAGGGATTCTCGCCATAGGCGCAGATAACAAACGTGTGATCTTGCTCGGTATACATGCACGACCTCTCAGAGCGGTACCCATTACCTTTGGAATTCTAGAGCACCAAGCGCGGAGCGCCGTCCGTGCGGTCTCGTTACCAAAGGATAAACAGACGTCGGATGGTCTTTCTGTCCGCAGCGGTTGGACCGGGCGGGTGAACGATATACTTCTCCCCTGTCCGACAGATGGAGTCCTCGCATGTACATCATCGACAACTACTACACGCTCTCGGAGATTCTCCGTATGGTGCACGCCACCGTGTGCACTAGGCTCTTCTACCCCAGCGCCCTGCTTATCCGCCGCCCCTTCTACCTGCGCGGCAAGCCGCGCGTGAGCTTTGGCCGTGGCTTCACCACCGGGTATCGCTGCCGTATCGAGGCTTTTGGGAACGGACGGGGGGACCGCGTCACCAAGATTAGCTTTGGCAAGAACTGCCATCTGGGCGACAACGTGCACATTGCCGCGGTGGAACGCGTGAGCATCGGCGATAACTTCCTCGCTGCCTCGAAGGTGTTCATCAGCGATAGCTCGCATGGCAACTACGGCATCGCGGATCCCTGCTCACCAGACACCGACCCGTCCGCGCGGCCGCTCATCTCCTCGCCCGTGCGCATTGGAGACAACGTGTGGGTGGGAGAGAACGCCTGCATCCTCTCGGGCGTCACGGTCGGCGACGGGGCGGTCATCGGCGCCAACGCGGTCGTCACACGTGACGTACCCGAGAACACGATCGTCGCCGGCATCCCGGCGCGGCCCCTCAAGCTCTACGACGAAAGCGATGGCACGTGGAAGCAAAACAGCCCGAAGCGCTAACGCTCAAATCCAATCTCATCTGGAACTCGGTCGGCAACTTCATCTATCTGATTTCGCAATGGCTATTCACCTATCTGGTGACTATCGCCCTCGGTTTTGAGGGTGCCGGCATCTACTCGCTCGCCGTGAGCATCTGCACGACGTTCTACACAATTTCCGCTTATGGCATGCGAAACTACCAGGCGTCCGATATCTCACATGAATACGCCGATTCAACCTATGTTGAATCGCGTTACCTGACCTCGCTCATCGCGCTTGTGGGATGCGCCCTGTTCTCCCTGCTCACCGGCTATGCATGGCAAACGCTCTGCTGCATCGCACTCTACATGCTCTTCAAGCTCACGGAGAGCGTCTCCGATGTCTACCAGGGCGTCGTGCAGCTGCGCATGCGCATGGACTACGTGGGGAAGTCGTTCATCGCAAAGGGGGTCCTCGAGCTCGCCACGTTCGGCTCCTGCCTCTTCATCTCCCGCGACCTCACCCTCTCGCTCGGCGTGCTATTCCTCACGTCGTTGCTCGTGGTGGCTTGCTACGATGCCCGGCGCGCCCATCTGTTCTACCGCCCCCAGGCCGAACCCCTCAAGCTGGTTTTGAGCCTCCTGAAGGCTTGCCTGCCCGTTGCCGTATACAGCCTGCTCTTTACCGCCGCGGGACAGATCCCCCGCATCGTCCTGGAAAGCATGCTCGGCTCCACGATGCTCGGCTACTACAGCTCGATCGCCATGCCCGTCACCATCATCCAGGTATCGGCCAACTTCATCTTCGCGCCCCTTGCCACACCGCTCGCGGAGGCCTATACCACGGGAGACATGAAAGCGTTCTCCTCCATGATCAAGAAGGTGGTCATCTCCATCGTCGCGATAGCGGTTGCGGGCGTCGCGGGGTTCGCGGTCCTCGGCGAGTGGTTCTACACGCTTCTCTTCGGAGATGCCATCGCTCCCTACGTTGGGCTGTCGATTCCCCTGGTACTCAGCTGCGCACTCGTTGCGGCATGCTGGTTCCTTGCAACCGTTGTCATGGTCCTGCGCCGGTTACGAGGGCTCGTCATCAGCAGCGTGCTCATCTGTGCCATCGCGATCGCGGGCTCGGTGCCCTGCATCGACCTGTTCGGGCCCAACGGGGCGACGCTCGTCTACATCGCCGGGCTCGTCGCGTTCATCGTCTGCAACGTGGCGCTCCTGAGAAGAAGCGCCACGTAGTAATTCACGATTGAGGCGAAGCGGTCGCGGATGGCGTAGACGGTTCCTATGCCCTGCCAGCTCCGAATTCCATCTCGCTTATGAGCGATCGAAGCGTTGTCGCCATCGCGTCGAGCAATGCTGAGGCGTCATCCTCCGTTGCCCCATAGGCATAGAGGTAGGCCTTGAGCTTGGGCTCCGTACCGCTGGGGCGCAGAAGGACCCGAGAGCCGCCCTCGAGACGCCATTCGATGACATTGGACGGAGGCAGCTGCTCCCCTCCCCGACCCGTCGCGTTGACGACCGGCATCGGCGTTCCCGGAAGGTAGTCGATGGTCTTGACCACCTTGCAGCCGGCGAATTCGTCAAGCGGGCTCGTGCGAAACGTCGCCATGATTCCGCTCATACGTGAGGCGCCCTCTTTACCCTCGAACGGAATCGAGAGCTGCTTCCCGGCGCAGAAACCATAGGCTTTACCCAATTCGTCAAGCGCCTGCGTGAGCGATACGCCCCGCTGCTTCAACTCGGCGGCGAGCTGCGAGATGAGGACCGCCGCCTCGACGCCATCCTTATCCCGAACGTAGCTGCCCGCAAGATAGCCGAGACTCTCCTCGAGGCCGAAGAGGAAGTCAGACTCCCGTCCCTGACGCTCCAGAGAGCCAATCTGCTCACCGATGAACTTGAAGCCGGTGAGCGTGCGACGCAGCTCGAACCCATGACGCTCCGCGACCACGTCTGCCAGCGGAGTCGTTACGATCGTGGTAGCGGCCACGCGTTGGGAAAGGTCAGCGCCCTCCCGCTCAGCGCGCAGCACGAGCCAGGAAAGCAGCAGGACGCCAACCTCGTTTCCGGTCAGCAAGCGCCAACTATCCCCATCGGGCACGGCAACGCCAAGTCGGTCGGCGTCCGGATCGGTCGCCAGGGCGAGGTCACAACCTTCACGTTGAGCAAGCGCTATGACCTGGTCCATGGCTTCGGCGAGCTCGGGGTTGGGCTTAGGACACGTCGAAAATACCCCGTCTTCATGCTCTTGCTCGGACACGATGAAGAGGTTGCCCCATTCGCGAGAAACACCCAGATTGGCGAAGGCGGCAAGGACCGGCTTAAGCCCCGTCCCGCACAACGGGCTGTACGCAATCCTCAGGCCGGAGCAGTCCGCAGAACCAGCGCTGCCCAGCACCGCGTCGCGATAGTGGCCGAGCACATCGTCGGGAACGATAGTCGCGGCGGCGTCGGAACGCTTCACATCCTTGAAGATATCAACCGCTTCAATCGCAGCCTGGATTTGAGAGCACATCTCGGTCGTGGCTTGGCATCCATCCGGTCCGTACACCTTGAAGCCGTTGTACTGACGCGCGTTGTGCGATGCCGTAATCACAACGCCAGCCGCGCAACCGAGTTCGCGGACCGCGAAAGACAGCACGGGAGTGGGAACGGGACCTGAAAAGCACAGCGGACGCGCCCCGTTTGCAGCAAGGACATGCGTGGTTTCCCGCTCGAACTCCTCGCCGTGCTCTCTCGTATCGCGGGCTATGACAACGCTCGGCCGAGCATCGCCCTGTGCAACGAGCCAGTTCGCAAGACCTTGGGAAATACGCGCGATGGTATAGCGATTGAGCAGGGCCGGGCCGATGCCCATGGGCTCGCGAATACCGCCCGTTCCAAAATGGAGCTCGCGATCGAAGGCCTCGCCAAAGGCCTGCTTATCATTCACGAGGGCATCGAGCTGGGCTCTCCCCTCCTCGTCGACGTTTTGATACCAACGCTGCCAGCGAGGGTCAACGCTCGAGCACGCCTGCTCGACGAGCGGCTTAATGCCAGCGCTTTTGTCCTTTGCGCATACGAGGATTCCGCCCACCGTGGCCACCACGACCGCGTTCGGGACTCCCGAGACCACGAGCGGCAGATCAAGCTCGTTGATCACATGGGTGTTAGAGGAGCCGTCAACGACGACGCGTCCCGATGTGGTGTCGGGCATCTCCTCGGTCAGCGTGCTCCACGTGCCCAGATCCTTCCAATTGCCCGCATAGGGGACGACTGAAATGGAATGCGCCCGTTCAACGACCTCGTAATCAAAACTATTCTTGGGAAGCTCGCTGTAGCGACTCCGCAAGTCGGCATACCCTTCGTAGTTTCCGTACGCTCCCAGGATGCGCATGACGTACTCGAGCCTAAACGCGAAGACACCGCAGTTCCAAAGCGCGCCGTTCTGAATAAGAAACTCGGCTTTGTCCGCCGACGGCTTCTCGACGAAGCGATCGACCGGACGAAGCGGGCCCGTCGGTACGCGCGGCACGATGTAGCCGTACTTCTCGGACGGATAGGTTGGCTCGACGCCAATCAGAACGAGATCGGACGCATCTTGCTGCACGGCGTCCGCAGCCTTGGAAAGGCCCTCGTAGTAGGCATCATCAACGTACGAGTCTATGGGCAGAACGATAACCGGATCAGCTGGATCGGCGTGCTGCTCCCACAACACGTGCGCGCACGCGAGCATGATAGCGGGTGCCGTATCGCGACGAGAGGGCTCAACGGCCAGGGCAAAGCTTCCTTGCACCTGCTCGGCGATCATGCTGGCCTGCTCGGCGCAGGTTGCGATGGTCACGTCCGCGTCGGGGATATAGTCGCGCACCTTCGAGAACGTGCGCTGGACCATCGATACGTGCTTGCCCGTGCCGTCGCGCAGAACCTTCAGGAACTGCTTGGACCGGACACCGTTGGAAAGCGGCCACAGCCGCGTACCAGAACCACCCGACAGCATGATAAGGTGCGTCAACGTTCAATCCTCTCAAAAATGACTGAGCCTTAAAACACTATACAACACGTGCAACTCAGCAGCACAGAGATGCAGGTAGACCGCGCCATGCTAGAGCGAGCCCAAAGCCACGACGCGATATCGACGAAACGATCTCACGGCCCTATGTCCAGACCGATCGGCGGCCACCCCGATGCGTTTGTCGGCTTTTCTCAGAAAAGACGGTTACCGATTCGCTCGGGACTGGAACATCTCGTGGTAGAAATCGAGCGTCTCGCGTGTCGTCCTGTCCCATGAGAACCCCTTGACCTGCTGCAGACCCTTCTGGACCACGTCATCCCGGTAGCTTCGGTCTTGACGGAGGCGCTCAATCTCCCTAGCAACACCGTCGGCGGTAGGTTCATCGAGGAGGATGCCCGCTTCGCCGGCAACCTCGGGAATGGAGCTAACGTTCTTGGCAATGACCGGAGCGCCGGAGGCCATACCCTCGAGAACAGGGATGCCGAAGCCCTCGTATTCGGACAGGTAGAGCAAGGCGATCGATTCGCGGAGAATCTGGCACACCTCGGCGGATGATGGGAAGACCTTGGAAACGTAACGATGTGGGAGCAGGGCGTCGAGTCTCGTCTTCTCCGCATCGGTGAGCGGAGCGCCAACGATGACCAGGGTGACATCGCTACTCGCAGCCACCGCTTCTGCAGAAAGCCAGAAGTTCTTGTAGAATGCCACGCGGCTTCCGACGTAGACGACCTGATCCTTACGCTCTGCGGGAGCGTAAGTGTAGCTCGCCTCATCGTAGCCCTGGTAAACCACCTTGATGCGTTTATTCGACGCACCCGGGATGAAGCGGAGCATGTCGCGCTTCGTACTCTCCGAAACGCAGATGACCCCTTCGGCCCCCAGCACCGCATCGCGGATCTGGGCCATGTGAATCGCCCTGTTGAGACCGTGCGTGTAGTACGCCCAGATAAAATCGTGAACGGTCGTAATGTCGTGGCAGCTCTTACCCCGCGAAAGCCGGTAGCAGCTCGAGTGGAAGAGAGACTCGGCTGCCGGAACCGAAGCGCGCACAAATTGGGCGACGCGTCGAGGGACTCTGTCCTGGAGGATGACAGGCGCGGTAACGTTCAGATTGCTCCGGACCTTGTTGTTCAGGCCATCGGAGCGCTCGATCACTGTTAAATCGATCGTCGGGTCCGCCTGAGCGGCCTCGAGTAGATGACCCCAGTAGACCGACGCGCCTCCCATGCGCTGCAGGGAGAAGACGATGTTGTCCATAATCAAGGAAACTTGCATGCGATTCAACATCCTTTTGCCGTCTGAAAATGCCAAATCATCCTAGCACACGGAAATGGACGTCTCGCATAGGGCACCGCGGGTTACGTCATGGCACCGTTTATCCGGAACTTGGGAGTCCAGGATATAAACAGCAGTTCAACGAAGGCGCTGCGACGTAAACGACATCTTTTTGATACCTGTTTGCGACGTAATCGCACGGCGGCGAACGCGCGGCGCCCAAGAATCGGCTACTTGCAACCGTCCTCGATGTCCTTCTCCAGCAACGCAACCTTCTGCGTGAGGTTCTTGATCATGGTGTTCTGACGGCTAAGCGCCACGCTCATGGAGAGCGCGATGGCGAGCACCATGAGGAGCCCCACCAACAGCATGAAATTCGCCGGGGTCACAAAGCCAACGAGCGTGGAGAGCGAGAACACCGCGTTGGGAAAGAGCACGCACAGCAGCATGACGATGCCCAGGAACAACCAGAGCAGCGAGTAGCGGAGCAGCAGGCGCCCGCGCGCCACCAGGCGGAGCACCGCGTAGAGGAACGCCACGCAGAACGCGATGGCGAGAATCATCATCGGAAGCGTCATGGGAACCTCCTACTTGGCGCGCGTCGCGCTCGTCCAACACGCGACCCAGATGGCGAGCGAGACCTTCACCATGTAGTACACCGTGGAAAGCCCGCCGATGGAGGAGCGGCCGCCCTGGCGCTCGCGCATCTTGACGGGCGCCTCGCGCACCGAGAGGCCGCGCTTGAGCACCATGGCGATGGACTCCGGCTCGGGATAGTCCGTGGGGTAATAAGAGCAGAAGAACTCGATGGTCTCCCGTCCGCAGGCACGGAAACCCGAGGTGGGATCGGTGACGCACTCGCCCGTGAACAGATGGATCCAGAACGAGAGCCAGGTGATACCCACCCGGCGCATGAACGTGGACTGGAAGCCGTCGGTCTTCTGCACGAAGCGCGAACCGATGGCGAGGTCCGCACCATTCTGAATGAGCTTCACCAGATCGGCGATGTAGGCTGGATCGTGCTGGCCGTCGCCGTCCACCTGCACGTCCACGTCGTACTCGCGCTCGAGCGCGTACTTGTGGCCCGCTTGGACCGCGCCACCGATACCGAGGTTCTGGGGCAGGTTGAGCACGTTGATGCCATGGCTGCGGCATTCGGCGAGCGTGGCGTCGCGGGAACCGTCGTTCACCACGATGTAGTCGTAGCCCGCGGCGACGACGCTCTCCACCGTGGCAACGATGCTCTCTTCCTCGTTGTACGCCGGAATGATGACGAGCACCCTTGGCTTAGAACCCATCCCTGACCTCTCAATACGCTGGGTATAACCCGTTCATGATAGCGCAGGAAGGAATTTTGCCCGGCATGGAACGGGCGGTCAACGGAATCGGCACCTTTGTTTATCGTCCCCACAACACACGGCAAAGTCAAGACTGGTATCGGCTGGACGGCGGGCTATTATGAAGGTGTTCCGCACCCCAGCGGAGCAACTGGGTGAACCGTCGCGTTTATTTAGGGAGCCCACACAGGTCGTTCGTGTACAGGCATCCTTCGTTGTTAAGGAAGCTGGAGGGGACGATGAGGGCACCCACCTGGAATAGGTGGGTTCATTTCGTGAAGCTGGGGTGCGGCTCTTTTTTCTCGGGCGGCGTTTGAGTTGCCGCTATTCCGGCATGCCAACGCCGAGCAGCCCCGCCAAAACACATAACTTGTTCGCTGGTTTCGTGCTGTCTTCTGCCGTATACTCATGCAAACATTTGTTCTGTTTTTGGAGCGACCATGGGCGATTCTCCGACACGCGCGCGATCTGGCAACCCTTCCCACATTGAAGTGCGGGGCGCTCGCGTCCACAACCTGAAGGACATCGACGTCGACGTGCCGCTCGGCAAGCTCGTGGGCATCGCGGGCGTCTCGGGGTCGGGCAAGAGCTCGCTCGCCCTCGGCGTGCTCTACGCCGAGGGATCGCGGCGCTACCTGGAGGCGCTCTCCACGTATACGCGTCGCCGCCTCACGCAGGCCGGGCGCGCCCAGGTAGACGAGGTGCTCCACGTGCCCGCAGCTCTCGCGCTCCACCAGCGCCCGAGCGTCCCCGGCGTGCGCTCCACCTTCGGCACCATGTCCGAGCTGTTGAACAGCCTCCGCCTACTCTTCTCGCGCTGCGGCAGCCACGTGTGCCCGCACTGCGGAGCGCGCGTGCCGTCCACGCTCGCCGTCGCTGCCGAGCAACCCATCACCTGCCCTTCCTGCAGAGCCGTGTTTCACGGGCCGGGTGCGGAAGACCTCGCCTTCAACAGCGGCGGCGCCTGCCCTACCTGCGGCGGCACCGGCATCTCGCGCACGGTGAACCGCGCGGCACTCGTGCCCGACGAGACCCTCTCCATAGACGAGGGCGCCGTCAAGCCCTGGGGCAGCCTGATGTGGGACCTCATGAAGCAGGTCTGCGGAGCCATGGGCGTGCGCACGAACGTGCCCTTCAACCAGCTCACGCCCCGCGAGCGCGACATCGTCTTCAACGGACCGCCCGAGAAGCGCCACATCCTCTACCGGTCGAAGAAGGGCGACGACTTCGCCGAGCTGGACTTCACCTACTACAACGCCGTCTACTCCGTGGAGAACGCACTCGCCAAGGTCAAGGACGAGAAGGGGATGAAGCGCGTTGCCCGCTTCCTCACGGAGGGCCCCTGCCCGGATTGCGGCGGCACCCGGCTCTCCGCTGCCGCGCGGGCGCCCGAGATACGGGGCATCAACCTCGCCCAGGCCAGCACGATGACGCTCGACGACCTGTCTATCTGGGTAGCCGGCGTGCCCGCGAGCCTGCCCGCCGAGATGCGCCCCATGGCCACGCGCATCTGCGAGAGCTTCGCCGACACCGCGCGCCGGCTGCTTGACCTAGGGCTCGGCTACCTCTCGCTCGACCGCGCAGGTGCCACCCTCTCCACCGGCGAGCGCCAGCGCGTGCAGCTCGCGCGCTCCGTGCGCAACCGCACCACCGGCGTGCTCTACGTGCTGGACGAGCCCTCGATCGGCCTCCATCCCGCGAACATCGACGGTCTCATGGGCGTCATGCGCGACCTCCTCTCCGATGGCAACTCCGTGGTGATGGTGGACCACGACGAGCGCATCCTCGCCCAAACGGACTGGCTCATCGAGATGGGACCGGCGGCCGGCGCCGGCGGCGGGCACGTGATCGCACAGGGCACGGTTGCAGATGTGGAACGCGCGCCGGAAAGCCGCATCGGGCCGTTTCTCTCCGGGACGAGGAGCGTGGTGCGGCAGGGGGCCGGAGGGATTGAGCGCGGCGGCGTCCCCGAACCGTTCGAGCACGGTCGCATCCGCCTGGAGACGGACGCCATTCACACCGTGAAGCCGCTTTCCGTTGACATCCCGCGCAGTGAGCTCGTGGCCGTGACGGGCGTCTCGGGCTCGGGCAAGACCACGCTCGTGCTGGAGAGCCTCGTTCCCGCGATCAATGCCGCGGCCGCCGGCGCACCGCTCCCCGCCCACGTGAAGTGCGTGGACGCCGAGGAGATCACGCGGGCCCAGCTCATCGACGCCACGCCCATCGGCGTCAACGTGCGAAGCACCGTGGCGACCTACGCCGATATCCACGACGAGCTCAGGCGGGCATATGCCCGCACCGCCACGGCCAAGGAAGCCGGCTATCGGGCCGGCGATTTCTCCTACAACACGGGCAAGCTCCGCTGCCCCACCTGCGACGGCACGGGGCAGATCTCGCTCGATGTGCAGTTCCTACCCGATGTGGACATCCCCTGCCCCGACTGCGGCGGCAGCCGGTACGGGAAGGCCGCCTCGGGGTTCACCCGTGCCTGTGCGGACGGCAGCGAACTTTCGCTCCCGCAGGTCATGGAGCTTTCCGTGGACGAGGCGCTCGATGCGGGTCTCGGTATCAAACGCGTTCAGACGCGCCTGCAAACGCTGCACGACCTGGGCCTCGGCTATCTCACCCTCGGCGAGGCCACGCCCGCGCTCTCGGGCGGCGAGGCCCAGCGGCTCAAGCTCGCAAGCGAGATGGGGCGCGCGCAGGACGACGCGGTCTTCGTGTTCGACGAGCCCACGATCGGCCTGCACCCGCTCGACGTTGAAACCCTGCTCGCCGTGTTCGACCGCTTGGTGGCGCAGGGGGCCACGGTGCTCGTCATCGAGCACGACCTCGACGTCATCCGCAATGCCGATTACCTCATCGACCTGGGACCGGGCGGTGGCGAGCGCGGCGGCAGAATCGTGGCGACCGGCAAGCCTGACGAGATAGCCGCCGTTCCGGAAAGCGTGACGGGACGCTATCTCGCGCTATAGTGGCAACCGATGCACCGCTACCGGGGCAACGGCAGCGACCCTGCTGGGCTCGCCGCCCCGCGCACCAACCCGCTGAGAAAGGAACCCATGCCCCTCCTCTCACCCGATACGCTCGCGCACTGCGAGCTCTGCCCTCGCCGTTGCAGCGCCGATCGCGCGCACGGCGGACGCGGCATCTGCGGAGCCGGCGGCACTCTCAAGCTCGCCCGTGCCGCGCTTCACCTGTGGGAGGAACCGCCCATCTCCGGTGAGTCCGGTTCGGGCACCATCTTCTTCAGCAGCTGCCCCCTCAAATGCGTCTTCTGCCAGAACCATGAGATCTCGACCGGCAACTTCGGCCTCGAGGTCCCTGAGGAACGCCTCGTGCAGATCATGCTGGAACTCCAGGAACAGGGTGCGAACAACATCAACCTCGTCACCGCGACCCAGTGGGCGCACCTGCTTCCCCACTCCATTCGCGCGGCGCGAGCGCGCGGCCTCACCATCCCCATCGTCTACAACACGAGTGGCTACGAGCTGGTGGACGCCGTGGCCGAGCTGGGCGACCTTGTGGACGTGTGGCTCACCGACTTCAAGTACGCGAGCGCGGGCTTGGCCGCGTCACTCTCTAATGTGGCGGATTACCCCGCAATCGCCGAGGCGGCGCTCGCTCAGATGGCCCGCGAAATCGAGCGGCGCGGCGGCACCCGCTTCGATGATGACGGCCTGATGCGTCAGGGCATCATCGTGCGCCATCTCGTGCTACCGGGGCATGTGGCCGATTCCCTCCGCGTGCTCGACCGCATCTGGAACAGTGTGGGCGACGTCCCCATCTCCGTCATGAACCAGTACACCCCTAACGCCGCGATGAGGCGGCAAGGCGGGGAGCTTGCCCGCGCCGTCACCGACGAGGAGTACGAGCGCGTGCTCGACCACGCCGATGACCTGGGCTTTACCACCATGTACTGGCAGCAGGGCGGCGCGGTTGACGAAAGCTTCACCCCGGCCTTCGACACCACCGGCGTCCTCTCACCCGCCATCGCCCCCACCGCTCGCCGCGGGCAATCGTGAGCCCGAACAGAAGCGTCAAGAAAACCCGTTGACACCGCGCGCCGCGCCGCTACAATAGTCACTTGTCCTGGGGACGTAGCTCAGCTGGGAGAGCGCTGCCGTCGCATGGCAGAGGCCGAGGGTTCGATTCCCTTCGTCTCCACCACAGGAACCTGAGAGCCTGCAGCCACCGGTTGCAGGCTATTTTGTTACCCGGGCAGGGAATCGAACCCGACAGGGCGCGAAGCTGAGGAAATGCGTATGCATTTCCTAGCGGAGCGCGCGAGCGGCGCACGAGCGCCGCGAAGCGGCCGCGGGCGGCGAAGCCGGCCGCGGACTTCCCTTCGTCTCCACCACAGGAACCTGAGAGCCCGCAGCCACCGGTTGCAGGCTATTTTGTTACCCATGCACGGGAATCGAACCCGACAGGGCGCGGAGCTGAGGAAATGCGTATGCATTTCCCAGCGGAGCGCGCGAGCGGCGCACGAGCGCCGCGAAGCGGCCGCGGACTTCCCTTCGTCTCCACCACAGGAACCTGAGAGCCCGCAGCCATCGGTTGCGGGCTTTTTTGTTACCCATGCATGGGAATCGAACCCGACAGGGCGCTGCCACCCTGTCCCTTTCATGCAGGCACCGTCCCCGTCTCGCACAATCACACCCCGGCAGGTAAAATGAATGGGTTTTGTACGAACGGAGCGCGAATGGCGGTGAACGTGGGCATTCCGGTTCACTACATATGGCTCATGGCGGCGGCGTTCGCAACAACGTTGCTGCTCACGCCCCTGGCCAAGCGCCTGGCGATCCGCCTCGACGCGGTGGACTACCCCTCCAAGCGCCGCATCAACAAGCGCCCCATCCCCCGCCTGGGCGGGCTCGCTGTGTTCGCCGGTCTCGCCGTCGCCTGCATCCTGCAGGTCGCCGGCACCATACTCTGGGACTGGCCCTCCGCTCTTGTGCCGCACCCGAGCATGGCCATCAACTACCCCATGCTCGCCATCTCGTTCCTCATGATCGTCATCACCGGCACGGTGGACGACATCGTCTCGCTCTCGCCCAAGATGAAGCTCGCCGGTCAGCTCCTCGCCGCCTGCGTCGCCGCCGCGAGCGGCCTCCTCATCCACGTGATCGTGAACCCCTTCAGTACCGGCGCCGAGATCCAGCTCGGCTGGCTCGCCTACCCCATCACCGTCATCTACCTGGTGGCATACACCAACATCATCAACCTCATCGACGGCCTCGACGGCCTCGCCTGCGGCATCTCCGCCATCGCGGGCGCCTCTATGTTCCTGTTCGCCGTGCTGGCGGGCCGCTCGGACGCCGCCGCGCTCTCCATCGCGCTCATCGGCTCCTGCCTCGCCTTCCTGCGCTACAACTTCAACCCCGCGAGCATCTTCCTGGGAGATTCCGGCTCCCTCCTGCTCGGCTTCTCGCTCGGCTCCATCTCGCTGCTGAACGTCTCGCGCATCGCCGCCCTCACCTCGCTCGCACTGCCCCTCATCGTGGCGGGCGTGCCTATCCTCGACACGTTCTCGGCCATCATCCGCCGCAAGCGGGCGCACGTGAGCATCGGCCAGGCCGACAAGGGTCACATCCACCACCGCCTGATCCAGGAGGGGTTCGACCAGCGCCAGGCGGTGCTGCTCATGTACGGGTGGAGCGCGATCCTCTCCGCCGGCGCCGCCGCCATCAACCAGGTGACGGTCTGGTGGCGCGTGGTGATCTTCGCCGCGCTCGTGGCCTGCTCCGTGGCCTTTGCCCTGCGGCTCCACCTCTTCGAGCCGGTGCTCCGCCACCACTACAACCCCAAGACGCGCCGCGACGAGATCGTCACGCCCGATAACCCCGCCTTTGCCGAGGAGGCCCGCGCCGCCCACGAGGAGCACGAGGAGCTGCTGGCGAAGATCCTGCCGCATCATGAATCCCCGGAGCATCGAAGCGATTCGACCAACGAGAAGACCTCCGTCGGCCAGGATTCCAACCCAAGCTGATTCTCAGCTTCACACGCATCGCACCGCATTCCGCTCAAACGAAAAGGAGTACCCATGCCCAACGAGCGCAGCTACGAGACCGCCCAGAAGCGCAGCGACCAGATTCGCGCCGATCTGCCGCTCCATCCCGAGGGCTACACCATGCTCACCGGCGACCGTCCCACCGGGCGCCTGCACCTGGGCCATTACTTCGGCACCATCAAGGGCCGCGTGGAGCTGCAGAACCTGGGCGTGCGCACCAACGTGCTCATCGCCGACTACCAGGTGATCACCGACCGCGACACCACCGACCACATCCAGGACAACGTCTACAACATGATCATGGATTACCTGGCCTGCGGCATCGACCCCGAGAAGACCATGATCTACGCGCACTCAGCGGTACCCGCGGCCAACCAGCTCATGCTCCCCTTCCTCTCGCTCGTTTCCGAGGCGGAACTCCAGCGCAATCCCACGGTGAAAGCTGAGATGGAGGCCTCGGGCCACGAGCTCACCGGCCTTTTGCTCACCTATCCCGTGCACCAGGCCTGCGACATCCTCTTCTGCAAGGGCAACGTGATCCCCGTGGGCCGCGATCAGCTGCCCCACATCGAGCTCACGCGTCTCATCGCACGCAAGTTCAACAACCGCTATGGCAAGGTCTTCCCCGAGGTGGACGCCCTGCTCTCCGAGACCCCGCTGCTGCCCGGTCTGGACGGCCGCAAGATGTCCAAGAGCTATGGCAACGCCATCAGCATCTCCATGACGCCCGAGGAGACGGCCAAGCGCATCAAGAAGAGCCAGACCGACGGCGAGCGCATGATCACCTTCGATCCTGAGAACCGTCCCGGCGTGTCGGGTCTGCTCTCCACCGCCGCCATCTGCACCGGGCGCTCCGAGGTGGAAATCGCCGAGGAAATCGGCATGGGCGGTTCGGGCCAGCTCAAGAAGTACGTCACCGAGGCCGTGAACAACCGCTTCGCCGAGATCCGCGAGCGTCGCCACGCCTATGAGAACGACCTGGACTACGTGAAGGACGTGCTGCATGAGGGCAACCGTCGCGCCAACCAGATCGCCGAGGCCACGCTCGCTGAGGTCCGCGAGGCCATGGGCATGGTCTACTAGCGGCCGCTTGCCGCCATTTGACCGAATCACCGCGAGGGGGGGGGGCGCAGACGATGTACCGACTGGTCGCATCCGACATGGACGAGACGTTCCTGGATACCGAGCACAAGATTCCCGAGGTCAACGTGCGGGCTGTTCGACGTATGCGCGAGCTGGGCGTGCTGTTCGTCCCCTCTTCCGGGCGCCCCTACGCGTCCATCATGGAGAGCATTCGCGAACTGGATCCCAAGCTCATGGAAGGCGGCTACGTCATCAGCTTCAACGGGGGCTTCATCAACCGCTACGGGGATCCCAAGCCGCTGCTCACCTGCTCCCTCAACCACGAACTCGCCGAGGAGCTCTACGCGCTCGGGCGCGAGCACGGCTACTGCATGCACGTGTACGCGCCCGACGGCCTCATCTACGTCTGCAACCTGCCGGAATCCGAGCGGCGCTACCTGTCCACGCTGAGCGGCATCGTCTACTTTGACCCCGCCGACGAGAAGAACCTCTCGTTCCTCGGCGACGACGTGGTCAAGCTGCTCTACATGAGCGATGACTTCTCCGGGCTTCGGGAACTGGGCGCGCAGCTGAAGCCCGAGGTAGCCGCCAAGGGCGGTTCCGTCACCTACTCCTCCTCCCGCTACCTCGAGTTCATGCCCGCCGGCGTGAACAAGGGCACGGGACTCCTCCATCTGGCGAAGATGCTCGGCATCCCCCGCGAGGAGACCATCGGCGTGGGCGATGCCTCCAACGATGCGCAGATGATCGAGCTTGCGGGGCTGGGCGTGGGCGTGGCCAACGTGACGGACGACGTTCGCCCCCTTTGCGACGCGGTGCTGGACACGCGATCCGATCAAGGCGCCTTCGGAGAGCTGGTCGAGCGGTTCCTGGAGCCTGGAGAAGGTGCTGGCGAGGCCGCCTGATGCGCCCGCGGGGTTTCCAGCAGCTTGGGTCAGCTGAGGCTAACTTGTGAAGACCCTATGGAGCAGATTCACATAGTTGCCCTTGGTTAATTGTTTGCTATAGTTAACTCAACAGCAGGAAGGCAACAGGCGATGAAAAAGCCTTTCAGCTGCCAGTTTGTTACGCATCCCTCCCCTCTGTGCGTATCAACGGTGTACTTCAGGAAAACGCCCGCTGGCTTAGGCTTGCGGGCGTTTTCCTGTTTCGGGGACGGTTTGCATGTGGGAGGATGCCGCTCTTCCTTCCGCGGCCCTCGACCCTACTCGGTACCCGCTGGCCAGCGGCACTCCTTGAGGTCGACCCGACCATCGGGCAGAAAGGAGACGCCCTCCTCTTCAAGCAGATGGCGCTGGACATCCGGCCCGCCAAATGCGAACCCGTCCGCCAAACGCCCGTCGGCAAAGACGATGCGATGACAGGGAATGGCGCCGGGCTCCGGGTTGACGTGCAAGGCGAAGCCGACGTAGCGGGCTCGGTGCGGCGAACCCACCAACCGCGCAATCTGCCCGTACGTGGCGACCATCCCCTCCGGCACCTGCTTCACCATGTTGTAGACCCGCTGAAAGAAGCCCTCGCGGTCCGAGTCCGCCATCTCAGACACCCTCCTTCGCGTACATCACCGCACGACCGATCGAGCAAAACGAGCTATCACGTTTCGCCGTTCGCCTGCGGGCCTCACTCCCCCAACCGCTCGCTTGCCTCGAGCCAAGCCGTCTCGAGCTCGTCGACCTCCGCAAACGCGGCATCGATCTCCTGCTGACGCGCCTCGAGGGCTTGGTAATCCGTCGGATCAACCTCGGCCATGGACGCCTTGAGCTGCTCTGCCCGCTCGCGCTTGCTCGCAAGTCGCCGCTCGATGGAGGAAACCTCCTTCTTGAGCCGCTGACGCTCGGCATTCGAGAGCCCCGTCGGCTGTGCAGGAGCCTGCTTCTTGCTCGGCGCCGCGGCAGGCGAATCGTCCCCAACCGCGCCGGCGTGCTCTGCCAGTCGCAGGTACTCGTCCACCCCGCCCGGCACATGGCGCAGATGCCCGTTGATGAGCGCGAACTGCTGGTCGGTCACGCGCTCCATCAGGAAGCGGTCGTGCGTGACGAGAATCAGCGTGCCCGGCCAGCCATCGAGCAGGTCCTCGACGATGGCGAGCATATCCGTATCCAGGTCGTTACCCGGCTCGTCCAAGATCAGCACGTTCGGCTCAGCCAAGATGGTGAGCAGCAGCGAGAGGCGACGCTTCTGGCCGCCCGAAAGGTCGCAGATGCGGCTCCAGAGCTGCTGCGTGGTAAATCCCAGCCGCTCGCAGAGCTTCTCGGGGCTCGTCTCCTTGCCGTCCACCACATAGACGCGCTTGAAGCCCGAGAGCACCTCGCGAATCGTCTCCTGCTCGTGCGGACGCAGCTCGTCCAATTGCTGCGAGAGCACGCCGAAGCGGACGGTCTGCCCGATCTTCACCCGACCACGCGAGGGGGCGAGCTTGCCTTGAACGACCTCGAGGAGCGTCGTCTTGCCCGCGCCGTTGGCACCGAGCAGACCGAATCGGTCGCCCGCGCCGATAAGCCAGGTCACATCATCCAAAACGGGCCTGGCGGCAGCGCCGTCGACGTTTTGGTAGCCCGCCGTGACGTCCAAGACATCCACGACCTGCTTGCCAAGTCGCGCAACAGCCAAGCGCTTGAGCTCGAGCTCATTGCGCACGGGCGGCACGTCGGCGATCAGGTCGCGCGCAGCCTCCACGCGGAACCGCGGCTTGCTGCTGCGCGCCTGAGCGCCCCGGCTCAGCCACGCGAGCTCCTTGCGCGCCATGTTGCGCCGCCGATCTTCGATGACGGCGGCCTGGCGGTCGCGCTCAACGCGCTGCAGGATATAGGCGGAATAGCCGCCCTCGAAGGGATCCACCTCGCCGTCATGGACCTCCCACATGCGCTCGCACACCTCGTCGAGAAACCAGCGGTCGTGGGTCACCACCAGGAGCGCCCCCTGGCCACGCTGCCAGCGGGTCTTCAGGTGGTTGGCAAGCCAGTTAATGGTCCGCATGTCCAGATGGTTGGTCGGCTCGTCGAGCGCGAGCACGTCCCAAGTGCCCACGAGGAGCCGGGCCAGGTCCACCCGTCGGCGCTGGCCGCCCGAAAGCTCGCCCACGAGCCCTTCCCAGGGGACATCGGCGATGAGCCCGTCCAGCACCTCGCGGATGCGCGGGCTCGCGGCCCATTCGTACTCGGGAGCATCCCCCACCACGGCATGGTGCACCGTCTCGTCATCCGAGAGCTGATCGCGCTGGCCGAGAAGCCCCACCTCGACGCCACGTGTGCGCGTCACGCGGCCGGCATCCGGCTCCTGCACGCCGGCGAGCACGCGAAGCAGCGAGGACTTGCCGTCCCCATTGCGACCCACGATGCCCACGCGGTCGCCCTCGAAGACGCCGAGCGTCACGTCGCCCAGCACGAGCTTGGTGGGATATTCAAGATGCACGCTGTCGCACCCCAGCAGAATAGCCATGGTTCAGCACTCCTTTCACCGGCTATCCATCCTAGCAGGACGCAAAACACCGCACTACCGAAAGACTAAAACCAAAAAGGAGGTTGAGTCGTTCGATAGTGCGGTGAAAGGGTTCGCGAATGCCCGGAAAGACTTAGCTGAAGCGGCCGTTCAGGTAGTCCTGCAACTTCTCGGTGCGCGGCGCGTTGAAGATCTGCTCGGTCTCGCCGGTCTCGACCATCTCGCCCATGTAGAAGAAGGCGGTGCGGTTACTCACGCGCGTGGCCTGCTCCATGTTGTGGGTGACGATGATGATGGCGCGACCATCGGCGATGCTCGTCATCAGCTGCTCGATCGCCAGCGTGGAAATCGGGTCCAAGGCCGAGCAGGGCTCGTCGAGTAGGATGACGTCCGGCTTAAGGGCCAGGGCGCGCGCGATGCACAGACGCTGCTGTTGGCCACCGGAAAGATCCTGGGCGCTCTTCTTAAGCTTGTCCTTGACCTCGTCCCACAGCGCGGCACCGCGGAGCGATTCCTCGACGAGCTGGTCGAGGGACGCCTTGTCGCGCAGACCGTGGCAACGCGGGGCGAAGGCGATGTTCTCGTAGATGCTCTTGGGGAACGGGTTCGGCTGCTGGAACACCATACCGATGCTCCGGCGCAGCTCGTAGAGGTCCTCTTCCGGCGTATTGATGTTGTGATCGCGGTAGATGATGTCACCGGTGATCTGGCAGCCGTCGATCTCGCGGTTCATGAGGTTCAGGCACCGCAGGAACGTGGACTTGCCGCAGCCGGAAGGCCCGATGAGCGCGGTAATCTCGCCCTTGTTGAACGTGAGCGACGTGTCGTCCAGCGCGTGGTGGTCGTTGTACCACACGTTGACGTTGTGCGTGTAGAGGACCGGCTTCTCGACCAGCTTGCTGCCGGCCTGCTCGCTCGCGAACGCATCGGCCACGGCGGCGCCGGAGGCAGCGGTCTGCTTGGAATCGTTCATGCTACTGACCCGTAACCTTTCTAGAAATCGCGCGACCGGCGATGCGCGCCGCCACGTTGAAGATGAGCACGCAAATCATCAGCAGAGCAGCGGTACCCCACACGATCTGCTGCGCCTCGGCACTGCCCTCGCCGTAGATCTTGTAGATGTGCACGGCGAGCGACTCACCGGGACGGAAGATGTTCCAAGCGCAGCTGGGGCTGTTGAAGTTCAGCGAGAGGAAATTCAGGCGCACCGGGCTGGACATACCGGAGGTGAAGAGCAGGGCCGCGGCCTCGCCGAAGACACGGCCGGCGGACAGCACGACGCCTGTCACGATCGCGGACATGGCGCTCGGAATCAGCACGTGGACCGTCGCCTCCCAGCGGGTGAGACCCATGGCAAGGCACGCATCGCGCTGGGCGCGGGGAACATCCTCGAGCGCCTGCTGAATGGCGCGCACCAGGATGGGGATGTTGAACATCGTCAGCGCCACGGCGCCGGAGATGATGGAGTACTTCCAGCCAAAGCCCACGGAGAAGACGAGGAAGCCGAACATGCCGACCACGATGGAGGGCAGGCTGGAAAGCGTCTCGACAGCCGTGGAGGCGATGCGCTTCACCGGGCCATCCGGAGCGTACTCAACAAGGAAGACGGCCGCACCAAGAGATACGGGAACGGAGATGAGCAGCGTCAGCACCAGCAGGAAGAAGGAGTCGAAGAGCTGGTAGGCAACTCCGCCGGCCGTGCCGTTCGCACGGGCGCGCTCGGTAAGAAAACCGGGCTGCACGAGCGTACCCACGCCCTCGAAGAGAATGTAGAACACCATGGCACCGACGATAGCGAGCACGAGCGCGATGATCACCGTGAGCACGCCGGTCGCGAACTTGTCCTGGGCGATTGCGCGACGACGCAGGGCATCGCGGCGCGCACGCTCGGCACGCGGATCGTAGACGGAACCAACGCTGCCGGAGCCAGACGTGCCAACGCCGGCGGCACCGTTTGCACCAGAAACGGATTCTACGGGATTAAGCACGTTGGGGCCCCTTTCCAATGAGATGGATGATCAGAATGAACACGAGTGACATGGCCATGAGCAGCAGGCCCAGGGCCCAGAGCACGTCAGCCTGGGGCGTGCCGTCCGCGTAGACGGCCATGCTGGTGGTCAGCGTTGTCGTGATGGTCGAGGCCGGCGAGAGCAGGCCCTGCGGCATCGCCTCGATACCGCCGATGACCATGCGCACGGCGAGGGTCTCACCGAAGGCACGGGTCATGCCCAGGATGGTCGCGGTGATGAGCGACGGACGGGCGGCGTAGAGCACCACGTGCCAAATCGTCTGCCAGCGCGTGCACCCGAGAGCGAGGGAACCTTGACGATAGCTCGCCGGCACGGCGCGCAACGCGTCGATAGAGAAGGTGGTAATGGTCGGCAGAATCATCACGGCCAGCACGATGGCACCGGGCAGGATGCCCAGACCAGTGGACGCGCCGAAGAAGAGCTTCATCGCGGCGACCACCACGTGGAAGCCGATGAGGCCGAACACGACGGACGGAATACCCACCAGGAGCTCCACCAACGGCTGGAAGACCTTACGACCGAAGTCCGGGTGGATCTCAACGGCGAAAATCGCGGAGCCGATGGCGATCGGCAGCGCGAAGAGCGTGGACAGCACCATCACCGTAAAGGAGGTGACGATGAGCGGCAGAGCGCCCGTGAAGGGCATGCCGGCATCATTAGTGTTCTGCAGGTCCCATTTGGTACCCGTAAAGAACTCAACGGGATTGACGCCGTCCTTCAAGAACGCGGAAATGCCCTTGCCCGCAACCATGAAAATTAGTGCGAGCACGACAAGGGTCACGAGTGCGACGCACGCACCCGTGACCGAGAGTCCAACCTTCTCGAGACGACGTTTAGGCATCGTCTTGACCATGTTTTACTTCTTCTCCGTAACCTTACCGTTGGCGTCCTTCGCGACCTTCATCTCGGACACGGGGATGAAGCCCTGCTTCTCGACCAGCTTGCCCTGGACGTCCTTGGAGAGCATGTAGTCCAGGAACGCCTTGGTGACGTCGTCGGCATCCTTGGCGCAGTACATGTGCTCGGTAGCCCAGATGGGGAACTTGTTGTCGAAGACGTTCTCGCTCTTGGGCTCGACACCCTCCACCTTGACGGCGGTGAACTTGGAGTCATCGAAGTGCGAGAAGTCAAGGTAGGAGATGGCATTGTCCGTGGAGCCCATGTTGGTGGCCACGTCGCCGGACTTGTCGAGCTCGGCGTCGCCCTTGAACTCGTTCTTCTCGGTGCCGAAGACGGCAGCCTCGAAGGTGGCACGCGTACCGGAGCCGGCCTTACGGTTGAAGACGACGATCTTGGCGTCGTCACCGCCCAGGTCCTTCCAGTTGGTGATCTGGCCGGAGAAGATGCCCTTCAGCTGCTCGAGGGACAGGTCGTCGACCTTGACGTTCTTGGACACCACGGGACCCATGCCCACGACGGCGACCTCGTGGTCGACGAGCTTGGCGGCAGCGTCGGCGTCGAGCTTGGTCTCGGCGAAGACGTCGGAGTTACCGATCTGCACGGTGCCCTCGGAGACGGCGGTCAGGCCCTTGCCGGAACCGTTGCCGGAACCGGTGATGGACACGTCCGGGTTCTCATCCATGAACTTCTCAGCAGCAGCCTCGACGAGCGCCTGGAAGGAGGAGGCGCCCTCGTAGGTGATGTCGCCGCTCAGCGAGCTGGCGGCAGCGGAGCCAGCGGCGGAGCCGGCAGAGGTACCGGTGGAAGCGGAGTTACCGCAACCGGCGAGACCGAGACCGGCGAAGGCGGCGAGACCACCGGCAAGGCCGAGGAACTGGCGACGAGAAACGGCTTGATCGAACATGTGGATAATCTCCTTTCGAGGAGGCGCGGTCTGCGCCTGTCAGGAAGGAGAATACGGCCCTCCCCCCTTCAACGAGGCCGTTACCTGCGTTTGTTTACTGGTCAATGACTCGTCTTGATGCAAAGCAGATGGGGCCTTTACATCTTCCTAACATGGAAAGGGAGACGTTTTAAAAGCATGGAGAAGCTGTGCGCGACGCAGCGGGCGTAGGCGGGCGGCCGGCCCGGAGGGGCGCGGGCGCGGGCCGAAGTATTTCGAGCGAACTGTGAGAACGCTCCCGCGAAGTCCAGGAACGGATTGCGGCTCAGTCCCAGCCTGAAACCATGGGGCCATACTCGTTCAATCCGTTCCTGCGGCTTCGCGGGAGCGTTTTCCAGTCTCGCGAGAACACGAGGGCCCGCGCCCGCGCCCCTCCGGGCCGGCCGCCCGCCTACGCCCGCTGCGTCGCCTGGAGCGTCTGCCAGACCGCCCGCGCCACATCTGCCGGCACACCCTTCACGGCGGCGATGTCTTCCGCGCTCGCCGCGCGCAGACGCTTCATGCTGCCGAAGTGCCGCATGATCGCACGCTTGCGCGTGGGGCCGACGCCGGGGACCTCGTCCAGCACGGAGATGGTCATGGCCTTGTCACGCAGCTCGCGGTGGAAGGTGATGGCGAAACGATGGCTCTCGTCGCGCACCTGCTTGATGAGGTAGAGCGAGGCGGAGCCGTTGGGCAGCACCACGGGGGTGTCGTCCCAGGGAACGAAGACCTCCTCGTCGGACTTGGCGAGGCCGCAGACGGGGATGTCGAGACCAAGGGCGTTCAGCTGCGTGAGCGCCGCCGAGAGCTGGGGCTTGCCACCGTCAACCACGAGCAGGTCGGGACGGCTGCCGAAGCGCTCGTCGGCCATGCGCTCCGGCGCGTAGCGACGGCCGAGCACCTCCTGCATGGAGACGAAGTCGTTGGCCTCGTCCAGCTCGGCGCGGATCTTGAAACGGCGGTACTGGGACTTGTCGGGACGTCCGTTGGTGAAGACCACCATGGAGGCAACGGTGAAGTTGCCGTGCAGGGTGGAGATGTCGAAGCACTCGATGCGCAACGGCGCCGCGGGCAGGGCGAGCGCGCTTTCCAGCTGCAGGAGCGCCTGATTCGTGCGGTCATCGGCGTAGCCGGTGCGCATGCTGTAGCGCATGAGGGCGTGACGGGCGTTGCGCTCGCACATGTCCAGGAGATGGCGCTTCTCACCGCGCTGGGGGTGGTGGAGCCGGCACACGCGACCGCGCTTCTCGGTGAGCCAGGTTCCGAGCAGCTCAGCGTCGGCGAGCTCCACGGCCACATCCACCTCGGAGGGGATGTCGGCCGTCTCGTCGTAGTAGCGCTTGAGGAAGCCCTCGGTCAGCTCCTCCACGGAGACGTCCAGGCCCTTGTCCAGGATGAACTCGCAGCTGCGCACCACGCGGCCCTCGCGTACGCAGAACACGCACGCGCCGGCGATGGTCTCCTCGCGGAAGAAACCCACCACGTCGATGTCGACGCTCGAGGGGAAGACGACCTGCTGGCGGTCGTCCAGACCGGAGATGACCTCCAGGCGCCGCTTGATGCGCCCGGCGCGCTCGAAGTCCAGCTCCTCGGCAGCCTGCGCCATGTCCTCACGGAGCTCGCGCACCACATCGCTGCGGTGTCCGGAGAGAAAGCGCTCCACGCGGCGCACGTTGGCGGCGTACTCCTCGGGCGAGACGGCACCCGCGCACACGCCGGGACCACGGCCCACGTGGAAGTCGAAGCAGGGACGGCCGTTCTGGGCGCAGGTGAGCTGCAGGAGCTCGCGCTCCTCAGGATGGCGCTCGATGAGGCGCTTCACGCGCTTCCACTCCGCGCAGGAGGCCGAGCAGAGGGGAACCACCTTGCGGAGCGTGTCGATGGTGTCGCGCGCCGCACGGCTGTCGGTGTAGGGACCGAAGTACCGGGTACCGGCGCGATGCTTCTCCCGCGTGTACTTGATGGCCGGGAAGAGGTCGCCCTTGGTGAGCGCGATGAAGGGGTAGGACTTGTCGTCCTTGAAGTCCACGTTGAAGTAGGGGTGGTACTGCGCGATGAGGTTGCGCTCGAGCACCAGGGCCTCGTGCTCATTGGAGACCACCAGGTAGTCGAAGCTCGCCACCAGCTGCATCATGAGCGGGATCTTCTCGCGGTCGTCCGTGAGCTGCACGTACTGCTTCATGCGGGCGCGCAGGTTCTTGGCCTTGCCCACGTAGATGACCTCGCCTGCGGCGTCTTTCCAGAGGTAGCAGCCGGGATCGGTGGGCACGCGGGCCACCTGCTCGGCAAGCGAGGGGGCGCCGTTCACACCTGTGGCGCCCACGTGCGCGGCGGCAGCGGCTCCGGAGAGCGGAGCCACGGGTAGCTCGATGCCGGGGAGACCAGCGTGGAAGAAGCGGTGGGAGGCGCTTTCTACGGGGCGAGGGTCCGTTGCGGAAGCGGCTTGGGGGCTTCCGCAGGCGATATCGTCAGCGCCGGCCGCGTCAACGGAATCAGCGGGCTTCAGCTCGCCGTGCACATACTCAACCGAGACCCGCTCCTCATCGCTCATCGGGCGAACCGGCGCGCCACGCGCCCGAAGATGGAATCGAAGAACGGTGCGTCGGACTTACCCAGGGCATAGGCCACGCCGTAGATCGCCGCGAGCGCCGGCAGGCCGCCGGCAGCCGCGTAGAGAATCGCTTGGAGCGTGCCCTGGGCCGGCCCGAGCGCGAGCACCAGGCCCTGGCAGATGCCCCAGCCCACTGCGGCACCCAGAAACCCGAACACGCACGCCCGGAGCACCGCGCCGAGAATCGACCGGACGCCGGCAAGTCCCAGATGCTCCCGTACGCTCACGAGGACCACCAGATCGATGACGCCGTAGAAGAGCGCGCGGGCAAAGGCGACGGCGGGCAGGCCGAGGGCCGGGGTGAAGGCCATGCAGAACAGGAAGTGCAGCGCCACGCCCACGATGGTGGCCACGGCGAGCGTCTTCATGCGGAGCATGGCCGAGCAGACCTTCTCGAGGTAGATGAAGAGGCTGTAGAACGGCAGCGCGACCGCGAGGCAGATCAAGTAGGTGGAGGTGAGCTCCGCGGACTCGGCGGAGAAGGAGCCGCCCGCGATGATCTGCACCAGATACGGCGAGAAGACGAAGAAGAGGAAGGTGAATGGCACGATCGTGAAGAGGATCTTCACCGCGCCGCGGGCAAAGCTCGCCCGGAACGAGGATTCGTCGTGCGCCACGAAGTAGTTGGAGAGCTCCGTGAACATGGTCGTGGAG
Source organism: Collinsella sp. AK_207A (assembly GCF_902501965.1). Lineage (GTDB taxonomy): Bacteria > Actinomycetota > Coriobacteriia > Coriobacteriales > Coriobacteriaceae > Collinsella. The sequence goes on along the minus strand of NZ_CABWID010000014.1, from coordinate 29,300 downwards.
ATGGGGATCACAAAGATCGAGAACGGGAGCACGTACCAGACGTTCGCGTAGTACGTCACGGCGGCGCCCACCTCGGTCACCGACAGCGCCCAGCTCGAGGAGACGGAGAACATGAAGTAGGTGGCGAAGACCACGATGATGGTGGGCAACCCGATGGAGAGGGTCTCGCGGAGCGCCGGGTCGTGGAAGTCGAGGTGCGCGCTCAAGCGCACGCCCCGGCGCTTGAGGACGGGAACCTGCACGAGTACCTGCGCGGCGACGCCCAGGGGGTTGCCGACGGCCAGGAGGATCATGGCCTGCTGGGTCGTGAGGACGCCGGCGCGCGTCAGCATGCCGTAGAGCGCGAAGGCGCCGATGATGACCACGTTGTTCATGATGGGCGCGGCGTTGCTCCACAGGTAGTCGCGCTCGGCGTTCAGGACGCCCGAGAAGATCGAGGACAGCGCGTAGAGCACGATCTCCACCGAGAACCAGCGGAAGAGCCATACGGCCATATCGGTATCGAAGGCGCTCGAGGCACCGGCCGACTGCGTCCAGATGATGGGATAGGCGAAGATGAACGAGAGAACCGTGAGCACCACCATGAACAAGGTGATGATGGAGAGGATGTTCGAGGCATAGGCGCTCGCCCCCTCCCGGCCCAGGCGCGAGCGCACCTTGACGTACACGGGAAGGAAGGACGTGACGAGCATGCCGCCCACCACGAACTCATAGAGCATGTTGGGCAGCTGGTCGGCGATGGTGTAGCAGCTGGCGAACATGGTGACGCCGATAGCCCAAGCCTGGGCGGCGGTGCGGAGGAAGCCCGTCAGACGGCTGATGATCACGAGCACCGAGACCATGTTGGAGGAGCGGTCGGCGCGGTCGAGCACCTCGGAGGGCTCCTCCTCCGCGGCTTGCCCCGCTGCCCGCTCGGCTCCCTCGGCGGCAAGCTCGCCGGACGGGATGGCGGACACCGCGGTTACGTCGGCCGGGGCGTCAAGGCGCATCTCGGAGGCAAGGACACGGGCATCGAGCTCGGAGGTCACCGCGGGAGCGGAGAGCTCCCCAACCTCGCGGCGCGAGCGCTCGGCGGCCATGACGAACATGGCCGTGGTGTCGGGCGAGAACGAAGCCGGGATCGACCCCGGCCCCGGCGCGGCAGCCGGGGTCGCAAAACCCGCGGTCTCCGCATCGTCCGTGCGCCAGTGAGCGCCCTGCGGTCGGGCGAACCGCTCCCCGCGCTCCCCCGTCACAGGCATGGCCCCCGAAGGAGCCGTGCCGTTCAGCGAAGCGTTGCCATGTGCGGCGGTAAACCGCCTGTCTGTTGCTTCCCTCATACCTTCAAACGCACCAAACTAGTACGGGGAGCCGCCGCCCTGGAATGCGGAGGCGTAGTAGGCGGAGTACAGGCTGGAGCGGATGACGCCGACGCCGTAGGTGCTGGCGTGGACGAAGCTACCGTTGCCCTCGTAGACGCCCACGTGGCCGATGCCGGGATAGAAGAACACGAGGTCGCCGGGCTTCAGGCTCGAGACGTCCTTCACGAGGTGCCCGGCAGCGGCAACCTGGCGGTACTGGGCGTCCGCGGTGCGCGCGATGCTCAGACCGGCGTTCTTGTACGCGGCGTAGACCAGACCGGAGCAGTCGTACGCGCTCGGGCCGACGCCGCCGTAGCTGTAAGCGCAGCCGATCTTGGACTGGGCGAAGGCAAGGATGCCGGAAGGCGCGCTTCCGGAGTTGGTGTTGCCCGAGGAGCTGCTCCCGGTGTTCTGGGACGGCTTGCTCGAGGGATTCGAATTCGAACCCGCGTTGGTGTTGGTGTTCGTATTCGTGTTGGCATTGCTGTTGGAGCCGGTGTTCGAGCTCGCGTTGCCGCTGTTGGTGGCGCCGGAATTGGAGCCGGCCTCCTGCGCCTGCTGCTTGGTCAGGGCGTCCTGTGCGGCCTGGACGGCGGCCTCGTTGGCAAGGGCTGCCTGCAGGTCGCTGTCGAGCCCCTGGTAGTAGGACTGCATTTGGGAGGCGCGCTGCTGAACCGCCGCGGTCTTCTGCTCCTGCTCGGCAACAAGCTGCTTCTTCTCCGCCTCTTGCTGCTCGAGCGCGGTCTGCTGGTCGGTCAGCTCCTGCTTGGCGGTGCGCACGGTGTCGATCGCGTCGCGGTCGCGCGCGGCGACCTTGTTGGCGTAGAACAGGTTGGAGAAGAGCTCACCGAAATCGGAGGACCCGAGCACCACGCCGAGCAGGGACGCGTCGCCTCGCTTGTAGGAGGAGCTCAAGCGAGAGGAGAGGGCCTTCTGATCCTGCTCGAGCTCAGCCTGCTTGTCGGCGATCTCCTGCTTGGTCTGGGCGATCTGATCCTGCACGGAGGCGAGGTCGGACTTGACCTGCTCGAGCTGGTTGCCCGCCACCTCGGCTTGCTGGGAGTAATCGAGGAGCTGGGCATAGGCCTCGTTCACGCGCTGCTGCAGCTCGGAACTCGTGGGGTCCGCCTGCGCGGACACAGGGAACGACGACAGCGCTATGGTGGCGGCAAGGCCAAGTGCCAAAACGGCGTTGGTGCGTTTGAGCTTCATTGCGTGAACCTTCTTATCGCATCGATAACAGGTACCAGTGTTTCGTGCCATACTATCAGCTCTCTCCGGGCCGTTCTAGGCACATTCCCGCAAGCGGCCCTCTGAGCAGGGGCTTCGCGGCGTCACGCCGTGACATCTCCACCGGAGGAACAGATATCGGCGAGCGTCGCGTCGCAAAAGCGCACCAGGTCCGCGGGCACGAGCTCCAGCTGAAGGCCCCGGCGCCCGCCGGAGATGTAGACGGTATCCCAGAGCTCGGCGGTCTCGTCGACGAGCGTGGGAAAGCGCTTCTTCATGCCCACGGGCGAGCAGCCGCCGCGCACGTAGCCGGTGGTGGGCAGCAGGTCGCGCACGTGCATCATGGAGAGCGCCTTCTGCCCCGCCACGCGCGCCGCGGCCTTGAGGTCCAGTTCCTCCGCCACGGGGATGCAGCACACCACGTGCTCGCCCGCAGGCGAGACGGTCACGAGCGTCTTGAAGCCCTGACCGGGCTCCTCGCCGAGTTGCTCAGCCACGTGGACGCCCGAAAGATCGGACTCGTCCACCTCGTAGACGTGCACGGTGTACGAGATGCCGGCGCGGTCGAGCTCGCGCATGGCGTTCGTCTTCTGGACCTTGTCCTTCCGGGCCATGGATCCCTTCCCTTCCCCTTGCCGCATGCCGCGCGCCGCGGACGCCTGGCGCGGGCGCTGCGCGCGGCCGGCCGCGATCAGTACCAGATCTCGAAGTCGGTTTCCGTATGGTTCACGGGCAGCTGGCGCGACTCCTTCAGCCACACGCGCCCGATCGAGAGGCGCTGGTACGACTCGTGCAGCCGGTCGAACTCGAGCGCGATCGCCGCGGGCGCACCCTGCACCTCCATGGCGACGGAGCCGTCCTCCAGGTTGCGCGCCCAGCCCGTGAGCCCGAGCTCGCGTGCGAGCCCCTGGTTGGTCCACCGGAAGCCCACGCCCTGCACCGTGCCCGTCCAGAGCAGGAAGAGGCGGATGGGAGACCGGTCGGCGGTCTGGGCACCGTCGGGCGCGCTTGCCCCCGCCGGTTCGTCGTCCGCGCGAACGGCGCCGTCCGCGTCACCGCGCAGCCGTGCGAGCAGGGTCTGCTCCTCAGGGCTCCGCGCGCCCGCCGGGTCACCGGGGACCTTGTCCGGGTTGCGCCACCGATTCTTGACCGTATCAAAGAAGCCCATGGTTCCCCTATTCTTCCTGCTCGTCCGCCGGGAAGCGCACGCCCATCTGACGGCGCGCCTCGTCCATCACGCGAAGCGACGCGAGCGTGACATCGCGGAAATGCCCGACGGTGCCGTACGGGCCTGCCGGGGCCTCCTCCGCCGGAGCGCCGTCCCTCACCGCCCGCACGGCCTCCAGGAAGTCGTCGAGCTCGTAGCACATGGTGTTGTCGCAAGCCGGCAGCTCGAGTTCGCAGGTCTGCGTCCCGTTGTCGGAATAACCCGGCACCTGCTTGGCCGAACGGCGGCGCGCCTCCTCGCGCAGGCCCACGCGTGCGCGATGAGGCGTGGAGATGGCGTCGATGGTGAGGGTCCCACGCTCCCCCTCGATCTGGCTCTCTGCCAGATCAGCCGAGATCTTGGACCAATTGAGCGAGGCGACCATGCCGGGATAGCTGGCGAGGATCGTGCCCGCGCCGTCGATGGGGCCGTTGGTGAGCCGCCGCGTGGACGCATCGAGCAGCACGCCCGCCGCCTGGATGCGCTCGGGTTCGCCAAAGAGCTCGATCAGGGGCTCCACGCTGTAGACGCCCATGTCCATGAGCCCGCCCGACGCGAGCGCGCAGTCGAAGATGTTGGTACGGCGCCCGGCGAGGATCTCGTCGTAGCGGGAGGAGTACTTACCGAAGCGCAGGGTGGCGCGACGGATGCGGCCAAGCTCGTTGAACGCCGCCGCGCACGCGCGGAATGCCGGGTCGTGGAGCGGACGCATGGCCTCGAGCGCGACCACGCCGGCCGTGCCAGCCGCCTCGAAGACCCGGCGAGCCTCGCGCTCGTTCGCCGCGAAGGGCTTCTCCACCAGCACGTGCTTACCCGCGTGGATGCACGCGAGCGCCTGCTCGGCATGGAGCGCATTCGGACTGCCGAGGTAGACGGCGTCTACCTCGGGGCTGGCGGCGAGCTCCTCCACCGAGGTAAACGGTACCGTGCCGCCGAGCTCCGCGGTAAACGCCGCGGCGCGCCCGGCGTCGCGCGAGCACGTGCCGATGAAGCGGGCGTCGTCGCGCTGCCGCAGCACGTCCAGGAAATCGCGGGTGATCATGCTCGTTCCCACGGTTGCGATAGAGATCATGGCGTCATTCCTCCCTGTTGGCCCCGCTCAGTCCGCGTCGGCGAACCCGATATCGTCGATCAGCTCGTCGGAATCGGCCGCCGTGGTCGCCAGCTCGTCGCAGCGCTCGTTCAGCGGGTTGCCGGCGTGCCCCTTCACCCAGACGAACGAGACCTGATGGGGCTCCTTGGCGGCGAGCAGTCGCTGCCACAGGTCAACGTTCTTCACGGGCTTCTTCGCCGCCGTCTTCCAGCCGCGGCGGACCCATCCCTCGATCCAGTGGTCGTTGAACGCCTTCACCACGTACTGCGAATCCGAGTGCAGCGTCACGTTGCAGGGGCGGTTGAGCGCCTCGAGGGCCACGATGACCCCCATGAGCTCCATGCGGTTGTTGGTCGTGCGCCGGTATCCGCCGCTGAGCTCGAGCTTGTGCTGCTTACCCGACGCGACGGTGCAGGTGAGCACGGCCCCGTACCCGCCGGGACCGGGGTTGCCGCGCGCAGAGCCGTCCGTGTACGCGATGACGTCCATGAATTCCTTTCGCCGTTTGCCTGCGCACGATTCTATACCATCAGAAATGCTATAGGGTTAGTCTCAGTTAACGCGGACGGGAGGTCCAGATGTCGAAAGTGCACGTGAAGCTCTGCCCTAAATGCTCGGGCATCAAGAAGAAGAAGCTGGTGGAGGCCGGTATTCCCAAAGACGAGATCGCCACCGGGTGCATCGGGGCCTGCCTGAAGAAGCACCCCGAACTCGCCGGCATGGCGTACGTCAAGGTGAACAGCAAGCTTATCGCCGCCGATTCCAAGAAGAAGCTCGCCAAGAAGGCCGCCGCCCAACTGTAGGGCCTCGGGGCAAGTGCCCGCAAACGCAGAGGGGACGGCCCTCGCGGAGCCGCCCCCTCTGAAACGCCAAGCGCTTACGCCCCGGCGAACCTACTTCATGATCTTCCGGAACATATCCTTCACGTCGTCGAAGGTCGCCTCGCGCGGGTTGCCCGGGAAGCACGCGTCGGCCATGGCGTCACGCGTGATCTGGTCCAGCTCGTCCTCCGTGATGGCCTCGCACACCTTGGGGATGTTCACATCCTCGGAGAGCTGCTTCACCGCGGCGATGGCGGCGTCGGCCGCCTCCTCGACGCTCATGCCCGCGGTGTCAACGCCCATGGCGACGGCGACCCTGGCCAGGCGCTCCGTCACAACGGGCTTGTTGAACTCCATGGCGATGGGCAGCAGCATGGCGCAGGCCACGCCGTGCGGGGTGTCGTAGTGCGCGGACAGCGTGTGCGCCATGGCGTGGTCCACGCCCAGGCCCACGTTGGAGAAGCCCATGCCGGCGATGTACTGGGCGAGCGCCATGCCCTCGCGGCCGGAACCTCCCTTGTGCTCCTTGGCCTCGGCCACGGAATCGCGCAGGTTCTCGGAGATGAGCTTGATGGCCTCCAGATGGAACATGTCGGTGAGCTCCCAAGCGGCCTTAGTGGTGTAACCCTCGATGGCATGGGTCAGCGCGTCCATGCCGGTGGCGGCGGTGAGGCCGGCGGGCATGGACGCCATCATATCGGGGTCGACAACGGCGACCTCGGGGGCGTCGTTGGTGTCCACGCACACGAACTTGCGGACCTTCTCGACGTCGGTGATCACGTAGTTGATGGTGACCTCGGCCGCGGTACCGGCGGTGGTGGGCACGGCAATGGTGAACACGGCATGGTTCTTGGTGGGCGCCACGCCCTCGAGCGAGCGCACGTCGGCGAACTCGGGGTTGTTGATGATGACGCCGATGGCCTTGGCCGTGTCCATGGAGGAGCCGCCGCCGATGGTCACGATGCAGTCGGCGCCCGCGGCCTTGAAGGCCTCCACACCGTCCACCACGTTCTGGATCGTGGGGTTGGGTTTGATCTCGGAGTAGAGGGCGTGGTCGATGCCGGCCTCGTCGAGCAAGTCGGTCACCTTAGCGGTCACGCCGAACTTCACCAGGTCGGGGTCGGAGCACACGAAGACCTTTTTGTAGCCGCGACGCTGGATCTCGCCGGGGATCTCCTTGATGGCGCCGGCGCCGTGGTAGGAGATGGTGTTGAGAACGATGCGATCAGCCATGATTCCTCCTTGTGGAAGCGGATGTACACACCCGCGCGGATGGCACGCCCCGCGGGCTCCGCGCGACATCCTACCCCGCCCATGAGTACGTAAACATTTCTGATCTGCGAACGGTCGACCCCCTTCCGCCAAAGTAATTTGAGGGGACCGGCACGCGGCGGCAGGCGCCGCGCGGCAACTCGCGGCTGCTAATGCTCGCGATCGATGAACATAATGAGAAAGGCGGCGGCGAGCAGCGGGGTGCAGACCAGGATGGCGTGAAGCCCCAGGACGTCGATGCACCAGTTGCCCAGCACGGCGCCCACCATGAAGCAGCCGATGGCACCAAAGTAGAGGCCGCCGTTGTACAGGAAGCCCCGATCGTGGTTGATGATGTAGTCGTCCACGTTGTGCAGAGCGTTGCGCAGGTTGCCGATGCACATGGTGGTGGCCATGCCCTTGCCGTGGATCTTGCGGAAGGTCTCGACCTGGGTCCCGCACGCGAGCGAGAGCAGGCAGTTGGCTCCCACGTTGTACGCGGCGGGAATGAAGGCCACCACGGCCATGACGACGACCTCGAACAGGAGCGCCGCCTGCCGCCAGTGGAGCCGGCTCACAAAGCGCGCATGAATGAAATCGGAGAGCATGATGCCCGCGGCAAAGGCGAGCACGGGCAGCAGGTAGCGCGCCGCCACGGGGAAATCGCCCTGGGAGAGGTGCACCGCGGTAAGCAGGATGTTACCGGTCTGGGCGTTGGAGAACACGTGGTCGCGGCCGATGTAGGAGTAGGCGTCCATGAACCCGCCCACGAGCGCGAGCAAGATGCCGAGCTCGATGGACTCCGATGTCTGCTTCGCGCGCTCCAGCTGCATGCGCCCCTACTCCTCTGTCGCCCGGTGGTCCGATGCGCCCTCCATACTAGCCGAAAGCGCCCGCTCCCCCAAAACGACGTTGCCCGTGGTTCGCCCGAACGCGCGAATCCCTAGGTACAACATGACTCCCGAGATGGCGATGCAGGAGGCGTAGCTCAAGGGGCCGAAGAGCGCGCTCAACGGCTCCACCGCATAGGAGCTGAAGTTGATGACGAGATGCAGACCCATGCTCCAGACGAGGCTTCCCGTGCGCCAGTAGACCCAGCCAAAGAGGAGTCCCATGAAGAACGCGTAGCTGCTCTGGACCACGTTCATATGCAGCACCGCGAAGACGAGCGCCTGCAGCACGATGGCAACCGCCACGGCGGAGCGGCGGGGCGCGATGCCGCGAGCGCCCGTGCGGCCGTTCCAGCGCGGCTCGAAGGCGCGCAGGAAGAACTCGAACATGAGGCCGCGGCAGCCCATCTCCTCGATGAGCGGGGCGAGGATGGCCACAGTGAGCACGGAGGGCAGGCTGAACTGGCTCGATGCCCCGTCCATGACGCCCTCGTACTCCCGGGCGAGGGTCGGCGCGTACTCAAAGGCCACCGTCAAGATGTAGCCGAGGAAGAGCTGGCCGGCCACGCCCATGACCGCGATGGCGGCAACGCGGCGGCAACGCGTCCGGGCATCGGCGCGCCGAGAGCGCAGCGGTCCGAACGCCCGGCGGCGCACGCGGCGCCAGAGCGGCCAGATCGCCGCGAAAGCCGCGAGCTGGCCGGCGATGCTCGCACCGAGCTCCACATCGGCCGAGAGGGGGGAACCCTCCGTGTGGGCGAACAGGTAGAAGATAACCTGACCTGCGATCATGAGACCGAGGAGGAGCGCGCCGGAGCCGATGCCGGCAAGTGTCCAGCCGATCGTGGACCAAAAGGTGCGCGGACGCGGCGCAGGATCGGTTGGCGGCTCAGACGCGGTCGGGGCGACGCGAGGGCCGGCCGACATGGCGGGGGCGGCTGCGGGCGAGAAACCCTCCGGCGGAACGGGTCCTCCCTGGCCGCCGTCACGGGTGTCCGCGCCCGCCAGCATGGGCTGTTCCCGGGCGATGTCCCCGTCAGGTACTGGCTTGTCCGCGTCCATGAAGCCCCTCTCCCCCGCGCCGCGCACCGCTCAGGCGGCGACGCTACCGGCGGTTCTGGCGGTGCTGGCGCTCGTTGTCGCGACCGCCGCCGTCACCGGGACGACGATTGCCGCGATCGGCCTTCCGAGGCGAACCCTCACCGGCACGAGCACGATTCTGCCCACCATGGTACCCACGGCCGCGGCGACGCTCATCGGGAACGTCGTGATTGCGCCAGTCCACCCGCTGCTCGGACCGCTGCTCGTGCTGATCGGCCTCGCGCACGCGGGTGCGACCGGAGCGCTTGCGGCGCGAGGGCTTGGGCGCCTCGGCCACGGCATCCTGGGCGGCACGGCGCTGGCGGGCGGGCGCCGCCTCCTTCAGCTTGAGCGAACCGGCGCGCTTCTCGGTGCCCTCGGCGCGCGCGGCCTTCTCGTCCGTCGACGCGGGCGCGGACGAGCCGCCGCGGCCAGCGCCGCCCGGGCGCTTCTTGCCGATGCGCGTACCGCCCACCACGGCGCCCTCACCGTACTTGGCCTCCAGCTTGCGCGCGATGCGGTCGCGACGGCGCTTCTTCTCCTTCTTACCGGGCACGTGGTCGCGCGGCACGCGGGCGGGGTCCACGAAGACGGGATTCGCACCGAGGTCCAGGTCGGCCAGGTCCTCCGGGGCGAAGAGGTCGGCGGTCTTGCCCATGAGGGCCTCGATGTCGTAGAACTCCTCCACGTCCTGCTCCGTCACGAAGGTGACCGACCAGCCCTCCTCGCCGCCGCGGCCGGTACGGCCGATGCGGTGGATGTAGTCGACCGGCTCCTCGGGCACGTCGAAGTTCACCACATAGGAGACGTCGGTGATATCGATGCCGCGGGCCAACACGTCCGTTGCCACGAGCACGTCGATCTTGCCGGCGCGGAAGTCGCGCAGGGCGCGGTCGCGCTGGTTCTGGCTGCGGTCGCCGTGGATCGCGGCGCAGGTGACGCCCTGGCGGGAGAGGCGACGGGCCACGGTGTCGGCACGGCGCTTGGTGCGGGTGAACACGATCACGTGCTCGGGTCCGAAGGTCTTGAGCACCTGGGCGAGCAGCCCGTTCTTAGCCTCGAGCGAGACGGGCAGCACGTACTGGTCGACCGTCTCGGCCGTGGAGGTCGCAGGTGCGATCTCCACACGGGCGGGATCGCGCACCAGGTCGGTGATGCCGCCCACGGCCGCCTCGTCCAACGTGGCCGAGAAGAGCAGCGTCTGACGGTCGGCCGACGTCTTCGCCACGATGCGGCGCACGGTGGGCAGGAAGCCCATGTCGAGCATGCGGTCGGCCTCGTCGAGCACGAGCACCTCGACCTCGTCGAGCATGCAGGCGCCCTGGTTGATGAGGTCCTCCAGACGGCCGGGCGTGGCCACGAGCACGTCGCACCCGCGGGCGAGCGCGCTCTTCTGCGGCCCGTACGAGACGCCGCCCACCACGGTCACAGCGGTGTGCCCGGTCCGCTTGGCGATGGCCAGGCAGACCTCCTCGATCTGCTGGGCGAGCTCGCGCGTGGGCGTCACCACGAGCATGCGCGGGCCGCAGCCGACCGAAAGCTTGCCGCGGCGCGAGCGCTTCACGTGCGGGAGCCTGTCGAGCGTGGGCAGCAGGAAGGCCGCGGTCTTACCGGTGCCCGTCTGGGCGGCGGCGAGCAGGTCGCGCCCCGCGAGCACCTCGGGGATGGAGCGCTCCTGCACGGGCGTGGGCTGCTCATAGCCCATATCGGCCACGGCGGCGAGCACGTTCTCGGATAGGCCAAGGTCGGAGAAAAGCGTCATAGGTCCAATTCCATTTCGGTTGCGCGGCGCGGGAACGCTCCCCCGCCGCAGACAGACAAGACAACGGGACGCGCCCCGCTGGGAACGCGCCCCGTCGCAACAAAAACAAGATACGAGCGCCTGCGCTACACCTTGAGGTAGCGGCGCATGGCGATGGCGGAGCCAAAGAGGCCGATCACCACGCCCACGAGCACCAGCGCGCCATAGGTCACCAGGTAGAGCTCCATCGGCACGCCCATGGGAAGGAACTGCAGGCTGGCCTGCACCTTGGGCATGAGGAGGTTTCGCACGAGCTCGAGCGCGCCGATGGCGAGCACCGAGCCGAGAGCGGCCTGCATGACACCCTCGGTGATGAACGGCCCGCGGATGAATCCGTTGGAGGCACCCACCAGGCGCATGATCGCGATCTCGCGACGGCGCGCGGTGATGGAGAGGCGGATTGTGTTGTTCATGAAGATGAACGCCACGAAGGTGAGCAGCGCCACGAGCACCACGGCGGCGATGCGGATGTAGTTGGTCACCTGGAACAGGCGGCCCACCACCTCGCTGCCGTACTGCACGGACTCGTCCGCCTTATCGGAGCCGCCGTCCACGATCTTCAGGAAGTCGTCGTTGGACTTGATCTTCTCGGCGGTCGAGGCAACCTGCGAGGGCTCGTTCATCTCGATGGTGTAGGAACGGGGCAGCGGGTTCTCGCCGTCGAGCGCGGCGATGCTGGCATCGGCCTGGTCGCTGCCGCTCTCCTTGTAGCCCTTCAGCGCCTCATCCTTGCTCTTGAGCTTGACGGACTTGACGTTGTCCCACGTCTCGAGCTCGGACTTGAAGGCCTCCACGTCGCTGTCGGACGCGCTGTCATCGATGTAGGCGTTGATGGTCACCTGGTCCTCGACGTTGCCGATGACGGAGTTCACGAGCGCCGAGCCGACGATGAACAGACCGATGATGAACAGCGACAGGAAGATGGTGATGACGGCGCCGAACGAGGTGGTCCAGTTGCGGAAGAAGTGCTTGTTGGCCTCTCGGATCGAGTAGGTGAAGTTAGAAGGAGCCATAGTTACCGTAGCCTCCCCTCTCCTGGTCGCGGATCACGCGACCGCCCTCGAGGGCGATGACGCGACGGTGCATGGAATCGACCATCTCGCGGTCGTGCGTGGCCACCACGACGGTGGTGCCGGTGCGGTTGATGCGCTCCAGGAGCTTCATGATGCCCAGGCTGATGGCCGGGTCCAGGTTGCCCGTGGGCTCGTCGCAGATGAGCAGCGGCGGACGGTTGACCATGGCGCGCGCCACGGAGACGCGTTGCTGCTCGCCACCGGAGAGCTGGTCGGGCAGGGAGTCCATCTGGTCGCCCAGGCCCACCAGGCGCAGCACCTCGGGCACCTGCGCGCGGATGACGCCGCGCGGCTTGCCGATGCACTCGAGCGCGAAGGCCACGTTCTCGTAGGCGGTCTTGTTCGGCAGGAGCTTGTAGTCCTGGAACACGGCACCGATCTGGCGGCGCAAAAACGGGATGCGGCGGTTCTTGATACGCATGAGATCCTGGCCCGCCACGAGCACGCGACCGCTCGTGGGTCGCACGTTCCGGAGCATGGTGTTCAGCAGCGTGGTCTTGCCGGAGCCCGAGTGGCCCACCAGGAAGACGAACTCACCGGGATAGATGGCGATGTTGATGTCGTCCAGCGCGGGCTTGTTGGGCTGCGCGGGATAGATCTTGGTGAGGTGCTCGCAGAGGATCACCGGCTCCACGCCCGCCTGCTGGGCGGCACGGCGCTGGTCGGCGTCGCGGTCCAGGTCCTGCGGCGCGAAGACCGTGGTGAAGTCCGGGCTGGCGAGCGCGGCGTCCAAGTCGGCAACCTGGCGCTGCTCGTTCACGTCCGTGGAGGGCGCGGCGGAACCGTCGCGCGTGCGGAACGTGGCCGGGTCGAACGGGTCGGCCGGGGCCTGCGTCGGGGTCTGAGCCGTCGGCTGCGGCATGAACACGTTCGCCGTGGACGACGGAGCGGCCGGGTTGGGGACAACGGGGACCGCCGAATTGGCGACGGGAGCGCCAGCCAAGGGGTTGACCCCGTCTACCTGTTGATTCTGCTGAAAATGAGTTGCCGGGGGCGTAGCGGCGGCTGGCTGCGGTGTCTGTGCACCAGATGCCGGCTGCTCATCCCCGGGTGTACGGAAGTGGCTACCCACCTGAGCTCCTTCGTGTGCGTTTGAACTACATGAGCTCATCGATTGTATCAAGAACCGCCGAGCTGCACAGAAGTTATACAGGCCATGGACCTAGTAGCCCCGCCAGCCGGCGCGGGCCCGGGCGCACCCGAAGCGCCGGTGCGCCGAGTTCGCGAGGCTGGAAAACCCTGGGGAGAAACCGCAGGAACGGGCAGAACGAGGATGATGACACTGTTGAGGCGTCCCCTGAGACCGCTGCCCGTTCCTGGGTTTCTCCCCAGGGTTTTCGCAGCTCGCTCTCAAGGACGCTCGGCGCTTCGGGTGCGCCCCGGCCCGCGCCGGCTGGCGGGGCTACCCCCTCACCCCTGGATCACGCTGACGCGGCCCTTGTTGCCGACGATACCCTTGACCTCGGCGATCAACGGGATGCTCCGGGCGTTCACCCGCGTGGGGATCTCGGCGCGCATGGTCTGGCCGTCGCTCTGCTCGATGAAGAGCTCCACGCGGTCGCCGCCCGGACAGGTGGCGAGCACCGTGGCCAGACGCGCCATGTTGGACTGGGAGAAGCGGTTGCTCGGCACCATGACCTCGAAGACCTTGGGGCGGTTCGCCTCGTCCGAGAGCTCGAGGGCCTGCACCTCCTGGGCGATGATCTGGTCGCCGCGGTCGCTGCGCTCCAGCTTGCCGCGCACACGCACGAAGGCATCGGAGAGCACGGTGCCCGTCTCCGGGTCCACGTCGCCGTAGAGCAGCGACTCGCACTCCTTGTACGTCTTGGGGAAGACCACCACCGTGGCCTCGCCCTCCATGTCCTCCAACGTGACGATGGCCATGGGGTCGCCGTTCTTGGTGACGCGCTTGCTCACCTCGGAGACCATGCCGGCGAACCAGAAGGGCTTGCCCTCGGGAATCTCCGCGTTCACCGTACCGCCGCCTGCGGGGTTCATGGTCTCGTAGCCGTTCTCGATCTGCGAGAGCGAGAACTCGCGCGCCTTGCCGAGCGCGTACTCGTACGGGCGCAGCGGATGGTCGGAAACGTAGATGCCCAGCACCTCGCGCTCGGCGGAGAGCTTCATGTGACGGTCCCACTCGTTGCCGTCCGGCTCCGGCACCACGACCTCGAAACCCGAGCCCTCCACGTCGCCGAACACATCGAAGAGCGAGGTCTGGCCGCTCGCGCGGTCCTTCTGTCGCTTGGCCGCCGCATCCAGGATGTTCTCGGGGTTCGCCTTGTCCACGAAGTGCATGAGCTGCCGGCGCGGGTAGCCTGTGGCGTCGAAGGCGCCAGCCTTGATGAGGGCCTCGATCACGCGGCGGTTGGCCTGGCTGGAGTCCACGCGGTCCACGAAGTCGTGCAGGTTCTTGAAGGGGCCGTTCTTGGCGCGCTCGTCCATGATGACCTGGGCCACGCCCTCGCCCACACCGCGGATGCCAGCCAAGCCAAAGCGCACGCCCTCCTTGACGGCGGTGAACTCGGTACCGGACTCGTTGATGTCCGGCGGGAGCACCGCGATGCCGTCATGACGGCAGGCCGAGACGTAGTGCACGATCTTTTCGGTCTTACCCGTGTAGGAGGTGAGCACGGCGGCCATGTACTCATTGGGGTAATGGGCCTTCAGCCAGGCCGTCTGCATGACGAGGATGGCGTAGCCGGCCGAGTGGCTCTTGTTGAAGGCGTAGGACGCGAACTCGAGCACGTCGTCCCAGATCTTCTGGGCGACCTCGCGCTTGTAGCCGTTCTTCTCGGCGCCGTTCATCCAGTGGTCGTAGGTCGTCTCGTCCGAGCCGTCCTCCCAGTGGAACACGGTGGAGGTCAGGAGCTTGATCTTCTTCTTGGCCACGGGCTTGCGCACGCGGGAGTCCGATTCGCCCTTGGAGAAGCCGCACATCTCGACGGAGATGAGCATAACCTGCTCCTGGTAGACCATGGTGCCGTAGGTCTCGCCCAGGATGCCGTCCAGACGCGGGTCGTAGGAGACGGCGGGCTCCTTGCCGTTCATGCGGTTGATGTAGGAGGAGACCATGCCGGCGCCGAGCGGGCCCGGGCGGTACAGGGCGATCAGAGCGACCACGTGCTTGTACTCGGTGGGCTTCATGTTCTTGATGGTGGCCGTCATGCCGGCGGACTCCACCTGGAAGACGCCGGCTGTGTGGCCGGAGCCCATGAGCTTGAAGATCGCGGGGTCGTCGAAGGGAATGGAGTCCACGTCGATGTCGATGCCGTAGTTGGCCTTGATGTTCGCCTTGGCCTTGGAGATGACCGTGAGGGTGCGCAGACCCAGGAAGTCCATCTTGAGGAGGCCCATGTCGGCCACGGTATGGCCCTCGTACTGGGTGATCTCCACGCCGCCCTTGGTGTCCAGCTTGGTGGGCACGTGCTCGTTCACCGGGTCGCGGCAGATGAGGACCGCGCACGCGTGCACGCCCTCGCCGCGGGTGAGGCCCTCGATGGCGAGGGCGGAGTCGATGATGCGGCGCGCGTCCTCGTCCGAGCGGTAGGCCTCGGCGAAGTCGGGGTTGTAGTTGTCCTCCTTGCCCGGCACCTGCTCGAGCACCTGCTTGAGCTTGACGGAGGGGTCGCTCGAGATCATCTTCGAGAGGCGCTGGCCCACGTAGACGGGATAGTCCAGCACGCGGGCGGCGTCGTTGATGGCCTGCTTGGCCTTGATGGTGGAGTAGGTGATGACGTGCGTCACCTTCTCGGGGCCGTAGAGCTGGCGGACGTGCTCCACCACCTCCAGGCGCCGCTCATCGTCGAAGTCCATATCGATATCGGGCATCTCGGTACGCTGCGGGGAGAGGAACCTCTCGAACATCAGGCCGTTCTCGAGCGGGTCGAACGTGGTGATGTTCATGGCGTAGGCCACGATGGCGCCGGCGGCGGAACCACGGCCCGGGCCCACGCCGATGCCGTTCTCCTTGGCCCACTGCACGTACTCGGCCACGATCAGGAAGTACGCCGCAAAGCCCTTGTCGCAGATGACCTTGTACTCGTACTCAAAGCGCTCCTTGATGTTGACGCCGTTGATCTCGCGCGTGGCCCAGTCCTCGCCGTAGTACTTAGCGAGGCCCTTCTCGCACTCGCGGCGGAACTGGCTCTCGTGGGTCTCGCCGGGGTCGAGCAGGGGGAAGTTCGGCAGGATGATGCTATCCCAGTCGAGCGTAACGTTGCACTTCTCGGCGATCTCGAGCGTGTTGTCGCACGCCTCCGGGCAGTACGGGAAGAGCGCGCGCATCTCGTCCTCGTTCTTCATGTAGAACTCGGAGCCCTGCATACGCAGGCGGTTGGGGTCGTCCACCTTGGTGTTCATGCCGATGCACATCATGATGTCCTGCACCGAGGCGTCGTCGCGCGTGAGGTAGTGGAAGTCGTTGGTGGCGATGACCTTGACCCCGATCTGGCGCGCGATGTCGATGAGCTGGCGGTCGAGCTCCTCGTCGGTTATGCCGCTGTTGGTGGTGATGCCGTGGTCCTGGATCTCGATGTAGAAGTCGCCGGGGGCAAAGGTGTCGCGCAGCGTGGTGGCCCACTCGATGGCCGCCGGCATGTCGCCGCGGTCGATCATCTTGGGGATGATGCCGGCGATGCACGCCGAGGTGCCGATGACGCCCTTGGCATGGCGGCGCAGGTTGTCGAGCGTCACGCGCGGCTTGTAGTAGAAGCCCTCCACGGCGGCCTCGGACACCAGCTGCATGAGGTTCACGTAGCCCTCGTTGTCCTTGGCGAGGAGGATCATGTGGTAGAGCTCGGGCTTGCGGTCGCGGCGCAGCTCGTCATCGGGCGTGAAGTAGACCTCGCAGCCGAAGATGGGCTTGATGACGAGCGGCGGCTCCAGCTCGTCGATGTTGCCCTGCTTGTCCCAGAGCTCCATGTCCTTGTGGAACTGGGCGTACTCGCGCGGCTCCTTCTCGGGGTCGGGCTCCTTGAGCTCGTCGCGACGGCCCTTCTCCAAAAAGGAGCGATCGTGGCTCCAGGTCTTGTACTCGGGTGTGCCGTGGTTCACGGCCGAGCAGGCAAGGTCCAGCTCGGGCACGCCGTACATGTAGCCGTGGTCCGTGATGGCCACCGCGGGCATGCCGAGGTCCACGGCGCGCTTGACCATGTCGCCGATACGCGTGGCGCCGTCCAGCATGGAGTACTCGGTGTGGTTGTGCAGGTGAACGAATGCCATGGGCGCGGGCTCCCTCGTGATGTGCGGCTATGCTCTCGGTGTTTTTCGGGCTTCGATTCTACCGCACGGCCCGGACGCGGCGGCCCGTGCCGGGGGCGCGCCCGCGGGAAGCTCATAGCGTGTTCGAGGGGTCGAATGAGTGGGGCGGACCGCGACGGGACGGCGGCGGGGCGGCAGCTGGGCGGCGGCCGCAGAGCGGCAACATGTCAAGCAGCGTTTACGCACCTCGCCGATATTGCCGCAACGCTGGCCCCTGCCCCGGTGAGAGACCGCACCGACCCCCTACCATCGCAGATGTAACGGATTCTGCGTATTTCACCTCGATACAGGCCGATTTGCGCACATCCCGTTACATCTATCGAGCCGACCCCCTCGTAGTCCATGCATCGCATGCCGCTGCGTTCAATCTAAAGGAGATATGCCCATGCCGCGCTCGTCGATTACCGAGATCATGTCCGCCTTCGAGCCGGTTGAGCGGGAGGGCCTTCTATTGAGCACCCCAGACGGTACCAGGCGGCGCACGCTCCGACGCTGGACGGAGCAGGGACGGCTCATCAGCCCGCACCCGGGTCTCTTCGCCCGACCGGAATACTGGAGCGCGATGTCGCGCACCGAGCAGGAGATTTGCCGACTTCGGACCCTCGCGAAGCTTCATCCCGCCTGGATGTTCTGCTCCTACTCCGCGGCCGTGCTCCAGGGGCTCTCCGTCTCCCATTCGCTACTCGACCGGGTACACCTCGCCCTTCCCGACGGCGGGTGCGGACGAGACAGCAAGGCCGTTCGGTACCATCGATTCCGAAGCCTCCTGCTCCCGAGCCACGCGCAGGGCGTGCTCGTCACCGAAATCATGTACACCGTGGCGGAATGCCTGCTCGATGCACCGTTTCGCGCGGGACTCGCCATCGCCGACTCTACCATCCACCGAGGCCTGCTATCGAAGGAGGCGCTCGTGGCGTATGTGGGAGCCGTCACAAGAAACAAGCAGGGAGCGGCGCGGGCCCGTATGATCGCGCAACTCGCCGACGGGCGGGCCGAAAGCGGCGGAGAATCCCTCGCCCGCGCCGCCATGATCGAACAGGGCTTCATGGTGCCGGAGTTGCAAGTGGAGTTTCCAGACCCGGTGGACCCGACTCGCCGCTTTCGCGTCGACTACCTCTGGATACTCGCGGACGGACGCCGCGTCATCGGAGAGTTCGACGGACTCGCCAAATATGAGGACAAGGAGATGACGAACGGTCGCACCTCCGAGCGGGTACGCGCCGACGAACGGCAGCGCGAGAGCCGCCTGACGCTCCTCGGTATGCCGGTGGTGCGACTGAACAGCGCCGATCTGCGACGACCGGCACTCTTCGCCCGCAAGCTCCAGGCCGCGGGCATCCCGCAGGACCCGAGCCTCGGCTTCCCTACCGATCCACGCGATCTGCGGTAGCCGTCGATTCGCAACCATCGTACGCGGACATCGCCGATATCGCAGATGTAACGGATTCTGCGTATTTCGCGTCATTTAACCCGGTTATACGCAAGATTTGTTACATCTATCGAGCCGACCCCCTCCGTTGGCCCCTCCGCAGGCGGGCAACCGAGTGCTTGACAGCGAGAAGCGCCACGAGCACGGCGACCTCGATGAGCACGATGGTGCCACCCGGCTTGAGCGCGAACTCGTACGAGGCCGCGAGCCCCGCGCAGGCGCTCACCGCCCCCACCGCGCACGCGACGAGCGACGCCTGTCGCCAGCTGCGGGCGACCGCGAGCGCACAGGCAACCGGTACCGTCATCATCGAGCTCACGATCAACGAGCCGACAGTTCGCGACGCGATGGAGACCGTGAGTGCGCACACCAGCACGAACGCGGCGTTCACGGCGCCCACGCGCACGCCGGCGAGGCGCGCGGCCCGCTCGTCCAGCGAGACCCAGAACAGCTCCTTCGAGAACGCTAGGCAGAAGAGCGCCACCGCGGCACCAATGCCGATCACCAGGCAGAGCTCGGTATCGTCCACGGTGACGATGCTGCCGAAGAGGAAGCTCGAGAACGTGGACGAGTTGGGTACGAAGCCCGAGAGCACGCCCGCGAGCCCGATCCCCGCTGCCATGATGACGGCCACCGCCAGGTCGGCCCGGCTCTCCAGGCGACGCCGGATGCCCTCGATGCAGAACGACGCGCCCACGCAGGCGACCGTCGCGCCCGCCACCGGGTTGACGCCGCCGATAAGGCCCGCTGCCACGCCCGCGAGCGAGGCGTGGCCGAGAGCGTCGCCGATCATGGAGAGGCGCTTGAGCACCACCGTCACGCCCACGAGCGGGATGACGATACCGATCATCAGGCCGGCGATGAACGCGCGCTGCATGAACTCGTACCGAAACATCTCGCCCACAAACTCAAGCACGGGCAACCTCCCTCAAATAAGCGGGCGGCTGCAGACGCCCGCCCGCCAGCCGATACACATCGGCGCTCAGGCCGGACAGGCGCTCCAGGTCGTGCGTAACCATGAGCACGGCGAGCTTCCCATCCCGAACGCGCAGGCCTGCCAGCAGGGCACAGAACGCGCGGCACGACTCCTCGTCCAGGCCGCTCGTGGGCTCGTCGAGCACGAGGAGCTCCGGACCCGCCACGAGGGCGCGGGCGAGCAGCACGCGCTGGAACTGCCCGCCCGAAAGCTCGCCCGGCATGCGCTCCTCCGTGCCTGCGAGCCCCACGGCATCGAGCGCCTCGCGGGCGCGGCGGCGCTCAGCGCGGCCGAAGGGAAGGAAGCGACGCGCACTCCCGTACAGGTTGGCGCAGACGACCTCCTCCACGCTCGCAGGAAACTGACCGTACGATGCGACCGTCCGCTGGGGCACGTAGCCCACGCGACCCCAGTCTCGAAACCGTAGCGGGTCGCGCCCGAAGAGACGGACCTCCCCCGCCGAAGGCCGGATCTCGCCCAACACGAGCTTGAGCAGCGTGGACTTGCCCGCGCCGTTCTCGCCCGTCACAATCGCGAACCCGCCCGGCTCGAGCATGAACGAGGTGTCGGCGAGCACCTGCGCGCGCCCGCCGGCGGTGCCGTACGAGAACCCGGCGCGATCCAGCAGCACCGGCACCGCGGCACCGGGCAGCGGTCGCCTAACCATGATTCTCCTCGTTGAGCGCGGCCACGATCTCGGCAAGGTTGGAGCGCATCACGCTGACGTAGTCCTCGCCGGCCCTCAGCTGCTCGTCCGTCAGGCCCTCGAGCGGGTTCAGCGTCCGGCACGCGGCTCCCGTGCCATCGGCGATCTGCTGGGCGACCTTGGGGCTCACCAGGTCCTCGGAGAAGATGGTCTTCACGCCGCTCTCCTTCACAAACTCGATGATGCCCGCCATGGTCTTGGCGTCCGGCTCGCCCTCGGCGTCCATGCCGGCGATCGGCATCACCGTGAGGCCGTACGCCTGCGCCAGGTAGCCGTACGCGTCGTGGGAGACGACGAGCGTCTTGCCCGCGGCGGCACCGATCTGCTCGCGATACTCCTGGTCGAGCCGGTCGAACTCGGCGGCGTAGCGCTCGAAGTTGGCCTGGTAATCGTCCTTATGGCCGGGATCGGCAGCCGCGAGCGCGTCCTTGATGTTCTCGAGCTCCCGCTTGGCGTTCTCGGGCGCGAGCCACACGTGGGGGTTGTACTCCGCCGCATGGTCGTCGCTCTCGGAGACGTCCGCCGCGTGCTCGTCGGTGTCGCCATGGCCGTGGTCGTCCTCGCCCGGCAGCAGGTCGATGCCCTTCGATGCCTCGACCACCTGCGTTTTCGAGGTATCGATGGAATCGAGCGCATCCGCGACCCAGTCCTCCATGCCGGCACCGTTGTACACGAACACCTGGGATTCCTGGATCTTCGCCATGTCCTTGGGCGAGGGCTCCCACTCGTGGGGCTCGGTGCCCGCGGGCACCAGGTTCTCCACCTCCACGTGGTCGCCGCCGACCTTCTGCGCGAAGTCCGCCATGGGGTAGAAGCTCGCGACTACCCGGACCTTACCGGATGCGCCCACGGGCGCCGAACCGGACCCTGGGGCGGAACCGGACGCTTTGCCCGCGGAGGTAGCGCCGCAGCCGGCGAGTGGGACCGCCAGCATGAACGTGGCGGCGAGGGCCACCGCCGAACGGCGGCCGAATACGAACTGGAACATAGAGTTTTCCTTCCATGGATGTCGAACTGGTTGTATCGGCGGAAATCCACGGAAGCGTTAATCGTTCAGCTGCACCTTGAGCGCCACGAGCGTGGTCAGGGAGAGGCAGACGCGCTCCTCGCCGAGCACGAGCGGCGCCGCGGAGAGCGTGAGGACACCGGGAGTGGCGATGGCGCCCGCAAGGGTCGCACCGTCGCGCGCGAGATGCAGGCAGGCAGAGATCTGCGCGCAGACGACGCAGCCGTCGCCCGTGCACCGGTGATGGAAGTCTTCGGCCACGGTGAGGCTCGAGAGCACCACCGCGAGCGCGAGCAGGATCGAGAGGAAGATCGCCGCCGAGCGCGATGACCATGGGGACGGACCCTGCACGCGGTCGGGCGCGGAATCGGCACCGGGCACGCCGGCGCAGGTGAGCGACAGGCTATCCACGGCAGCAACCCCCATCACCCGGATGCGCGGAGCAGCCGGCATGATCGGGCGCGGGCGCGGCGCACTCGTCTCCAACCACCGTCGTAGCGGCGGTTCCGGCAGCAGCCCCCTCGCCCTCGGCAGCGGCGACCTCGGCAGCCTGGCACGCCGCGCACACGCCGTAGATGACGGTGCGCCGCTGGTCGACCAGGAACCCGTGCTCGTGGCTCACGTGGTGGACGAAGCTCTGCAGCATGTCGCAATCCAGCGGAAAGGCGCGACCGCAGCGCTCGCAGCGGAGCTGTCCCATGGGACCCACGGCGTCCGCGTCGTCCGCGACGGGAACGCCCCGGTACTGCGCCGCCTCGCCCCGGATACCCGAGACCTTGGCCACGCACCCCTCGGCCGCCAGGCGCTCGAGGGTGCGGTACACCGTCGTGCGGCCCACGGCCTCGCCCCGGGCGCGCAGGAGCTCGCAGACCTCATCGACGGAGAGGTAACGGTCGCTGCAGGAACCCATGAGCGCGGAGATGACCCCGCGCTGCCGCGTGTTGTACCGTTGCCGCGTCATGGCCGTACCCCCTCAGTGTCGTCTCCCGAGCGCCATGGCTCCCGTCTAATACGAAATCGGATTCCGATTCGGAATTATCACCATGGAAGCGCAGCGGACAACCGGGTGCACAGAATCCGCACGAGCGGACGAGGCGGCAGAGTAGCCGACCAAAGCAAGATAGTCATCCAAAGAAAAAGGCCCGCCTTTCGGCGGGCCTTCAAGCAACGGTCTCTCCCCGACAAAGGGTTGAGCAAGGTTGCCTACTCCTCCACGAGCTCGAACTGATCCGGGCCCACGCCGCACACGGGGCACACGTAGTCCTCGGGCAGCTCGGGCGTGTCGACCTCGACCTCGTAGCCGCAGACTAGGCAAACGAACTTGTAGGTCTTCTTCTCGTCGCTCATGTTGGATCCTCTCTGTTGCGGCGAAACAACGGTGTACTTGCAGTATAGCGAAATCAGGACAGATTCTCGTTATGTCACAAAACGGCTAACGTTTGTCGAGGCTAACGAACCCGGCGCGCAGGCGACGCGCGCCGGATCCTCATCGAGAACCTAGCCCTGGTAGGAGCTCGCCTTGGGCGGGGTCTTGCCCTTCAGCGTGGTGTGGTAGTAGGAGTACGTCATGGGCGCGGCGTCTCCCAGGCGCTCAGCGCCCACCACCTCGCCGATGAACAGGTAGTGCGTGCCCACGTCCACCGTGTCCACCAGCTTGCAGTCGAAGACCGCGCACGCGTGCTCGGGGCAGTAGGGGTTGCCGAGCCCGCTCGCCTGAGACGCGTACTTCTCGAACTTGTCGTAGTTCGCCGAGGTACGGAAGCCGAAGTTGCCGAGGTACGGCATGTCGGCGGTCTCGTCCACCGCGGTCACGGTGAAGGAACCCGCGTCGGCGATGACGTCGGCGGTGACGTTCTCCTTGTTCACCGCCACCGAGATACGCGGTGGCTCGGCCGTCACCTGCACGGCAGTGTTGATGAGGCACGCGGCGCGTCGCTCACCCTCCTGCGCGGACACCACGTAGAGCCCGTAGCTCATCTTGAAGAACGCAGTCAGATCCATTGCCCTCTCCTCTCTTTGGGCAGGCGCCCAGGCGGGCGCCGCCGCCGATGCTATTCGCGCGTGCGCTGCTTGAGCGCGCGCTCGATCTCGCGCTGGACATCGCGCTTGGCCATGTCCTCGCGCTTATCGTAGAGCTTCTTGCCGCGACCGAGGCCGAGCAGCAGCTTGACGCGCCCGTCCTGGTTGAAGTAGAGCTCCAGGGGCACGAGGGCGTAGCCGCGGTTCCTGAGCTTGCCGTCCAGGTAGCTGATCTCCTTCTTGTGGAGGAGCAGCCGGCGCCGACGATCCGGGTCGCGGTTCCACACACCGCCGGCGGAGTACGGGTGGATGTGCATGCCGACGAGCCAGCACTCACCGGCCCGGATGAGCGCGAAGGTGTCCGTGATCTGGGCGGCGCGCTCGCGCAGGCTCTTCACCTCGGCGCCCGCAAGCTCGATGCCGCACTCGATGGTCTCCTCGATGGTGTACTCGTGCCGCGCGGACCGGTTCTTGGAGATAAGCTTGCGCTCTCGCTTCTGGGCCATGGCTAGGCGTCCTCCCCCGCGGGCGCGACCGGCACGGCGGTGTCCGGCTGGCCGACGGCATGTGCGGCAGCCTCGCCCCGCTCGCCCGCCTCCTTCTCAGCCGCGAGCTCAGCATCGCTCTCGTTGATGAGCTGGATGAGCGCCTTGGCATTGTCCGCCCCCACCAGGTTCCGGGCACGGACGGTGAAGTCGGTGGCCGCTTTGGTATCCCCCTCGCGCGCAGCGTCCGAAGCGCACATGAGCAGGCAGACGGCGATCTCGGCTGAAGGTTCAGTGGGAATGCCCTGCATACCGAGCTGGCGCGTGAGGGCGTCCTCGGTGGCGGAAAGCGCCTCGGGGTGCGTCTTTCCCACGCTGTTCATGAGCCGCGTGACGCGCTGCTCGCCGGAAGCCAGGCTCTGGGCCAGGCGCGCGCAGCCGAGCGCCGCCACACCGTCGTTCTCGTTCAGGAAGAGCTGACCAAGGTTGGCGTAGGCAAGGCCCGCCGACCGCGCATCCGAAGCGCGCGCGAGCACCGAGAAGCTGAGCGCCGCCCATTCCTGCACATCGCCCAGGATGCGGCAGACCTCGGCCAGATCGAGACGGTACCCGCAATTCATGGGGTTCCAGCGAACCGCCTGCATGAGCGCGTCGCGCGCGGCGGCGAAATCCTCCTGGCGGATGCGGGCGAAGGCGAGGTCGGAGTAGAGCCGCGCGAGCGGGACCTCGACCTGCACGAGCTCGCGCGGGTCCTTCTCAACGCGGCGATATGCCAGGCGCTCGAAGGCATCGTCGAAGGAGAACCACTGGCGGTCCTTGGTATCGGCGCAGGTCTCCGCAGCCCAGTCCTCAACTGCGCCCGTGAGCTCCTGGAGCTGCGGAAGCGCGGATTCTATGTCGCCGGCTGCCAGATAGCCCTCGGCGCGGGCGATATCTTGAGCGGTCACGGTCAGGTTCATGTATACCTCCCTGTTCAGTCGTACCAGTGTAGCGCAAGGCGGCACGGAGGGCAGGCGAACCGCCGCCGGTAGCCGCGGGCACAGGCGGGCCGCAGCCAATTCCTAGCTGCGGAGGGTGACGAGTCTGAGATCCAAGTGCCCGCGGAGCACGTCGGTACGCGCGACCTCAACGATCATCCGCGTGCCCGGCCGCACCGTGTGCCCGGTCGCCTCGCCGGTGAGCGTAAGGGTCCGCTCGTCGAAGTCCCACCATTCGTCGCCCAGGTCGCGCAGGCGCAGAAGCCCCTCGGCGGCGGTATCGTCCAGACGCGCGAAGACCCCCATCTCGTCGATCCAGCTGACGGTGGCCGCGAACCGCTCGCCCATGCGGCACGCGTAATACTGGGCGACCTTCACCTTCTGGGACGCGTGCCCCGCGGCGTCCGCCACGCGCTCGCGCTCGCTCGCGTGCCGGCAGAGCTGCGGCAGCATGCGGTCCTGGGCCTCCCGTCCGGTACCGAGCAGAATCGCCCGCCGCTCGGCCGCCGCGCGCTTGCCCAGGCGCTCCTCGGCCAGCTGGAGCTTGAGGCAGCGGTGCACGATGAGGTCCGGATAGCGGCGGATGGGACTCGTGAAGTGGCAGTACGCCGGAGCGCCCAGGGCAAAGTGCCCCTCGTTGCGGGAACGGTAGACGGCGCGCTGCATGGAGCGGAGCAGCAGCGCGTTCGCCATGGCCTCCTCGGGCGTGCCGTGCACCCGCTCCAGCGCCCGCTCGATGGCGTGGGGGTCGCCGAGCGCGATGGCGTCGGCCTCGTCCTGGGTGCAGGACCCGGCGGCGAAGAGCACGCGCGCTGCGGCCACCAGATGGTCGGGCTCGGGTGGCTCGTGCACGCGGTAGGCTGCCTCGATGTCGCGATCTGCCAGGTATTCCGCCACGCACTCGTTGGCGAGCAGCATGGCCTCCTCGATGAGCGAGGTCGCTGCCGTGCGATGCCGGTCCACGATGTCTACGGGCACGCCCTGGTCGTCGAGGACCGCGTGGACCTCCACGGTCTCGAAGTCGATGGCGCCGCGGGCATAGCGGATGCGCTGCCGGGCACGAGCGAGGTCATCGGCGGCCTGCAAGACTGCCCGCAAGTCGATCCCGAGGGCCCGCGCGCGGTCGCACGCGGCGGTGGCGCGCTCAAGCGCCGCACGCTCGACCGAGTCAGTCTCATGTTCCGTTTTAGTCGTTCGGTTGTGCGGCGTTTCCGCATCCAACCCCGCCAGAATCGCGTCCGCGGCCCCGTAATCCAGGCGAATACGGCTGCGAATGGCACTCGGATAAAGCTTGCAGCCGCGCACGCGCCCGTTCCGGTCGAGCTCCATGTCCACTGTCATGGCCAGACGGTCCTCGTCGGGACGCAGCGAGCACAGGTCGGCGGATAGCGCCTCGGGGAGCATCGGGAGCACGCGGTCGGCCAGATAGACGGACGTGGCGCGGGAGCGCGCCTCAAGATCGACCGAGGAGCCCCAGGTCACGTAATGCGAGACGTCGGCGATGTGCACCCCCAGCCGCCAGCCGCCCGCCTCCGCACGCTCGATGGAAACGGCGTCGTCGAAGTCGCGGGCATCCACCGGGTCGATCGTGAAGACGAAGCGGTCCCGGATATCGCGGCGCAGCGGGTCGGCCAGCGCGGCATCAACATCCAACTTGAGCTCCGCTGCCCCGGCCTCCGCGACAGCAGGCAGCGACGCCGCCAGGCCAAAGCGCGCCATCACGCATTCGATGCCAAGCTCGGGCGCATCCTGCCCGCCGATGCGCCGCTCGATGGTCACCACGCCGGACTCCTCCTGCGTGGGATAACGAAGGATCCACGCCGCCACGATATCGCCGTCGGCAGCGCCCGCGTGCGCGGCGGAGTCGTCATCGGGCAGCACGAAGAAGTCGTGCCTGATGCGACGGTCGAGCGGGCGCACGGCCCCCAAGGGCCCCAGCTGCGCGAACTCGCCCACGATCGACTTCACGGCCCGCTCCGTGACCTCCTCCACCCGAGCCCGGCGCTTGCCGCCCGGTCCGCGGTGCAGGCTCACGAACGCACGGTCACCGTCCATGGCCCCGCCCAGGCTCCTCAACCCCACCCGGAAGGAGCCCTCCGGCGTCTCGACCACGGCGCGACCCTCGAACAGATGAACCGTACCCTCAAGGCCGGGCTGCCGCCGGCTGCGAGCCGGTCCCTTACGCCCGCCCGTCGAGCTGTGCTTTCGTCCCATGCGGTTTCCTTTCTGCGAGCCGCGCTTCACGCGCGGCCCCTCGCGTCCCCGTTCAGACGATACCCCATCGCGGCGCCGCGGAATCACCGTGCCCCGCGCACGAAAAAACGGGACGGCGCCCGAGTCGCAGAGCGTCGTCCCGTGTCTCGTTTTGCTTGCAGGCTTCTCGCGCGATGGCACGAGCTGCCGGTTCTACTCGTCCAGAGCCTTGAATGCCTGGTCCAGGTCCCAGATGATGTCCTCGGCGTTCTCCGTGCCGATGGAGAGGCGGATGGTGGACGGGGTGATGCCCTGGTCCGCCAGCTCCTCCTCGGTCAGCTGGCTGTGCGTGGTGGTGGCGGGGTGAATCACCAGCGACTTGACGTCTGCCACGTTGGCGAGCAGGGAGAAGATCTGCAGGTGGTCGATGAACTTCCAGGCCGCGTCCTTGCCTCCCTTGATCTCGAACGTGAAGATGGAGGCACCGCCCTTGGGGAAGTACTTCTGATAGAGCTCGTGATCGGGGTGATCCGGCAGGCTCGGGTGGTTGACCTTCTCCACGTACGGGCTGTTCACCAGGTACTCGATGACCTTCTTGGTGTTCTCAACGTGGCGGTCGACGCGCAGGGAGAGGGTCTCGGTGCCCTGGAGCAGCAGGAACGCGTTGAAGGGGCTGATCGTGGCGCCCTCGTCGCGCAGCAGGATGGCGCGCACGTAGGTGGCGAAGGCGGCGGGGCCGGCGGCATCCACGAAGGAGACGCCATGGTAGCTGGGGTTCGCGTCGGCGATGGGCGCGTACTTGCCGCTCGCCTTCCAGTCGAAGTTACCGCCGTCCACGATCACGCCGCCCAGCGTGGTGCCGTGGCCGCCGATGAACTTGGTCGCAGAGTGGACGACGATGTTCGCGCCGTGCTCGAGCGGACGGAAGAGGTACGGGGTGCCGAAGGTGTTGTCCACCACCACGGGCAGGCCGTGCTTGCGGGCGATCTCGGAGATGGCGTCCACGTTGGGGATGTCGGAGTTGGGGTTGCCGAGCGTCTCCAGGTACACGGCGACGGTGTTGTCCTTGATGGCGCCCTCGACCTCGTCCAGGTTGTGGGCGTCCACGAAGGTGGTCTCCACGCCGAACTGGGCGAGCGTGTGCTCGAGCAGGTTATAGGTGCCGCCGTAGATGGTCTTCTGGGCCACGATGTGGTCGCCGGCCTGGGCGAGCGCCTGGATGGTGTAGGTGATGGCCGCGGCACCGGAAGCCACGGCGAGACCGGCCACGCCGCCCTCGAGCGCGGCGATGCGGTCCTCGAAGGCGCTCTGCGTGGAGTTGGTCAGACGACCGTAGATGTTGCCGGCGTCGGCCAGGCCAAAGCGGTCGGCGGCATGCTGGGAGTTACGGAAGACGTAGCTCGTGGTCTGGTAGATGGGCACCGCGCGGGAGTCGGTCGCCGGGTCGGCGTTCTCCTGGCCCACGTGCAGCTGCAGGGTGTCGAAGCCGAAGGTGTGCTCGGGGTTGTTCACGAAAGCGGTCATGATGGTTCTCCTTTGGTGTGGAAGCGGCGTGTCAGCCTGATTAAGAAAAAAGCCGGGGGTCTCCCGGCCACGCTGCTCAAGTTAGGGGATTCGAAGCGCGCCTAGGCGCGAGCGAACCGGTCCATGCAGCACGGCCGAGAGCAAAGCATTCGCATCATTGCCATGGTGGCCTGCAGCATGGTGGCTCCTTTCGCGGTAAAACCTACTTAACACGTTGGTTGTTACTTTATGTGCCAAAGGATGCCCTGTCAACGATATTTCCAGCGTGTTACAAAACGCGGCCGGGTCCTCTTTGCTGAGTCCGCGGGCGCACGGAGACCCCTTCCCTTACCGTGCATCCACCACGAAGAGGCCCACGCGGACCTGGTGCCACGGGCTGCGCTCGGGGGCGACCTGCTGGACGCGGGCCTCGAACACCCCCGTGTGGCCGAAGGCGAGCAGCTGGGCGAGGTTCCCGTTCAGCTCGCGCGGGACGAACCCGAGCTTGGACCCCTCGTTGTACAGGGCGACGGCGTCGGGGTCGTAGGGATTTCCCGGCTCGGGCACGAGCTCGAGCGCCTTGCCGACCTTGAGCCTGTCCAGCACGAGCGCGCCATCCCAGTACTGGAACCCCGCGATGTGGAACGACGCGTACAGACGAGAGCGGCTGTTGTTCTCCATGTTGACCTCCCCAGGTCTCCTCGCCCGACCGTGTTGCCGGGCGCTTTTTCAACCTGGGGAGAGCTTACCTGCCGGCGCGGACATGAAAATCGGATGGCAGCCCTAGCTGTTTAGTGCCAACAGGTTGTTTACGTCTGACTAGTGACAAGTAGGGAGGGCTCCGCGAAGCTGTGGATTGTCTAGGTCTGCAGCGAAGAGAGGGGCCCTCCCATGTCACAACATCCTAACGCACGCCTCACGCCTCGGGGCCGTCAGCGGCTGGTCGAGCGCATCGAGG
>NZ_CABWID010000013.1 GCF_902501965.1 Collinsella sp. AK_207A | reverse complement strand
TCCGGACATGCCGTCCTCCGATCTCCCGGGGCCGGCCGATCCGGCCCTCAGGGTATCGGGTTCCCACATTCATCCGCACATGTGCGGATGAATGTGGGAGGTGTTCGGATAAAGTTGATAATCAAGGCCTGATTTATTTGGGGAATCGGGTAAAATAATTTCTTGTTTTTTAGAGTGTACTATGATATACTGCTATTAACCTGATTTGAGGAGTCTACCAAATATGCGGCAAGGTATTCTTAAATAAAATTTGATAATGGGCGCAAAAATGATTGCCCCTTGCAGGGGCTTAGTTTTTGTACCCAATTTAAGAATACTTTTGCCTTTTTAGTAAATATCGTGACGGACAGCGGCTCATGTAAGCCGTCATACTTCTGT
The DNA here is from genome assembly GCF_902501965.1 of Collinsella sp. AK_207A. Taxonomy (GTDB): domain Bacteria; phylum Actinomycetota; class Coriobacteriia; order Coriobacteriales; family Coriobacteriaceae; genus Collinsella. Next base: position 2,129 of record NZ_CABWID010000013.1, on the reverse strand, counting down.
TTGTCCGAAGTCATGATCCCCAGCGGTAAAAGTATTAGCCGCTGGGGATTTTTGCGCCCATTTGGGCCTTGTATGGAGGATAGACATGAACATTATCAATATCGGGATTCTTGCCCATGTAGACGCTGGAAAGACAACCTTGACGGAGAGCCTGCTATATGCCAGCGGAGCCATTTCAGAACCGGGGAGCGTCGAAAAAGGGACAACGAGGACGGACACCATGCTTTTGGAGCGGCAGCGTGGGATTACCATTCAAGCGGCAGTCACTTCCTTCCAGTGGCACAGATGTAAAGTCAACATTGTGGATACGCCCGGCCACATGGATTTTTTGGCGGAGGTGTACCGCTCTTTGGCTGTTTTAGATGGGGCCATCTTGGTGATCTCCGCTAAAGATGGTGTGCAGGCCCAGACCCGTATTCTGTTCCATGCCCTGCGGAAAATGGACATTCCCACCGTTATCTTTATCAATAAGATCGACCAGGCTGGCGTTGATTTGCAGGGCGTGTATCAGTCTGTTCGGGATAAGCTCTCCGCCGATATTATCATCAAGCAGACGGTGTCGCTGTCCCCGGAAATAGTCCTGGAGGAAAATACCGACATAGAAGCATGGGATGCGGTCATCGAAAATAACGATGAATTATTGGAAAAGTATATCGCAGGAGAACCAATCAGCCGGGAAGAACTTGCGCAGGAGGAACAGCGGCGGGTTCAAGACGCCTCCCTGTTCCCGGTCTATCATGGCAGCGCCAAAAAGGGCCTTGGCATTCAACCGTTGATGGATGCGGTGACAGGGCTGTTCCAACCGATTGGGGAACAGGGGAGCGACGCCCTATGCGGCAGCGTTTTCAAGGTGGAGTATACAGATTGTGGCCAGCGGCTCATCTATTTGCGGCTATACAGCGGAACGCTGCGCCTGCGGGATACGGTGGCTCTGGCCGGGAGAGAAAAGCTGAAAATCACAGAGATGCGTATTCCATCCAAAGGGGAAATTGTTCGGACAGACACCGCTTATCCGGGTGAAATTGTTATCCTTCCCAGCGACAGCGTGAGGTTAAACGATGTATTAGGGGACCCAACCCGGCTCCCTCGTAAAAGGTGGCGTGAGGACCCCCTCCCCATGCTGCGGACGTCGATTGCGCCGAAAACGGCAGCGCAAAGAGAACGGCTGCTGGACGCTCTTACGCAACTTGCGGATACTGACCCGCTTTTGCGCTGCGAGGTGGATTCCATCACCCATGAGATCATTCTTTCTTTTTTGGGCCGGGTGCAGTTGGAGGTTGTTTCCGCTTTGCTGTCGGAAAAATACAAGCTTGAAACAGTGGTAAAGGAACCCACCGTCATTTATATGGAGCGGCCGCTCAAAGCAGCCAGCCACACCATCCATATCGAGGTGCCGCCCAACCCGTTTTGGGCATCCATCGGACTGTCTGTTACACCACTCCCGCTTGGCTCCGGTGTACAATACGAGAGCCGGGTTTCGCTGGGATACTTGAACCAGAGTTTTCAAAACGCTGTCAGGGATGGTATCCGTTACGGGCTGGAGCAGGGCTTGTTCGGCTGGAACGTAACGGACTGTAAGATTTGCTTTGAATACGGGCTTTATTACAGTCCGGTCAGCACGCCGGCGGACTTCCGCTCATTGGCCCCGATTGTATTGGAACAGGCATTGAAGGAATCAGGGACGCAACTGCTGGAACCTTATCTCTCCTTCACCCTCTATGCGCCCCGGGAATATCTTTCCAGGGCTTATCATGATGCACCGAAATACTGTGCCACCATCGAAACGGTCCAGGTAAAAAAGGATGAAGTTGTCTTTACTGGCGAGATTCCCGCCCGCTGTATACAGGCATACCGTACTGATCTGGCCTTTTACACCAACGGGCAGAGCGTATGCCTTACAGAACTGAAAGGGTATCAGGCCGCTGTCGGCAAGCCAGTCATCCAGCCCCGCCGTCCAAACAGCCGCCTGGACAAGGTGCGCCATATGTTCAGTAAGATCACTGGTTGATTTCCGATCCCAACCGAACACATTGAGCTGACGGCACGCTCCCGCAGTTAACCGAACGCCCCCGAGGTCCTATCCGGGCCCCGGGGGCGGCATTTTCCCAGTTGAAGGAATGGTGGAGATG
>NZ_CABWID010000012.1 GCF_902501965.1 Collinsella sp. AK_207A | reverse complement strand
GGGGGGGGGGGGGGGGGGGGGGGGGGGGGGGGGGGGGGGGGGGGGGGGGGGGGGGGGGGGGGGGGGGGGGGGGGGGGGGGGGGGGGGGGGGGGGGGGGGGGGGGGGGGGGGGGGGGGGGGGGGGGGGG
>NZ_CABWID010000011.1 GCF_902501965.1 Collinsella sp. AK_207A | reverse complement strand
CATCTCCACCATTCCTTCAACTGGGAAAATGCCGCCCCCGGGGCCCGGATAGGACCTCGGGGGCGTTCGGTTAACTGCGGGAGCGTGCCGTCAGCTCAATGTGTTCGGTTGGGATCGGAAATCAACCATGGGCATATGGCGAGGCGAGAATCTAACGCTGAACAAAAGAGGGGGCCCTCGCGGGCCCCCTCGGGTACTATCGGCGTCGGCCTGGTGCCGTCCACCGGTCAGCGGCGCCCTGCTCTCCCACGGGCTTCCCCCGCAGTACCATCGGCGCGGTGCGGCTTAGCTTCCGGGTTCGGAATGGGACCGGGCGTGCCCCGCACGCTGTGGCCGCTGACCGGTGGGCGGCGCCCCGCCCAC
>NZ_CABWID010000010.1 GCF_902501965.1 Collinsella sp. AK_207A | reverse complement strand
ATAATCTTCCATGGGGACCTCCCGGCACGGTGTGGCGCGCGGCCACGTCTGACGATACCGACATTGTCGCGCGACCCACGTTTCCCGCGCGCGGGAGGCGCCTCAATGTTCAGCTCATATCGTCTTGCGTGGTCGCTGCCACGGACCGGCAGCCTCGACCCGTTGGCGGCCGCAAACCGACGACGCCCGTCGGCGAGCCATTCGGGCTATACTGCTTGCAAACCACGACCAGGGAGGTTCTCATGCACGACGTCGGAATGAACATGGGCCAGCTCGAGATGAGCGTCCGCCAGATTGACGACACCATCCAGATGGCGCACGAGTGGAGCCACCTGCTGCTGCACGCCACCGAAAACTTCGATATGGAGCGAATCGGCAGCCAGCTGGAGGCCTGCATGAAAGCGCTGGACGAGGCACACGCTGCGCTGGACGGCTACGCCGAGGCCATCGAGGCCGACCACAACTCCGTCGGCTCCGTCAAGCTGGTCTAGCCATGCACGTACACGGCCATGAAAGGGACGGGGCCGCCGCACCGGCTGAAAACCGCCCGGATCTTGCCAACGCCAAAGCGGAGCCCTCGGACACCGCTGCCGATGAGCTCGCGCGCTTCTCCGTCGCGGTGCCCGAGGGCCTGCTGCGGGCGTTCGACGCCCAGACGGCGCGGCGCGGCGACACGGTCAACCGCTCCGAGGCCCTGCGCGACCTGATGCGCGCCTCGCTCGTCGCGGACGAGCAGCGCACACCGGATGTGCAGGTCATCGGCTCGCTCACCATGATCTACGACCACCACACCGGCGACCTCACGCGGCGGCTGGACGAGATTCAGCACGACTACACCGCCGAGATCGTCTCCACCATGCACGTGCATCTGGACCACCACAACTGCCTGGAGATCCTGGCCTTAAAGGGCCAGGGGGCGCGCGTGTACGAGCTGGCCGACAAGCTGCTCGGCCTGCGCGGCGTAGCGCACGGCGAGCTGACCTGCGCCGCAACGGGGAAGAGCCTGGGCCGGTAGCGTGCAGGCCATGCGGGGTGCACGGATTCACATAACCGGCGTGGTACAGGGCGTGGGCATGCGGCCCTTCGTGTACCGCGAAGCCGTGGCGCGCGGGATTTCCGGCTGGGTGCTCAACGCCGGGGACGGCGTGCACGTGGAGGCGTGGGCGGCGGACGCGGCGGCGCTCGATGCGTTCGTCGGCGCCCTCTCCGCGAACGCGCCCGCCGCAGCCAAGGTGGAGAACGTATCCGTGACCCCGCTGGAAGGCGAGGGCCCACGGGCGCAGGATGGCCACGACCGACCGAGCGGGTTCCGCATCGTGGCGTCCGAGGACCAGACCGCGCACACGACTCTCGTCTCGCCCGACATCGCCACCTGCCCGGATTGCGTGCACGAGCTGTTCGACCCCACCGACCGGCGCTTCCACTACCCTTTCATCAACTGCACCAACTGCGGGCCGCGCTTTACCATCATCCGCGACCTGCCCTATGACCGGCCCAAGACGTCCATGGCGGCGTTCCCCATGTGCCCCCGCTGCGCGCGCGAGTACGCCGACCCGGCCGACCGGCGCTTCCATGCGCAACCCGACGCCTGCTTTACGTGCGGCCCGCACCTCACGTGGCGCGAGGAGGCATCTACGGGCAGTGGGGACGAACCGCGGGTTCCCGCGGTAGGTGCCACGTGCGAGGAGAGCGATGCAATCATCGGACGGTGCGCGCACCTGCTTGCCGCAGGTAGCATCGTTGCCATCAAGGGTCTGGGTGGGTTCCACCTTGCGTGCAACGCGGGCAACGATGCCGCCGTGCGCGAGCTACGCCGTCGCAAGCGGCGGAGCAACAAGCCGCTCGCCGTGATGATGCGAACGCTGGACGAGGTCCGCGGCGTCTGCAAGGTTGACGACGCGGAAGCCGCCCTGCTCACGGGGTCCGTGCGACCCATCGTGCTGCTTCGGCGACGTGTACAGATGGGTTCGGAACCGACGGGTGATGGTCCGGAACCGATGCTCGCCGAAGCCGTTGCTTGGAACCTTCCCGAACTCGGCGTCATGCTGCCGCATACCCCGCTACAGCACCTCCTGCTTGCCGCCTGCGGGGAGCGGGGTGTGCACGCGCTCGTGATGACGAGCGGCAACCTCTCCGAGGAACCCATCGAGGTGGATGACGAGCTGGCCTGGGAGCACCTGGTTGCGAGCGGTATCGCCGACGCGCTGCTCGGAAACGACCGTGCCATCCTCTCGCGCTACGACGACTCCGTGGTGCGCATAGTCGCGGGGGAGCCTCTGCCCGTGCGACGCGCGCGCGGTTTTGCGCCGATGCCGCTCTCGCTGCCCGCCTGCCCCGCACGTACCGGTAGCGACCCCTTCGTGCCGGGCGCCGCGCCCGTGGTGCTCGCCTGCGGCTCGGAGCAGAAAGCGACCATCGCCCTCACGCGCGAGGTGGATGACGGCAAGGCCCAGTGCTTTCTCTCCCAGCACATCGGCGACGTCGAGAACGGCGAGACCTTCTCCGCTTGGACTGAGGCCCGCGCGCGCCTTCAGTCGCTCTTCGACCTCACGCCCACCGCGCTCGCCTGCGACCTGCATCCCGGCTATCTGCCCAGCCAATGGGCGCGCGAACAGGCGCGCAAGCAGGGTCTGCCGCTCATTGAAGTGCAGCACCACCATGCGCACATCGCCTCCGTGCTTGCGGAGCACAACGAGCCGGGCCCCGTGGTGGGCATCGCACTCGACGGCACGGGGGCCGGTACGGATGGCACGGTATGGGGCGGCGAGATCCTCGTGGCCGATCTAGCCGGCTTTGAGCGCACCACCCACCTTGCAACTTGGCGTCTCCCCGGCGGCGCGGCCTCTGTGCGCGATGCCCGGCGCAACGCATATGCGCTGCTCATGGCTCACGGGCTGCTCGACCATGCCGGGGCGGCGAGCCTCCTTGAACGCATGGATGAGCCCACGCGCAAGGTGACCGCCACCATGGTAGAGCGTGGTATCAACAGCCCCCTCACCAGCAGCATGGGGCGCTTTCTCGATGCGTTGGCCGCCCTGCTCGGCATCCGCGACCAGGCAACCTATGAGGGAGAACCCGCCATCCAGCTCGAAGCTGCGGCGTGGCGGGCGGCAATCCGCTCGCAAGCCGCGGGAATCACCCTGCCGCTGCGAGGCGGGGTCCTGGATCCAGCTCCGCTCCTCCGCGCCGTATTGGACGGCATCGCCGCCGGCGCAGATCCGAACCTCCTGGCTTGGCAGGCACACGATGCCGTGGCGACAGGCTTTGCCGATGCCGCCATCAACATCGCCCGCGAACGCCGACTCGATACCGTTGCGCTCTCCGGCGGCTGCTTTATGAACCGTTTGCTGCTCTGCCGCATGTGGAGGCTCCTGGAACAGCGGGGCCTCAGGGCGCTCGTTCCCCACACGGTGCCCGTCAACGACGGGTGCATCGCCTACGGCCAGGCCGCCGTGGCGCGAGCGCGCGGCATATAGGAAAAGTCGGCCCTACTTTATTGGTTTGTCACGCACCCGCTGAAAGCGAGCCGCTACTTTATCGGTTCTCGGCGGGTCCGACCAGTAGAAGCGAAACCGCCATCCTCTCAACCTGGGCTTTCTATCCCTCACCCAGACTCCTTACGAGCACGGTCCCCTCAAAACAGATAAAGTATCGGCCTGCTTTTTCACGGCTGCCTCAAAACCGATAAAGTATCGCCTACTTTTCCGGCAATGCCTCGCATTCGGCAAGCAAGGGAATGCTCGGCGCCGCACCAGGTCGGCTCACAGTGATGGCCGAGGCCGTCGCCGCCAGGCGCATAGCCGTTTCAGGGGCATCCCCGCGCTCAAGTGCCGTCAGCAGGTAACCCGTAAAGGTGTCTCCCGCCGCCGTGGTATCCACCACCTCGTGCGAGAGCGCCGGTTGCCGAACGACCACCGCGCCATCCCGTATGAGCATGGAGCCTTCACCGCCGAGCGTGAGCGCGATCGTCGTCTGAGGAAAGCAAGAGCCCAGAGCCTGGGCAACATCGGCCCACGTGTCGCCGCTCGGCATATCCGGTCCCAGCAGCTGAGACGCCTCGACCTCGTTGACCAGCAGGTAGTCCACCCGTTCCAGCAGATCAACGGGTACGGCTTCATCCATGGGCGACGGATTGACCGCCACCCTCAGCCCCCGCTCGAGCGCACCCTCGATGATCTCGCCCGGCAGGTTGATCTCGTTCTGCAGCACCACCAAATCGCCGGGACGGCACGCGTCCAAAACCTCGCGTACATATGCAGGCGTCATGCGCCGGTTCGCTCCGCCGTAGAGCAGGATGCAGTTATCGCCCGCGGTGTCGTTTTGAATCACGGCGACGCCCGTCCGCTCGTCCGGCAACACGCGCACGCGCGTCACGTCAACGCCCGCGGCTACCAGCTCTTCCAGCAGAAATTGCCCATCGGTACCCACCATACCGGCAAAGCAAACCTCCGCCCCAGCGCGCGCGAAGGCGATGGCCTGGTTCAGGCCCTTGCCTCCCGAGCGCCGCGTCACCGCCGTGGCCGCAAGCGTCTCGCCGCGCGCCACCATATGCGACACGGTATACGTCTCGTCTATGTTCGCGGATCCAAACACCAGCACGCTCATGATGCTCCTCCCCTACAGCCGGGCCAGCTGGCCTAGCAGCGCCTCTTGGAACCCAGCCATATCCACGTCGTTCAACCGTAGCACGTCGCCACCCGGCACCACGCGCGTCTCGCCCCGCCGCCCGTCGCCGCAATCCACCTCGATGTCACAGGTCACACCGCTAAAGAGCTCGGGATTCGTGAGGTACAGGATGGTCGCGGCGTCGTGAATGACGCAGACGCCGTACCGCCACTCCGCGTCCACCGGCGTATAGAACGACAGCATCCGTCCCAGCATCGCGCGGCGGGGGTTTTCGTCCTCAAGCAGACCGCGGAGCTGCTCCCTCGTGAGCCCGCACTTGAGCGTGACGTCCAGCCCGCACATGACGATTGGCAGCCCGCTGCCAAGCACCATAGCCGCGGCCTCCGGATCGCCCCATACGTTGAACTCGGCATACGGCGTCACGTTGCCGCCCACCGTGGACCCACCCATAAGGACGATGCGGTCAATCCGGTCTGCAACCTGCGGATACACGCGCAGGAGCAAGGCGATGTTGGTGAGCGGCCCCGTGGGAACGAGCGTCATGCGACGGCCTTCCGGCAGCGCGGCGATGGCCCGTTGCATCGCAACGACCGCCGGCTCCGGCTCGAGCGCGCGCGTCGAAACGGGTAGCACAACCTCGCCGAGACCCATCGCCCCGTGAACCGCCGCCGCATCTTGGGCGGGACGAACCAGCGGGCGTACGGCCCCGCGCGCGAGCGGAACCTGCGGCAACCCCAGAAAGTCCGCCAGGCGCAGCACGTTTTTCGTCACGACATCACTCGGCAGGTTGCCTGCCACGCTGGAGACGCCGTGCAGCTGCAGACGATCGCTGCTCGCGGCCACGCAGGCCAGCATGACGGCATCGTCGATGCCGGGGTCGCAGTCCACCCAGATGTCGATTCGGTCGGTCGTAGAACTCACGGGGGCTCCCTTCACTTGCCCATCATGGTAAGGGTTGCGGCGCGCCCGCGGCGCAGGGACGCAGGCGTTGCGCTCTTCACTGGCGGCAAAGCCGGAAGGCCGCGGCCGAGAGCACCGGGAACGTGAGCGCCAGCCCGCAGGCGAGCGCTCCGGCGATGAAGAGCACCACGGCCGCCACGAAGAGGCGTCGCAGCGGAAAGCGCGACTTCAGCCAGGGAAACGTGGGGATGACGATAGCGAGCGTGAGCAGGTAGCCCGAGGTGATCCACTGGATGGTGGCCGTGCCCACCTGGAACTCCATCATCAGGGTTGGAAGCGCCACGTTGAGCGCCGTCTCGAACACCACCGCCGAGAACGAGAGCGCCCCCGCGGCGGCCATGGAGGCTACCAGCCGCGCGTCGAGCCGCCGGCTGAAGGTCGCCGCGGCTCGGCCGCAGCTGCACGCGCGCCGTCCGCCGCAGGCGCGGTCCCGGCCCTCGCCGGAACAATCTCTCTCCTCGGCGCCCAGGTCGCCCAGGCGCCGGTGGAAACCGACCTACACGCGGCCGATCGCGTACTTGAACGCGTCCGGATCGTGCGGCGTGTCGCCGTGGTAGTACTCGTCTAGCAGCTCGCCGTAGCGCTGGCGGTAACTGTTCTCAACGTCCTTCTGCGGAATGACGCGGCAGGCCTCATTGAAGAAGTGGAACGAGTCGCGGCCCATCTCCTGGCCCTTCTTGGTGTGCTTGTCGTAGGCGAGGTCCGGAATCTCCGGTCGCACGCCCAGCTCAGCACCCTTGATGACGATGTTCTTGAGGAAGTCCGTGGAGCGGTCCTTCTCGCCGGAGCACAGCAGGCGGATGGCCTGCACGAAGAACATCGGCTGGTCCACGTCGTCGTAGCCATAGTCCTTGCGCATCTGGTTGAGGGTGTTGATGTAGACGGCCATCTCCGGACGACAGCCCACGTCCTCCACGGAGATGGAGACGAGGCGGCTCCAGAGCTTCTCGAGCAGCACGGGGCTGGAGGTGTACAACTCGTACGCCACCTTCACCGCGTTCTCCAGGAACCACTGGGCGGTGTGGCCCTCGTCGTCCACCACCTCGTCGGACTCGCTGCCGCGGCGGATGCTCTTCTGCAGCGACGAGATCATGAGGTCGATGGGGAAACCATGCTTGGTGGTGCCGGTCTCCCAGATGGAATATGCCATGGTTGAACTCCTTTTGTTGTTGGTTGCGGACGGGCGGGGTGGTACGTTGGGACTGTCCCGGCGTACCACCCCTCACGCTTGGCCTACTTCTCCAGCCACTCCGGCTTGGTCAGCGTGGGCCAGTAGTCCTTGTTGGCCACAATCAGATCGTCCAGGATCTTCACGGCCACGTTGGCGGAGGGCACCGTCTTGGAGAGCGTGAAGGCCTGCAGCAGCTTGAGGTACGCGCCCTGGGCGTCGCCGGCCTCGCCGGCCTGCCAGGCGTCCACCACGAGCTTCTCGCACGCCACCTGCTCCTCCATCAGGCCCTTCTGGAAGGTGGGAATGCGACCGATGCTCAGCGGCTCGTAGCCGTCCTTGCCCACGATGCAGGGGATTTCCACCATGGCATCGTCATCGAAGTTCTCGAGCGAGCCCTCGTTGGGCACGATCAGCAGCATGCGCTCGTGTGTGTTGAACGCTAGCGCCGTGGCCAGGTCCACGATGAACTCGGCGTGGATGCCCACCTTGAGCGTGGTGTCCTTGCCGGTCCCCTCCTGGGCGATGCGCGCGCACTCGCCGAAGACGCGGGCCTCGCGCCCGGCAACCACCTGATCGGCGCGGGTGATGGGCGTGCCGTCCTCGCGGTATTCCACATGCTTAATCATGTCGTCGCCGTACAGGTAGTACTGCAGGTAGGTGTTCCACGACACGGTGGGGTCCAGCGCCACCAGGTCCTTCTCCTTGAGCGCCGTCTCGTACCAGGAGCGGTCCGTGTAGTGGCCGGCGTCCTCCGGATCGTCATCGGGACTCGTGTTGCCGTACTTGATCTGGTGCGCCAGCAGCTCCGGCAGCAGCTCGGTGCCCTCGGCGTTCTTGACGCTCGTGTACCAGCCAAAGTGATTCAGGCCAAAGTAGCGAATGTCCAGGTCCTTGCGGCCGCGGATGTCCGGATGGGTGCGGCCCAGGATGTCGGCCATGTTGTTCTCGAGGCCGATGGGCATGTCGCAGATGTTGATCACGCGGCTGTCGGGGCACACGCGGCGCGTGGCCTCGGCCACGATGGCCGCCGGGTTGGAGTAGTTGAGCATCCAGCAGTTGGGGCTGTACTTCTCCATGTACTCGATGTTCTCCAGCACGCCAGGGATGGAGCGCATGCCGTAGGCCATACCGCCGGGGCCGCAGGTCTCCTGGCCCACCACGCCGTGCTTGAGGGGAATCTTCTCGTCCAGCGAGCGCATCGGCAGCTGGCCCACGCGAATGTGCGCCAGGCAGAAGTCGACATCGGTGTAGGCCGTCTCGGGATCCGTGGTGGCCACGAACTGGATGGACGGGTCCTTCTCGTGCACCAAGACCTGGCAGGCGGGTGCCAGCTTGCCCTGGCGGTCAGCGTCGTTGTCGTACAGCTTGATGCAGCGCAGCGGGAGCCGGTCCAGGTTCTCCAGGAGCATGAGGATGATCTCGGGGGTGTAGGTGCTCCCGCCACCCGCGATCACGACGGAGAACTTCTTCTTTTCCATGTGCATACCTTCTTTCCGTCTGTTTGCCTTATCGACAATCAGTGCCTGAGGAGCGTGCACATGCTCCCAGATGCACTGGGGATTGGGCCGAGCGTCCCAAAAATGCAGGAACTACTTGGAGGCTGCGGTAGCCTCGTCGGCGGCCTCGGTCTCCAGCTGCTCCTTCTCCATGAGCTTGAAGAACGGGTAGTAGATCGCGGCCATGATCACCAGCAGCACAACCACCAGCACCGGCGCGCGCCAGTCGAGCGTCATCAGGTAGGCGCCCACTCCCGGGGGCATGAATCCCGGAGGAGCCGTTATCGGCATGCCCACCAGGCCGGTCGCGAAGGCGAACCAGCTGATGACGGTGCACACCAGCGGGCCGAACACGAACGGGATGAACATGAACGGGTTCAGCAGGATGGGTGCGCCGAAGATGACGGGCTCGTTGATGCCGAAGATGGAGGGCACGATGGCCGCCTTGCCGATGGCCTTGTACGTCTGGCTCTTGGAGAGCAGCATGAAGATCACCAGGCCGAGCGTGAGGCCGGAACCGGTAACCTGCAGGACGTTGAAGTAGAAGCCATAGGTGAACACGTGCGTCACGGCCTGGCCGGCGGCGTAGTTGGCCGCGTTCTCGGTGGCGTAGGCGATGGCGAACGGCGCCCAGGCAACCTGCGTGATGCTGGGCCCGTGCAGGCCGAAGAACCACAGCAGCTGGGTGAGGAAGATCACGATCAGCAGCGCGGGCAGCGTGTCCATGGAGCTGATGGCCGGAGCCAGCAGGTTCATGATGAGCGCGGGGAACGCGGCGCCGCCCAGGTTGGTGGAGGCCAGCGCGATGCCCGAGGCGGCCGCGCAGGCGAAGAAGATGGGGATGAGCGCGCTGAAGCTCTCGGACACCATGTCGGGCACGGAGTCCGGCAGCTTGATGACCACGTTGTACTTCACCAGCACGCGTGCGATCTCCACCGTCAGGATGGCGGCGATCATCGAGGTGAAGAGTCCCGAGGAGCCGAAGTACGTGGTGGCGATGCCGTCCTTCACGTCCACACCCGTGAGGATGAACAGTACGGCGACGGACGAGATGGCGAGCATGGTGTTGTCGATGTCGTAGCGCTTGGCCAACGAGCGCGCGATGAGGTAGCACGCGTAGATGGCCACGAAGTCGGTGGTCTTGGCGGCGATGGTCGTGAAGAACGGGTTCACGACGCCCAGGAAGTCGTACACCGGACCGGAGCCGATGAGGTTCATGAAGGCCATCGGCAGCAGGCACATGGAGCCCACGATAATGAACGGCGTGGCGCCGATCATGCCGTCCTTGATGGCCTGAAGGTGCTGCTGCTTCTCGATCTTCGCGGCGATCGGCATCAGCCACTTCTGGAGGAAGTTCTGAAGCGCTTCCATTACCCTACCTTTCCATTGTCGTCAACCGGCGGGAGCCTAGGCGCCCAGCAGCGTGTTGACCTGCTTGAAAATGTTGCCGCAGTTGGCGATGGCATAGTCTGCGGGCGCGATCACGTCCACGGGCTTCTGGCCGTTGACGCCGGCCACGATGTCGTCCTTCTTGTAGGCAATCTGCGGCCCCAGAAGAATGACGTCGTACTTGTCCGCGACGTTGCGGAACTCCCCAACGCCGGTGGCGCTGACCTCGAAGCCCTCGATGCCCTTGGCCTCGGCGTACTGGCGCATCTTCTTCATGACGATGCTGGTGGACATGCCACCTGCGCACACGAGCAAAACCTTCATACCGTTCCCTCCTCTGCTTGGTTTCCCGTCCGGCCGGAGTGCCCCGGCCGTGGGCCTGTCTGGGTCTCCCCGGGCCTCAGCCCTCTTCCTTGTCTTGCTTCGACTCGTGCAGGTACAGGATCTCGGCTATGAGCTCCTGCGCCAGCATGGCGGTCATCAGATGGTCCTGAGCGTGCACGAGCATGACGTCGACGGGCGTGTGCTCGCCGCTAGCCTCCTTGGAGAGCAACGCCGTCTGCTGGTGGTGCGCCTCGAGCGCGGCCTTGCTCGCCTGGTCCAGCAGCTCATGAGCACCCTCGTAATCGTGCTGGTGCGCAAGGTTGAGCGCCTCGAACGCCAGGCTGCGAGCCGTACCGGCCGCCGCGATGATGCCAAACGAGATGAGCTCCGTGGACTCGTCCCCGCCGTCCTTCTGAACGGCTTCGTCCTCCTGAGACATCGCAAATCACCTCCCCTGAATGATCGATACGAGCGTTTCCCAGGATTGATCCTGGATGAGCCTGCGCATGTCGTCGGCGTCCATGAAGATGTCGGCGCATGTGCTGAAGAAATCGTCGAGGGCGCGCCCGCCTGAGCGCGCATAGGAGAACAGGAACACGGCCTGCACCTGGTGCATGTCGCCCCAGGCCACGGGCTTGTCCAGCAGCCCCACGCACACGTGCGTGGCATCGCTCATGGCGCGCAGCGGGTGCGGCATGGCCACGCCGTTACCGAACGAGGTGGCCGCGGCCTCCTCGCGCGCCAGGACGGAACCCAAAAAGCCCTCGTCCACCGGCACGCGCCGGGCCATGCGCTCGCAGAGCAGCCCGATGGCCTCGCGACGGCTCGCCACGTCCAGGTGCGGTAGAAACAGGTCCGGGCTGAAGTGCGCCAGGAAGTTCCGCGCGGCGGGGCGCCCGTTCAGGATGCGGCGGATATCGCCCGCGTCCGTGTCCTCAAAGAAGAAGTTGATCTGGCACACGGGCACCGGGAGCTCCTGCTCCAGGGGCACCGTGGTGAACACGTAGTCGATAGTGCTGAAATCCTGGCGCGCCGCATCGTGCGCATCGCAGGTGCGGATGGTGTCGATGTAGCCGGAGAACGCCTGCTTGAAGCGGTACTCCAGCATGCGCGCCGTGCCCATGCCCGAACCGCACACCATGAGGACGTTCTTCTTGCTGGCGCCGGTGCGCTGGCGCTCCAGGGCCAGGGCGAAGGCCAAGGCCAGATAGCCGATCTCGTCCTCCGAGGGCTCCGCGTCGTAGTGCTCGGCCAGCACGCCCGCGGCGTCCGCCGCGATGGAGTAAGCCAGCGGGTAGCGGGTCTTTATGTCCGCCAGCAGCGGGTTCTCCATGCGGAGCCCGTAGCGCAACCGCACGGAGAGCGGGGCCAGGTGCCGGGCGAGGTTCATGCGCAGCTCAAGGTCACTACGGAAGTCCAGGTGGGAGGACTCCCATACGCGATCCAGGATGTCGCCCACGGCGGTCCACACCTCGTCGGAGATGGCGGGGGCGCCGCCGGCGTCGTCGGACGAGCCGGCCTCCACGAGCTTGTCCAGGGTCTTCTTGCCCGCCAGGTGGATGGCGATGTAAGCCACCTCGGTCTCGGGCATCTCCACGTTCAGGGCACGGCCCACCTTCTGGGCGATGCGCTGCGCCACGGGGAACTCCTTGGCGCCGCGCAGGGCGGCCAGGCGCTCCTCGTCCAGCGGCACGTAGCAGTCGCTGCGGATGCGCTCGATGGCCACGGCCACGTGCACCACCAGATTCTGCAGGGCGCCGTAGCCGATGGTGATGTCCGCGTCCTGCAGCGCATCGTTCACGCAGGCGGCAACCTGCTGCACCACGCGGTCCTGGCCGGCGTCCCAGCTGGGCACGCCGTTGGAGAGGAGCTTCTTGGAGATCAGGCTCGCCAGGCACAGGCGGCGCGGCATCTCGGGGCCATCGATGCGCACGCCGTAGCGCGGACGGCGGACCACCTCGAGGCCGAAGCGTTCCACCAGGGAGGACACGGCCTTGAGGTCGCCCGAGACACTCTGCGGGGATACGTATAGCATGTCAGCCAGGTTGGCGATGGTCACCCAGTCGCTGCGCTGCAGCAGGTCCATGGCCAGGGAGAGGGCGCGCTCCTCGGAGGCGCTGCGGTCGCTCGCGCCGGCAAGGGCGTGGCTGCGGTCCACCCAGGCGGTAAGGGCCTGCGGGTCGGTCACGTCCAGCCGGTAGCCGTTGCCCGTGCGCGAGAACGTGATGCGGGCCACGCCCTCGAGTGCGCTGTTCGCCTGGTGGATATGGGAGCGCACGGTGCGGATGCTCGCGTTAAAACGCCTTGCCAGCCGTTCCACAGAGAGCACCTCCTCACCTTGCAGCGTTGTAACCAAGTCCACGGTACGCACACTGGCCCCCTTCTATATTTTCCATGGTAACAACCGCATTTTGGAACTCCATCGCCCTGCCTGCAACCGAGGTTGCAGCGGTATTACGTAATAGTAACCGACCTGGCGTTTCCTTGGGTTTTCCCCTGGTTCTGGGGGCTGGGGGCCGGCAGCGGGCCTTGTTTGGCGGCGCGGGTTGTCCTAGCGTGTAGCCTTGCCTGAGTTGTGCCGAGGCGCGGGACGACCCCGCCGGACCCCTCGGCAAGGATCGCAAGGGGGCTTACATGAACACAGACGTCGTCATCGTCGGCGCCGGACCGTCCGGCATCTTCACCGCGCTCAAACTTATCGAGGAGCGTCCGCAGACGCGCATCGTCATGCTCGAGAAGGGCCTGCCCGTCGAGCGCCGCCACTGCCCCAAGGACAAGACGGGACACTGCATGAACTGCAACCCGTGCAACATCACCACCGGGTTCTCCGGCGCGGGCGCGTTCTCGGACGGCAAGCTCTCGCTCTCGCACGAGGTAGGCGGCGACCTGCCGGAGCTGATCGGCGCCACGCGCGCGCAGGACACCATCGATATCGTGGATAAGATCTACCTGCGCTTCGGTGCGGACAGCCACGTTGAGGGCGCGGGCGGAAACCCTGCGGCGCGCGCCATCCGCCTGCGCGCCATCCAGGCGGGCCTGAAACTGGTGGACTGCCCCATCCGCCACCTGGGCACCGAGAAGGCCCAGGAGCTGTACGCCGCCATCGAGAAGTACCTGCTGGACGCCGGGGTCGACATACGGTTCCGGACGGAGTGCCGCGACATCGTCATCGAGAACGACGCCTGCACCGGCGTGGTGGCGGTGGGTCCCGTGGGCGAGGAGCGCATCGACGCCCGGAGCGTCATCGTGGCCACGGGCCGCCGCGGCGCGAACTGGCTGGAGGGGCTCTGCACCGCGCACCACATCAAGCACGAGCCCGGCCCCGTGGACATCGGCGTGCGCGTGGAGATGCGGAACGAGGTGATTGAGGACGTGAACAACGTGCTCTACGAGGGGAAGCTCATCGGCTACCCCAACCCGTTCCGCAACAAGGTGCGCACCTTCTGCCAGAACCCCGGCGGCTTCGTGGCGCAGGAGAACTACGACGGCGGCCTGGCGGTG
Organism: Collinsella sp. AK_207A; assembly: GCF_902501965.1. Lineage (GTDB taxonomy): Bacteria > Actinomycetota > Coriobacteriia > Coriobacteriales > Coriobacteriaceae > Collinsella. The sequence continues at coordinate 457,004 of NZ_CABWID010000010.1, read as the reverse complement.
GTGAACGGGCACTCCTTTAAGGAGCGGAAGTCCGATAACACCAACCTGGCGATCCTATGCTCCCACAACTTCCGCGAGCCCTTCAACCAGCCCATCGCCTTCGCGCAGAACGTGGGGCGGCTGTGCAACATGCTGGGCGACGGGCACATTCTGGTGCAGCGCTTCGGCGACATCCTGGACGGCAAGCGCACCTGGGAGAAGGAGCTCGCGCGCTCCAACGTGCGGCCCACGCTGCCGGACGCCGTGGCAGGCGATATCACGAGCGCGCTGCCCTACCGCACCATGACGAGCATCGTGGCGTTCATGCTGGCCGTGGACAAGGCCATTCCCGGCTTCGCCTCTGCGGAGACGCTGCTGTATGCGCCGGAGCTCAAGTTCTACAGCAACCGCGTGTCCATGGACGCGGAGTTCAACACCAACGTGGCGGGGCTCCACTGCCTAGGCGACTCCAGCGGATGGACCCGCGGCCTCATGATGGCCTCCGTGATGGGCTACCTGATGGGCGAGCGCCTGGCCTCCGAGCTGTAGCGAACGCGGATGAAAGAACGAACCAGAGACGTTTCATCATCTGCACGACGATGAAACGTCTCTGGTTCCTTTCTTCGGCTCGCTCCTTCACCCGTGGGAGGTCCGTGGTGCGCTTGTGACGCTAGTGCGCAATTCCGCCTGCAGGGGTACCATCTTCCACGGTAAACGGGGAGAGGGGTTTAACCATGTGCCTAGCGGTACCGGGAAAGATTCAGTCCATCGAGGAGGGGGGTCGCGCCGTCGTCGACATGCTCGGCGTCACACGCGAGGCCTCGCTGCGTTTGGTGCCCGACGCGCAGGTGGGAGACTACGTGCTCGTGCACGCGGGCTTTGGCATCCAGGTGATCGACCCGGAGGAAGCGCGCGAGACCATCGAGCTCTTCAAGCAGCTGCCCGAGCTCGCCGACGAAGGCACCCCCGCCGAGGCCGTGGCATGACGACATCCAACGCAACCGCCGCGTCCCGCGATATCAACTTTGACGCCTTCCGCGACCCCGTGCTCGCGCGGGAGCTCATCGCGCGCATCCACGAGCTTGCCGGCGACCGCCAGATCAACCTCATGGAGGTCTGCGGCACGCACACCATGAGCATCGGCCGCTACGGGTTCCGCAGCGTCATGCCCGCGGGCGTCAAGCTGCTCTCCGGCCCCGGCTGCCCCGTGTGCGTCACCGCCAACCACGACATCGACCACGCCATCGCGCTGGCCCGCATGGACGACGCCATCATCACCACGTTCGGCGACATGATGCGCGTACCGGGCAGCTCCACCTCGCTCGCGCAGATGAAGGCTGCCGGCCGCGATATCCGCATCGTCTACTCGCCGCTCGACGCGCTGGACATCGCCGCCGCCAACCCCGAGCGCCAGGTGATCTTCATGGGCGTGGGCTTTGAGACCACCACGCCCACCATCGCCGCGTGTATTCTGGAGGCCGAGGCGCGCGACCTGCCGAATTTCTCGGTCTACTGCGCGCACAAGACCACGCCGGCGGCGCTCCGGGCCATCGCCAACGACCCCGAGACGCGTATCGACGGCTTCATCCTGCCCGGCCACGTGAGCACGATCACCGGACTCGCGCCGTATACCTTCCTGGTAGACGAGTTCCAGACGCCGGGCGTGGTCACGGGCTTTGAGCCGGTGGACATCCTGGAGGGCGTGGCCGAGCTCGTGCGCCTGGTGGTTTCCGGCAAACCGGCCATCGAGAACGCCTACCAGCGCGGGGTGTCCACAGACGGCAACGCCGTCGCGCGCGCCCTGGTGGCGCAGGCGTTCGAGCCCTGCGATGCCGAATGGCGCGGCTTGGGCACCATTCCCGCCTCCGGCCTGCGGATTCGCGATGCCTTTGCACGATTTGACGCGAGCCGTCGCTTCTCGGTGCAGATCGAGCCCACGGTGGAGCCCCGCGGCTGCCGCTGCGGCGACGTGCTGCGCGGCGCCATCACCCCCGGCAACTGCCCGCTCTTCGGCCGTGCCTGCACGCCCGAGCATCCCGTTGGCCCATGCATGGTGTCCAGCGAGGGCAGCTGCGCGGCGTACTTCCGCTACCGGGAGGCGTAAGCTCGACCGGAGCCCATCCGGCACCCGCTCGAGCTACCGGTCCACGTCAACACGCGTTTCGCTAAGGAGCTACGCATTATGGCACATTCCGATACCGTCTTGTTGGGCCATGGGTCCGGCGGTCAGATGATGAAGCGCATCATCGACGATGTCTTCCTAGAGGCCTTCGGCTCGCCCGAGCTGCTCGCCGGCAACGACGCCGGTGTGGGCACCCTGCCCGCTACCGGCCGCATCGCGATGTCCACCGACAGCTTTGTGGTTACGCCCCAGTTCTTCCCCGGCGGCAACATCGGCCGGCTGGCCATCTGCGGCACCGTCAACGACGTTGCCACTTCCGGTGCCAACGTGCGCTACCTCTCCTGCGGGTTCATCCTGGAGGAGGGCTACCCCATGGACGACCTGCGCCGCATCGTTACGACCATGGCCGAGACCGCGCGCGAGGCGGGTGTCCGCATCGTCACCGGTGACACCAAGGTAGTGGAGCGCGGTGGCGCGGACGGCGTGTACATAAACACCGCTGGCGTTGGCGAAGTCCCCGAGGGCGTGAACCTCTCGGGCGCCAACTGCCAGCCCGGCGACGTCATCCTCGTCTCCGGCACGCTCGGCGACCACGGCATCGCGGTCATGAGTCAGCGCGAAGGCTTGGCCTTCGGCACCACCATCGAAACGGATGCGGCGCCGCTGAACCACCTGATTGCCGCCGTGATGGAGGCCGCGCCGCACGTCCGCTGCTTCCGCGACCCCACGCGCGGCGGCCTGGCGAGCACGCTGAATGAGTTCGCCTCGGCGAGTGGCGTGAACATGGAGATCAAGGAAGATGCCGTTCCCGTGCGCGATGAAGTGCGCGGCGCCTGCGACATGCTCGGTTACGACGTGCTCCAGGTGGCCAACGAGGGCAAGATGGTCGCCGTGGTGCCCGCTGACGAGGCTGACGCAGCCCTCTCTGCCATGCACGGTAGCCGATACGGCGAGAACGCCGCGATCATCGGCACCGTGGGCAGCGTCTCCGGGGACCCGGTGGTCCGCGTACGGACGCCTTGGGGCTCCACGCGCATCCTCGACATGCTGGTGGGAGAGCAGCTGCCGCGCATTTGCTAGTGGCGGCGGTCGGACGGGATGATCTGCACCCCGCGCCAGTTCTCGCGAGACTGGAGAAGGGCCCGGAGAAACCGCAGGAAAGCGATAAACGAGGATGGGCACGTGGTTCTTGCGTGCCCTGAGACCGAATCGCTTTCCTGGGTTTCTCCGGGCCCTTCTCACAGTTCGCTCGAAATCGGCGCGGGGGCGCAGGTCATCCCGTCCGACCGCTGCGCTACCATGGCCGTTGGCAGAACTGGGCTGAAAGGGATACTCGCATGCACTTCGATACCGTGATCTTCGACCTCGATGGCACGTTGCTCAACACGCTGGAGGACCTAGCCGCAGCCGGCAACCATGTGTGCGCGGTCCATGGCTGGCCCACGTTCTCGGTGGACGAGTACCGCTTCAAGGTGGGGAACGGCATGCCCAAGCTCGTGGAGCGGTTCATGCCCGAGGAGCTTCGGAGCAATCGCGCGCTTTTCAACCAGGCATACGCCGAGCTCTGCACTTACTACGACGTGCACAAGGAGGACCATACAGCTCCCTACCCCGGCATCGTCGAGCTTCTCGATGAACTACAACGCGCGAGCCTCACACTTGCCGTCCTTTCCAACAAGGACCACGCTGCTGTTGTTCCACTCGTTGCGCGCTACTTTGGCGCCGACCACTTCGCCGTCGTACAGGGCCGCGTCGATGCCTTTCCGCCCAAGCCGGCTGCGCCCATTACGCTGCATGTGCTCGAACAGCTCAGCGCCGATCCCAAAACCACCCTCTACGTGGGTGACAGCAACGTAGACGTGCAGTGCGGCCACAATGCCGGACTCAAGGTAGCAGGCGTCTCCTGGGGCTTCCGCGGCCGCCCCGAGCTTGAAAAAGAGGGTGCCGACTTCATCGCCGACACCCCAGAAGAGCTCACTCGTATCGCGGAGCGCTAATGCCTCTTTGAGTGGTTGCCTCGCGCAGCGTCACCTCATCCGCCTTCGCAGCATCCGGGACGGCAAAGAATGCAGCGAGAACCATGAGTGCAATTCCTGCCATTGCTGCCAGTCGGACCGACCATGCATATTACTTGTGTTCCACGGTTCCTCCTAACATCTTATTCAAGTTTTGGATATCACGTGAAACCCATTGTCGACATTATTTAGTTAACGTATTGTGTTAATAACATCAATCAATATTTTAAGGAGGTTACTATGTCCGCTGACAATCGAGACGGTACGCTGAAGGTTTTCCGAATTGTTTTGTACCGTTACCTGGGTCGTTGCCCTCCTTTTCACCCTTGTCGCCGCCTATCAATCCATAACAAGGATCGCGCCCTATCTAGCCCAGGCCTCATCGCCGGACATGGGCGTCGTCCGTTCCTTCTACGGTGCACTTCTCGCGTCAGCCATTCTCGAGATTGTTCAAGCGCTTCTCTGCGTCGCTCTGCTTCAGCGCATGTCGTGTGGCAACCCCTTTCGTAGGAGCACGTCATTCTTCCTGCTTTTGCTGGGAGCAACGCTCCTCGTCAAGACAGGCGCGGGGCTACACCTCGCTCACGAAGCAATTTCCCAGCTCGGCTTTATTGGAACCAGCGAGTTCGGCGATCTCCTGCGCGGTATCGCGCCCGATACATCGGCCCTGTTTCTTGGGGTATTTCTTATTCTGCTCTCATTTCTTTTCCGATATGGTCAAGAGCTCTTCCTCGATTCTGAGGAAATGATATAGGAAGGCACGTACATGCCCATCGTTGTAAGACTTGATCGGATGATGAGCGAAAGGAAAATCAGCTCAACCGAATTGGCCGAGGCAATCGGGACGACGACCGTCAACCTTTCGCGTATCAAAAACGGACATATTAGAGGCATCCGTTTTAACACGTTGGAGCAGCTCTGCCGAGCGCTCGACTGCACGCCCGGAGACCTCCTTGAGATCATGTCTGAAGAGGAGATGGCGGATGCGTTTGGCACCAAGCAGCTCAACCGGTAACGAGAAGCCCCTCCCCGGTTTCGATTGGAGAGAGGCCCGCGCCATTGAGCCAGCCTGTTGTAGATAAGGAGTCCAGCCCTACGATGTCAGCAGGGACACCAGCTTGGATGCAAAGTCCTGCTCGTCGAACTGCCATGAGCCATTTTTGTCCTTCTTGCAGGTCAGCTCGATGTCTGTGGTCTTGGGCTCCGCGGACTTGACGGCAGCCATCATCAGCTCGCCGCCCAATTTGTACAAATCGCCTTCCGTAGGCAGGGTATCCATGTCAGCCAGACGCTTCTGATACTCCTCGTTCCACAGGTTCATGACGTCGTTCATGGACTTGATGGTGAGCGTCACCTTAACCGAAGCGGTGCCGGCGTCCTCGTCAACCGCAATGTCACCGATCTGATAGGTAAAGCCCTTCAGGTACTCGGTAGCGAACTGCTTCTTGTCGATGCCCAGCTGATCGAGCTCGTCGGCCGCGTCCCCTTCGAGCCCGCGCACGAACTCGTCGCTCTTATCGTCTTTTAGGCCATCGAGCTCCGAAGTCAGGCCCTCGCGGATCGTCTCCTCCGCACTCGGTTGGCCGCACGCGGTAAGTCCCAGCGTGAGCGCCAGGCAAGCGAACAGGGTAACGATAAAAAACCGCTTCTTCATTCGGGACCTCTAGTCCTCCTTGGCACCGTAGCGCTCGTAGTAGGCATCGAGTCGCGCCTTGATGTCGTCGTCGATCACCACGCGACCGCCGATCTCGTGGTTGTAGAGGCGCTCGGTGACCTCAGCCATGGAGACGATGCTCGCCACGGGGAAGCCATACTTCTCCTGCACCTCGCGCTGCGCGGTATGAACGCCGCCTTTGCCGACCTCCATGCGGTTGAGGGAGACAATGAGACCCTTGACCTCGACGTTTGCCGCTGCCATAAGCTTGGGGTAGGTCTCGTCGATGGACTTGCCGGAGGTGGTCACATCCTCCACCATCACCACGCGGTCGCCGTCCTTGAGCTCGTAGCCCAGCATGCCGCCCTTGTCCGCACCGTGATCCTTGACCTCCTTGCGGTCGGAACAGTAGCGGACCTCCTTGCCGTAGAGCTCGTCGAAGGCGATGGCCGTAGCCACGGAGATGGGAATGCCCTTGTACGCAGGGCCAAAGACCACATCGAAATCCAGCCCGAAGTTGTCATGGATGGCGCGAGCGTAGTACTCGCCCAGACGCTTGAGCTGGCTGCCCGTCACATACGCACCGGCGTTCATAAAGAACGGCGAGGTGCGTCCGCTCTTGAGTGTGAACTCGCCGAACTTGAGCACGTCGGACTCGACCATGAAATCGATAAAATCCTGCTTGTACGCCTCCATGGGGCTCCCTTCAACGTGGCGCGATTGCTTAGAGCAGCATAGCACCTGGCACGGGAAACCAGTGGAAAAGGGATTCGGTTCGATGCGCCCGTAAGCGCGTTGTCGGGTTAACGCTGCACGCGCAGCACGGGCTGACCAGCTTCCACGGTTGCCCCGGGCTCCACGACCATGCCGACGGAAGCGTAGTCGGCCGTGTTGCTCACCACGAGCACCACGCAATCAGGATGACCCGCGGCCTTGATCTTGGCGCGATCGACGCGGAGCACTGGCTGGCCCGCCGTCACGCGATCGCCCTTGGCGACGAGCCCTTCAAAGCCCTCGCCTTGCATGGCAACGGTATCGATGCCCACGTGCACGAGCACCTCGGTGCCGTTATCGCCTTTGAGGCCGAGCGCGTGGCCCATGGTGACTGTGACCTCGCCGGTTACAGGAGAGTAGATCAGGTCGTCCTCGGGCCAGATGGCGCACCCGTCACCGAGCATGCCGCCGGCGAAGACCGGATCGGGCACCTCGGCAAGGGCGATGGCGCGGCCGCGCACGGGGGCCGACAGCTCGTCCTCGTCCGCAGAAACCTGAACCGATGCCGGGCCCGATGCCTTAGAAGAGCCGCCCGCCACCTTCTTCAACGTATCGAACAGGCCCATGGGGCCCTCCCTTCACATGGCGCGCCGTCCCGAGGCCCTCGGTCAGCGACGCGCTTCCCAACTGATTATGGGCGCTACCGCGGCAGCTTTTTTATTGTACCTGAAGGCATGGGGGCTAAAACAGTTGAGCCGACCGCCTGGCGGGTTAAAACGAGTGACACGAAACCGTGATCTGCTCGATGGAGTCACCTGCTCCCGGAAAGCCGTTGCTGGTACCGCGCTGGGGCTCTACCGGTCCACCAGTGAGGACTTCGTTGACTGCATCCTCGCGGCCGAGCACGAACTGTCTGGCCGACGCATTCTCACCTTCGACAAAGGGCTTACCCGGCTCGTGAACGAGCGGGACGGGTTTCCCGCCGTCTGAGCTTCGAGCGCATCGCGCATGGCAAGACGACGATTGAACCGACCCCTGCCTACCCCGCGTACCTCCCCAGGAACTCGCGGGTGCGTTCCTCGCGCGGCTCGTTGATGACCTGGCTCGCAGGCCCCTCCTCCACCACGCGCCCGCCGTCCATGAAGATTACGCGGCTCGCCACGTCGCGCGCGAACGCCATCTCGTGCGTGACGACCACCATGGTGGTGCCGTCATCTGCCAGCTGGCGCATGACCTTGAGCACTTCCCCGGTCAGCTCGGGATCGAGCGCGGAGGTCGGCTCGTCGAAGTACAGGATATCCGGGTTGAGCGCGAGCGCACGGGCGATGCTCGCACGCTGCTGCTGACCACCAGAAAGCTGGCAGGGCACCTTGTCCTCGTTGCCGGCAAGGCCCATCTTGGCGATGAGCGCACGCGCCTGCTCCTCCACCTCGCTGCGCGAACGCTTCTGCACCACCAGGGGCGCATCCATCACGTTCTGCAGCACCGTCATATGCGGGAACAGATTGAACTGCTGGAACACCAGGCCAAAACGCTGGCGCGCCTGCGCGAGCGCGGACTTAGACGCGTACTCAAAGCGACCGCCCACCGCGCTGTCGCCATGTCCGGCGACCCGAACATCGCCATAGGAGAGCTCACCGTCATCCAGCTGCTCCAGAAGTGTCAGGCAACGAAGCAGCGTCGACTTGCCACCGCCCGAGGGACCAATCACCGCCACGACCTCACCCGGCTGCACGGCAAGCGAGATATCGCGCAGTACCTCGTTGGAGCCGAACGCCTTGCGGCCATGCTCCAGTGTTACAACGGGATTTGTATTCTCGGACATGCTGAACTCCTCATGATGGAACAGATTGCTCAGGGCGAGAGTATCGTCGGCCTCGTCGGCTAGTCGTGGTAGTAGTCGAGTTTCTTCTCGATGCGGCCCATCACGAGCTCCACCAGAAAGTTGAACACCCAGTAGATCGCTGCCGCGATGGCGAACGGCACCATGTTGCGCTGCGATGCCACCAGCGCCTTGGCCGTGGAGAACATCTCGGCCACGCCGATCGAGAACGCCAGCGACGTATCCTTCACCAGCGTGATAACCTCGTTGCCGAGTGCCGGCATGATGCGCTTGACCACCTGCGGCAGAATAATCCGCACGAACGTCTGGAACCGCGAGTAACCCAGCACCTCGGCCGCCTCGTACTGGCCGCGCGGGATGGACTGAATGCCCGAACGGTAGATCTCGGCGAAATAACCCGCGTAGTTGATGATGAACGCCACAACGCACGCCTGCCACTTGGAATCCGGTGTGAGCTGGATGCCGAACACATAGTACGGGGCAAAGTAGATGGCGAACATCTGCAGCATGAGCGGCGTGCCGCGCATGACGGAGATGTAGATGCGCGCGAGCCACCGCAGCGGGGCCAAGCGGCTCATGCGAGCAAGCGCAACCGGCACGCCCAGCGGCAGAGCGCCCAGCAGCGTAAAGACAAAAATCTGCAGGCTGGTGACAAAGCCCCCGCCCAGCATCCCCAGCATCGTGTTGAATGTCATGACATCTCTTCCAAACGCGAAATAGCCCCAAACAGATCAACGGTGCTTGGGGCTATTCCATCGAACGCAGGTGGGTTACTTCAGCACCCAGTTATCGAAGGACAGGCCGTAGTCGGCGTACTTCTCGCACAGCGTCTTGACGGTGCCGTCCTGGTACAGCTCCTTCAGAGCCTGGGTGACCTCCTTGGCGGTCTCGGTGTCGCCCTTCTTGAAGCCGACCGCATAGTGCTCGGAGGACAGCGGCTCCTCGAGCTGCTCGTACTTGTCGGGGTTCGCCGAGATCTGGTACTGGGCAATGGAGAGATCGCAGGCCACGGCATCCGTTGCGCCGCTCTCGAGCTCGGCGAAGGCCGTGTTGTAATCCGGACGGGTCTCCAGCGCGGCAAAGGTGCCGGCCAGCGCGGACTGATCGCCCTTGAGCACGTCCTGTGCGGCGGAATCCGCCTGGGTGATGACGTTCTTACCGTAAAGATTGCTGAAGCTCTTGATACCAGAATCCTTCTTCACCACAATGACCTGCTCGTTTAGCATATACGGATCAGAGAAGGTATAACCGTCCTCGCGGCCCTCCATGGTGAAACCGTTCCAGATGCAGTTGATGGCACCGGAGTTGAGCAGGGTGTCCTTGGCGTCCCAGTCAATGGCCTGGTACTCGACCTTCCAGCCCAGCTTGTCAGCCACAGCCTTGGCAAGGTCCAGGTCGAAGCCCGTGAACTCGCCGTCATCGCCAACAAAGCCGTAGGGCGGGTACGCCTGGTCAAAGCCAACGACCAGCTTGCCCGTGGCGACAGCGGAGGCACTCGATTCAGTAGCGGCGGAACCGGCAGCAGAGCCGGCGGTTTGACCGGTGCTCGCGGACTGACCGCCACACGCCGCGAGGCCCAAGGTCAGCACCAGAGCGGCCGCGGCAGCGGCCAAGGGTGCAAAAAGGCGCTTTTTCTTCTTCATGGGGTTCCCTTTCCCGTGCATTCTTCCTCGTGCGCAGATTACTTTACTTTACTAAAGTACTGGACGCAAGAAAAACCCAGTACTTTATTGGTTTTCACTATTCCGAGGGAAAGCAAGGTGATAGTTTATCGGTTTTCTCCACGATGCCAAACGAACAAGTTTTGTGAGATGGCTTTTACCTGGGTAAACAATGAGTGCATGCGCGCCGCTACTTGCGGGACCTGCAATAAGTCATAAAGTATCGCTTTACTTTTTACCCAGCAGACCGAAAGCCATAAAGTATCGGATAGTTTTAGGCGCCATGCCGGGTGGGGCGTGAAAACCCCACCCGGACCACCAAACAAAACTAGATCTGCGCCTCGCGACGACGCTGCACGCCAAGCATGGCAACGGACGTCCCCGCAACCGTCAGGCCGATCGCACCCATGGAGATGATGGCGCTGTTATCGCCCGTCTGCGGCAGACCATCCGGCTGCGACGTAGGAGCGGCGTCGTCCTTGCGGTAGAACGCGATCAGCTCAGTGTCGGAGGAAACCGAGATCTCCTTGTTCTCGCCGCAGTAGCGTTCACCGTTGAGATACCAGCCCGCAAAGCTGTAACCCTGATACTGAGGTGCGACGATACTGGTGACCTTGCCGTCTTTGGCCTGGACCGCCTTGTATGCCTTGCCCTTGACTGTAAAGGTAACCGTGGGCTCCTCGGCCGGGGCTGTGGAAGCACCTCCGTCGGCGCTCGCGCCGGCTTGCGTGCCACCCGTCGCGTCGTTGACCGTGGAAGAACCGTCCTGCGCACCGGCATTGTCAGTCGTACCGGTATCGGTGGTCTGATCACCAGCGGCGTTGTCAGCACCATGTGAGCTGGTAGAACCATCGGTCGACCCGCCCTGGTTGCCAGCGGAATCCGACGTCGTGCCGTCCGCGCCCGTATCCCCAGCGCTTCCGGCATCGTCCGTCGCCGCATCATCCGAGGTCTCCGGCTTGGCAGCCCCACCGGTCAGCGAGCCATCGCCGGCATCGGCACCGGCATCAACATCGGGCGCGGTCGTAGCCCCTGTATCAGGAGTGGTCGTGGCGCCCGCGTTATTATCCGCGGCGTCACCCGAACCCGCCGAACCGTCACCAACACCGGAATCCACAGTCGAGTCGCCCGCGGCATCCGAGCCACCGGTCTCCGGCGGCGTCGTCGTGGCCGAACCGCTCCCCGCTGCCAGCTGCTCGTCCTCAGCGATGTACGCAAGGCAGACATTGCGCTCGTTCGTGCCGTACCGGGTGATCCAACCCGCATAGTACTGGCTCTGGCTGGAGTAATCCTTGATGTGGTTGACCACCGCATCGCATAGCGCGTTTACCAGCTCGCGATCGGTCATATTGTCCGAAAGGCCGCTGTCCGCCTTCGCCCAGTCGAAGAACGCGCGAACGCCGCCCTGGCCCAACCAGTTGCACAGACTCCAGGCGAGACCCTTCACGCAGTCGGCGCGGTCGCTGATATCCACCCCGTAGCCGTTCAGCAACACGCGTTGAACGGGCAGGTAGTACGTGTTGTACGCATACGAATCCTGCAGCGCGGAGAACTCGGCCGGATCGGCGTCGTACGCCGCGTACCAGGCATCCTGCACCCGTTGGCCGTAGTCGGTCAGCTTACCGCTACTGGCGATCTGCTCGGTCTTGAGCTTGCCGGAATTCTGCGCGATCTCTTTGAGCGCGGCGTACTTGGTGGGGTTGTACGCATAGGCCTGCTCGATGAACGAGCCCAGCGAGAAACGCCGGTCGAACTGGTAATAGCCGAGCGCGTTGTACCCATCGCCCGAGCTGAAGCCCTGGCGATAGTTCTTGCCGCTCTCATACTTTGTGAAGTACTTCATCTCGTCGGAGAGCGAGACGGCGGAAAGCCCGGAGGCAGCATACGCGGCCGTAGGAGCAGAGAGCAGCGGAGCCGCGATCGAGCCAAAAGCCAGGGCGGCAGTCAAGCCGGCGACAACGGCGCGCTGTGCAACGGGACGGGGTAGGGGCGAACCCATATTGGTACCTCCAAGTTCTGACTCAACAGCAATGCCGTTGGAGCATGGTGCGTTTCGAGTTCGATTACGTCAGACCCACTTGGGATACGCACAAGTATGGCATAGAAGAGCCGCAAACACAAAGGAACCCGACCAGAGGCCGGGTTCCCAAGGTGAGCGAAACATCTTACAAGTGCTCGGCTCGTCAGATTGCGTGGCTCTGAAACCAGCTCGCCAAGCGCTCCAACAAAAAGCGGCGGCCCCGCAGGACCGCCGCTTCACATGCGCATGTAGCTCTAGCCAGCTTGAACCTAGGCCTCGATCTTGAAGACCCAGTCGTGCTTGTCCTCGAGCGCACCGTCCTGAATGCCGGTGAGCGTCTCGCGGAGCTTCTTCATGACCGGACCCATCTCGTCGTGGCCGGCCGGGAAGGAGACGACCTCCTCGCCGTCGTGGATCTCGCCCACGGGGGAGATGACGGCCGCAGTACCGCACAGGCCACACTCCACGAACTTGCCACTCTCGACCTCGGCCCAGGTGACGGGGCGCTGGTCAACGGTCATGCCCAGGTCCTCGGCCACCTGCACCAGGCTGCGACGCGTGATGGAGGGCAGGATGGAGTCAGTGTGGCTCTGCGGAACCACGAGCGTGCCGTCCTCGGTGACGAACAGCACGTTGGCGCCGCCGGTCTCCTCAACGTAGGTGCGGGACTCGGAGTCCAGGTACAGGTTCTCGGCATAGCCGGCGCGATGGGCCTCCATGGTGGGCTTGAGGCTCATGGCGTAGTTCAGGCCGGCCTTGATGTTGCCGGTGCCGTGGGGCGCGGCGCGGTCGTACTTGGAGATGCAGAGCTTGATGGGCTTAAGACCGCCCTTGAAGTACGGGCCGACCGGCGTCACGAGGATGTGGAAGTGATACTCGGGAGCCGGGGCCACGCCGATGACCTCGCCGGAGCCGATCATGAACGGGCGCACGTAAAGCGTGGCACCGGAGCCGAAGGGCGGCACCCATGCGGCGTTGGCGGCAACGACCTGCTTGACGGCCTCCACGAACTTGTCCTTCGGGAAGGGCGGCATCTCCAGGCGCTGGGCGGAGTTGTACATGCGCTCAGCATTCATGTCCGGGCGGAAGCACACGATGTCGCCGTTCTCGGTGGTGTACGCCTTCAGGCCCTCAAAGACCTCCTGGCAGTAGTGGAAGATGCCGGCGCACTCGGAAAGATGCAGCTCGTGGTCGGTGGTGAGATGACCCTCGCCCCACTCGCCGTCCTTCCAATCGCACACGTAGCTATAGTCCGTGGACTGGTAGGCAAAGCTCAGATTGCCCCAGTCGATGTCCTTCTTCTCGACGCTCATGCTCGTTCCTTTCCATGCAAACGACCGGTGTAACGCGTGATTCTACTCCCATTGACCGAGAGTTTTGTATCCACTTTGTTACGGCGAAGTGAGGACAGCGGGGAAGTTATTCTCCGGACAGCTTGCGCACCATTTCGGTGAGCTCGCGTACCTGCTTCTCGAGCTCGTGAATGCGACGCTGGTTGATGGCGATGTTCTCGCGGTTGAGGGCGCTCGCCTCCTCGCCGGGATCGGGCAGGTACTCGCGATGGCAGCGCGCGTCGGCATCGGCCTCCATCACGCGGCAGCCGTTGCGGCGCACGATGCGTCCCGGCACGCCCACCACGGTGCAGTTATCCGGCACGTCCTTGACCACCACGGAATTGCCGCCGATCTTGACGTTGCTGCCGATATGGATGTTGCCGAGCACCTTGGCACCCGTACCCACCGTGACGTTGTTGCCGAGCGTGGGATGGCGCTTGCCCGTCTCGTTGCCGGTGCCACCCAGGGTAACGCCCTGGTAGAGCACGCAGTCATCGCCCAGAATGGTGGTCTCTCCAATAACGACGCCCATGGCATGGTCGATGAAGAGACGGCGCCCCAGCTCCGCGGCCGGGTGAATCTCGACACCCGTCATGAAGCGGGTGATCTGCGAGAGCACGCGCGCCAAGCTGTGATGCCCATGGGTCCAGAGCCAGTGCTCGGGCGTGTGCGCCCACTTGGCATGGAGGCCAGGGTACGAGAGAAAGATGACAAACCCCGTCTGAGCAGCAGGATCGCTCCGCTTCACGGTAGCGATATCCTCACGTATGGTGCTGATGAAGCTCATCGAGGCCTCCCCTCTCGTTGGCCATGGGCACCTATGGTATGCCCGCGGCACGTTAAAGTCTAGTGAATTGGTAGGACTTATGACGAGCTGCGGTCGGATGGGACTACTTGCAGCCAGATTCAGCTGGCCGCGCCCGCAAACACCGCGCTATCGAACGAGTATTTTGGCTTTTTTGTTTTACCCATTCGATTGTGCGGTGTTTTCCGCCGTCAACCCCACACCTCACGCCCACATGTCCGCCGTCGGCATCCCCTATACTGGTTTTTTGCCGATGTACGAGCCGGAATACCCCCGGCCCTCACGCTTGGAGTTCTTTCATGGGTTTCATCAACTTCCTCATGGAGCTGCTGCGCGACCCGCGCACGGCGATCGCCGGCTGGATCGCCATGGGCCCGGCATATGCCTACGGCTTCATCTTCTTGATCATCTTCATCGAGACCGGCGTGGTCTTCATGCCCTTCCTGCCGGGCGACTCCCTCCTGTTCGCCGCCGGCTTCTTTGCGCATGAGCCCGCAAGCGGCCTGGACATCATCCACCTGCTGCTGCTCGTGTGGATGGCCGCGGTGGTGGGCGACCAGTGCAACTTCTTCATCGGCCACTTCTTTGGCAAGCGCATCATCGCGTCGGGTAAGATCAAGGCGATGACCCCGGAGCGCATCGCCAAGTCCGAGGCCTTCCTGGACAAGTGGGGGCACCTCGCCATCTTCCTCGGCCGCTTCTTTCCGTTCATCCGCACGTTCGTGCCGTTCCTGGCCGGTGTGGGCGGCATGAAGTGGCACAGCTTCGTGCTCTTCAACATCCTGGGCGGCGTCACCTGGTCCACGGGCTTTGTACTGCTCGGCTACTTCTTTGGCGGCATCCCCGTGGTGCAGGAGCACTTTGAGCTGCTGATCGTGGGCATCGTGCTCGTCAGCGTGATTCCCACTGCCGTCGGCCTGCTGCGCGCGAAGTTCGGTAAGAAGCAGGCTGCGTAGCTGGGGCGCTTGCTCCATAGAGTCATGTCAGGGCGCTTCAGGAGAAGCGCCCTTTTTCGTGCCAACTTGCCTTGGGGAATCGTCTAGGCAAGGTCTCCGCGGTCGGCAGCAAGGAGCCTGCGATACCGCTCGCTCGTTTCGCCGAGCTCGGCCGGCGAGCCGTCCAAGACAAAGCCGCCGTTCTCCAGAAACGCCACACGGTCCATGCGTTCGACCCCTTGCAAGTGGTGCGTCGCCATGATGACCGTGCGCCCCGCCAGGGCCCCCATCATCGCGTCGAACACCGCGCGCTCCGTGGCGGGATCCAAGCCCGCAAAGGGTTCATCGAGCAGCACCAGCGGCGTATCGGCCAGTAGGATGCGCGCCAGGGCGAGACGATGCCGTTCTCCACCTGAGAGCTGGCGGCCCTCCTCGCCCACCACGCTCAGAAGGCCGCGGGGGAATCGCTGCACGCGCGGCAGCAGTCCTATCCGGTCGAGCACCTCGAGGGCCTGGTCCTCCGTGGCATCCGGTTTGGCGATGCGCAGATTGTCGAGCACGGTGGTATTGAAGACATGCGGGTTCTGCCCGATCACACCCACGAGGCCATGTACGGCGTCGGTACCGGGATGCGGGCACCCCGCTAGCAGCACCGAACCGCTGCTCGGCATCAGGTCTCCGCGAATCAGCGCGAGCAAGGTTGACTTGCCTGCGCCGCTTCGCCCCAGAAGCGCCATCTTCTGGCCCGCCTCAATCTGGAAGGTCAGGTTCTCGATAGTCGGCTGGGGGGCGCCCGGGCGCGTGAGCGTCACATGGTCAAAGCACACGGCGGGTGTGGCAGACGCTGGGGCGCTTGCCCGCGAGACTTTGCCGGTCGATGCGCCGGCCGCAACGCCCGCGCTGTCCCCGGTCTCCGCTTCGCCATCGTCCAACGCGTTCAACCGCTCGATCGCAACCGTGTGCTCCGGCAGCAACTCCGCGGCATCCGATACGGGCGTTACGATCTCTGCCAGCGGAAAGAAGCAGAGCACCGCGGCCAGAATGGCATCCCCCTGGGAGGAGAGCGCGCGAGAGGACCAGGCCACCAAGCTCACAGCGGCCACGGCCAGCATTGCGCGGACGACGATCCCTTGCACGCGGTCGATCCGCGCCAGCCGTCGATCCTCCGCCGCCACGGCCCCCGCCTGACGGTCGAAGCGCGCCAGCACATCCGCACCGCGTCCGGCAAAGGCAACGTCCGCCGCGCCCAGGACCGCGTCGGTCAGGCTCTGGTAGAACGCAGTGGTCGCCTGCTTCCGGCGCATGCGCGCGGCTGCGCCCGCCGCGAGCGACACCGCAGGTAGCACGGCGGCAACCACAAAGAGCTCAAGCGCCATCCACGCCGCATAGAGCGCGTCCGCGGTCCCAAGCGCCAAGACGGCGAGCAAGGCGGTGGCCCACGCGATCACGATGGGGAACACCACACGCAGATACAGGTTCTGGACGTGGGCGACGTCCTCGTTCAGCAGCGCGAGCGCGTCTCCTGCGCCCATGGCTCCGCTGGCCGCGCCCTCAGCTGCCGAGTTCCTCGTATCAGTCAGCCGCTCCATGGCGAGAAAGAGCCGACGGCGCAGCGAGCTCGTCATGCGCAGCGCCCAATCATGGCTCGCGAGCCGCTCCACATACGCCACGATCGGCTTGCCGATGCCCACCACCTGCACGAGCGCGATGGGTACCATGAGCGAGAAGATGCTCTCGGGCATGCGCGCGGCGGCACCGATGAGCCATCCCGAGATGAACATGAGCAGGCACGCGAGCACCGAAGCGAGCACGCCGAGCCCCAGGGCGAGGGCCAAAACCCAACGATATCGGCGAAAATAGGGCGCCACCCAGCGATCCTGCCGCAACATGCAGAGCACTCCCCTAGGCATCGACCTCATCCCCCTCCGCTGCCCGCAGACAACGGTCAATAGTGCCGTCCGCCGCGAGTGCGCGCGGCTCGCCATCGGCTACCACGCGTCCGTGCGCGAGCACCAGCACGCGGTCCATATTCGCCAGCCAATGCAGGCGATGCGTGGCGAAGAACACCAGGCGCCCCTGCATGAGGGTCAGCATGCGCTCCTTGAGTTCGAGCTCCGTCTCGATGTCCAGATGCGCCGTAGGCTCATCGAAGATGAGGACGCGGCGACGACCGTCCAAAAACGCGCGGGCAAGCGCGATGCGATGCGCCTCGCCGCCGGAAAGCTGGCGCGCCCCCGCACCGTCTCCGATCAGCGTGTCCAAGCCCTGGGGCAGCTGCTCCAGAAGCGGTGCCAAGCCCATCGCCTCAGCCGCGCGCTCGATGCACTCGCGCGGGGCATCCGGCGTGTAGAACGCGATGTTCTCGGCAACCGTGGCATGAAACAGGTAGGGTTTCTGCGGGATGTAGATGACCTGACGCTGCCACGCGGGCGCGTACAAGCTGGCAGCCCGCGCCTCGCTCTCGCCCGCACGCAGCTCGAACGCGCCCGCGCAAGGATCCAGGAAACCGGCGAGCACACTCGCCAGCGTAGACTTGCCCGCGCCGCTCGCTCCCACAATGCCGACGCGCTCAAACCCCCGCACGGCAAACGAGACGTCCTCCAGCGCGCAGGCATCCCCGTACCGCACGGTCAGACCGCGAATCGCCAGCTCAGAGCCATCCCCCCACGCCGCCTCGGGCAGCACGGCAACCGACCGCTCCGGCGCCTCGAGCAGCGCCCGCATGCGCTCGAGCGCGTGCTTGCCGTCGAGCGTGGCGTGATAGTCGGCGGCAAAACTCCGCACCGGCAAGAAGAACTCGGGCACCAGTACGAGCGCCATGAGAGCCGGAAAGAGCATCATATCGCCATCGACCAGCCGGAATCCCAGCATAACCGCCACACCGGCCAGGGCAAAGGTGGCAAAGAGGTCGAGCACGGCCGAGGAGAGCGTCGCCGTGCGCAGCGTACGCATGGTCGCCCCGCGCAGGCGCTCGGAAACCCGATAGATGGCATCTGCATGGCCGCGGGCCCGCCCAAAGGCGCGCAGCACGTCCAAGCCGCGCATGGCGTCGAGAAAATGGTTGCTGAGCCGCGCCTGCTCCAGCTGACGCTGCTCGGCAAGCTCACGGGCATTGCCACCGATCATCACCATGTAGAGCATGATGAAGGGAAAGGCGACGAGCGCGATGATGCCCGACACCCAGTCCAATGCGAACACGGCAACGATGATCACCAGGGGGATCACCGCAAGGTCGATGCTCTTGCCGAGTGAAAGCTCCAGATAGCGCTCCACCTGCTCGGCACCTTCGATGACGAGCGAGGTTCCTCCCGCGGCGCCCAGGCCCGCATCCTCGCCGCGAACACGCCCCGCCATGAGGCGCTCGAGCGCCTGACGGCGCATCTCTCCGGCGCGCGCGGCGGCAAAACGCGTCAGCAGCCACTCGCGCACGGCTCGGATGACGCGATTCCCCAGGTAGCAGCTGGCGAACACCACGAGCAAACCCTCGCGGCCCGCCAGACCGGCACCGCCCCAGAGCGCCACGAGCGCGCAACAGAGCGCCCAGGCCTGCCCAACAGACGCCAGCGCCCCCGCAAGAGAAAGCAGGGCGAGCAGAACCGCCGTCCTGCCCGCCCCGATAAGTTTGAAGACCGTTTTATCGAACACGCGCGTCCCCAGATACGAAAACGGGGACCGCCCGAAACAGCGCAGTCCCCGCTCAAGCTAGTACGTCAGGTCTCCCCGCTTCAGGCGACCGCGGAACACCCGGTACGCCACCACGTGGTACACCAGCACGATGGGCACGCCGATGAGGGCGATCCCGAGCATGATGGCGAGCGTCAGGTCACTGCCCGCCGCATGCTCGATGGTGATGGCGAACGCCGGCTTAGTCGCGTTGATGAGATTCGGGAACAGCGTGGACGCCGCAATGCCCACGAGCGCGGCGCAACCCAGCTCCTCGACCAGGAAGGCACGCAGATCGCAGCCGCCACGACCGGCAACGAGCAGGCTCACCGCGTAGAGCACGGCAAAGAACGCTGCCAGGAAGGTGACCTCCACGCCCGCGCCGTTCGGCACCACGGACACGAAGAAGCACGCGGACACAAAGGCGAAGACCAAGGCCTCGGCCAGCACCAGCTTGCCGCGCAGCGCGCGGGCACGCTCGGCCAGCTCGGCGCCTTCGGCATCCTCGGGGGCCTTGAGCGCGATCCAGGCGCTGCCCTGCACCAGCATGTGCACGAGCCCCAGCACGCCGCAAGAGAGGGTGAAGGGCGTGAGCAGCGTGAAGAACGTACCCGTGAAGTCGCCGTTGGCATCCAGCGGGATGCCCGCGATCACGTTGCCCACGGCCACGCCGCAGAGCAGCGCCGGCAGCAGGCTGCCGACCACGAACATCACGTCGTACAGACGCGCCCAGGCAGCGTCGTGCGCACGGAACTCAAGCGACACGGCGCGCACGATGAGGCCGAAGAGCACGAGCATGATAGCCAGATAGAAGCCGGAGAAGCTGGTGGCGTAGGCAGGGGCGAACGCGGCGAAGAGCGCACCGCCCGCCGTGAGGAGCCAGACCTCGTTGCCATCCCACACGGGGCCGATGGAGCGGCGAATGACCGCGCGGTCGGCCTCGCTGCGACCAAGCACCGGATACAGCACGCCGGCGCCCAAGTCAAAGCCGTCGAGCGCAAAGTAGCCAAAGATCAGCACGCCGATGAGCAGAAACCAGATGATTGCGAGCGGGCTCATGCGGACGCACCCCCCTTCTCGGCGGCGGCATCTGCCGTCGCATCAGCACCAAAGTACGACGGGGCGCTGTCCGCGTCCGCAACTGCGGCGTCCTTGGCGGCAGCCTCGCCCTCGGCCAGGAACGCCTCGGGGCCGGCCTTCACCGTCTTGCTGAGCATGCGCGCCCACACCACAAAGAGCAGGGTGTACACGGCAAGGAACAGCAGGATCGTGATCAACACCTGCCACGCAGGCACCGCGAGCGAGATGGCGTCCTCGACCTTGAGCTCGCCATAGACGATCCACGGGTAGCGGCCGAATTCCGTCACCATCCAACCGAACTCGATGGCCGCGATCGGCGCGATCCAACCGAGCGAAAGGATGACGAGCGGCCACTTGTGGTTGGCGAGCTTGCCCTTGAGCACGAGCGCTCCCAGAATGACCACGAGGATGATGGCGCCGTAGAGCGCGACCATCAGATGGTAGGACTGGAAGATCAGGTTCACGAACGGAGTGGTCTCGTCCGCGTCGAAGTCGTTGAGGCCGAGGTACTCCACCGTGGGGTCCATGTCGGCGAGGACCGAGGTACCACCGGGAATCCCCAAGGCGTAGGTCTGCTGGTTCTGTTCATCGACCCAACCAAAGAGCGAGAGCGCCACGGGCCCGGTCTCGTACTGACCCTCCATGGCGGCCAGCTTGGCCGGCTGCGTGCGGGCCACAGTGAGCGCTTGCTGGTGCGCGGCGGGCAGCATGGCCACGGCGCAGATGGCGCCCAGGATGACGCCCGTGCGCAGGAAGC
This sequence comes from Collinsella sp. AK_207A, assembly GCF_902501965.1. Classification (GTDB taxonomy): domain Bacteria; phylum Actinomycetota; class Coriobacteriia; order Coriobacteriales; family Coriobacteriaceae; genus Collinsella. The sequence continues at coordinate 436,422 of NZ_CABWID010000010.1, read as the reverse complement.
CCTTGGCGATGCTCTGGACACGGCCCTTGAGCAGGTAATACGCGCCAACGCCGATGCAAACGAGCGCACCCATGGTCAGCACGGCCACGGCCACGTGGAAGTAGCGCGGCAGCGTGGACGGGTTGAGAGCGGCGGCTAGGAAGTCCGTGATCTGCGCCTTGGCACCGTTGGCGTCGTAGGCGATCTTATAGCCCGCGGGCGTCTGCATCCAGGAGTTGGCGATGATGATCCAGAGCGCCGAGAGCAGCGAGCCGGCCCACGAGAGCCAGGCCGAGAGGCGGTAGACCTTGCGCGACACGCGATTCTTGCCAAAGATCAGAATGCCGATGAACACGGACTCCATGAAGAAGGCGAAGAGCGCCTCGGCGGCCAACGGCGCACCGAAGATGTCGCCCACGAAGCGCGAGTAGTCGGCCCAGTTGGTACCGAACTGGAACTCCATGGTGATGCCCGTGGCCACGCCAACGGCGAAGTTGATGGCGTAGAGGCGGACCCAGAAGCGCAGCGCGGCGTCGTTCTCCTTGGAGCCGTCGCGGTACCACTTGGACGCCATGACGGCCGTGACCAGGCCGACGCCAATGGACACCGGAACAAAGATGTAGTGATAGAGCGCAGTTAAACCAAACTGGATGCGAGCCAGGACGACGGGATCGTTCAGCCAGCCCATGCGCATCACCCCTCCCCTTGTGCGAGCAGCGCCGCGGAGAGGCGCCCCCGCGGCGTTCATGTGCAGATGGCTCATATATAGCACAGAATGGCGTCCACGTTCATGGGTCGAGCCAGATATGCCACCTTTTTAACATCATATTGGGGTGAACGGTAGGTTGGGGGCTAGCCCCAGCGTCTCGCCCGCCCCGCAACGCAACCCAATGCCACCCGCTACGAGAACTGGCTGTTGTACAGCTCCGCGTACGCGCCGTCCGCGGCGAGCAGTTCCTCGTGGGTTCCCTGCTCCACGATGTTGCCGTGGTCCATCACCAGGATCAGGTCGGCGTCCACGATCGTCGAGAGCCGGTGCGCGATCACAAAGCTCGTGCGCCCGTACATGAGCGCCTCCATGGCGCGCACAATCGCCTGCTCGGTCCGCGTGTCCACGCTGCTCGTAGCCTCGTCCAAAATGAGGATCGCCGGATCGCAGAGCATGGCGCGGGCGATGGTCAGCAGCTGGCGCTGGCCCTGACTGATGCTCTCCGCGTCACCTGAGAGCATGGTGTCGTATCCCTGGGGCAGCGTGTGCACGAAGAAGTCCACGTGCGCCGCCTTGGCGGCGGCCACCACCTCGTCGCGCGAAGCACCGGGACATCCGTACGCGATGTTCTCCGCAATGGTCCCCTCAAAGAGCCAGGCGTCCTGCAGCACCATGCCGAACTGCCGCCGCAGATCGGCCCGCGTCAGCCGCCGCGTATCCACGCCGTCGAGCGTGATGCGGCCGCCGTCGATTTCGTAGAAGCGCATGAGCAGGTTGATGAGCGTCGTCTTGCCCGCGCCGGTCGCGCCCACGATGGCCACCTTCTGGCCCGGCTCCGCCACGAGCGACACGTCGCGCATGAGCGGCTTCTTCGCTTCGTAGCCAAAGCGCACATGCTCAAAGGCCACGCGGCCCTCCACGTTGCGCGGCAACTCGGCCGGCTGCGCGGGGTCGGGTTCAACCTCCTCCTCGTCGAGCAGGCGGAACACGCGCTCGGCAGCGGCAAGCGCCCCCTGGAGCATGTTGATGGTCATGGACATCTGCGTCAGGGGCTCGGATGCTGTGTTGACGTACTGGAAAAACGCCTGGAACACGCCGACGGTCAGCCGCCCCGCCACGAGCATGCCGCCCGCCATCATGCCGATGATCACGAGCGCGATACGCCCCAGGAAGCGAATAGCCGGCCCCGCCGCATTGGTCAGCGAGTCCGCGATCGTGCTCGTGCGCGCCAGCTCCTCGGCGGCGGCACGCATCTCCGCGGCACTCGCCTGCTCGCGGCCGAACGCCTTGATGACGGCGCGCCCGCTATAGGCCTCCTCGACGCTGCTCGTCAGCTTGCCCACGGCCGCCTGCCGCGCGGAGGCGATGCTGAGCGTGCGGGCCGCGATAACCTTCGTCGCAGCGAACGAGAGCAGCATGAAGAACACGTACACGCTCGTGAGCAGCAGGTTGTAGCGAGCCATCATGATGACGGCGCCCGTGAGCATGAGGACGGCGATAATCAGCTGCAGCACGCCGCGCTGCAGGACCTCGGACACCTTGTCCAGGTCGTTCGTGGCGCGGCTGATGGTATCGCCCGGCTGCCGTGCGTCGTAATAGCGCAGCGGCAGGCGCTCGAGCTTGGCCGCGATGCGGTTGCGCAGGCTCAGGTTCAGACGCTCGGCAAAGCTCGACATCACCATGGCCTGGACGGTGTAGAAAACCCAGGCGATGGTCCAGATCACCAGGTAGATTACGATTTCGCGCCCGCCGGTCTCCATGGTGACGACAAAGCCCTCGCCGCGCTCGAACATCGCCTGGATACGACCCCAGAGCAGGTCGAGCAGATAGGCGCTGTAGGCGGGGGCGGCCAGGCTGAACACCACGAAGCCCACCGCCGAGAGCGCGGCCACCACCAGACGCCAACGCATGCCGGCCGCTGCCTCCCAGAGGCGCCATGCCGTGCCGAGGGCGTCCGCGGGCACCTCGACCTCTTCCGTCGCGGCAGCTTGCGCGGCGGTTTGCGCGGCGACCTGCGCGGCACGCCGCTCATCGCCCCGCGCGTCACCCACCTGCACGCGCTCGTTCTCGCTAGACATGGCTCTCCTCCTTCCTAGCCTGAGAGTCCGCGATGGCCCGGTACGTGGGGCACTCCTCCATCAGCTGCTCATGCGTACCCACGCCGACCACCTCACCCTCGTTCAGCACGACGATCTGGTCCGCATGGGCAATCGTGCTCACGCGCTGGGCGATAATGAGCACCGCGGCGTCCTTCAGCTCGTCCTTGAGCGCGTGGCGCAGCGCCGCATCCGTTTTGAAGTCCAGTGCGGAGAAGCTGTCGTCAAAGATGTAGAGGTCGGCGCGGCGCACGAGCGCGCGGGCAATGGCCAGGCGCTGTCGCTGCCCGCCGGAGAAATTGGTACCGCCCTGCGAGACGCGCGTGGCCAGCCCCTCGGGCAACTCGTGCACGAAGGCCCCCTGAGCCGTGTCGACCGCATGCCAGAGATGCTCATCCGTAGCATACGCATCGCCATGGCGCAGGTTCTCCGCAATGGTCCCCGAGAAGAGCCACGCCTTCTGGGGCACATAGGAGATGCGCGCCCGCAGGTCCGCCTGCGTGAGCTCGCGCACGTCCACGCCGCCGAACAGCAACCGGCCGGCCGTCACGTCGTGGAAGCGCAGGAGCATCTTGGCGATGGTGGATTTGCCGGAACCCGTGTTGCCGATGATGGCGCAAGTCTCGCCGCGTCGCAGGGAGAAGTCCAGGTCGTGCAGAGTATCCTCGTCCGCATCGTGAAAACGGAGCGAGACGTGGTCAAAGCGCGCCACCTCCGCGTGGGCGCTTGCGCGCTCACCCGCGCCCCCCTCGCCCAGCACCGCCGGCGTCGCCGGGTCCCCCACCTCGGGCGCCAGGTCGACCACCTGGCTCGCGCGACCAAGGCACGCCAGCGCGCGCGGCACCGAGAGCATGGCGAATTGGGCCATCATGTAGAAGAACATGATGAGCATGGCGTACTCGATCAGCGCCGTGATGGAGCCGATCTGCATGGCATGCGTGCCCACGCGGTCGGCACCCAGCCAAATGACGAGCACCTCGACCCCGTTCATCAGGAAGAACGTGAGCGAATCCGCCGTCGAGAACATGAGGTTCACGCGGATGGCGTTATCGGCGTAGTCCGAGAACGTGCGGTCCAGCTCGTGTTTGGCCACCTCCTCGCGCCCAAAGGCCCGCACCACGCGCACGCCGGTTATGGTCTCGCGCAGGCGCACGTTCATACGGTCGATGAAGGCCTGCAGGCGCGTGAAGATGGGCGCTGAGACCTTCACGGTCACCACGGAGACCGCCACCACGGCGAGCGTCACCGTCAAAAGCAGCCAGCCCATGACCGCGTCGATGGAGAACGCCAGTCCCACAGCGATAACGCTCATTACCGGCACCGGCAGGATCATGATGATTCCCATGGCAAGCGTTTGCTGCACCACGTTGGCGTCCGAGAGCGTGCGCGTGATCATGGAACCGGTGCCAAAGCGCTCAAAGTCGGAACCAGAGTACGCGAGCGACGCCTCGTACACCGCCATACGCATGTCGCGCCCCACGTTGGCGGCAAGCTTGGAGGCCAGGTAGATGGCCGTGATGGCACCACCAGACCCGCAGATGGACGCCACGAGCATGCGAACGCCGTGAACGAGGAGGTCGGTCGATCCGTTCGGCGACAGGGCCGCGTTAATCATGGCGGAAAGCTCTGTTGGCACGTAGAGCATGCCCGTCATGTCGAAGATGAGGGCCACCGCCGTCGCCAACGCAAGGCGGCGGTAGGGTTTGATGAGCCGCGCAAGCAGACGCAGGGAGTCCCGCAGGGTGTAGTCCTCCTGCTCGACTCCTGCTTCTTGCCTATTCGTAGCGGCGGCTTCCTGCGCCATCGGCTGCTCCTTCGTCTTAGATGCGGGGTGAAATCGATTTGGTTATGCGGCGGGCGCCACGGAAAATGCCCTAGGGCGCCGGGCGCGGGACGGCGCCGGGGTCCGCCATGGCCCCCTCGCCCGGACGTTCATCAGAAGCGGCTGTCATGGCCGCGTCGTCGCGCTTCGCCATCTCGCGAAACTCCACCTCAAGAGCCTGCGTGTACTTGCGCGTGAGCCGAAGCAGCGTCGCCCGCTCGCTCGCGTCGAGCGAGAGAAACGCGTGCCGCTCGGCCTTCATGGCGGGCTCAACGTTGATGCCGGTGAACGCATGGCCGGCATCCGTCAAGCGCGCGCCCTTGTTCTTCCTGCTCCCCTCGCAGAAAAAGAGCTCGATGAGCCCCCGTCCCTCCAGACTCTTCAGCGCGGAGTTGATGGTCTGCTTGCTATACGCCCAGGAATCGCAGATATCGCGCAGCGACGCCTCGCCGCCGGCGCGGGTCAGGTCGTAGAGCATCCAATATGCGCAGGTGGAGAGCCCGCAGCTGCGGGCAAACTGCATGTACAGCTTGTCCGCGGCGTTGTAGAGGTAATCCAGCGCCGCCGGGCTCTCGATATCCTCCGCCATGGTCCCTCCTCGCACCTCGCATAAAAAAGTCCGAATCCGGACTGTCATACAACCAGTTTAGTCCGGTTTCGGATGATGTCAAGCAGGAGCGTGGTGTGCCGAAACGACTCCGGCGCACCAGGCTCTTATAAGTATAGGGGGTTGTTTGTACGTTGGGACTGTCCCGTTGTACCACGTGCGCCTACAGGTAGGCGACGACCTTGATCTCGACCTTGGCACCCTTGGGAATGGCAGCAGCCTCAAAGGCGGCGCGGGCCGGATAGGGAGCCTCGAAGAACTCGGCGTAGACCTCGTTCATCGCCGCGAAGTCGTTGATGTCGTCCAGGAGCACCGTCGTCTCGGCCACGTTTGCCATGGAAGCGCCGGCGGTCTCAAGAATGTTCTTGATGTTAGTCAGGCTCTGACGCGTCTGCGCGGCAACGTCCTCGCCCGCGAACTCGCCTGTCTCGGGCAAGATGCCCAGCTGTCCGGAAACATGAATCACGTTACCCGCACGCGTACCTGCAGAATAAGGGCCAAGCGCTGCCGGCGCCTTGTCGGATACGATTGCCTCGATCGCCATGGATTGCCTCCTTTGCCGTTGACCGGCGGACCTTCCGCCTGCGCCGATTGTCACACAAAACACGGTGCCCCGTCAGACGGGGCACCGGTTAGGGGAAACGTTTACGTAGATCCATGCGCCGACGCGCCAAGGCGCCGCACCGGATACCGTTATTCGGGACGGACCCAGCCCTCCTGAATAGACTCGTGGAAGGTGGCGTCGCGGCACAGATCGTGAATCGACTTGCCATCCAGCCAGGGAAGCTCGATCAGCTCGGAAAGCGTGGTGACGAGCTCGGAGCAGTCGGTGAACCGACCCATCGGGTTGAGCTTCTCGCAGTCCTGCACGCGCCAGTACCCATCGGTGTGGGTGACGTAGTACTCATGGCCGTCCACGTCCATGAACACGCGCGTCTTGGAGCGCAGGTACGCAAGGAGCTCCTCGAAATCTACCGCAAGGGTATCGTCTGCCTTCACTCCCATGGAGACCTCCCTGAGTTCGCGCGCCGGCAGGCTCGCACCGAACGGCATCGGACGCCATCCGCATCGGGCAACCTCGGCGCTGAATCAATCCGTTGTCTTCAATTAACCCTTACGGATGCGAGATTATGCAGACAAATTGGCCGACGGCCCGTTTGGTCGAGCAGCGGTCGCTGAGAATGGACCGATTGCGCCCCTCGCGTATGGCGAATCCCGTACGCCGCATCACGCGGTAAACGGCCACTCCCCCGCCGCCAGCTCCTCAACAGCCGCGGCAACCGCATCGTCCGCGCAGGCCCCGATATGCCAGCGCGCCGTTTCAGTCACCTCGGGAACCGCGTTGGCCACCGCAACGGAATGCTCCACCACGCGCAGCATGGAGAGGTCGTTGGTGCCGTCGCCGAAGACGACCACCTCATCGAGCCCCACGCCTAAATGTCTGCAGAGCCAGCGAACCGCCTCGCCCTTGTTCCACCCGCGCGTCATGACGTTGAAGTAGCACGGGTAAGCGCGGTCGAGCGAGACCTCGGGTACGACGCCCTCCACGAGCCGCTGCAGGGCATTGGCGTCCTCAACGGTGCCCCCGGTGAACACGTTGGCCTTGATCACCGGAAAACTCGGGATCTCGGACGTGGGCACGCAGCACTCCGCATACGCGGGGAAGGTCTTAGCGAGTGCGTCGCGCGCGGCGGCGAGGTCGCCCCGCTCACCCGTCATGAGGAGCGGTGTGGTCCCGTCAAAGCAGATGAATCCCGCGCCTGGCACGCCGTCGACCACGTCGCGCAGGCGTTCGACCACCGGAGCGGTGAGCGTCCTCTCCATCACCTTCCGGCCATCTGCGTATGCCTGCAGTCCGTTCGTGGCGATGGCCGTGGCGCAGCACGCGGTGTCTCCGCCAAAGAACGGTGGAATCTGCGCGAAACTCCGTCCGCTGCAGGGACCGATCGCGATACCCGCGTCGAGCGCTGCGTGGAAGGCAGCCACGGTACGCTCGGACACCTGCTTCTCGCCCGCAGGCAGGATCGTCGCGTCTATATCGGAGAGGATGAGCTTGATTGCCATGGTTCGCCTTTCACCTTCGCGACCTTCGCTGCGCCATCACCGCACAAGGATACACGGACGACCGTGGATGGTTCCGGCTTGGGTATAACAGCGTGGGCACGTCAACCGGCAAAGGAGATCGCCATGGATACCTACGAAACCCTACTTACCCGCCGCAGCTGCCGCGCGTACGACCCCGATCGACCGGTCGACCGGGAAACGCTCGAGAAGGTCGTCGAGGCCGGCCGATTTGCCCCCAGCGGTATGGGTCGCCAGCCCGTCCACTTCGTCGTGGTGACCGACCGCGCCACGCGCGACCGCCTCTCCCGCATGAACGCAGCCATCATGGGCAGCAGCGCAGACCCGTTCTACGAGGCGCCCGCAGTCATCGTGGTGCTGGTAGACAATCAGGTTCCCACCTCGCAGGACGACGGCGCGCTCGCTCTCGGCAACCTGATGAACGCCGCGCACGCGCTGGGTGTGGAGAGCTGCTGGATCCACCGTGCAGAGGAGGAGTTCGACTCCGCCGAGGGGCGCGAGCTCCTGAGCCAATGGGGGCTGCCCGCCGACGGTTCGCTCCGCGGCATCGGTCACTGCATCCTGGGCTACGCACCCGCCGGTGCGCCCGCGCCCTTGGCAAAACCCCGCAAGGAGAACGTCATCTGGGTCGATTAACCGGCCAGCGCACACCCCGCGTGGGAGAAGAACGCTAAAGTGTAGAGTTTTACCGCGCCCGTCCCTGTAACCAGCCATACAACAAGAAACCCGCAGGCCCCTGACCTGCGGGTTTCTTGTTGTACCTATTGCCCTATCAGGCAACGGCATCCAAAACTCTACACTTAAGCGTTTATCTCGGCTGCTTGGCCCGATCTAGCGCTGGGAACGAAGTTCTTGGAGCTCCCGCTCCACATCGATCAGGTTCTTGGCCATGAGCTTGACGATCTCGGTGCCGGCCATCTGGTCCTCGGCGTGCAGCAGGATGAGCGGGGCAACCGGCTCGCGCTCATCCGCGGCGTCGGCTTGCAGCAGCTTCATGTGCACGTCGTGCCCGCCGTTGTACGCCTCGTCGCCCTGCTTCATCAGGTCGGCGGCGCCATCGAAATCGCCCTTCTTGGCCGCCTCGACCGCATTGATGTAGCAGCTCTTGGCCGTACCCACGTAGCTAATGATCTCGAAGCAGGTCATCTGCAGGGCTTCCAGGTCCTCCATAGCCATGTTCCGCACCTAGCCGATCTTGGCGAGCGCGCCGTCGATGATCTTGGCGGCATTCATGCGACCGTAGTCGGCCATGGGAATGACGTCCACGGGAATGTTCTTGCCCGCGCAGGCCTTCTCGAAGTCGCCCTTGGCGTAGCCGATCTGGGGCCCGAGCAGCACGATGGACGCGTCGTCAAGATGATCCATGGCCTCGTTCAGCGGACGGGCCTCGATGGTGACCTCAAGCCCGCGAGCAGCGGCGTCCTTCTGCATCTTCTGCACCAGCAGGCTGGTGGACATGCCGGCGTTGCAGCAAAGAAGTATCTTCTTCATGGTGGTTCCCTTCTAACCGGGGCCACGGCGACCCCTCCATTGTACCCAGCGAATCACGTCCGCCAGCGCGGTGGCAAGGCTGCCGTTCCAACCCTGCCACCGTTCCAAGCAGACGTTCCCTTGGCGTTCCTAGCGCGAGCCTTACGCCTCGAGCTCCTCAACCTGCAGCTCCTGGGCGCGCTCGGAAGCCTTCATAAAGGGCAGGTAGATGGCCATACCGATGATGATCTCGATGATCTGCCACACGGCGGCGCGCCAATCCATGCCCGTGGCGAGCAGCGCGGAGATCACAGGAGGCGTGGTCCAGGGCACCTGGGCAACGCAGGGCCCGATGATGCCGGCGCAGGTCAGGCCGTAGGTGGCGGCGATGAAGATATCCGGGACGATGACGAACGGGATGATCAGCGGCAGGTTGTACACGATGGGGTAACCGTAGATAACCGGCTCGTTGATGTTGAACAGACCGGGCAGGATGGCCATCTTGGCAACGGTCTTGCTCGTCTTGCTCTTGGAGAACAGGAAGGTGTCGAGCAGCAGCATGAAGGTGCAGCCAGAACCGCCGATGAGGGCGAAGGAGTTGATGATCTGCATGTTCATGTAGTGGTCGGCCGGGATGGGCTGGCCGGCGGCGAAGGTGGCCATGTTGTCCACGATGAGCATGGTGAGGATCGGCTCAAGCAGCACGCCGGAGATGGTGGACTGGTGGATGCCCAGGCAGAAGAGCAGGTTCGCCAGGGTGTAGATGAGCACGACGGCCCACGGGCCAGCGTTCATGATGCCCTTGAGCGGGGTGGAGATGAACGTGGAGATGATGGTCATCAGGTCGGTGGAGAACGCCACGGCGAGCACGGCGGAGACCACACCGAAGATGGAGAGGGAGAGCAGCATCGGGATCATGACGTTGAAGGAGTTGGCAACCGCAGGGGGCACGCCCTCGCCCAGGTTGACCTTGAGCTTCTCCACGCCGGAGATCTTGATGAACACCGTCACGGCGGCAAGGCCGATCAGGATGGCGCCGAACAGGCCGTTGGTGCCCGTGTTGGCGGTGGACAGCGCGCCGGTCACAGCTGCGGAGGTGACCTTATCGGTCAGCAGCGGCGAGGTGGCGGCCAGGTTCGCGGTGACCGTCTGCGGCATCATGATGACGAGCGCGGAGATGCCCACGACCACGCAGGCCAGCGGGTTGTCGAAGCGCTCGTTGCGCGCCAGGCAGTAGCCGATGAGGCCCGCCAGGATCAGCGCGGACACGTTGAGGGTGCCGAGCGTCAGCGCGGAACCCCAGGTCTGGACGTTCGCCAGCACCTCGGCGTTGGGCGCAAAGCCCGTGTCTCCCCAGATGTAGGCGAACACCACGTTGTTCACCAGGACCGCGATGCCCGCCAGGATGTACAGCGGCATGATGGTGGCAAACGCGTCGCGCAGGGTGCGCAGGTGGACCTGGTTGCCCACCCTGGCGGATACCTCGGCGAATTTGTCGAGGAACGCCTGTCCCTTTCCTTCGGCCATTATGGCTCCTTCCCTATCCGTCCGGGACTCCTGTTCGCCCGGCACGTTCCTGTGTTTTGCGCGGGGCGGGCGCGGCATTGCGACACCCGTCCCGCGGCTTGTTCTTGCTGCTACTTCACCACGTGCGTGGTAGCCACCTCGCGCAGCCAGTCGGCCGAGCGCTTGAGACGGCGCTTATAGCCGTCCATGAGGTCAACCTCAACGAAGCCGTAACGGTTCTTGAATGCGTTGGACCAGCTCCAGTTGTCGATAAGGCCCCAATAGTGGTAGCCCTTGCAGGGCGAACCCGCCTCGATGGCGCGGGCGAGAGCCTCCAGGTGACCGCGCACGAAGTCCACGCGGTACGGGTCCTCGATGCGGTAGTCGTCCCCGCGGTGCAGGTGCTCGTCCATGACGCCCATGCCGGACTCGGACACGAACCACTCCAGACCGGGGTAGTTGTCGCGCACATCGATGCCAAAGTCGTAGAGGCCCTCGGGGTAGATCTCCCAGCCGCGGCTCTCGTTCATCACGGCATCGGGCCACACGTACTCGTCCGCAAAGCGCGGCAGACCGTACTCGTCCACCTTACTCGCCGGCGCCTGCACGCGCGTGGGGTGATAGTAGTTGCAGCCGAGCCAGTCGACGACACCCTGCTTGAGGATCTCTGCATCGCCCGGACGAATGGGCAGGTGCACGCCGTTCTCGGCGAGGGTGTCGAGTACGTCGACGGGCAGTTCACCCTTGGTGATGAGGTCGAGCCACCAGCGGTTGTTGATGCCGCCCATCATGCGCACGGCCTCAAGGTCCTCGGGCGTGGGATTCTCGCGCGTGTACGTAGGGGTGAAGGCGTTGATGAGACCGATCTTGGCGTCGGCGCGCACCGTGCCGTCGGCCTGCGCGGCGCGGAAGTTGGCCGTGGCCAGCGCATGCGCAACCGAGATGTGGTACTGCACCACGCGAGCGCGACCAAAGTCGTGCAGCTTGGGATACCAGACGCCCGCCTGGAAGCGCTGCTCGGGCTCGACCGTGGGCTCGTTGAATGTGAACCAGTGCTTGACCTCCTGGCCGAACTCGGCAAAGGCCTTGGCGGCGTAGGCGGCATAGGCCTCAACAACCTCACGGCTCTCCCAGCCACCTCGGCGGAACAGGAAGGTCGGCATGTCAAAGTGGTACAGGTTGACGAAGCACTCGAGCCCGGCCTCGCGCGAAGCGCGGAAAAGCTCGTGGTACCAGGCAGCACCCTCGGGATTGATGTTGCCGTCCTCGTCGAGAAGGCGGCTCCACTGGATGGAGGTGCGGTAAGTAGTCAGGCCAAGATCGGCCATGATCCGCAGGTCTTCCTGGTACTTGGCCATAAAGGCGTTGCCCGCGTAGCTACCCACGCGGTTGTAGAAGTCGGAGAGGTTCTCCTGGGACCAGGTGTCCCATAGGTTCTCGAGCTTGCCGCCCGTGTTCCACTCGCCCTCGGTCTGCGGGCCCGACATGGCCGCGCCGAAGAAGAAATCATCGGGCAGGGTGAATTGCTCCATCTGTCCTCCCTGGCTTGTCTGAGGTGGTTCGACCCGTGCGACGCTTCCTTTCATAGGATGTGTCGCGCTTGTCGATATGGATTATAGCGCTTTAATTTTTTGCGTGAAGCGTTTTTTGAGTTCTTTGCTCGCGGTATTATTTATTGGGTAAACGAAAACGGAGGAGATAAAGCGTCCGCCCCTGCAATGTGCGAAGGTTTTCGCGCTATGCTGATCGCAATTGAGATGAGGTGCCCGATGATCCCCAAGTACGAAGTCATAGCCGCCGACATTCGCCGCAGCATCGAGGACGGCACCCTCAAGCCCGGCGAGAAGCTCCCCACCGTGGTGGAGTTCTGCGACCTCTATGGCGTGAGCAAGATCACCGTGCGCCGCGCCATCGAGCGCATGACCGAGGACGGCCTGGTCACGAGCCGACGAGGCTCCGGCACGTATGTCAAGGAAGCCGCCGGCATGGCGCTCGACGCGGTCTCCGGCGGGCGCTCGGACCGCGCGGGCGGCTTCACTTCCGAGCACCAGGGTCAGAAAGTCGAATCGGTCGTCTACGACTTCAAGATAGTGAATCCACCCGCGGGCATCGCCCGCCAGCTCAACCTGGATGCCGACGACTTTGCCTACTTCGACTGCCGCGTGCGCGTGCTGGACGGCACGCCCATCGTCATCGAGTACACGTACATGCCGCTCGACCTCATCCCCGGCTTTAAGAAGAAGAACCTCTACGGGTCCGTCTACAGCTATATCCAAAACGAGCTGGGGCTCAAGATCTCCAGCTTCCACCGCATCATCCGGGCGGTTCCCGCCACCGAGGAGGAAGCCGAGCGGCTGCAGGTTCCCACCGGAGCCCCCTTGCTCGAGCTGGAGCAGGTCGGCTTCCTCGACAGTGGCGTCCCATTTGAGTATTCCATCTCGCGAAACGTCGGAAACCGCTACGAGCTGCACGACGTGACGCTCGCGTAAGAAGAAAACACCGCGCGACCGGCCCTCCATAAAGAGAAGACCGGTCGCGCGGTGCAACGAGCCCGATTGCCCCGCGCTTACTCCACCGTCACGCTCTTGGCGAGGTTGCGCGGCTGGTCAACGTCGCATCCGCGCAGAATTGCCACCTCACGCGCGAGCAGCTGCAGGGGCACCGTCGCCGTAATGGGCACGAAGGCGTCGCGCACCTTGGGGATGTAGATCACATGGTCGGCGATCTGCTTGATCTCCTCGTCGCCCTCGGTGGCCACGGCGATGATCATCGCGCCGCGGGCCTCGCACTCCTTCAGGTTGCTCACCGTCTTGTCGTACACGGGGCTCTTGGTGGCGATGGCGATAACCGGGAAGCCCTGATCGATGAGCGCGATGGGGCCGTGCTTCATCTCGCCGGCAGCGTATGCCTCCGCGTGCAGGTAGCTGACCTCCTTGAGCTTGAGCGCACCCTCGTAGCTGATGGCCGCGCCCATGCCGCGGCCCACGAAGAGCGCCGACTGCGCGTCTTTGCACGCGAGCGCCGCCTCGTGGATGGCCACCTGCTGGGTGTACAGGATGTGCTGAATCTGCTCGGCGGTGTCGCCCAGCTCGCGAAAGAGCATGCGCACCTGACCGGTCGTCAGTTTGCCCTTCACCTGGGCGAGCAGCATGGAGAGCAGCGTGAGCGAGACCACCTGGCCGATGAAGCTCTTGGTGGAGGCCACCGCGATCTCCTTGTTGGCCTTGGTGTAGATGACGCCGTCGGACTCGCGCGCCACGGGGCTGCCCACCACGTTCGTGATGCCGAAGACCTTGGCACCCTTGATGCGCGCGTCGCGGATGGCGGCGAGGGTGTCGGCCGTCTCGCCGGACTGGCTCACGGCTACCACGAGCGTGGACGGCGTGATGATGGGGTTGCGGTAGCGGAACTCGCTCGCGGCCTCCACCTCGGTGGGGATGCGCGCCCAGCCCTCGATAAGGTTTTTGGCGATGAGTCCAGCATGGAAGCTCGTGCCGCAGGCAATCACGTACACGCGGTCCACCAGGTTCAGCTCCTCGTAGGTGAGGCCCAGTTCGTCGATGTCGAGCTCTCCGGCACCGGACATGCGGCCCACGAGCGTGTCGCGCACCACGCGCGGCTGCTCGCAAATCTCCTTGAGCATGAAGTCGGGGTAGCCGGCCTTCTCGGCCATATCCACGTCCCAGTCCACGTGCGTGACCTCGGGTTCGATAACGTTGCCCTCGGCATCGGTGTACTCGATGGCATCCGGCGTGAGCTTGGCGAACTGGCCGTCCTCGAGCACCACCACGTCACGCGTGGCGTCGATGAGGGCGATGACGTCGGACGCCACGTAGCTGCCGTGCTCGCCACGCCCGATGATGATGGGGTTGTCCTTGCGCGCCACAGCGATGGTGCCTGGCTCGTCCGCGCACACCGCGGCGAGGCCGTAGGCGCCCACCACGTAGGAGCAGGCATCGCGCACGGCGGCCATGAGGTCGTGGGTGGCCGGCTTGCCGGCCACCTCGTTGCCCTCGTAGGCTTCCTCGATGAGGTGGGCAAAGACCTCGGTATCGGTGTCGCTCTTGAACACGTGGCCGCGGCCCTCGAGCTCCTCGCGCAGCTCGGCGAAGTTCTCGACGATGCCGTTGTGGACCACGGCGATCTTGCCGTCGCAGCTCGTGTGCGGGTGAGCGTTCTTGACCGTGGGGCGCCCGTGCGTGGCCCAGCGGGTGTGGCCGATGCCGCAGGTAGCGGTGAGATCCTCGCGCGCGGCCAACTCGGACTCGAGGCCCTGCACCTTTCCCACGCGGCGGATGACGTCGAGCTTGACGGCGCCGTCCTCAGCGTAGTCCTCCAGCGCCACGCCCGCGGAATCGTAGCCGCGATACTCCATGCGCTTCAGCCCGGAGATGAGGATCTCCGCCGCCTTATTCGAACCGGTGTAACCAACAATGCCGCACATAGAGTCGCTCCTTGAGGTAGGCGGACAGATAGCAAGCAGATGGCGGCGCCGCGCCGGATGGGTGTGCGCGTCGGGCGGTCCGAGCACGTCGGGCGGGTTCGCCAACGCGGTTCATTGTAGCGAACGCACCCTCCCGGCCCGTGCCGCGGCGAGCCCATCGTGGTCACTTCATTGAAATACCAGTATGGGTGGAAGCGGGCGCTGACGGGCGCTGCGGCTTGTAGTGCCTAGAGGTGGGCGCCCAGGTCCATCTCGTAATCGCTGGCAGAGCGCGTGAAGACGCCCGTACTCGTGCGAGCGAGCAGGAACGGACGCACCAGCGCCTGGTGGTTGACGGTACGGTCCACCGGCTTGCCCGTCTTACGCGCGCGGCGCTCCATCTCGCCCTGCTCCACCAGCGACTGCACGCCGCGACGGCCCACCTCGTACCCCAGGGGCACCACCGTCGTCAGCGACACGCCGCCCGTCCACGCGAGCGGGTTTCCGTCGCCGCCTGCCACCATGATGTCGTCCGGCACCGAGAGACCCGCGGACTGTATGCCGGTGATGGCGCCCGTGGCCAAGGCGTCGGTGAGCGCGATCACGAAGTCGGGGCGCTCGTCCACCGGACGCTTGGCAAGGCGGCGGCCGATCTCGTACCCGTCGTGCGCGCGGTCCCAGGTGCCTTCGTCCAAGAACTCAAAGCGGACTGAGGGATTGTCCTCTGCCACCGCTCCGATTCCGGCGGCTCGCTGCGCCCTGCGGATGGTCTCGGCCTTGCCGAACACCGCCACGTGGTGGGCGCCGCGCTCGATGGCGTGCTCGGCGATGAGGCGACCCTGCGCCCCGTTGTCAGCCGCCGCGAACCAACCGGGCTCATCGCTCTGAATGCCCAGGTAGACGATGGGAATGTTGGCGTCTCCAGTGACGGGGGCCGCGGGCGGGCGCCAATCGCGCTCGGCGAGCGGCTGGACCAGGATGCCCGCCACCTGCATGCCGGCGAACAGGCGCGCGTAGCGGTCGCTGCGGGCATCATCGTCGTCAGCGTTGGCGATGAGCAGATCGTAGCCGTGGCGCAGCGCCTCGGCTTCCGCCCCGCTCGAAATCTGCAACGAGAACCCGTGACCGAGACGGGGAAGCACGAGTCCGAAAATGCGCTGCTGGCCGCCGGCGAGCAGGCGGGCGCTCTGGTTGGGCGCGTAGCCCAGGCGATCCATAGCGTCGCGCACGAGCCGCATGGTGGCGGGCTTGACCTTCTCGGGATGATTGAGCACGTTGGACACGGTGCCGAGCGCCACCCCCGCCTCGCGAGCCACGTCCTGAATGGTGACCTTTGCCACAGGTAGCCTCCCCTGCTCGACCGTTTGCCATTGATGCGCTTCAATTGCGCTGGGATTCTACCACAGGGATTCAGTTGTGAGCTTCGTGTTCCGCGAGGTTGCCCGGTCTCCGGCGCCGACGACGCTGGCTGCGCAGGTCGCGCTGTCTGCGTTGTCGCGCTGGCTGCGCGGCTTCCGGCGGTTGCTAAGCAGTCCTGCCACTCACGGGGCGGTTGCTAAGCAGTCCCGCCACCAGAAGGCGGTTGCTAAGCATATCTGCCACGAAGAGCCCGTTTTAGCGCCCTTGGAGGCAAATCTGCTTAGCAAATGTATCTAGGTGGTCAGTTTGCTTAGCAACGTCCCTCTGGGTGGTCAGTTTGCTTAGCAACGTCCCCCTGGGTGGAGAGTCTGCTTAGCAACGTCCCCGGCATTCTGAGACCCCGGCACGCAGCGGCCTCATCCGGCCAACGGCTGCCCTACTCACCCAAGGCCCCGAACCGCGACTCAAGGGCGGGTATCAGCTCGTTCAGCGATGGAAGCACCTCGGTTGCCAAGCCCCGCACCTCGTCCGTGGGCGCAATGAGATCCGGAACGAAGTAGACGGCCATACCAGCCGTGTGACCAGCGCGAGCACCGTTTGGTGAGTCCTCCACCACGGCGCATTCCTCGGGCGCGGCCCCGGCGCGACTCGCCGCGAGCAAGAAAATGTCCGGAGCGGGTTTGCCGTGCTCGCACTCGTCGCCCGTGGTGATGGAATCGAGCTGGCCGTTCAACCCCGCAAGGTCCAAGCTGCGGAGCGCCGCGGGGCGTACGGTCGAAGTCGCCAGTGCGCGATGAATCCCCAGGGCCTTCAAGTCCGCAAGCACCTTGCGTGCGCCCGCCTTGGGCTCGAGCTCTGTCGGCGCCAACTCGTTCACGCGGATGTCGGACGAGCGCTCGAGCAGGCGGTTGGCCAGCTCTTCGCTACCCACCGCTTCCACGAGCAGCGCCTTGACGGGCGCCGGCTGCAGTCCGGTAAACGTAACGAGCAGGTCGTCGGTGATGACATCGCTGCAACCGAGCTCCTGGGCCGCCTGATGCCAGGCCCTGCGCCCGAGTCGCTCGCTATCGATCAGCGTGCCGTCCATGTCGAAGATGACCGCCTTGAGCATATCCGCTCCCCTTCCCCGTTCGTATCCGGAATCGCGTCGGCTGGAGCCGCATCAGCCGCGATGCACAAACGCCGTCATTATGCCGCAAGAAGATGGCCCGCGCGCCGCCGATTGGTGCGGGCAATGGGTACCATGACCGGGCTGATACCACAGGGGGAGGATCATGGACCACAACGAGAAGCTCTTGGAACTCGAGCAGCTCCTGCGTTCGTACGGCCGCGTAGCGCTCGGCTTTTCCGGCGGCGTGGACAGCACGTTTCTCGCACGCGTGCTCAGCCGCTGCATGCCGGAAGACGCCCTGCTCGTGCACCTGACCACGCCGCTCATCGGCACACCCGAACAAATCTCGTTCCAAGCGCAGCGAGACACCTTCGGCCTACCCGTTCTAGAACTGAAGGTTAATCCGCTCGACGCGCCCGAGGTTGCCGCGAACCCCACCGACCGCTGCTATCACTGCAAGCACCTGGGCTTTGGGCGCATCGTGGCGGAGGCGACGGCACGCGGCTACAACACCGTCATCGACGGCAGCAATGCCGATGACGCGGGGGATTATCGGCCCGGCATGCGCGCGGTGGACGAGCTCGGCGTGCGCTCCCCGCTCCTGGAAGCAGGCTGGCATAAGAATGAGGAGCGCGAGCTGCTGCGCTCCTGGGATATCCCCGTGTGGAACATGCCGGCGGGCGCCTGCCTGGCCACGCGCATCCCATGCGGCGAGGCGCTTTCGCGCGAGAAGCTGGAGGTCGTCCGCGCGTGCGAGGACTACCTGCGTAGTTTGGGGCTTTGCCAGGTTCGCGTGCGGCTCGCGGACGGTGTAGCCCAGGTGACCGCCGCGCCCGAGGATCTCAAACGCCTGGAAGCACTTGGCGGCATGGCGCACATCATCCCCGAGCTTCGGGCCCACGGCGCCGAGCACATCAATCCCGAGGCCACGCCTTACGTCCACGGCGCAATGAACTAACAGAAAAGTGGTGCGACGGGGCCGCCCCAACGCACCACCATAGGTTTTACTTGCGATAACAGCCGCAGGGCCATTAGGCTCACTCTCGTCATGGTCCATAGCCAATCAGCGTCGCCGACACCGCCAGATGATCTAGCTCCCCCGGCCGCCCGTGCCCCATCGCGCCCATCATGCCGCGCCTCCCGACTCGGAGATGGATGTTCTCAAGGGGATGGTAGGCGCGCATGCGGACAAAAATACAACCAGTGGGTTAAAGTAGCCACAGGGAGATTATTCCATGATAGAGTATAACTAATGGTGTGAGGAAAAGGACGGGAGGGCATAAAATGAAGCCAAAATGCAGAATACTGAGTTTGCTGCTTGCAATCTGCTTTGTTATTGGGCTTATGCCCACAGCGGCGTTTGCGGCGGACGGCGACAAAACCATTATGCTGGGCACAAGCGGGATAAAAGACCCGTCCGCACACACCGACAGTAACGGTAAATTCTACATCCCAAACAGTTATATCTATTTCGGTAAAACGGAGAAACACCCATCAAATGGCGTGTTCTAGACGCGGACAAGGCAAATAACGGCAGCACAGCCGGAATGTTATTGCTGTCGGAACATCTGCTCGCAAAAGGTGTTCAGTTTGAAGCCGCACGGAATAGCGACGATGGTGATGGACAGACCGATCCGAATGAGTGGCAGCATAGCGACGCGCAAAAGTGGTGCCGCACTTTTGCAACCAATTCATCATACTTTTCCCTGACAGAGCAGGGCGCAATGCTGGGTGTGAAAAAGACGGACAATGAAGAGAGCAACTTATATTCTAATAACTGGGGCACAAGCAGCTTGACCTCAAACGATAAGATGTTTTTCCTGTCCGTCCGGGAACTTACGAATCTTGTTGGAAGTTATAGCAAAGCGCCGGGGCTGGCGGCGACATTTGTCGACGGCGGCCCCGCTGTGTGGTGGCTCCGCTCGCCTCACGCGGGCAGCACGAGCGTTGCGGGCGCGGTCGACCCCTATGGTATTGTGCTCTTCGGCATCGTAGACGCTGCCCGGGCTGCTCGCCCCGCTTTTAATATAGATCTGACATCTGTCCTCTTCACATCTGCCGTCGTAGGCGGCAAGCCGGACGGGCTGAATAAGGTTGGCGATTATAACGGCAACGACTGGAAACTGACACTGAAAGACAACAGCCGCAATTTCGCCGTTACAGGAACAACCGCCAGCGGCAAGCCCGGCGATACCATTACGCTGAAGTACACCGGGTCGACCACCGGCACAAATGAATATATCTCCGTCATCCTTGCGGACGAAAACGGCGCAAAGTATTACGGCAGAGTGGCGAAGCCGAGCGGAGAAAGCGGGACGGTAACCCTTACCATTCCAACCGGCCTTGCGCCCGGAAGCTATACCCTATATGTGTTCAGCGAGCAGTGCAACGGCGACTACAAGACCGACTACGCCAGCGAATTTGACCCTGTTACGCTTACTGTAACCAGAGATACCACCGCGCCCACGCTGACACCGGGCAGCACGATCCGCCAGAGCGAAACCGCCGCAACGGTGCAGTTTACCAGCAGTGAAGCGGGCAGCTATTATTATGCTGTTGTGGACAGCGACGCAGCCGAGTCGGAGATTACCACCACCGGGGCGGGAACTTCCTGTGCCAGCGGCGAGAATATCCTTTCTCTTGCGAACCTTTCGGGTGCGGGTGCAAAGGATATTTACATCGTGGCAAAGGACGCGGCGGGGAATGTGAGCGACGAACTGAAAATCGAAATACCCGCTTATGTCGCGCCCAGCTACGGCATCTCCGCTTCCCCGGCGACGTTGATCTTTGGCAGTAAAACGGTGGGTTATGAAACCGCGCCTAACATGCGGACGGTAAAGCTCACCGATACGGGCAACCAAGCTGTAACGGTAACTTTGCCGAGCAGCACGAACTATGCCATTACCGCGGGAGAGGGTTTTACCAATGGCACCGCTACCCTTGCAACAGATAACGGTACGGCGACCTTTACCGTCCAGCCGAACACCGGGCTTGGCGTGAAAGATTATGAGGAAACGCTCGCCATTTCCGGCAGTGATGGTGCCAGCGCACAGGTTGCCCTTTCCTTTTCCGTCGTTGAGGCAACGCCGGACACCTATACCCTTACCGTTGACTTAAACGGCGGCAGCGGCAGCACAACAGGTGGTGCATATGCCGAGGGCGCGGTTATCAATATCGACGCGGGAAGCCGCAGCAATTACCGCTTTGACGGGTGGACCTCCTCAAACGGCGGCAGCTTTGCCGACGCTTCCAGCGCAAGCACTACCTTTACCATGCCCGCAGCCGACACGACGATCACGGCAGCTTGGAGTTATATTGGCGGCAGCGGAAGTACAAAGGATCATGGCGACGTCAACCAAAACATGACAACCGGCCTACCTCAAACGGGCGACAGCACCCATACTGCGTTTTGGGGTTCCATGCTGTTATTCTCCCTTGCAGCCTGTATTGCATTGACAATCACCTTGAAGCGGCGAAAGGACCCCGACGAATAGACGCGGCTTACACAACCTTAATCCGTCTTTTGCGGGGCGCAGGGAATAAACGCCCGCGCCCCGCTTTTTTATCAACCTCCGCGCCAGATGCATCGCGCGAAAAAGGAAGGGTGCGGCGATTTCTCGCCGCACCCATAAGGCGCGCATGACGAGCGATTATCTGGGGCGGGAGCGAGGCTCCACGCCGTCCCGAAATGCCTCACCCCGAGCACGTACAGCCCAAGCTCTTCGTCGTAGAACATCGGCTCGTCGGTATGCGCCATGATGAAGCTTGGGTCTTGCACGACGCGCCAATTCCGTCTTCCGGAATAACAATTCCGGCATCCGCTAAAAGCTGAATCAGCTCAGAAAATGGTTTTAGATCAGATTGCGCCACAGACTCCCCAAGATGCAGAAGCCTCAATGATCCTCGATAATCTTGACTCACTTTACCCGATGCGAATAAGTGCTCAACAACATAGAACCTATTCCCCGATACGGATATGCCCTCGAACAAATCTGTTAAGCCGACCCTATCAACTTTGACGATTGGCTGTATTGGTCCATTTCGTCGTCCATCCCACTTCCGCTGGCTATCGCCTCGAAAACACAAACCTAACTAGTCGCACGAATGACAAAGAGGCCAAGAAAATAGAAGCAGAACCAAAACTTCAAAAACACTGGCATTGCAATTGCGTGCCCATCCCTCTACTGCCCACAAGAAAAACAACAGCCCCATCCATAACGTCATAGAAGAAATCCGCTTTGCATAAGCACGCGTATCAAGTCCGCTCTCTCTTTTTGTGACATCATATCCAGCAATTGAGCAGAGCCATCTCCCTCTTCTGTATTGGATTGAAAGGGCAATCAAGGCAATCGAAGTCATCAAACAGACAGCATTCTCTATATCCACAAGACCACCCCTGCTTTCCATTCTGGTTGCGCATTCACAATCGAATTGAACCAAATGGATATTACTCGATGGCAACCGCCTTCGAATAAACCATGGCCGCCGCAGCAGCATTAACGACCGCGCCGTAGTTGACACCAACTACGATGTCATAAACAGTCGAGTTCCTGCGCCACCACAAGCAGGTCCAACTCTACCGCCTGATGTACAACGACATCGAGCAGGACGAGGGCACGCCCATGTTCTGCAGCGACTTCGCCCGTCTGGGCCACGAGAGCATCGAGATTACCTACAAGACCTACTCGCACTTCCTACCGGGAGACGACGGCGGTTCTTCGGAGGACTGGGGCGAAAAAGCGGCCGTGCCGAAGGACATCTTCAGCCTGCTTCCCGCTGCTCGATTCTCATTTTTTGCCATGGTTAACTGCCACAATTCTGCCACAAGCCCCAAAACAGGCTGCCACAACAAGAAAAAGGCCAGCCGCATAAGCGACTGGCCTGCAAGTTCTTGGTCGCGGGGGCAGGATTTGAACCTACGACCTCCGGGTTATGAGCCCGGCGAGCTACCAGACTGCTCCACCCCGCAATGTCTGGGCGCATCTCATGCGCGAGATAGTATATTACGTTGGACGCGCGCAGAGCGCAACCGAATCGCAGCGTCTCCACAATTCGACGCATTACGGTTCACTGCATCCGCTTCACCGCTCCACTGGGGGCCTGCGAGCGCGCTTAGGCTCGCCCGCGCGAACAAATCTGCACGATAGTTTATCGGTTCAGGGTCCCTGCTTGAAAAAGTCAACGATACTTTATCGATTATCCAAGCGCTTCCTGAATAGAGGCGAATATCGCAGTTGCTTTACCTGCAGTTTCTAGGTCAGAGACCAGCGGGCTACTCGCAGCTCGCCTGAAAAGCGATAAAGTATCGCTCCCCTTTTTGCATTGGCCGGCAAAACCGATAAAGTATCGCGATGGTTCGCCCCCGGCACCGCCGACAGCACACCGGCAGGTCCCGAACGACGCCCCTACCGCTCCTCGCGGCTCTCAAGCGCCTTCTTCAACGCGTCGATGTCCGCAGCGGTGCGCTTCTGCTTGCCCCGCAGCATAGCGATGAACGCAAACAGCACGAGCCATATGCCCACATAAGCCACGAGCACGTACGGAGCAACCGGAAGGACGGTCGAGTAGACCTCGGAAAGAATGGCATCCATGCGTTAGTTCTCCTTCTTGGAATCGTCATCAGCCTCAGCCGCGGAAAGCTTCTCGCCCTGGGCGCGCAGGCGGGCCAGCGCCTCATCGGCCACGGCAACCTGACGCGAAGCGTCGCGCTCCTCGAGCCGCTCCTTTAGCTCTTCCACCACCACAGCCTGCTCGTTCACGCGAACCGCAAGCACGTAGATGGCGATGCACACCATCAGCATGCCGAACATGCCCAGCAGGAACGGAACGAGCATCATCGGCGGCAAACCGCTGTCGGTGCGGAACACCACAGGATGAATGGACGAAGGAATTACGCGAGTCACCATGAACGAGATGGGCGCGTCCACAAATGCCACGATGCCGAACACCGCGCAGAAGCGCGCGCGACGCTCCGGGTCGTCGATGGCGTTTCGCAGGATGAAGTAGGCCATCACGAGCAGCATCAGGATGAAGTACGTGGTCAGGCGCGGCTCCCACGTCCACCACACGTTCCAGTCAAGACGTGTCCAGATTACGCCGGAAACCATGGTTGCCAGCACGAACACGAACGTCACCTGCATGGCGGTGTGCGACTTAAGGTCGTGAGCGCGGTCCTTGGTCATCAGGAACCGCACGGCATGGAAACACGAGACGGCCATGGCGACGAACGACGCCACGGCGACCGGCACATGCAGGTAGAAGATCTTCTGGCTGAACAGCAGCTTGGTGGTCACCATATGTCCGGCGATCACCACGGGCTCATCGAGCACGGCTCCCTGCACGAGCGGCGAGAGCGTGAATGCCCACACGATGTCTGCGAGCGTGAGCAGTCCGCCCAGCACAAGCAGCACGGGCACGAGCTTATCGGCTTTGGAACGCACGATTATCCTTTCGTTCTTCAAGACGGGAAGGTAGTAGCCATTGTAGCGCGGAGCCTACGAATCAACGGCAAACTCGTAGAGCCCCCAGGCGGCTGCGATCATGATCACGTCGTACGCCGCGGCCACCGCGCACGAGGTCCAAAACGTGCCAAACGTTCCCTCCACACCCATAAACGCAACCGTCGTCGCGGAAACGCAAGCGTAGACCAGCGGGAATGCCACGGGAATGAAGAGAATGGCCAAGAGCACATCGCGGCCGCGCGTGTCGATGGTCATGGTCGAGAGCAGCGTGCCCACACCGGCAACGCCCACCGTACCGATGAGCAGCGGCAAAGCGATGTAGAACGTCGTTCCCGCCAGATCCGCGCCGGAAAGGAAAAACAGAAAGAAGAGCGGAAGCACGAGCACCTCGACGGCAACCAGGAAGATGAGGTTCGAGGTCGCCTTGGCCAGGAAGATGATCGCGCGGTCCACCGGTGCGAGCAGAATGCCCTCTAGGCAGCCGGACTCCGTCTCGTGGCTGAAGCTCCGGTTGAGTCCCAGCAGGCTCGTGAAGATGATGAGCGCCCACAGCAGCCCGCCCGCAAACGAGACCACCTGGATCTTATCGCCCACCTGCGAAAGCGCGGCGCCGTAAATGGTGAGCACCAGCAGCGCGTACACCGCCATGGAGGTGAGCATCTCGCGCGTGCGAATCTCCTGCCGCAGATCCTTCAACAGCAGGGCGCGGTACTGGGCGAGCGAAGACAGCCCCTTCGGCCGCGCGGAGTCAACGATTCTCATCTACGCCACCCCCATGCCGACGGTTGCCAGGTACAGGTCCTTGAACGCGGCGGCATCGATGCCCTGCTTCTCCGCGCAGACCACCACCTGGCCGCGCGCAAGGATGAGCGCGTGGCTGCACAGCGCGTAGCCCTTAGCGAGATCGTGGCTCACCATGATGAACGTGCGGTTGCAGCCGTCTTCGCGCACGCGGCCGATGAGCCGGTCGAAGAGCTCGGCGGCGTGCGGGTCAAGGCCGGAGTACGGCTCGTCGAGCAGCACCAAGTCGGGATCGTTCACCAGCGCGCGGGCGATGGAGAGGCGCTGCTGCATGCCGCGCGAGTAGGTTCGCACAGGGTCGTTGCGACGGTGATCGAGCTCCACCAACCGCAGCAGCTCGTCGATGCGGGCCTGATCCGGCTCGCCATAGAGCGAGGCGAAGAATTCCAGATTCTCGTGGGCGGTCAGATCGCCGTAGAGCATGGACTTGTGCGAGATGAGCCCGATGCGCGAGCGCAGGACATCCGGCTCCTCGAGCGCGTCCACGCCGAGGATATGCAGCTCGCCGCGGGTGGGACGGGCGAGCAGGGCGAGCTGACGAAGAAGCGTCGTCTTGCCGGCGCCGTTGGGGCCAAAGATGGAGAGGAAGGACCCACGGGGAAGCGCAAGGTCCACGCCGTCTAGGGCGCGGCGGTCGCCGAACTGCTTGACGAGCCCGTGCGCCTCAACCGCGGGACCGACGGCGTCACGCACGAGCATCGGCAACTCCAGCGCCGGCAGCTGCCGCGGCGTCCTCCGCCGCGGCGTGCGCCGCGCGCGCGGCATCCGCAGCACGCAGCGCGGCCTCGGCCAGCGACGCCTCCTCGGCCATCATGGCATCGAGTTCCTCGGGCGCGTGGACCACACCGCCAAACGGATCGAGCATCTCGAGCTCCCTTTCCTCAAGTCAAACGGGGCCAATCGAACCCGGCCAGCAAGCCGGGCCGGTCGGCCCCGCAATCTCATATGCCTAGGACTTCTTCCTCGGACGCGCCCGGCGCTTGGTGCGCACCTGCGCACGCTCGGCCCGAACGGCCTCTTCCTCAGCCGCCTCAACGCGAACGCGCTCATCGGCCGCCAGCAGCGGCGTGGCACGACGCGGCGCAAACGCCAGCACGATACCCAGCACGGCGACGCCGCCGCCGATCCAGTTGAGTAGGATGAGCGGGTTCACCTTCACGTGAACGGAAAGCGAGCCGTCGGCGTTCAGACCCTGGAAGGCCACGAACAGGTCCTCGCCCGGGAACGTGAGCACGCCGGCGTGCAGGGTCTGCTGACCGGTGTTGGTGGCGCTCACCTCAAGCGAGGGCTTGAGCGTGCCGAGTTCCTTGCCCGAGGCATCCGTCACCTTGAGCGTGATCTCCTTGAGCTTGTTGTTGCCGGTGGTGGAGTACTCGCGCCCGTCCTCGTACGTCAGGGTGTAGGCACCCACCTGGCCGCTCTCCCCAGCCGTGGCGGTGAGGTTGAGCGTCTGCTCGCGCACGTACATGCTCGAGCCCACCAGGCCCACCAGCACGATCGCCACACTCAGGTGCGTAAGATAGCCACCGGCCTGCGCGGGGGACCGACGGAACAGGTTGACCAGGGCAGCAAGCGCGTTCTCGCCCTTGTTGCGACGACGCGCGCCCACGCCGCGCGCAAGCAGGTACGCCGAGCTGGCAAAGAGCAGCGACGCGGCGGCAAAGGCCACCACGGTGAGCGCGAAGTAGTAGATGCGCGGGCCCTGCTCGGTGAGCGTGGTCGCCGCGTCTCCGCCGGCCGCCACGATGGCGTCGTACTCGGGTGCGAGCTTCGTCACAAAGAGCACCATGAGCGCAACGAACAGCACCGCGCCCAGAATCGCCGGCACGCGCATGTTGCGGGCGAACTTGGCACCGTCGGTCTTGCGCCAACCAAGCATGGGGCACACGGCCATGAGCAGGCAGAACAGCGTGCCAACGGGACGCGCCACCGCGTTGAAGGCACCCGCAGCCACCACGGACCCGCCAAGCGGCATCCAGCTGGGCAGCGCGCTCGAGACGGTCAGGTAGGCGCAGAGCACCGCAGCCACGATCATCACCAGGTTGGTGATGAAGTAAGAGCCGTTCTTGGAGAAGAGCGACTCGATCTGGTCGTCGTCCTCGCCGAACTCGGCGTTGCGGTAAAGCAGGCCGATGAGGAACGCGAGCGCCGCGACCACCATGATCGCCAGGAAGAGGTAGGTGGAGACCTGGTCCTGGGCAAAGGCGTGCACGGACTGCACCAGACCGGAACGGGTGATGAACGTGCCGAGCACCACGAAGATGAAGGTGATGGTCGCGGCGAACATGCTCCACCGGCGGAAGATGCCATGCTTGCGGTACATCGTGAAGCTGTGGATCATCGCCACCGCGGTGAGCCAGCTGAAGAGACTCGCGTTCTCCACGGCGTCCCAGCCCCAGAAGCCGCCCCAGCCGAGCACCACGTAGGCCCACACGGCGCCGAGCGACATGCCGATGGTCAGGAAGATGAAGCTGAAAATAGCCAGGCGGTCGGCGAGCTCAACCCAACGAGCGGAAAGGTCGCCCGTGATGATCGCCGCCATGGCGTAGGCAAAGGGCAGGGCGCATCCGGCATAGCCGATGAACGTTGCAGGCGGATGCAGGATCATCGCCCAGTGCATGAGCAGCGGGTTCATGCCGCCCACCCGCTGCGCCAGCGTGCCATCGGCGTTCAGGTACTCCGAGGCCGTGGGCATGAAGGGGTTATTGGAATCCGAGAAGACGAGCGTGCAGAGGAAGAGCGCGACGATGACCTCGGTCACGCCGAGGGCCACGGAAGAGAGGTCGTCCGTCACGTGCATGCGCTTCCACGCGACCACGGCGGCATAGAGCGAGATGAGCCACGTCCACAGCAGCAGCGATCCCTGGCGCCCGGCCCACACGGCGGAGACCAGGTAGAGCGGCTTGAGCGCGCTCGTAGTGCTCGGATAATTGGAGACCACGTACGCGATGCTGTAGTTCTCCGTAAGGAAGCAGACGAGGATGAGCCCCAGGCACGCCGTCAGCGCGATGGCGTTGCCGAACACCATCAAGTAGCCGGCGTTGACCAGCCCCTCATGGTGGCCGCGCGCGCCCGCAACGAGCGAGATGGCCGCGATCGCCGACACGATCAGCGCCACGACCTGCAAAACATTACCTATGGTAGAGATCATCAGGTTGATTTCCTTTCCCTATCGCGTGCCGCACCAAAGTCGCCGGTCCGTTTGCCCGCGCATCGCAGCGGATGCCCTACGTTCAGTCCTCGCGAGACCGGCAAACGACTTCGTCGCTCGCTCAGTTCGCTGTGGAGTGTCGCTTCGGGCATGCGCTGCGACGCGCGGGCGAACGGACCTGACGGGCTATTCCTTCACAGATGAGTCGATGCTCGGCTGCTCGCTGGCATGGAAGTTGCCGTCCGAGTCGAGCTGTCCGGCGATGACGAGCGCGGTGCCATCCTTGATGTTGTCGTCCAAGCCGCCGTCGTAGACGACGTTCATCTTCTCGCCCTGGCTTTCGATGGTGAAGCGGTAATCCGCATCGGCGCCGTTGATCTGGCCGCGCACGTAGCCGCAGACCTTCACGTCGGCCCCGGTGAGCGTGCTCGCCTGGTCCTTCAGGCCCTTCACCGTGAGCGAACCCTCGGCGCTCTCGTACTTGGAGGGACACTTGGTCACCATCTCGGAGGCATCGAGCGTGCCGTTGGTTACCGTGCCGGTGCAGATGGCCACCACGCCGGCACCGAACGTTGCCGGCAGCGCACCCGAGTAGCTCACCGCGAGCTGCTGCGAGGCGTCACCGTCTTCGGGCTGGATCTTGAACTCGGCCGTCGAGCCTTTGGCGCTCACCGAATCGGCCACCACGGAGCCCGTCACCTGGACCTTCTTGCCCTCGTAGTCACCGCTCAAAACGTCGGAGATGGAAAGGGACGATGCGGCACCGCCGGAGCCGGCAACCGCAACGATCACAAGCATGGCGATAACGATGATGCCGCCCACAACGATCAGGCGACGCTTGGCTTTCTTGTTCATGAGTACGAGCTCCTCCTTCTCTGGACGAGGCGGGAAATCCGCGCGTCACAGATAGGTGACAGTATACAATGGCCGCAGGCAGATGCCGTGAAATGTAAGTAATTGAGAACCATTCTGGAGAAATCGTCATGCTGCTTGCCATAGACCTGGGAAACACCCAGACCGCGATCGGCCTCTTTAACGGCAGCGAGCTCGTGCAGTCGTGGCGGATGCCCACCGACCACACCTTCACCAAGGACGAGCTGCACGTGCGGCTCCTCGGTTACTTCCAGATGTATGGGATCTCGCTCGCGCAGGTGAGCGCCCTGGCGTTTGCGGGCGTGGTGCCGCAGCTCCTGCGCGAGTGGCGCGGGGTGGCGGTACAGCTGGGCGTCCCCTTCGTGCAGGTTGGGTCCGATACGGCCGCGGTCACGAAGGTGGATGCGCCCCATCCCGCCGAGGTGGGCGCGGACCGCATCGCCAACGCGGTGGCCGCCGCGGAGCTCTACGGGGCGCCGAGCATCGTGGTCGATTTCGGCACCGCCACCAACCTCGACGTGGTGGATGCGCGCGGCTACTACATCGGCGGCGCCATCGCCCCCGGCATCGGAATCTCCATGGACGCCCTCTCCTCGCGCGCGGCAAAGCTTGCGAGCGTGCCGATGGAGGTGCCCGCGCACGCCATCGGGCGGAACACGGTCGAAGCCGTGCAGGTTGGCATCGTCATGGGAACCGCCGCCATGGCCGAGGGCCTGGTCGGGCGCATCCGGCGCGAGCTGGGTGAGACCGGGCGCAACGCGCAGGTCATCGCCACGGGCGGCCTTGCCGGCGTGGTAGCAAACTGCACCGAGGTCTTCGACCACGTGGACCAGCAGCTCACGCTCCAGGGCATTCGCCTCATCTGGGAACGGATGCAGGAATAGGTACGGCAGATCCGTTGACGAGGGGCGCCGCGAGGCTTCCCCCGCGCTGCCCCTCCAGGCTAGCCGGCCGGTCTAGAGCGTACCGAGCTCGCCGATCACGTGGCCGTAGCGCTCCTCCGGCTCCTTCACGTCCACACCCTCAAAGCGGAAGAACCGCGCCGGGTTGTGCATGAGGTCCTCGAGCGGCACGAGCACGAAGTCGCGCTCACCCAAGCCGGGATGCGGGAGCTGCAGCTTGTCACCGCCGTGAACCTCGCCGTCCATCCAGATGAGGTCGCAGTCGATCACGCGCGGCCCGTTGGGACGCGTCCCCCGGCCGCGCTTGCGGCCCAGGCGCTTCTCAACGTTCAGCAGCTCGTCCAAAAGGATCAGCGGGGCCAGCTCCGTCTTGATTTCGATCACCGCGTTGGCGAACGGCTCCTGACGCTGCTCGTAGGCGGGCTCGCTCTCGTAGATGCGCGAGCAGCTTGAAACGCAGGTCATGGGGATCTCGGCGATGAGCTGCTTGGCGGCGCGGATGTTATCCACCCGCTGGCCCATGTTGGAACCGAGCGCCACGAACGCGCGACGCGGCTGCGGGCGGGCGATGGCCCAATACCCGTTCAGGAACTGCGCGAACCCCGACACGTTGTGCACGCGCACCACGTTGGCACCCAGCTGGATGGCCCCCAGGCACACGCCGAAGGTGGCCGCGTCGCGTTTGGCAGCCTGCTCCACGCCGGAGATGGCGCCCACGAAACGCTTGCGCGAAACGGCGCACATGAGCGGATAGCCGAGCGAGGCCAGCTTGGCGGTCTCGCGCTGAATGACGATATCCTCGTTGGCGTCCTTGCCAAAACCAGGACCCGGATCGATGCAAATGCGGCTGCGATCCACCCCGGCATGCACGAGCGAGCGCGCCTGGTCGGAGAGGAAGCCCATCACGCGACGCATGATGGGAGCGGAATCCGGCAGCGTGAAGCGCCGGAGCTGCGAGGTCGGCACGGTCGCGGCATCGCGACGCGCGGAACGGGCCATGATGCTCGCCAGCTCGTCCTTCGGCATGGCGCGCTCGTCCTGGGCAACCAGAGCGTCGGCGGTGAGCTCGATCTCGGCGGAAACCTGATCGGGGGTCTTGCTGAAGGAGCCAGCCTCCGCGGTCGCGGCGATAGCGTCATCGACAGCTTCAGCGGCCTCTGACCCATTGGGCGCTGGCATGTCGGCAAACGGCAGCGGCGGCTGCACTGCCCCGCCCGCAAGCTTGCGCTCACCCGCCGGGGCGATACGGCTCTTGCCCAAGCGACCCTTGGGAGCCGTGCCCTCCTCCACCTCGCGGGCGCGCTCGGCCGCAAAGGCCGCGGCCGAGGTGTCGAGCTGCACGGCGGTGTGCCGACGCGGCGCCTCGCCCTCGAGCGGGTCGCCCGCGTGCATGACGATGAGGCCGCAGGTGCTGTTCTTCACGAACTCGACCATCTTGGGGTCGGTGAAGCCCGTCACGTCGTTCACGATGCTCGCGCCCACGCGCACCGCGGCCTTGGCCACGTCCACGTGACGCGTGTCGATGGAGACGATGGCACCCTTCTGCACGAGCGCTCGCACCACGGGCAGCACGCGCTTGGCCTCGACATCGGCCGAAACGGGCGTGAAGCCAGGCCGCGTGGACTCGCCGCCCACGTCGATGATATCCGCGCCCTCGTCCAGCATCTTCAGTCCATGGGCGATAGCGACGTCCTTGTCCAGGTGCTCGCCGCCATCGGAAAAGGAGTCGGGTGTGACGTTCAGCACTCCCATGATGCGCGGACGGTCGAACTTGAGCTCGAACTTGCCGCAGCGCCAGGTTTTGGTGTCGTTCGCCATGGAGGTCCTTTCGCATTTGTGCAATCTTACTCATTGTAGCCGCAGGACGAGCACGCAACACGGCGGGCACAAAGAGAGCGGAAGGCCGAAGCCCAAACTGAAGCCGCAGACGGGTGCCATGGGCTACCATAGGCTGCGATTCGTCGCCCCCGCGGGCGCTACGCACCGTATCTAAAGGAGAAGCATGTCGAATACCTATACGTTCGCTTCGTGGAACGTCAACGGGCTGCGCGCCGTCATGAAGAAGGAGCCAAGCTTTGCCGAGGTGGCCGCGGAGCTTGACGCCGACGTCCTCGCCC
This sequence comes from Collinsella sp. AK_207A, assembly GCF_902501965.1. GTDB lineage: Bacteria > Actinomycetota > Coriobacteriia > Coriobacteriales > Coriobacteriaceae > Collinsella. Next base: position 404,953 of record NZ_CABWID010000010.1, on the reverse strand, counting down.
TGCAGGAGACCAAGCTGCAAGAGGGCCAGGTGGAGGTCGATCTTCCCGGCTACACGCAGACCTGGAGCTACGCCGAGCGCAAGGGATACTCGGGCACGGCGGTGTTCAGCCGCGAGACTCCGATCTCGGTGCGCCATGCCGACAGCGTGCTGGAATTTGCAAGCGATGACGCGCGCGACCTGGTGGCCGCGGCGGCTACCGAGGGCCGCGTCTGCGCCCTGGAGTTCGACCGCTTCTGGTTCGTAGACGTCTACACGCCCAACGCGCAGAACGAGCTCGCCCGCATCGACGTGCGCATGGCCTGGGACGACGCCTACCGCGGCTTTTTGCGCGGTTTGGAGAAGGAGACGGACAAGCCTATCGTCACCTGCGGCGACTTCAACGTGGCGCACAACGAGATCGACCTCAAGAATCCCAAGAGCAACGCCGGCAACGCCGGGTTCTCGGACGAGGAGCGCGGTAAGTTCGGTGAGCTGCTCGATGCGGGCTACACGGACACGTTCCGCTCGCTGCACCCGGACGAGACGGGCGCCTACAGCTGGTGGAGCTACCGCTTCAACGCGCGGAAGAACAACGCGGGCTGGCGCATCGACTACTTTTTGGTGAGCGATTCGATTGCGAGCGCCGTGAAGAGCGCGGGCATTCGGAGCGACATCTTCGGCAGTGACCACTGCCCCGTCACGTTGGAGATCGAGCTGTAGCTCGGCTACCTGTCGGGCCCGCGTGTGGGCGGAGTCCGGTGCCGGGCATATGATCCCGTGCTCAAACAGCGGCTTCGCCGAACTGCGCGCGGGAGCATAGGCCCGGCACCGGACTCCGCCCACACGCGGGCCCTTCGCTCGCTGCGCTCGAAGGGGAGGAGAGTCGGGGTTGGAGCCAACCGGGGCTAACGCAGGGCGGTCGATGCCCTGGGTTACTCCCCTGCCAGGAGCTTCTCGGCCGCTTCCACGTCTTCGTCGGCGCCCATGAGGGCAAGGCAGTCACCGGGGCAGAGTTTGGCGTCAGGGTCTACGAGGGGCAGGACCTGACCGTCGTGGCGGAAAGCCACCACGCTGGCGCCCGTGCGGGCGCGCAGGTCGATCTCGGCGAGGGTGCGGCCGGCCGCCTCGCCCGCGTCCTCCACGCGCACCCAGCGGATGTCCGCGTCGGCCAAACCCGCCACCAAGCGCTCGATGGCGCGTGAACGCTTGACGCGGGCGTCCTCGCCCATGGCCTCGTAGCCGCTCTCGCGCAAATCGTTCACGTAGCCCTGAATCTGGCGCGGACGATAGCCCAGGTCGAGCAGGGTGTGGCGCATGAGCTCGATGCCGCCTTCCAGCTGCGGGCGCACCACCTCGGCCACACCTGCCGCCGCGAGGTCGCGAACACCGTCCTCGGTTTCCGCACGACCGATGATCGTGAGGTTCGGGTTCACGGCGCGCGCGTCGTGGGCGATCTTCTCGGCCGAGGACTCACCGCTCGTGGTGATGACCAGCAGCTTGGCGTGTTCCAAGCTCGCGTGCTTGAGAATCTCGGAATTGGCGGCGTCGCCCATCAGTACCTCGAGCCCTGCGGCCTCCGCCTCCTCGGCGCTGTCCAGATCGCGCTCAACCACCAGGCAGGGAACGTCCAGATCCGCAAGGACGTCCGCCACGCAGCCGCCCGCTTGGCCGTAGCCCACCACGACCACGTGACCCTCCATACCCTCGGCCGGCGGCTCGAACTGCGTCGCATGGCGCTCGTAGAGCCCCACGAGTCGCGGATGGCGTCGCATGGCGCGCTCGAGCGGCGCCACGCCCTTGAACACAAAGGAGTTCAGTGCGATGGACACCACGGCGCCGCCCAGAATCAGGCTGTACTGGTCGGCCGAGAGCACGCCCAGCGCCATGCCCGTCTGACCGATGAGGAACGAGAACTCGCCGATCTGCGAGAGACCGGCGCCGATGGTCAGGCTTTCGCGCAGACCGGCGGAGAGCAGCACGCCTAGCACCATGTTGATGAGCCACTTACCCACCATGATGAGCGCCACGAGCATGGCGAGCTCGGGCAGGTGCGCCGCCAGCACGAACGGATTGACCATCATGCCCACGCTCGCGAAGAAGATGATAGAAAAGAGGTCTTGAAAGGGAATGGCCTCAGCCGCCACGCGATGGCTGAGCTTGGAACCGGAAACCACCACGCCCGCCAAGAAGGCGCCAAGCGCCACGGAGAGGTCGAAAAGCGCCGACGCGAGCATCGCCGTACCCAGTGCGATGACCACTACCGCGAGCTGGAAGAGCTCGCGAGGGCAGAAGCGCGCGATACGGGCAAGCAGCCAGGGGAGCACGCGCGAGCCCACCACGAGCATGAGCGCCACGAAGGCCATGGTCTTGCCGAGCGCGAGGCCCAGCTCCGCCGCCAGCTCCACGCCGGAAATCTCCCCCGGACCAAACACCACGGGAAGCACGACCAAGATGAGGACCGTCGCCAGATCCTCCACGATGAGCCAGCCCGTTGCGATGCGGCCACCCTGCGTCTGGTAGAGGCCGGCGTCCGTGAGGTTCTTGATGAGCACCACGGTCGAGGCGATAGACACGGAAAGGCCGAGCATCACGCCGGCGGCGGGCTCCCAGCCAAACGCTATGGCGAGGCCGTAGCCCGCGCAGGTACCAGCTGCGATCTGCAACACAGCGCCGGGAACCGCCACGCCCTTAACCTCGAAAAGATCCTTTAAGGAAAAGTGCAGGCCCGTGCCGAACATCATGAACATGACGCCGATCTCGGAAAGCTGGCTCATGGCATCGGAATCGCCGATAAAGCCGGGCGTGAACGGACCCACCACCAGGCCGCCGACCAGATAGCCCACGATGGGCGGAAGGCGCAGGGCGCGGGCGACGAGGCCGCCGGCAAAGGCGGCGACGAGCGCCAGGACAAACGTCATGAGCAGGATGGTATCTCCGTGCATGGAACCTCCGATGGGGGGTGGCATGGTCGAACGCGTCACGCGTCAATCTGAATCCCGTTTATCCTACCCGCGAGCAGACGTTCTAGGCAATGAGACTCGGAAGGGGTGCGCCGCACAATCGGACAAACCCGACGGCCCACTGGACGCTGGGCGCTGGGCGCTGATTGTTGGGCAGTTGCTAAGCACATCTGCCACCGAGAGGGGCGTTGCTAAGCAGTTCTTCCGGGAAGAGGGCGGTTGCTAAGCAGCTCTTCCGGGAAGAGGGCGGTTGCTAAGCAGCTATGCCACCAACTGGGAGTTGCTAAGCACATCTGCCATCAAGGGGCGAAAAACAGCCCATTCGTGGACGATTTGCTTAGCAAGCTTCCCTTCGCGGTCAATCTGCTTTGCAACCGCCCCCTTCGAGGTGGTTCTGCTTAGCAACCTTCTCTTCGTGGAAAGCGTGCTTAGCAACCGCCCACCCTTCGTGGACTGTATGCTTAGCAACCGCCCCTTCCCGGAAGAGCTGCTTAGCAACTGCCCGCCCTTCCCGGACGACCTGCTTAGCAACTGCCTGGACACAGGTCCAGGACTTGGCACAGGTCCAGCCGCGGGTCCGAACCCTGACCGCGATGACGTCCGAGCAGCCGCACAGTCAGCTCCGAAGGCCGTACTTGCGGACCACTCGGGCGATGCGGCGCGTCCACGGCACGTAGAGCACGGCGAGAAACGCGCTCGTCGCCACACCGTGCAGCACGTCGAACGGCAGGGCCGAGGCGAGCCTCGCCACCGCGCCCGCCGCAGTCAGCGGCTGTACGAAACCGATGATGTCGTACGCGTTGATGATCGCGCCGAAAATCAACCCGGACGCCGAGCCAAAAACCAGCAGCGCGGACAGGTGCACCGACCCGTCCCGGCGCGCAAAGGCGCCGGCGTCGGCGAGCACGCCGCCCAGATACCCCACCAGGCCCCAGGCGTACATCTGCCAGGGCGTCCACATGCCCTGGCCAAAGAAGAAGTTGCTCGTGAGCGCCGCCAGCGCGCCGACCATGAACCCGTTTCTCCTGCCCAGCGTCGCACCCGCGATGATGGCGATGGCCGAGACGGGCTTGAGGTCGGGCACGGACGCGAACAGGATGCGTCCGGCGGCGGCGATCGACGCCAGCACGAGCGTGGGCATGATCTGCCTGAGCGCCGGACGCCCCGCCTCGTACCCGGCAAAGAAGAGCAGCAGCACCAACGCCACCACGAGCAACATAAATCCAGCAGCGTTCGGCACCCCGAGCAACAGCATCGCCGTCATCACCAAAGGTACCGCCAGCAGCAAAGGAACCTCGAGCGCATCGAGGAACCCACGGCACAGCCGCGCGCGCAAGCGGACCGCGCCACCTGCGCCGGAAGCGTTAGGGTCGGTAGTACACATTGCCGCGGAAGAACTCCTCTCGAGGTGCCGTGCACGCGATCTCGCCGTCGAACACCATGGAAACGTCGTCGGCAACCTGGCTCACAAAGTCGAGGTCGTGCGTAGCCACCACCATCGTGACGCCGGCGTCCCCCTGCTCCCGCAACAGCTGCGCGATGGCACGACGCGCGGGCAGGTCGAGGCCCTTCGTCGGCTCGTCGAGCAACAGCAAGCGCGGCTTGGTGAGCAAGAGTTTGCCGAGCGCGAGCAGCTGCTGCTGACCCCCGGACAGATCGTAGGGATGAAGCGCCGCGCATGCCCCGAGCCCGAGCGCATCGAGCATCTCGTTCGCCTCGCGCTGACCGTACCCCGCAGCAGACGCCCACTCCATGAGCTCCGCATCTACCGTTTCCTCGGCAAAGAGCGCATGGGGGTCCTGAGGCAGCAGCGCGCGAGCCCGCTCCGCACAGACAAGCTTGCCCAGATCCAGGCGGCGCACCCCCGCCATGAGCGAGAGCAGCGTGGACTTGCCGCATCCGTTGCCGCCCACGAGCGCGTGGATGCGCCCGGCACGCACGGAAAGGTCGAGATTCCGAAGCACCCAATCGTCGCCGCGATCGTAGCGAAACCACGCCCGGCGCAGCTCCACGGCCACTCGGCCGGCGCCTGCACCTTCCTCCCCCGCAGCGGGCACCCGCGGCAGCAGCGCCGCGCGCTCGCGCAGGGCCTCCAGGTCGTCCACCCGCGTCAACGCGCCCCCGGACAGCCGGAACGCGCAGGTCGCGTAATCGACCATCGCCCGCGGCTGATGCGTCGCCACGACCACCGTGCACCCCAGCTCACGGTTCACACGGAAGAGCGCGTGCAGGAAGTTCTTCTCAGCAATGGGATCGAGCTGCGCCGTCGGCTCGTCGAGCAGCAGGATGCGCGGCTGCACGGCAAGCGTGGACGCCAGCGCCAGCAGCTGCTTGCGCCCGCCCGAAAGCGTGTCCACATCGTGCCGGAACCAGTCCTCCATGCCGAGGAAGTAGCTGGTCTCGGCCACGCGGCGCCGCATGGCGCCCTGCTCCATCCCCAGGTTTTCCAGGCAGAACGCCATCTCATGCCACACGCTCTCGCACACGAGCTGGTTGTCGGGGTTCTGAAACACGTAGCCGATGGCGCGCGCGGACTGAGCAGGCGTATAGTCCGACACCGGCCGGCCAAGCACGAGCAGGCGTCCCTCGCGCTCGCCCGTCGGTGCGATCTCTGGCTTCAACAGCGAGAGCAAGGTGGACTTGCCGCTGCCGGTACCACCCACGAGCAGGGCGAACGATCCCTCGGGAACCTCCCAGGAAAGACTGTTCAGCACGGGAGCCTCGGCACCCGGATAGGTGAACGAGAGATCCTCGACCTCGAGAGCGGGTAGACAGGGGACGGTCGAGGCCGCCGCATCTGCCCGAGTGAAATCGACGTGAGCGCTCACGAGAACCTCCTTTCGGCACGTACGAGCAACAGGGTGGGAAGCAGCATCCAAAGAGCGATGGGCGCGTACCCCCACCAGGCGAGGAGCTGGCTCATCCGAGGGTAGAACGAGAACTGCGCCGTGGCTGCGTACCCGAGCAGGCAGCAAACCGTGCCCGCTACCAGCAGCGCCGCAAGCGACAGACCATCCCGAGCCGTAAAGCGGAAACGCGTGTAGGTGCTCCGACGCACGCGGGCCTCCCATCCCCGCGCCCGCATGGCGTCCGCCGTCTCGAGCGAATCCTCCATGGTCCACCCCATGAGCACGCTCGACGCGCGGAGCCGGCCCCGCAAGCGCTCGGCCGCCGTCATCTCGCGCGGTTGAGACGCGCGCTGCACCGCGAGGATCGTGCGGCCTTGCCGCACAAAGCGCGGAATCAGCCGCATGCACATGGAGACCATGAGCGCCGTGGTCGGCATCGCGTTTCCCAGCAGCGCCATCACCCGGTCGAACGAGAGCATGCGCGAACCCGCTTGGAACCACAGCACGCTCGCGATGAACAAACCTCCCATGGCAGCGCCGAAGCAGAGGCTCTCCGCGTACACCGAGCAACCCCCCAGCCGAAACAGCTCCGTGGAGCCCGAGGCCGAGAACAGCGGATTCAACCCCGCGATCAGGAGCACGACGGGCAGCTGCCAGCGCAGGGAGCCCACGCACCGTCTCCACCCCACCGTGCGCGCACCGTACAGAAACGCGCCCGCAAGCGACAGCAGAATGAGCACGGGCTGCAGGCAGAACATCGTCATGCCCAGGGTCAGGACCAGGTAGACGGCCGGCACCACGGGGTGCGCGGTATCGAAGGCGGCGTGGCGGACGGATTCGCTCATGGGCGCCGACCCCTGCCGCGCCGATCCGCTGCCGAACCATCATGCTCGCGCCGCCACTCGTCCAGACCCTCGTCGCGCGCCGCCCGGCCGCCCCGGTTGCGGATGTACGCGTAGGCACCGAACCCCAACGCGAACACCAGGGCGCCCGCACCCAAGCTGGTGCCCGTAGGCAAGCTGATGCCGGTAAGGGCCCCGCCCAGCGTATCGAGACCGGTCGCCCCGCCCACATCCGTGGCAACGGCATGGTCCTCGTCGGGCGCGAGCGCCACCACGCGAACCCCGGTATTCGCGCTGACGTCCGGCCCGCCATCGGCCGCAACGTAGAACACCACGCCACTCCGGTCCGCCAGGAGCGTCGACGCGGCAGGGTCCGCGTCCGAAGCTGCCGCCTGCGCAGGAACATGGAGCATATCAATCTTGGGCTTCGCTCCGTCCCCCGTCAGGTCGCCCGCCGCATAGCGAGCGCGAACAAGCGTCCCGCGGGCATCGAGCATGAGCACGTCCGCGCACGCCTCCGCCGCGCGCTCGCCATAGGCGGTTGCGAGCTGGCACGCCTCATGTGCGGTATCGAACCCTGAAAACTGCACCGCCCCGGCAAGCTGCAAACCCTCATCCGGCCGAGCGGGCAGGAGCAGGCGGGCAACCGCCACGTCGCCGGAGCCGTCCGACGCCACCGCAACGAGCTGCGCCTGACCGCCCAGGAACACGGGATCCGCAAGCGCGGCACCGGCGTCCAGATCGAGCGAGGTCAGCACCTGGTACGACTCAGCAGCCACGTCTGCCGAAGCAACGCCCGCCCGCAAGCGGCCGGCCGCCACATCGAACGCCGTAAACAGAAACGGCGGGGCACTTGCCAACCCATTTGGAATCTGCGCTACGCGCACCTGCGCCACGCCGTCGCCTGAGAGGTCGAACACCGACTCCGCCACATCGCCCTCATCGCCCGACCCGAGCCCGCTTCCAGCTTCCTCATGCAGAAACCGCAGCATAGACACACCGTCAGACAGCAGGAGCGCCCCTTGGCACTCAAAGAGCGCGGGCGAGGCAAACGGTACCGCGGCACCTTCGGCGGGCAGCGCCACCTCGTAGCGCCGAGACCAGCGCACGCTGCCGTCCAGCGCGGAGAGCGACACCAGGGCAACGGTGCGCACGCCGTCCGCGTCGGCCGAGAACGCCACCGCAACGGCATCGTCATCCCCCACCACCTGAGTGGTCGCATCCCACACAGCGGCACCGGAAGGCAGTGCCATGGGCTCGCTTTGCCAGATGCGCTTGAGGTCCTCGTCCAGCACGACCACGCTGCCATCGCACAGCGGCACCGCCAAAACGGCATCGACAAACGCCGCGCCGCCCACCCCGGCCACCGCAGCGCCAAGATCGATCGACGCGAGCGAGACGCCATCCGCCGCATCAGGCCCAGCAACCGTGCTATATGCAGCAATCCCCTGACGAGCGGCAACGTACAGCCAGGTTGCCTGGCCCCGCTGCCGCAACGCGAGCAACCGCGTCTCCCTATCAGCGGCAAGCGCCCATGCGGTCTTTTCCAGCACCGGCGCAGACACCGGCACCGCCCCCGGCACCACGCTCATCGCAGCCGTGCTGGCATACCCCCGCCACGCCGTATAGCTCTCCGAGAAAGCCGCTTGCGCATCCGTCAACGCGACATCCCTCGGGCGAGCGCCCTCCGATCGAGACCCGCTCTCACCCGAACGCCCCGCACAGCCCGCCAAGGGCATCAACCCGGCCGCCGCGACCAGCCCCAGCGCTTCACGCCGAGAAACCGTCATCGTATCAGCCACGTCAGCCCCCTTCTCTTTCACGCGAGCGGAACCGAACGAACAAGCCCGCCCCGTGCATCCCTCGGGTCGGTCGCCGTTCAACCTGCACGATTTCTGAGCGAACTGCGAAAACGGCAAAGCCGTTTCCAGTCTCGCAAAGCTGAGTGCAGGGTAAACGGCGACCGACCCGAGGGATGCACGGGGCGGGCCAGAGGTCAGTCAGGTCCCAGCGAACCTACATCGCGAAGTCGCCGCCGACAAGCAGCGACACGGACTCCTCGTTGTACACAGCGGCAATGGCGCCGGCAAACTCGCCCGCCACGGAGATGGTCTTGATCTTGCCACCCGTCTGCACGGGAATGGCATCCGTGACCACGCATTCCACAATGGGCGCGTCGTTCAGGCGCTCGATCGCGGGGCCGGAGAAGATACCATGCGTGGCGCACACGTAGATGTCGCCGGCACCCATCTTCTTCAGCTCGCGGACGCTCGCGCACAGGGTGCCTGCGGTGTCGATCATGTCGTCGTTGATGACGCAGGTCTTGCCCTCGATGTCGCCGATGATACCCATGACCTCAGCGGCGTTGTGGCGCGGACGGCCCTTGTGGGCGATGGCGATGGAGCAGCCCAGCATGTCGGACAGCTTCTTGGCAGCCTTGGCGCGACCCACGTCGGGCGACACGACAACGAGGTTGTCGGTGTCGAAGTTCATATCGTTGTAGTAGTCGGCAAAGAGCGGCAGGGCCGACAGGTGGTTCACCGGAATATCGAAGAAGCCCTGAATCTGGCCCTGGTGCAGGTCAAGCGTGATGATGCGGTCCACGCCGGCACACTCGAGCAGGTTGGCCACCAGGCGTGCGGTGATGGGCTCGCGGGGGCCGGCCTTGCGGTCCTGGCGGGCGTAGCCGTAGTGCGTGATGACGGCGGTGATGCTGCGGGCGGAGGCGCGCTTGGCGGCATCGGTGGCAATGAGCAGCTCCATGAGCATGTCGTTTACGCGGCCGGACACGGACTGGATGAAGAACACGTCGGCGCCGCGGATGGTCGCGTCGTAGCGGGCGTAGATCTCGCCGTTCGCGAACTGCTCGAGCGTGATGGGCGCGAGTTCCACCCCCAGCTCGGCGGCGATTTTCTCCGCGAGCGGACGGTTCGAGGAACCAGAGAACACACGCAAGCTCTTGTACACGCTCAAAGACTTCTTCAGATCGATGGTCGGCATTGCCCCTTCTCCTTCTGTTGATGCCAACATGCTCCGGCGGGCGGCCGGAAATCCTTACTGCCGCGCGCGCCTCGCCGCGGTGTAGCCCTCAATGATACGCTGCTGAGAACGCTCGAGCGCGAGCGCCCCATCGGGAACATCCTTGGTAATGCAGCTGCTCGCGCCCACGATAACGTCGTCACCGATGTTCACGGGCGCCACCATCATGGTATCGGAACCGATGAACGCACGGTCGCCGATGGTGGTGCGGTTCTTGCGCTTGCCGTCGTAGTTGCAGGTAATGGAGCCGGCGCCGATGTTCACGCCCGCACCCATCTGCGTGTCGCCGATGTAGGAGAGGTGCGGCACCTTGCTGCCCTCACCGATCGTGGAATTCTTGATCTCAACGTGCGTACCCACGTGGGCGCCGTCCAGCACATGCGTGCCGGGACGCAGGTAGGCACGCGGTCCGCAGGAAATAGTGTTCTCGAGCGTGACGTCGATGCCCACAACCTCGTCGAGCGTGCAGGCGTTGCCCACGCGCACGTTGGTGAGACGCGTGTTGGGACCCAGCTGGCAATCCTCGCCCACCGTGCAGGCGCCGATCAGGTGCGTCTGCGGCCACACCACGGTGTCGCGGCCGATGGTGGAATCGGGGCTGATCCACGCCTGGGTAGGATCGATGAACGTGACGCCCTCGGCCATGAGACGATCGTTGATGCGATCACGGGCGATGGCCGTGATCTGGGCGAGCTGGGCACGGGAGTTCACACCCAGGCCCTCGCGGTAGTCGTCAACGTGGAAGATGGACACGCGATGCCCGTGCTCGCGCAGGATCTCCATCATGTCGGGCAGGTAGCACTCGTGCTGCGCGTTCTCGCAGCCCACCTCGCCGATGTAGCGGGCAAGCAGCTCGCCGTCGAAGGCATAGCAGCCGGCGTTACACTCGGTGAGCGTGGCAGCCTGCTCGGGCGTGCAGTCCTTCTGCTCGATGTTGCGGATCACGGCACCCGTCTCGTCCAGCACCAAGCGGCCGAAGCCAAAGGGATCGGGCGGCGTGCAGGTGAAGATGGTCGCCGCCGTGGAACCGTCTGCCACGGAAGCGGCGAACTGGGCGATGGTCTCCGGGCGCACGAGCGGCAGGTCGCCGTTCAGGATCACGACGGGGCCGGCGGAAATGCCGCAGGCATCCAGCGCCACGCGCACCGCATGCCCGGTGCCCAGACGCTCGGCCTGCTCCACGGCCTCGACGGGCACCTGGGAATCCGTATAGGCGGCGTCGAGCAGCGCACGGACCTCGTCCGCATGGCTGCCCACGACCACGACCACGCGCGCGCAGTCAGCGGCGATGGCGGCATCAACAACCCACTGAATCATCGGCTTGCCCAGGATCTTATGCGAGACCTTGGCATGGTTGGACTTCATACGAGTGCCCTCGCCAGCAGCGAGAACGATAGCGGTAGCGTCCATATGCTCCCCTACGGGTGGTGTGCATTGCCCCCCGATGATAGCGCAGCTTGCACGGCATCCGGCTTTGAGGCGGCAGGGTTCGCAAAAGGAGCTCAGGCCCGTGGCGTCCGGGGCATGGCCTACGCTCAGCTTCGCGAGACTGGAAAACAGCCTCGCCGTTTCCGCAGTTCGCTCAGAAATCGCGCAGGCCATGCCCCGGACGCCACGGGGTCGCGGCTCTTTCCTCACAAGATAATGACCGAAAACCCCGCTGCAGGTATGATGGTCGGCGGAAACGTTGACGAAGGGAGTCGCATGGCGGCAGTGCAGCCGGGAAAGATTCGCATGGTCGCAGGGTTGGGCAACCCTGGTGAGGAATACGCGCAGACGCGGCATAACGCCGGGTTCTGCTCGGTGGACGCGCTGGCGCGGCAGGCGGGCGTGAGTTACTGGAAGAACCAGCTGGGCGCCGAGGTCGCCGTCATCAACGTGGCAGACGCCGAAGCCGAAGGCGGGCGCCGCGAGGTCGTGCTCGTCAAGCCGCAGTCCTTTATGAACACGAGCGGCGGGCCCATCTCCAAGCTCTGCCGTGAGTATGGCATCGCCGCCAACGAGGTGCTCGTCATCCACGACGAGCTGGACATCCCCGAGGGTGACGTGCGTGTGAAGGTCGGCGGCGGACACGCCGGCCACAACGGGCTCCGCAGCATCATCGACAAGCTCGGCAGCCGCGACTTCAGCCGTATCCGCGTGGGCATCGGCGAGCCCCCGGGACGCATGCAGGTGGCCGACTTCGTGCTCAAGCAGTTCCGCCCCAAGGAGGCCGAGGCGTTTGCCGAGACCTGCGGGCGTGCGGCCGACGCAGCGGGTCTTGCCATCACGCGCGGCGTCATCTTCGCCCGCGACCACGTGAACGGCGGTGCCGCGAGCAACGGCAGGCACTAGGTAGCCAGCAGCGCGCAGATCCCAACGGCGGGATCGCGGGCGTCTCAACCACGTACATGCAGAAGGGCGGCCCCGCGGGACCGCCCTTCGTCGTATCAGGCGAATCGGGCCGTTGTGCCCGTGTCACTCTCATGGTAGGCATACGGCACAGCCTCGCCGTTGTTCACCGAGCCGCGGAACGCCCCGAGACACATGATTTGACTGTATCCCTCCATCTTCAGGTTTGATCAAGGATGTTTCGGCCGAATCCCGTTGCCGAGACACCATCATACAGACCCCCTTTTCGCGCATCCGCGCACACCCGAGCATGTCATCCGTCGAAGACGCCCCCACCGTTGAATGAGATTGCCTTGCGTACGCTCCCATACCTCACTACCAGCGCGGTATACTTGGCCCGTCTGCCTGTTGGACGAACAGAGAGGGGTCTCATGTTCAAAATTCTGAAGAAGACGCAGTTCTCGGAGAAGGTCTTCGAGTTCCGCGTCCACGCGCCGAGGATGGCCAAGGCGGCGCACGCCGGCCAGTTCCTCATGGTGCGAATCGACGAGACGGGCGAGCGCGTCCCGTTCACCTTTGCCAACTGGAATGCCGAGGAGGGCTGGATCGAGTTCATCTTCATGGTCATCGGTAAGACCACGGAGTGCCTGTCCAAGCTCAACGAGGGCGATTACCTGCAGGATGTTGTTGGCCCGCTGGGTTGCCCCACCGAGATTGAGGGCGACCGCGTGGTCATCCTGGGCGGCGGCGTTGGCCTCGCCATCGCCTATCCCGTGGCGCGCACGCAGTGCGAGGCCGGTAAGGAGGTGAGCGTCATCATGGGCGCTCGCACCAAGGACCTCCTGCTGCTCGAGGACCAGTTCCGCGCGCTGCCGCTCAAGAACCTCTTCATCACCACCGACGATGGCTCCTACGGCGAGCAGGGCGTGGTCACCGCTCCGCTCGAGCGCCTCTGCCAGGCCGGCGAGGTGGACCAGGCGTTCTGCGTGGGCCCCGTGCCGATGATGAAGTTCTCCACCCTCACCTGCGAGAAGTACAACGTGCCCATCATCGCCAGCCTGAACCCCATCATGGTCGACGGTACCGGCATGTGCGGTTGCTGCCGCGTTGAGGTCGGCGGCGCCACCAAGTTTGCCTGCGTGGACGGCCCGGACTTCGACGCCACCAAGGTTGACTGGGACGACCTCGGTCGTCGCCAGGGCACCTATCGTGCCGAGGAAGCCGTGTCCAAGCAGCACTACGAGGAGGAGGCCTGCGCATGTCACAGGAAGTAAAGAACGCCGCGGCCGCCGATTCGGCTGCCGCCCCTAAGAAGTACCGTCCCACGCGCGCGCCGCGCACCGCCCCCAACGAGGAGCTGGCGGCCGAGCGTGCTCGCGATTTTCGTCCGGTCGACAACGGCTTCACCAAGGCCGACGCCATCGCCGAGGCCAACCGCTGCCTGGACTGCAAGAAGCCCTTCTGCATGGACGGCTGCCCCGTGGGCGTGCATATCCCGCAGTTCATCGAGCAGATCCGCGCCGAGGACTGGGGCGGCGCGCTTGCCACCATCAAGGACGACAACCTGCTCCCGAGTATCTGCGGCCGCGTGTGCCCGCAGGAGAACCAGTGCGAGGGCAAGTGCATCCTCGGCCGTAAGGGCGAGCCCGTGGCCATCGGCCAGCTCGAGCGCATGCTCGGCGACATGGCCGACGAGGTGGGCCAGGCGCCCGTCTGCAAGCCCAAGAACGGCAAGAAGGTCGCCGTGGTGGGCTCCGGCCCGTCCGGCATCGCCTGCGCCGGCGCCCTCGCGCGCGAGGGCTTCGACGTCACCGTGTTCGAGGCGTTCTTCACCGGCGGCGGCGTGCTGACCTACGGCATCCCCGAGTTCCGTCTGCCCAAGGCCATCGTGAAGCACGAGATCGCCAGCCTCGAGGACCTGGGCGTCCACTTTGAGTACAACTCCGTAGCCGGCCGCCTATTCGACGCCGACGAGCTCTTCAACGACGAGGGCTTCGACGCGCTCTACATGGCCGTGGGTGCGGGCCTGCCCAACTTCCTGAACGTGCCCGGCGAGAACCTGCCCGGCATCTACACCGCCAACGAGTACCTCACGCGCTCCAACCTGATGCACGCGTACAACTTCCCCGAGTACGACACGCCCATCCGCCACGGCAAGCACGTGGTGATCTTTGGCGGCGGCAACGTGGCCATGGACGCCGCTCGTACCGCGCTGCGCCTGGGCGCCGAGGAGGTCACGCTGGCCTACCGTCGTACCGAGGCCGAGATGCCCGCCCGTCTGGCCGAGGTGCACCACGCCAAGGAAGAGGGCATCAAGTTCCTCGAGCTCGTGGCGCCGCTGGAGTTCATCGACGACGGCCAGGGCCGCAGCGCCTCCGTGGCCAAGGTGCGCCTGCAGCGCATGGAGCTCGGCGAGCCGGACGCGAGCGGTCGTCGTCGCCCGCAGCCGATCGAGGGTTCCGAGTTCGAGATCCCCTGCGACGTGGCCATCACCGCCATCGGCACGCGCGCGAACCCGTTCGCGAAGCTCTGCGCCGATGTCGAGCTGAACAAGTGGGGTCTCATCGAGGCCGACGAGAACGGCCGCACGAGCAATCCGCGCGTGTGGGCCGGCGGCGACATCGTCACCGGCGCGGCCACGGTCATCCTGGCCATGGGTGCCGGCAAGAAGGCCGCCGCAAGCATCGCTGAGACGCTGCTGGCAGAGTAGCCGGGGCGCGACCGTGCAAACCGGTACGCGAGGGCGCTCGGAGCTTCGGTTCCGAGCGCCCTTTTGGTTGAGCCGTTCGCCTGTCAAGCGGTCGCGGCACGCTTTCCTCTCCGCAGATGTAACGAATCCTGCGCATATCGACCTCCATATCGCCGATATGCGCAGGATCTGCTTCGTCTGTCTTTATGCGCCGAGACAGCGAATCGGGATGACGTAGATTCCATCCTCCACGCGGCGTGCATACTGCGAAACGCCCGTGATAACCGCCATGAACTCAGGTTTCCGCGTCCTCGCACGCGCGTTGCGCGTCAGCTTATCGCGGAGGCGTTTCAGGTTCGCAATCCCCTCTTCCGCCTTGGCCTCACTCGTCTTGATCTCAAACGCGGCCCATCGACCATCGGCCAGCTCGATAATGGCATCGACCTCAAGTCCGGAATCGTCGCGGTAATAGCGAACGGGAACGTCGCCGGCGGACTCCATGGCCTGCGCATATACGAGCAGGTCGCGGATAACGAGATTCTCGAATACAAGGCCGAACGTCTGCCAGTCGGCCATGAGGGACTCGGGGGACATCGCAAGCGTCGCCACCGCAAGCGAAGGATCGGCAAAGTACCGCTTAGGCTTTGATGTAACCCGCTTGGGAGAGCGCGCCGGCGGCATCCAGCCCGGAATCTCCTCCACGATAAACAACGCCTTGAGAAGCTCAAGATATGAGCGAATCGTTTTTTCGTCCACGGTCAGCATGGGCAGACTCAGTGCCTCATTGGCCGTATCGGCCTTAATCGTCTTATACGTGACAGACTGTCCAAGATTGCGCGCGAGCGAGAAGAGCAGGCGCTGAGCCACGCCCGCATCCTTACCCTGGCGCGGCACGCTCTCGGCTCTGAGCACGCGCATGTACTCGCGGGCGATGAGCTGGGCATCGTCGGCAGACAGCCCAAGAGCCTCAGGCCAGCCACCTCGACAGGCGATGTCAACGAGCTCGCGAGCGTCCGTCGCACGCTGCTCGGGCGCAAACGTCCCGCTGAACAGGCCCGCAAGCGATACACTGCCCGTAGAATCTCCGCTCTCTTGAAGCGTCATCGGATACATGCGAATGCGTCCTATGCGTCCCGCACCGCTATGGTTTGGCATGGCGGCCGGTGTCGTGCCTTTCTTCAGCGGCGTCGATGATCCCGTTAGGATCCAGCCCCCGCGCAGCCCTCTCGTGCGATCGATCTCGTGACGAACCACATCCCAAATCTGAGGCACAAGCTGCCACTCGTCGATAACGTGAGGATGGTCGCCGATAAGCATGGCGGAAGGGTCGTCCTGCGCGAGCGCGAGGAACTCGTCTACATAGCTGACGCTTGCCGCGTGCTCAAGAGCCGTCCATGTCTTCCCGCACCATTTGGTACCGGCGAGTTCAACGGCCCCAAACACACGCAAGAAGCGCTCGACTTTGGCATCCACCGTCCGAGGAAGGTACCCCACGGGTCGCACCGATTCCATGGTCTCACCACCGGTCTTAGCACTAAGATAGATATTACCGTCTAACTTGCATAATACCGATTTTCCGAATCATCTGTTCCGGTTTTTCCGATTATTTTAATACCGATTTTCGAACAGTTCGGGAACCTGCATCTGTCGATTGGTTTCCCTGCCACAGATGTGACGAATCCTGCGCATATCGACCTTCAAATCGCCGATATGCGCAGGATCTGCTACGTCTGTCTTTGGCTGTCTTGGAGGTTTCCGTGAGACCGAGCTACTCCGTTTCGGGAACCGCCTCGGACAAAGCGGCGGCAGGATGACCTTGAAGGTCTTCGGCACCACCTACGTACGATCCACTTCCGCCCTGTACACATCATCCACCTTCGCCGCAAGCGAGACACGATCATGCACTGAGAGCTTCGCATAGATATGCCTGATGTGCGTATAGACCGTGCATTTTGAGACGTGGCAGTCGTCCGCCATCTGTCGAGCAGTCAAGCCTCTTGCCGCAAGGAGGGCGATACGCCGCTCTTGCTCCGTTAGTCCCTCGTTGAAGAGCGCCCGGTCCAGCACATCACGATCGAGGTCGGTCAGAAGCGCCTTCCTTCGTTCGCAATCCGCCAAATACTGAAACAGGATGCGCCAGCTTACCGCAACAGTGAGGATGAAGCAGAAAGGCGCTTCGGTTACAAAGATGCGCGCCGTCCATGCAAGCAGAGCAGAAACGGCCACGGCGCCCAATGCAAGCGCCGCGAGGACGGGTGTCGCAACGAGAATGCCCTCGGCATCCAGCCTAACACCCGCTTTCATCATCCAAACGCAGAGCAGGGACGCATTCAATGTCATCCAGATCAATCGAAGCGAGCCGGGCAGAATATCCGCGCCTCCCCAGAACAGGCTTCCCAAGGAGAGCGCTGCAAGTGCTTGGTGCGGAGCGAGAAAGAAGTGGCCCTCTGGATTCGATAGCACCTCCCTGGGAGCGTATCCGCCCAACAGGGATGCCGCCATCAGGAGGGCGACGGCGAGCAGTGCTTCGACGACAAGAATAGGGCCCGAGAGCTGCAAGGCAAGCATGGTCAGTCCTACGACCACATACGTACATGAGGGGCCAAGCCGCGCGGTGCTGAGGGCGGGCAACCCTATCGCCGCAACGATGAGCCCCAACCCCAAGGCAAGTAGAGCAGCACATGACAAACCGCATTCGACAACAAACGCGGCGAACGTTGACCTCTCCAGAAAGACGAGATATCCAAGGACGAGAACGGGCGTGGGCATCAGCAGTACTGCCGTTGCCTTAAAGGACCGTCTGGCTCCTGCGACCGCAGCCCTTATGCTGCCCTGAATGCATAAGGGACGAGCAATCAGGGTGTGAACCACCCGATTAAGAGCAAACGAGGTGCCGATGAAGCCCAGCAGGGTGAACAGGGGCAGCAAAAGGATGGTTTGCGGCCATCGAACCTGACAAGGTACAGCCATTCCGCATAGACTCGCGATGAGGGTGAGAAAGAGATGGGCGAATAGACACGTCGCAGCGAGACCCGCCAACTCGCCGATAGCCATCCTCGCATCGTGAAGGAATGAGGTCCCGCTGAACAAACCGTCACTAACGCCTCCATCGCCGGGTTCCTCATCATGCCCCAGGGCCGAGCCCTCCTCCACGCTTTTGGCATAAGATTGTGCGAGTCCATAGAACTCTGCTCGATTCTCGACCCCGCTCTTCCTGTATACGCGCACCGCATAGGTTCCAACCGTCGCCTTCGATAACCCGAGCCTTCGCGCTATATCGTTCATGCTCTCTCCGAGAAGGATGAGTTCAGCCACCCGATTCTCTCGCGGAGAGAACGAGGTATCTAAGCGTTCAAGAAGATTGTGAACAGCCGTATGGGATCTCTTCCTTTTGCAAGAAGACGAACCTTTCGTTGCCAGCATCTTGGTGCCCGCGGTGTCCACCCTAAAACATGATGGCGCGGCCATCTCCCTCTCGATGCGACCCAAAAGACGCGCACCTGCGATAGTCATGAGACACGCACCGAGCGCGACCGCAGTCCTCGCCTCACTCCCATCCCCTGGAAAACACGCAAAGCCATGAAGACGCTCGATGCCAAGAAAGTCGAGGGCCGCCAGTACGGCCAAACAAACCGCAGCCGGAACCTTGAGCGCGCGGGCATCGCTATGAGCCCGACAGCGGCGCGCAAAGGGTTTCTTTATGACGAGCAACATGCCTCGCACCAGAAGAAAAGCGGCGACCATAAGGCAGACAGAAGCGATATACACAACTGGCTCGCGCCAATAGCCAAAGACCAGCAGCACCATAGCTGCAATCGCCAGCCAGAAAGAAGGGTCAAACCCACGGCCTCGAACACCGCTCCTTGCACGAACGGCAACGATGGAAACCGAGAGAAACAGCCCGCATACCGATGCATCCGATAGCTTGAATATGCCGTCATCACAAGGCGATAGGGAGAAGAGGACAATCGCAAGCAGAAGGGCGAAGGGGAGTAACAGCGAAAACAGGCCAACCAGTCGCCCGCCCTCAAGCACTTCTCGCTTGTCTACCGACGTGGACGACCACACCTCATCCTTCATGCTCGTCCCCGGCGCCTGTCCAAGCTCTCAACTCGCGCCGCACTGCAAACCGCACGACGACGTAGACCAAGAGAAGCAGAACGACATGGGGAAGGAGCCAGATAATGCCCGCATATACCAGTGAAAGGACTTCCATAGAGTTCAAGAACATGACGCCTCCCAACACGAAGCCACACGGGATGGCGCGGCCACGAACTCGCAAATCCGTACAGCGCCACCACGTATTCTACACACCAACAACCCGCTCCTCCTTCCGTCTCAGCGCCTTCGCCATTGACCCCAGTCTTGCATCGAGCTGGTACTTTGTCTGTCATACGCCCCTGATGATTTCTGTTTTAGAGCCATCCGGAGGTGTTTTTTCGGCATTTCTCGCAAGAAACTCAAGGGGATCGGGCTCTGCACCCGGTCCCCTCGCATCTACACGAGGCGAGCGTAGTCCCGGCTCTGGTGGAAGATATGGGCGATCACCAACTCGTCGTCCTCATAATACCGATTATCCGAGCAGTTCAGGGACCTGTATCTGTCGAGTGGTTTCCCCGCCGCAGATGTAACGAATCCTGCGCATATCGACCTCCATATCGCCGATATGCGCAGGATCTGCTCCATCTGTCTTTAGCTGTCTTGGAGGTTTCCGTGAGACCGGGCTACTCCGTTTCGGGAACCGCCTCGGACGAAGCGACGGCGCTCTCTTCCGCCTCCGCGTGCGCCACCTCCGCCAGCTTGGCGCGATACGCTGCGGCTATCACAGCCACGCAGCCCTCGCGGCCCAGCTTGGCGCGGTTCACCACCAGGTCCTTGCCGCTCGTCATCTTCCACTTGCCGGCGGAGTAGCGCTTGTAGAAGAGCTCGCGGTCCTTCTGCATCTGCTTGACGAGCTTGAGGCCCTTCTTCTTGTTGAGGCCGCGCTTCTTGCGCACGATCTCCACGCGGGCCTCGAGCGGGGCCGTCACGAGCACCGCGATGTGATTGGGGTTGTGGCGCAGCAGGTAGTCGGAGAGGCGGCCCTCGATGATGCAGCTCTGGCTGGCACCCAGGTCCAGGATCACCTGCGTCATGGAGCGGAAGAGTCGGTCGGAGGTGGTGCGCGCATCCACGCGATCGGGCAGGAAGGCCGCGGTCTCGGCCGCGAGCTTCTCGTCGTAGGCGGCCATCATGTCCACGCTCTCATGGGCGCGCAGGGCGCTTCGCACGAGAATCTCGTTGTCGTACAGCGGAATCCCCAGCTCGAGGGCGAGCATCTTGCCGATCTCGTGCCCCTCGGCACCAAAGTCGCGCGCGATGGTGATGACGACCGGCTGACCGGCCAGCGCGGCGGCGTGGACATCTGCCACGCGCGCCTCGATGCGATCCTTGATGGCGCCCATATGGGCCTCCTTCCCCAAATCGGTACGCTGGACGCGTCCCAACGTACCGCGTTTCCGTTGCTAGGCAGCCACGACGCGGCGCTGGTAGGCGCGCACCAGAAGCGAGATGCCAAAGTTCAGCGCGAAGTACAGCAGGAACACGAATCCGTAGAGCATGAGCACCTGGTTCAGCTCCACCGCATGCGCCATCACCACGTTGGTGGTGTACATGAACTCCGCCACGTTGATGCCCGAGAGGTACGAGCTGTCCTTGATCACCGTGGTGCACTGGCTGAACAGCGCCGGAATGATGGTGCGAAACGTCTGCGGCAAGATGATGTAGCCCATGGTGCCGAAGAAGCCGAAACCCTGGCTCCGGGCCGCCTCGAACTGCCCGGCGGGCACCGCGTTCAGGCCGCCGCGAACGATCTCAGCCATCACCGCGCTCGTGAACAGCGTGAACGCCAGCGTGGAGATGAGAATATCCGACCCCTGCACGGTGAAGTAGATGAACAGGATCCACAGCAGGTTGGGCGTGCAGCGGAACAGCTCGATGTAGGCGGACACCAGCCAGCGCAGTGGGCGCGGGCCGTAGCTCTTCACCAGCGCGAGGACGGTACCCAACACGATGGAGAAGATGATGGCGAGCACCGAGATCTGGATGGTCTTGACGAAGCCGCCCATGATGTAGACCAGGTTAGTCGCGTTGAAGATATCCATCGGCTACACCCCCTCTCCAGCCATGGCCGCACCGTCGGCATCGCCCGCATTCGTCACGCCGGGGATGTCCTTGGCACGCGGACGCTCTTTGCTCCGGCGCTCGAGCCACTGCACGAGCAGCGCCAGCGGGAAGCAGATGATGAAGTACATGAAGCAGCAGATGATGTAGCCCTGCAGGTAGCCGTAGAGCGAGACGAAGTTATCGCTGCGGTACATGAGGTCGCCGCCGGCCACGAGCGCGAGCACCGAGGTGTTCTTGACCAGGTTGAGCGCCTGGTTGCAAAGCGGCGGCAGAATGACCTTGAAGGTCTGCGGCAGCACGATGTAGGCGTAGCTCTGCACGCGGGAGAAGCCCTGGCTCTGAGCCGCCTCCATCTGGCCGCGCGGCACCGCCTCGATACCCGTGCGGATGACCTCGGAGATGTAGGCCGCATGGTAGAGGCCCACGCCGAGCGCGCCCAGGGCGAACGGGGCGATGCGAACCGGCTGCGCGGCGCCGGTGATCGCCTGCAGGAACTGCGGGCCGGCCATGTACATAAAGAGCACCTGCACCGGCAGCGGCGTATTCTGGTAGAACTCCACGTACACGCGCGAGACGGCGCGCAGCACCCGCGAACGCGTGGTGGAGAACACGCCGAGAAGCGTACCCAGCACGAGCGAGAGCGCGAGGCCGGCCACAACCACGGAGAGCGTCACGCCAAAGCCGTCCCAGAACGTGCCCATGTTGGAGAACGCGGCGGCCCAGCGGTCAGCGTTGAAGAGGCCCTCCCACATCTACACCAGCCCCCAATCCTTGATCTCCTGAGCGAGCCAACCGCTCGCCTCCATATCGGCCACGACCTGGTCGACCACCGGCGAGAGGTCGGAGCCCATCTTGGTGGCGATGCCGTAGTTCTGCTCGCCGAACTTCACGTCGGGCTCGAGCAGCTCGACCGTATCGTTCATGTAGCCCGAGAGCGTGGAGCGGTCCATGGCGAAGCAGTCGATATTGCCCGCGTCGAGCGAGCTCTTGATGATGGGATAGCCGGAGAAGGCACGGAACTCGGGCGTGGCGTCGATGTGCTCGTCCACGAGCATCTGCTCCACAAGGCCCTGTGTGGTGGCGCCCTGCGAGACGCCGATGATCTTGCCGTCGAGGTCGGCGATCTTCTTGAAGCCGGCGCTCTTCTTAACCATCAGGCCCACGTAGTCCGTGCGGTAGGGACGCGAGAAATCCCAGCTCTTCTTGCGCTCGTCGGTGATGGTGTAGGTGGCGCACACGATGTCGAGCTGGTCGTTGTCGATGAGCGGGCCGCGCGTCTTGGGCGTGACGTCGGTAAACGCCACAAGGCCCTGCTTCTGCGCGTCCTCGTAGCTCGTATTGAAGATGGCCGCGGCCACCTGGTAGCACAGGTCGATCTCCATGCCCTGGTAGGTGCCGCTGGCGGGGTCGAAGTAACCGTAGCCGGGCACGTCCTTCTTGACGCCGGCGTTCAACTGCCCGCGCGAACGGATGGCGGCGAGCTTGGAACCCGCGGAGGCGGCGGTTGAGCCGGCACTCGCGGTAGCGCCGCAACCCGCCAGGGCTCCGAGCGCAAGCGCACCCGTCAGGCCCAGAAAGCCTCGACGCGTCATGGTGCTCGTCATATCTCTCCTTTCAAACAGGTGGTCCCGCATGGCCCGCTGTGGCTCCGGCGCGCCCTCAGCAAATCGGCTGCGCTTGATGCCACGGGTGCAGGTCGGACCGGACGAAGGGGGCTAGTGCAAAATCTTGGCCAAAAAATCGCGGCAGCGGGGGTTCTCCGGATTCTCGAAGAAATGGTCCGGCGTGCCCTCCTCCAGAATGCGACCGTCCTCCATGAAGATCACGCGGTCGGCCACCTGGCGCGCAAAGCCCATCTCGTGCGTCACGCAGATCATGGTGATGTTCTCCTGCGCCAGCTCGATCATGACGTCGAGCACCTCCTGCACCATCTCGGGATCGAGGGCGGAGGTGGGCTCGTCGAAGAGAATGATGGGCTGCTTGGTGCAGAGCGCCCGGGCGATGGCCACGCGCTGCTGCTGGCCGCCGGAGAGATTCTGCGGGTACTCGCCCGCCTTGTTGGCGAGGCCCACGCGCTTGAGCGCCGCCATGGCGGTGGCGGTGGCCTCCTCCTTGCTCTTCTTCTGCAGCTTGATGGGTGCCAGGGTGAGGTTGCCGAGCACCGTCATGTTGGGATACAGGTTGAACTGCTGGAACACCATCGAGCTGTACTTACGGGCCATCTCCAGGTGGTTCTTCTTGGTGAGCGGCGTGCCGTCGATGATCACATCGCCGCTGGTGGGCTCCTCAAGATAGTCCACGCAGCGGATGAGCGTGGACTTGCCGGAACCGGACGGCCCGATGATCACGACCTTCTCGCCCGCCTGCACCGTCAAATCGATGTCCTTGAGCACGTGCAGGTCGCCGAAATACTTGTTCAGATTGCGAATCTCGATCATATTCGCCATAGACGGCCTCCTTTTCTGAGGTTTTTTATAACAGTGAGAATACTTGATTATACGCGATGTTGCCGCGCGGCACGCGCCTGAGCTGCGATGCGAGCATTCCGCCATGCATAAGCAAGGGCGAGCGCCTCCGTCTTGCGAAAGCGCTCGCCCCGTATAACCGATCTACCGCGCAGGGCTGCATCCTAGAATGATGATGCTCGTGTCCACCCCGAGTTCCATGTCGCGCTCCAGCACGCCGGCGACAACGCGCCAGAGCCACGGCCGAGCAGGCCGGGCCCCCGCCGGCACCCCGGAAGCCCGGCGCGCACCGCCCGCGGGAGCAGCGACCGCGCTACTCGTTGCTGCCCGACGTCGTGGCCGCGCTCCCCTTCTCTGACGTGGGCGTCACGCCGTCCAGACTCACGTTGTACGGCACGTTCTCGGGCATGTCGTTGATCTTGATATCGGCCTTGTCGAAGTACTCCGTCTCCCACTTGGAGTAGGCGGCAGACTGGGTCTGCGTCTTCACCACGTTGCCGATGTAGTCCTTGAACTTATCGGGCAGCTGGTCGATAGACGTGGCGTTGCCATCCAGCTTGAAGACGTCCGTGCACTTGATGAGATGGTAACCGTAGTTCGTCTCCACCACGCCCGAGATCTGATCCTTGGAAAGGCCGTTCAGCGCGCTCTGGTACTCGGTCACGAAGCGCGTGAGCTTGTCCCAGCCCACGTCGCCCTTGTCGTCCTTGGAGCCCGTATCCTCGGAGTACTTCGCCACAGCGTCCTCGAACGAAATCTCGCCGGCGTTGATCTTGTCCAGAATCTCCTGCGCCTTCTCCTTGGCCTTGGCCTTCTCCTCGTCCGTCGCCTTGGAATCCACCTTGATCAGCAGGTTCTCGGAGCGGCGGGCGTCGTTGTAGGTATCGAAGTTCTGGTTGAAGTAGTCGAGGATCTCCTGATCGGTGGCATCCTTTGCGGGGGCGACCTTCTCCTTGAGCTTATTCTGCTCGAGCCGACTCTTCAGCAGCGGCTTGTAGGTGTCCTCGGTGTAGCCCATCGCCTTGATGATGCGCTCGAAACTGTCCTTTCCGCCGTACTGCGCTACCGCGTCGTCATAGGCCTTCTGCACGTCCGCATCGGAAACGGTGATGTTGTACTCCTTGACAGCCTGCTCGGAGAGGTACTGCTTGGCGTAGCTCTCGATGTAGCTCTTGCGCAGCTTCTCGGGCGTGGTGTTCTGGTCAACCAGGTACTGGGCCAAGTCCTTGTCCTTGGTGTAGCCGCCCCGGGTGCGCACGCTCATGATCTGCTTGGTGATGGTGTCCTCGGTGATATTCACGCCGTTCACCGTGGCGGCCACGCCGCCCGTGAGCTTGTAACTCTCGGAGCTGGAGGCCTGGTTCAGCACGCCGGAGCACGCCATGGCGGACACGGAGAGCAGCATGGCCGCGCAACCGATGGCCACGAGCACGTACTTGGCCGTCTTGGAAAGCGTCTTCTTGGCCTTGTCCTTACGGGTCTTCTTGGCGGCGCGCTCGGCGCGGGCCTCAGCCACCTGGGCGGACTTGCTCTTGGAAGCGTCCTTCCCCTTGGCCGAGGTACCCGCCTTGGCACTCGCGTCCGTGGCTCCTGCCACCTTGGAATTCTTCTTCTGCTTCTGGCTCATCAAAGGTCCCTTCGAGGGGGTAGTCATTTTCAACAGCAACTTCTTATTGTATGCCAAGACCGCCCGTGAGCAGCTGCGTTATAGAAACAGCTGCCCAGCGGGCGGTCTCGGCATGTCGGCGGCGCGGGGCCGGGGCAGTAGCTCGGCGACGCAGGCGGCGGGCTGTTACCCCACGCGCACCGTCAGGTCGTCGTTCACATGAATACGACCCTCAGCCAGGAGCTGCACCACCTGCGGGTACAGGCGATGCTCCACCGCGTGGATGGCCGCTTCCAGGTCGTCCACGGTCCAGCCCTCCTCCACGCGCACGGGCTCCTGTGCAAGAATCGGCCCCTGGTCGTAGACCTCGTTGGCGATATGAACCGTCACGCCCGTGACCTTCACCCCGCGGGCGAAGGCGTCGCCGATGCCGTGCGCGCCCTGGAAACTCGGCAAAAGCGCCGGATGCAGGTTGATCACGCGGTTGGGGAACGCGGCGAGCAGCGGCGCGTGCACCATGCGCATGTAACCCGCCATGACCACGAACTCGGCGCCCGCGCGATAGACCTCGGTGGCGATAACCTCATCCGCCGTGAGCGGATCGGCATAGATCTCTTTGGAGAGCGTGATTGTCTGGATGCCCGCCGCCTCGGCACGCTTGAGGCCCTTCGCGCTCGGCCGACTGGCAACGACAAGCACGATCTTCGCGTTGAGCGAGCCGTCGGCGATACGGTCGATGAGCGCCTGCAAGTTGGTGCCCGAACCCGAGATGAGCACGGCGATCTTAACGGGCGGCACGGGGTTCTGCGGCGTAGCGGCGGCACGCAGGTCCGCTCGGCGCGCCTCGATGGCGTTGATGTCCTCGCGCGCAGGCGCCTCCGCGCAGGCAGCGGCGCGGCGGATGGCGCCGTCGAGCTCGCGCTCTGCCCCGTTCCCGAAGAAGAGGTCGCTCGGCACCGCCTCGGGGCTCAGGTTGGCCTTCTCGATCAGGCGCTTCGTCTCGTTATCCATGGCACGTCTCCCCGTTTCGTCGTCATAGCCGGCGGCATACCGGCCCCGGCAATTGGCTGCTCACCCCATCATAGCGGGGGGCGGGCGCGGCGCGCGTTCCAACCTATTCCAGCGAAGCTGTCTTTTATGCCGCTTCCTTTGAGACGCGATTTTTGCGCTCGTCAGAATGGAGCCGATGACCAGGTATCCATACTATCTACACAGAGACGCTCCGACGGAGAGAGGCCCCTCGAGCCATCAGCCTAAGCGCCAAAAACAAACAGCGGCACCTGGTTCGCCCGGATACCGCGGTTTAAGCAATCAGCCTTGAAAGTCAACTGGAAGCGTGCCTACGCCTCGTCCGCGTAGCGTACCTGGCCCGAACCGGCCACGCAGGCACCCACGCGGAACGGATGCTCACCCAGCTCCTCGAGCGCCGCCACGGTGGCCGCCTCGTCCTCCGGCGCCACGATGAGGCACAGGCCCACGCCCATGTTGAAGGTCCTGCAGGCCTCGTTGGGCGTGAGGTGCGCGCGATGGCGAATGTAGTCGATGACGGGTGGCACGTCCCAGCCCATGGCGTCGCTCCGGCGGTCCACCACGGCGTCTACGTCCGCGGCGAGCGCGCGGTTGAGGTTCTCGGTGATACCGCCGCCCGTAATGTGCGCGATGGCATGCACGGGAGCGCCGCCGGCGAGCAGCTTGAGTACCGGCTTCACGTAGATGCGCGTGGGCGCCAGCAGGGCATCGGCGAGTGAGGCGCCGCCCAGCTCCTCGCAGGGGGCCTCCAGCTCGGCGCGCTTGGCGGCGGCCCCGGGCGTGCCGGGGACCAGCCCCTCAACGCCCAGCACAGCGCGGACCAGCGAGTAGCCGTTGGAATGGATGCCCGTGCTCGGCAGGCCCAGGATCACATCGCCGGGGCGGACGTTAGCGGGATCGAGCATCTTGGGGCGATCGACGACGCCCACGGTGAAGCCGGCCAAATCGTAGTCGTCCGGGCGCATGACGCCGGGGTGCTCGGCCATCTCGCCGCCCACGAGCGCGCAGCCCGCCAACTTGCAGCCGTCGGCCACGCCTTTCACGATCTGCGCCATGTGCTCGGCCTCGATGTGCCCGATGGCCACGTAATCCAGGAAGAACAGCGGCTCGGCGCCGGAGGCCAGGATGTCGTTCACGCACATGGCCACCAGGTCCTGGCCCACCGTCTCGTGACGGTCCAGCAGCTGGGCGAGCACGAGCTTGGTGCCTACGCCATCCGTGCCCGAGATGAGGATGGGATCCTCCATGTCCTTCAGCGCGGCGGCGGAGAAGAGCCCGCCGAAGCCGCCGATACCGCCCACAACCTCGGGACGGTTGGTTGCGGCAACCATCTGCTTGATGGCATCCACCGCGCGGCCGCCCTCGGCGGTGTCCACGCCGGCGTCCTCGTACGTCACATGCTTGGAAGAATCGCTGGTGCTCATGTGCCTGCCCTTTCGCGTGGTCGTGCTGATTCCTGTCCGTATTGTAAAAGAGACGCGACGCTGATTCCGCTCTCAGCCATCTCTCAAATTTCTCTCAGTTTTGAGAGATATTTGAGAGTGAGCAGCGGGACCTACTCCCCGGGATGCTCTTCCTCCCAGGTGCGGTCGCGGTCCTTCTCCACCACCACGTCGCCTGGCAGCGATTCCTGGGCTGTCAGGCTCACGGGGCGGTAACCGTCCATGAACTTCTCACGCCCAAAGCTCTCGGGAATGGCCACCGGGTACACGCCGGTGAAGCACGCCGTACAGTACCCGCCGCGCGGCACGCACTTCAGCAAGCCCTGCACCGAGAGGAACGCGAGCGAATCGGCCCCGATGAAGCGGCAGATCTCGTCCACGCTCTTGTTGGCGCTGATGAGCTGGCTCTGCACGTCTGTGTCGATGCCGTAGAAGCACGGCCACACCACCTCGGGCGAGTTGATGCGCACATGGATCTCGCGCGCACCGGCGTCGCGAAGCATCCGCACCAGCTGCACCATGGTGGTGCCGCGCACGATGGAGTCGTCGATGACCACCAGGCGCTTGCCGGCGATGTTGTCCTTGAGGGGGTTCAGCTTCATGCGCACGCCCATGGCGCGGAGCTCCTGCGTGGGCTCGATGAACGTACGGGCCACGTAGCGGTTCTTGATGAGGCCCTCGCCATAGCGCAGTCCCAGCTCATGGGCAAAGCCCTCTGCCGGCGGCATACCGGAGTCCGGCACGCCGATGACCATATCCACGTCGGCCGGCGCCTCGCGAGCGAGCTGACGGCCCATGTCGTAGCGGCAGGCGTACACGGACTTGCCGTTCATGATGCTGTCAGGGCGAGCGAAGTAGACCTGCTCGAAGATGCACTCGGCGCTCTCCAACATGGGGGGCACGCCCTGCTCGGACACCAGGCCCTCGGCGCTGATGCGCAGGATCTCGCCAGGGCGCACGTCGCGCACGTACTCCGCACCCACGATGTCGAGCGCGCAGGTCTCGCTGGCGACCACCCAGCCGCCGGCACTCGCCACGGGCGCGGCGGTATCGGCGTGCGGGTCGTCCGCCGTGGCGGGCATGGCGGCCACGGCGTTGGGATCCAGCTGGTCCAGGCCCATGCCCGCCAGACGGCCGAGCACGAGCGGACGGATGCCATATGGATCGCGGAAGGCGTAGAGCGCCTGCTCGTTGATGAGCGTCATGGCGTAGCCGCCGCGCACGAGTTCCATGGTCTTGCGGATGCCCTCGCGCAGATGGTGCGTACGCTGCGTGAAGTAGCCGATGAGCTTGGCCGCGACCTCGGAGTCGGAGTTGGAGAGGAAGGGCACGCCCAGCTCGATCAGCTGGCGACGCAGCTCGTCCGTATTCACGAGCGTGCCGTTGTGCGCGAGCGCGATGATGACGTCGTTGATGGTGGAGAGATGCGGCTGTGCGGCCTCCCAGCTCTTGGCACCCGCCGTGCCGTAGCGAACGTGGCCCACTGCGAGCTGGCCGGTGAGTGCGGAGAGGTCCGCGGCGGAGAACACGGTGCCGAGCAGGCCGAGGTCCTTGCGCACCCACACGGTGCCGCCATCGCCCACGGCGATGCCGGCGGATTCCTGGCCACGGTGCTGCAGCGCGCGCAGGCCGAAGTAGGTCAGACGCGCCACGTCTCGTCCGGGTGCCCACACACCGAAAACACCGCACTCCTCGTGCAGCTGATCGCGATCAAGGTCGTCCGTCGAAGCGCCAAGCGCCGCCTTCCGCTCGGTCGCCTGCTGCGCCGCGCGAATGGTTTCCTGAGACATGACATCCCCTCTATGTCTGTAAAGGTAAAAGGCGTTACCGATACATTATGGCATGGATGTGCAAGGGTACCGGGTTCAATTGCACATCCGCGGGGGGCTGGGCGCACAATCGGGCTCGGAGCCCCCTATGTGGTCGGGCGGTGGCTGCACCATCGGACACAATGGGTGACGCGATGGGGACGCGCCGTACTTTTTCGTTTTTTTGCTTCAGTTGCGGTGGTTTAGTGCCGGTTTTGTATAGTTCACAGCAATGAACCATGGCATCTTGGCTCACCCGCCTCCTTCAATCGCGTCGTTACTACACATTTATCAACTATCTGTGCCTTTTCTTTTAGGCAAGATACAGATGCGCCCCGTTTCGAGCCTGCCCTGCGGGCGTTTGGCGGAGGCTCGCTCTACAAAACAGGTGCAAAACCACCGCTTCACCGCGATTATTTTCAAAAACGCTTCGGCGGAGCATGAACCCGCCACAAACAGGCCGCTTCTAGACCGGTCTGAGCCCGATGCCGCGGCGGAGCGCGTTCAGCCACGCTGCCTGCCGCACGCGAACGCCACCTGACCAATACCTCATGCGCTTGCCCGCGCCCTTGTACACCGCCCGCGCGATGGCCTCGAGCGCAACCACGTCGCGCATCTGGTCTCGATTGATAACCATAACGGTGTACCCCATGCCCTTGAGGCCGTTATTTCGGTTGCCATCATGGATGCGGGCCGCTTCCTTCTCGTGTCCCAACCCGTTGTACTCCAGGTCCACCCGTGCAGCCGGAACCGCCGCATCGCAGATAGCGTACGGCATACCCGACGACATCCGCACAGCGTTTCCTTCGAAGACAACGCGGCTGTTCAGCCTCATCCCGCCCGGCAGCCCGCACAGGTTGAAGCCGCCGTAGCGCATGGGAACGCCCAGCATCCCAAACATCACCGACTCGCCCGGAGACGCCGAACCCTCCGCGGCGAGTTGGACCGCCCTCCGAAACGTTGCGGATACGTTGCCCGTCGCCACCTTGCACAGGCCCCTGAGCTCTTTCAGGGTCACCGCCGGATCGCACTTGTACCGCGCCTGCTCCACGGCCTTCCCATCCAGGTCGTAGGGCCAGAAGCCGCCCCAGGCAATGTGCAGCGTGCAATCCTCGGGCATGCTGTAGGTCCCCAGCAGCTCCATGAGCAGCATAAACACCTCGCCCAGGGGTCGGCCGCACGAATACTGCAGCGCGGCGTGCGCGGGCGTGACGCAATAAACGTTCTCCCGAACATGCGCGATCGAGCCGTATGGCAACGGACCCGAACGCAGCGTTGATTGGACGCGAGCGCCATTCCGACGTCGAGACGCATCGGATACGAGAACCTCGAGCTTCTCAGATTCCAAGCCCTCCCAGGCGCCCAGGGCCTCGAGGAGCTCGAAGTCTATGTCGGAGGGATTGGGGACGCACGCCTTGAGCACCTGGCGTTGCTCTACCTTACCCAGGACCCTCCAGTTCAGGGCAGCGTTCCTCCTCCGTTCGGCGCGCATGAGCCGAAGGGCCGAGGTAGATGTAAGGACCAGCGTATTCATGCCGTCCAGTATGCTCAGTCACCCGGCGGCGATGTAACCTACAAGTTTCATTTAGAGGTGCAAGGGTGCCGGGTTCGATTACACGTCTGAAGATGTGTAATCGAACCCGGTACCCTTCACCTTGCCGGCGCGGCAATCAAGCCTGGTGGGCGTTCACGCGTGTGGAGTCCTTCGGATGAATCGTCATGCTCTCAAACCGATTGGACATGAACTCGTCGTCGAAGTGCCGCGCGTAGAACTCCTCCACCGGCGAGGTGGGTTCGATGCCGCTCACCCGCTCGAACCAACAGTCCAGCGCGCTCAGCGTCATCACGGCGTTCACCAGCATAAACACGGTGACCACCGTGGTCAGCGAGTAGCGCATCTTCCAGGGGATGAGGTTGATGATGTCCAGCAGGCGCGGCAGGACGAGCTTGATCCACACCAGACCGAGCGCGCCCCAGATGCAGGCGAACGGCGTGCTCGTGCGCCCCTGGAAGAGCAGGGCCACCGGGTCCGCCAAGCCGAAGATGGTGGTACCGGAGTAATCCCAGGCCACCGCGCCGAAGGAGAGCTGCATGAACATGCTGACCGCGGCCTCGAACACGCCGCCGATCACCGCGCTCACCAAAAAGATGATGATCGGGTTCGCGCGGTAGAACCGGTTGAGCGCCGCCGTCAGCAGCACGGCGCCCACGCCGTAGATGGGCGAGAACGGGCCGAAGAGCAGGCCGGCGCGGTCCTGGTAGACGCCCGGGTCGACCACCACCATGTGCCAGATGACCTCCAGTACCAGACCAACCAGGCTGGCGATCATGAACACCCAGAACAGGTTGAAGAAGTTCAGCTTGATATAGCCGTCGCCCTCGATGTCACGACCGAGCATGCCCTCCTCGGCGGCGGCGCGGTCCTGCAGGTCGCTCAGTCTGCGCTCCAGCTCGCGCTCCTGCTTGAGCGATGGGTCCACCGTGGCGGAGAGCGCCAGCAGAATGGCCAGCTGCACGGCCGGGCGGATGAGCTCGGTGCCCATGCCATCGAGCATGATGTCGCAGAGCAGCTGCCCCAGCGTGACGACCACGAGCGCGTAGGCCCAGATAGCGGCGTTGCGGCGCCGGTCCTTAAAGAGCGACCAGCCCAGGTAGATAAGGCCGACGGAGCCAACCAGGGCCAGGATGGCGCCGACGACGCCCACGATTACGGTCAACGTGGGGTCGTAGTTGGCAAGCGAGTATTCCGGGTTGGTGAAGACGGCCAGCAGGATCAGCGTGTAGAAGATGGCGAGCAGCGGCACGGACACCACACCGATCACCAGACAGAGCACGCCGTATATCTTGACGATCAGCGGCAGTCGGCGCTGCTGCTCCGGCGTGGGGATGTTGGGATTCAGGCCGTTGACGGGGCGGTCGACGGCCGTGGATTCGGTTTCGGGTGTCGTCTCGGACGTCGTCTCGCTCATGCATCTCCCATCGCGCTCGTTTCTGCCAAATATGATAGTCGATAAGCTGACTTGGCAGAATCAGACGATGCCGCGGCAAGCGGACGGTAAAAGGTGCAAGGGTACCAGGTTCAGACCAGCCCGGCATCGCGCGCGGCGGCGAGGACCGCCAGCCCGCGCTTGGTGAGCGCGTAGGTGTTGGCCAGCTGTGCGCCGTTTTCCAGGTGCTGCTCGTCCACGACCAAAAAGCCGCTCTCCACGCTGGAGACCACGGCGCGATGCACGGTCGCGGCGCTCGCGCCCACGTTGGAGGCCAGCTCGCGTGAGGCGATGCTCACTGGCCGGGTGGGGCGCTTGGAGGCACGGTCCACAGCGTCAAGCGTGCGTATGTCGATATCGCGCACCAGAACCTCGGTGGGTACGACCAGCCGTACTCGCCTTGCCATGTGACTTCCAACCCTCTCGTGCAAAGGCGCGCGGGGCGAGGCTCTCTCCCCCGCTCCGCGCGAAAAACCTAGCTATCTACCTATCTGCGGCCCTTCAGGCACAGGGCCACGCCCGCTCCGATCGCGCCGATGGCGACCACCACGCTCGCCACAATCCCGACCATGGTGTCGTCGCTGGTCTTGGGCAGCTGCTCTTTCTTGACCTCGTCCTTGGGCTGCTTCTTCTGGGGTGGCTGCTCGTCCGTCTTGCCGTCGTCCTTGGGCGGCTCGGCGTAACTGTTCTGGAACACCGGGGCCGCGTCGTTGTCATAGGTCACCTGGGCCTGGAGCTGACCCGTGCCGGAATCCGTCACGGTCACGACCACCTTGTATGCGGTGTCGTCGTAGGTCACGTTGGCCTGTTTGTCGTCAACCTCGCTCACCTGATAGGTGTAGATGCCCGTCTGCTTGAACGTCAACGTGCCGAAGTCAACGCCGCCGTCCACATCGTTCTTGGCCGTCAGGTTCACGCCGGAGCCCGTCAGCTTGAAGCTGAACTGGCCCGCCGTCAGGTCCTTGCCGGTCAGCACCTTGCCAGCCTTGAAGCCCACCGTCGCCGGTGCCGCCGCGTAGCTGTTCGCGAAGGTTATGGGCGCCTCGGCACCATCCTTGGTGGTGGTCACCTGCGCCACCAGCGCGTGCGCAGCGGCGTCCTCCGTCACGGTGATCGTCACGCCAAAGGTCGCGGCGTCGTAGGTCACGCCTGCGGCGGTGGTGCCGCCGGATGCCTCACGCACCGTGTAGCGGTAGGTTTCCGTCTTGGTGAACTCGAGCTTCTTGTCAAAGGTCCAGGTTGCAGCCTCGCCGTCCTTGGCGTCGCCGCTCGTTGCGGTGTCCACCACGGTGCCGGAGTCGTCCAGCAGCTCGTACGTGAACTCACCAGCCTTGGCATCGCGACCGGTCAGGGTCTTGGTGCCGCCGATCTTGGTGTCGCCAGCGGTGGGATCCACCGTTACCGGCGTAGGCGTGTACGTGTTCTTGAACACGATGCCGCCTGCCGGTACGCCGGTCACGTTCGTCACCGTCAGCATGCCGTCCTGGTCCTCCACCGTGACCGCCACGGTGTAGACGGTGTTCGTGTCATAGGCGATGGTGCTGTCCTTGCCTGCCAGCTCGCGCACCTCGTAGGTGTACGTGCCAGGAGCCGTGTAGTTCAGCGTACCGAACGAGAAGGCACCGGTGGACGCGTTGGTCGTCGTCTGCACGTCACCGGCCGTGCCGCCAACAGGCGTCAGCTGGAAAGTGAACTCACCATCCTTGAGCGAGCGCTGTGCGGACGGATCCGTACTCTCCAGCACCTTGGTGCCAGTCAGGGTGTATGAGGTGGCCTTCGGGTCGTATTTGTTGGTGAAGTCCAGGCGCCCCACCGTGGCATCGGTCGTGTTGTCGCCCTCCACGCGCTGGACCTTCGTGTCGGTGATCTTTAGCGTGCCGTTCTGGTCCTCCACCGTGAAGGTCACGCCGTAGCTGGCACCGTCGAAGGTGAAGCCGCCCTTGGTGGCCTGTACCTCGCTCACCGTGTAGCTGTAGGTCCCAGCAGAGGTGAACTGGATGGGATCGAACGTGTAGGAGCCGTCCGCCTTGTTCTGCACCGTCTGGACATCGCCCGAGGCACCCGCGCCCGGCGTCAGCTGGAAGCTGAAGTCGCCGGCCCGGAGCGTGTAGCTATTACCCTTGCTCGCCTGCACGATCTTCTTGCCACCCAGCACGCCCGCGGTATCCGAGGAGACAGGCGCGGGCTCGTAGCTATTGGTGAAGACGATGGAATCCTTGGGGGCGCCGTCCTTCGTGATGGTGCGCGCGGCCTCCAGCTTGCCCTGCTTATTGTCCTTCACGGTGAAGGTCACCGTGTAGACGGAGCCGTCGTACGTGTAGCCGTTCAGCTTGCCGCCCTGAGCGTCCTGAGGAACATCCTCGGTCACCTTATAGGTGTAGGTCCCGGGCGCGTCGAACGTGAGCGAACCGAAGTTGAAAGCGCCGGTATTGGAGCCCGCGGTCGTCGGGGCCTCGTTCGTCGCAGTCGTGTCGGTGGGCGCCACGGTGGTGTTGTCGATCGGCTTGGCCGTAAAGCTAAACTCCTTGGCCGCGAGCTTCTTGTCGCTGTTCACGGCCGTCAACACCTTGGTGCCCGCGAGCGCACCATTGGCGTCAACCGTTACCTGCTCGGCCTGGTAGGTGTTGGTGAACTTCTTCTTGTCCACGCTCACGGTAACGCCCATCTGGCCGTTGCCGTTCTTATCCGTCACGGTAATCTCCACCGTGCCTTTGCCAGTGTCATAGGTAATACCGTTCAGCTTGCCGCTGTCGGCACCCTGGGGCACGTCCTCGGTCACCTCGTACGTAAACGTCTTGGTCTTGTTCTGCGCGTCCTTCACCATGTCGTAGGTGAAGTTGATCGTGCCGAAGCTGAACGTCGCGGAGGCGCCAGAGGCAGGCTTGGAAACCGTGGCGGTCGTATTGTCCACGCCGTTCTTCTGCGGCAGCGGGGCGCCCTCGGTCACGGCCTTCAGCGTGAAGCTGAAGTTCGTGTTGTCAAAGGCTCCGTCTGCATCCGACCAGCCGTTGAACTCCTTGGTGAACTTGACGTCGGTCTTGGCTGCCTCAGCGTCGGGCACAACCGTGCCGTACGTGTTGGTGATGGTGGGGTTGGCGCCCTCGGTGGCCTCAGCCTTGAGCGTGCCGTCGCCCTGGTCCTTCACCTTCACCGTCACGGTCTTCGGGGTGGTGTCGTAGGTGATGCCGCCCAGGCTGCCCTGCTCCTCGGTGATGGTGAACTTGAAGGTGCCGGCCTGTTTGAAGGTGATGTCCCCGAAGGCAGCCTGGTGGTTCGCGGTGTCGTTCTTGATCGTGATGCTGTCAGCGTTATCCGGCAGCACGATGTTCTTCGCGTCGAGCGCGGCCTTGGTCGCAGCATCGTTTTCGTCGGCCGCCAGCTTGAAGCTGAACTCATCGCCATCCTGCCAGTCACGGCCGGTCAGCTCCTTGGTCACTTTCAGGTTCTTCGCACCGTCGAGCGTAGCCTCACTCACCTTGTAGGTGTTGGTGAAGCAAGCGGCGGAGACGGCGTTAGCCGTGATGGTGCCGGTATCGTTCTTCTTGTCGGTCTGCTCGAAACCGGCGGGCATCTTGCCGGCCGAGGTGTCCTCGGTCACCGTGTACTGCGTGCCGGCGGCCAGGCCGTACACCCTCAGGGTCTCCCCGTTCTTGAGTGTGAACGTCGAGCCGTTGTTCACCGTAAACTCGTCGCCCACCTTGGTGGTGCCGTCCTTGGCAAACACCTGGGCCTTGAACGTCTTGTCTGCGGCAAGCGCGTTACCGCCCTTGTCCGTGAGGCCAAGCGCGAAAGTGAAGTCCTTACCGTTCAGGAAGTCGTCAGTCACCGTCAGGCCCTCAGCAGCGGTAGCCGTCTTGGTCACGGTCAGCATGCCCGGGAGCTCCACGGCAACGCGGCCGTTATTGCCCAGGTAGGTATCGATCTGCGACCACACACCCTGGTTGGCCCAAGTGGGATTGTTCACGAGGCCTGCCGTGGCGGTGGTGTTGCTGGTCTTCTGAAGACGCGTGTCGTTCACACGCACTGTGCGAGCGGTACCAGCCTTGATGAAAACCTGGTTGTCATCGTTGCGGCCCCACACCGTGCCCTCGGCCTGGTCGAAAATACGACCAGACACAGACTGGATGGTCTGGTTCTCCTTGGCTGTTTTGTCGCCCTCGAGCGTGTAGAACGTGCGCGGATAGTAGTAGGTTGCGGTCGTATCCGGCTGACTGTCCGTCAGCGGAATCTTGCACGCCTCATCCTTATAGAGGGGCGTATCAGCCGTGAAATAGTAGAAGCTGTTACCCTTCGCCGGCTCGAAGCCCGCGGTGGTATCGCCGTTGTCGGCGCCATTCGCCTTCGTGTAGGCGTTGGAGTAGAAGTAGACGGAGCTGCCATCGGTGGACGTGTTGGCTTTGATGTAAGCCTTGAGCGCGTCGTCCGGATCCGCGAGGTTCTCGGCCAGCTTTCCCTTGAAGTCAGCCTTCAACCCCACCGTGTAGTTGACCTTAATCGGGTCGACGTGGGTAACCGTCATGGTGTCGTCATCGGTATCGACATTGAACTGGCGCAGCGGGATGAGCTGGGCGGGAATCTGAACCGTCACTGTATCGCCGGTCTTCGCATCGTCGACGCCGCTCTTGGTCACGGTGATCTTGATGTTGCTCAGGTCGCCGCTCTCGTAGACGCCGTTGCCGGGTGTCGCACCCGTAAAGGTGTAGGTGGTCGTGTTGCCCTGTGTGGACGAGCTCACCTTATTGAAGGTCTGCCCCGCATAGACGACCGACGTGAAGTTGCCGACCTCCATGTAATCGCCGAGTTTATCGGTGAAGGTGATATAGCCTGATGCCGCGCCGTCCTCGTCATTCGTCACCGTGGGGGAACCGGTGCCCTCATTGATCTCTTCGGAGATGCTGCTGAAAACCCGGGAGAGTTCATGGGAGTTGGAAGCTGCGAAGTAGTGGTCGCCCTTCGCGCGGTCGCCCAAGGTGCAACTCCAGGTCGATGAAGTACCAGACCCATTAGACCGGGCTGTCGCCTCGGGATAGTTGCTCGAGACGGCGTTCATGTACTTGTTGAACGGGGTGGTCGTGTCCGAGGGGTTTGCGCCCCCAAACACGCCGATGGAGTAGACCGTTGCATCCAAATCCTTCTTGAGATTCGAAGCGGCGTTAATCGCGTCGGCGGCCACGTTACCCCAGAAGCCATTCTGATGGTTTGGCTCTCCGTCGGTAAAGAAGATGACGGCCTTCTTGGAGCCCTTGCGCCCGTGCTGGGTCAGCTGGGTTTTCGCAGCTTCAAGGCCTTTGTCGGAAGCGGTCGCACCGCCGGAAGCCACTTCGCTATCCACCTTGTTCTTAAAGCTCTGCTTGTTGTCATTCGTGACCGTCTGAAGATCCTGGACCACCTTTGCCGAGGAATCATAATCGATGATCGACAAGTTGTGCTTCTGGACCGTATCGCTGAGGGCAGCGTTCTGGGTAGCCACGCTATCGATGAACGAGTTCACGGCGGTCTTGAGCGCCTGCAGCTTCGTTACGTTCGAGGTGACGGCCTTGTAGAACTGGACATGCGTGGGGTCCGTGTCGTTGGCAGAGGTCTTGGGGGTGTACCATACGTCATTTTCCGAGTCGCGCCACGCGTAGACGGCCGTGAGTCCGGATCCGCTCTTCCGCTTCCATTGGACGTGCACCTGTTGACCGTTCGCGTCATAGATGTAGTAGCCGTCCTGGCCCCATTGCTCGCCTGAACCGTTCCAGCGGCCCGATGCGGGAATCCCATACGCCGCCTCATACGAGGTCATCTTCTGTTTCATGGAGCCCGAAGAGTCCAACACGAGCACGATATCCAAGGGCGTCGTGCTCGTGGAGGAGAGATTGGAAGTTGATGAGAGCGCAGAGAGACTCACGTTGAATTCGCCGTCGTCGGCGTCCGTGACGGTCTTGTCCGTCCAGATGCGGCCAACGTTCTCGGTGCTCCGGCTGATGAGGTCCATCCAGCTATCCGTCGTGTCGGGATCCACAGCCGTCGTGGCACCGTCCGGCAGGTCCGCCTGCGCGGACACGCCGAACATCCCAGAGAAGAACGAGGCGATGTCATCCAGCACGCTCGCCCGCGCGGCGGGGACCGCGACCGTCATAGTGAGCGCAAGCGCCACGAACAAGCCGGCGGCTGCCATGCGCAACGGTCGCCGTGCGGCGTTGCCGCTCCGGTGCCTACGAGTGCCTTCTAGGAGGCACCCCCCCCCCGTTTGGTTTTTCGCTTCAGCGCCCATCACGACATTCCCCTCATCCATACGACACGGCCGTCTATAGGCAGAATCGGCAGAATCCACCTAAAAACAGTAATACAGGTATTGATTCTATAGACCGGGAGGGTCTTTTGTGGTTTACACCGATCGTTGATGTCAGCGGTTAGTCAGTGTTTTGATAGGGGGGGGGGGACTGATACTAACTTTATACCGGTCAAATAGCCTATAAGCGATGGTTCGTCTTGAACTGTAAACTGAAAGCGCCAGTAAGAAGAATTCACATTTTCTTCATATACGCGGGCTGTAGGGGGAGGGTGAAGAGGCTGGGCGCGGGCCCCGCGCTACGCGGCGGGCTGGTCGGTCGTCGCTGTGGTAGCGTCGGTGGCCGCAGCCGTGCCATCGGTCGCCGCGGCGGCGTCCCCGCTGCCCGCGGCCGACGCGTCCGCGCGCGGCGTCGCCTGGTCCACCGTGCACACCATGACTGCGCGCGTGGTGCGGGGAATAATCTCGCCCGCGCAGGTCACGAGCGCGAGCACCTTATCCGCGCTCTGGATGCGCTCGCCTGCATCCGACGCCTTGGCCTTGGCTTTCGTAAGACCCTCTTGCAGGTACGAGGTGAAAGCGGCAGCGTCCCCAAAGTTCGCGACCCGCGCGTTGTTGTAAGAGTCCTCCACCTGCATGGTGTAGAGCGGCTTGAGCTTGTAGGTGGCGTCGCGCGTGATGTAGTACACGTTCTTCACCGTGTCGAACGCATCTTGGGAAAGCGTGTTGTCGATGTACTTGAACATCGAGCCGTCGTTCATGTGGTGGCCGTAGATGGTGGTCTGCTGATCGACCATACCGGGTGCGGTGTCGTCCATATCCATGAAGATGGTACCGACGTTGTTGTCGTTGGCGCTGAACAGCTTGTGCAGGTAGGTGCTGTTGTTGTCCGTCTGCACCACGGGGTAGTTGATGACGGTGCCGGGCACGTAGATCCAGCCGACCACGTCCGGGTTGATGGCCGCAAGCGCGTCGAAGTCGATCTGCGGCACGCCGTCGCCCGAGGTCTCGGTGATCGCCTGCTCCTGAATCTTTTGGTAGGAGCTCGACGCTTCTTTATATCCCAACTGGGCCTTGATGAAGATGCCGGCAGAGGTTGCCAGCAAGGCGACGCCCACCACGATCAAGATGGTCGAGATCACCCGACGCGCGCGGCCGGTCTTTTGGGGCTGGGCAGCGCGGCTGTAGGGCGAGGCGCCGGAACGCGTCGCCGCACCGGATCGGGCCGTGCTTGCGCTCGCGAACCGCGCGCCGCCGGCAGCGCGCGAACCGGAGGTCCTGGTATACGAGGACGGACGAACCGGCTGAACGCCGCGCGCGGACGTCATCGCCCGCGGCGCC
Organism: Collinsella sp. AK_207A; assembly: GCF_902501965.1. Taxonomy (GTDB): domain Bacteria; phylum Actinomycetota; class Coriobacteriia; order Coriobacteriales; family Coriobacteriaceae; genus Collinsella. The sequence goes on along the minus strand of NZ_CABWID010000010.1, from coordinate 365,145 downwards.
GGCTGCGCTTGCGAACGCGGTTGCGAAGAGTGCGGCGACGCCGCTCCCTTGGGTGCGAAGTGCGAACCGCCGCTGCTCTTCTTGGAATCCATCTCGCTCCTTCGCTCCTTACCGGTGATTGAACCGGGATCGCTCGTCAGTTACATGCATCGTGCAACCAGGCAAACGCGGCCAACGCAAGGCCTTATGCCTCGGCCATCTCCTGCTTCATGTCCTCGATCACGCGACGGTACTCGGGCATGGTGGCGCCCAGAATCTGCGTGGCGTAGATGGCCGCGTTCTTGGCGCCGTTGATGGCCACGCACGCCACGGGCACGCCGGAGGGCATCTGCACCATGGAGAGCAGCGAGTCCATGCCGCCCAGGTCCGAGGTCTTCATGGGCACGCCCACCACGGGCAGCGGCGTAAAGGCAGCCACAACGCCGCCCAGGTGCGCGGCCTTGCCGGCGGCGGCGATGATCACCTTGAGGCCGCGGTCGGCCGCGGTTTCGGCCCACTGGTGCACCTTGTCGGGCGTGCGGTGCGCGCTGGCGATGACCAGCTCATAGGGCACGCCGAGCGTCTCAAGCTCCTCGGTGCACTTCTCCATGGTGGGAAGATCGGATTTGGAACCCATGATGATGCCCACGAGCGGGGTCTTCTCGGTGTCGGCCATGCTGCCTCCTTGACGTTTGGTCATATCCGTCCCAGTATACCCGTCGCACGTAAACGGCGTGCGCGGTAGAGGTTATCGTTTGAGCACGTACCGCGTTCCGCGACCCGCTCCCATCTTCTCGATTCTGCCCGCATCCAGTAAAGCCTTGAGCACGCGCTCAACGGTCACGGCGCTGATATCGGGCAGCTTCAAAAGCAAATCCCTCTTGGTAAAGGCTCCCAGCGTTCCGCAGATCTCTTCCTCTACGCGAGCAGCCTTATTGCCGCTTGCACCCTCCATGGCAGAAAGCCTGCGATCGAGCTCACGATACGCACCGGTCACCACGCCGAGCAGGTATTCGACGAAGGGCCGGTAGTCGTTTGCACTGTCCTGCCAACCCACCGAACTCAAGCGCAGCGTCTCGTAATAGCTCTGCTTACTCTCCTCGATAGCCCGCTCGATGCTGATGTACTTTCCGGCGTCGTAGCCAACCTGATACAGCAGGAGGAGGAAGAGCAGGCGACTCATCCGTCCGTTGCCGTCGTTGAACGGGTGAATGCTCGCGAAGTCGAAGGTAAAGACCGCTGCGAGCAACAGCGGATCGACCCGATGTACCGTAAGCGCCTCCGCATAAGAGCGGCAGAGGTCCTCAACTGCAGCGGGCGTCTCCAGCGCCGAGGTCGGTTTGAATCGAAGACTCGTGCTTCCATCGGCGTTCACCTGAACGATCGCGTTGTCCGCGTCTTTCCACTTCCCGCCAAACCCCAAGCCCGTCGAAGCAAAGAGGTCGCGATGCAGCTGCAAGATCACCCCCGGGGAAACGGGAATGAGGTCATGGGACTCGTGGATGAGCGCAAGCACGTTCCTATACCCAAGTATCTCCTGCTCGTCGCGGTTCCGGGGAGCCACCCGCTCGCGAACGATCCCAGCAAGACGGGAGTCGCTCGTGTAGATGCCCTCGATACGGTTCGACGCGCCCGTGCTCTGTATCAGGGCGACCTGCCGGAGAGACTCAAGGGCGTCGGGACGAAGCCCCTGCATCGCCGACTGCCTGCCCCGGTATTCGTGGATCGCCGAAAGCGATGCCACGATCGCAGGCGTCAGCAGGGAGTCAAGCTGTTCCGGAACCAGGAACCTCCTCATAGAACAACCTCATCTCTTGCTTAATTGCATCATTTGAACCATATTTGATGCAGATTATAGAGGCATGAGGCAATTCTCGCATGCTCATGCCTTGCAAAAAGAGTCTGGTGGGCGGGGATGAACCGGCTCGTTCGCGCGCCGCCGCCTCGCCGGCGCGCGGGTCAAGAAAGAGGACCGTCCCTGCGGGCGGCCCTCTTCTCGAACGTCACCGATGGCGGTGCTACCGCTTGCGGCGCTTGAAGATCGCGCCGGCCGCGGCGCTCGCCGCACCGCCGAGGGTGAACAGGAGCGCGGCGATACCGCTCGCGTCGCCCGTCTTCGGCAGCGCGTCCTTACCGGAGCCGGGTTTGCCGGCCGCGGCATCGGTCCCGGGCTTGTTGCCCGTGCCAGGCTTGCCGCCCTCGCCGGGCTTGCCGCCGGCACCCTGGTCGGTGAGTCCATCGATCGCGAGCTTCAGCTGGTCGTAGGCAGCCTTGATCTCCTCGGGGGTCGCGTCCGGGTTCCCGGCCACGTCCTTTGCGTAGGAGATCGCGGCAGCCAGCTTGCGGGCGCTCTCGGGCGTCTTGCCGGAGGTATCCAGGCCCTCGGCTTGCTTCACCAGGTCGTTCAGCTCCTTGACGCCCGGCTTCTCCACGGGGGGAACCTCAGACTTGACCAAGCCCTTGTACGCAGCCTCCAGCGCGGTCTCGCACTGCGTCACCTCGTCCTGCGTGGCGGAGGCGTCTGCCAGCAGACGCTTGGCATCCGCCATGGCGAGCTCGAACGGCTTCCAGCTCGCCTCGGTGTAGTCCGCGGCCTCGAGCTTCTTGCCCGCGTACTCGTCGTAGAGCTTCTGCAGCGCGTCCTTCTTGACCTCGCCCTGCTCCTTGTGCTCGGAGCCGTAGAAACGAATCTCACTCATAGAGCAGTACTCGTCGATGGACTGCCCGCCGGCGTGCAGCACCTTCACCATGACATAGCGGGTCTGGGCCGCGCCAAAGCTCATCTGCTTCCACTGGTCGCGGTTCTTCAGCGTGACGCCGTTGTTGTCGAACTCGAAGGTGCCCATGACGACGCCGTTGCCGCCCTTCAGCGTCTCCACGGAGTCGCCCACGATGACCTGCGCCTCGAAGATGTCTCCGTTGGTACCGCCGTCCTGGCGCGGCAGGAAGGTGACGTCGGTGAGGTCGTAGTCCTTACCGAGGTCGAAGATCACGTACTGGGGCAGCACCGGGCCGTTGTAGCTGCTGTGCCAGATCGTGGACTCGTCGTAGTCGAGCACGCCCTCGGCCGGGCTCTCGCCGGCCTGGCTGGACTTGTCGGCAACCGACACGCCGGAATCGGCCTTGGTGTTGATGAGGGTCTTCTCATCGATCTTCCGCATCTCGAGGCCCTCGATGGCCTTCTCGATGGCCGTGGTGGCATCCGCGACCTGGGTCTTGGTGTACTCGCCGGCCAGCAGCTTGTTGGCCGCGGCGACGGCGTCGGCCAGCTTGGCATAGCTCTCGGACGTGTAGGCGTCCTTGCTGTAGCCCGCGGCCTTGGTGAGCGCCGCCTGCAGCGCGGACGTGTTCACGCCCTCCTTGACCTCGAGCTCGTAGCTGGCGGTCTTGGAAGGATCGAGCTTGGACGCCACCGTGATAGTGACCTTGCCGGGCTTGTTGCCGCGGGCGTAGTACTTCACGTCGTCGCCGTCCTGCACCGCCGAGATGCTCGCCACGGACGGGTCGGAGCTCTCCACCGTGAAGTAGGGGTAGGCGTTGCCGTCGGTGGTGACGGTGGCCTTGACCGGCGTAAGGTCATCTACGTAGATGGACGTCTTGTTCTCACCCAGCTCGACGGACTGCACCTTGGGCGCAGACTTGACGTAGTTGAAGTTGATCTCGCGCAGGGTGAGCATACGGTTGTCGGGAGCCTCCGCATCGGACGCCGTGCCGGTGGAGGTCAGCGGCGTGATGTCGACGCGCGTGACCTTCTTGGCCTTGTTCGCGTCCGAGACGGTGAAGGTGTAGACGTCCTGCTGGGTGTCGTACTTGCCGCCCGCGAACTCCTGCACGGTGCCATCCTCGAAGGTGATGCTCGCCTTGATGCTCTTCACCACGCCGTTGCCGGCCGTGCGGGAGAGCACCTGCACGTCGCTCATCACGCCCGGCTTCTTCATGGCGAAGTGCAGCGTGGTGGGGAGCTTCACGTAGCCAGGCAGCTTGCCGTCCACCTGATTGGCCGCGATATCCCACTTGAACTCGAACTCACCGCTCTGCTCGTCGCCGTCGAACAGCGGGGCGTAGCCGTTCGTGTTCTGGAGCAGCTTGGCCGCGTTAGTGCCGTCGTCGCTCACGAGCTTGTCGTTCGTCATGGTGATGTCGAACGCCTCTTGACCGTACTCGGCCTTGGTGTCGCTGGGTACCTCGGGGAACGTCACGGTACCGTCGTTCACGGTCTCCTTGAAGTCCTCCTTGGGGCCGATGACCCAGGCTGTGGAGGTGATGCTCGTGGAGGACGCCTTTGCCTGGGTAGCGATGCTCGCCGTGGAGGTGTCGGCCTTGGCGCGCAGCTTGAAGCTCGCCACCACGCCGGAGCCGCTGTAGAGCTTCTGGTCGCCCCGGTTCAAGAAGGCCAGGTTCACGCTCTGGATGCCATCCGTGAAGCCGCCCTGCGCCACGGAGAGGTTCTCCATCTGGGAGATGGAGCCGTCCTGGGTGATGCTGCCGGCCACGAACTCGAACTTGGAGCTGTCGTAGTGCACGAGTGCGCCGAGGGCGTTGGCGTTCTTCACGTCGTCCGCGAGCACGTCGACGCTGATGACGTCGCCCGCCTTGGCGTCGGTGGCGCTGGGCACGACGGCCACGTTGCCGTCGACTTTGCCGGTCTTCTTGGTGCCGCCGTCCAGCGCGCTCATGGTAAAGGACATGTCGTAAGCGTCGAAGGCGCCGTTGAGGTTGTAGTCGGCGCCGTGCTTGGCCACATGGGTGTTGAACTGGTCGACCATGGGCTCGCGGTTCTCGCGGCCCAGGCAGTTGCCCTTGAGGTGCTGGTAGGCCGCATCGGTCACCGTCGCGCTGCCGTTGATAGCGCCGATCTGGGAGCCGGTGGTGCCGTCGACCTTGTAGAGCGTCATCTCGGCCGCGGAGAAGAAGCCGCCCGTGGACTGCTCGACCGTGAGGCGCAGGTAGCGCGCCGTGGTGCCGGCGAGGTTCACGGTCTTGGCGGCGAGCTTGTCCGCACCGGAGTTATCCCAGGTGTCGGTCTCGTGCTCCTGCCAGTGGACGCCGTCCATGCTGGTCTCGAGCTTCATCTTGCCCACGTTGCCGTTGCCGCCGTTGTCCTGGCGCGGCACGTAGACGAACTTGTCAAGCTGGTAGGCCTTGCCGTAGTCGATGGTCATGGGCTCGCCCACGGCGTCGCCGTTGGTGGAGTGGAACATCTTGTCGTCGACCTTGTGGTCGAAAGCGTTCTTCACGGCGCCCCAGCTATCGCCCTTCGTCCAGGTGATTGTCTCGGGCTCGGGGGCGTTTCGCCACGGGTCCTTCAGCGAGGTCGAGGTGAGGACATCGCTCCACTCGGAGTAACCGTTCTCGCCGCGGGAACGCACCTGGTAGACGTGCGTGCTGTTGTAGGAGAGGTCGGTGTGGTTGTACTCGGACACGTCCCCCACGGAGAAGACGGTGCCGTCCACCTTGAGCTCGTACCCCGTGGCGCCCTCGACCTTGTTCCAGGTGAGCTTGATGCTCGTGGAAGTCTTGGTCTCCTCGGCTGCGGCCAGGCCCGTCGGCACAGCGAGGTTCTTGTCCAGGCCGATCGTGGGCAGGTGGCCGTCGTTCTCAAAGCCCTTCACGGTGAGGGTCTGGGCGCTCTTGGACACATCGGTCTTGGCGAACTTCACGTACAGCTTGGGCGTGGTGGTGATGGCGGTCTTGGAGAACTCCTCGTTGCGAACGGCCTCGCTGTCGGAGGTGGCGTTGTAGTTGAGGTTGGGGGTCTCGTTGTAGAAGTACACGGCCTCGCCCGCCTTGGGCTCGGCGGCCTCCAGGGCCTCCTGGCTGTTCACCTTGGTGAGCTTGAGCTGGGCGTCACCGTTCTTGGCCACGAGGCTCTGGGGCTCGGCGGAGGCATTCACCACGAAGGTCGTGGTGCGCTCGGGCTTGTAGCCCGTGTAGCTGCCCTCGGACTTCTTGGCCGTGAAGGTGGCCGTGTCGCCGTCCACCTGGGAGGTGTAGGTGGTGGACACGTGGCTGCCGTAGGAGATGTTGTCCTCGGTGCCGTACGCCTCATCGGAGGTGTCCGTCTTGTTCTGGATGTAGGTACCCGTGTCCTCGTACTGGGTGTAGCTACCCTCGCCCGCCGTGGCGAAGAACTCCACGTCGCGCTTGGTGCGGTCCGTCTTGTTTGGGTTGTCGTTGGGCTTGTACATCGGAATGATGGCGTTGGCCTTCACGAACACCGGAAGCTTCCAGATGGGTGCGTCGAAGTTGTTGAGCACCTGGCCGCCGCGGTACTGCTTGCCCGTCCAGTAATCCACCCAGACGTCGTCTTCGGTGCCGGGCAGGTAGATGTTGTTGCGGACGTCGTTGCCGTCGCCCAGGCCGCCGTTGGCGGCGTCGCCGTCGGTGTTCTGGTAGATGGGCGCCACCAGGATGTTCTCGCCCAGCGTGTACTCGTACTGCGTGGCCGTGCTCGCCGCGTACTCGGAGTTATCGGACAGCAGGATGGCGCGCACGATGGGCAGGCCCGCGTCGCCGTTGCCGGTGTCGATGTTCGCCGCGCTCGCCGCCGTTGTGTAGATGTAGGGCATGAGCGAGCTCTTGAGCTTGAGGTACATGCGGTTGATGCCCGTGTACGGGTCGCCGTAGCTGTAGGGCATCTTGGCGTAGGAGCCCCAGCCGTCCATGTCCAGCATCAGCGGGGCGAAGGACTTCCACTGGTAGTCGCGGGTGGCGACGATGGGGTTACCGCCCCAGATGCCGTCCATGTCGGAGCCGATGTTGGGGTTGCCCGAGAGGCTCTGGCCGATGAACGTGGGCACGTGGAAGCGGATGTACTCCCAATTGCCGCCCGTCTGGTCGCCGGTCCACACGCCGGCGAAACGCTGGCTGCCCGCCCAGCCGTCCAGGGTGACGATGTTGGGACGGATACCGGAGTCGCCGTCCCTCGTGGTGACGATATCGTAGGCGGTCTTGGTGCCGTTGAGGCCGAAGGAGTAGCCCGAGCCCACCCAGGCCACGTCGGTCTTGAGGGTGGTGACGCCGCCGGTCTTCACCTCAGCGGAGAAGTCGCGCAGCGTATGCCAGGGAGTGGAGGCGTTTGAGTCGGGCGAGAGGTTCGACTGGGTCCAGAGGCCCGTCTCCACGCCCTTTTCCTTGGCGTAGTCGCGGAAGCGCTTGAGGTTGTCCACGTTGGCGGCCACCGCGGCCAGGCGCTCGGCGGAGCTCGAGCCGTCGGCGTTCACGCCGCCGGTGACGTCGTAGCCGTTCTGCCCGTAGCCAGCGCCGTAGCCGTCGTTGGGCAGGAAGTAGCCGAGCGACATGTCGTAGTCGAGGTACTCGTCCACCACGGCGCGCGCGGAGTACTTCTCGTCGGTCTTCACGCCCTCGGGGATGTTCTGGGTGGAGACGGTGGGCGCGTCGCCGTTCAGGGTCTCGACGGTGGAGCCAGCCTCCATCTTGGTGCCGGTGCCGCCCTTCTCGTAGCGGGTGGTATCGGGCGTGGCCGAGCCGGCGGCGCTATGGCCCCAGATCCTCCACGCTCTATAGCCGCTCTGGGCGGTATCGGACCACATGTCGCGGTTGTACGCGTTGTAGTGGCCCAGGTAGAAGGCGTAGGCAGGCAGCAGGACCGGATTGCCCGTGACCTTGAAGTAGTCCTGGAGCAGGTCCTGCGCGACGTTCTTGTAGCCTGTGGCGTCCGTCACGAAATAGTAGGCGTCGAACTCGTCTTCCTGATGCTCGGCCACCACCTCGTCGCCCGTGGTCTTGCCGAAGTCGTAGCCGCCTTGCGAGAAGGTGTTGCGCAGCACGCCGTAGCCGTCGCTCGTCCAGTAGAACGGGTTAGGCGAGGACACGCCGCCGTCCACGTACGTGTTGTTGTTCACGATGTCGATAGACTGGCCCGTGTGGATGAAGCGGCCGTTTTGCGTGCCGCCGCCGAAGAAGCTCTCGCCGCCCTCCTTCTCCACCGTCTGCGTGGTAGCGTTATCGGTGAGGGTGAGCGCCTGCTTCTCCCGCATCACGGTCTTCTCGCCGACCTTGACGGACAGCTTGGCCGTGGCCTTGTCCAGCACGACGGTGGTGTCGCCCGAGGTGATCTCGAACGCGTCGCCCGCGTCCTTCACGGTCGCCTTGGGATGCGCGTAGCTGCTGGAGGTATCGGGCTGCGCGGGGATCTTGGCCGTATGGTCCTTGCTGCGCGGGGTGGCGTATTCGGAGAACTCGCCCGAGGGGTCCACGTTGTAGCGGAAGATACCGTCCTCGAGGAAGGTGATCTTGCCCTGCACGCCGTCGTTGAAGGTCACGTTCACCACGTAATCCTTACCAGAGTCGACGGTCGCGGCCTCGACGGACTTCAGGGAACCCGAGTAATCGGCGTAGGCAAGGTTGGGTGCCACGAGCGGGCTCGCGATGGCGAATGCCACGGCCGCGGCGGCGAAGATGCGCCTCACCGCCCCGGGGCGCTCACGGTGGAACGGGTCAAGATTGGCCATGGGGTCGTCCTTTCTAACGATGGGCGCAGCCGGCGCGCCCGGATCTTTCCTGCAGCTTTTGGTCCCATCCGGCAGGGGGTCTTTGGAATGGGCCCGCGCCGCAGCGCCCGGAATGCGCGCGGCGCGGGCAGTTAGGGGTCTACTTCTTGCGCCTGAGCACCACGGCCACGGCGATCACGGCCACACCGGCCACGGCGACGGCGATGATGGGCAGAGCCGAGTCGTCACCGGTACGGGGCAGCGAACCCGTCTGCTTGCCCGCGGGCTTCTTGGTCGGGACGGTCTCGGAGCCGTTTTGGTCGGAGCCAGGCTTCTGCTCGGGCTTGGTATCGGGCTTCTGACCGGGCTTGGTGTCGGGCTTCTGACCGGGATCGGTCGGGCCGGGATCGGGGGTCGTCGGCTTCTTGACCAGGGCGGCGTGTGCGGCGTCCAGCTTGGAGCGCAGGTCATCGACCTTGGCCGCGTCGTCGGCGCTGAAGGGGCTCAGGGCATCCACGGCCTTGATCGCGGCTACGAAGGCTTGGTAGCTATCCTCGGTGTAGTCGTCGGCATTAACCTTGGCGGCGAGCTCGGCGGCGTAGGCCTTGAGCTCGTTCACCTTGGTACCGTCCACCTGCTTCACGTTCACGGTCGCGGTGATCTCGGCCGCGGAGGCGAAACCGCCCTTGCCCGTGATCTCGAAGCGCACGGCCCGGAAGGTCTGCGGCTCGTCGAAGGAGAAGGTCGCCTGGCGCGCGCCGTCGAGCTTCACGTCGGCGGTGTCGCGGATCACGACCTCGGTGCCGTCATCCTTGATGCCCACGATCTTCACCCGCTCCCAGTCGCCGTTGCCGCCACCGGCGCGGCCGGTGTAGACGAGGTTATCGAAGGAGGTGTCCTTGCCGAAGTCGACCTTGAGCCAGTGGGCGCCCGTGCAAGTGTCCTGGCCGGCATAGTTGCTGTGCCAATAGGTGGCCGTGTTGCCGTCCACCGTGTCGGCCGCCGCGCCATCGCCGCCCGTGCCGGGGGTCGAGGTGGCCTCGGAGCATGCCGTGGCCGTCCAACCCTTCTGGGAGAGGGTCTTGGAGGTGATGCCGATGGAGAGGCTCTTGGCCTGTTCGGCGGCATCGTCGTAGTAGGTTGCGGAGTTCTTCACGTGGACGTCGGCCACGTACCCGGCGAGCTTCTTGGAGCCGAGGGTCACGGCCGCGCCGGAGAGGTCGGCTTTCTTGCCCTTGTCGTAGGCGGAGTTCACGAGCTCGCCATCCACATAGAGCTTGAGCTCGCCGTTGAGCTCGCGAACGGCCTGGATGGCATGTATCGTGCCGTCGGCCACCCTGCCCGCGGTCTCCGTCTTTGTCTGGGTGGGCTGGTAGGCGTCCGTCCCAAAGGTGCCCGTCGCCTTGCTGGTGACGGTGGTCACGTCGTGCTTGCTAGACACCGAGAGCTTGCCCACGGTGAAGGTCGCGTAGCCCTCGTCGTCGATGGAGAGGGCCCAGTCGTCGCCCTGGGAGAGCAGCGCGGCGCCGGTGGAGGAGGTGCTCACGCCCAGGCTCACGGCGAAGTCGCCCGTGCCGGAGATACCGGCCTTGGCAAGCTCGACGGCCTTGGCGGGAGCCGCGAAGACGGGCTGATCGCTCGCGTCGTTCTTGAAGGACGCGAGCCCGGCATCCTTGGCGTCGTCATCGGTCGCCAGCGTCGCGATGTCACCGGAGGCGGCCACCTTCACGTCCGCGTCGGCGGCCGGGACACCGTAGTAGCTCCTGATGCCCGCGACGGTGAGGGTCTGGCCGGCCTTGGCCTTGCCCTCGGCAGGGGTGATCTCGAAGGTGCGGTAGTCGTCCAGGAGCTTCGCCTCGGCGGCGGCACCGTCGATCTTGAAGGTCGCGGCGTCGCTCATGCGGGTGGTGAAGCGCACGCGGACGGTGCCACGGGGCTGCACCTTGGCACTCTCGATGGCGGGCTTGGCCTCATCGGTCTTGCCGAACTGCAGAATCTTGCTGGAGTGCGCCGGGAGCTTCACGGTCACGGTGTCGCCGTAGGAGACGGTCTCGCCGGTGACAGCCTCGCTCGCATACGGGTAGATCTGCGTGGTGGCGAGGTCCTTCATGCCCTGCGGCACACCCACGATGTCGGTGAGCTTCAGGCTATAGGTCTGCTCGGTTTCCGTGGGGTTGACGAAGGACACGATGCCGCGCACGCCCTTCCAGGCGGAGTAGCCGTAGACGCCGGAGACGGTGCTGGCCGGATCGGTACCCTGGAAGGCGCCATCGGCCGCGAACAGCTTGGCGTTCTGCAGCACATCGAAGTTCTTCTCGGCGAAGTCCAGCACGTCGGCCGTCACCTGCCACTTGGCGTCGTCCATGATGGACGGCGAGAAGTAGAGCTCCCAGAAGGCGGTGCCGCGCATGGCGTTGTCCAGCAGGTACTCGCGGAACACGTCCGTGGTGGCAGAGGAAGCGTCGGACACGCCGTAGATGGGGTCGTGGTTGTAGATGTTCTTCAACGGGAACTGGATCTGGTTCTGCTTGTACAGGTTGTAGTACACGTGGTCGCGGTAGTAGATCTTCTGCTGATGGCGCGCGGCGCCGGCGTTCGCAGCCTGGCCGGTGTCGCCGGAGTCCTGCACCCAGATGGTGTTCACCCACTGGAGCATCCACGGGGAGAGGTTGACGTAGCACGTCGCGTTGATCCAGAGGTCCTTGCCCTCCTTGGCGCGGGCGGCACGGAAGGTCTCGAAGAGGTCGGTCCAGGCCTCCCACATGTCGCTCGTGTAGTACATGTTGTCCGTGCCGCCGGTCATGTGGTTGTGGCTGGCGTTGGTGCAGGGGCGCAGGGCGAAGCCGTCCCACTTCCAGTAATCGATGTCGAAACGCTCTTGGTAGTCCAGGAACCGGTTCTGGAAGTTCTTGATGTAGGTGCGGCTGCCGGTGTCGATGCACTTCCAGTAGTCGTTCTGCACCTCGCCGGTGCCCTTGCTGGCAAGGTAGTCGGCAAAGGCGCCGAAATAGTTGTAGCCGCCCTGGGGACCGACCCAGATGCCGAAGGAGCTCTGCAGGTTATGGGCGAGGGAGGTGGAGGTGTACAGCTCGTTGGGGAACTTCTCGTTGAACTCCCAGAAGCCCGTCTTGTTGTAGGTGGTACCGGCGGAGGAGGAGGGATCGACGTTATTCAGCTCGTTGTAGTAGGAGTTCCAGCCGTCGTCCACCACATAGGAATCCAGGGGCTCCACGCCATTCTGGGAAAGCCCTTTTTCGGAACCCAGGAACGACTTCTCGATGCTCGCGTCATCGATGTTCATCATGTTGTCGTACCAGGAGTTGTACTGCTTGCGGAAGTCGCTGGGCGTGGCGATGTCGTCGATGTAGGAGAAGAAGTCGGTCTGCACCACGGCGGTGTCGGTGCCCTTGGCGGCGCCCACCACGTTGCTCCAGGTGCGGAAGGTATTGCCGGCCTCGTTCACGGTCTGGCCGTCCTCGGCCATCTTCGCGATGGTCTTGCCGCTGTAGTAGCGCATCTGCATGGCGTCGCCCTTGACGTCCGAGTCCTCAGCCGGAAACTCCGAGCCGAAGAACATACCGTCGGCGTAGATGGGCTGGCCGAGCATCAGCTCGTGCTTCCCGATCCACATGGAGGAGACCTGGCTCAGGTCGGGGATGCTCCAGAGGCCCTCGACGTCCCGGGGCAGGATGAAGCGGTCGAGCTCGATGTAGTCGATGGCGCGGGCGGACGGGTTGCTCGCCTTGATCTCGAGGTAGCTGTTCATGTAGTGAGCGCCGTCCTCCATGGCGGTCACCTGGGCGATCTGCCACGTCACGCCACCGAGCTCGACAGGGGAGAACTCGGCGCGAACGGTGTTCTTATCGTCGTCCACGGTGACGCGGGCGAGCTTGAGGTCGCTCGCCTTGATGGCCGTGTTGCCCTTGGTGGCCGCGGTGCCCTGGTCCTCGAAGAGGTTGAGCTCGGCACCCGAGAACTCCTGGGTAGCGCCCAGGGCATCCGAGTGCTGGTCGATCCTCACGTAGCGGGCCGTGCGCGGCTTGTCAAAGTTGCCGTAGACGGTGTCGCCCACGTTGTGGAGGCCGTTCGCGTCGTGCAGGTTGTAGTCCGCGCGGGTGAACTCGCCCTCGCCGGCGGCGGTCCAGCTCTGCCCGTCATCGCTCACGTAAAGCTTGTACTTGCCCATGGTACCGTTGATGCCGTAGGCGGCATCGGAGAAGCCGGGGCGCTTGTTGTAGGAGAAGCTGCCGACGGTCTGCTCGCTGCCCAGGTCGATCACGACCGAGATGGGGTAGCCGGGCATGGTGTACTCGTCGACATTGGTGTCCAGGCTGCCATCGAAGAGCTTCGCCGCCTGGGCGGCCGAGAACTGCTGGCCGGAGGCGTTGGAGATGGTGTACGTCCACGCGGAGCGGTCGAGTCTCTTGGTGGGGGTCACCGCGGGCGTGCGATCATCCTCGGAGGCGACCAGGTTCACGATGAAGTCCTCGGAGCCGTCCTGCGGCACGAGCTTCTTGCCGATGCGTCTGTTGTCGAGCTCGATCGTCTTCCAGCCGCCGTCCACCTTGGAGAACGTGCGGGTGAGGTAGTCGTTGCCGATGGTGACCGTGTCATCGGTCTGGGCGATCTTCACCGCTCCGCCGCCGTGATCGGCCGCTTGGGCAAGCGCCGGGACCGGGCCTGCGAGGGTCAATCCCAAGAACGCCGCCACCAGGGCCCGGAGCCACCCCCCGTTCGATTTCCGCACCATGCCGTCTCCCTTCAAGATCGGAATGCATCGATGAGGAACGTCCGGTCCGCAAGGCACCCAGGGGGTTGCGCAGCGAAAAGGAGAAACCGTATCGACGCAGATCAAATCGCAGAGACTGTACGGGGGCACTTGTGCCGTACGTCCGAGATTGGACCACGGGTCCGTCAAACGGTCGTAATGAATCGTTAAGTGGTATTAAACTGGTATTAATAAGAACAGGCCGGTTCGGAATGACAGAACCAGCTCGTCAAGTCCCATAGGGGTTTTGCATTATTTCTGAGACGGACCCCGAACCAACGGGTGCCGATTCGGGACCCGTCCCAGAATGAACAGATTTCGTTACACCTCGTACTGCGGCAGGTCTTGCAGCGCGATGACGCTCATGCTCGCCCCGTCCTCGCCCTGCGGCGGCACGGTGCCCGCCACGTCGTTGGTGCCGAGCGCGCTCTCGCGCACCGCCTCGACCGCCGAAACGAAGGCGTTGGCCGCAGAGAGCGCCGTGATGCAGGTCACGCTGTGCTTCACGGCCTCCGTGCGCAGCCGGTACCCGTCGCCGCGCGAGCCCGGGCCGAACGGCGTGTTGATGATCAGCGCGATCTTCCCGTCGGCGATAAGGTCGCCCACGTTCGGCAGCTCGCCGTCGTGCGGGCTGGAGATCTTCCCCACCACCTCGCAGGTCACGTTGCCGCCGGCAAGCACCCGCGCGGTGCCCTCGGTGGAGCAGATGTCGAAGCCCAGGTAGCGCAGGATACGCGCGATGGAGAGGATGCTTCGCTTGTCGCGGTCGCACACCGAGATGAACACCTTGCCGGACTCCGGCGTTGGCAGACGGTAGCTGATGGCGAGCTGGCTCTTGGCATAGGCCTCGGGATAGCTCTTGGCAATGCCCATGACCTCGCCCGTGGACTTCATCTCGGGCCCGAGCACCACGTCGGCACCGGGGAAGCGTCCCCAGGGCATGACGGCCTCTTTCATGCAGAACCAATCCAGCTGGCGCGTGTCCGAAGGCAGCCCCAGCTCGGAGATCTTCTCGCCCGCCATGATGCGCGCCGCAGCCTTGGCGAGCGGCACGCCCGTGGCCTTGGAGATGAAGGGCACCGTGCGGCTCGCGCGCGGGTTGGCCTCGATCACGTAGACCGTCTCGCCGCGCACCGCGTACTGCACGTTCACCAGGCCGCGCACGCCGAGCGCGAGCGCGATCTTCTTCGTGGTCTCGCGCAGCTTCTCCTGCAGCGCATCACTGAAGCTGAACGGCGGCAGGCACGTGGCGGAGTCGCCGGAGTGGATGCCCGCCTCCTCGATATGCTCCAAGATGCCGCCAATGTAAACCTCTTCGCCGTCGCAGAGCGCGTCCACGTCGGACTCGATGGCGCCCTCCAAGAAACGGTCCAGGTAGACGGGGTAGTCAGGCGAGATGCGTGCCGCCTCGGCCATGTACTCGCGCAGATGGCTGGCGTCGTAGGCGATCATCATGCCGCGACCGCCGAGCACGTAGCTCGGACGCACGAGGAGCGGGTAGCCGATGCGCGCGGCCACCTCCTCGGCCTCCTCAAAGGAGGTGGCCATGCCTGCGGGCGGGTACATGATGCCCAGATGGTCCAGCAGGGCCGAGAAGCGCTCGCGGTCCTCGGCGAGGTCGATCGCGGCGGGTTGGGTGCCCAAGATGGGGACGCCGGCCTCCTCCAGCAGGCGTGCCAGCTTGAGCGGGGTCTGGCCGCCGAGCGTCACCACCACGCCGTCCGGGCGCTCCACGTCGATGACGTCCATGACGTCCTCGTAGGTGAGCGGCTCGAAGTACAGGCGGTCGCTCGTGTCGTAGTCCGTGGAGACAGTCTCGGGGTTGCAGTTGACCATAATGGTCTCGTAGCCGCGGGCGGCGAGCGCGTAGCTGGCGTGCACGCAGCAGTAGTCGAACTCGATGCCCTGGCCGATGCGGTTGGGACCGGCGCCCAGGATCATCACCTTGGGCTTCTCGCAGGGCTGCGTCTCCGACGCCGCGAGCGCGGTACCTGACGCACCCGCCTCAGCGGCCAGCTCGTAGGTCTTGTAGTGGTACTGCGTGGTGCTCGCGAACTCGGCGGCGCAGGTGTCGACCGTCTTCATGCAGGGGCGCACGCCCAGGCCCAGCCGGTAGGCGCGCACGAAGCGCTCGTCGAAGCCGGTCAGGTGCGCCAGCTCGGCATCGCTTGCGCCCATCTGCTTCAGCAGCAGCATGGCGGGCGCGTCGATATCCGTGAGCGCGCAGCCGCGCACACCCTCGCGCACGGCCATCATGTCGGCGATGCGTGCGAGGTACCAGGGGTCGATGCCGGAAAGCTCGTGCACGCGCTCCACGGTCCAGCCGCGGCGCAGCGCCTCCGCCACGTGGAAGATCCGGCCCTCGGTCGGGCGCGCCACCGCGGCGGCGAGCTCGTCCTCCCCCAGCTGCTCGAGCGCCCCGCGGCCCCAGGTAAGCAAACCCTCGTGGCCGTCCTCGAGCGAGCGCATGGCCTTGCCGAGCGCTTCCTCGAAGGTGCGGCCGATTGCCATGACCTCGCCCACGGCCTTCATGCGGGTGGAGAGCGTGTCATCGGCGCCCTTGAACTTCTCGAATGCAAAGCGCGGCGCCTTGACCACGCAATAGTCGATCGAGGGCTCAAAGCAGGCCGGTGTGGCACGGGTGATGTCGTTGACGATCTCGTCCAGCGTGTAGCCCACGGCCAGGCGCGCGGCGGCCTTGGCGATGGGGAAGCCCGTGGCCTTGGAGGCGAGCGCCGAGGAGCGGCTCACGCGCGGGTTCATCTCGATCACGATGAGGCGGCCGTTCTCGGGGTTCACCGCAAACTGCACGTTGGAGCCGCCGGTCTCAACGCCGATCTTCTCCAGGATGGCGAGCGACGCCACGCGCATGCGCTGGTACTCGAGGTCGGTGAGCGTCTGCGCCGGGGCCACGGTGATGGAATCGCCGGTGTGCACGCCCATCGGGTCCAGGTTCTCGATGGAGCACACGATGATACCGTTGCCGGCGCGGTCGCGCATGACCTCCATCTCGTACTCTTTCCAGCCGATAATGGACTCCTCCACCAGCACCTCGTGCGCGGGGGAAAGCTCCAGGCCCTGCGCCACCGTCGCGCGGAGCTCGGTCTCATCGTGCGCGATGCCGCCGCCGGCGCCGCCCAGGGTGAAGCTCGGACGCAGCACCACGGGGTAGCCCAGGCGACCGGCGATCTCGACCGCGTCCTCCACCGAGTACGCGTAGCCCGAGCGCGCCACCTCGAGCCCCAGCTCGGCCATGGCCTCGTTGAAGAGCTTGCGGTCCTCGCCGCGCTCGATAGCAGCCAGGTCGCAGCCGATCATCTCCACATCGTAGCGCTCAAGCGTGCCGTTCTTGGCCAGCTCCACCGCGGCGTTCAGGCCGGTCTGGCCGCCCAGCGTGGGCAGCAGGGCGTCTGGGCGCTCCCGCTCGATGATCTGGGCGATGAACTCCGGCGTGATAGGCTCCACATAGGTGCGGTCCACGAGTCCCGGGTCGGTCATGATGGTGGCGGGGTTGGAGTTGACGAGCACGACCTCGTAGCCGTCCTCCTTCAGCACCTTGCAGGCCTGGGCGCCGGAATAGTCGAACTCGCAGGCCTGGCCGATGACGATGGGGCCGGACCCGATGACGAGGATGCGCTTGATGTCGGTGCGCTTAGGCATGAGCGACCTCCTTGGTGGCGAAGTTCCAGCCGGCCAGACGGTCCTGGCTGATGTCGATGCTGAGGTAGTCCGGCTCGCCGTCCATCAGACGGGTGAAGGCGCGGAACAGGTAGTGCGCATCGGTCGGTCCCGGAGAGGCCTCGGGGTGGTACTGCACCGAGAAGGCAGGCACGTCGAGCAGCTGGATGCCCTCGGGGGTGCCGTCGTTCAGGTTCACATGCGTGAGGCGGATGCGGCCGAACCGCTCGTTCTGGACCACGGGGGCCACACCGGCGCGCACCCAGAAGCGCAGGTCGCCGTCGGCGGGATGCTCGGCGATGCCGCCGGAGAGCTCGGGCACGAGCGCGCCCAGGCTCGGCCACACCAGGCCGAAGCCGTGATTCTGCGCCGTGATCTCCACGCGCCCGGTAAGCAGGTTCATGACGGGCTGGTTGCCACCGCGATGCCCGAACTTGAGCTTCTCCATGGTGGCGCCGCAGGCCAGGCTGATCATCTGGTGCCCCAGGCAGATGCCGAAGACGGGCACGCGCCCCAGCAGCTCCTGCACCTGCTCGTAGGTAACGGTGACGGCATCCGGGTCGCCCGGACCGTTGGAGAGGAAGACGCCGTCCGGCTGCTGGGCGAGCACCTCGGAAGCCGGCGTGTCCCAAGGCACCACCGTGAGCTCGCAACCCGCGCGCACGAGTCCCTCGAGGATGCCGCGCTTGATGCCGCAGTCGTAGGCCACCACGCGGCGGGGAGTGCGGCGCTCGCTCGCGGGCATGAGGGCGAAGTCATGCTCCTTGGGCAGGTTGGCCGCCGTGTAGGGGAAGGGCGCGGTACAGCTCACCGTGGCAGCGAGGTTCTGGCCTACCAGGTCGGGTGCCTCGTCCATACGCGCACGCAGGGCATCGACGGCCTGTACCTCGGTGGAGACGATGCCCTTCTGGGCGCCATGATCGCGCAGGTGCCGCACGAGGGCGCGCGTGTCTATGCCCTCGATCGCCACGATGCCCCGGCTCTTCAGGTACTCCGGCAGGGAGATGCGGTCACGCCAGCTCGACGGCGTGGCGCACATGTCGCGCACCACCATGCCGCGGAGTGCGGGGCGCGTGGCGGCGTCCGGCGCCACCGAAAGCTGGGCGTCCGCGGGATCGATGCCATAGTTGCCGATCTGCGGGTACGTCATCGTCACGATCTGGCCCGCGTAACTCGGGTCCGTCAGCACCTCGAAGTAGCCCTCAAGCGACGTGTTGAAACAGACCTCACCCACCGCGGTGCCCTCGGCGCCGCACGCACGGCCATGAAAAACGGTCCCGTCCTCCAACATCAGGACTGCCGGACCGCGGAGACCTTTACTCGTTCGAGCGAGCAATTCCTCTTGCAGTGACATGCACATGCTCCCTTCCCGGACTCACGGGACCGGATTAAAGGCGTACAAGGTTGCATGGCATTGTAGGTGTTCTTGCTCGATTATGCCAATTCCGCCGTCTTTATTCGATTCTGTTACATGTAGCGGTTGTTCTATTCACCTGCTGTGAAGCTCCTGTGTCGAGGGCGCGGGGGTCCGCGCGTGGCAGCGGCGCAGACCCCCGGGGCAGCCCCGCCCGCTACCGCAGCAGCGCCGCCACCTCGCCGAGCACCGGCTCGAAGCTCACGCCGCGCGTCTCGTAGTCCGGCTGCTCACGCGTGATCTTCATGGCGTCGCGCACGAGCGTTCCCGCGAACTCAACCGCCGCGCGCAGGCCACGGCCCGCGTAGATGGCCGCCGTGAGGCCGCTCGCGAAGAGGTCGCCCGTGCCGTGCAGCATATAGGGCAAAAGGTCGCTCTCGACCTCCACCGCATGGCCGCCGTCCACGCCAGCGCTCGCCAGATAGTTGCGAATCACCGATTCGCCCTCGTGCACCACACCCTTGATGATCACGTTCTTGGCACCCATCTCAAGCAGAGCATCCACGTTCTTCTGCACGAACTCAACCGGAACGTCCTGCCCCTGGTAGGCGATGCCCGTGAGGATGCTCGCCTCGGTGAGGTTGGGCGTGAGCACGTCGGCACCGTCCACCAGGCCGCGTGTGGCATCGCACATCTCATCGGTGTACGTGGGGTACTTGGAGCCGCCGTCGCCCATAACGGGGTCCACGATGTGCAGGGCGCGCGGGTACTCGCGGTAGAGACGCTTGATCACCGCCACCTGCTCGGCCGAACCCAGAAAGCCTGAGTACACACCGTCCAGATCGATGCCCTCCTTCTGCCAGGCATCCAGGTAGTCGTTCAGCATCTCGGTAGTATCGTGCATGTAGAAGACGGGGAACTTGGTGTGGGCCGAGAACAGGGCCGTGGGCACGGGACACACGTCCACGCCCGCCGCGCTGAGCACGGGGATGGCGATGCCAAGCGAGCATTTTCCGTAGCCGCACATGTCGTGCACGGCCGCCACGCGCGGAATGACCGCGCCCTGACGCTCGAAAAGGACAGAATCCTGGCTGGTGATTTGGTTGGACATGGAAATCCTTCTTTCATCCGCGGACTTATGGACCAGCGTACGTAGGACTCAGCATAGCAGGGCCGTCCCGCTTTAGCAAGATAAACCTACCGGTTTTATAGGTTTTTGATTCCACAGGGTTTTTGGGTCCGGGGGCGAGCGCGCTACTTGCCGGTGAGAACTTCCTCGCCGTGCTGCGCCTGCTCGGTCTCGGCCTCAAGCTCACCGTCGTCGTAGCGGTCCTGGCTCACGGTATCGTCCTCGATGAGCGAGCTCACAGAGTTCACCTGCTTCTGGATCTTGGTGGCCACACCCTCGTCCATGCCGATGATCTTGAGCTCCCAGTCGACGTTGCTCGATCCATCTGAGCCGTTCTTGTTCCACACAAAGGAAAGCATGGCCTTGCGTGTGCCCCGCGCCTTGAGTAGACCGAGGAAGCTGTCGTGCTGGAAGTTGCCGTTCTCGTCCACGAGCACGTACACGTTGTACACCACGCGATCGATCTTGCTGTTGAGCAGCGCGTTCGTTGCCAGCGCTGCCGCCTGGATCTGGGAATTCGAGAGCAGCTCGAGCTCGTTGCCCGAGGTGGTGTCCACCACCGAGACCTCGATCACGCCCGCGCGCTCGTCCACCTCGTCCACCGTGAACTGCTCGGGGAACTGGGTGAAGCCGTTGCCCCACTCCACACCGCTCTCCATGGCATGCCGCACGGAATCGACCGAGGCGCCCTCCGAGAGGTTGGCGGTGTTCAGGCGGCGGCTCACGCCGTAGACCACCTGCATGCCCATGATGAACGCGAACACGCCCAAGATAACGGCGACGGCCGTGCGGCCGATAGCCTCGCCCGCGCGACTGCCCGAGGGATCGTCTTCGGAAAGCGGGTCCACCTTGCGCCGGCGCGCGCGAGGCCCGCGCTTACCGCCGCTCTCGCGCGCGGCCTTACGCTCCAGGTCAACGACACCGGACTCGTCCAGCTCGCTGAAGAGCTCGACCACTTCCTCGTCTGTCAGCGGCTTCTTGGCCATCCACGTCCTTCATTCACCACAAAGCGGGCAAGACCCGCACCACGCTCGCCGCGCGGCAGCGTCCTCGCCCTGGCTCTGCTAGCCTTCGAATTGCATCCGATAGTACCGGGCATACGTGCCGTTTCGAGCGAGAAGCTCCTCGTGCGAACCGCGTTCCACAACGCGCCCACGTTCCACGGTGGCGATGTCGTCGGCGTTTTTGATGGTGGAGAGGCGGTGAGCGATGATGATCGTGGTGCGGTCCCGCGCGAGCTCCGCCAGGGCCCGCTGCACCGCTTCCTCGCTCTCGTTGTCCAGCGCCGAGGTGGCCTCGTCGAGGATGAGGATCTTCGGGTCCTTCAGGAACACGCGGGCGATGGCCACGCGCTGCTTCTGACCGCCGGAAAGGCGGCTGCCGCGCTCACCCACCACGGTGTCGTAGCCCTCGGGCAACCCCTCAATGAACTCCGCGATATTGGCGCGGCGCGCGGCTTCGCGCATCTCCTCGTCCGTAGCACCGGGACGACCGTAGGCGATATTCTCACGCAGCGTTCCGTCGAACAGATAGACATCCTGCTGCACCAGGCCGATGGCCTGCCGCAGGCTCTTCTGGGTCACGGTGCGCACGTCCTGGCCGTCGATCTGGATGGACCCGCTCACCACATCGTAGAAGCGCGGGAGCAGGCTGCAGGTGGTGGACTTGCCGCCGCCACTCGGACCCACCAGTGCGAGCGTCTCTCCCGGTGCGATGGAGAGGCTCAAGTGGTCGATCACCGGGCGCGGCTCCACGCCGTCGTCGGCCCGCTCGTCGGGATACGAGAAGCAGACGTCGCGATACTCGATGCCACCGCGGGTTACCACGAGCTCGCGGGCATCTGGACGATCCTGCACGTCCGGCGCGGTTCGCAGCACCTCGTCCACGCGCTCGAACCCGGCGATTGCCTTCTGGTACGTCTCGGTGGAATTCACCAGCGTCTCGATGGGCGTGGAGAACAGGCTGATATAGAGCGCGAAGGTGCCCAGGTCGATGGCACTCATACGCCCCTGGGCGATGAGCCAGCCACCAAAGATAACCACCACGGTAAAGAGCGAGCCAGTGAGCACGGCGCAGGTTCCCTGGTACGTACCCATGGCAAAGTACTGCGCCACCTTGGAGTCCAGGTAGCGGTCGTTGGAATGGCGGAACTTGGCGCGCTCGGTCTCCTCGTTGGCAAAGGACTTCACCACGCGCATGCCCGAGAGCGAGTCCTGCAGCTGCGAGTTGACCTCCGCGATCTTGCACCGGTTGTCCGCAAAGGTGGCACGCATGCTGAAGTTCTGGCGTACCATGATGATGACGAACACCACGGTCACCACGAGCATGGCCAGCGCCAGCGGAGCCGAGATGGTCATGAGGATGACGATGGCGCCCACGATCTCGATGCCGCAGGTAATGACCCATTCCGGAACATGGTGCGCCGCCTCGCAGATATCGAAGAGGTCGTTCACCACGCGCGACATCATGTCGCCGGAATTATGCTGGTCGAAGTAGCCAAAGCACATGCGCTCGTACTGGTCGAACAGATCCTCGCGCATGCGCGATTCCATTCGCGCGCCCATGATGTGCCCCCACGCTGAGACAAAGTAACGGCAGATGAAGCGCAGGGTGAAGAGCGCGATAAGACCGAGGCCGATCAAGGGTAGGGCCTGCAGGATGGCCGTGCTCCCTTGAGTGAAAAGGCCGTTCGCCAGCGAGCGCAGGATGACCGGAAACGAAAGGTCGATCGCCGCGATGGCGAGCGCGGCAACGGTATCCGCCGCAAACAGATGCATCTGCGGGCGGTAGTACGCCAAAAAGCGGCGAAACATGGTCTGTTGGGGCTTCTGCATGGACCCTCCTTGCCTGTGATTCTTGGTTGAAACGAGATAAACGCTAAAGTGTAGAGTTTTTCAGCTCACCCTGAAGAAGGAGGCATTCGCTCGGCAACAAAACCCCAGGAAAGGACCTGCACGCGAGCGTCCGTACTCGACAGGGACGCCAAAAACTCTACACTTTAGCGTTTATCTCAAACACACCCGATTCCGGGACCCTATTCCGCGGGCTCAGCGACGTCCGCGGCGAGCCGATGCGCTATGGCGTCGCACGCGAGCGCGCCCACCACGGTCTTGGCATCCTCGATCTTGCCGTCCAGCACCGCGTCGATCAGCTCGGAGAGCGGCACGAGGTCCACGTTGACGAACTCATCGTCATCCGGATTCGCACCGTCAAAGCGCAGCTGCGTGGCGAAGTAGATGTGGATGACCTCGTCGCAGAAGCCCGGCGTGGTAGCGATGGTCGTCAGGTAGCGGATCTTACCGGGAACAAAGCCCGTCTCCTCGTGCAGCTCGCGTTTGGCGCATTCGAGCGGATCCTCACCGGGATCGAGCTTGCCGGCGGGAATCTCCACCGTCACGCGATCGAGCGCAGTGCGGTACTGGCGCACGAGCGCGATCTTGCCCTCGCTCGTCAGCGCCACCACCGCCGCGGCGCCGGGATGGCGAATGATGTCGCGGCCGCTCACGTGCCCGTTGGGAAGCTCCACCTTAAGCGAGCGCACATCCAGGATGCGACCCCGCCACGCTTGCTCCTCGGAGAGCACCCGCTCGTGCAGGGCGGCGTCGCCCGGCGCATCCTCGCCGAGCACGAGGTGGGGCTCATCAACCGGAACCCCGGCCTCGCCGGTACCGTTCACCCGTGCGTCTTGAACATCCTCAATAACCTCGGCGTCCATATCCATGCCCCTTCAGCCAACCGCCCCGCAGATACCCCGCGAGTGAACCTACTCGTCCCAGGCCGCGCGACCGCGCAGCGCGCGCAGACCAATATCGTGCCGCAGGGTCTTGCCCTCAAACTGAATCTTCTCGCAGGCAGCGTAGGCGCGATCGCGCGCAGCCTCGAAGGTGTCGCCCAGCGCCGTCACGTCGAGCACGCGACCACCGGAGGTCACGAGCTCGCCTGCGTCGGTGAGCGCCGTGCCGGCATGGTAGACCGTCACGTCGTCCATGGCCTCGGCATCCTCCACGCCGGTGATGACCTTGCCCTTCTCATAGCTGCCCGGATACCCCGCGCTCGTGAGCACCACCGTGACGGCCCAGCGGTCGCTCCAGCGCAGCTCCACCTCGGAAAGCCGGCCCTCGGCCACCGCGAGCATAACCTCGACCAGATCGTTCTCCAGGCGCGGGATCACCACCTGGGTCTCCGGGTCGCCAAAGCGCGCGTTGAACTCCAGCACCTTGGGGCCGGCGGGCGTGAGCATGAAGCCGCCGTACAGGCAGCCGCGGTAATCGATACCCTCGGCGTGCAGCTGGGCCACGGTCTTCTCGAGCGCGTCCACCATGGCGGCGTGCTCCTCGTCCGTGACGATGGGTACCGGCGCGTAGGCGCCCATGCCGCCCGTGTTGGGACCGCGGTCGCCCTCGAGCGCGCGCTTGTGGTCCTGGCTCGTACACATGGGACGCACGGTCTCGCCATCAGTGAAGGCCAAAAGCGAGCACTCGGGACCGGTCATCATCTCCTCGATGACCACCGTGGCACCGGCCTTGCCGAACGCACCGTCAAAGCAGGCGCGCACGGCGTCCTCGGCCTGCGAGAGCTCGGTCGCCACGACCACGCCCTTGCCGGCAGCCAGGCCGTCGGCCTTGACCACGAGCGGAGCACCCTGATCGCGCACGTAGGCGAGCGCTGCGGCTTCATCGGTAAAGCTGGCATACGCCGCCGTGGGAACGCCGGCGCGCTCCATGAGCTCCTTGGAGAACTTCTTGGAACCCTCCACCTGGGCGCCCTCGGCACCGGGGCCAAAGCAGGGAATGCCCACCGCGCGCACGGCGTCGGCCACGCCCACGACAAGCGGAGCCTCGGGTCCGATAACGACCAGGCCGCAGCCGGTCTCGCGGGCAAAGTCCGCCACCGCCGCGGGGTCCTCGGCGTCAAGCAACACGTTCTCGCCCACCGCAGCGGTACCGCCGTTACCCGGCGCGATGTAAAGCTCGTCGCAGCGCGGCGAAGCGGCGAGCGCCACCGCTAGGGCATGCTCGCGTCCACCGGAACCCAGTAGCAGGATATTCATGGCGTCTCCTTCACACGATGACAAAAGGGACAGGCGCTTTTGTCCCGATCGGGCATTCGTTCAACTCATTGCTCGCTGCCCGGGCAAAAGCGCCTGTCCCCTTTCGACCGGGCAACGAAGATGCAGCTACTTCCAGAACCGGTTGATGGTCTGCTCGCGGTCGGGACCCACGGAGACAAAGCTCGCGCGGGTGTGCGCCAGATCCTCCATGAGCTCCACGTAGGCACGGGCCTCGGCGGGCAGATCCTCAAAGCGACGAACGCCCGAGATGTCGCAACGCCAGCCCGGCACTTCCTCGTACACAGGTTTGGCGTGGTGGAACACGCTCTGGTGCTCGGGCACGCTCGTGTAGCGGGTGCCGTCGCAGTCGTAGGCCACGCAAACCTTGATGGTGTCGAAGGAGCCGAGCACGTCGAGCTTGGTGATCGCCAGGTCGGTGAGGCCGTTCACCCGGGCGGCGTAGTTGGCGATCACGCCGTCCAGCCAGCCCACGCGACGACGACGCCCGGTGGTCACGCCGTACTCATAGCCCACCTCGGTGAGGGTGTGTCCCTCCTCGCTCTCATACGAGAGCTCCGTGGGCATGGGGCCGGAACCCACGCGGGTGATGTAGGCCTTGCAGATGCCCAGCACGCGGTCGATGTTCTTCATGCCCACGCCGGAACCCGTCACCGCGCCGCCGGCGGTGCAGTTAGACGAGGTGACGAACGGGTACGTGCCGTGGTCGATGTCGAGCAGCGTTGCCTGGGCGCCTTCGAAGAGGATGGACTTGCCCTCGTCGATCATGTCGTTCAGGAGCAGGCCGCTCTCGCAGATGTAGGGGCGCAGGCGCTCGGCGTAGGGCAGGTACTCCTCGCAGATCTGGTCCACCGTGTAGGTGGGCAGACCGTAGATGAGCTCCAGCTCGGGGTTCACACGCGAGAGCGCGGTCTCGAGCTTCTCGCGGAAGATCTTCTCGTCGAGCAGGTCCTGCATACGCAGGCCGATGCGCTCCATCTTGTGCATGTAGCAGGGGCCGATGCCGCGCTTGGTGGTGCCGATGAGGTTCTTGCCCAGGCGAGCCTCGGAAGCACCGTCAAGGTCCATGTGGTAGGGCATGATGATGTGCGCGTTGCCGGAGACCTTGAGGTTGGCGGTGGAGATGCCGTCCGCCTCGAACATGTCGATCTCTTCAAGCAGCACCTTAGGGTTCACCACGCACCCGTTGCCGATCACGGAAACGCACTGCGGGTACATGATGCCCGAGGGAACCTGGTGAAGACCGTACTTGCGGTCCCCCACCACGATGGTGTGCCCAGCGTTGTTTCCGCCCTGGTAGCGAACGACGGCGTCAAAATCGCCCGCGATGAGGTCGCAAATCTTGCCCTTGCCCTCGTCGCCCCACTGCGTTCCAACGAGCACTGTCGATGACATGGCCCAGCTCCTTGCCTTGTGGTTGAGTCAACCCCTCTATTATAGTGGCCGCGCGCGCCACCACCGCCGACTACTGCTCGGCATCCTTCTCCAACTCGAAGAACTTCGTGCTGGAAGGCAGGAAGACGAGGTCCACGTCGCCGATGGGGCCGGAACGGTTCTTGGCGAGCACGATGCGCGTGATGCCCTCGCCCGGGCGGTCGTCGCGGGCCGCCTCCTGCTCGGAACTCGAGCGGTCCAGAAACATGACAATGTCGGCGTCCTGCTCGATCGAACCCGATTCGCGCAGGTCGGAGAGCTGCGGACGCTTGCCGGTACGGCTTTCAACCTGACGCGAGAGCTGCGACAGCGCGATCAGCGGCACCTCGAGCTCCTTGGCCATGATCTTGAGGCCACGGCTCATCTCCGATACCTCGACGGCGCGGCTTTCGGCACGGCGCCCGGCAGGCGGGTTCACGAGCTGCAGGTAGTCCAAGATGATGATGGACTTCTCCTTGTTGTGCGTCATGCGGCGCGCCTTGGCGCGAATCTCGGTCACCGTGGTGCCGGGCGTGTCGTCGATGAGGATGTCCAGCTGCGAGAGCTCCGCGGTGGCCTCGTTGATGTTGACCCACTCCTGCGGCGAAATCTTGCCAGTGCGGAAGTTGGACATGTTGATCTGGGCGTGCGCGCAGATAAAGCGCTGCGCGATCTCCTTGCCGCTCATCTCGAGCGAGAAGAAGGCCACGGTATAACCCTCGGCAGCCGCGTTCAGGGCCAGGTTCAGCGCGAACGAGGTCTTACCCACGGCGGGACGCGCGCCGATGATGATCAGCTGGCCGGGACGCAGGCCCATGAGCATGCCGTCCAGGCTCGGGAATCCCGTGGGGACGCCCTGGGCGATACCGCCCGCCTGGCAAGCCTCCTCGGCTTCGGCGTAGGCCTCCTCCATAAAGGTCGAAAGCGACTTGTAGGAGCTCTTGACCTCGCGGGCCGTCACCGAGAGCAGCATACTCTCCGCGCGCTCGATGACCTCCTTGGTATCGGTGGGCGCGTTGTAGGCGAGCGCGTTGATCTGGTTGGTGGCGCCGATGATCTCGCGCAGCATGGCATCGCGCCGCACGATGCCGGCATGGTGCTGCCAGTTCACCAGCGCGAGCGTGTTACCCATGAGCTCGAGGATGTACGCCTCGCCGCCCACGGCCTCGAGTTTCTCGATAGACGTGAGGTAGTCGACGAGCGAGATGGCGTCGATAGGGACGTTCTTGTCGTACATCTCGTGCATGGCGAGGAAGAGCGTCTTGTGCGCCGGCCGGTAGAAGTCATCAGGCAAAAGCTCCACCAGGGCGCCCTCGACCACCTCGCGGGACAGCATCATGGCGGCGAGCACGTTGGCCTCGGCCTCGG
Organism: Collinsella sp. AK_207A; assembly: GCF_902501965.1. Lineage (GTDB taxonomy): Bacteria > Actinomycetota > Coriobacteriia > Coriobacteriales > Coriobacteriaceae > Collinsella. The sequence continues at coordinate 337,935 of NZ_CABWID010000010.1, read as the reverse complement.
TATTGTTGGGCGGCGTCAGGCGCGCGCCGCGCTCGAGCACGCCGGAGGCGCCCCAAGAGGAATCGGTCGAAGCGTCCATGCCGCTCCTTTCATGCCATGCATCATGCGTTGGAAACCCCGCCAGCATCGGCGGGGCTACCATGGTAGGGCATCCGGAAAACTCCGCCAAGCGTGTCAAGTGCAAATGTCAAGGCTCTGTCATGCGGTTTTGTTAATCCACTGCCGCTTGGGGAAAAACATGCCCGCGCTCCCCTGCGCAAACGATGCTTTTCAACACTTTCCACATTTTTTGCCGCGCAAGAAAATAGTTTTCCACAGCCCACCTTACAAAGCTCTGACGTGCGGAAAGCCTATGTAGACGGGGTGGTATCGCTCCAACATACCTGTGATGGTTTCGTGAATGCGCAGGTAGTGAAGGCTGTTTTAGCGCATTACGTACAAAGCCGCAGCATAGCGAGGGTGTTCAGGATTCACTCGGCCGTTCCCGCCCCGCCCTGCTTGATAACGGTTTTCCCCAGCTCTGCGCTCCACCGCGGTGAATTTTGACCAGTTGCGCGCAGAACGACAGCCAGCCAACAAAAATCGCGCCGTGCCTCTGAGCGACACGGCGCGATCACGAAAGCGAAACCTCAGACGAGCCTACTCGGCGTCCTCGGCGGTCTCCTCGGCGGAAGCCTCGACCTCGACGTCGACGACCTCCTCGGGAGCGGCCTCCTCCTCGAGGGCCTCAACGCCCACGAGCACGGTGACCTCGGCCTTGATATCGCGGTAGAGCGAGATCTCGACCTGGTAGCTACCAGCGACCTTGATGGGCTTGCCGAGCTCGACACGCTTGCGGTCGACCTCAACACCCAGCTGGTCCTTGATGGCGTCGGCAATCATCGCGGCGGTGACGGAGCCGAAGAGCACGCCTTCGTCGCCCACCTTGACATCCACGGTGACGGCCTTGTCGGCAAGCTGCTCCTTGGTGGCGTTGGCCGTGGCCAGACGCACCTCCTCGCGCTTGGCGATGTTGTTGCGACGCTCCTCGAGCTGCTTCAGGTTGCCCTTGGTGGCAGCCACGGCGAGCTTCTTAGGGATGAGGCAGTTCTCGGCGTAGCCCTGCGCAACGTCGATAACGTCGCCCTCGCCGCCCTTGCCCTTGATCTCATCAAGAAGAATGACCTTCATTGCGTTCCCCTCCTAGTCGCGATCGCGGTTGCGGTTGCCACGGGAGGAAACCACGGGGACGGTGTACGGAAGCAGCGCCATCTCACGAGCGCGCTTGATGGCGTTCGCGATGTCGTGCTGGTGCTGCGTGCAAGCGCCGGTCACACGGCGCGGCTTGATCTTGCCGCGATCAGTCGTGTACTTGCGAAGGAGCTGCGTATCCTTGTAATCGATGTACTCGGTGTTCTCCTTGCAGAACTGGCAGTACTTGCGACGCGGCTGACGTGAAGAATAATCATTAGCCATGTCATAAGCCTTTCAATAAGTGCGGAACACCCGTTAAGCCCGAGGGCTAGAACGGGATGTCCTTGTCGTAGACGTCGGCCACGGGAGGCATCTGCGGCGCGGGCGCCGGCTGAGGAGCGGGTGCGGCGTAGCCCTGCTGCTGCGGAGCGTACCCACCGCCCTGGTTGCCGTAGCCACCACCGTAGCCACCCTGGCCTGTGCCCTGCTGGCCGCGCGACAGGAACTCGATTTCATCGACGATGACCTCGAGCTTGCTGCGGCGCTGGCCGTCGCGCTCCCAGGAGCTGTAGCGAAGCTTGCCCTCGATCGCGACCTTGGAACCCTTGGAGAGGTACCGGGCGACGGCCTCGGCGCGGTTGCCGAACATGGTGCAGTCCACGAAGTTGGGGTAGTCCTCCCACTCGTTGGTCTGCGGGTTGCGACGGCGGTCGTTCACGGCCACGCCGAACGACAGCACCTGCGTGCCACCGGCGGTCGCGCGCAGCTCGGGGTCGCGCGTCAGGTTGCCCGAAATAAGAACTCGGTTGATGCTCATGCTCGTTCCCTACCTCTCTGACGGGCGCAGGGCCCGCACTTCCATTACACCTACTCCTTGATGTCCTCGCGGCGGACGATCATGTGGCGCACCACAGCGTCGGTGATGCGGAGCACACGATCGAGCTCGGCGATCGTGGAGGGGTCTGCGTGGAAGTTGATGAGGGTGTAATCGCCCTCGACGAGCTTGTCGATGGCATACGCGAGCTTGCGCTTGCCCCAGTCGTCAACGTTGTCGACGGTGCCCTTGCCCTCAGCGATCGTGGTGTCGATACGCTTCATGACGGCGAGGCGAGTCTCGGGATCGAGAGCCGGGTCGACGAAGAACAGCAGTTCATAAGCCTTCATATTGTCACCTCCTCTGGGCATAAGGCCCCGGGTCGTGAAGGTGCGCCCGGAGCAGGAAAAGACCGACATAGTATAGCCCATGCCGCGGCTGCTCTTGACGACCTTGCTGTTCCACCCTCATGACATCCACATTTTCCTTAGCGCCACCACTATGGCATACGCCACGGACACGTTCTGAACCAAATGTCTACCCAATCTCAGCCAGCGCTTCCATACAACTACGCCCCATCTGAACCGGGCAGCTCAGACAGGGCGCGTACAGGGTATTCAACCGGATAACACGCGGATGAAACCACAAGGACTACATGCGCCCCGCGACCGTTTAACCGTGCGGGGCGCATCGTTGTGGAGGTTACGAGAAGGGCGAGTCCTCGTGGGGCTCGCCGGCGGTGTCCTGGGCCGCCTCCTCGCTCGGAGCAGACTCGCCGGCATCCGCCTCAGCGGGCGCCTCCGCAGGTGAGGGGCTTGTCTCGGGCGCGGCGGGCTCGACCGTCGGCTCCGCCGCCGGCTCAGGGGCACCCGCCGGCTCGGATGCATCCACGGCCGGCGCGGCAACCACGGTCTGCTGATCCCGCGCGGGGTTCGTCGGCGCCGGCGCATTCCATCCCGAGGCGCCCTGGCCAAAGTCCAGCGGCACGCCATCGGGCAGCGGGTCGGCGGACTCGCCCCAACGCGCCAGGTCGAAACGGCAGAACCACTGGCCCACGGCGTTGATGCTCACGAGCTCCATGGCAATGCCCACGCACGCACCCACGAACGCCAGCGCGATGATCACAATCAGGAACACCAGGGCCGTGGCCGGGCCCATCTGCAGAAACGCCATCACAATACCCTGCACGCCCTCGACGGAACCCGCCATAGCGGAGGCAGAGACCACGCCGATGAAGCTACCCAGGAGCATGACGCCCATGACGGCGCCCAGCAACACGCCATACACCCAATTCACCAGCCCCGTGAGGATCGAGACCACGCACAGCTGCACGAACCCCTTGGGATCGCGCCCGATCATCTGGCCCAGACGATCCACACGCCAGCCGGCAACAAAACCGTCATAGATGGTGGCACGCATCATCGCGATTGAGAAGAAGGTGCCGATGGGCAGGCTCACCACCGTGCTCACGAACGAGGAGGGCGCACCCGCAACGCTCGTGGACCGGTTGAACAACTCGGCGAAGCCGGCCGTGCCCGGGAACGCGAGCAGCACGTTGCCGGAACCAAAAACGATCGTCTCGATGATGGCGAGGATGACCGCCATGCTGAGGCCCACCAAGAAGGCTATGCCACCCGTTCGCATGATCTTGCCAACCTGCACGTTGGACTGCTTGGGCGCGGAGTCCACGCCCCACGCGGTCAGGCGCGCCCACTCAAAGCCGTAGCCCAGCAGCGCGATCTGCCCCACCACGGGAATGATTCCCACGATCGCAAGCACCATGACCGGCTTGATCCAGCCTTTATCGCGCGTGAGCATCTCCCACGACGACTTAAACCCCAGAACGTGACTTCCCATGCCCCTACTCCTCAACTTCCTGCGCGGGGGCGTTTTCCCGCTCTCCGTCTTGTTCGTTTGCATCCCCGCCCGAAGCGTCTTCCGCGCGCTCGCTCGCCTGTTCCACCAGGCCGGACACGATGGGCTTGGTGCCGCGCGGATAGAGCGGCTTGGCCGTGCCGGCAGAAGCGGGCGCGTCGGCAAAGTGATAGACGCCGTCTTCCACCTCGTAGACCTGCGCGAGCAACGTGGCAAAGGCCTCGCCGCGGCGGGCGATCTCGCACACGATGGCGTCAATCCTGCCAGAATCAAGGTCCACGAATCCGTCGTAGCACAGCACGTAGGCCTCGGGCAGCTCCTGCGCCAGCAGGGCGCGCACCGAGTTGTAGATATCGTCCGCGCCCTCGCCGGGATGATCGGTTACCACAAAGCCATCCGAGGTGCAGAGTACGCTGAACGGGCACATGCCGCCGTCGCGCTCCAGGCACTCGCGCGCATCGGCCAGCGCATGATCGAGGGCGGTGCGCTGGGAATCGGTCAGCATGACCTCGGTTGTGGACATATCGGTCTTGAACATATCGCTCCTTCCGTGTTCATGAAAGCAGTGTATACGTTCGCGATGCGCCGCGAACGTAACGTCTCCGCAATTAACGGTCGAACGGCGGCTGCGGCAAAACGTCAGCAGCTCACAAACGCGGCGATGAAGCTGTTGAAAAGGAAAACTGGCGGAGGAGGAGGGATTCGAACCCTCGTACGGGGAACACCCGTAAACGGTTTTCGAGACCGCCGCATTCAACCACTCTGCCACCCCTCCGCTTGGGGTGAACGCGGCGCGCCCAAAGAGTGGGACACGCCGCGGAAAGGTACTGGCGGAGAGTCAGGGATTTGAACCCTGGAGACGCTTTTGGCGCCTACACGATTTCCAATCGTGCTCCTTCGGCCACTCGGACAACTCTCCTCATGTAGCATCGGCTATTGTACCGGATACCGCGCCGTGCGCAAGCCCGTATTTTCAACTACGCGGAATGTGCAGTTCAGAATGCGGAATCGCGCGCCGGCAGGACGTGTAAGATGATGCCGTTTTGAAGTACGGATCGCAGCCCAAAGGAGACGCGGATGACGCTCGGAGCAGTATCGATACCGGTCACCCTGGCCGTCTCCCTCTCCAGATGCATCGCGGACGCGCCGGTCTCCGTGCCCATCCAGCTGGAAATGATCGCGGTTGTCGCGGCGAGCATCGGCGGCGCGCTCGCCGCACGGGACCGCAACCTCGACCTCATCGGCTCGGTGGGGCTCGCCGTGGTGTGCTCGCTCGGCGGCGGTCTGCTGCGCGACATAATCCTGCAGGTGGGCGACGTCTACATCCTGAACCAGCCGCTCGCCCTGCCTATCGCCATCGCCACGGCGGGCATCGTGTTCCTGTTTCCGCGCTTCGTGGCCGACCAAGACCGGCTCATCGCGATCCTCGACATCTTTGCCGTGGGACTCTACGCCGCCACCGGTGCGGACAAAGCGCTGGTCTACGGCTTTGATCCGCTCGTAGCGGTGATGATGGGGTTCTTCACCGGCGTGGGCGGCGGCATGATCCGCGACATCTGCGTGGGCGAGACGCCCTACATCTTCCAGCGCGGGAACCTCTACGCCATCGCCTGCATCGCGGGCGCGGCAACCTACGTGGCGCTTCTGGAAACCGGCATGGTGTCCAACATCACCGCGCTCGTGGTCTGCGTGGCGGTGACCATGCTGCTGCGCTGGCTCTCGCTGCGCTACAACATCCTCTCTCCCACCGAGGTGGACCTGCACCAGGTGGCCGTCAAGACACGCCACATCGCGCGCGCCACCGCCTGCGCCCCGCGCCGCACGCGCCGTCGCAAGAACGCCAAGCGATAAAGCAAAAGCAGGCACCCCATCTTGCAAAGGCGCCTGCCTCTTCGTTCCCACAACGCTCCCGACTGCGTGCTATCCGCGCTTGAGGGCGATCTTTGCCGCGCGCTTGAGCTGCAGTGTCAATGAGATGCGATGGGATCGGGATATAAAGAACCTCCCATTCTTGGACTGGAAAGGAGAGTCCGAGGAATGGGAGGTTTCGTTTTGACGACATTCGACGTGTCGGCGCGGGCAACCTCTTCGAGAGACAGCTCGTTTACGCAGCATCAGCGCGTTGCCGGCTCCTCAACTTACTTGTTCAGGTTCATCGCCTTGACGTTGGCCTTCTTGCGGGCAATGGCGTCCAGGATGCGCTTGCGCATGCGGATGTTCTTGGGCGTGACCTCGACCAGCTCGTCGTCCGCGATGTACTCCAACGCCTCTTCCAGCGAGAACGTGCGGGGCGGCACCAGCTGCACCGAGATGTCGGCCGTGGAGCTACGCTGGTTGCCCAGGTTCTTGGTGCGCGCAATGTTCACCACCATGTCGCCCGGCTGGTTGCGCTCGCCCACGAGCATGCCCTCGTAGCACTCGGTGCCCGGCTCCACGAACAGCTGGCCGCGCTCCTGCAGCGTACCGAGCGCGTAGGCCACGGCCTTCTCGGTGGTCATGGAAATCATGGCGCCGTTGTTGCGGCCGCCGATCTCGCCCGCGTAGGGACCATACTCCAGGAAGGTGTGATAGAACACACCCTCACCGTGGGTGACGTTGAGGATGCGGTTCTTGAGGCCCATGATGCCACGCGTGGGGATCTTGAACTCGATGTGCGTGACCGTGGTGCCCGTCTCCATGTTGGTCATGGTGCCGCCGGCGTTGCCAAAGACCTCGATGACCTTGCCGGCGTACTCGTCCGGGCACTCCACCACGGCCTGCTCGACGGGCTCGGTCATGTTGCCGTTCTCGTCCTTCTTGAAGAGCACGCGCGGGCGGCCCACCTGGAACTCGAAGCCCTCGCGACGCAGCGTCTCCATGAGCACGGAGAGGTGCAGGATGCCGCGGCCGGAAACCTCCACGCCGCTCTTGTCCTCGAGCTCCTCGATCTTCATGGTCACGTTGTTCTCGCGCTCGGCGAACAGGCGCTCCTTCAGCTGGCGGGCTCCGACGATCTCGCCGTCGCGGCCGACGAGCGGCGAGGTGGACGCCTCGAAGATGATGGAGAGCGTGGGCGGGTCGATCTCGATCGGCTCCAGCGAGACGGGGTTCTCGGGGTCGGTGTAGACGTCGCCGATATCCGTGCGCTCGATACCCACCACGGCGGCGATGTCGCCGGCCTGCACCTCCTCGCACTCGGTGCGGCCGAGGTAGTCGAAGGTGAAGAGCTGCTTGACGGTGGCCTGCTGCTGCGTGCCGTCGTTCTTGACCACGAGGATCTTATCGCCCTGGTGGATGGTGCCGGAGTAGATGCGGCCGATGCCGATGCGGCCCACGAAGTTGCTGTGGTCGATGGTCACGCACTGCATGGCGAGCGGACCCTCGGGGTCGGCCTCGGGCGCGGGCAGGTCCTCCAGGATCATGTCGAGCAGCGGGTACATGTCCATGTTGTCGTCGTCCGGCGAGAGACGCGCGTAGCCGTTCACCGCGCTGGCGTAGACCACGTGCTCCATGGCGAACTCGAGCTGCTCGTCAGTGGCACCCAGATCGGCCATGAGGTCCAGGCAGTCGTTGTAGGCGCGTTCGGGATCGGCACCGGGACGGTCGATTTTGTTGATGACGATCATGATGGAGAGGCCCGTGTCGATGGCGTGGCGCAGCACGAAGCGGGTCTGGGGCATGGGGCCCTCAAAGGCGTCCACGAGCAGCAGGGCGCCGTCGGCCATGCGGAGCACGCGCTCCACCTCACCGCCGAAGTCGGCGTGGCCCGGGGTATCGATGACGTTGATCTTGACGTCCTTGTACTCGATGGAGATATTCTTGGCCAGGATGGTGATGCCGCGCTCGCGCTCCTGGTCGTTGGAGTCCAGCACGCGGTCCTCGACCTGCTGGTTGGCGCGGAAGGCGTCCGTGGCGCGGAGCAACTTGTCCACGAGTGTGGTCTTGCCGTGGTCAACGTGGGCGATGATGGCGATGTTCCTCAGATTGTCTACGCGCATGTAGTTCCCCTATCTTCTATCCATATACGAACGGCACGCGTATGCGACCCGTCCAGCAATACAACGCTCGGCGGGAATATTGAGCCTTTTACCGAAAACTCGTCTATTTTAGCGATTTTAGATAAGAGGGGTTTCCTCACCTGCAGGTTCAGGGTCGCTCCACATAAAACCATCGCCGGCGCCCACGCCCTCGTACAGCACGTAGGCCGAAAAACCACTCTCAAGCGAGGTCTCAAAGAAGCTCACGAGCAGGGCGTCATGATATCCGCCCTCGACCTCGACGCAGCCGGCATAGCCGATGGCATAGCGCGCGATGCGGCCCAGTCCCTCGTCCTTGAGGCCCATCTTATGCTCCGAGATAAAGTTGTTAGCCGCCTCGAGGCAGGCCTCCTCGCCGTCCTCGTCAAGGGCCGCCAAATAACGGTTGCACTCGGCGTCCTCGATGGCAACGACCACGCCGGGGTTCTCCCCCGCGGCAAGATCATCCAAGAACGCACCGATAAGGTCGCATACCATGGCATCGAGCTCTACAGAGACAACGCCTGCATCCTGCATATCCTGTGCCATCTTTAGACCTTTCCATAGCACTCGACGACATGAAAGCTTCCGGACCTCGTCCGCGATCATCGCAGCGGCGTCACGTGCGCGAAGCATGTCCGCCACACGGCGAGCGAGCGCGCCGATCTAGCTGGTGAGCATAAAAGCATCGACCGCCCTCAGACAACCAGGCCCGCCGAAATCGAAAAACCAAGTGCACCGACTGTACCACGAAGACGGGAAAAGAGCGCGGTGGCGACGCCGGCGATAACGATCAACTTTATTGAGGCGCCCCGCCGCTCGCGCAGCGCGCGCCCGCATGACACATGCGAGCCGCGCGGCTTCCGAAGCCTCGGGGCGCATCGTTTCCTCGCGGACGATGGCGGCAACCTCAACCGATCCAGTCTGAATGGAACGTGAGCGAAAGGGGGAGTCGACTCCGACTGAGCGGAGCGCTCACACAAAACGATGAGCGACGGCACGGGAGCGGCGGGCTTGACAACGGTCTCTATGTCGACACGAACTTCTGCCGCATAGCGAATTTGTCAACGATTGGGCTGATCGAGCCCACGCGCCCATTGCGTCTTGGCGCAAAAATGGAGCGCCCCCTGGAGGGCGCTCCTTGACGGACCATGCGAAAAAACTAGCGGCGGCGCTTGCGGTCGATCGCGCGGGCCGCCGCGAGGGCGGCGACGCCGGAGCCGCCGGCGATCACGGCGCCCAGGAGCGACGCGTCACCGGTGCGGGGAAGATCCTTCTTGGAAGAACCGGACGGCTTCGCCGCGGCGGGGCCGCTGCCGGCAGGCTTGTTGCCCGTGTTACCGGCGTTGTCACCCGGGTTGGGGGTCGGCTTGGGCTTAGGCTCGGGCTTAGGCTCGGGCTTGGGGTCCGGGCTGGGCTCGGGCTTGGGGTCCGGCTTAGGCTCGGGCTTAGGCTCGGGCTCGACGGGCTTCTCGGCCAGGGCGCCACGGGCGTCGTTCAGGGCCTTGAGGGCGCCGTCGACCTGATCCTGCGTGGCGGCCTCGTTGCCGAGCACGTCCCGCGCGGAGGCGAGGGCGGCCTGGAAGGCGGTCCAGGTCTCGGCAGTGTAGCCGTCCTCGTCCAGGGCGGAGGCGTCATCGATGGCCTTCTTGAGCTCGTCCTTGCTGACGACGGGCTTCTTAAGCGTGATGTCGAACTTATCAAGACGCGGCGCGTTGGCGTTGCCGGGAGCGCCGACCGTCAACGTGGTCGTACCAGATTTCTTGGCAACGAGGTCGAAGGTGACCGTCTTGAGATCGCGAGGATTGGTGTGACCTGCGGACACGGAATCAACCGCCTCAAACACGCCCTCGTCGTCGGAGAGTTTGATCGCGTTCTCGGCGGAACCCGAGGAGTACGTGAGCGTCACGCTGTAGGTGCCAGCGCGCTCGACCTTCACGCGATAGGACACGGCGTCGCCGTTCATGATGGCATCCACAACCTTGCCGCCGCTGGCACCGTCGAGAGGCATGACCGTCATGGGATACGTGTTTCCCCACTGGTCGGCGTCGTTGGAGTGGTCATCGACCATCGTGCCGTCTTCGGCCTCGATCGTCACGGTCTCGCCCGACTTGGTCGGGAAAGCGAAAGCAGGAGCTTCGGCGAGAGCATCGCGAGCATCGTTCAGAGCCGCAAGAGCATCGTTGACCTGGGCCTGGGTTGCCTCCTCGTTATCGAGCACGGTCTGGGCGGCGGCGAGGGCGGCCTGGAAACTCCTCCAAGACTCAGCCGAGTAGTCCTCGGCATTCAACTCGTCAGCCTTGTCGACAGCCTTTTGGAGCGCAGCCTTATCGGCAACTGCCCTCTTCAGCGTGATGTCGAACTTGTCCAGGCGCGGAGCAGAGGCAGAACCGGGAGTGCCGACCGTAAGGGTGGTCGTTCCGGCCTTCTTGGCAACAAGATCGAACGTCACCGTCTTGAGCTCGCTCGGGTTCGTATGACCGGCGGAAACGGAGTCGACGGCCTTGAACACGCCGCTGTCGTCGGAAAGCTTGATCGCGTTGGACGCAGAGCCCGAAGAGTACGTGAGCTTCACGCTGTAGGTGCCGGCGCGTTTGACGTTCACGCGATAGGACACGGCGTCGCCGTTGTTGATGGCGTTCACGATCTTGCCGCCGCTTGCACCATCAAACTCAACGATCTTCATGGGATAGTTGCCGCCCCACTGGTCGCGATCGTTGGAGTGATCGTCGTGCATCGTGCCGTACTCGGCCTCGATCGTCACGGTCTTGCCCTCCTCTGAGGGGAAGGCAAACGACAGGTTGTCCATGGCGGCCTGCAGGGCCTTCATAGCCTTGCGCACCTCGGCACCCTTAACGTCGCCGTTATCGGCGGCGTGGCGAGCAGCCTCGATAGCGGCGTTCAGCTCGGCGATGGAATCGGCATTAAAGTTAGCCGTATCCAGGGCCTCGGCACGGGCGATGAGCGCGTTGCACGCCGCGTCGAGGTCGGTGATGGTGACGTCTGCCACGCCGTGGTAGCCAATGACAACGCCCTCGCCAGTCTTAACCGCAAGAGAAACCGAGAACTGCTTGTCGCCGTTGGCAGCAGAGCCAGTCACAACGCGACGGGTCTTGATATTGACCTGTTTCTCGGTCTCGCCGTCTGCGAAGGTGACTTCCTGCGGCGTGGTATCGAAGTTGTCCTGGATGGCGGAGCCAGGCTCGGGCTGGACGACCAGCGTTACAGAACCCTTGGAGCCACCCGTACGACGGATGGTAAAGGCGTGAATGCTGTCCTCGTCCATGGTGACATTGGTCTCGGTGAAATCGAACATACCGGTGCTGTCGTTATTCAGATAAGCAGCGGCGTCGATGCCGACGGTACCCGTCGCCTTGATAACAACGTTATGCGTGCCGGGATTGAGCGTATCGGACTCAAAGAGCAGTGCCGGAACGGTGCGAACGGAATCGTGCGTGTCGACCGTCTGGGGCGCGCCGCCGTCGACGGAAACGGTAAACGTGCTGTGATTCGGATCCTTGGTTCCCACGATGGCAAACTTGGTGCCCGTGAAGCTAAAGGAGGCCGTGGCGCCCGACTGCGTGGTCCACATGCTCGTACCCTTGAAGCAGCCGTCAATCTTCTCGGCGTTCCAACTGCCGGTCTTGGTCATCTCGGTGTTATCGATACCGGTCATGCCCTCGGGCAGCGGAGCCGGCTTCTCAAAACCACGAGACGCCTTGTACAGGCCAAACTCAGAAATCTGAGGCAGACGCCACTCGGAATTGACAAAGTTGTGCGTGGTGAACGTAACCTTAACGGCGGTCGCCGTCACCGCAGCGCCACGAACAAGGCGCTTGGCACCGATGGTGCCGCCGCGACCAAAGTCGATCCAGGCACCGTTCTCCTCGGTCTGATAGGACACCGTAAAACCAGAGATGCGCTGACCGTTCTGAATAGCCTCCTCAATGGAGACGATATCGAACGTGGTGGGCTTGGGCAGCTTGACGGTAAGCGTCTGGTCGGTTGCACTCTTTGCGCACCAATAGGTATCGTCCTTACCATCCAGAACCTTGGAGGCACCGTAGTCCTCGTTGTCGTTCCAGGTGCTGCTGGCCTGGGCCGTAGCGGCAGCGCGGCCCTTGTCGTTGGCTCGCGTCAGGTCGTCCTTGAACGACTCCTTGATACTCTGGCCAAACTCGCGCACGCGGTCGGCAATGGCGGTGTCGAGCTTGCCCTTGTTGTTGGGCGGTACGTTCAACAGCAGCGGAGCGCCGTGGCCGACGGACTGGAAGTACATATTGCCCAGCTCGGTAAGCGTCTTGGGAGTGTTCTTGGTCGTACCCCAGAACCAACCGGAAGTGATGCGAGCATCGGCCTCGGGGACGAGCCACTTGTCGCCATCGGCGAAGCCCTTGCTGTAGCCGCCGCTCAGGTTGGTGTTGAAACCGTCCTTGGCGCTGGTATCGGTCTTGCACGGGCCCCAGGTAGTGTCGTGCGCAAGACCGTTCTCGTTGCCGATCCAGCGGATACCCGCAAAGGTACCGCCCTGGAAGATCTGGCAGTCGTCGCCCTCGAGCTCGTTGATGGTGTTGTACCAGCGCTGGAAGTCGTACACCTGGGCGTTGGCGCCGGAACCCTTGGCGCCGTCCATCCAGACCTCAACGAACTTTCCGTTGTTGCCGTACTTCTGATTGCCCAAGATCTCCCTGAGCTGACCATCGTAGTAGTAGTTGTAGTTGACCTTGGGATCGGTCGAAGTGCCGATACCGGGCGCTTCGCCATTGGAATAGCCATATGAAGCATCGTGAATATCCCATGGCGAGAGATACAGGCCCATGTCCAGGTCGTACTTGGAGCAGGCGGCCGAAAGCTCAGCTAGGATATCGCCCTTGCCACCCTTGTACTGGGTGACGCCACCCATGTCGTACTCGGTCAGATCGGACTGCCAAATGCAGAAGCCGTCATGATGCTTGGCGGTAACGACGAGCCTTGTAAAGCCAGCTTCCTTGATGGTCTTGACGTAATTCTCGGCGTCAAAATCTTCCGTGAGCGTAAAGATCTCGCTCGGGGGCTTATTGCCGTAATTCTCGCCCCACTCGATCTCGTTGAAGGTATTGGGACCAAAGTGGCAGAAAGCGGCGAGCTCGTCCTTTTGATACTTATACTGTGCAGCGTTGGGAACAACGCTATTTTTCACAGGAGCATCTGCGGCAAACGCAGACACCGGAGCCACAGCAAGCGAACCTGCCGCCGCAAAGAGCAACGCGGCAGAGGCGAGCGCTCGAGCTCCCACCTTCCTCAATGATTGAGCGTGTTTGAACATGCAGTCCCCTTTCGGATTATCAAGCAGAGAATCGGACGCGGTGACATCCGACCGCCCTTCACAGCCCAGGGGGCGAACCCGCAGACAACGGGCCCGCCCCGATAAACAATGTCAACGGCGGCGCTTGCGGGCGATCGCGCGGGCCGCCGCGAGGGCGGCGACGCCGGAACCGGCGGCGATCACGGCGCCCAGGAGCGACGTGTCACCGGTGCTGGGAAGGTCCTTCTTGGAAGAACCGGACGGCTTCGCCGCGGCGGGAACGGCGCCGGCGGGCTTGTTGCCCGTGTTGCCGGCGTTGTCACCCGGGTTGGGGGTCGGCTCGGGCTTAGGCTCGGGCTTAGGCTCGGGCTCGGGCTTGGGGTCCGGGCTGGGCTCGGGCTTGGGGTCCGGGCTGGGCTCGGGCTTGGGGTCCGGGCTAGGCTCTGGCTTGGGGTCCGGATTGGGCTCAACAGGCTTCTCGGGACCCTCGTAGGCAAAGTGCGCGGCGGCGGGCAGAGAGACCTGGCCGCTGGAGGACTGAGCGACAACACGTACGTGATACGTCTCGCCCTTCTCAAGGCCCTCAAGCATGACGGACGTCTTGTCAGTCACCGTAAGCTCCTGACCGTTGAGGTACACGCGATAGCTCAGCGTGCCGCCCATGGGATCGGTCGACGCGGACCAGCTCAGCGTGGCTTTGCCGTTCTCCTCGGTTGCCTTCACCTTAAGATCGGCAGGCACGCTCGGTCCCTGCTCGGATGCGGTCGGGAGCGTGGAGAAGTTACCCTTGATTGCCTTGGCGGAAGCTCCGCCAGCGCGGTTAAGTGCTACGACGCTCACGTCGTACGCGGTCGCCGCATCAAGGCCGGTAAGGTGAACGTACGGAGTGTCAACGGTAACCTCCTGCGGCGTAGAGGCGGCACGGGCGGAACCCGTTGCAGTGTAGGTAACGCGGTACGAATCGGCACCCTCAACGGCGTTCCACAGAACCGCCGCAGACTGTGAGTCGATGGCTGCAAACCTAAGCTCAGCATCGGCGGGAATCACGGGAAGGGGCAGTTCGGCAGCCTCAAGAGCACCAGCGGCGGCCGTCAGGTCGGCGGTGGCCTTCTGGACCTGTGCTGCGGTGGCGGCGAGATCGTTCATGACGCCGAGCGCGGCCTTCAGTGCCTTGTCGAACTGATTCCACGTTGCAGCGGTGTATGCGTCCTTCTTCTTGCCTGCATGAGCCTCGATAGCCTCCTGCAGGGCCGTCTTGTCTGCGACGGAATTGGGGGCGACGACCTCGAAGTAGTCAATGTTCGCGTTGGTCTTGCCATCGCGCGCGACGGCAGTCAGTTTAAGCGTGTGCTCGCCGTTAGTAAGGCCAGTCTTCTCAAAGACCTTGGTCTTGGCAGCATCGGCGCCGTCCTCGCCCAAGTCGACACGATCGAGCTGCTGGCCGTCGAGCTCCACATCAAAGGCGCCGCAGCTAAAGTGCTTGTGAGCATAGGCCTTGATACCCGTGCCGTTAAACGTGATGCTCACGCTCGCACCAGCGCTGGCCTCGGTCTTGGAGCCGCCGTGATGCTTATGGGGCTCGCCACCCCACGTGCTCCAGCTACCCTCCCAGGTAAGTGCGGGGTTCGGATGCGATTGGTCGGTGGAGTCCTCGACAACGGTCGTGGCCTCGCCTGCAACGGCAAGCGTGATGTCGCACGTGCCCGAAACACCAGAGGCGTCCTTGGCGCTTGCCTTGACCTCGACCACACCGCCATTGCCGGTAACGGTCAGCAGGCCGTTCGCATCGATGGTGCCGGCGGCGTCGCCGCTCTTGGTGCGAACCGACCACGCCACGTCAGAAGCGGTGGCGTCGGCCGGAGCAACCTTGGCGGTCATTTGAAGGGTAGAACCGCTCTGAGAGAGAACGTTCATGCCGTTAGCAGCCTTGACGGTAATCTTGCTCACTGCCACCGCATTCTTGTCCAGAACGCGGAAGGCGTCGAGCTCGACCTTGGTACCCGAGGCTGCCTGGGTGCCCTTCTGAGCCGTAGCGCGAACGACAATCGTGTGGATGCCGGGCTTAAGGTCATCCTTGGAGAAGACAGTCTGCTGGCGCGTCGTCGAGGCCGCGTACGTATCGACGGTTTTGACAACCGTGCCGTCGATGGAAATCTCAAACGTGCCGCGGTCCCTGTTCTTGCAGGTGATGACCTCGATGCCCGTGCCCGCAAACGTCAGCGTGGCGGTATCGGAACCCGTGGGCTCGTTGAGGTACTTAATGGTGCCGGCATAGTTGTCAGAATCCTTGTCCCAGTTGCCCCAGTTGCCCTGATAGGCGATACGGGAGTCTTGGTCATCGATCATGCCGGCCATGTTGCGCAGGTCCTTGACATCGACAGCGTCGCTCAGCTCGCCGGCGGTGCCATTGGAGACGGCGCGAACGCGATACGATACCTTACCCAAGAAGTCGTAGGCCTCGCCATCGGTAAACGACGTTTCCTTAAGGTCGGAAACGCACGTCACCCAGTCGCCGTCGCCAACCTTGCGCATCACCGTGTAGGTGACATCGGTGCCCTCGGGAGCCTCAATGGCATTCCAGGAGAGCTCAACGGCGTTGTCGGCGGCCTTTAGGGCACGCAGGCCCGAAGGAGCGCCGAGCTTAACACCCGCAGGAATCATGCTCAGCGTGTACACGCCGCCCTGCTCGGTCTCAAACGAAATGCGATCGTTCGAGAGAATCTTGCAGTCAACGGGGTTGCCCTGAGCATCCGTCACAACACCCAAAGAGCATCCAGGGACGTTAACGGTGGCCGTACCGCCGTTGCGGGACTCAATGGTCGCCGAGTTAAGACGCGACTCATTCCAGTCCATGGACACGACAAAGTTACCGCGTGCCACGAGGCCCTTGACCGAGCCCTTGCTCCAAGCGGAGGGAAGCGCCGGCAGCATATCGATGTAGCCGCCACTGCTCTGTAGGAGCATCTCGGTGATACCGGACGTGGCGCCAAAATTGCCATCAATCTGGAAAGGCGGATGCGTATCCCACAGGTTGGGATAGATGCCATTTTTGAACAGGTCGCCGAGAAGCTTGTAAGCACGGTCTCCGTCGCGCAGATGGGCCCAGGTATTGATGCGCTGGCCCATGCCCCAACCCGTGCTCTCATCGGTACGAAGATTCATGGACACGCGGGCGGCGGCGAACCACTCGGGCGTATCGACCGAGATGAGCGTGCCCGGGAACAGGCCGAGCATATGGGAGATGTGGCGATGATTGTAGCCTTGGGTACCCGGCAGCGTATTGCCAGAAGCGTCTTTGTTGAAGGCATCCTCGATATACCACTCTTTGATCTGCCCATCAGAGCCGATCTCGATCGGGGTGCGCAGGTTATCGAACTTATCCTGCCATACAGCCAGGACCTTGGGATCCTCGCCCACGATTTTGCCTGCCTCGATGGCATCGTGGAACAGTTGCCAAATCAAAGCCTGCTCATAGGTGTTACCAGCCGTACGCGGACCATGCTCGGGCGAATACGTAGGCGAGGTGATGTACTTGCCGTTCTCATCGCGAACGAGCAGCTGAGCATACAGCTGCGCCTCCTCGCGGAGCGCGGGGTAGATATCGCTCTTAAGGTACTCAACGTTGCCCGTGTAGCGATAGGAGTCATAGGTATTCTGGAGAATCCAGGGCACGGCCGCGGGCGACCATCCCCAGTCGAAGCTCCAACCCGGGCAGGTCCATCCAAAGGGCGTGTTCTGCGTATGGGCCATAAAGCCGTTTGCCTCGCCCTCGCTGCTCTCGACACCCGCATATACCTTGGCGGTCACACGGCCGGGCTCGCGAAGGCTGTCGATATAGGAAACGAGCGGGCGAGCGGACTCCGCAAGGTTCGTGGAGTACACGGGCCAGTAGTTCATCTGCAGGTTGACATTCATGTGATAGTCCGAAGACCAAGGCGGGTTGTTGGAGTTGTTCCACACGCCCTGCAGGTTGCTGGGGAGCTGGGAATTCTCACGCGAAGATGCCACGGTCAGGTAACGACCATACTGGAACAGCATGGTTTCGAGCAAACGACGCTCGGGCTCCGTGGCCGTACCGTTGTTGTACGCCTCGAGCAGCTTATCGGTCGGCTTGTCGGAGGCGGCCCCGTCGCCCAGGTTGAGGCTGACGCGGCTCATGAGCGCGTTCATATCGGCGACATGTTTGGCGCGAACGGCGTCATAGCCCTTCGCAGCTGCGGCGTCGGCCGTAGCCTGAACGCGGGCGTGCAACTGCTCGGCAGACTCGCCCGTACGATACGCAGGATAGTCGTTCTTATAATCCGTTGCCGCGGCAACGAAGAACGAGATCTTGTTGGCGCCGGTGACAACCAGTTTGTCACCGGATGCCGTGACGGTACCGCCCTCGGTCTTAACCTTGAGGACGGAATCGTATTTGAGCTGGTTATCGGAAACAGCGCCCGCAAGGGTGAGCTGATCGGCCGAGACAATCGTCTGGCCGCCTTGTTTGGAAGGGAACGTGATTTCGACGTTCATCGGTTCACCCTCAGAGGTGAACTGGCCGGCGATCACGTTATCGGGGTTGCTGGCAAAGAATTCACGCTTATAAGAGGTACCACCTTGCTTGAAGGAGACGCCGGCAAGGCCATTCTCGATATCAAGGGAACGCTCGTATTCGCTTGCCCCGGAATCAGAGAGGCCGTTGACCTTAAAGTAGATGTCACCCCAGGCCTGATAAGCTCCGTAGCCGTCCTTCGTACCCACAAGTTGATCGCACAGGGTCGAGGCCTGGCCACTCTTGCCCTCGGCAAAGAGCTTCTGGATGTTTTTGAGCGTTGCGCCGTTATTGCCCTTGTTATCAAGGTTGCCGCCCTGATAGTTGGGGCGAGACGCGCTCGGACCACCCGTCCAAAGGGTCTTCTCATTGAACGTGAGGTGCTCGGTTGCGACCTCACCGTACACATTGGCGCCCATATCGCCGTTGCCGATGGGTAACGTGCGCTTTTGCCAAATATCATTGGCGCCTCCGCCGTGTGCACTTGCCGACTCTCGATACCAGAGCTTCAGCGGGCTCGTCACCTCGTCCTGTGTCTTGTGGGTGTTTGCTCCATCGTTAGCAACCGCCCACGCGATTCCGGGATTTGGCACCATGAGCGCAACCGCCAAAACAAATGCGAGCGTGCCCTTGAGTGCGCGGCGCGCACGATGCATCGGAGGTGGCATCCTGCGTTGTGCCATACCTTCTTCTCCTTCCCCCGAGTAAGGGTATGTTGCAGATATATCAGACACCCCATTTTACGGACATGAGTGCCACTCGACTGCCATGGGGTCATTCACATAGACGAGCGGTCGCTTTTGCGACGTAAACGGTAAAAGCAGGGGTATCTACCTTTTGTTTTGTTACATACTGGTATTCGATAAAAGATACCGACAACGCCGTGCAACCACAAAAAAAGGAACGCCCCCGAAGGGACGTCCCTTTGGCTCGTATGCAGCGAGCGACTAGCGGCGGCGCTTGCGGTTAATAGCGCGGGCCGCCGCGAGGGCGGCGACGCCGGAACCGCCGGCGATCACGGCGCCCAGGAGCGACGCGTCACCGGTGCGGGGAAGGTCCTTCTTGGAAGAACCGGACGGCTTCGCCGCGGCGGGGCCGCTGCCGGCGGGCGTACCAGGCTGCTCGGGCTTGATGGAGCCAGAACCGCCCAGATTTGCCATAGCGGCGTTGAGCGCGTCGATCGCAGCGGCAACCTCGTCGGCAGAGCCGCTCTTAAGCAGAGCCTTGGCGGCGGCGATGGCATCGGCGAGCTGTGCCTTCTGCTCGTCGGTGCCGTTGGCGGTGTCCAGGTTCTCGGCCTTGGCGATCGCGTCCTTCAACGCGCTCACGTTTACCAGGGCCTTCAGCACGTCGGCGATCTTGGCGCGCGCAGCGGCAACGTCATCGGCAGAGCCGTTCTTAAGAACGCCCTCGGCCTCGGCGAGGACAGCGCTGAGCTGGGCCATCGAATCCTCGGTGTAGTCCTCGGCTGGAGCGTTCTTGGCAGAAGCGATATCGGCCTTAAGGGCCTTGACGTTAACCAGTGCGGCCTTGGCATTGGTGATGGCCTGGGCCAAGTCGGCGTCGGCGGCCGAATCGTGCGGGGCCTTGGCAGCCTCGATGGCGGCGGCCAGGGGCGCCCAGCTCGCCTCGGTGTAGTCAGCCTGATCGAGCTTCTCGGCCTCGGCGATCACCTTGTTCAGGTCGACAGCCTCACGCAGGGCAAGACCAGCCTTGGCGTCGTTGAGCTTGGTGGTCGCGGCGGCAACCTCCTCGGCCGTGCCGTTCTTAAGGGCAGCGGCAGACTCATCGTAGGCAACCTTATAGGCGTTGTAAGAGTCCTCGGTATACAGCTTACCGTTGGTCTTCTTGAACTCAGCGCGGGCGGCCTTGAGCTCGCTGGCGTCGACCAGCTTGCCCTCGGCGTCCTCGAGCGCAGCCTGGGCGGCCTTGAGCTGAGCCGGCGTGGCCTTAGTGTCGGCGATCAAGCTCTCAAGCGCGCTCAGCGCATCGCGATAGGCAGCGGCGCTGTCGGTTGTGTACTTATCGGCGGCAGCGTCGGCATCGCCATACAGCAGCTTGGCGTCGGCCAAAGCGACCTCGGCACGCTGCAAAGCACTCTGGTCGTAGACCAGGGCATCCTGCTTGGCCACAACCTCGGCAAGCAAAGCCTCGCCCTGGGCCCTAGCAAGCTCATCGGGATTGGCGAATGCCTGCTCGGCCTCGGTATACGCGTCCGCATATGCCTGATAGCTTGCGACGGTGTACTGGCCATCGTCGTTTGAGACCTTCTCCGGAAGGTCCGCGCCTGCATACTTCTCCACGCCGGCAGCACTGGCAGACCTCAGGGCGGCGGTGACGGAATCAACCGTCGTCTGCGTGGCCTTATCGTTGGTCAGCGTTGCCTGAGCATCGGCAAGGGCCTTCTTAAAGGCGGCGGCGGTCGACTTGGTCCAGCCGTTCACGTCCTTGTCCTTGAGCTCATTGATAGCATTCTGGAGCGCCGTGGTGTCGGCAGGATTGGCGTCATCAATCAAGAAGAACTCGGCGATCTCGGGGGTGGCACCGTCCCACGTAACCTTGATGTCCTTAACGGCCGAGAAGGTCGAACCGGCAGCACGGGCGCGCGTGCCAAAGCAGAACTCGCTCACGGGCTGGTTGAGCGTGCCCAGCTCGACATCTGCCGTCTTGCTGTAGGCGGCATCGGTGTAGACCGTAGCAGTCACCTTGGCATTGGAAGGAGTGCCGGCAGAAACGATACGAACGCCCGAGTGCACCTTGCCACCCTCGGCAATGGGCTCGGAAACGTGATACATCAGAGTGCCCTTGTTGTCCTGCGGCTGCCAAGCGGTCTTGGTGTCGCCATCGGCAAGGTTGGCAGGGGTCTTGCCCTTCACCTCGGTGCTCGAGGAATCAAAGTCGGCATCGCCGTAGGTGCTTACATACTCGCCGTCGTTGATGCGAATCTCACCGATCTCGATCCAGCGCTGCGTGTAGGTCGCGGTAAAGCGAATGCGCAGGTAGCGACCGGTCACGTTGAGCTTCTCGGTGCCGTTGGGATCGTTCTCGTTGGCAGCGGTGGCCTCGGTCTTGGGGTTGGCCGTGCACATGTTGCCCGGGTTCTTGGTATCGTGCGTAAGCCAAGCGGCGGTCTTGGCGGTGTCGCTGTTAAAGGTGTTGGAGATCTGAGCGTCGGCTCTGTTGATCTTGAGAACCTCGGTCCACTCGCCATCGGCAGCGTCCGGGCTGTCGGCAACCTCGATAACGCCCTTGCGGATGAAATCATACGTGGTCTCGGGCACATAGTACGCAACGGAGTTGATCGTACGCTCCTGACCAAGGTCGAACACGATTGTGTTGCCCTCGGTGGCACCCTGGGTGTTCTTGAAGGTCGTGGACAGATCGCCGTCGAAGATCTTCGAGGCGTCAAAGTTGCCCAGGTCGCCCTTCACATAAGAGGGAGCCTTAACCGTCTTGTAGCTGGCAGAGAAGTTGGTGAAGGACACGTCACATGCAGCGGAGGCCTTGATGCCCACGAAGCGAGCCTGGACAGGCTTCTGAGCGCTGGCGTAGTCAAGCCACTCGAGCGCATTCTGCGAGTACACGACCTTGGCGCCCTCAGGGAGCGTCATATCGTCGGTGTTGATAGCAACATCGTTGCGCACGGCGCCCAAGTCAACCGCCAGGTAGTTACCGGGCCCAAACGAGACGGTGCCGTCGGAGAGCTTGACGTTGCCGTCCTCGGCCGTGGCCTTGAGGCTCACACCGGAGATGTCGGAGCGGATGGTGCCGGTGCTGGCTTCCTTGCCCTTAGAGGTTGCGATCTCGCAGACCTTCCACCAGAACTGCGTGTCTGCAGTCGAGCGCACGCGGATGCCGCGAATCTGGACATTCTCGAAGTCGAACTCCTGCTCAAGATCGGAGTTGATGTCGCCGCACTTGACCCAGTTGGTGCCATCGACGGTGTACTCGAGCGCACCGGCCGAGAGTTTGTCGCTGCCCTGGACATAGCGCACGTGGCCCACGGTCTTGGGGGCAGAGTAGGTGACGGTGATGGTGTCGCCGCTCTTGATGTTGCCGCCGCCGGAGTTGTGCTTAACCCAAGCGTACGTATCCTCGCTGCCGTCGACTACGCGGGAAAGCGCGTAGGACTGGTACACATCCAAGCCCGTGCTCGTAACCGTAGCGGTGGGCTCGGTCGCGGAGGTTGCACCCTTGGTGGCGGAAAGCTCATAGACCTTCCACCAAGACTTGGTGGCCGTGGTGTTCTTTACGCGAATGGCCTTTGCCTTAACGGCGCTGGGCAGCGTGATAGTCTGCGTAGCAGTGCCGTCGATATCGCCAGCCTTAATCCACGTGCCGGCCTCGTTTTGGTACTCGAGCACGCCGGCGTTGATGCCATCACCAGAGGTGGGCTCGTTGCCGTTGCGCGCTGCCTGCACGAACGTAAACGTATCGACCTCGGACGGCTTGGTAAACGTGAGGGTCACGGTAGCGTTGGGCTGCGTGGTGTCGCGGATGTCGTACTCGGGATCGCCCTGGGAGAGACCCTTCTTGTACTGGAGGTGGGCATACGTCGAAACATTGCCATCGTTGACGTTGGAGAGCGACTGGCCGGCCAGAACCTGGCCATCGATGGTCACGGTGCCCGCAACGGGCTGACCCTCGGGAGTCTTGTCTTCCTTGTTGACCTGAATCTCGTAGATCGTCGGCCAGGCGTCGCGGCTGTTGTTCTGCGTGGCAATCAGACGGACGCCGTAGACGCCCTTGATATCCAAGCCGGTAACGGTAACGGTCGTGCCGGTCAGGTTGCCCTGGCCCTCAACGTCGTTCCAGTTTTTGCCGTCGAAGGTCTGGAGCTTGGCATGCTGCATGTAGTCGGCGCCGTTGCCCTGGATAAACGTCACGTTGGTAAGATCGAAGGGCTTGCTCTTGATCATGCCAAAGTAGGTACCGGCCGTGAGCTTGTTGGGGTTCTTGTATACAAGGCCCGTCGTCGCCTTGCCGTCAAAGACGCTCTCGACCTTGCCCTCGGGAGTGTCGGTGCGGCTGGTCACAAAACGCGTGGTGTCGGCGTTGGGGTTGGTCGCAACTGTGGCGCGCTGACCAAGATAGTCGTTAAGGGCATTGAGCATCGGCATGATGTATGCCTTGCCCACCGAGGCATACTCGGTGTGATCAACATAGTGGAAGCCGTGCTTGCGCGAGGCGGCGAGCGCCTCGGAACCCTCGGAATACTTGGAGAGCATCTGGGAGCTGTCACCTGAAAGATCGGCCTTGAGCGCCTGAAGCTCGGAGATGGCAGCGCTCGTAACGTCATCCCACGTGTCGATCCAGTAGACGATCTGGTCGAGCATGGCCTTGTTGCCCGCGTTGGAGCGATAGGTCTTCGCAGCCTTCTGCAGGTCGCCGAAGAGCTTGATCATCTGGTCACAGTCCTCGGCCGTAGCGGTGCCAGAGGTAACTTTGCCCTGGAAGGCGCGAAGCTGATCCTTAATGTTTGCAGACTCGCGGCTCTCAAAGACAACACCGCCGCCGGTATAGCGCTTCATGTGACGGCTGAGCTCGCGCAGAGCACTGGAGCCCTTGGTGGCAACGGGAGAGTTGTGATCGACATAGGAGAACGAGTCCTCCCAAGCCTGATCGGCGTGCTCCTGGCTCTTCCACAGGTTCCAAGAGAAGTCGGCGTTCATGAAGATGCCAGCCTTGGAAGGCTCGGACTGCTGCATCGGGTTGAGCACGACGCCCTGAACCTTACCAGGCTGAACGTCGGTGCCCAGAGCATTCTCGTAGCCGCCCATGGACAGCGTGTCCTTGCTGTTGTCGGTGCACGGCCAGTTGATCCACATAAAGGGAGCAACGCCCGAGTTCCTCGTAAAGGCAGAGGTAAAGTTGTTGTCGACCTTGCCCCACACGCGACCACCGGTATTGATGACCTGGACGGTCTTGGGCAGGTTGGCATACCAAGACTCGCCCCAGCCCATGTAGTTCACGGGGCAGAAGATGAGCGTGTCCTTAAGGCCGGGATACTTAAGCGAACCGTCGGGATTCTTCTCGGCCTGCTTCTCGTGCAGCCAGTCGGTCATATCCTTGCAAAGCCTGGTGTACAGAGCACTGCCCTGGTTGCCGGCGTCATCGGCAAGAATGGAAATCTGGCGGACGCCATGATCCATAACCTGCGTGAACTTTTGCTTGAGGATAGCTACGGACGCGTCGTAGTTGGAGCTCGTGATGGGGTTGTGCATAAACGGATGAAGCGCGAACACGAAGCGGCACTTGGAGGCATTGCCGGCCTCGGCCAGGGGCTCGATCTTCTCGGTCAGCTCCTGCTCGGTATAGAGCTCACGCCACTTGGAATTGTGCTTGGGGTCATCCTTGGGAGCATATACATAAGCGTTGAGCTTGTAGTAGCCGCCCCACTGCATAAGGTTCACACGGTCCTGGGTACTCCACGGATTGCCGTAGTAGCCCTCGATAAAACCGCGCGTCACCACGTCAGCATAGTCGGACATGGTAAAGCTGCGCAGCTTGGCATCGGGAGTCTGCTGCAGGATCTGATAGAGCGTGGTCAGGCCGTAGTAGGCAGCGTCGGTGGTCTTGCCCAACACAATAACGCGGTCGGGCTCGTTGCCCTCAGAAGGCAGCGAGGCCAGTACATAGGAATCGGTCTTGTCAAACAAGCCTTCCGTATAGGACAGCTTGCCGCTCTGGACGAGCTGATCGACATAGGTGTCGACCGCGCCGCCAGAGCCCTTAACACCCACGAGCACCGTAGTCACGTTGCTCTTGGCCGGAACGGCATCAACGCTCGTGGCGTTGATGCCCTTCAGTGCCAGGGTTTCATCCAGACGGCGCTTGGTGTCGGCATCGATGCCAGACTCCGTGAGCACGCTTGCCTTGGCGCGCAGGGTCTGCGCGCCCTCGCCGTACACCATGCTATGGGGTGTGGGATACAGCTTATAGTCGGCCGATGCCTCTTGGGCATTGGCCTGCAACGGAACCAAGCAGCCCAAGCAGGCAAGCGCAACTGCCACAACAGCGAGCAGCTTGGCACACATCCGTTTCTTCATCTCAGAGACCCTCTCTTTTAACGATTCTTCGCAAGCCGTCGTATTACTTACGACGGTTCTTGATACGCAGGACCACGCCGGCGCCGACGACAAGCAAGCCCACGACACCCGCGGCCGCGATGTACATTGCCTGATCATCACCGGTCTTAACCAGAGTGCCAGGCTTCTTATCGCCCTTGTTGCCCGTAGTCGAATCGCCCTTGTTGGACCCAGCGGTACCGGAGCCGCCATTGCCGCCATCAGAAGCGCCCGGCTTGTCGGGGTTGGGCTTGTCGGGGTTGGGCTTATCCGGATTCGGCTTGTCCGGGTTGGGCTTGTCGGGGTCGGGAGTAACGGGATCCGGAGTACCGGGGCGCAGGCCCAGCATCGCGGAACGCAGCTTGGCCTTGGCGTCGTTCACAGCTTCGAACGTGGGGTTATCGCTCGCCGCGACATCCTTGGCATCGGCAAGCGCGCTCTCGAGCTTCTTCCAGGTAGCCGTCGTGTACGAATTCTTGTCGAGGCCCTCGGCCTGCTCGATCAGAGCGGCAAGACCATCGAGGTCAACCGTCTCGTCGATGACGCGAACGCGAATTTCGCCCGCGGTTGCAAACTTGTTCCTATTTGCGGCAGAGTCGCCGTCGGTCTCGTCAAAGTAGAGCTTGACGTCGGTTGCGGCGGCAACAGGCTTGTCGAAGGCGATGTTCTTGGCGCCCGCACTGGACTCGAGCATACCCTCGGCAACCTTCGTATAGGTGCTACCACCGTCGGTGCTTACCTCGACATGGTATTTGGTCAAGCGGCCATTGGAGCTACCGGTACGCGGCACGTACACCATACCGCTCACCTTGGCGGGAGCAGCAAGCTTAACGTTGAACCAGTGAGGCATGGTATTGTCGGCAGGAGCGCTCCATTTGCTGTGCCAGAAGCTGGACTCGTCACCATCGACGGCAGCCGCAGCAGGACCGTTGGGAGCGGTCTCACCGGTCTTCTCCTCGGAGCAGGCTGTAGCGGTCACGCCCTGGGCAAAGTTGTTGTCTGCAGACTTAAGCTCGAGGCCCTCAATTGCCTCGGTGAGCGTCTTCGTGTAGGCATCAACCGTATCCTGCATGCTCACTGGCAGGTCGCGCTGGATGCTATTGCGTGCAGATGTGAGTGCCGCAACGGACTCGTCGGTATAGACGGACAGGTCGGAAGGAATTGCGGCGAGCAGGGCGTCGAGCTTGCGGTAATCGGCAGGCTTGTACTTGACGTTGGCAACGCGGTCGTTGATCTGCTGCGCGAGATTGGCAATCTCGGCGGCATTGGGGTTGACCTGGTTGACAAGAGCGCGAGCCCGCTCAACGAGCTTCTCGAGCTCGGCATCGTCCGCACCGGCAGCGAGCACGGAGCGGGCCTTGAGCTCGGCATTATCGAGCGGCATGGTGGTCGCAAACGTAGCGTTACGCGTCAGACGAACATCATCGACGTAACCCGTGAAGGCATTCGTCTTGCTGCCGATGCGTTTGACCGGGAACATGCAGGTGGCCTTGAGCTTATTGTTGCCATCCCGACCGATGGTCTCCTTGAGCTCGCCATTCACATAGAGCGAAACCTTGCCCATGCCTTCGTTCTTGAACTCAAGCTCAACCCACTCGTTCATGGGAAGCGTGTAGTTGAAGGAGTAGTCATGGTTCTCGCGGGTAATACCGACCTTACCGGTCTTTGCCTGAACGGCCTTGATGGAGCCATAGGGGCTCTCGAACAGAATCTGGTCCTTGTCGCTCGTGGCATCGGTGCGCTTGACCTTCACGCGCAGATCGTTACCGAGACCAGCGGTCTCAAGATCGGAATCCAGCGTGACATAGCTCTTGCCGCCCTTGAGCTCAAGTGCCTTCTTGAAGTCTACGTCGACAACCTCGGCGTTCTTGGCAGACTTCAGGTTAAGGCTGTTGCCGTTGCCCGAGGCATCGTTGGCATCGTCCATACCAAGCTGCATGACGGTACCCTCGGCATTGGCCGTGGTCTCGTAACCAAAGTTGGTATTGGGGGCGTCGCCGAGCTTCTTGGCAGTAGCCTTTGCAGCGGAGACATCGGCCGTGCCCTTGCCCCAGGTGGCAGCAGCATACAGGCCAGCGGAGTTGGTGATGCGGTCGTAGACATCATACTCGGAGATGCCATTTTCCTTCTTGCCGCACATGTCGTTCCAGACGGCAAAGGCACCACCGATCATCTGCTCGTCGCCGGCGGGAATCGTAACGTTGCCATAGGAGTTAACGGCAGAGTTGTACACGGTATTGTCATTGAGGTAATCGTAGTAGTAGCCGGCGTTGGGAACGATGTAGTACTTGCTGTCGACGCAATTGATCAGATCAAAGCCGAGATTGTACATCTCGTCCATCTTGGCCCAACCCACACTCCAAAGGTTCATCTGACGATGCTCGCCTGCGGCGCCTTTGCCAGAAACCTGGACAGAGCCGTCGCCCTTAATCTGGGTAAGGCTGCCCCATACGCGGGCAGTGCGACCGGAGGCCTCAACGTGCTCAAAGAGGTCGTTGACGAACTTGCGGTATGCGTTACCGTCGGCCTCGTACTCGTCAGCGCCGATATGAACCATGGTCTGGTTGTCAAAGACAGGGTTGGAACCGGTGAGGTACTCATCCCAGATGGAAAGCGCGAACTCGAGCGACTCGTCATACTTCTGAGCCAGGTTAAGGTGGTCGTTGCCACGACGCGTCATGGACTTAGGAGTACGCAGGTCGGGACGCACGTTGGTGAGTGCCAGGGAATGTGCCGGCATATCGAACTCGGGAACGATGTTGACACCGAGGTCACGCGAGTGCTGAATGAACTTGCGGAAATCGTCTTTGGAGTACCACACGTCGGTGCTCGTCAGATCGGCCTTGTTCTTACCGTTGTTGCCACCCTTCTTGATATCGGACTCCAGACGGAAGCCGCTATAGGCAGTGTTGACGGTGTCGTCCGAGTACTCCTCGACCCAAATGTAGTTGTCGGAAAGGTGCACCTGGAAATCGTTGAGCTTAAACCAGGAGAGCTGCTTGCTCATCTGCTGGAGCCACTCAAGCGAGAAGGTCTTGCGGCCCACGTCGAGAATCAGACCGCGTACCTTATACAGCGGGTAATCGCGGGTGATGCCCTGCGGGATGGAACCGTTACCGGTCTTGAGGGCCTGCAAAATAGTGCGGGTGGACCAGTAGGCACCCGTCTTGGTCTCGGCCTTGACGCTCACGGAATCGGTGATCTCCATGAGATAGCCCTCGTCCTGAAGACCAAGGGACGTATCGGTGGTCTTAGAGAGCAAGATGTCGCCTGCGTTGGCAGAGCTGCCCTTAACAACCGTGAGCTCGGAGCCAAACAGGTCCTTGTAATCGGCGGCCAGCTCATCGGCAGCCGTCTTAAAGTCGTCGCTGTCGTAGACAACGCGCGTCTGCGCGGTAGGAGCAAAGGAGCCGGAGCGGCCCTTCCACTCGCGAAGCTGCGGCAAAACCTCGGGGGCGGCGTTATCGTCCGCCTCGACCTGGAACTTACCAGGAACGGTAACGGGAACCTCTTTGAACGTATAGGTGTTCTTGTCGCTCTTCTTGGTCACCTTGAAGGAAACCTTGACCTGCGTATCAACGATCGGCTGGTAGATGGGAATCGTGCCGTCGTCGGCCTGAGTGCCAACAACCTGCTCGTAGTCGGTGCCGTTATAGGTAACGTCATACTCTTCAGAGGTGGGCAGGGTGACCTTAAGCTGCGTGTCGCCCTTCTTGGGAGCCTCGACCTTGATGGCATCGGCCAGGCCGTTCATGTCCATCTTGGGCGTGCCACCGTAGACCTCGAGCTCGAAAATGGAAACATTGCCCCATGCGACGCCGCCGTCGGGATCGGCATAGGTGTTGTGGTCGATATACAGACGGACAAAACGAGCCTGATACACCTTGTCGAGCGTAATCAAATCGGTCTTGCTCGAAGGATGCCCAGCGTTGGTGTAAACCGTCTTCCAGTCAGAGCTATCGGCGGCGGGGGCAGTAGAGCCGTTGGCAATCTGAATCTTGTAACCCTTAGCCTTGCGCAGCTCCCAGAACACGCGGACGCATTTTACGTCGCGCTGCTGGCCCAAATCGACGTAGATCCAGTGAGGGCCACCATCCCGAGAAGCGGTAGCGTCAACGGCACTTGCCCAACGGGATGACGAGGACGTCGTGTTGCCATCGACGGCCTTGGCGGCACCGAGGGTGTTCGCCTCGACGCTGTCGGCGGTGGCATTCACGCCACGCGCAACGTTCTGCTGCGGATCTTGAGTAGAAGGCGTCGTAGTCTCGTCGCCGTAGAGCTCAAACTCATTCACGGCAATGGTCGGCCAATCAACAGCAGCGCCGTTGGGGTCATGGCTCGTGAAGCCCGTGATGTACAGACGGAAGAAACGACCGGACACAGGAGTGTCAAACGTAATCTCGTCGGTAAGGGAAGCGGGGCGATCGCTGGACGTATGGATGTCCTTCCAATCGCTGCTATCGGCGGCTGGTGCCGTGTTGCCCGTCGCATACTGGATCTTGTAACCAGTCGCCTTGTACGACTCCCACTTGACCGTCGCCTTCTTTACGGTCTTCGAAGACCCCAAGTCGACGTAGATCCAGTGGGCGCCACCGGTTCTATCCTCGGCACTGCCCCAACGAGTGGAGTCGCTACCGTCCACCGCCTTGGCAGCGACAACCGTGCCCGCCTCTTCACTATCCGCAACGGCGGTCTTGTTGAGGGCGAGATTGGCTGCCTCGGCCGCAACGGCAGGGTTCGCACAGAGCAGCGTAGACGCAAACACGATTGCAAGCATGCAAGCAACCATGGTGGTCACGCGCTTCAGCATTTTGGTCTTATGAACCGTCATACTTACGTTCCCTTCCTTTCTCTCTTCCTACCAAATTCGTGCGTTTTTAACGCGCAAGAGGACGCGCTCCCCCTGTATCCAGGGAGCGCGTCCGTGGTGGTGCGATTAGTTCTGGCGACGCTTGCGGGCAACCATGCCCCAAGCGATAGCCGCAACACCAGCGCATCCGGTTGCCGCAACCGCAACAAGTGCGTTATCGCCCGTCTCGGGCATAGAGCCGCTGGCGTTGTTCTTGCCAGGCTTGCCGGGGTTGGGCTTGGGGTCAGGGTTCGGCTCAGGCTTGGGCTGATCCGGATTGGGTTTGGGGTCAGGGCTCGGCTCAGGGTTGGGCTTGTCGGGGTCGGGGTTCGCCTTCTTGCTCACCGAGACAACATAGCTGGCGGACTTACCACCATAGGTAACGGTCACCTGGAGATTGCCGTTCTCGGTCAGCTCCGTGTCGAGCGTCGGATCGAACGTAAAGTCGCTCTTGGTGTCGTCGTTGTACTCGACCTGCTCGGAAGTGCCGTTGCTGTAGGTCAGCGTCAGAACCAGACCCTTGGGGTCGAGTTTCTCGCCCTCGGTGTAGGTGAGCTTGGCGGCATCGGCGTTAACCGCAATGCCCTCAAGCGAGCGCGGGGCCTCGGTAATCGCAACGTCCTTATTGATAGAACCCTTGTAGTCCTCGATACCGGTCACCGTAACGGTAACCTGACGGGCGCGGGTACCCTCGTTCACATCGCCCATCTCAAAGGCGAGCTTGTAATCGAGACCATAGGTGAGCTTCTTGTCGCCGACCATGACGTCGACCGTCTTGGCGATCGCGCTCTTGATGGCGTCCTCATCGTTGATGTTGGCGACCTTGAGCGTGTCGGCGACCTTGACGTTCTCATCCTTGATCTCGACAGCCGGGCTCGGCTTGCGCAGGCGAATCTCGGCAGCACTCATGTGCTCGTTATCGCCGCTGGCAGCCTGGGTGCCGTTGGCCTTAAAGCGGAAGTACTTGGCAGTGACAGGGCGATCGAACTGAGCGACACGCCAGCCCATCTCAAAGCCCTCGTCCTTGTAGCCCTTCCAGTGACCGGTAGAGATGGTCTTCCACTCGTCAGACTCGTTCTCACGGTACTGAATCTCGTAATTGGTAACGATACCGTTGTAGCCACCATCGCCGCCAGAGTTACGCGGCAGGTAGCGCAGGGCCTCGACCGCCTGGGCCTCCTCGAGCTCCATGGAGACCCACAGCTCATCGGCACTGGGCTTATGGCCATTCCTCCAGTTGGTGTGGAAGTAGGTCGCGTTGTTCTTATCGAACGCAAACGCAACAGGGCCCTCGTTGCCAGAGGCGGGTTTCAGCTCGCTGCCGGCGGCCTTGTTCTTAATTTCCTCGTTGGGAACATCGCGCTCGTCGCTATCGTCGGGCAGAACGCTCGAGCTGGCATCGGCCGCAAGATTGATAACAAAGGTCTTGCGCGTGGCGTGGTCCTCGGACTCGAGGATGATGTTGATCTTGTTATCGTGTGCCGGAAGCACCGTGACAGCGGTGTTGTTGGAACCGACAGCCTCAACATCGGCAAAGAGTGCAGCCGTGGAGTAGCTGCCCTTCTCGAGGTTGCTGGCGCTCAACTTCTTGCCGTTGACCGTCAGGCTATCGAGCGCAGCCTCGGTATTGGTGTCGAAGCTGCCCTTGGCCTCAAGCAGCTGGATCTCGGTGATGCAGGTGCAGGGCTTGGCATGGGGAAGCGTCACGTTCTTGTTGGTGAAGGTGAACCTCACAAACGTAGCAAGCGTGGGCTCGAACTCATACGTGTAGGGCTTAACGCGATTGCTGGCAGAGCCGATGGTCTCAGTCGTAGTGACCGCGCGCCAAGTGTTGCCGTCCTCGGAAACCTCGACCTTGGTGGTACCGGCATCGGGATAGCTCGCAGACCAAGAATCCTCAACGAAGTACACCACGGCGCGGCCCAGGCGCTGCTGGGTGTTGTAGTTGAAGGTCACGCTCGACTTGGTGTGGCCCTCCTGTGCATACGCATAGTTGGACCAGCAGGTCGTATTGGCGCTACCGTCGCCCTTACCCGGGGTGAAGGCAGTGACGCCGTCGTTGATAGCCGAGAGGCTATCGGACTGCTTGCCCTCGGGGACACTCTGCGAAACGCTCATCAGGGCACCGGCGTTGGCAACGTTGTCGCCAATGGTGACCTTCTCGTTCTGAACGCGAATCGTTGCGGTGACGGTCAGGTCCTTGCCAAAGACGTTGGCGGTGCCGTTGATGGTCACGGTGCCAGCCTGCTTGTAAGCGTCCTCGGCGGGCGTCTCCCACGTAACGGGGAAGCTCGCATTGAGAACGGAGCCGTCGGCCATGGCGGCAGGGCGCGCGTCGGGGAGAGCAGCGGCCGTACCGACCGGGGTCGTGGCGGAGTAGTTCAGAAGCGCGGCGACCTCATCAAGAACCGTAACGGTGCAAGAGACCTTGGCACCCGCAACCTCACCGGTAACCTGGAAGGTGCCGGGCTTGGACAGGTCATCCTTGTTGATCGGGGCCCAGGCAACATCCTTCTTCTCGGACGTACCATCGGAATAGTTGACATCAATCTGCTTGGGCAGGGTGAGCTCGCTGCCGGTCTTAACATAGTAGAAGCGGGAGTACAGCAGACTCGAAACCGACTTAGGAGCCGCAGGATCGCTGGAACTCGTAGAGGGGATCGTCACGGTGGTGGACGCGAGACCGCCGGCAGTCATGGTGACCTTGATGTCGCCGCCCTTGCCATTGGAGCGCACGATACCCACGAGCTGGCCAGCCCATGCGTTGCGGTTGTTATCACGGTAGGACTGGTGGTCCGGGGAGCTGCCATTGTCGATACCGGCGAGCTCGCCTGCACCGCTGACTTCAAACTTCACGTTGTTCTTGGCGTCGGGAACGATGTTGCCGTTCTGGTCCTTAACGCTCACGGTGACATAGGCCAGGTCGCCCTTACCAGAGAGCTCGGTGCGATCGACCGAAGCCTCGAGCTTGGTGGCGGCACCGGTGGTCGTCACGCTCTGACGGCCGTCCCAATTCTCGGTCGGGACAACGTTGCCGCTCTCGTCATAGGCTTTGGCGGTGATGGTGCCATCGGCATAGGGAACATTCCAGCTGAGCCAGAGATTCTCAGCCGTTTTAACGCTCTTGCCCTCACCCTCATAGATCTGATAGGTGTAGCCGGCAGTCGTGTTCTTCTTGGTGAACGTCTTCTTGCCGAGCGACTGCGGGGTCGTGGAACCCTTAGGCGTAAAGAAGAGCTCGACGCCAGCCGCGTCGGTGTAGACAACGACCTTGACCTTGCCGCTGGCATCCTTCTTGACCATATCGTTCTTCCAGGCAGGAAGGATGTGCAGCGTGTGCAGGCTATCGTTCCACTGGCTCTGATACAGATAGTACGTATCCTTGGGCAGGCCGGCGGTATCGATGATGCCAAAATAGGAGTTCTTGGGAGCAATGCTCCAATCGCCACCCTGAACGCCGGCACTGATGCCGTTCCACGGAGTGGGCTCACCCAGATAGTCAAAGCCGGTCCAGACATACTCGCCGGCGACGAAGTCGCGGGTGATGGTGTCATACCATGCCTGGGAAGCGGTGTGACCCCAGCTTACATAAGACGTGTCGTAGGAGGTCAGCTGATGACCGCCGGCATCGGCCATGCTGCCGAGCGTGTTGTAGACGCCACGGCTGTTAACGGAAGAAACCGTCTCGGAGCCGTAGAACTTCCACGTCGGATTATTGCGGTGCAGCTGATCATACATGCTGCCGTCGGCGTAATTGATACCAATCAGACCGCCAGCGTTAGCAAGGTTGCCGGGCCGATAGTTCCACGAGCCACTCTTGAGCTGGTTGTCGCCGAGCGTCACAGGACGAGAGGGGTCGGCCTCCTTGGTCCACTTAATGAGGTTGCGCTGAGCGGTCTCATCAAACGGTTTGGTACCGCCAGTGATCATCTCGTTACCTACAGACCACATGATGACCGAAGGGGAGTTGTAATCACGGGCGATGGTTGCCTTAAGATCAAACTCAGCCCAAGCCTGATCGGACTTGGCACCGATGATCTTGGAATCGCCGACCTTCTTATTAAAGAAGCGAGCGTAATCGAAGCGGTTGCCGTTCTTTGCGTCGGTCCAGCCGTCAAAGATCTCCTCGTCAAGCAGGATGCCCTGCTCCTCGCACACCTCAACGAGCACGCGCGACGGCGTGTTGTGAGAGGTGCGGATGGAGTTGCAGCCCATCTCCTTCAGGATGCGGACCTGGCGCTCAACAGCCGCACGGCTGTCGACGGAACCCAGGGCACCCTGATCGTGATGCATGCAGACGCCCTTGAGCTTCACGTTCTTGCCGTTAAGGCTAAAGCCGTTGTTGACGTTGTAGTTGAACCAACGATAGCCATAGACCGTGTCGTAGGTGTCGACAACCTTGTCGCCAACCTTGACCTCGGTGCGAACCGTGTAGAGGTTGGGGGCCTCGGTGGACCAGAGGCTCGGGTTGGCAGCCTTGATCGTCGACTCGATGGTCTTGGACTCGCCTGCCGCCACAGCCTGAGCGTCGGTGGTCACGGTGCCGATAGCCTGCTCAGCATTGCCACCCTTGGGGAAGATGGTCTGCACGAGCGTCACGGAGGCATCCTTGTCGCCATTGTTGACGATGGTGGAGGAAAGCTTGGTGGTCACGGTGCCGCCGGCCTGGCTCTCCAGACTGGGGGAAGTCACGTGCACACCGTCCTTGGCAACGGAGACCTTGTTGGTCACAACGAGGTCGACGTTGCGGCCGATGCCCGAACCGGAGTACCAACGGCTCGAGGGAACCTTATGGTTAACCTTGACGGCGATGGTATTCTCCTCGCCCGTCTTGAGGTACGGGGTGAGATCGAACGAGAAGGGGGTGTAACCGTAAGGGTGGTTACCCAGCTCGGTGCCGTTGACCCACACGGTGGCATCCATATAGACGCCATCGAAATCGATGCGAACCTGCTTACCGGCAAGAGCGCTGTCGACAAAGAAGCTCTTGCGATACCAGCCGATGCCGCCCGGCTTGTAGGCGCTCTCGGCCTCAAGGTTGGACGCATAGTCCTGATCGATGCTGTAGTCGTGGGGAAGCGTCACGTTCTCCCACGTCGAATCGTTAAAAGAGGGATCGTGGGCGCCGCTGGCGTCGCCCAGATTGAATTTCCAGTTGTCGTTAAACGAAACCGTACGCTGAGACGGATTACTTACATTACTCACATAGGCAATCTCGGGTGCAGAACTCATCTGAGTCTGAGTCTGCGAGCGCAGCTCGGGCGAAACATCATCCGCCGCCCACGCGTGGGCTACGGGAAGGGTGAGCGCAGCCGCCGCAAATGCCGCCGCGCACACCGCCCCTCGCACCCATCGAATTGCACGACCGTTAGTTACCATGGCAGCAGCGCCCCTTTCGTTTACAAGCCGACGACAAACTGCCGTCAAGCTGCGCCGTGTCCACACGTCTTGCGACGCAAGCTGCATAGCCTTGGCGCAGCGCGGACTGACATTACGCTCCACCATGTTTCTAACTTAAAAACAACTTAAGAATCTGCCGCCCACCGGTAAACGTCTTTTGACAATATGGGCGTCTTTACGCAGAACTGAGCAATTGTTAACGCAAACATAGCCCCCATTGCGCACCTGCAGCGTTATAAAAAGCTTGCTCAGGCGCTATGCCTCGACACCGAATGGAAAGGTGTTAGTTTTCTTCCATGAGTTCACTATTCATTTAATTCGCTATTTACGCCATTATTATTCACTCTATTTTTGTTGTCCCCAATCGGTAAACGGTTATACCTGCATTTAGAGGTATTTTCATAACGATACCAGTTTGGGAATATTCATTTATTTTTTATACATCGATAATGGCCGGATGTAGGCACGTCCGAACAGTGAGTATCGCGAGGCTCGCCGCTAGACCCGTCTGTCTCTACCGAGGCGTACAACGCGAAAGCCATTGCCCCCCGACCCTTCTCGGCACAAAAAAAGCTCCGAGGCAATGCCCCGAGGCCTTCAGTTCAATAGATGGTGGACCTGACAAGATTCGAACTTGTGACCTCCCGGTTATCAGCCGGACGCTCTAACCAACTGAGCTACAGGTCCATCACACAAGGGACATATGAGACGAGTCGCCGCGCAGGGCATCGACCGCCAATGTGAGGGGTCTGCTTTTTTGTCAGAGAGGACTACCTACTCGTCGAGGTCGTTGTCCATGCGGCTTCCCTTGTCTT
Source organism: Collinsella sp. AK_207A (assembly GCF_902501965.1). Taxonomy (GTDB): domain Bacteria; phylum Actinomycetota; class Coriobacteriia; order Coriobacteriales; family Coriobacteriaceae; genus Collinsella. Next base: position 302,129 of record NZ_CABWID010000010.1, on the reverse strand, counting down.
AGAAGTCGTCGGGCGAAAGCGTCTGCACGAACTGGTCGAAGCGCTCCAGCTCGGCCTCACCGTCCCCGGATTCGCGCACGTTGATGTTGCCGGCGCGGTTCATGACGTCGTCTTCAACGTAGATGGGTGCGTTGGCGCGCACGGCCAAGGCCAGGGCGTCGCTCGGACGGGCATCGATGCGCAGTTCGCGGGGCTGGCTGCCCACTGCCGCCTCGGCGGAGGTACTATCCTCAACGGCGGCTTCAACCTGCACGATAAGCTTGGCGAAGAACACAGGGGCATCCACCCGGTCGATCTCCACGCGCTCCAGCTTGCCGCCCAGCTCGCGCATGACGTTCAGGAGCAAATCGTGCGTAATGGGACGGGAACTCCTTGCCTGCTCGGCACCGCGCCCAATGGACGCTGCTTCGAACATGCCCGTTTGAATGGAAAGAACGCGCGTGGCGGCTTCCGGAGTGCGTTGGTCGCTTCGCTCGCGGAGTACGATGACGGACGGCACGGGACCATTCGACATGATCACAGTCTCGATATCAACGCGTATCATCTGGTGCCTCCTCACCTTCCTCGCACATTTGCAATGAGGTATGGTACCCGCTTTTCAACTATTTGTCGCTTATTTCAAAAAATGTTGTTGACTTGGAATACTCATCTAGGCTAATATCGTTCGAGCGATGGACCTGTAGCTCAGTTGGTTAGAGCGTCCGGCTGATAACCGGGAGGTCACAAGTTCGAATCTTGTCAGGTCCACCACTTCTTTCGCAATAAACACCCCAGCGAGAGCCGAGTCGCCGCTGGGGTGTTTATTACATTAGAGTGGGGATGTAGCTCAGCTGGGAGAGCGCGGGCTTTGCAAGCCTGAGGCCGAGGGTTCGAGCCCCTTCATCTCCACCACTTCTTTTTGGCGGGCCGCGAGCCTGTTTTTTCGTTCTTGAACTCAGACGCCCTTGTCGCCCCGGATCTGATACGGGACTGAGATGTCAGTTAAGCCTCGAAATCCGGATTTTTGCGATTTCGAGGCTTAACTGACATGAGGCTATTGTATCGATTGATCAGATAAGGCTCGAAATCGCTGAAAATGCGATTTCGAGCCTTATCTGACATCTAAAAACGGATAACGCTGTCCCCAAGCAAACCGGTTGCGCGGAGCGCATAGAGGGCGATCTGCCAGAACGGGCTTGAAATTGCGATTTCTGCAAGTTCGAGCCCGTTCCGGCATATTCACCCGTTCGCTACGCCCTGCATTCGCCGCGTACCGCGTTTATCAACACAAACGGCCTCGGAGGAACTTCTCCGAGGCCGTCCTGAGCATGGGGGCGATTGAGGGAGAGCCGCGCTACTCGTCCATCAGATCCTCGAGCGCTTCGTCGCCGCTGCCGATGTCCACGCGGTCGGCCGCGTCGGTGGCGTCCTCGGCGCCGGCGGCCGAGAGGTCGAGCGCGCCCTGACCCTCGACCACGCCGGTAGGCTTGGCGGGCTTCTTCTTGGCGCTCGTCATGCGCGCCACGGCACACACGCGGTCGCCGTCGGCCACGCTCATCATCTTCACGCCCTGCGTGGCGCGGCCGGTCTCAGAGATCTCAGCCGTCTTCACGCGGATCACCGTGGCACCCTCGGTGATGATGAACAGTTCGTGCTGCGGGCCCACCACCTTGCAGGCTGCCAGTTTGCCCTTGCGGTCCGTCATCTGGATGGTGTAGACGCCCTGTCCGCCGCGGCCCTGGGTCGGGTAGTCGGCCACGGCGGTGCGCTTGCCAAAGCCGCGCTCCGTCACCACGAACAGGTCGCCCCTCCCGTTGGTGATTTCCATGCCCAGCACCTCGGCGTCGTTCTTAAGCGCCATACCACGCACGCCGCTCGTGTCGCGACCGGTCGCGCGCACCTCGTTCTCATCGAACATGATGGCCTTGCCCGCGGTAGAGGCGAGGATCACCTTGTCGCCCGGGCGCACGCGACGCACGCCGAGCAGGCGGTCGCCGGCCTGCAGCTTGATGGCGATGATGCCGCTGCGCAGCACGCGGCCGTACGCGCTCATCACCGTCTTCTTCACCATGCCGGACGCCGTAGCAAACATCAGGTACTCGTCCTCGGGGAACTCGCGGCAGGAGATGACGCTCGCGATCTTCTCGCCGTCCTCGAACGGCACGATGTTCACGATCGCCGTGCCGCGCGCCTGGCGGCTGCCAATGGGCAGCTCGTGTACCTTCACGCGGTACACCTTGCCGCGGTTGGAGAAGAACAGCACGTATTCGTGGGTACTGGCGATGAACATCTCGTCGATGACGTCATCTTCCTTGAGGTTCGCGCCCGAGACGCCCTTGCCGCCGCGCTTCTGGCTACGGTAGGTGGCCACCGGGATGCGCTTCACGTAACCGGTGTGCGTGATGGTGACGACCATGTCCTCGTCGGCGATGAGGTCCTCCACGTCCAGGTCCTTCTCGGCGTGGGTGATCTCGGTGCGGCGCTTGTCACCGAACTTGCGGGCGATCTCGCGCATCTCGTCCTTGATGACGCCCAAGATCTTCTCCTCGTGCGCCAGCAGGTCCTCGTAGTAGGCGATGGCGCGGCGCAGGCCGGCGAGCTCGTCCTCGATCTTGTCGCGCTCGAGGCCGGTCAGGCGGCGCAGCTTCATCTCGAGGATGGCCGTGGTCTGCTCGGGGCTGAAGCTGAAACGCTCAATCAGGCGCGCGCTCGCCTCGGCATCGGTCTGCGAGGAGCGGATGATGGAGATGACCTCGTCGATGTGGTCGAGAGCCAGGAGGTAACCCTCGAGGATATGGGCGCGGGCCTGGGCCTTCTTGAGGTCGAAGCGCGTGCGGCGGGTGACGACGTCAACCTGGTGGTCAACGTAGTGCCCGAGGATCTCGCGGAGCGACAGACACTTGGGCACGCCGTTCACCAGGGCCAGGTTGTTAGCGCCGAAGGTGGTCTGCAGCTGGGTGAACTTGTACAGGTTGTTGAGCACGACCTGCGGGATGACACCCTTCTTGAGCTCGATCACCAGGCGGATGCCCTTTTGCGTGGACTCGTCGCGCATATCCGAGATGCCCTCGATGCGCTTCTCGTTCACGAGCGCGGCGATCTTCTCCTGCAGAGTGCCCTTGTTGACCATGTAGGGAACCTCGGTGAACACCAGGCGGTTGCGACCCGTCTTGGTGGACTCCACGTGCGCCTTGGCGCGCACGGTGATGGAGCCGCGGCCGGTCTCGTAGGCCTGGCGGATGCCGTCGGTGCCCATGATGACGGCACCCGTGGGGAAGTCCGGACCCGGCATGATCTGCATGAGCTCGTCCACCGTGCAGTCGGGGTGGTCGATGTAGTAGCAGGTGGCCTCGATAGCCTCGCCCAGGTTGTGCGGCGGAATGTTGGTGGCCATGCCAACGGCGATGCCCGTCTGGCCGTTCACCAGCAGGTTGGGGAAGCGCGCGGGCAGCACCTGGGGCTCGGCGAGTGACTCGTCGTAGTTGGGCTGCCAGTCCACCGTGTCCTTCTGCAGGTCGCGCAGCAGCTCCATGGCGGGCTTGGCCAGACGGCTCTCGGTGTAACGCATGGCCGCCGCGGAGTCGCCGTCGATGTTGCCGAAGTTGCCGTGTCCATCCACGAGCGGGGTGCGCATGGAGAACCACTGGGCCAGGCGGACCATCGTCTCGTAGACCGCGGAGTCACCGTGGGGGTGGTACTTGCCGATAACCTCGCCGACCGTCCACGCGCTCTTCTTGTGCGGGCGGTTGGGGAAGATGCCGCTCTCGTTCATGGCGTAGAGGATGCGGCGGTGCACCGGCTTCAGGCCGTCGCGCACGTCCGGCAGGGCGCGCGCGGTGATGACGGACATGGAGTACTCGATGAAAGACTGCTTCATCTCGTGCCCGAACTCGGAAAGCTGCAGCTTGCCGCCGTTCTCGTCCTCGCCGCCGTCGTCACCGCGGTCGATGTCGCCGAAGCTCTCCTCGAGTTCGCCGTCGCCCGCATCGTCCTCGTCGTCGGTGGCGGCGTCCTCGACGTACACGTCGGCGCCGTCATCGGCCTCGGCGCGGGCGAGCAGGTGCTTGAGGTCGTCGGGCAGGCCGGTCGCGCCGGTGCCCTCGTTCATCTCGTTCTCGTTGTTCTCAGCCACTCAGTTCTCCTTCTACGCGTCGAGGAAGCGGGCGTCATGCGCGTGCTTCTCGATGTACTCGCGACGGTACCCCACCTCGTTGCCCATGAGCTCGCGCACGGCGCGCTCGGCCACGGCGGCGTCCTCGATGGTCACGCGCTGCAGAATGCGCGTCTTGGGGTCCATGGTCGTGCTCGCCAGCTGCTTGGGGTCCATCTCGCCCAGACCCTTGTAACGCTGGACGGTGTAGCCCTTGCGCTTCTTGGTCACCTTGCCGGCGGCGCTGTCGTCGTCCTCGTCGGGGTTGAGCCCGAGCTCGATGATCGAGTCGCGCAGAATCTCGTCTTCCGCCTGGCGCCCGTTGGGGTAGACGTAGTGGATCTTGTTGCGCACCTTGATGCCAAAGATCGGCGGGCAGGCCACGTAGACGTAGCCGGCATCGATGAGCGGACGCATGTACTTGTAGAAGAACGTCAGCAGCAGGATGCGGATGTGCGCGCCGTCGACGTCTGCATCCGTCATGATGATGATCTTGTGGTAGCGCGCCTTGGTGATGTCGAAGTCGCCGCCGTCGCCTGCGCCGGTGGTCACGCCGGTGCCGATGGCGGTGATGAGCGACTGGATGGTGTCGCTCGAGAAGGCGCGGTGGTCGCCCACGCGCTCCACGTTCAAGATCTTGCCGCGGAGCGGCAGGATGGCCTGGATGTCGCGGCGCCGGCCGTCCTTGGCGGAGCCGCCGGCGGAGTCGCCCTCTACGATGAAGAGCTCGGTCATCTCGGCATCGCGCACCGAGCAGTCGGCCAGCTTGCCGGGGAGGCTCGCCGTCTCGAGCAGGCTCTTACGGCGCGTGGCCTCGCGGGCCTTGCGGGCGGCGGTGCGGGCCTTGCTCGCCTGCTGCGCCTTCTTGACGATCTCGCGAGCCTGCTTGGGATGCTCCTCCAGGTAGTCGGTAAGGCCGTCGGTCACCACCTTGAGCACGAGCGCGCGCATGAAGGAGCTGCCGAGCTTGGCCTTGGTCTGACCCTCGAACTGCGGGTCGGCGAGCTTGACGGAGATGACGGCGGCCAGGCCCTCACGCACGTCGTTGCCCTCGAGCTTGGGATCCTTGTCCTTCAGCATGTTCTGCTTGCGGGCGTAGTCGTTCACCACCTTGGTGAGCGCCGTGCGGAAGCCCTCCAGGTGCATGCCGCCCTCGGGGGTGTAGATGTCGTTGGCGAAGCTCATGACCGTCTCGGAGTACGAGGTGTTCCACTGCATGGCGACCTCGACCTCGCCCATACGTTCCAGCGGCGTACCCTCGGGTGAGCTACCCTCCAGGTAGATGGGGCGCTTGAGACCGTCGGCCACGGTCTTGCCTTCGTTCAGGAACTTCACGAAGTCCACGATGCCGCCGGCGTAGCAGAACTCGTCCACGCGCGGGGCGAGCTCGCGCTCGTCGGTGAGCACGATCTTCAGGTTCTTGTTGAGGAAGGCCGTCTCCTGCAGGCGGTCGCGGAGGGTGTCGTAATCGTAGACGGTGGTCTCGAAGATCTCCTCGTCGGGCCAGAAGGTCACCGTGGTACCGGTGGTCTTGGAGGTGCCGACCTCCTTCATCTTCTCAGTGGTCCTACCGCGGGAAAACTGCATCTCGTAGATCTTGCCGTCGCGCTTGACCTGCACGATGACCTTCTTGGAGAGGGCGTTCACCACGGAGACGCCCACGCCGTGCAGGCCGCCGGAGACCTTGTAGGCGGAGTTGTCGAACTTGCCGCCCGCGTGGAGGATCGTCATGACGACCTCGAGCGTGGGGATCTTCTTCACAGGGTGCTTGTCCACGGGGATGCCGCGGCCGTTGTCCACGACGGTGATCGAGTTGTCCGCGTGCACGGTCACCTCGATCTTGGTGCAGAAGCCGGCCATGGCCTCGTCGACGGCGTTGTCGACGATCTCCCACACCAGGTGGTGCAGGCCGCTCGAACTCGTGGAACCGATGTACATGCCGGGACGCTTGCGGACGGCGTCGAGGCCCTCCAAGATCTTAATCTCGCTGCCGTCGTACTCGTTTTTCGCCATGCGCACGCTACCTCTCCACCCGTCTGGGTGAGCTAGGGAACAAACTTGTCTATTTTAACGGTTGAATCGGACACACGGGACACCGGCGACATGGCTCTACAAGGAACCCAGATGCCCCTGTAAGGCCCGCGGACGGTTTCTTTGGCATCTCATACCAGAAAGGTCACTTTTGAGTGGATAGCGGACCCGTGCGAAGCGTTTTCACCGCACTACCGGGCGAATGGAGCCGATTCGTCCGTTTACTCGCGCGGCTGTGCGGTGGAGTCCTGCTTCGAGAGCGCGATGGAAGCCCGCTCGGCCCGGCGGAGCGCCTCGCGCAGACCGGGATCGGCCACGCCGGCCACGTCCCGGTCGAGCTTGGCCTCCTCAGAAGGCGTCAGCTCCGGAAGCGGCGGGGCGGCCACCGGAGAAGACGAACGATGGCTCTGCAACACGGCATCCGCTCGCTGCGAGCGAACGTAATCGGGACGGCTCGTGCGGAAGATGAGCGCGTCCACGGCGCCGCCCTTGGCCTCCATGCGGGCACGCACGATCTCGCGCATCACGGTGAACTCCTGCGTCCAGCTCGGCCCGTCCAGGTAGACCACGAGCTCGTTGGAATCGGACAGGTAGTGGAGGCCCGTCACGTGGGCCCCCTCGCGCGTGCCGGCGACCACGCCGTTGAAGGCCGCGAACACGCGGCCGCGGCGGCTCGCGGCGTCCATACGGGCCCGGGTGTCGGCGTTCGAGCGGTCGTAGATGTTCCGGCTGATATCGGCCGCCACCTCGCCCAGACCGCGGGTCTCGCCCATGCGGGCGGAGCCCCTGCCGCGATACCTATTCGCCACCGACCCTCACCACCTTTGCCCGGTCCAGCACATCGCCCTCAAAATACCCCAGGTTGGTGGTCGTGATGACGGTCTGGATTCCCTCCTGCACAAAGCGCATCACCGCGCGGCGGCGGTCCGCGTCGAGCTCGCTCATCACGTCGTCGAGCAGCAGCAGCGGCGGGCGACCGAGGATGTCGCGCACGACCTCGACCTCGGCGATCTTCCAAGCGAGCACGAGCGAGCGCTGCTGCCCCTGGCTCGCGAAGGTACGCGCGGGCAGGCCCGCGATGCTCATGGCCACGTCGTCGCGCTGGGGCCCCACGCTCGTGTGCCCGCGGGCGAGGTCCTCGCCTCGATGAGCCGCGAGGGCCGCGCGAAACGCCTCCTCCAGATCGTCCGCCGAAGCCTCGGTCACCGGCACGGCGAGCGGGACGGATGGCTCGTAGACGGCATCGGCCTCCTCACCGCCCGAGATTGCCGCGTACACCCGGTGGAAGTGGCCGCGCACGCGCTCGAGCAGGGCCGCGCGGTGGCGCATGACGGAAATGCCGGCGGATATGAGCGCCTCGTCCCATGAGGAAAGCAGCACAGGATCGGCGAAGCCTCCCCTCAGCAGGGAGTTTCGCTGCTCGAGCGTCTTTCGGTAAGCGCCGAGCAGCTGCGCGTAGCTCTCGGAGAGCTGCACGCCGAACTCATCGAGCGCACTGCGGCGCTCCACGGCCGCGCGCTTGACGATGTCCAGGTGGTCCGGGTAGAAGAGCACGCTCGGCAGCACACCGCGCATACCCGCCACGGTGACGTTCTTGCCGTTGCGCGTGAACGTCCGTTTGACCGCCAGATTGCCCGCCGCGGCCACCACGTCCGTTTCCGCGCGCCATCCCAAATCGACGCGGCGGCCGTCCCCCTCCACGAGCAGCTCGGCCGATGCCCGCGTCTCGCCGGCGCGCACGAGCGGGGCGGGCGAGGTGGTCCGGAAGGACCGCCCCGCCGTGAGGAGCTGCAGCGCCTCGACCAGGTTGGTCTTGCCTGCGGCGTTGGGGCCTGCGAGCACGGTCACGCCGGCGTCGAGCTCGAGGGTGAACTCCTCGTAGCTCCTGAAATTGCGCACAGAGAGCGTGCGGGCGGAGAGCGCCATACCGAGCGATACCCCAGCCGTCGCCTACACGCGCACGGGCATGACCAGGTACAGGTAGTTGATCTTGTCGTAGCTCTTGAAGACGCCCGCCTGGTTGTAGCTCTGCAGCTCGAGCGTGATCTCCTTCTCGCGCTTGAGCACGTCCAGGCAGCTCTGGATGTAGTGGTAGTTGAAGGCGATCATGCCGGAATCTCCCTCGACCTCCACGTCGAGCGTCTCGTCGGCGGCGTCCTGGTCGCTCGAGACGGCCGAGAGCGACATGATGCCCGCGTCGGCGTCGATGCCGAACTTCACCGCGGAGTTGCCCTGGGCCACCACGGCCACGCGCTTGAGCGCCGCGGAGAAGGCCTCGATGCCGATCTTCACCGTGGTGGCGCAGGTCGGCGGCAACAGACGCTTGTAGTCGGGGAAGATGCCCTCGATGCGGCGCGCCACGTAGGTGGTGTTGCCCGCCACGAAGACCACCTGCGTGTCCGTGGCACCGATGAGGATGGAGCCCTGGCCGCCCGTGAGCTGCACGGCGTCGTTGAAGGAATCGGAGGGCACGTTCAGCTCGAAGCTGCCATCGAGCGAGGAGGTCTCCACCTGCGTGTCGCAGACCGCGAGACGGTAGGAGTCGGTGGCCACCAGGCGCACCGTGTTGTTCTCGACCGTGAGGTACACGCCGTTCAACACGGGGCGGTTCTTATCCGTGGAGGTCACGCGCCAGGTGCGGGCAACCATCTCCGAGAGGATATCGGCCGGCAGCTCGACGGAGCTCTCGAGCGCGAAGGTGGGGAACTCGGGGAAGTCGCTCACGTCGAGCGTGTTCAGGCGGAACGAGCTCTTCTCGCAGCGAATCTGAACCTGCCGCTCCACCTGTTCAAAGGTCACGGGGGCATCGGGCAGGGTGCGCGTGATGTTCAAGAGCATCTTGCAGGGGACCACCATGGCACCCTCTTCATCCACGCGCGCGGCGATACGATGGCGGATGGCGATGGTGTAGTTAGAGGTCTGGAACTCGATGACGCCGTCCGTAGCGCGAACGAGCACGCCGGAGAGGATGGGGAGGGTGGAGGTTCCCGCAACGCCCTTCATGACGACGCCGAGAGCCTCCGCGAGGGAGGATTGGCTGACCGTGAACTTCATCTGTTTATCCTTCCTTAGATATATAAAAATCTAATCATCATAATAAGCCTGTGGATGGTGTTGAGAACAAGCGTATCCACAGATAGCGCCCCGAATCTTTTTCCCTGTCGAACTGTTGATAAGTCCCCCGGTTTCCACAACGGTTTTCCACCATCGCATCTCTCCACGGGGTTTGAACCGTCTTTCCACCGTCATTCCCCATCTTTTCCAGCGGTGTCGGTCGGTGCGGCGTGGTCCCGCGCCACGGGCTACGAGCGCAGGGTGATCTTGTTCTTGAGCTGCTGCAGGTCCTCGCAGATGCGGCGGTCCTCCTTCATCTTGCTCTCGACGACCTTCAGGCTGTTGATCACCGTGGAGTGGTCGCGCCCGCCGAACTCCTCGCCGATGGCCTTGGACGAGAGGTCGCACAGGCTGTTGGAGAGGTAGATCGCCACGTGCCGCGCGAACGCGATGTCGCGCTGGCGCTTAGGGCCGATCAGCTCCTCGTGGCTCACGTGGTAGAACTCCTCGATGACGCTCTGGATGGTGTCGATGTGGATCACCTTGTGCTGCGTGTCGAAGTACTCGTCGGCCACGCGCTCGATGTCCTCGGCCGTGAGCTCGCCGCCCGCCTGTTCGCGCTCGAAGGAGAGGTTGGTGCACCGCTCGCAGAAGCTCTCGAGCTCGCGGATGTTGTTGCCCGAGATCTCGGCCATATGGCGCAGCTGCTCGTCTGTGAGCCGGCCCTCGTTGGGCTTGAACGCCGAAAGCAGGGAGGCGTCGTAGTTGAGCTGCATGTCGTCGTCAGGGCGCGTGATGCTCTCGTAGTAGCGCTTGAGGATCGTGTACTTCATCTCGAAGCCCGGTTCCGACACCAAGCAGAGCATGCCCGCGTTGAAGCGGCTCGTCATGCGCTCGTCCAGGGCGAGCTTCTTGGGCGCGCGGTCGGATGCGATGGCGATCTTCTTGTTCTGGCTGATGAATTCCTCCATCAGCCGGAAGAAGTAGTCGATCGAGGCCTGCTTGCCGATGATGTTCTGAATGTCGTCGATGATGAGCACGTCGGCATCGTGGTACTCGCGCAGGATCGTTCGGCCCTCGGTCTTCTGCCGCTGGATCTCGTTGATGAAGTCATCGATGTACGCCTGGCTGTTGGAGTACTTCACGCGGATGTGCGGCTTGTTCTCGGCTAGGTAGTTCTGGATGGCGAGTAACAGGTGCGTCTTTCCCAGACCCGAGTCGCCGTAGATGAAGAGCGAGCCGGCCTGTCCCGGCTCGTCGGCAAAGGCGGCGAAGCGCTGGGCGGAGTGATAGGCGTGCTTGTTCTCGTCGCCGTAGACGAAGTTCGCGAACGTGAACTTGGAGTTGATGGGGGTCTGCGGGTAATCCGGCTCGAGTTTGGGCTCCACCACGCCCGCGGTCGCGACGGGGCTTGCGGCGCCGTGCAAGGCAGCTGGCGTCGCCGGCGTGGCGCCTCCCATGCGCCCCATCATCTCCGCGAGCTCGGCGGGGTTGATGGTGCTCTTCACGCGGATGCCGCCCTCGGCTGGGCGGTCGCCAGCCTGCTGCGGCCGGGGCAGGGGGGATGGCGCTGTCGGGCGCGGCGTCGTGGCCGCCTGCGCGCGGGCGGGGATCGCGGCCGCGGCAGCGGCGACCGATGCGGGCTGAACCGGCATCGGGGCGGTATCCGCCTGCGGCGTGGCCGCGGGCTGCGCCGTCACGGGAGCCTGTATGCCCGCCGCCCGCGTTCGCGCGGACCTATCGCCCGCCGCGCTCTCCGGTGGGCGCACCTCGAGCGCGATCGGCGCGAAGGCGATCTCCATCAGGTAGCCCTCCACCAGCTCGCGGTTCCGCTCCAGGTACGAGATGGCAAACCGGCTCGGCGCCTCGATGACCAGGCGGTCGTCGGTGAGCTCGACCGCCCGAGCCTGGGAGAGCATCTGCACCAGGCGGTCGTCGCGACCGTCTCGCTGACAGAAATCGATGGCGTCGTCCAGGAGAATCTTGGCTTCGCTTTCCATGGGGCTCCCTTACCGTCCCTCTCTATTACTTACGCGGGCGCGCTCTGCCGTCGCTATGATACGGAGACCGGCGGCTGCGCGGTGCCGCCCTCCTGCTCGAGCCAGACGCGGCCCATCTCAGTGAGCACGCGTTTCTGCCCCTGCTTCACCACGAGCCCCAACGCTCCGAGCGCGTCCAGCTCGCGAGACCAGGTGGCGTTGGAGGCGCCGAGCGCGTGGGCGAGGTCCGTGGGGCCGGCGATGCCGTTGGCCATGAGGTATGCCAGCGCGGCCCGCCCACGCTCCGACACATGCGGCGCCCCGGGGTTCATCGGCACCGGGGCCTGCGGGGCTGCTGGCATCGGCGCCATCGCCGGCCACATGCCCGCCGGCTGCTGGTATACGGGCTGCTGGTAGGCGGGATATCCCTGGTACACGGGTTGTTGCGGCCAGGGTTGGGCGCCATGCATCGGGTAGGCGGCCTGATATGGCTGGTAGCCGGCGTAGGCAGGCGCCTGCGTCCCCGCGGGCCAGCCGGGCGCTGGTGCACAGCCCGCGCCGTTGAACTCCATTCCCGCCGATACGGTATACCCGGTCGATGTCGCCGACGGGGAGGCCGGTTGCTGTCGGGCCATGCCGCCTCCGGCTCCCGCGGCCCCGCGAACGGCTGCGCCGCGGGCCGAGGAGGCTTCCACTTCCTGGGTGCGTCCCGGGTCCACCGTCACCGTCACCACGGTCCCCTGTCCTAGGTTGTCCTCGATCGAGATGGCGCCCCCTGCGTTCTCCAGATACTGCTGCACCATGGGGAACCCGGCGCCCGTGCCGCGGATGTAGCGCTTCTTCTCGCGGTCGGCCGACGTCACGCCGAACTCGAACGCCTGCTCCTTGTTATCGATACCCGGGCCCTGGTCGGCGAAGCGGATCGTGTCCCCGTTATCGAGGATGGAGATGACCGGCTCGGCGAAATGGGCGTGGATGAAGTTCTCGACGATTTCTCGAATCACCATAAGGGAGAGGCGACCACCCTGCTCCTTCATGCAGCGGTACGTGGTGTTCGTGACCTCTTCCAGGTAGGTGCGCACATCCTTAGAATCCACCACGAGCACGCGCGGCGTGGAGAGCATGTCGTCGTACACCGCGATGCGCGTGGCATAGAGCGCGCGCGAGCCCCCGTCCAAGTTCTGGACGTTCGATTCAGTTTGCGTCGAGAGCGCGGCCGAACCGTCTCGCGCGGTTTGATGAAGGTGCTCGTTGCCCGGAGCGGGGTCGCCCGAGTCCACGAACGGGTAGAAATCGTCTGACATGCGTGATCCCACTCCTCGAAGATGCCCAACCAGCATACCGCGTGGCCGCGGTTCTTTCAGGTTTTCAACAAGTTTTCCGAAATGGTTGAAAACTGAAGAAAAATCGCGAAAAGTTATCAACACTTTCAACGTGAGCTGTTGAAAACTCAGTGCAATATGGTGAAAAGTGTTGAAAAGCCCGTGAACGCCCTGCGTAGATACCTCGTCACCGCGTTCTTTTTTAGTTGTGCGATTGACATTCGAGCGGCGATTTCCCTACAATCTGAAAGCTCACGAGCCTAGTTATCCGTATTTCGGCTCAGCCGGATGCGAACGAAACGCAGCAGGAGGAAAACCACCATGAAGCGTACCTACCAGCCGAACAAGCGCAAGCGTGCCAAGACCCACGGCTTCCGTGCCCGTATGGCGACCAAGGGCGGCCGTGCCGTGCTTGCCCGTCGTCGTGCCAAGGGTCGCAAGCGTCTCACGGTGAGCGACGAGAAGTAGATCTCGTGCCCATGAGGACACTCAAGTCCCGGCGCGATTTTGAGCGGGTGTTCACCACGGGTAGGCGTTACAACCACCCGGTGATGCGCATGGTCATAGGTGAAACTGTTGACGAAGGCGATCCTGGTCGGGTCGCCTTCGTTGCTGCCAAGCGACTTGGTTGCGCCGCGGTGCGCAACAGGTCCAAGCGCGTGCTGCGCGAGGCCGCCCGGCATCTGGAGCTTCCGCTCCCCGGGCGAGACGTCATCCTGTTCGCCACGCCGCGTACTCGCGACGCATCTCCCGAGGAGTTGTGCGGCGCGCTTTCCTCGCTTCTCCGCCGCGCCGGCATCAATGGATAATCTTCGGCCTGCCGGCTATGTCCAGCGGCTCGTCATCGGCACTATACGCGTCTACCAGCGGTGGATCTCACCTCTTTTACCGGACGCGTGTATATACATCCCGACCTGTTCCGCGTATGCTGTTGAGGCTATTGCTCGATTTGGTGTACTCAGGGGTGGCTGGCTCGCGGCGCGCCGCATAGCCCGCTGTAATCCCTTGCATAAAGGAGGATACGACCCCGTCCCGGCGGGGCCGGCGTCCCTTAGGAAGGACTCACATGTGGGATTGGATCGTTAACATTCTTGCCGTCGTCCTCGGCGGCATCCAGAGCTTTGCCGTGGACTGGGGTCTGTCCATCATCATTCTGGTGGTCATCATCCGCCTGATCCTCACCCCGCTGCAGCTCAAGTCAACGAAGTCGCAGGCGCGCATGCAGGTGCTGCAGCCCAAGTTGATGGAGATTCAGGAGAAGTACGCCGATGATCCCCAGAAGCAGTCGGAGATGATGCAGAAGTTCTACTCCGAGAACAAGTTCAACCCGCTGGGCGGCTGCCTGCCTCTGCTCATCCAGATGCCCGTGCTGTTCGCGCTTTTCACGCTGCTGCGCGATATTCGCAAGTACCTTGAGGTCAAGGGTGACTTCTGCTTCTTCGGCATCATGCCCAACCTCTCAGCCTCGGTTTCCGGCACGCTGACCACCGACCCGATGCAGTCCATCCCGTATGTGGTCGCTCTGCTGCTCTTTGCCGTGCTGACCCTGATCCCTACGCTCATGCAGGCGCGGAACCAGACCGGTTCCCAGGCACAGAGCATGAAGACCATGGCTATCGTCATGAGCGTCATGATGCTCTGGATTGGTTGGAGTCTTCCCGCCGGTGTGCTGCTGTACTACGACGTCTCCACCGGCTGGCAGGTCATCCAGCAGATCTTCGTCACTCAGAAGGTCATGGAGAAGGCCAAGGAGGAGGAGCAGGAGCGTATGGAGAATGCTCCGCTCGAGGTTGATGTGGTGCGCCGCGAGCGTCGCCAGCGTCCGCACAAGAAGAACTAGCTTTCATTTCTACGTACCTAACAGGGTATCCTGTTAGGTACCTTACTATTTGGAGGTTCCCATGGCGGAGGACAGCATCGAAGATGTTCAGGATGATGTGATTGAGGACGTGGCAGAGGTCGAGGATACTTCTTCCTTCACAGCCCTTGCTGAGCGTGTGCATGTCGGCGAGGAGCTCTCTCAAGACGATATCGATCTGATCGGTGATGCGGGCGTCACGGTTGTTCGCGAGATCCTATCCTTCTACAACCTCGATCGCGCAAGCATTGAGGAGTTCGATGGCGATGAGGGCGAGTTGATCCTCAATGTCTTTGCCGACGAGAAGGTCGGTAAGAAGAACTGCGATCTCTCCGTTCTCATTGGGTATCACGGGCGTGGTCTCGAAGCCTTCCAGACGATGTTCTCTATGGTTCTCGATCATCGCATGGGTTTCCACTACCCTGTTGTTATCGATATTGAGAGCTACAAGGAGCGTCGTCGCCAGAAGGTCACGAACATGGCTCGTTCCGCTGCAAGCCGTGCTGTTCGCCAGCATCGCTCTGTCAGCCTTCCGCCGATGACTGCCTACGAGCGTCGCTTGGTGCATATCGCTCTTCGCGATGACGAGCACGTCGATACGCATTCCGAGGGTAGTGATACTAATCGTCATGTTGTGATTGAGCTTGTCTAGCTTGTTCCCCATAGGTTGGTGAAAGGGCGCAGCGATGCGCCCTTCTTTTTTGACTGAGCTTCTTGTTACACTGATTTGAGACATAGTATTGAAAGGAAGAGTTATGGATACACAAAGAGAGATTCAGCTGAAAACGTTGGATGTTTTGGATTCCGACCTGAAGACTCTTGTTAATAAGCTTCTCCAGTATTGTGATGACTTCTGTATCGAACTTACTGCTGAGCAAGCAAACCTCTGCGTCGAACATCTTCTTTACGTGGAACAGGTGAACCATTACATCAATCTAACTCGCATTACGAATCTTGATGAGGCTCTTGTTCTTCATATTCTTGATTCGCTCGCACTGTTGCAATCCCTTCCACCTGACCTGAACTCGTTCCTCGATATGGGCACAGGTCCTGGCTTCCCGGGTGTTCCAATTGGAATCGCTACTGGTTGCAACGGCATTCTTCTCGATTCCGTTGGCAAGAAGGTAAACGTGGTAAACGCAATTCTCAATCAATTGGATTTGAAAACCCTCAAAGCTGTTCATGAACGTACCGAGCTGTATGCTTCGCAGAACCATTGCTTTGATTGTGTTGTTGCCCGTGCCCTTGGCCCCATACCCCTCTTGCTTGAATATGGTCGTCCCTTTCTGCAGTTGGGGTCTTCTCTTGTTATTGCTAAGGCAAATCCTTCAGAAGGGGAACTATCTTCTGGTGAGAAAGTTGCAGAAATGCTTGGTCTTGAGCTTGATGGTTTCGATGAGTTTGATTTACCGAATGATCTTGGTCATCGTGTTGTTTATACCTATATGGCTGTGGAGCGTTCCCGCGTCAAGCTTCCTCGTACACCGGGACTTGCAAAGAAGAATCCTCTTGCTTAGATGTTTCACGTGAAACATAATGAATTAGCAGAGTGAAACCCTAGATGTTTCACGTGAAACATCTAGGGTTTCTTGCTATCCAAATGAAGCATAAACACGAATGGAGGGATAGTGGGATACAAAGACGTACTAAGGTCAAAAAGCGAGAAGGATACACGCGTCATTGCAATCATCAATCAAAAAGGTGGCGTTGGAAAGTCGACCACGGCAGTAAATCTCGCAGCAGCACTTGGTGACCAAAATCGTAAAGTACTCATTATCGATTTCGATCCGCAGGGAAATAGCACCAGTGGATTTGGTATCGATAAAGAGGGGCTTGAGAAATGCGTATATGATGCACTTCTACATGATGCAACAGCTGATGAGCTCATCCAAGATACATGCTGCAAAAAAGTATTCGTGATTCCCGCAACTATTCAGCTTGCCGGAGCAGAAATTGAACTCGTTTCCGCAATGGCAAGGGAAACGCGGTTAAAGGATCTGATAGAGCCGATTCGTGACGAGTTTGACTTCATCCTTATTGACTGCCCACCTTCTCTCGGTCTTCTGACAATCAATGCGCTGACAGCCGCAGACAGCGTATTGATCCCCATCCAATGCGAGTATTACGCGCTTGAAGGCGTTACGAAGCTACTTGAGTCGATGCGCATGGTAAAGAGTAGGATCAACAAGAATCTTGATACGTTTGGCATCTTGCTCACGATGTTTGATTCGCGTACATCTCTCTCAAATCAGGTTGCAGATGAAGTGCGTAAGTACTTCGGCAACCTAACCTTCAAGACGGTTATACCACGTTCTGTAAAGGTATCCGAGGCTCCGTCTTTTGGTATGCCAATAACCAAATATGCGCCCAACAATAAGGGTTCACGTGCGTATATCGCTTTGGCGAGAGAGGTGATCAAGCGTGCCTAGTCCCAAGAAGAAGTCAGCACTTGGACGTGGCTTGGGTTCCCTTATGGGGGAAGCGCAAACAGAAACTGGTTATAACAGTGCCGAGCATGAGGACCAGACGCTCCCCATTGCTCAGGTGAAACCGAATCCCAATCAGCCGCGTACGCATTTTGATGAGTCAGCTCTCGCAGAGCTTGCCGAATCAATTCGAGAGAATGGTGTCCTGCAGCCATTGTTGGTTCGCAAGAAAGGTCAGAACTACGAGATCATTGCGGGCGAGCGGCGATATCAAGCTTCTAAGCTCGCGGGTCTCGATGAGGTTCCCGTAATCATCAAGGATGTTGACGATCAGAAGATGATGGAGCTGGCGCTCATCGAAAATCTTCAGCGTTCTGACCTGAATCCCATCGAAGAGGCCAAAGGATATCAGCAACTCATCAAGAAGAGTAAGATGACTCAGGAAGCCTTGGCTAAGGCGGTCTCAAAATCTCGGTCTTCTATCACGAATTCATTGCGGCTGCTCGATTTGCCAGAAGAGGTTCAGCAGTTTCTCTTTGAGGGCAAGATGACGGCTGGACATGCTCGTGCAATCCTTGCTGTTCCTTTTGAGGAACAACGAATCAAGCTTGCTGAGAAAGTTGTTGCAGAGCAGTTATCGGTTCGTGCGACTGAAAACCTTGCTCCATTGTTTTCAGTCGGAGATGAGCCAAAGCCTGCTCGACCTGTCACGCCACAGTCGTATAAGAAGGCGGCCCGCGTACTGCGTCAAGTGTTCAATACCAATGTGCGGGTAAAACAGCTGAGAGGTAAGAACAAGATCGAGATTGAGTTCAAAGACGAGGAACAACTCTCTCATATTCTGCAGATGGTTGTATCGCTTGAACAAGGTGATGAAGCATGAAGAAGTATATAGGAATAATTATTGCGGGCGTTGCCGTTGCTGCGGGATCCTTCCTTGGTTACAAGGTTGCTACTAATGATGAACTCCGCGGAAAGATTGTTCGGAATGCTCAGGACGTCCTCAAACTCACGAAGAAGATTGATACGATGAGTGAGGATGTGGCCATCAGAACAGCTAAGCTCACCAAGAACCCCAAGGTAAATCAGGACTTTGTTGAAAAGCAATGGGAAGCAATAGGTCTGTAAGGTACCGAACTAGTTAATCGGCAAGATAAGGCAACAGCGCCTGACGAAACAAAAGCACGTGCGTTGCGATTAAAGAAAAACCCCGTTCTCCAATCAGGTCATCCTGCTCAAGAGAACGGGGTATTTGCCATGGTGCGCTGCAGGGTTGGGTGAGCCTACTCCCCCGCCTTCTTCACGGCAAATCGCTGCTTCAGCTGACCGCAGGCTGCGTCGATGTCCTGACCACGGGAGTTGCGGATAGTCGTCTCAACACCGTGCATCTCGAGCAGGTGCTGGAGACGCTCAACCTTTTCCTGGGGAGACGGCTTGAGCGGGCTACTCGGGATATCGTTCAGCTGGATGAGGTTGACGTGGCAAAGCGTGCCGGCGCAGAAATCAACGAGTGCTTCCATCTCGGGGCGCGTGTCGTTCACCCCGTCGATCATAGCGAACTCATAACTCGGACGACGACCCGTCTTCTCGGTGTAGAGCTGAAGCGTCTCGTGTAGGCGGAGCAACGTGAACTTCTTCACACCGGGCATGAGTTTGTTGCGGGTCTCCTGAACGGCAGAATGCAAGGAAACGGCCAGGGTGAACTGCTCGGGAAGCTCGGCAAAACGACGGATACTCGGAATGATGCCGCAGGTGGAAACGGTGAGATGGCGTGCGCCGATGGCGAGGCCGTCAGGATCATTCAACATGCGAAGGGCCTCGACTGTGGCGTCGAAGTTGGCGAACGGCTCGCCCTGACCCATGAAGACAACACTGGTCACGCGCTCGTTGAAGTCGTCGGCAACATGGAGCACCTGGTCGACCATCTCGCGCGCGGAAAGCGAGCGCATGAGGCCCGACATACCCGTGGCGCAGAAGGCGCAACCCATGGCACAACCGGCCTGCGTGGAAATGCAGACGGCAAGTTTGTTACGCCGCGGCATGCCAACGGTTTCAACAGCGGTTCCGTCGGAAAACGTGAGCAGATATTTGCGGGAGCCATCGCGAGACACCTGGCGAGCGGTCTCGGTGGGAGCACTGAACGAGTAGCGCTCAGCGAGCTGCTCGCGAAGTGCCTTGGGCAGGTTGGTCATCTCATCGAAAGAGCGGACGTTTTTCTGGAAGAGCCACTCGCCGATCTGTTTGGCGCGAAACGCCGGCTGGCCCAGATCGGAGACGAGTTGGGAGAGATCTTCGGGTTTGAGGGTGCGGATGTCACGACGCATGGTAGTACGCTGCATATGATGCCTTTCGAGGATTTAGGGCGATGATGCCTATACAATAAAGGATTGATCGAGCGCGTGACAAAAGGACTCCTCCTTTGTCACGAAAAAGGAGGAGCTATGGCTGCGAACGGCAGGGAGAGTATGCGCATCGCCGTGCTCGCGGGCGGCACGTCGAGCGAGCGGGAGATTTCACTGGCATCGGGTGCGAATGCGGCGCGGGCGCTCGAACAGGCCGGTTTCGGCGTAGTCAAGCTCGTCGATACCGGAAATTCATCATTTATAGACACCCTAACGGGAGGCTCGTTCGACTGCGCGTTTCTGGCACTCCACGGTGCTATGGGTGAAGATGGCGCGATGCAGGGTCTCCTTGAGGTGCTGCGTATTCCCTATACCGGGTCGAACGTGGCGGCGAGCGCGTGCGCAGCCGATAAGGAGCTCTCCAAGCTGCTCTATGCCCGCGCCGGCATCCCCGTCGCCCCCGGTTGCGCCATCGAGCGCGGCAATGACTACGATGTGGACGAGATCGTGAAGATCGTAGGCGGCGAGTGTTTCGTCAAACCGGCGGTAAACGGTTCGAGCTATGGTATCTCGCTCGTCAAGGATCCGTCCGAGCTCCCGCGCGCCATCGAGCACGCGTTCGAGTACGGCGAAAAGGTGCTCGTAGAGCGCCGCGTGCGCGGTACCGAGGTGACCGTGGGCGTCTTCGGCGACGATGCGCACCTGCGCGCGCTGCCCATCGTTGAGGTGTGCGTACAGAACGAGGGTGCCGAGTACTACGACACGAGCGTGAAGTACATCGATCCCTCCAAGCTCCACCGTATCCCGGCCCAGATCTCCCCTGAGCTGTACCAGCGAACCGAGGAACTCGCCTGCGCGGCGCACCGTGCCCTGGGCTGCCTGGGAATATCGCGCAGCGATTTCATCGTCACACCGGAAGGCCCGGTCATCCTGGAGACCAACACCATTCCCGGCATGACCGATACCTCGCTGTATCCCGATGAGATTCGGCACACGTCCGACTTGACGTTTCCCGAGGTATGCGCAGGGTTGGTCGACATGGCAATCGAGCGGGCGGGAGCCTGATGAATTTCAGCGAAGCGGTCCTGCCGGGAACCCCCCAGTTCGTTATCGACGCCTATGCCAAACTGCCCGAACGCGCTCGTACCCAGTCGTTCGGGCTGATCGAGGAAGACGTCGTGGTGCTCGATACCGAGACCACGGGGCTTTCGGTTTCCGAGAACGAGCTGATCGAGATTTCCGCCGCGCGCCTCTCCGGTCGCACGGTGGTAGATCGCTTCGACACGTTCGTGCATCCGCACGGGCTTATTCCGCCTGAGATAACCAAGCTTACAAGCATCACGAACGCGCAGGTTACAAACGCTCCCGAAGCGCAGGATGCCGTGGCCGACCTGGCTCGGTTCGTGGACGGCGCCCCGGTGATCGCCCATAACGCTACCTTCGACCGCTCCTTCATCGAGAGCGTGAAGGGCGGTGTGAAGGTGAGCGACCTCTGGATCGATTCGCTCGCCCTTTCGCGCATCGCCCTGCCCCGTCTGGCTTCGCACAAACTGTCGAGCATGGCCGAGCTCTTTGGGTGCGCCGCAGTGAGCCACCGCGCGGTGGATGATGTCGATGCACTCTGCGGGGTCTGGCGTATCCTGCTCGCCGCCCTGGACGATCTGCCGCAGGGGCTCCTGCGCCGGTTGGCCGATATGCATCCCGAGGTGCCGTGGGCGTACCGGCCGATTTTCTCGTACCTTGCCGGCAGCCAGCCGACGGCAACGTTTTCCCTGGTAGAGGCACGCTCAAAGGTGGTACGGGCGGTAAGCGAGCCCGAACGGGTGAATGCCGACGACCTGCCCGCGCTCGACGTGCCAAGCGCTGCCGAGGTGGAGGAGGATTTTGCCCCCGGTGGCCTGGTGAGCCGGATGTATCCGGGCTACGAGCCGCGCGAGGAGCAGATGGCCATGGCCGTAACGGTGCGCGATGCCCTGGCGACCTCCACGCACCGCGTGATCGAAGCGGGCACGGGTGTCGGTAAGTCCGTGGCGTACCTGGTTCCCATGGCGGAGGCTGCGCGCCGTAACAAGATAACGGTGGGCGTTGCCACCAAATCGAACAACCTGGCCGACCAGCTCATGTACCAGGAGCTGCCCCGACTCGCCCGCGAGCTTCCCGGTGGCCTTTCGTTCTGCGCACTCAAGGGGTACGACCACTACCCGTGTCTCCGCCGCCTGGAACGTCTGGCACGCGCCCAGGAGGTCAAAACCGATAAGAACCCGGCCGATACGCTCACGGCGATCGCGGTCATCTACGCGTTCGCGTGTCAGTCTCCCTCGGGAGACCTGGACGGGCTTGGTATTCGCTGGCGCAGCGTAAACCGTGCCGACCTCACGTGCAGCTCGCGAGAGTGCGCCCGGAGGCTTTGCCCGTTCTATCCGGAAGGATGCCTGGTGCATGGCGCGCGCCGCCGTGCTGCCCGCTCGGACGTGGTGGTCACGAACCACTCGCTGCTCTTTCGAAACGTCGCCGCAGACGGAAAGATCCTGCCGCCGATCAGACATTGGGTGGTAGATGAGGCGCACTCCGTGGAAAAGGAGGCGCGCCGTCAGTGGGCGCTCACGGTTTCGGCTGATGAAGTGCGTGCTCTGTTCGAGCGCCTGGGTACCGACCGCACGGGTTCGCTGGGCCGCGCCGCGCACGACCTAGCTGCATCAGATGCCGCCACGCTCTACCTGGGCGTGCTGGCCAAGGCAGTCGCCTCGGTGCAGCGCGCGTCCTCATCCTTGGCCGACCTCTTCGACGGCATCCGCCTGCTCGGTAAGAAGGCGCGCGGCGGCTTCGACAACGTGAACACGTGGATCGGCGCGGAGCTGCGCGCCTCCCAGGCATGGGAGACTTTTCTCCCGGTTGCCGCCGCGGCGCGGGACGCGCTCGACGGGGCTGCCAAGAACCTTGCGGGTTTGGTGCAAGCGGCGAGCGAGGAGAAACCGGAAGCCATCGCCGACCTCTCGGATGCGGCGAACTCCCTCGCTGATCTGCGGGACGTGCTCAAACTCGTCATGGATGGCACGGATGATCGCTACGTGTACTCCTTCCAGGTGAATCACCGGCTCCGGGTGGGCGGCGAATCGTTGACGGCGGAGCGCATGGATATCGGCGAGGCGCTTGCCGAGGAGTGGTTGCCCGAGATGAAGACGGTCATCTTCACCTCGGCTACCTGTAGCATCTCGAACTCGTTTGAGCACTTCAACCATGCCGTGGGGCTCGACCGTCTTCCTGCGGGCGCGAGCAGCTCGCGTCATCTGGACTCGAGCTACGATTTCGAGCGCAACATGGCCGTGGTGGTGGCGGGTGATCTTCCCGATCCGCGCAATCGCGATGCCTACCTGAACGCCCTCGAGGAGCTGCTCGTGGATGTGCACGTTGCCATGGGCGGCTCGACGCTGACGCTGTTCACCAACCGGCGCGACATGGAGGACCTCTATGAACGGGTGGCTCCGCGCCTGGCCCGGGAGGGTTTGGTGCTGGACTATCAGGCGCACGGGACGAGCGTTCGACGCTTGCGGGAGAAGTTCCTGGCCGATAAGGCC
This sequence comes from Collinsella sp. AK_207A, assembly GCF_902501965.1. Classification (GTDB taxonomy): domain Bacteria; phylum Actinomycetota; class Coriobacteriia; order Coriobacteriales; family Coriobacteriaceae; genus Collinsella. The sequence goes on along the minus strand of NZ_CABWID010000010.1, from coordinate 279,413 downwards.
TCCTCGCTCTTTGCACTCAAGGCGTTTTGGGAAGGGTTCGACGCCAGTGGCGAGACGCTGCGCTGCGTGGTGATTCCCAAACTGCCGTTCAGCCCGCCCACCGACCCGCTCTCGTGCGAGCGCGAAGTTCGCGAGAACCGCGCCTGGGCCCGGTACGCGCTTCCCGATGCCGTACTCGAGGTCAAGCAGGCAGCCGGCCGGCTCATCCGATCTTCCACGGACGCGGGCGTGCTCGTGCTGGCAGACTCGCGCCTGGTGAGCAAGGGCTACGGAAAGCAGTTCCTGAAGAGTTTGCCCACGGACTACCAGCGGCTCGAGGCGCGGCAGGTGGGACGGTTTCTCACGTTGTGGCGCCGCGGTCACGAGTAGACGCCGGCGGCGTCGGTGGCGCTTCTACGCGGTGAGAAGGGCGGCGGCGTAGTCGCGCAGCCGCTCCCGCAGCTCCAGCGGAGCTATGATTTGAATTTCGCCCGCACCCTCAAGGACCTGGTCAAAGAGCCATGCCTCGTTCGTGTAGGCAACACTCGCTAAGGCGAGTCCCTCGCGCACGGTAACCACGTCGCCCATGCCGGACCAGTCCCGCATATGGGCGTGGCGCTCGGAGGGAAAGGCGAGCGTGGCAACCTGGCCGTCGCGCTTCAGGCTTTCGGCAAGGCCGGCGCGGTCCCAGGTGTGCCGATTTGCGGAGTCCTCGGTAAAGGAGACCTGGGTTATACGGTCCAAGCGGTAGCGTCGCTGCGCGTCGCGCTCCACGTCCCAGGCGTCGAGGTAGGAGATGCCCGTCTCGACGCGCAGCCGCAGCGGATCGATCGTCCGCGTCGTGGGCGCCGGTTCCCGGTCGGAGCGGTAGACGATGCGGCAGCGGATACCGTCGGCCACCGCTTCGCTCAGGCGCTGGTAATAGGGCCCATAGTGGGTGGTATCCGCCACGCGGGCGTCTCGCGTGGGGGCTATTCCAAGGGGGAGCAACGCATCGGCGACGCGTTGCCGGAGGGTTTCATCCAAGTCGACATCTGTCATGACCTGCGAGAGGATGAGCCCTTCGTCTATGGTCAGGCGAATCGGGGCGAGGTCGGCCGAGTGACCCAGGCGCGTGAGAGTCTCACCGTCGTCCACGACCACGGCCCTCGCACCCGACTCGCGGTTCGCCAGGGAGTTGATGATATCGAGGGCCTCGTCAAGCGCGCCGTCGCGGACGCCAAGTATGCGGCACGCCTCCTCGCGTGCCACGGCGCCGCCCTTGGTGTTCAAAAGGATGAGCAGGTTAATGACGGTATTTGCGCTCTTCTTGCTACTCGCCGGCATGGCACTCCACCACTTCTTTGATAATTCGGTTCCAACTATCCACGAGGGCTGGAGGTTCCAGGCAGCGCATGCCCCTGCGGGCATGGCTGAGGGCAAAGGCGGCCGCCGCATCGAGGTCGCGTACGTGCACGCTCCAACGCCAGAACCCTCCCGCGTCGCGTTCAAGCGTTCCACGCTCGCAGCCGAGCGAGCGAATCTCCTCGGCATTCGTCGTGGCCGGGAAGGAGAACGTTGCGTCTATGTCGTCGCCCATCGCAAGGTCGAAGGGGAGAAAAAGGTATTCATCGAGGTGAAAGCTATCGGGAATCTCGTAGACGTCTTTTGGTTTTGGCTGGTACGCGCGTGCGACGCGGTCGGTTCGAAAGGTTCGGATATCCTGGGCCACATCATCCATGCCCACGAAATAGCAGAGGCCGTTTCTGGTAAAGATGCCGTAGATGAAGACGGTCCGCTTGGTTTCAATGCCTGATCCGTCGCGATATGCAAAGAGCAGTCCCCTTCTGAGTAGATAGGCGCCCCACACCGCATCTAAGACGGCGCTGTTGGAAGGCGTCTGGATCGATTCCGATTCGGTGGCCCCGTCCGCCACCTGGTTCAACCTCCCAGTCGCCATGGCCACTTTGGTGCGCAGCGCGGGAAGGGACCCACGGTAGGGAAGGTCGGTCCGAGCCATCTGATCATCGAGCGCCGCGAGCAGCGCATCCGTGTCGGCAGCGTCGAGGGTGTCGGCGTAGGTGGAGTTATCGTCGATGGTCCAGGAGCTCTGGTCGGAGTTCTTTGCTCCGAGCGGGCGAATCTCGCGCACGTGGATGCCCCGCTCGGCCAGGGCGGCGCGGTCGCGCCGGAACTTGCGCTTATCGGAGTCCTTGTTGGCGGAACCGTAGCCAAGGTCGGAGTCGGATACGATCTCCTCCGTGGTCACCGGCCGCCGCGAGGTGTTAAGCGTGAAGGCCAGGTTCATCATGCGCCATGCATCGTTATCTGAAGCCACGGGCGCTCCTTTCCGCACTCTCGTTCGGTCCATTCTAGCCCATATGGACTTTGCGACAGGGACTGCGCTCTCGGCGGACTTATGCAGCGGAAACGCAAAAGATGCAGGTAGGCCTGAGTAAGGGTATACTTGCGGAATATATGGGCGCACCGCCAAGGCGGGCGTCCGTACTTGTCGAGCATCTGATGTGGAGCCCCTATGGCCAATACCGAAAAGTACCTCAATCACCTGCTGCAAAACACCGGCATCACGCCTGCTTGCAGCGAGGAGGAGCGCGCCGCTTCTGACCTCGTGGCAGATATCTTTCGCTCCCACGGGTTTGAACCTGAGGTACAGGAGTTCACCGCAAACGGCACGCCCAAGGTGGTTCGGGCGATTCTGGGCATCGTGCTCTTTCTCGGTGCCTTCCTCATGGGCTTCAGCGGGGCGCTCGGCGTGTTCGGCTTCCTGTTCGCCGTGGCCGCCGCTGTGGTCTTCGGTTTGGAGCGCGCCGGCCGTATCGATTTCTTCCACCTGGGATCCGGCGGTCTCTCGCAGAACGTGATCGCGCACCATGTGGCGTCCGGCCCCATGGCGTCTCCGCGCAACCGCCCCGTCGTGGTGGTCGCCCATTACGATTCTCCGCGTGCCGACCTGTTTGCGCAGGAGCCGTTTGCCGCGTATCGACCGCTCGTTGCCAAGTTCCTGCCCTACGCCATGATCGTTCCCGCCGCCATCGCGGTCGTGCGCTTGCTGCCGCTGCCCGGCGCCGCAAAAGCGATTCTGTGGGTGCTCGCCATCCTTGCTGCCCTCGTGCCGCTCGCGAACGCCGTGGCCATCATCGCCAACCGTTTCTTCACCCCCTATACCTCGGGTTCCGTGTGCAACAAGTCCTCCGTGGCCGCCATGTTGGGCGTCATGGACGCTGTGGCCCCCTGGGCGCACGGCGAGGAGTTCCCGAACGACGAACCGTTCGAGGCCTATATGGGACGCCAGTCTTCCCTGGCAGCGAGCTTTGCCGTGCCTTCCGCGGATGAGGACGTGGATGCGTTCGGTGGCGAGGATGGTGACATGCTCGGCGCGGAGGTTGCTTCGCCCGAGGAGGTCGCCGACGAGGACGCGGCCGTTCCCGAGGCTGCCGCCCCCGTTGTTGCTCCCGTGCCCACGCCCGCGTCTACGCAGGCTATGGACGGTGTGGGTATCGATGCCGGCTTGGATTCGTTTGGCGGCGCCAACGCCGTAGCGCCGGTGGAAGACGATGCCGCACCCGTTCCCGCTCCAGTTCCCGTTTCATCTGAGGCCGCTTCTGAGGGTAACGAGGTTGTTTCCGAGCCGGCGCAGGAAGATGAGTCGCGCGACGGTTCCGCTCCGGAGACGGAGGAGCCCGTTTTGCCCGAGCCGCAGCCGACCGCCGTGCCGGTGAACGCGCTCGGCAACATTCGCTACGGCTCCGATGTGATTCACTCCCTGGGCATGGTTCCCGTCTCTTGCCGCGTTGTGTACGTGGGGGAGAACGGGACCGACCAGGATTCCTCTGATGACGGCGCTTCCGCGGCGGCGTCCGTTTCCGCAGCGGTGCCCGCCGTTCCGGTTGAGGCCGAGCCCGCTTCCGTTGCGAATGGCGACGCCGTCGAAGAGGAAGCGAATGCCGAGGTCGCTGCGCAAGCAGACGATGCCGCTGTTCCCGCTGTGACCGAGATGGACGAGCAGGTTGTCGCCGCGACCGCGGACGGGCCTGCGACGAGCGAGGCATACACCGATATGCCTGCCGCGGAGGGGGATGCTGCTCCCGCGACAAATGCCGCTCCTACGGCGGAGCCCGCGTCGGAGCAGATGACCCAGGTGACCCCTGGGTCGGAAGAGACCCCTGAGCCGGAAGAGATCCCTGTGCCTCCTGCCGGCGTGATCTATGCCGGCGAGGCGACCCCCGCTCACCTTCTCTATGCCGCCGAGTACGCAGACGCGGTGGATGCCGTGGTCGAGTATGCCGAGCTGGATGACGAGCACGGTGCCGAGGAGCCGTCCGATACGGCTGAGCCTCGCTCCGGTGGGGCGGATGGAGCGGGTGCGGCGCCCGCTGCAGAGGGCGCTGCGCCGACCGACCCGCAAAAGACCGTGTCCGTGACGGTTCCCATCGATCTTGCGGCCGACGAGGATCCCGCGAGCAAGGCGTCTGCGAACGAGGAGGGTACTCCGGAGCCCGCTGCCGAGGCCGATCTCTCCGCAACGGTTGCCATGCCGGCGCAGGACGACCAGGCTACCCAGGCTGTGTCCCAGCCGGCGGAGACCGTTGATTCGCTGATGGCCCAGATCCAGGCGAAGAGCGCTCCCGCACCGCGTCCGCAGCGCTCGCTGAACATTCCGAGCATGGGGAACGGTACCGTTATCCGTCAGATCCCTCCCGTGGTGCCCGATCCTTCGGCATATCAGCAGCCGGTTTCGTCCAATCGCACCGCGCTGTTCGATATTCCCGACCCGGCAACCGCTCCGAGTGATCCCTTTGCCTCATCGGGTCCGATTCCGACCGTGCCCGTTTCCGCGGTGGAAACGCCTACGACGAGCGGGTTCAGCTTGGTCACCCCGGAGGACGCGGCCATGGCTCCCACGAGCGAGCCGAAGCCCCCTGCGCCTGTGACCATCAAGTCCGAAGCCCCGGCGCCCAAGAAGGAACGGCACGCCCTGGGCAAGCTCTTCGGCCGTAAGAAGGATAAACAGGAGAGCATGGGCGAGTGGCTGGGCGTGGGAGACGATTTCGACGCCAAGCGCACCGGCGGCGAGATCGGCAGCTGGGATAACTTCGACTCCGATGACGACTGGAAGGGTGGCGCCACGGGAGCCGAGGGTGTCTCCGAGGACGAGCTACGCGATGCAATCACCAGCATGGGTGATGACGAACTCCTGGGTCACGACATCTGGTTCGTGGCGACCGGCGCTTCCGAGTATGGCAACGCAGGCATGAAGGCCTTCCTTTCCACGCATCGCGAGTATCTGCGCGGCGTGTTCCTCATCAACCTCGAGAGCGTGGGGGCCGGCCGTTTGGCTATGCTTGCCACCGAGGGCGAGAATCGCGTGCTCAAGGGCGATAAGCGCATCATGAAGCTCGTGTCGCGCGTGTCTTCCGCCTTCCATGGCGAGATCGGTGCGGTGGACATGCCGTTCATCGATACCGACGCCCATGCCGCCATGGAGCTCAGTCTGCGCGCCCTGACGCTCGCCGGCATCGACGCCACGCATCTGGCGTGCTCGCACAACGAGGAGGACCAGCCGTTCAATATCGATCCGCGCAACGTGAATCACGTGGCCAACGTGGTGACCGAGGCCATTCGCCGGTCCTAAGGGTCGCGAGGCATCTGGCGTTCAGTGCACTTGCAAGGGGAACGATGATGGGATCGGATCGTATCCGGTCCCATTTTGCTGGCAATCGAGCCAAGTAGCTGCAAGAAGAGACTGGAAAAGCTGTTAGCATGTCGTTTATGGTTCGGGGGTGTGGAGGAAGCGATGGACTTTATCAGACGGCATTGGATTGCCTATCTCATTGCGGCGCTCATCGCGCTCGGGTTGGGCGGACTTGGGGCCTACGTTATCGGCATCAAGGCATCGACGCCATCCGATACGCGTGCTGAGAATATCAAGGCTGAGCAGAAAAACGCCGAGCTCAACACCATGATGGAGAGCGAATCGGAGAGTAGTTCCTCCTCTGGTACGAGCGATTCCGGCTCGACTGCTGAGTGACAATCTGCGCTGGAACGAGATGACCGGGCTTCCATTGCTTGCGATGTGCAGCAATGGAAGCCAGGTCCTTGTTACGTACAGTCTCCTGAGCTGGTTAACCGCGCCGTCACCGTTGACGCATCATCCAGCGCGGTCCCTTCGGGCCTGAACGTTGGCCATGGTGCCGGGTATACCACCCAAGCGCGGTGACCGCTGTGGCGGCCGTGACAAGCAGGGGGACGGCGAGGCGGTTGAACAGACCGGTCTTGGGGAGCGGCGCGGCAACCTCGACGGTCTGGGCTCGATCATCAAGATCTTCATGCTGTGCGACGAGTGAGCCGTCCTCGGTGTAGAGGCGTTCAAACGCGACGACTTTTCGGCCTCCGAGCTTTTGCGCATCGAAGGAGAAGGTAACCGGTACCGTGCCGTCGGGCTGCTCGGGCGTGAAGGCGGCCTCAGCGCTCATCGGCTGCCCGTCGGCGCCCGTAAGGGCGGTATCAACACGCTCGGCCGCATCCTCTGCTACCACGGCGTCGCTTTCGGGCTCAACGTCCGCCTTGTCTCGCCCGCTTGGCCAGTCTTTGGGCAGGAGCTGGAGCGCTCCGATGACGCGGTAGGTTTTCCCGGGCACGAGATTGCGATACGAAACGGTGTCCACCAGCTCAACCGAGGCATTGCTCGCAACGGCGTGCTTGCCATCAAGCGCGGTAAGCGTCGTGTCGATTTCCGGTACTCGCACCGTCTGTTTTTCATCTTCGAGGTCTCGATGCACCGCTACCGTCCTTCCGCCGCGCGTGAGCTCTTCTGCCGCGACGAGCGTCTTTCCGGAGAGCGCTCCGATGAAGATGCGAATCGGCACGCGGATGCTCCCAGAGGGCGCTTGCGCCGTGAAGCGGACTCGCCCATTCGAGAGGAGTTCGACATCCTTCTCCATGTCCTCCTGCAGCTCAACGACCTCTATTTCTGTCAGGTCAAGAGCAGGGAGCACCTCCTTGTTCTCGCTGTCCTTCGCGATGACGCTCGCGGCGAGCTCATAGGTTTCACCCGGGGTAAGTCCCTGGTATTCCACCTCGTCGGCGATGGTCGCGATACCGTCTCGCAGCTCAAGGGACTTGTCCTCGTCTTGGGCATCGCTTGCCTTGGTAGTAATGTCAACAATGCTGACCGTCTGGTTCTCATCGGTGAGATCGCGATGGGCGGCGATGAGCGAATCGGCGCGCCAGAGCTCTTCGAAGGCAACCAGACGCTGCTCAGCGAGCTTGCTGGAATCGAAGGCGAACGTGACGTCCACGGAGCCGTCGGGCTTCTTCGGGGTGAATGAGGTCTTCGCCTTGACCTCCCTGCCGCTGGCGTCCGTCACCGGTTTGCCGGTCTCGGCATTCTTGAGCCTGCCGACGAGTCGATACTCCGTGCCGGGGGTGAGGTTCTCAAAGGCAACGGTGTCGATGAGCTTGGGGTCGCGAGCGGCTTGAACCTCATGTGCGCCGCCGTTATCCGCGAGCGAGGTGCCGATGCGGGGGATGGTCACCGTCTGATCCGCGTCGGTGAGGTCGGCGTGGGAAGTCCAGAGCTTGCCGTCGCGCTCGACCTCTTCAAACGCCACCAAGGTCTTTCCGGCAAAACGCGCCGCATCGAAGGTGAACGTAATCTCCACGGTGCCCGAGCTCTGTTTGGGCGTGAAGCGCTCCTGTGAACGAATGGGCTGGTCGGAGGCATCGAGGGCTGCCTCTCCGGTTGCCGCATCTATGAGCGTCCCCGTTACCGTGTAGAGGTGACCGGGGACGAGACCCTCGTACGAGATACGGTCCACGACCGTGACCTTGCCCGTGGAGGCAAGTTCATGGGAGTCGGTGTCCGCATCGGTCGCGGTGGTGTCTATATGAGGAAGGAGGACTTCCTGATCGCCGCTGCCGATATCCTCATGGGTGGCGAAGGTTACGCCGTTTCGGGCGAGCGTTTGAAAAATAACGAGCGTCTTGCCATCGAGCGCGCGAGCATCGATGTTGAACGGTACCTCGACCTCACCCGTTGACTCCGTAGGCGTGAAAGAGACCGTCGAGACAAGCTCGTTCCCTGCCTCATCGGTCAATGAGCCTGCGTCCTTTCCATCCTCGTGGCGCAGATGCAGGGTGCCGCGCAATTCATAGGTCTGACCGGGAACGAGTCCCTGGTAACGGACCACATCGGTAAAAGAAGCATCCTCAGCTGCACGGGCTGTGTTCGAACCGTCCTCGCCCGAGACCTTGGTCTCAATGCGCGGTACGGTGACCATCTGCTGGTCATCGCGTACGTCCTCGTGCCGGGCGACGGTGGTTCCATTGCGCTTGAGCACCTCGAAGACCACCAGGGTTCGTCCACCGAGTTCCGTAGCGTCAACCTCGATCTCCATGGCGGTATCACCCTGCGAGGAGGTTGCCGTGAACTCCTTCGTTGCCCGTGCGGGGCTTCCGTCGGTCTTGGTTGCCACGCCGTCGTCCCGCCCCTTTTCATCGAGGAGGTGGACGGTTGCCGTGAGTTCGTACACGGCATCTTGGCGAAGACCTGCCCAGGTCACGCGATCGTGCACGGTCGTGGGACCAGCGGGGATGTCGCGCTCGCCGTGCGCTCCGGAGGCCATGGTGTCGAGCGACGCAAAGGTTACCGTCTGCTCGGGATCGCTGTTATCCGCGTGTTCGGCGATGAGGGTTCCGCCAGCATCGTAGAGAAACTCGTGGGCCACGAGCGTGTGACCGGTCAGACTGCGCGCATCAAGGCTGATTTTCTGGCGGACGGTGACGCTGGTTCCCTTGGCATGCACCTCCTGCTGCCAGGTGCGTTCGCTGCCATCCCCGTTCGTGAGATAGGCACCGGCTGTGTCGTCCCAAAGCTTGCAGACAAGCGTATAGGTTGCGCTCTCGGCAAGGTCGCTCAGCTTGACGGTATCAATGAGCTGTAGATTTTCCATCTCAGCGAGCTCTTGGCTGCCATTGCCGTCTCCAAGCTTGGTGGAGATGGACGGCATGGTATCCGTGAGGGTGCCGGCGTCAACGGCGGCTCCGTCGCGTGTCACACTCAGGCGGAAGCGGACGAGCTGGTAGCCCCTATTCGCTTCGCAGCGCAGCTCCTGCACGGTATACGTGTCGTACGGAAGCGCTCCCAGCGCGTTGTCGGGCGCGGCATCCTTGTTGTTCGCAGAGCCGAAGAACCAGGTTCCCGCAGCGGGATCGAGTCCCCGGCTGTCTGTGATGGCAGCCCCATCCGAGGAGAGGAGCGCATCGTTGGCGTTGGTCTTATGCTCGATGCCCTCATCGTCCACGTACGCGGTATGCGGAGTCCATGAGGCGCGTGAGTCGTAGGAGCCGTTCTCATCGGTGACTACCACATGGCGCTCTCCCGTGGAATCGGAGGTGATGAGGAACGCCGTGCGTGGCAAGCGCCGCTGCGCGATCCCGGCAATTTTGTTGAAGTGCAGGTCGCCGCGTTTCACCAGGTTGCCCACACCGGAGGTGTTGCTCTTGCCAGCAAGGTTCATGCTGCCGCACGGACCGGTCACCTCATACAGTTTGTTGTGCTCTCGGATCTCGACGGTCTTCTTCCACGTGGTGTTCAGTTTGTATCCGCGCGGCGGTTTGGTTTCGATGAGCTCGTAGGTGCCGTAGGGTAGCGCCCCGTTTTCGGTTCGCGCCTTGCCCTGAGCGTCGGTTAGCAGGCGGCAGACAACCTCACCGGGTTGGTAGAACACCCCGTTGACCTTCACCATCTTGGTTGAGCGGTTGGTGATGGAGATCTCGGCGCCTTCCAAGGTGGCGCCTCCCTGCGCGGTGGTCGCGTCGGTTTGCACATCGCGTTTCCGGACGAGGATATCGCCTCGGATGGGTTCGTTGGAAACCGGGTTCGCGGTGAGGTCGGCCATCTGACCGTCGTGCTCGATTGTGATGGTCGCCGACCAATCGCGGTTCAGGCGGTATCCGCCCGCCCCGGCGCTCTCGATCACACGGTACGTGCCGTACGGCAAGGCTTTTGCCGAAGTGGCGGCCGTGCCGTGCTCGTCGAGCGTGAGCGTTGCGACCACACCGCCCTGGGGGATGGCCTTGCCGCCGACCATGACGTCTCCCGCGTTGGCGTTCAAGACCTGCAACTTCACGCCGGCAAAGGAGGTGTCTCCCGTGTTGTGATCGTTCTCGCTGTCGGCATCGAGCTTTTGTACGCGGACCCCGCCGCGGATGATCTGCTCGTCATAGTCATTCGCTCGTTCAATCTCGACCACCCCTGTGGCGGGCAAGTCATCTGCGGAGGACTGGTAGATGCGGGGAGTCTCATCGAGGAGATAGCCGGTAGGCGCCTTGGTCTCAACCACGGTGATCTGACCCAGCGGTAGGCCCGTCACCGAGAAGCGCCCCTGGGTATCAGTTCTCGCCTCATGCGTCTTGCCGTTGGCGTCCGTGATGCGGAACACGGCCCCCTCGAGGGTCGCCGCTGCTTGGGCGTTGCCGTGCGTATCGGCGTCACGCTTGCGCAGAGAGAGGTTCACGGCGCCGGGGATATCGGTCAGGGTGACCGCGGTCTGTCCCGTCTTGGTCTGGAACGCGCGCTTCCCGGTATCGAGCACAAAGCCTCGCGGCGCCTTGGTCTCGACGGCGTAATAGTCGGTATTCGGCTTGAGAGACAAGTTCGCTTGGCCATTGCCATCCAAGGTGATGTGTGCCACCTTGGTATTGTTCGACGCGAGGAAGATGTCATATTCGGCGCCGGCCACGCTGTATTCCGTGTTACCGTTGGTGAGTGTGGCGTTCGCGGAGGTCTTGGAGAATGTCACGTCCACGCTCTTCTCCACGGTGACCATGGCCTGCCAGCGGCCGTAGGAGGGATCCGCGCCAGAGCGCCAATAGGTGGTACATCCCTTCTCGGGCGCATGCTCGCCCGCGGTCTTGTAAGCAAGGCCCTCCTGGTACAGGCGCCAGGCGGCGTTCTTGACAGCGGTGTCGGTGATGGAGTTGTATCCGAGCTGCCAGGCACCGTTCCCCTGGTACTGTTTGCCGTCGATCGCGCCGATCACCGTCTGGACGTCCAGTCGCTGGTCTCCGATGGCGAGCCACACGGCGACGGCGGTCGCTGCTTTCGATCGCTTCTCGTCGAGGCCGTAGATCTGGGTAACCACCTCACCGTCGTAGCCGTGGTACATCACGTAGTCGAGCTCAGGGATACCGAGGCTCCCGTAGTAGGCGCAGGAGTCGCCGTTGCGCGGGGCCTTCATGCTCGCCATGGCGCAATATGCCGCGGAGCCGGTGCCGCCGCCCGTTACCTGAAAGAACGAGGGAGTCACGGCTCCGACAGAGGTGAATTCGGTGAGGCACTCGTCCGACTGGATGACGATGGCGTCAACGGCAGCACGTGCCGAGAGCGGACGCAAGGCCGAGAGCGCCGCCAGCGCGGTTAAGAGGATAATCACCGCTATCACGATCGGCATGGGCGGGGGTACGTTCGATCTTCGATTGCGTGTCATGGCGTCACTCCCTTCGACGGCGTTCTCGGGAAGGCGAGCGTACCGTGGGGAATCTGAACCAGATTACGGTTGAGCTTCCAAATGTCTGAAGGAGATACCGGGGCAATCTTCCAAAAAGCTGAACGGAGCTGGTAGGAGTCGGTGTTGCATCGGTGGGTTTCAAGGCAAAGGGGTGTCAATCTGCACAAAGTACCCAGGAGAAGAACACAAGTTTGGTTGCGATGCCCTTCGGCTCCGGTGCCCGCGAATTTCAGCCGATTCCAGCTGACACCTTGTTCCACGAAAACGCCCACGGTATACTGAACGCTGCGCTGGTTCGCCCAGCGAGATATATGCGGGTATCGCCAAGTGGTAAGGCATCAGCTTCCCAAGCTGACATTCGCGGGTTCGAGTCCCGTTACCCGCTCCAAGAAAAGCAGCAGGTCAGAGGTGGTAAAGCCTCTGACCTGCTTTCTTTTCCGAGGAATGTGCGCCATGAATGTGCACCAAATGTGAGCCAAACTCGCACGGAAAGCTGTTCGGGATTCATCTCCCAGGCCAGCGCCGGGGTCCGTTCGGGCCTATCGCACCGACCCTGCTGGGAAGGAAAGTTGCTTGCCCATGCCTGCTTGTGTGGCCACCAACGCTTGTGTGCGAAAAGGCGCAACAGGTGCGCACGCGTTTCATCGCACCGTCATCGGAAATTTGAGTGAAACGCACCCATCTTTGTACAATGAACCTATCTGCCCTGCGTCCACGTAAAGGAGCCTGCATGATCGATCGATATACCCGCCCCGAGATGGGTCACATCTTCTCGCTCGAGAACAAGTACGCCGTCTGGCAGGAGATCGAGGTGCTCGCCTGCGAGGCTCAGGCGGAGCTCGGCAAGAGTGGCATCACCAAGGAAGAGGCCGCCTGGATCCGCGAACACGCCAAGTTCAACAAGGCCGAGGTCGACGAGATCGAGGCCGTGACCAACCACGATGTCATCGCCTTCCTTACCAACATGGGCAGCTACATCGATGCCGAGGTGCCGGAGGGCGAACCGAAGCCCAGCCGTTGGGTCCACTACGGCATGACCTCCTCCGACCTTGGCGACACCGCGCTCTGCTACCAGCTCACGCAGGCCTGCGACCTCATCATCGAAGATGTGAAGAAGCTCGTCGAGATCTGCAAACGCCGTGCCTTCGAGGAGCGCAACACCCTCTGCGTCGGCCGCACGCACGGCATCCATGCCGAGCCCATGACCTTTGGTATGAAGTTCGGCAGCTGGGCCTGGGAACTCAAGCGCGACCTCGACCGTCTGGTGGACGCGCGCAAGAATGTGGCTTTCGGTGCCATTTCCGGCGCGGTGGGTACCTACAGTTCCATCGACCCGTTCGTGGAGGAGTACGTCTGCGAGCACTTGGGCCTCGTGCACGACCCGCTGTCCACGCAGGTTATCTCCCGCGACCACCATGCCTACCTGGCCGGCGTCCTCGCCACTACGGCCGCGACTTGCGAGCGCATCGCTACCGAGGTACGCAACCTTCAGAAGACCGACACCCTAGAGGCCGAGGAGCCGTTCAAGAAGGGCCAGAAGGGCAGCTCTGCCATGCCGCACAAGCGCAACCCCATCACCATGGAGAAGGTCTGCGGCCTCTCCCGCGTGGTGAAGGCGAACGCGCAGGTTGCCTTCGACAATGTGGCGCTGTGGCACGAGCGCGACATCTCGCATTCCTCCGCCGAGCGTGTGGCGCAGGCTGACAGCTTCATCGCGCTGGACCACATGTTCCAGTGCCTGCTGCGCGTGATCGACGGGCTGATCCTCTATCCCAAGCAGATGGAGGCCAACCTCAACAAGACGCGCGGTCTGGTGTTCTCGTCTAAGGTGCTGCTGGCACTCGTGGACACGGGCATCACGCGCGAGGACGCCTACAAGATCGTGCAGGAGAACGCCATGGCCACCTGGCGCGAGGTGCAGCAGTGCGAGCCGGGCACGACCCTCAAGGAGAAGCTCGAGGCCGATCCGCGCTGCACCATTCCGGCTGAGAAGCTGGACGAGATCTTTGACCCCTGGGACTTCCTCACCCGCATCGACACGGTGTTCGACCGCCTGGAGCAGCTGGAGTTCTAACTCCTTGGCCGTTGGCCCAGTCTGCTTCCGATGGCGAGGTCGTTGCTAAGCAAAGCGTCCGGAGCCCCGGTTGCTAAGCAAAGCGTCCACCAAGAGGAATTTGCTAAGCATCTTTGCCACGAAACCCTCGTTTCCGGGGTCTTGCCGGCAGATATGCTTAGCAAAAGACTGGTGGTGGAAGATCTGCTTTGCAACGCAACGCGGCTCGATGCCCCCCGCGTTGGCGGTGATACCGGACCCGCCCCGTGCTCATCATATAAAGAGCATGGGGCGGTTCGGCGAACGGCTGACCTGCTTGGTCTCTCCATAACCGCTCATGTCGATTGTATGGACGGGCCGGCTGTTCTTCGGAGCGTCGGCGAGAATGGCGCGCATTGGAGCGGCGGCGTCGTGTTTACCGTGAGTTCCGTGGAAGAAAAATCGTAATCCCTGTCAGATTCCATTAAGACCGCTCACCTTCTCGGGGAGCGAAAACAAGGGGTCTGAGCTAGCGTAATCTTCAAAAAGGAGGTTGCGCATATGGAGGGACGACAAACTGCAGCACGCGCGCGAGCGGAGCTTCTCCTCAATGAGTCGGAGAAACAAGGAGGCTGTTTAGCGCCGGCATCTTCCGCTGACCGACGAGTCTTGCAGCGTCTCTGCAAGGATGAAATCGTTGAGCCGGTACCCGGGGTCTTTGCGCGTCGCTCGCGCTGGCAGACGCTTCCCGCAGAAGAGCGGATGCTCGGCGTAATGAGAGGTCTCGCCGAGAGGCATCCAGCCTGGATCTTCTGCGGTTCGAGCGCTGCGTTGATTCACGGCCTTGACGTTCCGTATTCCCTGCTTCATTCCATTCACGTTCAAGCGCCCGGGCATGCCGGAAGGATGCCCGAACACCCCGTCAGCTTCCATTCGTACCGGAATGTCGAAGCGGAGTGCGCACAGGGAATGATGGTTACGCCGTTCTGGCGCACGGTATGCGACTGCCTGCTGACCGCACCTTTTTCAGAAGCCTTGGCAGTTGCCGATTCAGCAGCTCGCCTGCAGGGGTTGGACCGGGATGAGTTCGTGAGTCGGGTCATGAAGGAGACGATTCGTCGTCACGGTCGAGCGGGGGCGCTTCATACGGCGGAGTGGGTCGACCCGCGCGCGGAGAACGGCGGGGAATCTCGCGTCCGAGCCTATCTGATAGAAAATGGATATGAGCTGCCGGAATTGCAGGTCGAACTCAGGGATCCGGTTGACCGGCACCGGGTGTATCGGGTTGACTTCTTCTGGAAGATCAAAAGGGCTGGTAACAAGGTGGACAAAGTCATCGGGGAGTTCGATGGACTCGGTAAGTACGGTCGAGGCGGCGTGCTTGCGAACGGACTTGAGGCCCGTAAGCTCATCGATGAACGACAGCGGGAATCGCACTTGACGCTTCTCGGCTTTCCGGTGCTGCGCTTTACCTTTCACGATTTGGTAGCACCGGGATGGTTGGAGCACCTTCTGGCCTCCGTTGGACTGCACCCCGGGGCACGTCGCTCAGTTGATCGGCCGCTAAAGGGACGCTGCTAAGCAAACCTGTCGGCAGGAGGGGGCGGTTGCTAAGCACATCTTCCAGTAACAGGAGGTTGCTAAGCAAACCTGCCAGCAAAGCCTCGAAAACAGGGTCTTCGTGGCAAATCCGCTTAGCAAAAGCCCGATAGTGGCAAATCTGCTTAGCAAAAGCCCGATAGTGGCAAATCCGCTTAGCAACCGCCTTGGGGCGGTGGTGGGAAGCCGGCTCCCAACCACCCCAAGGGCGCTATCGTCCGTACTTGGTGATGTAGTCGAGGATCTCTTGGCGCGAATGCAGGTCGGTCTTCTCATAGATGCGCTTGATGTGCGTGTGCACGGTGTTCGTGGAGAGCTGCAGCTCCTCGCTTACGCGGGCCTGGGTGTGGCCCAGCGCGTAGAGGGTGAGTACCTCGACCTCGCGTCCGGTAAGGCCGAAGAGCCGGCCCATCTCCATAACGGACTGGGCGATGTGCACGTCCGGGGTCTTGCTGCTCATAGAAATGTTCTCCTGGGGAGAGATGGCGAGCATGCCCATAAGCGGCTCGTGGTGCACCTCCTCCGTCGGGGTGCCCTCGGTACCAGCACCCGAGGTAGCTTGCGCCGCAGCCTGGGCAGCGGCTTGTTCCTCCGAGGGCGAGGCAAGGAGTCGGGTGAAGACAACCTGCGCGCCGATCAGCACGAAGAAGCTCATGATGGCGATAATCACGCCGGTATTCGTGGGGAACATGGCGGTCAGCAGCGAGTCGACGCGCATGCCGAGGATGGCAAGCAGGTTCATGGCGAGCCACGCGGCGCTGGCGTAGTAGTACGGGTCGCGCCAGCCAAAGCTGGTAAAGGCCACGGTCATGTACCAGATAAACGCCTGCAGCACGAGCGCTGCGGCCATGAAGAATGCGCCTCCCATGCTGGCGTTGACAGGCCATGCGGCAAAACAGATGGCGCCCGCGCCAAGCAGCAGCTGCATCATCACCCAGATGCTCGTGGTGAGCGCCCACATGCGCGAGGCCAGGGCAAAGCGAACCCAGAGCGCAGAGACCACGCAGACGCAGGCGAGCACAAGGCCGCGCGGCAGCACGTCGAGGTAGATGGCCGGTCCAGCAGGGAAGCCGCGTCCCATGCCGAGCGGGATGGAGATGAACCACACGCCCATGGCGGCAACCGCCAGAAAGCTGCGGTTGGAGAAACGGTTTTCGTCGGTCCCAAAGTAGCTTTCAGAGACGGCGGGGAATTGGTCGCTCGGCACACCGAGTTTGCGGGAGCGGTTCACCGCGGCGAATTGCATGAACATGAGCGCCACGGAGAAAGCGAGACGTGTCGGCAGCGGCGCGAGGGAACAGATAAAGGTGAGCAGCTCGGAGATGGCAAGCGCCGAGAACACTACCATCACGACGGCTTGGGCCGAGGTGCCGCGCAGCTTGCGGAGCCAGTAGAACTGCACGATCACCGCGCCCAGCGCAATCGCCCCCTGAAAGAGCAGCTCCGCGGCAGTAGGGAAACTCGCTTGGGTAAGGTCGGCAAAGGCGAGCGCTAGGGCCGAGAGACCCGCCAGATGAATGGAAAGGAAGACGGAAAGCGAGATGGCCCGCTTGGAGAAGCGCTTGACTACGAGCGTTGCGATGAAGAGCGCGCCGACGGGGATGCAGGCGGCGACCATCGCCCATCCGCCAAAGGTGGAGATGCCGGTGGTGGCGTGCGCCTGCTGAACGATGATATTCGAGGCCGTGGAAGCCATAGCGAGGCCGGTGATAGAGGGAAGCAAGATGCCGTAGTTCTCGAGGGTAAGGGGTGGCATGGTGGGGTCGGCGCCTGATGCCTCGGGAGCGTCCGCGCCTGCGCCGGATCGCCTATCCAAAGCATCGCCCATGCTTCTACCTCCCCTTTTGTCGTCCGTACCCTCAACTAGGTGATACGTTAGTATACCTTGTACTACACTGTGGACACAGAATCGAGACCTACGCAAAACGTATGAATGCAAAGGGGGAGAGCATGGCAGACAAGAGCACATCGACGGCGGACGAAGAAGCGCCCGTTGTCGAGGAGGACCAGGCCGTGTCGATAGCGGATGAGCCCGAGTCCGATGTCGGTGCCGTGGAAGGAGAGGCGGCTGCCAAACCCGAGCTCACAGACGAGGAGCGGGCGGAGATTCACGCTGCGAACGCCCTCACCCGCGCGCGGGACGCAGCGCTCACCGATATGCGTCAGCGGAGCTACGAGGGCAAGCTCACCACGCCTGCCCGCTGGAAGAAGCTCGCGGTGGCACCCGCGGGCATGTCTGTCGATGACTTCGCTGAGGGCCTGCTCGAGTTCATCGAGGCGTCCCCGCACGCCGAGGACACGCCCGCCATCGGCCGCATGGAGGCGCCCAAGCCGCTCGACGTGCAGCTTGAGGGCCAGGAGATTGACGAGGACGAGCTTCTGCCCGCGCTCGACGTGTCCGATGTGGTCCTGCTGTACGGCAAGAAGGGCACCTACCTCTACTCCAAGCCGCTGCTCTCGCACAGCTTCGCGCATGCCCTCTTCCTCACCACGGAGGATGACGAACTGGCCACGTTCGTTGACGTGGTGCGGAGCGAGTCGCGCACCTATCCGCGCCCGGTGGCGATCGACCAGTTCATGAACCCGCCCTACCTGTGGGATCCGGCTAAGACGCTCAAGCTCTTCGAGCAGGTTCAAGCTGATGGGGCCTTCAAGGACATCGAGCGCTGCTCCTCGAGCAATGGTAAGGTGCATTTCTACTCAACGTTGTACCTGAGCGCGGCCCAGGCGCGCTCGCTTGCCGAGTGGTACGAGGTCGAGAAGCTTGCCAATCCATAACCGGGAACGGGGTGCGGCCACGTTCGTTTGACGAAGCCGACGAAACCGCCCACCCCTGCACCCGCCGCCATTGAATGAGAGGGGAGATTTATGGCGCGCGTTCATCTCAAGGAGGACACGCCGTTCCTTCGCACGCCCGATATGTACCAGATCGAGAACGACGCTCCGATTACCGAGTATTCGGAGAAGTCGCTCGACCTGATTGCCGATGCCCGCAACTCCGGTATTCCGGATGGTGCCAACGCTTTCTGCAGCGTGGGGCGCGAGAAGCGCGGCACGGTGCAGATGCAGCTCTTCGCCGTCATCGATCCCGAGACGGAGACCTTTGGGGCGGTGGGTTTCCGGAGCCACGGATGCCTGGCGGCCATCGCATGTGCCGCCGCGATCTCGCAGATGCTGCCGGGGATGACTATCGACGAAGCGCTGGAAATCGACCAGAAGACGGTCTCGGACGCGGTGGACGGCGTGCCCAACGGCCGCGCTTACACCCTGCTCTTTGCCGTGGAGGCCATCAAAGCCCTGGTGGGCGACTTTTTCCTCCGTGTGAAGGGCTACAACCTGGCGCAGCTCAACGAGCGCGTGACCTGCCAGAATATGTGCGTGGACTGTCTGCTCACCGAGAATTGCTCGCTGCGTGACGAACGCGTGGATCAGGAGATGCGCGAGGTCGGCGAGATCTAGCCACCCGTTTCCACGCTCTACAACAAGGGCCCGGCTCGATTCGCTGTGCGCTGAATCGAGCCGGGCCCTTTCTTAACCAGTCGCTACGCGTGGCCGTAGCACGCTGCGCGATCTGCGCGGTTACTCCGCGTCGGCGGCTTTCGCGGCGGCAACCTGCTTGGCGGCGGAATTCGCGAACCAGGTGCGCTCCTCATCCGGCAGCAGAGTGCGTAGACGGTCGCGTTCGGTGTTCATGCCGATGAAGATCTGGCGCATCATCACGAGCACCAGGTAGCGGCCCTTGCGCGTGAGGGTGAGCTCGTCGGCGTTGTTCTTGTCGAAGGCGCCGTTTGCGGCCAGGTAGCCGTACTCAACCGGCATGTCGTACTGGATGTACTTGCCGTAGTCGCGGCGCCAGGCCTGGTTGTCCAGGCGCAGGCCGAAGAGCTCGCGGCCCATGCGGTAGCGCTTCTCGTTGGCGCGGCCCATGTCGATCTTGTTCGCCACGCTCATATGGCCTTCCTCGAT
The DNA here is from genome assembly GCF_902501965.1 of Collinsella sp. AK_207A. Classification (GTDB taxonomy): domain Bacteria; phylum Actinomycetota; class Coriobacteriia; order Coriobacteriales; family Coriobacteriaceae; genus Collinsella. The sequence goes on along the minus strand of NZ_CABWID010000010.1, from coordinate 260,327 downwards.
GCGACGGCAATAGCCGTCGAGCGAGGAGTCGTTGTTGTAGATTTCGCTGCCCATGAAGGAGTAGCCGCCGCAACCGGCCGCAACGAATTCGCCGTAGTCGACCACGTACTCGTCGATCATGGCGTTCTTGTCCTTGGCGAAGGTGTAGACGTCGGTGGCGTAGAAGCCGGCACCGCCCTGCTCCTCCGGTGCCGTCATGGTGTCGAAGATGGTGTTGTAGAGCTCGCGCTCGCGCACGTAGTCCACCTGGCCGTGGAAGCAGGTCTGCATGAGCTTCTCGGAGCCCGGCGAGGCCATGAGCGGGTAGTAGGTGATCTGGTTGGCGCCGGTGGTCTTGAAGACCTCGATGTCATGCAAGATCATCTCAGGCGTCTGGCCGGGGAAGTTGAAGATCATGTCCACGTTGAACGTCTGGAACATGTCGTGAACGTTCTGGATGCGCTCTACGATCTCCTCGGCGCTGCCGTACTTGTTGTAGCGGTCCATGCGCTTGAGCAGCGTGTTGTCGAAGCTCTGCACGCCCACCGAGAAGCGCTGCACCATGTGGGAGAGGCGCTCCAGGCGCTCGCGGTCCAGGTGCGGCGGGTTGGTCTCGCTGGAGACCTCGGTGATAGTGGGGAACAGTTCGCGCATGTAGTCGATGGTGCGCTCCAGCTCATCCATCATGATGGTGGGCGTGCCGCCGCCGATGTATGCCGAGGGCGGCTGGTAGCCCAGATCGTGGATGGCCTTCAGTTCCTGGCGCAAGGCTTTGAAGTAGCGGCGGCCGAGCTCCTCCTTAAACGGGAAGCGTGTGAACGAGCAATATGGGCATAGCACATCGCAGAACGGGATGTGTACGTAGAGCATGTACGTATGGCCATCTTTGGGCGCAGGAAGCATGTCCGCGGTCTCGGTCTTGGAGCGGAAGAGCTGGACGGCGCCGGCGCCGATGGTTTTGGAGAGCAAACGCTCAGAAAGCATGGGGACCCCTCTCGATTCGACGCCCGACAGTGTAGCACCGACAAGCCTTGCAGCTCAAAAGAGAAGGGTACCCTGTTATAGGTGACACGTCTGAGCTGTGGAAACGCGATAAGGAACAAAGTTACCCACAAGGAGGGGACGAACTCCCCGCGCCGTGTCCCACAATAGCTCGTGGAGTATTCGGTGCGTGCCGCCTGCGCGCCGATCCATCGGTACGGCGAGTCATCCCAAGACTCGTCGCGAAGCAATGCAAGGGGAGGGAACTATGAAAGAGAACACCGCTTTGGAGCATGTCGGCTCCGGCGCGGATCGCCTCGACACCTTCTTTACCCGTCGCGGGTTCGTGAAGGTCTCGAGCGCGTTCGTCGCCAGCATGGTGGCTCTCGGGCTGCTGCCCGACTCCGCCGCGGCGGCTCCCACCAGCTCGAAGGGCAAGGTCGACTACTACGCGACCCCGTCCCACGTGCTGAAGGTGAACCGTGCGAGGTGCACCGGCTGCCAGCGCTGCGAGATGAGCTGCACGCTCAAGAACGACGGCGTGTCGCAGCCCGCAGCTGCTCGTATCCACGTGAACGACGGCTTCTATTATGGTTCGGAGCTCGGCTCGGGCGACGGCATCTACTACTCTATGGAGTGGATGGTCCGTACCTGCCACATGTGCACCACCGCACTGTGCCAGACCTCGTGCCCGCAGGCTGCCATCCTCACGGATGACAACGGCGTCCGTTCCGTGGACCCGGACAAGTGCGTGGGTTGCGGCACCTGCGTCGCTGCCTGCCCGTGGCACATGCCCGTCGTCAACACCGTTACGAAGAAGTCCACCAAGTGCATCGCCTGCGGTCGCTGCGCAGACCAGTGCCCGAACGGCGCGCTCGAGCTTGTCAAGTGGGAGAACGTCAACCACTCCTCCGGCCCGACCCGCCAGGCGAACCCCGAGCAGCTCGTCACCGAGAAGCAGGACTTCATCGCCGGCGGCAAGATCGCGTAGGGGAGGAGAGGTAAATGGCAGAAACCACGTACGGTTGGGCGGGTCAGATCGCTCGCGTCAACCTGAGCACGGGTGACATCACCGAGGTCGACGACACCGATATGCAGAAGGATTACATCGGTGGCATGGGCTTCGCGAACAAGATCATGTACGACGAGGTGCCCGCCGGCACGGACTGGATGGACGAGGAGAACAAGGCGGTTCTCGCAGTCGGTCCTCTGACCGGTTCCGGCGTGCCTCTGGGTGGCCGCTCCACCTGGGCGACGCTGTCCACCTACACCAAGGACCACCTGGTCGTCGACTGCCACTGCGGCGGTCAGCTGGGCGCCAAGCTCAAGTTCTCGGGCCACGACGGCCTGATCATCGAGGGCAAGGCCGACAGCCCGGTCTACATCCTGATCGATGACGACAAGGTCTCGATCGAGGACGCCTCCGCCGTGTGGGGCAAGGGTACGCGTGAGACCACCGAGGCCCTGTGCAAGAAGCACGGCCTGGATTGCTGCGTTGCCGCTATCGGCCCCGCCGGTGAGAACCTGCTGCCCTACGCCTGCGTCATCAACACCCGTTCGCACTCCGCGGGCGCCGGTCTGGGCGCGGTGCTCGGCTCCAAGAAGGTCAAGGCCGTGGTCGTGCGCGGCACCAAGCCGGTCAACGTCAAGAACCCGCAGATGGTCGCCGACCTGTCCGACTACATGATCGCTCAGGTCCTGGGTTCCAACAACAACCACGTCGTGCCGAGCACCCAGCAGTCCTGGGCCGAGTACTACGACAAGGGTTCGCGTTGGACCTCCAAGAAGGGCCTCTACTGGGCTGCCGCCGAGGGCGGTCCCATCGAGACCGGCGAGCCCAAGCCGTTCGAGCCGAACACCATGGGCTATCGCTGCATGAAGTCCACCAAGGACCTCGGCCCCGAGGCTGAGAAGTACACCGTCAAGATGGCCGGTTGCCACGGCTGCCCCGTGCGCTGCTACGCCCAGGTCAAGCACCCCGTCGTGCTTGAGAAGACGGGTTACGAGTCCATGGGCAACACCTGCGTGCCCAACTTCCCGTTCTCCGCGTACATGCAGGGCATGATGAAGGTCCCCGGCACCACCGACGAAAGCGGTAAGCTTACCGAGCAGTCCGTGGTGTACAACCTGCTCATCCAGGCCACCGTGGATGACCTCGGTCTGTGGTGCAACTACGCTCAGCTCTACCGCGATATCGCCCACACCTATGTGGACGGCATCCTGGAGCGCGAGCTGGGCGACCAGTTCCCCGAGTACGGCTTCGACAAGATCATGGCCGGCGACGCCACGCCGTTCATCAAGATCCTCTCCGACATCGCCTCCAACGACACCGACAACAAGCCCATCGCGTGGCTCGGTCACGGTCCGTTCGTGTGGTGCGACAAGGATCACTGGAACGACATGGAGTGGTTCGACGACAAGCGCAGCTGCCTGATCAACTACCGCGGCTGGCCCGTGCACCACGCCATCGAGTGCTTCAGCCAGGTGGGCGGCCTGTACAACATGTGGTTCAACCGCGACGACATGATTCACTCCGCGGTGAACTTCCAGGGCTGCGGCCTGCCCATCGAGCTTAAGAAGGACATGGCCAAGGAGGTCTGGGGCAGCGCCGATGCGGTTGACCCGGACAAGAACTATACCCCGATGAACGAGGCCAAGGCCGAGTTCGCCTGGTGGTGCCTGGTTACCGATGTCCTGCACGACTCCCTCACCCTGTGCAACTGGGTGTGGCCGATGACCATGGCCCCCGCCAAGGAGCGCAGCTACCGTGGCGACCTGGACCTCGAGGCCCAGTTCTACACCGCGGTGACCGGTATCGAGGTCACGATCGACGACCTGTACAAGGCCGGCGAGCGCATCATGACGCTGCAGCGCTGCAACACCGTCCGCGGCATGACCGACAAGGATGGCAAGAAGGGCTGCAACGACATGCGCGGCGTCCACGACGTCATCACCGAGTGGCCGTTCAGCAAGGACCCGGACATCGCGCCCTTCACCCCTGGTACGGACAAGATGGAGCACAAGGACTTCAAGAAGGCCCTGACCATGCTCTACAAGCGCTTCGGTTACGACGAGAAGCTCGGCTGCCCCACCAAGGAGTGCCTGGAGGATCTGGGTCTGACCGATCAGGCCAAGGACCTCGAGAAGCTCGGCCTGCTGACCGAAGGCGGCGCCAAGTACGAAGACCGTACGCGCAAGTACGATCACATCCTCGAGAAGTACTGCGGCGACAACCCGGCGCTCAACGCCTAGAGATCTCGAGAGGAGTAGACAATGGCTGACGAGATCAAGGAGAGCACCGAGGCTACGGCCGAGGCAACTCCGAAGAAGAAGATCGATTGGAAGAAGAAGCGCCTTCCGATCATCATCGCCCTCGTGTGCGTTGTGACGGTGGTGGGCGTTGCCGGCTGGGCCTGGCATGCCACCCCGGAGTGCTGCGATACCATCTGCCACAGCACCATGGGCAAGTACTACAACAGCTTCGTGAACGACACCACGACGCTCGCGTACAAGCACAAGGCCGCTGCGAACAACCAGTGCCTTGGTTGCCATGAGGCCACGCTGCCCCAGATGCTGCACGAGGTGCAGATGCAGCTTTCCGGCACGTACGACATGCCGTTCAAGAAGGTCACCTTCACGAACGAGTTCTGCCTGCAGAGCGGTTGCCACACCGGTGCCGGCGTGATGCCGGGCGCGACTGAGTCCTCCACGAAGGACTGGTCGTTCGACCCGCACAGCACCCACCATGGCGTGCAGCAGTGCAACAGCTGCCACCGCATGCACGACCAGTCCGTCTTCACCTGCGCCGGTTGCCACCAGGTTGGCGCCTGGGAGGGCGAGGGCAGCCTGCCCGAGGGCTGGACGATGCAGGATCTGGGCGACGGCCAGCAGGGCGGCGTGCCCGACGGCTGGACGACGCCGAAGAACTTCCAGGCTGCTGAGTAGCACCTGGTAGCAGGAAGCCAGCAGCGAGCGGGGCGGCCTTTGGGTCGTCCCGCTTTTTGTTGGCGGGTTGCTGTAGCGGCTATGGAGTGCCGGCGCCGGCGCCGGCGTCGGCGCGGCTGATGCTCCTTGCCTATGTTGCGCGAGCGTACCCGAACGGCCAAAAACCAGGATAGTATACGGGCTGTTTTTGGCCTTTGCGGTACGCTCGAGCGTACGGACTATGAGGTAGGGACCACGCCGTAGGCCGCGAGCTTGGCCAGGAGGAGGCGCGGTTTCATGGCTTGGCGGAATCCAAGACGGGCGACGCGGATGCCACTGGCCGTGATAGCGGCCTCGCGTTGTCGCTCCTCTGCCATGATGCGAACTGCGGTGCGACCTTTGGTCATCTGGATGCTCTCGTATTTCTCGAGACCATCGAGCTCGAACGCGACCGGGGCGAGCCCCTCGGGACGGAAGAGGAAGTCGACGCGGTAAACGAGCTCGGGATGCTCAAGATTGGGAACGGGTGCCTGAAGGATCGGTTGGGGAAGGCTGAGTTCCATCATGAGGGCGCGGACCATGGATTCACCTCCAGAATCCGGTCGTTCATCCGCCAGGGATACGACGCGTCGGGCGGCCCGAATACCCCGCTTTCCGCCAAACCACGCAAGACCGGCTTCAAGATCATCTTTGGCGATGAGCCCTTGGTGGAGCGCGGAGTCGGCTATCGCAAGGGCATGGCCAAAGGGATATGTCCGCGCGCAGTCGATGACGGTCTGCAGGACATCGGTTGTCTTGATACTGCCTTTTTCAATAAAGGCGTTGAAGCCCGTGCGATGGTGCTTGTGGTGGGGAGGGTGCTTTCCGCCTCCCGGATTATCGGTGAGGAAGTTGATGGGCCAGATGAGGTTGTAGGAAACGTCGAGTCCGAGGACGAAGGCGGCGGTTGCATGGGAGAAAACCCATGTTGGATGCAGCAAGGCGTCGGTCCGAACAACCAGTAGAAGCTTCTCAGGCCGAGACAGGGCGTTCCAATAGGCTGGCCGCGCAAACATGCCGGGGAGCGGGCTGATCAGCATGTCTTCGCTGGCCCTGGCGGCGAGCGCCCGCCGCAGGGAACGGGAGCTCGAGACCAGGCAGACTCCTTGCTGCTCGGCCTTCTGAAATTGAAGGTCGATAGCTGCTTCGGTTGCGGCCCATCCTCCCATGATGGCCTCCTTTGCGCGGGTAATCATTATCGCGCGAAGTCGGGATTAAGAGGGGTACAAATCGAGCGTACCCGAACGGCCAAAAAACAGGATAGTATACGGGTTGTTTTGGGCCTTTGCGGTACGTTCGATGAGCAGAGGCAGGGGCGGGTGGGGTGCCAGAGGGTCGTGACACATCGGCGGTCGAGGTCGCCGTGTGGAAATCCGGATTGCACGCGCACCAATATATAATGGTGTGCGACAAGATGAGGGGGTACCGTGATCGAGACAGATTTCACGCCGCGTGGCGTATGTGCGAGAAATATCCATGTCGAGCTGGATGACACCGGTAGGACCATCGAGCACGTTGAGTTCACAGGTGGCTGCAATGGCAACCTCAAGGCGATCTCAAAGCTGGTAGAGGGGCAGCCAGTGGAGCATGTCTGCGACATCCTGCGCGGCAACACGTGCGGTCCGCGCTCGACGTCGTGCGCTGATCAGCTGGCGCACGCGCTTGAGCAGGCGGTTTCTGACGCTCGGACGACCCGGGCATGAGTATCCGCGACCTCTTTGACCGCGCCGGAGGGGTAACGCGCCGAAAGCTCGCGGCGGGAACCGTCGCCGTTGCCGGGGCGGCTGCTGCGGCAACGGCGCTTTCGGGCTGCTCGGGGACGCAGTCGAAGTCGGAGGGCGAGCCCCAGGTGGTGACCGACAGCTCGCAGGTGGTGAACGTGCTCGACGGCGATTACAAGTCGGGCGACCTGGGCCTGACCATCTCCGATGGCTGGACGCTTCCCCTGGGGACGCTGCTCTGGCATAGCGAGGGAGCATGGGCTGCGGCCATGATGGCGCCTGAGTCCGCGCTGCATCCCAACACGATTGGCGCGTTCTCGCTCTCGGCCGGATCGCTCACCACGCTCATGAGTGCCCCGACCAAGGGCTCGGCGTACGGTTTCCATGACGTGCGGCTCGGCACGGGCGTCATGGCTTGGATCGAGATGAACTACCGCACGCTCGACTGGGTGCTTCTTGCGCAGCCCTTCGGGAACGGAGCGATCTCGGGTGCGGCTGCGGAGCTCGACAGCGGGGACGCCAACTGGGAGCCGCCGCAATTCAGCTGTACGGGGACCATGGTCGTTTGGCAGAAGATGCCCATGGCGAAGGGCTCGAAGAGCTCCGAGGCGTCGAATTGCCTCGTTTGGAAGGTTGGCGACAGCAAGGGCTCGTCGGTGTGGGAGTCCAAGGGGCGCTTCGCCACGCATCCGCGCGTGTCCGACGGGACGCTCGCCATCACGCCGCGCGTGCGCGTGTCGGAGGGAACCTACTACGGCATCACCGCGCTCGACCTCACGAGCAGCAACTATTCCCAACTGGCACAACTGGTGCTGCCTTCCTCGGTCAAGCCGTTCGAGGCGGTCTACACCGGGTCGCAGTTTGCGTTCTCCATCGAGGCGGCGTACGAATCGGCGGGCAGCTTAGGCAATATGGGAACCTTTTTGGGGAGTTCGGGCGGCCCGTACGTGTACTTCTCGCGCGAGCCGGCGGCCCAGGTGGCGTTCAACGGCTCGCACTATCTGATCAAGACACAGTCCGCTCATTACGCTATAGATACGGATTCGCAGAAATACCAGGGGATCTCGTCACCCGATCGAAGCTTGGGACTGGGGGACTTTACCGCCAGCGAGGGTGCGTGCTCCACGGCACTCGTGTTTGCGACGGTGCGCGACGACAAGGGCAAACCGTCTCACGTGCTCGCCCGCTTGATATCGTTGTAGGGGCGGGCCGCGGTTAACCCGGTGGCAGGTTGGGTAGAAACGAAGATACGGCCTGCGCTAAAATAGGTTGAACTATGGGCATTTAGGACAAGGAGGCCACCATGGCTTCAGATGCACGCAAGATTCTGCTCGTCGAGGACGAGAAGGCCATTCGCGATGCCGTCGCGGCCTACCTTGAGCGCGAGGGCTACTGGGTCGTGGGCGTTGGCGACGGCCAGTCCGCGGTTGAGGAATTCGAAAAGCACCAGTTCGACCTCATCGTGCTCGACCTCATGCTTCCCAAGCTTTCCGGCGAGCGCGTCTGCCGCGCCATTCGCGATACCTCCGATGTGCCCATCATCATGCTGACCGCCAAGGGCGAGGTTGAGGACCGCATCATCGGTCTGGAGCTCGGCGCGGACGACTATCTGATCAAGCCGTTCTCCCCGCGCGAGCTCGTCGCTCGCGTGCGCGCGCTGTTCCGCCGCACTCATCTGGCTGATGAGCCCCAGGTTGAGGTGCTCGACTTCGGTGATCTGGTCATCGACATCTCCGGGCACAAGATCCTCGTGGAGGGCAAGGAAGTGGACCTCACCGCGTCCGAGTTCAAGCTGCTCACCACGCTCGCGCGTCATCCGGGTCGCGTGTACAACCGCATGGAACTCGTGGAGAAGGTGCTCGGTTACGACTTCGAGGGCTACGAGCGCACCATCGACAGCCACGTGAAGAACCTGCGTGCCAAGCTGGGCGACGACCCCAAGCATCCCAAGTGGCTCTACACCGTTCATGGCGTCGGCTACCGTTTTGAGGCCCCGGCCAAGCCGGCCGAGGACGTCCAGGCCAAGTAACAACCCATGCTGCCGGCTCAGTTCGTCATAGGCCAGAAGCATAAGAAAGAGGACGGTTCGTCCCGTGCGAGCTGGAATACGCCACGTGCGGACGTTCGCCCCGCTACGACGTACGGGTCGCGGATGGCCTTTTCGTTCGCGCTCACCTCGCTGCTGACCGTCGCCATCTTGGTGTCGGTGGTGACCGTGGTCTGGGGCGGCGCGTTCTCGGAGTACACGCGTGCGAACGTGGAAGAAATCGCACGGCTCACCTCGGAGCGCCTGTCCGCGGGCTATGAGGAGCGGGGCGGCTGGTCGATTTCCTTTTTAGCCAACGTTGCCAGCTCGTCCTCCGTTTCTGACGATATCGGCATGCAGGTGCTGGATGCCGATGGCACGATTCTCTACGACGACACCTGGCCGGCGGCCTCGGTTGCCGCCGAGATTCGCCGCGAGGAAAAGGCCCAGAGCGAGCCCGCGGGTTCCACCGAGGACGCTTCGGTCTCGGGTGGCTCCGCCGCTTCGGATGCTGCGGGAACGTCCACGGAGGAGAGCTCGGTTATCCCGGCAGATTCCGGCTCGACCGATACCTCGGGCGCTCCGGCGTACTCGAGCGCGGATTCCGGCGCGCATGCGCTTGCGTCCAAGGCGCCCACGGATCCGGTGGAGGCCGTGAGCCGCGCCATCACCACCTCGGATGGCAAGGAGATCGGCACCCTGCGCATGTGGGTTTTGGGCTCGGACGCCCTGCTCACCAAGGCGGACACCGCGTTTCGCGGCAAGACCTTCAACGCCATGGCTATCTCCGCGCTGGTGGCCGTCATCATTTCGCTCGTCATCGGCTTTTTGGTGAGCCGCATGCTCACGAATCCCATTCGCCGCATTACCTCCACCGCCAAGCAGATTCGCGACGGAGATCTAACGGCACGCACGGGCATGAAGGGCGACGACGAGATCGATCAGCTTGGCGAGACCTTCGATGAGATGACGCAGAGCCTGGAGAAAGACCTCAAGCACGAACGTCGTTTGACCTCGGACGTTGCGCATGAGCTGCGCACGCCGCTCATGGCCATGCTTGCCACGGTGGAGGCCATGCAGGATGGCGTGTACCCCACGGACTCCGACCATCTGGAGACGGTCGCCTCTGAGACGCGGCGCCTGGCGCGCTTGGTGCAGCAGATGCTCGACCTCTCGCGCATGGAGAACAAGACGGCTCCCATGAGCATCGAGCGCGTGGACGTGGTATCGCTCGCCCGCACTATCGTGTCGAGCCAGCATCAGCTGTTCCACGACCGCGACCTGCATCTTCGCTTTACGGATGAGACGCAGGGGCGCGGTGCCACCGCCGAGATCGATCCCGATATGATCACCCAGGCGATGATCAACATCATGTCGAACGCCATGCGCTACACGCCGGAAGATGGCTGGGTGCTCGTGTCCGTTGAGGCGGATCGCAAGAACGTGCTGATTAAGGTATCCGATACGGGCATCGGCATCGCCAAGGAAGACCTGTCGCGGATTTTCGGGCGCTTCTGGCGGGCAGATGCGAGCCGTGCGCGCGAGGCCGGGGGTCTGGGCGTGGGCCTGGCGGTCACCAAGGGTATCGTCGAGCGCCATCACGGCTTCATCTCCGTTGAGTCCGAGCTGGGACATGGCACCACATTCACCATCCACCTGCCGCGCGAGCAGGCGGAGGATTAGATCTGCCAGCGGGCAGTACCTGAAGCGGGCAGCATCTGATTCACGTGAAACGCCCTCCCTTTGCCGATGGCCTCTGCGTCAAGCCGACCCTTTGCGCCGCGCGCGGTACGCGTATGGGATACAATACGAGGTTGCAACCTGCAACATCGACCGCAAAGGAGCTGGTCACCAGTGGCACAGATGGAGCTTCGTCCCGATTCGCATGGCAAGGTCCGCGATATCTACGATACGGGTGACGCCCTGCTGATGGTGGCATCCGACCGCATCTCGGCTTTCGACTACATCCTGCCGGATGAGATTCCCTTCAAGGGCGAGGTGCTGAACCGCATCTCCGAGTTCTGGTTCCACAAGTTCGCCGACCTGGTGCCCAACCACCTCATCTCGTGCGACACGGCCGACTATCCCGAGGAGTTCCAGAAGTACGCGAGCTACCTGGCCGGCCGTTCCATGCTGGTGAAGAAGGCCAAGACCATCCCCATCGAGTGCATCGTGCGCGGTTACCTGACCGGTTCCGGCAAGAAGACCTACGACCAGGATCGCACCGTGTGCGGCATCAAGCTCCCCGAGGGCCTGGTCGAGGCTTCCAAGCTTCCCGAGCCGATTTTCACCCCGTCCACCAAGGCGGCGCTGGGCGAGCATGACGAGAACATCTCGTACGAGCGCTGCGCCGAGATCGTGGGCGAGGATATTGCCGCACAAATCCGCGACCTCTCCCTCAAGATCTACACCGCGGCGGCCGAGTACGCGCTGACCCGCGGCATCATCATCGCCGACACCAAGTTCGAGTTCGGCATCATCGACGGTAAGGTCACGCTCATCGACGAGTGCCTTACCCCGGACTCCAGCCGCTTCTGGCCGGCGGACTCCTATGAGGAGGGCAAGGTCCAGCCCAGCTACGACAAGCAGTTCGTGCGCAACTGGCTGAAGGCCAACTGGGACTTCAAGGGCGAGGCGCCCGAGCTGCCCCAGGATGTCATCGAGGGTACGTCGGCGCGGTATCGCGAGGCGTTCGAGATCATCACCGGCAGCAAGTTCGAGAGCAAGAAGGAGCAGTAGGCACGTGAGCACCCGTAGTCCCCAGAACAAGCGAACCCAGGAGCGCCTGCGCGGTGAGACCAAGGGCGGCATGATGCGCAAGTCCGCCGGTTCCGCCAAGCCGGCGCGCACTGCGGCCGAGTCCGTCCGCGTGGTCCCCGCCAATTCCAAGGCCAAGCGCCAGCAGGCTGAGCGCGGCGAGGACCTTTCCGGTCTGTCGCGCGAGGAGAAGCGCGCCCGCAAGGCCGAGATTCGCCGGCATGACGACCGTGTTTTTGCGGCTGCAAACGTTCTCATGCGCGAGGACTTTGACTACAACCGCTATCGCAAGATCTGGATGATTCTCATCGCTGCGGGTATTGCCGTGATCGTTGTGGCGTTCATCCTGTTCTCGTTTGCGGGGAACAAGCCCTCAGCTACCCTTTCCGTGGTGGAGTATGCCACGGTGGCGATTGCCTACATTGCTATCTTTGCGGCGTTCATCTTCGACTTCGTCAAGATTCGTCCCATCCGCAACGAGGCGCGTGCCAAGGCCGAGGGCATGAGCGAGGCACGGCTCAGCGCCACGGTCGAGCGCGGGGCCTCCAAGGAGGATTCCAAGCGCGCCGACAAGGAGGCCAAGAAGGCCGGTAAGCGCGGTAAGCGCAAGTAGCTCGTCGCGCGGCGATGGCTTGATGTGAGCGATGACGGGTGGATCACTTGGAATCGGGTGGTCCACCCGTTCTGTCCGTATGCAAAAAGGTGGGTCCGGCGGATTGCGAGTCCGCGTCACCACAGGAAGGGAAGCCGTTTCATGGTCGTGGCAAAGATCACCAGGGAAGATGCCCGAATCGGCATGAGCAAGCTCGTGCCGCAGCTCGAGCGCTATGCGGACCTCATTGTTCGCAAGGGCGTGAACGTCAAGCGTGACCAGGAGGTCGTGATTCGGTGCCCGGTTGAACGTGCGGACTTCTGCCGCATTCTGGTGGCGCGCGCATACGCAGCGGGCGCGGGGCATGTGACGGTTATCTGGGGCGATGACGTCGTTTCCCGTTTGACGTACGAGAACGTGGCGGCGAGCTGGTTCGAGCAGACGCCCGAGTGGCAACGCGTGCAGCTGGATTCCCTTGCCGAGGCGGGCGCGTGCTTCATCTTCGTGGAGGGTGCGGACCCTGCGGCGCTGAAGGGTATCGACCCTGCCAAACCCGCCGCCGCTTCGAAGGCGCAGAACACCCAGTGCCGCGCATTCCGCCATGGCCTCGACTTCAACATCAACCCGTGGTGCATTGCCGGCGCGCCGGTGGCGGCGTGGGCGCGGCAGGTGTTTCCGGACTGCGAGGATGACGAAGTGGCGGTGTATCGTCTGTGGCGCGCCATCCTTTCCGTGGCGCGCGCGGACGGCGAGGACCCCGAGGCGGATTGGGAGCTGCACGACGCGACCTTTGAGAAGAACCTGCGGTTCCTGAATGGCAAGCACTTCGACCGCCTCCACTATACGAGCGAGAATGGAACGGACCTGGTGGTGGGCCTTAATCCGGGCGGCATCTGGGCCGGCGGGCGCGGTGAGACGCCCGACGGGCATCCGTTCTTCCCCAACATCCCCACGGAGGAGGTGTTCACCTCGCCGGATTGCACGCGCGTGGACGGTATCGTGCACTCCGCGCTGCCGCTCATTCACCATGGCAACAGGGTCGACCGGTTCTGGTTGCGCTTTGAGGCCGGTCGCGTGGTCGACTTCGACGCCGAGGTGGGCCGTGCCACGCTGCAGAGCATCTTGGACACGGATGAAGGTGCGCGTCGGTTGGGCGAGGCTGCGCTCATCAGCAAGAACACGCCTATCCGCGAGAGCGAGATTCTCTTCTACGACACCCTCTACGACGAGAATGCGAGCTGTCACCTCGCACTGGGTATCGGGTTTGCCGAGTGCCTGGAGGGCGGCTACGACATGACGTCCGCGGAGCTTCAGGCCGCGCATGTCAATCATTCCGCCACGCACGTGGACTTTATGATCGGAACGGATGACCTCGATATCGTAGGCATCACTGCCGATGGCGAGGAGATTCCCGTGTTCGTGAACGGCCAGTGGGGCTGGGAGTAGGGCGTACCGCAGCCGGCCCGTCGCCGGCAATAGCATAATCGAAAAAAAGAGGGGCGCCGCGGCGCCCCTCTTTCGGTTTCCGGATGGTGCACCGTCAGGGAATCGAACCCTGAACCTTGGGATTAAAAGTCCCCTGCTCTGCCAATTGAGCTAACGGTGCGCGTGCAGCATTGTAGCATGATGGCGGCGGTATCCACCGGTGGCACCGCCCGCCAGTCCTGCCGACCTCGCACGTCCAACTCTCACATCATGTTACGATGCTAAGGAATATGTTACGAATCTATTTCCGCGACAATCGGCAATAGCACGAATTCCAATCGGAGTAACATCTCCACAGCTGCGCGACCTGTATCGCCTTCGAGCCCTCACCTCACGCAACGAGCATTGTTCGGATCGTCCCGCGTGGTAAGCGGGGCGCGTGCAGTTGGGAGCTGACGCGCATGCACATTCCAGATAACTACCTCTCGCCGCAGACGGACGCCGTGATGGCCGTTGCCATGGTGCCGGTCTGGGTCCACTCGGTCCGCACCGTCCGGAAGACCCTCGACCGCAAGCACCTGTCCTTCCTGGGCATCTGCGCTGCCTTCTCCTTTCTGCTCATGATGTTCAACGTGCCGCTGCCCGGTGGCACCACGGGCCACGCGGTCGGCGGCTCGCTCATCGCCCTGCTCCTGGGGCCGGAAGCCGCGTGTATCGCTGTCTCGGTCGCGTTGGCCATCCAGGCTCTGCTGTTCGGCGACGGCGGTATCCTCTCCTTCGGCGCCAACTGCTTCAACATGGCGTTCGTCCTGCCCTTCCTGAGCGTGTTGGTGTTCAACGGCCTGCGCTCCCACCTGCCGAAGAACGCGACCGGCTTCGCCATCTCCGCGGCCGTCGGCGGCTGGGTGGGCATCTGCGTCGCGGCGCTCTGCGCGTCCATCGAGTTCGGCATCCAGCCCGCGCTCTTCCACGATGCTGCGGGCAATCCGCTGTTCTGCCCCTTCCCGCTCTCCGTTTCCATCCCGGCCATGGTGATCCCGCACATGCTGGTCGCCGGCGTGGTGGAGGGTGTATCCTGTGCCGCCATCCTGCTGTTCATCAAGCGCACGGCGTCTGAGCTCGTGGTTGGACCGGGTGCCGGCGACGTGTTTACCACCCCGGCCAAGAAGACGACGCTCGTGCCCACCATCGTGCTGACCCTCGTGCTCATCGTGGCCACGCCGCTGGGCCTGCTTGCCACTGGTGATGCTTGGGGCGAGTGGGATGCCGAGGGCGCCGCGACCGCGGTGCAGGAGAACGGCGACTCGAGCATCAAGCCGTCCGTCGGCCTCGACGCGCCCACCTACGCCGATAACGCGCCGCTAGGTGACTACATGCAGGTGCTGGCCGAGAACGACAACTTCTCCTTTGTCGGTCAGGCGGCCGTCTACATCCTGTCCGGCGTGATTGGCGCCGCGAGTCTGACCATCATCTTCAAGCTCGTGTCTCTGGCCGCGAAGGATGACAACTCGAAGACGACGTACGCTGCGTAAGACCGTGTTCGGTACGTATAGTTTCGCTGACCCGCCTGTCGCATCACGCGGCGGCGGGTCGCCTTTTGGAAAAACAGGGACGACGATTCTGCCATGCCGCAGCCTGATATAACCCTTCCATCCTGGCTCGCGCAGCGCGAAGACTACCGGCCAGAGCACGACAAGACGGGCTTCATGGCCCGAAACCTGCTGCATCTGACGAGCATGGTCGCCCACGTGAAGATGGGCGGCGGCGCGGCGGCACTCGCGTACGGCACCGGTCCCGTCTCACCTATCGACCGAGCGCTCTCGCACGTGTCCCCGGCGCTGCGGCTGATCGGCCTGCTGGTGTGCATCGCCCTGACGCTGATCGCCCACAACCCGGTTTTTCTCATGCTCATGGGTTGCGTGGTCCTGGTGATGGTGGCGTTGCGCCCCGCGGCCGGCATCAAGGCCACGCTGCTTCCTTCGTTTGGTGCGGCGATCGTTGCGCTGGTCCTGGCCATCCCCGCCATCTGGGTGAACGGCGCCGTCGCCATGGTGAGCATCGCCGCCAAGATCCTGCTGAACGTGACCCTGGTGCTTGGGGTGTCGTGGACGGTTCCCTGGAACCGGCTGATCGCGGGCCTGAAGCTCTTCCACCTGCCGGATGAGATCATCTTCACGCTGGACCTTGCGCTCAAGCACATCGAGATCCTGGGGCGCTCGGCGACGCGGCTCAACGAGGCGCTGGTGCTGCGAAGCGTGGGCCGTACGCGCGGGCGCTTTGATAAGACCACGTCCTCGGCGGGTGTGATGGGCGCCACGTTTCTCAAGGCGTACACCTGCGGGCAGGCGCTTGACGAGGCCATGCTCTGCCGCGGGTTCACGGGAACGTATGTCTGCCGGCGCGAGCGCGTGATGACGCCCGCGGGTATTATCTATCTTGGTGGCATCGCGCTACTCGTGCTGTGCTACCTGCTGCTGGGTTAGGGGTTTGCAATGGGTTTGACGGAAGCTGAGAACGCGGTCCCGCTGATTGAGTTCTCGCACGTGAGCTTCGCGTACGGGGATGCTACCGTGGTGGACGACGTGTCGTTTGCGGTGAACCGCGGCGAGATCGTGGCACTGCTGGGGCCCAACGGGTGCGGCAAGACCACGCTTATGCGCATCATGAACGGGCTGGAGTTTGCCGATTCTGGGACCGTCATGTTCGAGGGCGAGCGCGTGGACCGGGCGCTTGCCAAGGACGAGCTGGCCGCTAAGCGCCTGCACCAGCGCATGGGCTACGTGTTTCAGAACGCCGACGACCAGCTCTTCTGCCCGAGTGTGGAAGAAGAAGCGGCCTTCGGGCCCGCGCAGATGGGACTTCCCGAGGAGGAGGTCGACCGCCGGGTGGCGGACGCCCTCGCGCTCTTCAACATCTCCGATCTGGCGCCGCTCGCTCCGTACCGGCTCTCGGGCGGGCAGAAGAAGCGTGTGACGCTTGCCGCCATCGTCTCTATGAACCCGGACGTGCTGGTGCTCGACGAGCCCACCAACGGGCTGGATGAGGACTCCGCCGACGCGGTGACGGCCTTTCTGGTGTCCTACGCCAAGGCGGGGAAGACGGTGGTGGTCTCCACCCACCACCGGGACTTCGTAGAGCAGCTGGGCGCGCGGCCAATCCGCATCGGCAAGGACCACCGCCTGGTGTCCGATGCCGTGCCGGAGAGCGCCGTCGGCAACGTGGCCGCCCGCTAGCGCGCCTGCGAGCGCGCGGGAAAGAACGTCTCTGGTTCCATCGTTCACACGCCCGGGTTAAACTCCCGCTTGGCGCAGTTGATGTGCGCAGGGTGCTATATATGGCATATCATGCAGATGGATGGTGCGCATGCGCCATGGGACTGCCTATCGAACAACGGAAGGGTGCATCCATGCAAGATGTGAACAAGCTTCTCGATACGTGGATCGAGAATGTCACGGATCCGCAGCTGGCCGCCGAGCTCAAGGCCATGAAGGATACCGGTGACGAGGACGCCATCACCGATGCCTTCTTCCAGGACCTTGAGTTCGGCACCGCCGGCCTGCGCGGCACGCTGGGCGCGGGCACCAACCGCATGAACATCTACACCGTCGGTCGCGCCACGCAGGGCTTTGCGGACTACCTGGTGAAAAACTACGAGAACCCGAGCGTTGCCATCGCGCGCGATAGCCGCAACAAGGGCGACCTCTTCGTGCGCGTGACGGCCTCCATTTTGGCTGCCAACGGCGTGAAGTCCTACATCTACCCCAAGATCTCGCCGGTTCCCACGCTCTCTTGGGCCACCCGCTACCTGCACTGCTCGGGCGGTATCTGCATGACGGCCTCCCACAACCCGGCTGCCTACAACGGCTACAAGGCCTATGGTCCCGACGGTTGCCAGATCACCTCCGAGGCGGCGGCCGCCATCTCCGCCGCCATCGCCGAGACTGACACCTTCCACGGCGTGAAGACCACCGACTTTGAGCAGGCCGCCAAGGACGGCATCATCAACTGGATCGACGACTCCGTGCTCGTGGCCTACTACGACGCGGTGCTTACCAAGTCCGTCTCCAACCTCACGGACAAGCAAGTGGCCGAGGCTCCGCTCAAGCTGGTGTACACGCCGCTCAACGGTACCGGCCTCATCCCGGTGACGACCGTGCTCGAGCGCGCCGGCATGACCGATATCACCGTGGTGCCCGAACAGGCCAACCCCGATGGGGACTTCCCCACCTGCCCGTACCCCAACCCCGAGATTCGCGAGGCCATGCAGAAGGGCATCGACATGTGCGAGCAGGTGCATCCCGACCTGCTGCTCGCGACCGACCCCGACGCCGACCGCGTGGGCGTGGCCTGCAAGGCGGGCGATGACTACCAGCTCATCACCGGCAACGAGATGGGTGTCATGCTCCTCGACTACATCTGCAAGATGCGCGCCGAGCGTGGCGAGGACCTCACCGACAAGGTTGCCGTGACCACCATCGTATCCTCCGCCATGGTGGACGCGCTGGCTGCCGAGTACGGCTTTGAGCTGCGTCGCTGCCTCACCGGCTTTAAGTACATCGGCGATATCATCACCGGCCTCGCCGACGAGGGGCATGTCGAGCGCTTCATCTTTGGCTTTGAGGAGAGCTACGGCTATCTTACGGGCGACCACGTGCGCGATAAGGACGCTGTGAACGCGTCGCTGCTCATCTGCCAGATGGCCCAGTACTACAAGCTGCAGGGCAAGAACCTGGCCGATGCCATCCACGACCTGTACGAGAAGTACGGCTACTACCACAACAAGACGATCGCGCTGGCTTATCCCGGCGCCGACGGCCACGCCAAGATGGCCGGCATCATGGCTGCGCTGCGCGAGGAGGCTCCGCAGGAGATCGCGGGCAGCAAGGTCGAGGCTGTGGTGGACTACAACGAGGGCGTGAGCGGCCTGCCCAAGGCGAACGTCCTCGAGTTCGACCTCGAGGGCGGCAACAAGGCCATCGTGCGTCCCTCCGGCACCGAGCCCAAGATCAAGCTGTACATCTTTGCCAAGGGCGAGGACGCGGCCGCGGCCGATGCCCTGCTTGCGAAGATCGAGGAGGACGGTCGCAAGCTGCTGTCGTAATCTCGGCTGGTATCCTCGCGAGAGGATGCTGATAAGCGGGCCCTGTACACGCTCCATGCACGGCATGGACGGTGTACGGGGCCCGCTTTCTATGCCGACCGATCACCTGCGAAAGACGCAAGTAACAATTTACCCCTCCCTTACCGTGCGTTAATAAGAGGAGACGAAGATGAAGCTAGAAAACGCTCTGCGTGAAAGGAGCCGTCATGAAGGGTATGCGTATGAGCACCGAGAAACTGGGGGATAAAGACGTCCGCCGTGCCGCCATCGTGTACGTGCTCACCGTTCTCGCGCTCGTTGCCGTTTCGGTCTGGATCGTGTCCCTGTTCTCCGTGTAAGGCGCGCCTTGTGTCGGTGGCGGCTACCGCGCGGCTTCCGCTTGCCGTTACATGGTTCCGCTGAGTGCCCGCGCGCGCAGGATGCAGGCGGGAACGCGCTCGCAGAGAGCGTCGATATCTGAGGCCGTTGCATCGTCTGCGAGCGAGAGCCGCAGGGTGCCGTGGTTCCAGCGACGGTCCGTCTCGCCCAGGGCGAGAATCACGTGCGAGGGGTCGGTGGAGCCCGTGGCGCACGCGGAGCCCGTGGCCGCGGCAACGCCCGCGCGGTCGAGGAGCACCACGAGCAGTTCCCCGTCCACATCCTTGCAGATAAAGGAAGCAATAGAAGGCAAGCGGCGCGTGGCGTCAGGTCCGGCGTCTCCCGTGAGCTTAACGTCGGGAACCGCGTCGATCACGGCGCGGATGAGGCGATCGCGCTGGGCGGCGACGCGGGTCATGCGGTTTTCGAGGCCGCCCAGCGCGGACTCGAGTGCGGCCGTCATGCCGGCGGCACCGGCGAGGTTCTCAGTGCCGGCTCGCTCGCCGCGCTCCTGGGCGCCCCCGGCGATGAGCGGGGGAATTGAGAATCCTTCACGCAGGTAGAGCAGCCCGACGCCGCGGGGACCGTGGAATTTGTGGGCGGAGAGCGAGAGCGCGTCCACGCCGAGCGCGCGAACGTCTACGGGGATGTGGCCGACCGCCTGAACGGCATCGGTATGGAAGGGGATGCCGTGCTCGTGCGCGATACGCGCCAGTTCGCGGATGTCCTCCACGGTTCCGATCTCGTTGTTGGCGAGCATGACGGAGACGAGTGCGACCTGGCCCTCATGGGCGGCAAGCGCGCGCTCTAGATCCTCGGCGCGCACATGGCCCTGCGCGTCGACGGGCAGGTAGATGGCGGTGGCGAGACCTTCATGCTCCATAGCCTCGCAGCAGTGGAGAATCGCATGGTGCTCGATCGCGCTGGTCACCACAAAGGGATGCGGGGAGTGGGATTCATCGGCGGTATGCTGGTCGAGGAAGCGCCGAACCGCACCGCGGAGCACCCAGTTATCGGACTCTGAACCGCCGCTTGTCAGGTAGATCTCGCCGGCATCGCGTGCGCCGAGCGCCCGGGCCAGGCGCGCACGGATGTCCGCAAGGGCGTGGGCAGCTTCGCGCGACACGCGGTGGATGCCGCTGGGATTGCCGAAGGTGCCGCCGAGAAATGGCAGCATGGCCTCGCGCGCCACCGGTGAGAGCGGGGTGGTGGCGGCGTTATCGGCGTAGATGTAGGGATTATCGGATTGCGTGCTCATGAAGTCTTCCTTGTATGAATGCGGGGGGGGTGCCCGGCGGCTTTCGGTACGGGTGAGCCGAGCGGGTTACCGCAGGATGAAGAACCACACCAGGGCGAGCACCAGCGCAAGCACCACGAAGAGAAGGAGCAGAGCCTTATGGCGCTTTTGCTGACGTGCTTGGCGGGACACGAAGATGGACCGGCCAGATTTGGGCGTTTGCAGGTACCGGCTCGCATGCAGGCTCCGAGGAGCGGCGCCGGTCTCGTCTGATGCCAAGGCCGGGCTACTCGAATTCGGCTCCTTGCCTTGGCCGCGCGCGGCGATCGCGGCGGCGCGATCCTGCTGCTTCTGAAAATCCGTCAGTGGGAGATAGTCGGCATCGGAGGTGGCGGTTCCCATATGGCGTCTGCCCCGCTCCGCTCGCTGCTCGGCGTAGGCGGTGCGCTGTTGATCGAGCGTGGCGTAGCGGTTGATGGTGGCGTACTCAGGCTCCACGTCGTTGATGGGGGACTGCGTGACATGTGGTACGCGACGGTGGTACGGCTGGGAGGGGGTGGCCCCGGGCAAGGGGCGACCGCCCTCGTGCTCCGCATACGTGTCGTGCGGTTTGTCCTGTTCGCTCATCGAGATCCTCTGCTTTCGGGTCGCTTATGCACCATTCTACGACCTTGCACGGGGTGTGCGAACCCGCCTCAGAAAATGCGATAAAGGTTTAGCGAGATGTAAGGCGATGCCACGTGAGCCGGACGGTCCATCAAATACCTAAGCGGTATAGACTTAGATTTGATGATGATATGACGCTTAGAAAATCTCAGATAAATTGTTTAGAGCCAATGGGCGTGGGAATAACCACAAGCGTACAAAGAAGACCGCGATCCCCGGAAGCGAGGGGAGCGGTAGTCACCTGAAGGAGTGATAATCATGGCAAGCATGGTTCCGTATCGTTCGGTTTTTGGTATTCGTCCCGCTGTCCCGGCTTCGTGGCTCGACGCGTTCGATGACATGATGGACTTCGCCAGCTCGCCGCTCGCGAACAAGGCGTTCCCGATCGACGTTGAGGACAAGGGCGATCAGTACGAGGTCAAGGCGTACCTTACCGGCGTGAACAAGGACGACATCGACGTCGAGCTCAACGAGGGCCGCCTGTCCATCTCCGTGAACGTTGAGGACAAGGAGGAGGACAAGGGCAAGAACTACCTGCAGAAAGAGTTCACCTCTTACAGCGCGACGCGTGGCGTGTACCTGAAGGACGCGGCGAGCGAGGGCTTAACGGCCAAGTACGCGGACGGCGTGCTCACGGTCTCGGTGCCCAAGTTCGTGGAGAAGAAGAACGTCACGAAGGTCGCCATCGACTAGCCTTGCCGCCTATCAGCGCGCGAGACGGTTTTGGCCCGGAGCTTCGGCTCCGGGCTTTTTGTTTCGGGGGCAAGGTGGTTCGGGATCGTTTGAGCCGGATGCGTTTTCGCTTTGCTCCCGTGGATACAATGATGCCGTTGAAGAAGGAGGAACCTCATGCCCACCGTTGCCCAGCGCTATGCCAACCGTCGTGCTCGCGGGGAGCGGGTGGCTGCGGCGGCTGAGCCGGAGCGTCGCGCCCCCGTGGTGCTCATGGTGTCGGGCGGGGCGGACAGCACCGCGCTCCTGCTGATGGCCTGCACCGCGGAGCTTGATTTGGCGGATGGTCGCGGTCCTTCGCGCATCGCGCGCGAGCGGCTGCACGTGCTCCACGTGAACCATCACCTGCGCGGGGCCGAATCCGATGGCGATGAGGCGTTCGTCCGCGACCTGTGCGAGCGCTACGGGCTGCCGCTTTGCGTGGAACATGCCTCCTTTGGGGATTTAGGAGGCCGGAACCTGGAGGCTGCCGCGCGCGAGGTGCGCTATGCGACCGCGCGTCGGTACGTGCGCGAGCTGTGTCGCGCCTCAGACACGCCGCGATCCGCCGCGCGCATCGTCACGGCCCACACGGCGAGCGATCGGGCGGAGACCTTCTTCATGAACGCGATCAAGGGGTCGGGGCCCGCCGGGCTCTCGAGCATCCCCCGGCGGCGGAACATCATCGTTCGCCCGCTCATCGACCTCACCCACGAGCAGCTTGTGGACTACCTGGAGATGGCCGGTCAGCCCTGGCGGGAGGATGTCAGCAACGCCGATACCTCCTACCTGAGGAATTTCGTTCGACACAAGCTGCTGCCGGTGGCGCGTGAGCGCAACGGCAACCTGGAGCGCACGGTGGGCACGGGCTGCGAGATCCTCGGCGACGAAGATGCCTTCATGCAGCAGCTCGCGGCGACGGCGCTCCGCACGTGCACGCGCCGGAGCCAGGACGGCCTGCTGGTGATCGACGGCGCGCGCCTGGCGGCGAGCGAGGTTGCGATCGCGCGGCGGATGGTGCGCCTTGCGGTCAAGGCGCTTGATCCGGATGCGCGGCTCGAGATGCGCCATGTGGAGGATGTGCTCGCCTGCGTGGGAGCGGGCGAGGGTTCCGTCACGTTGCCCGGCGGCCTGGATGCCCGCATGGAGTTCGGCACCCTCACGTTGCGCACGCCCCGGGCGCGCGAGGAGCTTGCCACGGGCTGGCTCGCCGTTCCGGGCAGCTTTGCCACGGCGGCGGGAAGCATCCTGATCGCCGAGCTGCTGCGCGTGCCCGCCGGCGTGAACCCACTGGATTGGGTGGTGCAGCGGGACAGCTCCAACGTATCAGATACTTCTCCCGCCGCGGTTGCCTACGTGGATGCGAGCCTGTTGAACGGGCGTTTGTGGGTGGATGCGCCGGCTCCCGGCGATGTGATGTGCCCGCTCGGCATGAACGGTCGCAAGAAGAAGCTCTCGGACATCCTGGGCGCCGCGCGCGTTCCCGTGGCTGAGCGCCATCTGGTGCCCGTGGTGCGCACGGAACCCGGCGGAGCCGTGGTGTGGCTCCCCGGGATCCGCTTGGACGAGCGCTTTAAGTGCACGGAGCGCAGCACGCGGCTCGTGAAATTGACCAATCGCCCTGTTACCGGCGCCTAGCCGCGCTACAATCCAAAGGCACCGAAGGCGCGCGGTATCGTTCCGCGCGCTGCTACCAGGCACATCACCGAGCAGGAAGGGCCTTCATGGAAGCCATGCATCCGGACATCGAGCGCGTTCTCTTCACCGAAGACGACATCAAGGGCATCGTCAAGCGCTTGGGCGAGCAGATTACCCAGGACTATCAGGGCAAGGACCTCGTGCTCATCGCTGTGCTCCGCGGCGCCGTGGTGTTCATGGGCGACCTCATGCGCACCATCGACACCAGATGCGCCATCGACTTCATGGCCGTCTCCAGCTACGGCGACGGCGCCAAGTCCTCGGGCATCGTGCGCATCGTCAAGGACCTCGACATGGACATCAAGGGTCGCGACGTGCTGATCGTGGAGGACGTGCTGGATTCCGGCCTCACGCTCAAGTACCTCATGAAGAACCTGTCCAACCGCCATCCGGCCTCGCTCGAGGTGGCGACCTTCCTGTGGAAGGACGTGCCCGGCCGCACCACGGCGGTGGATCCCAAGTACGTGGGCACGCACTGCCCCAACGAGTTTGTGGTGGGCTATGGCCTGGACTATGCCGAGCGCTATCGCAACCTGCCCTACGTGGGCGTTCTTAAACCGGAGGTCTATTCGTAGCATGACGTTCGATACTGCAACCGAAAACGAGCGTGCCGTCGTCCTCATGACCGAGGGCGGCGGCTCTGGTAAAGGGCGCGGTCCCCAGCCGCCGGCCTCGGGAGAGCGGGATGACCGGGGTTCCGAGCCGGCCGGCCCCGCGCGCCGCAAGGACGAGTCCGCGCGCGATCGCCTGGAGGACCTGCTCTCGGGCGGCGGCTCCGACCCGCAAGGCGATGGTCCCAAGCGCCCGCGCGTGAACTGGGTGTACCTCGCCGTCGCCGTGGCGCTCATCGCCTACATCATCTTCAACATGGGCGGCGTCTTTGGCGGCAAGTCCAACGTGACCGAGCTCGCTACCAGTGAGTTCGTGACGGCAGTGAAGGAAGACCGCGTTCAGAGCGCTACCTTTACCACCGCCAACGGTGCCGTGGAAGGCAAGTACTGGACCAGCAAGAGCGCTGCCAAAGAGAAGAGCCTCTCCAAGCTCAAGTCGTATAAGACCAGCTACGTGGGCTCCGACTCGCTCTCCGAGCTCATGGCCGATCATCCCCGCGTGGTCTACAAGGTGAATACCGTCGATCCTGATTTCTGGACTAACGTGATCGTCACCGTGTTGCCCACCATCGCGATCATCGCCGTGATGGTGTACTTCATGCGCCAGACGCTCGGGAGCAACAGCCGCGCGATGCAGTTCGGCAAGACCAACGCAAAGACGAGCGAAGCCACGCGCCCCAAGGTGAAGTTCAAGGACGTGGCGGGCATCGACGAGGCGGTCGAGGAGCTGGAAGAGGTTCGCGACTTCCTGGCCGATCCCGACCGCTACCGCAAACTCGGCGCCAAGATTCCGCGAGGCGTGCTGCTGGTGGGCCCTCCGGGCACGGGCAAGACGCTCCTCGCCAAGGCCGTGGCCGGTGAGGCGGGCGTGCCGTTCTTCAGCATATCCGGTTCCGACTTCGTTGAGATGTTCGTGGGCGTGGGCGCTTCGCGCGTGCGCGACCTCTTCAAAGAGGCCAAGGCGCAGGCCCCGAGCATCATCTTCATCGACGAGATCGATGCCGTGGGTCGTCAGCGTGGCGCCGGCCTGGGCGGCGGGCACGACGAGCGCGAGCAGACGCTCAATCAGCTGCTCGTTGAGATGGACGGCTTTGAGGATAACGAGTCCGTGATTCTCATCGCCGCCACCAACCGTCCGGACATCCTGGACCCCGCCCTGCTGCGTCCCGGCCGTTTTGACCGTCAGGTGACGGTGGACCGCCCGGACGTGAAGGGTCGCGAGCAGATTCTGCGCGTGCATGCGGAAAACAAGCCTTTCAAGGACGATGTGCGCTTTGACAAACTCGCCAAGCTCACGGTGGGCTTTACCGGTGCTGACCTTGCCAACCTCTTGAACGAGGCGGCGCTGCTCACGGCGCGCCGGCACCACAGCTTCATCTCTATGGAAGAGGTGGAGGAGTCCATGGAGCGCGTCATCGCCGGCCCTAAGAAGAAGGGCCGCGTGATGACCGAGAGGGAGCGCACGACCATCGCCTACCACGAGAGCGGTCACGCGCTGGTGGGGCATGTGCTGGACAACTCCGATCCGGTGCATAAGATCAGTATCATCAGCCGCGGCCAGGCGCTGGGCTACACGCTGCAGCTGCCCACCGAGGACCACTACCTCAAGACCAAGAACGAGATGCTCGATGAGCTCGCCGTGTTCCTGGGTGGTCGCGTGGCCGAGGAGCTCATGTGCGACGACGTGACCTCCGGTGCGAGCAACGACCTGGAGCGGGCCACCAAGATGGCGCGCGAGATGGTGACGCGCCTGGGCATGAGCGAGGTGCTGGGCACGCAGGTGTTCGGCGAGGCGCAGCACCAGGTGTTCCTGGGTCGCGACTACGCCGACCACCAGGACTACTCCGAGAAGACCGCCGAGCGGATTGACGAGGAGGTCCAGCGCATCATGCGCGAGGCCCACGCGCGCGCCGAGAAGATCCTCTCCGAGCGCCATGATCAGCTCGACCTGATGGCCAAGGTGCTGCTTGAGCGCGAGACGGTGGAGGGCGAGGCCGTGGAGGCGCTGCTCGATAACGAGTGGGATGCCTACCTGGAGCGCGAGGCCGCCAAGGGTGGAGATGACGGGTCCGAGGCTCCGGCTGACAAGAAGCGCCCGCTTACGCCCGAGCAGGAGGAGGCCCTGCAAGACGAGGCCGCGGCCTACGCTGCCGAGCAGGTCTCCGGCATGGCGGCTGCGAGCTCGGTAGGCAACTCGGCAGACGACGAGAGCTAGCTAAACATGGTGCACCGGGACAGTCCGGTGCACCATTTTTCAAATTAAGACTTGGAAACGCTTCCATTTCGCTACTTTCCACCGTTGGGTTTGCTATTGTGTAACCTCAAGCTCGCTTTGACGGGGGGGGGGTACAGAATATCCCCCTCCGTACCGTCGAGGCTCAACGGGGAAGACGAAGATGAAACGCACGCACAGCCTGTTGAGGAGGGTGCCGCTTTTTGCGGCCATGGTTCTGGTGGCTATCGTCGCTTTTTCGGTACCGCGGGTTGCCCGCGCTGCCACGACGGACACCACGATTGAGGTCGATGGCCTGCAGCTCGACTTCGAGCTGGACGATTCGACGAAGACGGCGACTTTCACGGATGTCTCTGGACCCGCCTCGCCCACTGTGGTCACCGTTCCCAGCAAGGTTGAGTACAACGGCGTGTCGTATGCGGTGACTGATATTTCTCTTTCCGCCTGGAGCGAAAAGGTCGCCAACGTGACCGAGCTCAAGCTGCCGGATACCATTACCGATTATTCGTCTGCAAACTTCAGTCATTTCTCGGATCTCGCTACTATGACGATCCCCGGCGCGGTGAAGGAGTTCAACGGCAGCTTCCAGAACTGCCGCAGGCTCGAGTCGATTACTTTTGAAGAGGGCGTTGAGGACCTGACCGGTAATTCAATGGTGTCTGGCTGTGAATCGCTCAAGACGGTCAACCTGCCGAGCTCGCTCAAGAAGATCAGCGGTGTGGCGATCTTTTCCAATGCGACCGCCCTGGAATCCATTAGCCTGCCTGATGACCTGGTAATCGAGGAAAACAGCACCTTCAGCGGGTGCACCGCGCTCAAGAGCATTACCCTGCCGTCCGCCATGACGTCTATTCCGATGAGCACCTTCAGCGGTTGCACGTCGCTGACCGAGGTTATCGCGCCGTCGACTATCACCTCCATTGGTAGCAGCGCGTTTTCAGACTGCAGTTCGCTCACGACGATCCCGGACCTCTCCCAGGTGAGCAAGATGGGGTCCTATGCGTTTTCAGGCTGCAGTTCGCTTACGACTGAGGTGGACCTTTCCGCGTTGAACGACATTCCAACAAACGCATTTGCCTATTCGCACGTAAAGGTTTCCAAGCTGAGTTCCAACCTGACCGCTATCGGGAATTGGGCTTTTATCCACTGCGATACCTCCCATGTGACGTTGCCCGACGGCCTGCAGACTATTGGCACGTATGCGTTTTACTACGGCAAGGTGGCCAATCCGATGGTCATTCCGAATTCCGTGACAAGCATCGGAACAGGCTCATTCCGGGGGACCGACGCCACGGAGTTCACCATCGGCTCCGGCTTGAAGAAGGTCGATGCGAGCATTTTCCCCACGAGCGGTGTGACCAAGATCACCTTCAACAACAGTCAGGATGACGTTGTGGTGACCAACGGCTCGCTGCCCGCCTCGGCGGAGAAGGTCTACACGCTTCCCTCCATCCCAGACACGGACGACACCATCTCCGATGACGCCGACGCGCCCACGCTGCAGGAGGCGATCAACGCCGCCCAAGACGGCGATACCATCTATATCACCAAGAACGTGCGCCCAACCAAGACCGTGACCGTGCCCGCTGGCAAGAAGGTCACCATCGCCGCCAAGGGCGGCGACTGGCGGATTATCGGCAAGAAAGATAGCCCGCTGAACAGTGCGCTCATCAGCGTGGCAGAGGGCGCCTCGCTCACTCTCAAAGCGGAGGATGGCGCCACGCTCACGTTCGACGGTCGCTACAGCGCGACGACCGCCCCTGCAATCACCTCGGCCGGCGAGCTCAAGCTGCGCGACGGCGTGACGATCACGCGCTTTCGGGTGGGTGACAACACGTTTGGTGGCGCGGTGAAGGTCGCGGGCACCAAGGCCTCCCTCCTGCTTGATGGCGCCGCCATCAGCGAAAACACGCTGGTGAACGGCACCTCCTACTCGGGCTCCGTACTCGTGAAGGACGGGGCGAGCGTTGAGATGAAGTCCGGTGCCATCAAGGATAACGACGGCCTGGCGGATGACGGTCACACCTCGAGTGCTGGCATCATGCTCTATGGGGCGTCTTCCTTCAAGATGACGGGCGGCACCATTTCGGGCAACAAGGGCCATCGTGGCTCCGCGGTCTACCTGTGGGGCGGAACGACCAAGGACGAGCAGGCATCCTTCACCATGGACGGCGGCGAGATCTCGGGCAACACGACCACAAGCACGTCGAGCACGCTCCAGGGCAGCGCCGCGGTGCACGTTCAGGATGTGGCCGCCTTCACCATGAACGACGGCACCATCACCGGCAACCAGGGTGTGCAGGGCGGTGGCGTCTGCGTTGTCGACGGCGGTCTGCAGCATGCCTCGGCGTCGACAGAGTCGGGTACGGCGTTCATCATGAACGGCGGCATCATCTCCAAGAACCGTGCGGCTGTGGGCGCTGGCATCTATTCTTACGCGAACGGCGTGGAACTGAGGGCGGGCTACATCACCGATAACGTTGCCACCGACAAAGGCGGCGGCATCTACAGCGAGGGCAACAAGGACTACTACTCCACGCTCCATATCTACAACGCCTACGTGAGCGGCAACACCGCCGAGCAGGGCGGTGGTCTGTGGTCGTGTCCGACGGGCGAGGTCAAGGCGACGGTGGCGCTCGGTGCCTACATTGCCGGCAACACGGCCAAGACGGACGATCAGGACGGCAAGGCGGCGGGCGACGACGTGGTGAACGGCTACGAGAAGGGTGAGGAGGCTCATACGCTCGCTCTGGCCGATCGCGTGCTGGGTGGCGGCTCCGTTACGTGGTATGCGGATGGCAGCGTCTACACGCCCATGGGCATGGGCAACACGGAGGTGGGCGATGGCGCGCGCTACGGCACCGAGGGCGTTGACAATACCGCGGTGGATGACCTTGCCGGCGGTGTGGCTCGGAACCTTGCCCTCAAGGCCCAGGTGAGCGATGACGCGGCCAAGCTCGCCAGGGAGACGGCCACGCTGTTCATCACCGGCAACAGCGCCAAGCGCGGCGGCGGCATCGGTACCAACGGCGGCGTGGCCTCGGGCGATGCGCGGGGCGAGCTGACGAAGGTCGAGGTCTCCAAGGTCTGGAAGGACGACGCCGCGGTCGACCGTCCGCAGAGCGTCGAGGTCGAGCTGCTGAACGGTGACGCCGTGATCGACACGGCCACGCTCTCCGCCGATACCGGCTGGAAGGCTACGTTCGAGAACCTGCCCGTCTACCGGACGGTGGGAGCCGACGGCACGGGCGAGCAGTTCACCTACACGGTGCGCGAGAAGGCCGTGCCCGACGGCTACACCTCTAAGACGACCGGTAGCGCCGAGAAGGGCTTCACCATCACCAACACCAAGAAGCCGGGGGAGCCTACGAACCCCGGTGCGCCCGAGAACCCGTCGAACCCGGACGATACCAATGATACGGACAACACCGATGGCACCGAGAAGCCGAGCACGCCAAACCCGGACAACCCGGCGCCCAAGGCCGAGCAGCCCAAGGCAGCGCTGCCGGGCACGGGCGATACCTGGAGCCCGCTGCTGCTGATCGGCGTGGCCGGTGTGGCCGTCGTGTGCATCGCCGTGGGCATCTTCGCGCGACGCGGCAAAAAGTAGGCTTCACGTAAGCGACGGTGGTACAGTGGGACGATCCCAGCGTACCAGTTCATGAACGTGGTACATTGGGACTGTCCCGATGTACCACTTTTTGGTTGAGGGGGTTCGCATGATCAACAAGACCATGTACGCGCGCGGGGCCGAGAGCTCCGTCATTCGCGAGATCTTCACCTATGCCTGCCAACGCAAAGAGCAAATCGGCGCCGAGAACGTGTTCGACTTCAGCCTGGGCAACCCGAGCATTCCCGCTCCGGCAGCGGTGCGCGAGAGCATCGAGCGCAACCTGATGGGGCGCTCGCCGGAGGAGCTGCACGGCTACACGCCGGCCCCCGGCCTGCCGAGCACGCGCAAGGCGGTGGCCGATTCGCTCAATCGTCGTTTCGGCACCGCCTACGGTCAGCAAAATATCTTTATGACCTGCGGCGCGGCTGCTTCGGTGTGCTGCGCGCTCCATGCCCTCACCAATCCGGGCGACGAGGTGATCGTGGTCTCGCCGTACTTCCCCGAGTATCGCGTGTGGATCGAGGAGGCGGGCGCCGTGTGCGTGGAAGCACCCGCCAAGTCCGTCACCTTCAACCTCTCGGTGGGGAGCATCATGAGTGCCATCACCGAGAAGACGGCGGCGGTTATCGTCAATTCGCCCAACAACCCCACGGGGGCCGTGTATCCGCGCGAGACGCTCACGCGCCTGGCAAACATCCTGCACGAGCGCAACAAGAGCCGCCTGCATCCCATCTACCTCATTTCTGACGAGCCCTACCGCGAGGTCACCTACGGGGCGGAGGTGCCCTGGGTGCCGGACCTCTACGAGCACACCGTGGTCTGCTATTCGTACAGCAAGTCGCTCAGCCTGCCGGGTGAGCGCGTGGGCTGGGTGCTCGTGCCCAATACGGATCCCATGGCCGACAAAGTGATGCCCGCCATCGCGGGTGCCGCCCGGTCACTCGGATTCGTGTGCGCTCCGGCGCTCTTCCAGCGCGTGGTGGAGGATTGCGTGGACGAGCCGGCGGACGTGGAGGCGTACGCGCGCAACCGGAACCTGCTCGCCAACGCGCTCGGTGAGATGGGCTATACCACGGTGGAGCCGCAGGGGGCCTTCTACCTATGGGTGCGTGCCCTGGAGCCCGATGCGCAGGCCTTCTGCGAGCGAGCGAAGAGCTTTGAGCTGCTGCCCGTTCCGAGCGACAGCTTTGGCGTCCCTGGCTGGGTGCGCATCGGCTACTGCGTGAGCTACGAGACGATCAAGGCCTCGTTGCCGGCGTGGAAAGCGCTGGCCGAGAGCTATCGATAGGAGGGGCTTCGGCACCATGTACCAGATCAAGGGCGATATGCACACGCATACGCTGTACTCGCGTCATGCATACTCGACCATTCAGGAGAACGTCACGGCGGCCGCCGAGCAAGGGCTCGAGATGCTCGGTTCCGCCGACCATTTTGGCGATATGCTCTTCACCGAGCGCGACATCCGTACCTTCCAATTCTTTCTGAACGTGGGCATCTGGCCGCGTCGGTGGAAGGGCGTGGCGCTGTTCCGCGCCTGCGAAGCCGACATCCTCACCCTGCGCGGCGACCTCTACGGGCAGGACACGCCTTCGCCCGTGAGCATCGTGGGGCGCGCGTACAAGAAGGACCGGAGCCTCTTCGACCGCGTGACGGACAATCTGGACTACGTGGTGGCGAGCGTGCACAACGCCGGATTCACCGAGGGCGCCAGCACGGTGCAGGCCACGGAGATGTACCTGCGCGCGCTGGAGCAGCCCAAGGTGTTCATCATCGGTCATCCGGGGCGCTCGGGCGTGACCTTCGATATCGACGAGGTGCTCAAGCACGCCAAGGAGCTGCACAAGCTCATCGAGCTGAACGAGCACAGCCTGAACAGCGACCCGCACGGCGCGCACCAAAAGGCATGCCGCAAGGTCGCTGAGCGCTGCGCGGAGCTGGGCGTGGGCGTGACGCTCTCCACGGACGCGCATATCTGCACCGACGTCGGGCGCTTCCCCGTGCTCACGAGCTTTCTGGAGGAGATTCACTTTCCCCAGGAGCTCATCGTCAACCGCAGCCTGGAGGCGTTCGTGGGTGAGCTTGCCGCGAGCGGCGTGGCCGACCTGCGCGACGAGATGCTGGGCGCCGGCAGCGAGACGACTGACCTTGGTCGCGACTCGCTCGACCAAGAGAGCTAGGGCCGGGTGGGGCGGCATCCTTCCGGTAAAATTGCCGGCATGAGAGATTTCAAGAACCGGGGGCGCGGAGTCGCGCCGAGGCCGGCAAAGACGGACGGGCCCTGCCCCGTCATGCGCGCTTGCGGCGGCTGCGCGTGGTTGGGCCTGCCCTATAAGAAGCAGCTTGCGCGCAAGCAGGCTGCCATGGAGGAGCTGTTCGCCCCGCTTTTGCGGCGGATGGGCGATGGCGCTTCCATCGACCCGATCGTCGGCATGGGCGGTACGGGCGAGGCGGGGGAGAAGCTGCCGAGTCCGCGGGCGTTCCGTTATAAAGCGGTCACGCCCTTCGCTCCCGGTCCGCGCGGGACGGTGCAGTGCGGGTTCTTCGCGCGCGGCACGCACCGCATCGTCCCGGTGGGGGATTGCTGCGTTGAGGCTCCCGGTGCGCGTCGCCTGCTCAACGAGGTGGCGCGTGCCGCCGAGGCGTGTCGGGTTCCCGCGTACGACGAGGACGCTCGGCGCGGGCTTTTGCGCTACGCGGTGCTGCGCCTGGGGTGGAAGACGAACGAGGGGCTGCTTACGCTCGTGACCGCGCGTCGGGAGATTCCCCGCTACCGGGAGTTCGTCGAGCGGCTACGGCAGATCGACCCGCGCATCACCACCATCGCGCAGAACATGAACGGGCGCGTGACCAACGCCATCCTCGGAACCGAGACCCATGTGCTCTGGGGTGCGCCCCGCATGCGCGATGAGTTGCTGGGCTGCACGTTCGAGATCTCGCCCACGGCGTTCTACCAGACTAATCCTCAGCAGACCGAGGCGCTCTACCAGCTCGCCATCGACGGCATGGAGCTGGGCGACGGCGACGTGCTGCTGGATGCGTACTGCGGGAGCGGGACCATTGGGCTCTGCGCGGCGCATGAGGCGGCTGCGGCGGGAAGGCGTGTGCGGCTGCTGGGCGTTGAGCGGAACCCCGCCGGCATCCAGGACGCCGAGCGCAATGCGGCGCTGAACGGCCTGGAGGACGACGCGCGCTTTGTTGCGCAGGACGCCACCGCCTATATGCGTCGAGCGGCGGAGCGCGGCGAGCGCGTGGACGTGCTGTCCATGGACCCGCCGCGCGCGGGCTCCACGCCCGAGTTCCTTGCCGCGGCGGTGGCGCTGGCGCCCCGGCGCATCGTCTACATCAGCTGTAACCCCGAAACGCAGGCGCGCGATCTGGAGCAGCTTGCGCGCGACGGTTACCGGCTTGAGCGCCTGACGCCGGTGGACATGTTCCCGCACACCACCCACGTGGAGACCGTGGCGGCGCTCGCGCGGGAACGCTAACGGGCGATTGGGAGGATCCCTGCCCCGTTCCCAGGCGTGTGCATAAGAAAAAGGGCCGCGACGGAACGATCCGTCGCGGCCCTTGCGCCATCGGGAGTCGGTGAACCGCTTACGCGCTCTTGGAGCGGCGGTACAGGATGGCGGCGAACACGAGGCCGAGCAGGCCCACACCGCCCATGGCAAGGGCGAAAGTGGGCAGGCTGGAGACCGCCTCATCGGCGTTCAGCGAGGTCTTGGCGATGGTGCCGACGGCGGCATCCGAAACCTCGCTTCCATCGGCATCCGTGTTGGAGGTTGCGGCCGGGCCGGCGGAAGCCGTGGTGTCGGCCTCAGCGTTCTCATCGGCCTTCTTGCCCGTCGCGGCCTGCGGTTTGGGCGTCTCATGCGCGGCGGGCCGCTTCTTCGGGTCGTCCTGCGCCTTCGGCTGCTCCTCTCCCTTGGACTCCTCGTTCTTGTCTTCCTCGGGAACCGGTGCGGGCGTGATTGGGTCCTTGCCGCCGTTCTCGCGCTTAACCCCGCCCTGCGTCACGGCACCCAGGAAGGACCAGTTCACGGAGTCGTTGGCGGACACCTGGTACAGGGTGAGCGCCTGCAGGGCCTGGACCGTGGGCATCGGCTCGGCCTTTCCACCCTTCAGGTGCGAGAAGCCGTTGCCGCTCACCTGATAGGAAGCGAGGGCCGTCACCACGCTGTGGGAGGCGTTGGCAAAGCCGACAGCCTCGCTTGCGGGGTCGAGGTCGAGTGCCAGCAGGGCGAGCAGTACCTGGGCGTTGGACTCGGCGGAACCGAAGTCGCAGGTGCCCGCGCTCATCTGGGTGCGCAGCCACGCGAGTGCGGCGTCCACGGCGCTCTGCACGGCGCTATCGCTCGCGTAGTAGGGGGCGAGCGCCTGGATGGCCATGGCGGTCATGTCGACGCTGCCGTTGCTCTCCGCGCGCGCATCCGTCAGGCCGGCGGTCACCGCGTCCACGAGCTTCCCGCGCGTCCATGCGCTCCCAGCGGCGGGCGTCGCCCCGGCCTCGTCGATCATCAGGAGTGCGTAGACGAGCTCGTTGTAGGTACGGCCTAGGTTCGGGTTGTTGCACACGGTGGCCACCAGGTCGGTACCGTCGAAGCTGGTGATGTCCTTACCCAGGGCGGCGAGCGCCAGGCCCACGCGCTCGGTCTCGGTGGGGGTGCCCAGCCACGTGGCGCGGGTGCTCTTGGCCGAGGCGACGTAGCGGTCGAGCATGGCCTGAGGAATGGTGCGGCCGGCCTTCAGGAAGGAGTAGAGCTCCCACTCCTGCAGGTACTGATAGGAATCCTCATAGCGCGTGGCATCCAGGTAGCGCGCGGCGCTTTCCAGGCCGGTCTGAGCGACCTGCTCGGTCTTGGGGGCGGGCGCCACGCCGGTGACGGTGATCGTCACGGTGACGGGCTGGGCGCCGCCGGTCTGATCGATGGGCGTGCCGGTGGCCACCACGGTGCCGGCCTTGAGCGCCGTCACCGTGTAGTTGCCGGTTGCCAGGAAGAGGCCGTCGTCGGGGGCGCCGGTCTGGTGCTTCCAGGCTCCGCCGTCTGTGGGGTCGATGCTCACCACGCCATCGGTGCTGTAGGTCCAGGTGAGGCCCGGCTCGGAAACGCTGTAGCCCTCGCTATCGCGCTTACCGGTGTATGCGAGGTCGAGCGCGGCGCTCTTGCCCGCCTTGAGGGAGAGCTTGCTGGTCTTGGCCTTCACGCTCTTGAGCGGGTTCTGGTAGGCGTAGGTCACATTCACCGAGGCGCTCAGCTGCGTGCCGTTCGCATCCGTATCGGGCAGCGTGGCGGTGAAGGTGGTGGTGCCGGCCTTATAGGGCGTGAAGCCGATATCCCCGCTCGTCGTGTACGCGGCTACGGCGGGATTGCTCGAGGTGACGGTGAAGTTGCCGCGGTTGCTCGCGTTGTCCGGCGTCACGACGGGGCTCGCCTTATCCGTGAGGAACGCGAGTCCCTTGGTGGAGAGCGGGTTGCGCCCGTGCAGCAGGATGGTCTTGCCGTCCGCGGCGTATCCCATCTGGATGCTCGTGGCGGCGACGGGCGTGGAGGTGACGGTCACGCTCTTGGTGCCGGCATTAGCCCACGAACGGGAGCTCACGGAGATCTTGGCGGTGCCGGTGCGCTTGAACGAGAAGCACGCCGAGTAGGTATTGCTGTAGAGGATGCTCGGGTCGCTGCCCTGGAACACGAAGCGCGTGAAGCTCGCCGGCACGTACTCGCCGGCGGCGCTGCCCGTGTAGTGGACGCGGACCTCGAGGTTGCGCACCTCGGAACCGGCGACGCTGATCTGGCCATCGGTCACGTTCTCGCCGTTGTACCAGATCTGGAAATCATCGATAGGCTGCGACTTGGCACGGATCACGACGGTCGCCGCGGTACGCTCGGAACCATCGGCCAGGTGCTCGGTGGCCGTGACGGTGCCGGTTGCGTTGTCGTAGAGGTAGAGCTGGCCGGTCGTCTCGTTGACGCCGATGTTGCCCTTGTTGGCGTCCCCGGTGCTCCAGGTGATGGAGCTGCCCTTGGCCACGCCGGAGAGCGACAGCGTGCCGATGGACCGGTCGGCGGCCACGTCGTCCGGGGAGAGCTCGAGGGTGTGGTCGGCGAGCGTGGTCTTGGTGCCGTTGTTGGCGGTGAAGGTCACGGCGTAGAGGTTGTCGGCGAGGGTGTCCCCGGGAGCCTCGTAGCCCTGGTCGGCGCCGAAGATGAGGCTGCCAGCGGTGTCGCGGCCCCAGCTCGTGCCGAAGGCGCCGCGGTTGGCGTTCAGCAGCTCGACGAAGCCCGCCGTCTTGGCGTCCTCGGCCGAGACGGCGAAGGAGTTGACGAGCGCGCTCGCCGGGAAGCTCGTCTGATTGGGCAGGTCATCTTGCCAGTAGGTGTTGACCAGGCGCCCGGAGGCGTACGTGGCGAAGAGCGGGGCGCCCACCTTGGTGCCGCGGGCGGCGCTCCAGCAGTTGGAGACCACGCCGCCGGCGAGCGTGCGTGCAAAGCCGGCGATGTTGTCGCCCGTGACGCTCGTGCTGCAATTGATGATGGCACCGGAAACCGTGATGCCAAAGGGGCCCTGGGCCAGCTTGTTGCCGCTCTCGTAGACCATCTCGCCGGTGACGTTCAGGTTCTGCACCACGCCGGTGGCGCCGATGCCGGCAAAGAGCTTGGCGCCCGCGCCCGCGTTCTTGAAGGTGATGGTGTGGCCCTGACCGTCGAACGTGCCGTTCAGGGTGACGAGGCCGCCCATGAAGAAGCCGAAGTCGCCACCGTCGACGACGATGTCGTTATCGAGCACGTAGTAGGCATCGGCGCTCGCGGTGAGCTTGTCCTCCAGGTCGCCCTGGGTGGAGAGGTGGATGACGCTCTCGGGCTGCTGCACCGGGGCCGTGGGCTTCTTTTTGACGAGCGCCGCCTGCGCGGCGGTGAGCGCCTGGGCCGCTGCGTTCACGTCGTCCTGCGTGGCGCCGGTATCCTTCAGCACCGTCTGGGCGTTCGCGAGCGCGTTGGCGAAGGCGCTCCAACCGGCGGTCTCGTAATCGGTCTCGTTCAGCGCGGTCGCCGCGGCAACGGCCGCCTTGAGGGCGTCCTTGTTGACGACGACGGGCGCGGAGTCGCTCGTGAGCTGCGGATAGCCGCCCGTGAGCGTCCAGGAGAAGCCGGTCTTGGGAGCGTTGGCGTTCAGGATGTCCGTGGCTGCGGAGGTCTTGAGCTCGCCGGCGGAGAGCCGCTTGTTGTTCTGCTTCACAAGCGAGCCGTATCCCACGGAGACCTCGCTGTCGCCCACGGTGAAGACGTTGTTCTCCACGGTTCCGGTAGAGCCCTCGCCCACGATGCCGCCGCTCATCATGGCGGTGATCGCGCCGGCAAAGTACGAGTTGCGCACGGTGCCGCCCTCGAGCTTGCCCACCAGGCCGCCGACCTCGCCTGACCAACCACTTAGATTGAGGCTCGCGCTCGACCAGCACATCTGGATGGTGCCCGAGAGCGAGACGGCGAGGGAGCCAAGGTAGTCCTCGCTCGCGATGGTGCCGGCGCTCGTGACGCCGAGGTTCTGGATGGTGCCGGAGACCTGGTTCGCGAGCGGCTTGTTGGCGAGGGTGATGGTGTGGCCCGCGCCGTCGAGCGTACCGGCCACGGACTCGATCTGCTGGTCCGTCGCCAGGGTGATGTCGGCGCCGAGCGTGACGGTGGCCCCGGCCTCGATGGTCTGGGGCAGCTCATCGGCGCTCGTGACGGTGAGATGCTCGCCTGCGCGCGCGGTGCGGGTTGCCGGCTGTGCCTGGGCGGTGGTGCCGGCTGCCGGCGCGTCGGCTGCCGTCGTATCGGACGCTGCCGCGTCACGCTGCGTCGCGTCCTCCTGCGGGGTGGACGCCGTGCCGTTTGCGGTGCCAGCGTCGGACGTCTCATCCGCGGCTGCGCCGGCGCCCTTCTGCTCGGCCGCGCTGCCGGATTCAGCCTCGGTGGCGTCGCCCTTCGCGCTCGTGGCGGCGTCAGTGGTCGTCTCCGCCGTCTTTTCGCCCGCAGCCTCCTGTGCCGCGGCGGTTGCCTGCCCGATCTCCTCGGCAAGCGCCATGGTGCCCGAGCCGGACCAGGCGAACACGATCGCCATGGCCCAGACCAGGGCTTTTCTCAACCAGGTGTGAACGTTGTGCTTCATACGCCCTTTCCCCTTCACGTCCCGCCGAGGCGTCGGCGGTTACCTTTCCTGCCTGTCGCGTGGGGAGACCAGAGCGCATCGCGGGCGTGTGCGCCCCAAAACGATGCTGCGCGCGCCGTGGTTGCCGGAGTTCAGCGGCACCCGCAGCGTTCTCGTTCCTCAC
Source organism: Collinsella sp. AK_207A (assembly GCF_902501965.1). GTDB lineage: Bacteria > Actinomycetota > Coriobacteriia > Coriobacteriales > Coriobacteriaceae > Collinsella. The sequence continues at coordinate 222,348 of NZ_CABWID010000010.1, read as the reverse complement.
GAGGGGGCGTGGACAGGCGATCTGACTTGCCGGCGTGCCTGGCACCGACTCACAGTAACTGCCTTGTTCGGGATTCCCACCCGATTCTCCTGTAGCCGCGCGTTCGCGCACCACACCCCGGCTTCTGTACCGTACCATTGTATAGAGGAATACGCCCACGCGGGCGATTATCTCCCGCTTTGCCGGGTAGGATAGCCGCGTCGAATTCGAACCGGTTGACGCGCGGCCAATGCCCGCCCGCGCGATAGGATGGAGCCCCCTATGCTCGAGCTCAAAGGAATCACCAAAGACTACCCTTCGGGGGACACCGTGGTCCATGCGCTGAAGGGCATCTCCGTTGCCTTTCGCGACCAGGAGTTCGTGAGCATCCTCGGCCAGTCCGGCTGCGGTAAGACCACGCTCTTGAATATCATCGGCGGGCTCGACCACTACACGCGCGGCGACCTCATCATCAACGGCCGCTCCACCAAGAGCTACCAAGATCGCGACTGGGATACGTATCGCAACCACTCGGTGGGCTTCGTGTTCCAGAGCTACAACCTCATCCCGCACCAGAGCGTCATCGCCAACGTGGAGATGGCGCTCCTGCTCTCGGGAGCGCCCAGGGCGGACCGTCGCGCCCGCGCCGCGGCGGCGCTCGCGCAGGTCGGCCTGGCCGAGCAGATGCACAAGCGGCCCAACCAGCTCTCGGGCGGGCAGATGCAGCGCGTGGCCATCGCGCGCGCCATCGTCAACGACCCCGAGATCATCTTGGCGGACGAGCCGACCGGCGCGCTCGATACCGAGACCTCGGTGGAGGTCATGGAGATCCTGAAGCGCCTGAGCCGGGACCGCTTGGTCATCATGGTCACGCACAACCCACAGCTCGCCGAGGAGTATTCCGACCGCATCGTGCGCATCCGCGACGGCGAGGTGACGAGCGATTCGCGTCCCGTGGACGCCGAGGCGGAGTCGCTCACGCCCGAGCAGATCCAGGAGCACGCCGTGGCCGACGCCCGCAAGGGCAAGCGCGGCATGAGCTACCTCTCGGCCATCCAGCTCTCATTTAACAACCTCATGACCAAGAAGGGCCGCACGTTCCTCACGGCCTTTGCCGGGTCCATCGGCATCATCGGCATCGCGCTCATCCTCTCGCTCTCAGACGGCGCGCAGAACTACATCGCCGAGACCGAGGAGACCACCATGGGGAGCTATCCCCTCACCATCCAGAAGACCGCCGTGGACATGGCAAGTATGATGTCCGCCATGATGGGCACGGGAGACACCAAGGGCGAGGCGCCCAAGGGGACCGCCGAGAGCAAGAACATCGTCACCGACATGGTGGAGAGCATCGGCGGCGGGGCCACGGAAAACGATATGAAGGCCATCAAGCAATGGCTCGAGACCAATCCCGGCGACATCAGCGACCTGGTGACGGACATCCAATATAACTACAGCACACCGTTGAACGTGTTCAAGGACGATACCTCGGCCGGAGCGGTGCAGGTGAACCCCGCCACGGTGATGAACGCGCTCGGCATCTCCACCTCGGGCTCCACGCAGACGCAGCTCATGAGCTCCATGGCCTCCACGGGACAGGGCTACGACGTGTGGAGCGAGCTGCTCTCGAGCAAGAAGGCCGTGGACCGCGACTGGAAGCTCGTGGACGGTCGCATGCCCCAGGCGTGGAACGAGGTCGTGATAGCGCTCGACGAGCATGGTCGTATCTCGGACTACACGCTCTATGCGCTGGGGATGCTCGACCAATCGGACCTGAAGGGCATGATGCGCAACGTGCTGGCCGGCAAGAAGGTCGAGGGGGCCAAGGAGACCTCGTACTCCTACGACGAGCTCATGAAGCTGGTGTTTCGCCTGGTGCCCGAGAGTTCCAAGTACCAGAAGCAGGCGGACGGCACGTGGAAGGACATGTCGGAGGACGCGGCGTTCATGAAGAGCGCGGTGGCCGCCGGCGAGCAGGTGCACGTGGTGGGCGTGGTGCGCGCCACGGGCGACGCCGGCGCCACGGTGGCCCGCTACGGCGGCGTGCTCTACCCCGCGAGCCTCATGAAGCACATGGTGGAGACGGTGGCGGCGAGCGACGTCGTTGCCGCCCAGAAAGCCGATCCGGGCACGGACATCTTCACAGGCTACCCCTTCTCGGATACGGCGTCTGCCACCATGAGCCTGGACGAGATCGAATCGATGATCGGCATGATGGGTGGCGAGCAGGCTACGCAGGCGCAGGCCTACATCGACCAGATGCGCGCCCAGGGAAGCTCGGATGAGGAGATCGCGGCGGCGTTCTCCAAGCTCATGAGCTCGCAGACCGATGACGCCACCTACGACGGCAACCTGGAGAAGCTGGGCGCGGCGAGCCTGGACGATCCGTCGGTCATCCAGATCTACCCCGTGGATTTCAAGGCAAAGGAGCAGATCGACACCCTGATCGACGACTACAACAAGGACATCAAGGCGGCGGGCGAGGGAAGCGAGATCCAGTACACGGATATCGTGGGCACGCTCATGAGCAGCGTGACCTCCATCGTGAACTCGCTCACCTACATCCTGATCGCGTTCGTGGCCATCAGCTTGGTGGTGAGCTCCATCATGATCGGCATCATCACCTACATCAGCGTGCTCGAGCGCACCAAGGAGATCGGCATCCTACGCGCGATCGGCGCGAGCAAGCGCGACGTGAGTCGGATCTTCACGGCCGAGACGTTCATTACCGGCCTGGTGTCCGGCCTGCTCGGCGTGGGCATCACGGTGCTGCTCGACTTCCCGGTGAACTGGATCATCGAGGCGGTGGCCGGGGTGCGCAACCTGGCGGCGGTGCCCGCCGGCGCCGGGGCGGTGCTCGTGCTCATCAGCGTGGCGCTGGCGCTCGCGGCGGGGCTGGCGCCCAGCCGGATGGCCGCCAAGAAGGACCCGGTGACCGCGCTGCGGACGGAGTAGCCGGAGGCTGGGCCCGGGGTTGTGGGGGAACGAACCTGGTTCTTTTTTTCACCGGTGCCCCCAACTCCGCGCCCGCGTTGTGCGCTGAATGAACCCGCAGCGCCGGCCCGCCGGCGGGCGCGGGCGCAACGAAACGCTGAAACGTAGAGTTATGCGGCCCCCGGCCGAGTAGCCCCCGCGCCGCCACGTACGAAACCCCAGGTCGCGCCACGGCCAGCAGGGCCGCTACTCGTCACCGGCCCCCAAAACTCTCATTTTTAGCGTTTTATCCTCCCAACCGCGCCGCACCATCTACCGCCTGCCCGCCCGCGCATGCCGAATGGACGGATTGCGCCGCGGCGGGCGGGGGTAGGGTGGCCCCATAGGTACAGCGACCGCCCGCATGGCACGAGGAACCAGGTTCGCTTTTGTCCTGCGCGGCAAGAAAGGGGTCACCATGGGCGCACCCAAGACCGGCAACGTAAGGAACGTGGTTCTCGTAGGCCAAGGCGGGGTGGGCAAGACCTCGCTCGCGGAGGCCATGCTCCACCTCTCCGGTAAGACCGCCCGTCTGGGCGGCCACGACGGCACCAAGCCCACCCTCGATACCGACCCCGAGGAGGTCAAGCGCGAGTTCTCCATCTCGACCTCCATCGCGCCCATCGACTGGAAGGACGTTCGCATCAACGTGCTGGACGCCCCCTGCTATCCCGACTTCATCGGCGACGCCTACGCGGCCATGGCCGTGGCGGAGGCGTCGCTCTTCGTGGTGGACGCGGCAGCCGGTCCTCAGCCCACCACCGTCAACCTGTGGTATGCGGCCGAGGACCTGCGCCAGGCCCGCGCCGTCTTCATCAACCGCATCGACAAGCCCGACGCGGACTACGAGACCTGCATGGAGCTGCTCCGCGAGCGCTTTGGCATGCGCCTGGGCGCGGTGACCCTGCCGCTCGGCCAGGGGGACGACTTCAACGGCATCATCGACATCGTGCGCATGAAGGCACGCCATTGCGAGGGCACCAAGCAGACGGAGTCCGAGATTCCCGAGGCGTACCTCGCTCAGGCCCAGGCGGCGCGCGAGACGCTCACCGAGCTCGTGGCCGAGGCCGACGACGACCTGATGGAGAAGTACCTCGAGGGCGAGCCGCTCACCAACGAAGAGGTCGAGGGCCTCATGGCCAAGGCCATCGCAAGCCGTCTCTTCGTGCCCGTGTTCGTGGGAAGCTGCATCAAGGAGCAGGGCGTGAACTCGCTCATGGACGATATCGCCGTCTACTTCCCCGCGCCCACGGGCTTTGGCGAGATGCCGCTCATCGACGGCGACACGCTGCAGATCTCTTCTGAGGACGACCGTCCCGTGGTCTTTGTGTTCAAGACGCTGAACGATGCCCAGCAGGGTCGCCTCTCCTTCATCAAGGTGCTGACGGGCACGATCGAGCCCGGCCAGGAGCTCGTGAACGCGCGCACGCGCAAGGGTGAGCGGCTGGCGCACCTGAACGTCATGTGCGGTCGCGACATGACGGAGGTCGGCCACGCGTACGCGGGCGACATCGTGGTGGTGCCCAAGCTCTCCGCCGAGACGGGCGACACGCTCTCCGTCTCGGGCAAGGTGGAGGCCGCGGCCTTCAAGTTCCCCAACTCGCAGTACCGCATTGCCATCGAGGCCGAGAACCGCGGGGACGAGGAGAAGCTCTTCAGCTTCATCGACAAGGCGTGCCAGGCCGATCCCACCATGAAGATCGAGCGCGACGAGGAGACCGGCCAGACCATCATCTCCGCGGTGGGCGAGGCCCAGGTGTCCGTGCTGCTCAACCGCCTGGAAGACCGCACCAAGGTGGTGGCGCACATCGTGCCGCTGCGCATTCCCTACCGCGAGACCATCCGCCGTGTGGCATCCGCCCAGGGGCGCCATAAGAAGCAGACGGGCGGCGCCGGCCAGTTCGGCGACTGCTACCTGCGCGTGGAGCCGCTCATGGATGACACGGACTACGAGTTCGTGGACGAGGTCGTGGGCGGGCGCATCCCGCGCGCGCTCATCCCGGCTGTGGACCGTGGCGTGCGCGAGACCATGAAGGAGGGCATTATCGCTGGCTACCCGCTCACGGGCATCCGCGTAGCGGTCTACGACGGCAGCTACCATCCCGTCGACTCCAACGAGATGGCGTTCCGCCAGGCGGCGCGCATCGGCCTGCGCAAGGCCTGTGCCGATGCCGATCCGGTGATCCTGGAGCCCATGAAGAACATCACCGTCACCATTCCCGAGAGCTACGCCGGCGCGGTGATGGGCGACGTCTCCGCGAGTCGCGGTCGCGTGACGGGCATGGACACCAACGAGCGCGGCGACACCGTGGTGCAGGCGACCGTGCCCTACGCCGAGCTCACCGACTACGCCACGCGCCTACGCTCGCTCTCGCGCGGTACAGGTGACTTCCAGATGGAGTCCGCCGGCTACGAGCAGGTGCCCTACGACGTTCAGAAGCATCTGATCGAGCTCTACGAGGAGAAGCGCACCAAGTAACGCGGCTGTTGAGAGGCGGTGCCGGGGCCGAAGGCCGGAAGATGGCCTTCGGCCCCCTTTCGTGCGAGCGGGTGCTTGTGAGCTCTTGAGCATATGGGAGGGAGGAAGCGTGCAGAAGGTATAGGCAATACGGACGAGCCTACCCTCTTCTTTTGTGGGTATATGATGTGAGTGAACTGTTGCGCGCGAGTAAGAGGAGAGCTAACGCGCAATATGCGATGTGCGCAGCGCAATATCCATGGTACACTGCATTCTGTTGAAATTCAGACACACCCGTGCTTGATAGAAGTGGTAGATATGGCAAACAAAAGGGCTGTATACGACGCCGAGGTGCGACGCCAGGCGGTGAAGGTCTTGGCAACAGGGGCCGGTCATCGCGCGCTTGCCACGGTTCTCGGTATACCCGAGGCCACCGCTCGCCAGTGGGCGCGTGCCTACGCCGTGGGCGGCGCTGCCTCTGTCATGAACGCAGGCTCTCAGCATCGCATTTATCCGTTTGAGCTCAAGCTCGCGGTGGTGAAGGACCGTTTGGAGAACGGGCTCACGGTGCGCGAGGCCATGATCAAGTATGGCGTGCCGAGCGAATCCTCCGTCAAGACGTGGTGCCGCCATTACCGTGAGCGGGGCGAGACCGCGCTCATCGATAAGCCGCGCGGCCGCAAGCCAAAGCATCCCAAGAACGACTAATGATCCCTCTCGGCCTCGGGCCGATCCGCGGCTTGAAATAGTTCCAAGAGCACCCTCGTCGGGTCGGGAGAGTCTTCCCGTGCCTGGCGAGGGTGCTATGATTCGTGCGGAAAACGTTCTCCCGATCGAAAGGAATACCCATGCTGAACGCGATCGAGATCAGTCCGAAGGTCTGGTGGGTCGGTGGCATCGACTGGAACGAGCGCCTGTTCCACGGCTACACCACCGAGCGCGGCATTACCTACAACGCCTATCTCATCATGGACGAGAAGGTCACGCTCATCGACTGCGCCAAGGCAACCTTCTGCGATGAGTTCCTACAGCGCATCGGTCAGGTAATCGATCCCTCCAAGATCGATGTGGTGATCACCAACCACGTGGAGATGGACCACTCCGGTAGCCTTCCCAAGATTCACGAGATCGCTCCGCATGCCGAGTTCTATGCGAGCGCGCCGGCCGGCGTGGCCGAGATCAAGGCCCATTACGGCTTTGAGGTCAAGGGCGTGAAGACCGGCGACACGCTGAACATCGGCGAGCGCACCCTCACCTTTGTGCAGACGCCCATGGTTCACTGGCCCGACAACATGGTTACCTACTCCGATACCGACCAGATCCTCTTCTCCAACGATGCCTTTGGCCAGCACTACGCCACCACCAAGCGCTTCGACGACGAGAACGACCTGTGCGAGACCATGAAGCAGGCCAAGAAGTACTATGCGAACATCGTGCAGCCCTACGGCCCGCAGGCCTGCAAGGCCCTGGAGGTCGTGAAGGGACTGGACCTCAAGCTGATCGCGCCCAGCCACGGCGTGATCTGGCGCAGCCACATCTCCGATATCCTCGACGCCTATGAGTCTTGGACCACCAACCAGGTGGTGGACAAGGCCGTGGTGGTGTTCGATTCCATGTGGCACTCCACCGAGAAGATGGCGCGCGAGATCACCGACGCGTTCATTGCCGAGGGCATCTCCGCCCAGCTCATCGACCTCAAGGCAACCCACATCTCCGACATCATCCTCTACATGATGGACGCCAAGTACGTGGCGGTGGGTTCGCCGACGCTGAACTCGCAGATGCTACCGAACGTGGCCGCGTTCCTCACCTACATGCGCGGCCTCTCGCCTCGCAACCAGCATCGCATCGGCCTAGCCTTCGGCTCCTACGGCTGGGCGCCGCTCGGCCCCAAGCAGGTATATGCCGAGCTCGAGAACGCGAAGTTCCAGCTGCCCGAGCCCGTCATCACGCAGCAGTGGATTCCCAAGGAGGCCGACCTCACCGCGCTGCAGGCCAAGGTGAAGACGCTGATCGAGTTCGAGGAGAAATAGCTTCCCGGGGCCGTCTTGGAGCGCGTGAGGGCCAGCCCAGACCCCGCCCCGGTCACTGCGGAGTGCCATTTGCGGCGCGGATCGGCCCATAGGCGGAATCGTTGTTGGAAATTGTTCGAATGTCCGTAACATGAGCAGAATGCTTCGAGGCCTCTCGCCGTGCCTCGGACCATTCGATCATGGAGGGGCGTCTATGGGCCTGCTGTGCTTCCTGTTTGCGTTTCCGTTGTTAGTGGCGCTCGTCTTGCTGTTTGTTCGGGAGGACGCGGCGCGCGATCGCATCGTCATCGCGTCGGCTGTGGCAACCGCCGTCGCGTCGATCGCGTTCGCGGCCACGTTTCTCAACGCGCCAGCGCACCTGGCCGTCCCGCGCGACCTGTCCCTGGCTGGTAATTTTGTGGCCGTGGGCGTTGACCTGCTGCTTTGCGGCGTGGTGCTCCGCTATGCCATCTCGTTCCGCGACCCCACCATGCTCGCGCTCTCCGTGGTGCAGTTCTTCTTCTCCATCTGGTGCGGATCTTTGGCCACGGCGCCCGAGGACGTCTTCGAGAAGCCTCTCTACGTGGATAACCTCTCCGTGGTCATGGTGCTCATCGTGGGCCTGGTGGGCAGCGCGATCTGCGTGTACGCCCTGGGCTACATGAAGGACTTCCAGCACCACGAGAACGAGGCGGCCCGCGCCGCCGGCCGCGAGGTCGACGACCGCCGTCACCAGTTCACGGCTCTCATGTTCCTGTTCCTTTCCGCGATGTTCGTCATCGTGACCTCGGACAACATGGACTGGATGCTCGCCGGCTGGGAGATCACCACCGTCTGCTCGTTCCTCATGATCGGCTACACGCACACGCCCGAGGCGCGCAAGAGCGCCATCCTGCAGATCAACCTCAACATGGTGGGCGGCCTGGGATTCCATATCGCTGTGATCTTCCTGCACGTGATGGAGGTGCCGCTCTCGCTCTCGGGCCTCGTGGCCATCGCCGCCACGCCCGCGGCGCCCGTGCTCATCCTGCCGCTCATGCTGCTCTCCGTTGCCGGCCTGGTGAAGGCCGCGCAGATGCCGTTCCATCGCTGGCTGCTCGGCGCCATGGTGGCGCCCACGCCCACGAGCGCGCTGCTGCACTCCTCCACCATGGTGAAGGCGGGCGTGTTCCTGCTGGTCAAGCTCGCACCGCTCTATCTGGTGTACCCCGTGGCGTCGTTCATGGTGGTCTCCATCGGCGGCGTGACCTTCCTGCTCTGCAGCTTCATGGCCATCAGCCAGAGTAACGCCAAGCGCGTGCTCGCCTACTCCACCATCGCCAACCTAGGCCTCATCGCCGCGTGCGCGGGCGTGGGTACTGCCGAGGCCGTGTGGGCGGGTATCTTCCTGATCATCTTCCACACCGTGTCCAAGTCGCTGCTCTTCCTGTGCGTGGGCACCGTGGAGCACCGCATCGGGAGCCGCAACATCGAGGACATGGACGGCCTCTTCGCGCGCCTGCCGCGCCTCACGCGCTTCATGATGCTCGGCATCATGGGCATGTTCGTGGCACCCTTCGGCATGCTGATCTCCAAGTGGGCCACGCTCGTGTCCTTTGCCGAGACGGGCAACATCATCTTCCTGATTATGCTGGCCTTTGGTTCCGCCGCGACGTTCTTCTTCTGGACCAAGTGGCTCGGCAAGCTGGTTGGCGTGCCGCAGAAAGCCGAGAACGTGGAGGGCGGCGTGCATGCTTCCGAGTGGGCGGCCATCCGCTCCATCGCGTGCCTCATGATCATCTCCTGCCTGGCGCTTCCGGCCATCTCGGCCTGGGTGATCGGGCCGTACCTCGAGACGGTGTACAGCGAGGCCCCCTACCTCATCGACACCAACAACCTGATCATCATGGTGGCGAGTGTCATCTTCGTGGCCGTGGTGCTGCTGACGCCCTGGGGTCGCGACAGCAAGAAGCGTCGTCAGGCCGTGTACCTGGGCGGCCAGTGCGCCGACCCGGACGGTCGTCGCTACCATGGTTCCATGGGCCGCACCATGACGTCCACCAAGCGCAACTGGTACCTGGAGAAGTTCTTCGGTGAGCCGCTGCTCACGCGCATCGGCGTCATCGTGGCCACGGCCGTGGTGCTCATGTCGTTTGCCTCGACGTGGCTCTTCAGCGATGCCTTCCTCTCCGGCGGCGCGTGGTTCCACGAGCGTCGGGTCGACCTCATGGGTCCGGACATGCTGGGCCTCCTGCTCGGCACCGTGGTGTTCGCCGTGCTCGCTCCCGTGATCGGCTGTTTGCTCGACGGTCTTGACCGCAAGGTCTCCGCCGGCATGCAGGGCCGTGTGGGCCCGCGCATTCTGCAACCCTATTGGGACGTGCGCAAGCTCTTCATGAAGGAGAAGGCCACGGTCAACTCCGTGGACGAGGCCTACGTTACCTGCGCGCTCGTGTTCTGCGCGGTGGCGGGCGGTATGTTCGTCTCGGGTTCCAACCTGCTGATGTGCATCTTCCTGGTGACGCTCGCCACGCTCTTCGTGGTCATGGCCGCCTACTCGGCGCGCTCTCCGTATGCCGACATGGGCGCCGACCGCGAGATTCTGCAGGTCATGAGCTACGAGCCCATGTTGCTCATCATGGCTGCCGGCTACTTCGTTGTCACGCAGAGCTTTGACGTGGCGGCGCTCGGCGCGCTCGAGGCGCCGATCATCACGTTGCTCGGACCCATCTTCCTGGGACTCATCTTCGTGCTCACCATCAAGCTGCGGAAGTCGCCGTTCGACCTTTCCTACAGCCACCATGCCCACCAGGAGCTCGTGAAGGGTGTGACCACCGAGATGAGCGGTCGCACGCTCGCCAAGGTCGAGATTCTGCACTGGGCCGAGAGCGTGCTCTTCCTCATGTGGGTGGGCATGTTCTTCATCTGGAGCAACCCGCTCTCCGTGGTGCTCGCCGTGGTGGCCATCGCCGCTGCCTGGTTCTTCGAGGTGTGGATCGACAACGACTTTGCTCGCATGAAGTGGCAGGCGTGCCTCAAGTACGCCTGGCTTGTGGCGCTCGTGGTGGGCATCGTCAACCTGTTCTACGTGCTCATCACGCCGTTTATCTAGAGGGGAGCGGATATGGGCTATTCTTCCAAATCGCCGTGGGTCATCCACTACGATGGTTCGAGCTGTAACGGCTGCGACATCGAGGTGCTTGATTCCATGACGCCGCTCTACGACGTGGAGCGCTTTGGCATCATCAACACCGGCAATCCCAAGCATGCCGACATCTTCCTGGTGACGGGTTCCGTCAACCATCAGAACCAGAACGTGGTGCGCCACATCTACGATCAGATGCTGGAGCCCAAGGTCGTGGTGGCCTGCGGCGTGTGCGCCTGCACGGGCGGCGTGTTCCGCGAGTGCTACAACATCCTGGGCGGCGTTGACAAGGTCATCCCGGTTGACGTGTACGCACCGGGTTGCGCCGTGCGGCCCGAGACCATCATCGACGCCGTGCTCGAGGGCGTGAAGATCTTGGACAAAAAAGCCGAGCTCATGAAGAAGGGCGAGCTCAAGACGCTGAGCTCCGCCGAGTACGCCGAGCGGCGCGCCGCCGAGGGCAAGCGCTTCGGCGAACCCGAGGAGCATGCGGTCGAGCCGGGCTTCGACGCCTTCTCGCCCAGTGATCCCCATGGAAAGCTGGCGGAGCAGGGTGCTGTTGGAGCTGGTGCCGGCACCGCCGCAGCTGCGTCTGCCCAGAAGGGGAGTGAATAGATGTACACCACGTCTTTCGTAAACGTTCCGCTCGAGAACCTGCTCGAGCGCGTTCAGACCATCAAGCACGAGGGCGTTCGTTTCGTGCAGCTCTTTGCCGAGAAGAACGCGGATGATTCGCTGGATGTGGTCTACACCTTCTACAACGAGGTGGAGGACCACGCGCTGAACCTGGTGGTGCAGCTGCCCGAGGACGCGCGCGTGCCGTCCATCCAGGGCCTGTACTTTGCTTCCTTCTCGTATGAGAACGAGGCTCACGATCTCTTTGGCGTGCGGTTCGCCAACATGAAGCTCGACTTTGGCGGGCACTTCTTCAACGTGGCGCAGGATGCCCCGATGACGATCATCTCGCCCGAGCAGAAGGCTGCTCGCGAGAAGGCGGCCAAGCTTGCCGCTGCCAAGGCTGCCAAGGAGGCCAAGGCCGCCCGCGAGGCCGCGGAGTCCGCTGCCGCCAAGAAGGCCGAGGAGCAGACGCCCGCCCAGGCCGACGCCGAGGCCGTGGCGAAGGTGAACGAGCTCGCGCCCAAGGTCGCGAAGCCCGTCGATCCTGCGAAGCCCGCCGAGCCCGCTGCTGAGGCGGCACCGGCCCCTGCCGGCGTGGACGACCGCACCGCTAAGATGCTCGCCAAGCTCGCCGCGCTCGAGGCTAAGGATCCCGAGAAGGCTGCCAAGCTGCGCGAGAACCTGGCCGCTCGCGGCATCGACGTTTCCGCACCTGCGACCTCTAAGGATGGCGAGTAACCGATGGCAACCCGTTCCGTCATTCCCTTTGGCCCGCAGCACCCGGTGCTGCCGGAGCCGGTGCACCTTGATCTGGTGGTCGAGGACGAGCACGTCATCGAGGCCATCCCGCAGATCGGCTACGTGCATCGCGGCCTGGAGAAGCTCGTTGAGAAGCGCGATTTCAACCAGTTCGTGTACGTTGCCGAGCGCGTGTGCGGCATCTGCAGCTTCGGCCATGGCTGGGGTTACGCCATGGCCACCGAGAACCTGATCGGCCTGGAGATCCCGCGTCGTGCGCAGTACCTGCGCACCATCTTGGAGGAGCTCTCCCGCGTGCACAGCCACCTGCTGTGGCTTGGTCTGCTCGCGGATGCCTTTGGCTTCGAGGCGCTCTTCAACCACTGCTGGCGCCTGCGCGAGACGGTTCTGGATATCTTCCAGGAGACTTGCGGCGGCCGCATTATCCTCTCCATCACCATCGTGGGCGGCATGGCCCACGATATTCCGGATGAGATGCTCAAGCGCGCCTGCGAGAAGCTCGACGGCATCAAGCGCGAGTACGCCGAGATCGTGAACACCATGCTGCATGACGACTCCGTGGCGAGCCGTTTGCGCGGCGTGGGCTCCATCAGCTTCGAGGAAGCCGTTGATCTCTCGATGGTCGGTCCGTTCGCCAAGGGCTCCGGTGTTGAGCACGATATGCGCTCCACGGGCTTTGGCGCGTACGGCGACCTGGAGCACTTCGAGCCGATCATCTCGAACGAGTGCGACTGCTACGCCCGCTGCAAGGTGCGCTGCGAGGAGGTTTACCAGTCCATCGATATCATCAAGGAGCTGGTGGCTAAGATCCCGCACGACGGCATCGGCAACAAGCCCGGTCCCAAGGTGGTCGTCCCCGAGGGCCGCAGCCACGTGCTCATCGAGCAGCCGCGCGGCGAGGCGTTCTACTATGTGCGCGGCAACGGCACCAAGAACCTCGAGCGCTTCCGTATGCGTACCCCGACCTCGCAGAACCTTGGCGGCTTGGTGCGCGCGCTACAGGGCGTGGACGTGGCCGACGTGCCCATGATCATTCTGACCATCGACCCGTGCATCAGCTGCACTGAGAGGTAGGAAGACATGGGTGGATTCAAGCTGGGAAAGATGACGCTGCGCTCGCTCTTCAGCAAGCCGGCGACGGTCCAATATCCTGCCGAACAGGTGCCGGCGCGCTCCTACGAGGCGATGCGCGGGCACGTGATCAACGACTTGGATGTCTGTATCCTCTGCGGCATGTGCCAGCGTGCCTGCCCGGTGGGTGCCATCGTGGTTGATCGCAAGGCCGGCGACTGGATCATCAATCCGTACGAGTGCGTGCAGTGCGCCCGGTGCGTGCACGAGTGCCCGAAGAAATGCCTGAGCATGGGGGCTGACCCCACGCCCGTTACCGCCAAGCTGGGCACGGTGACCATGCACAAGGACATGCCCGCAAAGCCGGCTCGTCCCGCCGCCAAGGCGGCGGAGGCGAAGGCCGCGGCCGTCGGTGCCGGAGCTGCCGCAAAGCCCAAGCCCAAGTTGACGCCCGAGCAGGAGGCCCGCGTGGCCGCTGCCCGCGCCAAGAAGGAGGCCGCCAAGAAGGCAGCCGAGGCCGAAGCGGGCCAGGAAGGCTAAAAACTACGGGATACTTTATCGGTTCTGGCGCACGGAGCATAAAACACGGCGATACTTTATCGGTTTTTTCGCATCAATGATGTAGCCTGCAAGAAAAAGGTGACTCGTAATCGCGTTACCTGCGAAAACGAGTCGCCCTTTCTGCGCCTTACCGAGCGGGTACCCGAAAAGCGATAAAGTATCGTCCCGGTTTGTTTGCGAAGCCCTCAAACCGATAAAGTATCGGCCGGTTTTCAGGCGCCTGTCCGTGGGGTGAGGCGTATGGATGTTAGCGGCCAGGATGATCGGGCTTCTGCACCGGTTTCGTTTCGGAATACCTCCCTACGCGCTACCATAATGACATCGCCTGTCATATACATCGCTCTGAGGGGAGCCATCATGGACGCTATGGAAAAGAGCGCATCGACGCCCGCCAAGGTGTACTTCACCAACCTGCGGACGCACGGCCGCGAAAGCCAGCTCGACAAGCTCAAGCGCCTCATCAAGCGTGCAGGCATCGGGCAGATCGACTTTACTAATAAGTTCGTTGCCATCAAGATTCACTTCGGTGAGCTCGGCAACCTCTCCTTCCTGCGGCCCAACTACGCGCGCGCCGTCGCCGACGTGGTGAAGGAGCTGGGCGGCAAGCCCTTTCTCACGGACTGCAACACGCTCTACGTGGGCAGCCGCAAGAACGCGCTCGAGCACATCGACTGCGCCTACCAGAATGGCTTTACCCCGTACGCGACCGGTTGCCACGTGATTATCGCCGACGGTCTCAAGGGTACGGACGAGGCCCTCGTGCCGGTGAAAAACGGCGAGTACGTGAAGGAGGCCAAGATCGGCCAGGCTCTCATGGACGCCGACATCGTCATCAGCCTCACGCACTTCAAGGGTCATGAGCAGGCGGGTTTCGGCGGCTGTATGAAGAACCTCGGCATGGGCGGAGGTTCCCGCGCCGGCAAGATGGAGCAGCATGCAGCCGGTAAGCCGAGCGTGGCGCATGAGAAGTGCATCGGTTGTCGGGCCTGTGAGCGCATCTGCGCGCACGACGCTATTGGCTTCGAGGCCACGCGTGAACGCGAGCTGCCCTCGGGCAAGACGCGCGAGATCCACGTGGCCACCATCGACCACGATCGCTGCGTGGGCTGCGGCCGCTGCATCGGCGTGTGCAACCAGGATGCCATCGAGCCCGGCTACGATGCGGCCGTCGAGGTGCTCAACTACAAAATCGCCGAGTACACGCAGGCCATCGTGCAGGATCGCCCGTGCTTCCACATCTCGCTCGCGATCGACGTGAGCCCCAACTGTGACTGCCACGCTGAGAACGACACGCCCATCGTGCCGGACGTGGGTATGTTCGCGAGCTTTGACCCGGTGGCCATCGACCAGGCGTGCATCGACGCCGTCCTAGCGCAGCCCGCGATGCCCGACACCGAGCTTACAGAGAGCCGCGCCAAGCTGGAGGCCGCGGGCGTGCACCTGGATGAGGAGCACGCGCACGATCACTTTTACGTGACGCACCCCGACACGGATTGGAAGTCCATGATCGAGCACGGCGAGAAGATCGGCCTTGGTACGAACAAGTACGAGCTCATCGAGGTTAAATAGGTTCTCGCTCGCGGGCGCGGCGAGTTGCGGGTCAACGTGGCGAGCACGATCCGGCGCGCCCGCTGCGCATGGTGTTGCCGTTGGACTCGTCTTACGGTGCCTTTTCATTGCAACCTGCGGATTCTGCTATTATTACCAGAATCGTTGACTTTGGAGGCAGTTAGGCACACATGCCCGATTCCAGTGACAGTCCTTCGCCGCGGTCCGAGACCGCGGCACCCTTTGTGGTAAAGTCCTCGCTCGCTGCCGCGGGCGAGAATGCATCCGGTGCCGGTCAAGCCGCGGCGGGCACCGACCGCGAGCCGGGCAACGTGTACGAAGCCGCTGCAACGGCGTGGTCGGCGGCGCACCCAAATTCCGAGCCAGAAGATGACGGCCTGCCCCGCTACACCCTCGGCGAAGAGATCATGAACAGCGTCACCCACGGCGTGGGCTGCCTGCTTGCCATCGCCGGTCTGGTGCTGTTGCTGGTGAAGGCGGCACTCGGCGGTGCCGAACCGGCGCATATCGCGAGCGCTCTGGTGTTCGGCGTCACGCTCATCCTCGAGTACCTCGCCTCCACGCTCTACCATGCCATCGCCCCGCACCGCGCCAAGCGCGTGTTTCGCATCATCGACCACAGCTGCATCTACCTGCTCATCGCGGGTAGCTACACGCCGTTTCTGCTCATTACCCTGCGCGATGCGGGCGGCATCGTCATGTTCGTCGTCATCTGGGTGCTTGCGCTGCTGGGAGTGGCCTTTGAGGTGGCGCTGCGCCAGCGTCAACCGCGCTGGCTGACCATCGCCATCTACCTCCTGATGGGTTGGCTCATCGTGTTCCGCCTGCCGCAGCTCGTGGTGCTGCTCGACCCGGTGGCGCTCGCGCTGCTCGCCGTCGGCGGCGTGTGCTACACCATCGGCACGCCGTTCTACCTCGCCAAGCGCATTCGCTACATGCACAGCGTGTTTCACCTGTGGGTGCTGGCGGGGAGCATCTTCCAGTTCATGGCGGTGATCTTCTTCGTCATCTAGCATCCCGGCGACCTTCGCCGCACCGCGACGACGGCAATCCCTCGTTGCGCCTCGGTCCTGTTTCTCGGTATTGGGAGGTTTGAGCATACCCTTATGGGCATAGCAATCTCGATCATCGCAACCCTGCTCCTCACGCTGCTGAACGGCTATTTCTCTATGAGCGAGATGGCGCTGACCACCGCCAAGCGCGCGAGCCTCGAGCACGATGCCGACGAGGGCGACAAGCGCGCGGCCAAGGCGCTGGAGCTCTCCACGGATTCCACGGACTTTCTGGCGACCATTCAGGTGGCCATCACGCTCGTGGGCTTCTTCTCGGCCACGGTTTCCTCGAACACGCTGTCCGACCCACTGACCAGCTGGTTCAAGGGCTTCGGGGTTTCCTGGCTTTCCACGATCGCCCCCGTGGCGTCGCCCATCATCATCACGCTCGTGGTGTCCTACCTGTCCATCGTGGTGGGCGAGCTGGTGCCCAAGCGCATCGGCCTGGCCGACGCCGAGGGCATGGCGAAGTCCGTCGCCGGCCCGCTCGAGGGCTTCCGCAAGGCAGCCAAGCCGCTCGTGTGGCTCACGCAGGCCAGCGCGAACGGCCTCTCCAAGCTGCTCGGCATCAAGAGCGCCGACGACCGTCAGAACGTGTCCGAGGAGGAGATCAAGTACATGATCTCTGAGCAGGACACGTTGCTCGACGAGGAGAAGCGCATCATCCACGAGGTGTTCGACCTGGGCGACGCCGTGGCGCGCGAGGTCATGATCCCGCGCGTGGACGTCACCATGGTGGAGGACACCGACACCGTGGACGAGGTCATGGAGGTCATGCGCAAGACGGGTTTCAGCCGCGTGCCGGTGTACCACGACGACCCCGACAGCGTGGTGGGCGTGGCGCACATCAAGGACCTGATCGCGCCGGCGATCGAGGGCCGTGGCAGCGAGCCGGTGGGCGGGCTCGTGCGCGACGCCACCTTCATCCCCGATACCAAGGACATCCTGCCGCTGCTCTCCGAGATGCAGACTGCGCACGAGCAGATCGTCATCGTGGTTGACGAGTACGGCGGAACGGCCGGCATCATCACTATCGAGGACATCGTCGAGGAGATCGTGGGCGAGATCGAGGACGAGTTCGACCCTGATAACAAGTACCTGACGCGCCTCTCTCGCCGCGAGTGGCTGGTTGACGGCCGCTTTAGCTGCGATGATGCCGAGGAACTCGGCTGGCCCATCCGCGAGAGCGATGACTACGAGACGATTGCCGGCTGGATTCTGGAGCTTTCGGACTCCGTGCCGGATATCGGTGAGGTTTTTGAGGTCGAGGGCTATAAGTTCAAGGTGCAGAGCATGCGCGGCCAGCGCATCTCGCTCGTGCGCGTGACCGCTCCCGCTCCCGGTGAGGTTTCCGCCGAGAACAAGGCGGAGGCCGCATCCACCGACCCCGCGCCCAAGGATGCGAAAGCGGACGAGTAGAATGATGTGACGGGATCCGATTCCCCGTTACGCGAACGACCGAGGAGGCCAGATGGCGGACCTGTTCAATATGCTGAAGATCACGGTGGGGCCGGACAAGCTCACCGCGCGCGTGCTTGTGAACCCCGGTGCCCCCGTGCGCACCTCGGAGGATATCGAGGGTACGGCGCGCGTGTACTACCTGGCACCGGGCATCGCCACCCATGCCTGCCTGGGGGACGCCGGCGAGCACTTCCAGGATTGCATGGCCGATACCGAGCTCGCACATCTGCTCGAGCATCTGACGGTTGAGATCATGAAGCAGACCGGCCTGGCGGGCGACGTGGTCTCGGGTCGCACGCGTTCGGTGCCGGAGGACGAGCGGCTGTTCGACGTTGAGCTTTCCTGCCCGGATGACGCGCTCACCGTGGGCGCGCTTTCTTCCGCTGCCTTCATGATGCAGTGGGCGTTCCTGCATCCCGATCAGCCGGCTCCCGACTTCCCCGCCACGGTGGAGGCGCTGCGTCGGCTCGTGCTGGGGCTGCGCGGCGAGGACGCGGGCGAAGCGGACGTTGTCGGCAACGGTGACGATGGCGTCGAGGACGTGCCGTGCGGTCCCATCGACACGGAGGGCGCAAGCGCCGTGGCGCATGACGTGCCCGCGAACGCGCAGTTCGGTGGCGCCGCGGCGGAGTAGGAACTGCGAGTCTGCGCACGGCGTTGCAGTCGCCGACTGCATTTCGCATTGGCGGAGCCGCTCCACCCGTGCCGATCGCACCCTCGAGCCGTGGGTATAATGAACGACTATGTGAGGAAGCTTTCCTTTTAACCTCTGGAGGTAATCACGATGGGCAAGGGTCTTGGATTTGTTGCTGGTACCGTTCTGGGTGCTGCGGCCGGTGCCGTCATCGGCATCATGCTGGCTCCGCGTTCCGGTGCCGAGACGCGCGCCATGGCGGCCGACATGGCCAACGACGCGTGGGATTCCGCACGCGACCTGTACGAGCAGGGCGTTGACCAGGCGCGCGCCGCTGCGACGGACTTCGGCCCCATGGTGGACGCCAAGGCGGATGAGCTGCGCGCCAAGGTCGACCTGGCCCGCGAGCGCATGGACCAGCTTCGCGAGCAGCTGAACGAGGCCGTGGCGAGCGGCAATGTCACGCCGGCCGCCGACGTGGTGGTCGAGTCTGCGGTGGACCAGCAGGCTGCGCAGCGCCAGGCCGAGCAGGCCGACGCCTCGTCCGAGGCGTAGATGCGCGTCGCCGACTTTCAGGGCGTCAAGGTCTATCGCCTGCCGCCCGAAGACAAGCGCGTTCGCAAGGACGGCACGGAGCGCGATCCCAAGAAGCTCGGCCGTATCCATAACCCGGTGTTCGCCCCCGACGGGCGTCGGGTCGTGGGTTTCATGGTGAAGCTGCCCGATATCGTGGGCATGGTGAAGCAGGATGACCGCTTCGTGGCGCTTGACTCCCTTGATGTGGTGGGGGAGGCCTTGGTCGTGTCCGACGCCAAGGACGCCATGGGCACCGCTGCCGCCAAGCGATTGGGGGTCGATCTTGACCGGTGTCTGATCTGGACGGGCATGGATGTGGTGACGCGTTCCGGCAAGCGGCTGGGTTATTGCGCCGACGCCCAGTGCCATCCGCGCACGGGCAAGGTCTCGACCTTCTCGCTCACGCAGAGCGGGGCCGCCTCGGCCCTGCTGGGCAACGTCGAGATGCCCGTTGCCATGATGCGCGGCTACCACAACGGGCAGATGATCGTCGACGACGCTGCCGCCGAGCTCGAATGCTCGGGCGGCGCTGCCGCGGCTGCGGCTGAGGCCACCGTTAAGGTCAAGGCCCAGGCCAAGAAGGGTGCTGCCGTGCTTGACGAGCATGGCTCCAAGGCCGTTGACAAGGGCAGCCGCGCCCTCGGCAAGCAGCTGGGGCGTGCCAAGGGCATGTTCGGCGGCTTTATGGACGAGTACAAGAAGGCCGCGGGCACGTCCGCAAAGAAGAAAAAGTAGGCTCACGCGGGCCGCGGGGTTGGATGCATCCGGGTTCGCGGCCCGCGGACTCGAGACCCGGGAGCATCAGTGCCAAAATACACCACCTCCTATCCCTCGAACAAAAAGCCCTCTTTCCGCAGGAATACGGGTCAGCAGCTGCCGGGTGCTCGCAGCCGCGCGCAGCGCAAGCGGGGTGCCATGTACCTGCGCCATTCGCAAGGTTTCAGCGGTGGCAACCGCCGGCGGTACCGCAATCGCCGCGAAACGGCGCGGCGCACGTACGCGCTCATCGCGGTGGGTTGCGCCTTTCTGGTCTTTGCTGCAAGCGTGCTGTGGTACGCCAACCGCAGCGTGACCATCACGCTCAACGGCTCCGAGACCTCTGTGCGCATCAATTCCAGTGTGCAGCAGCTCATCGATGACCAGGGCCTCGACCTCAAGCCCGGCAACCTGCTCGCGGTTGATGATACGGTGCTCAAGAAAAGCGCAGGTACCACCTGCACCGTGCATGTGAACAAGAAGAAGGTGGACGTTTCCGCGCTCGCCGACACCAAGCTGCAGGGCGGCGAGACGGTCAAGATCGGCGACGGCGAGGACGTTTACGAGGAGCATCGCGTGCAGGCAACCGAGATCAAGCCGACGATTACCGTCGAGGGCTCGGGTGCCATCCAATACGTGCAGACGTGGGGTGTTCCGGGCCGGTCCGAGGTGTGGACGGGCGCGACCTCGGGCAAGACCCAGGATCGCGGCGTGGTGAAAGAGGCGCAGAACGCAGTTGTGAAGGCACGGAGCGTGAGTCCGGACAGCAAGAAGGCCAAGTACGTGGCGCTGACCTTTGACGAGGGACCGAGTTCGGGCACGGCTGCGATCCTCAAGGTGCTCGAGGATAAGGGCGTGAAGGCGACGTTCTTCCTGCAGGGGGATGCCGTGGAGACGAACAAATCCGTTGTGGCTCAGATTGCGGCTGCCGGTCATGAGGTGGGTTCGAACTCCTATTCCAACAAGGATCTCAGCACCCTTTCCGGCGATACCCTGCGCAACCAGCTCAACCAAGGTTTTTCTGCCATCGCCGCGGCGGGCGGGGGCACCACTGCCCTGCTTCGCGCGCCCTTTGCGAGCTTCTCGGAGCAGAACTGGTGCGACGCCATGGATCTGGTGAGCGCGGTGGTGGGTTGGAACCTCGACTCGGGTGATTGGCTGCTGCCGGGCGCTCAGGCGGTGGTGAACAACGTGGTCAGCGGAGTGGCGAACGGTGACATCGTGCTGCTCACGGACAACGAGAGCACTTCTGCGCAAACGGCCGAGGCGCTCTCCGGCGTCATCGACGGCCTGCAGGGCGAGGGGTACACGCTCGTGACGCTCTCCGAGCTCATCGCCACGGACAAGGACCTGGCGAAGGAGCTTGCCTCGCCATTGAAGGTGAGCATGCCCAAGGACGCCGCGCTGCCGACGCTTGCCTCGGCCGCCGGCGATTCGGCGGCGAGCGCTGGCACGTCGGCCAACGGATAGGCGTGTTGCGGCTTCAAAAACCCGTCATATATGCTGGTGGATTCGCCGTGTAGTTATTCTCGGTGTTTGCGGTGCCGGCGGAAACGGCATGCGGTTTTGCCTGCTTCGTTTAGATAGCCCGTGCATTTCTGTTAGCCGTGCTTGAGATTGCGAGGACATCCAGCCCAGAAGCGCGCCGGGACGCCATGAGATGCTATCTCCCAAGGACTCTCCAAAGGAGGCAGCATGGACCCCGTCATAACCGGAATCTCAGCCTGGCAGTACTGGACGACTCCGCCCGTTATTGGAGAGGTTGATTTGCCAGAGGGGATTGCATTTGCACCGCACCCCAACGGTGCTGGGCTTAGACCTGAGCTTCGCTGTGACCGTGGCAATGCGCGCGAGCTCGATGCGCTTGTTGCAGGGCGGCTACTTATCGATCTCAAGGCGGTCGATACTCCGGTTCATGTTATGGCCGACGCGGCTCTGAGTCGTACTCCGACGGCGCTGTCTTGGCCGCACAAACAGGTTGATTGGCTCGAGAGTTCCGATCTTGTTCCGCTTGGCGGGGGACTCAAGGTCTTGTCTCCCCACGCCACCCTGCTTTCACTTGCACGTGGAATGAATGTCGTCTCCCTGGCGTTGTTCATTATGGAAGCGGCGGGGTTGTTTGCAATTTGGAATGAAACGCCTGCTGCATCGTTTGTTTTGAACGCGCTGTTGGCACAGGGGGTTGTCGATGAGGCTGTTCAGCGGGCGCGACGGAATCATCTTCGCGAGTACTACGATGCGAGGGGCACCCGTGTGGCTCCGCTGGGGCGAGGCGGCGGAGGAATTCCTTGGGAGCTGTCGTTTGACAGAAATGGGCTCCCCACGGACCTTTGGAAGAGGGCGCCGCTGACGGAGGTCGATGAGGTGCGCGCCTACGCGTTGAGCAAAAGTGGCGCCCGGGGTAGCCGAAAGCTATTGGAGGCCGTTGATCTGGCTATCAATGGATCAGGCTCTCCTTTGGAATCGCGGGCGTTGTTGCTGATGTGCGCTGATTGCTGGAAGGGAGGTGAGGGCTGGAAGGTACCCTGGGTTAATCGACGCGTGGACTATACGCCGGCGGCAAAGCGGCTGACTAACACGAGTTATGCGATATGCGATCAGCTGTGGCTTGAGTCAGGCATTGATGTCGAGATCAACGGTTTTGGATACCATGCCGATCGTCAGGGCTTCCTCGTCAAATCAGGTAGAACGGCGGCACTCGAGAACATGGGGCTTACCGTCTTTGATATCACTTACAGCCAAATGGCCGATCTGGAACAATGGGATGCGCGCGTGCAAGCACTGTCGCGGGTGCTCGGGATGGGGATACGGGCTCGAACTTCGGCATTTCTAGAGCGTCGCGAGTGCTTTCATGAGCAGTTGTTTGAACGCGGCCGAAAAAAGAGGCGATAGTTTATCGCTTTTGGATGCTGTGGCAAAAAGCAGGCCGATACTTTATCGGTTTTCAGGGGTCGTCTCGAATAGAGAAAAATGAGACATTGCGGTGAACAGGGGTTTTATTTGAACTGGCAGGATGGCTACCGGATGGTCGCGCGGAAACCGATAAAGTATCGGGTCGCTTTCATTTCTTTGTCCAATAACCGATAAAGTATCCCGCCGGTTTGGCGTAAAGGGCTCGCCCGCGGCATGAACGTATCTGATTCGTGCGAAATCGTTTGCCGCAGCAGGTGGAATGGGTTGCCATGTAAGCTGCGCTTCAAGTTTTTAAAAGCTGGCGCCCCGCTGAAGGGCTGATGGTATAGTGTCTCCGGTTTTCAGGTCATCTGGCCTGCCATGTTAGGGAGAGACGCAGGGCAAAGAGAAGGGTTTCAGGTGAAGTCAAAACCTCGACCTCATAGTCGCTAGCCCGAGCGGGTGCCTTCGCGGCGCGCGCCGGGGTTGCGCGCACGCCTTCGAACTGTAAGAACCGCGAAGGAGCACCATGAACTACTTTTCCGAAATGCTTCGACTACCCGTTGTCGACTCGACGGGTGAAAAAATCGGCGTGGTCAACGACCTCGGCATTGCGACGGGTGAGATTTTCCCGCACGTCACGTCGCTGGCCTTCCAGGGGCCGGGCAAGACGCCTTTCATGATCAGCTGGCGCAAGTATGTGGAGCGCTTTGACGACGACGGTGTCTACCTCAAGTGTCCCGCAACGGACATTCGCTTCTCCTATCTGCAGCCCGACGAGGTGCTGCTTTCGCGCGACATCATGAACAAGCAGATCGTCGACACGCAGGGCCTGAAGGTCGTGCGCGTTAACGACATCAAGTTCTCGAGCAGCGTGGAGAACCAGCTACGCATGCTGGGCGCCGAGGTGGGTGCACGCGGCCTGCTGCGGGCCATTCATCCCTCGCTGGAGCACGCGGTGGCCCGCATGGCGAAGGCAATCGGCAAACCGCTCCCCGAGGATATCATCGCGTGGAGCTACATGGACCTGCTGGAGCGCAGCACCAAGCAGATCAAGCTCTCCGTCTCGCACAAGACGCTCGACGAACTGCACCCGGCGGACATCGCCGACATCATCGAGAAACTGGACCCACGCCTCCGCAGTCAGGTGTTCGCGCAGCTCGATACCGCGCAGGCCGCCGAGGCCATCTCGGAGTTCGATGACGAGGACCTGCGTTCCGAGATGCTCGAGGGCATGTCCGATCGCGACGCATCCTCGATGCTTGCCCTCATGGACCCGGACGACGCCGCTGAGATCATCGACGAGCTCGGCAGCGAGAAGGCCGAGAAGCTCCTGCGCCTGATGGGCGTGGCGGACGAGCGTGCGATTCGAAACCTGCTGGGCTACGAGGAAGACACCGCCGGTCGTATCATGACCTCGGAGTTCGTTGCCCTGCCGGCAACCGATACCGTGGCCGATGCGGTGGAAGCCATCCGCAAGCTGGACGAGGACTTCGAGAGCGTCTACTACGTCTACACGCTCGATCCGGCCGGTGCCCTCACGGGCGTGCTGTCGCTGCGCTCCATCATCGTGGCCGAGAAGACCGATCGCCTGCGCGATCTGGCCTACAAGGACGTGGTGTGGGTCGCCCCCGATCTGGACCAGGAGGAAGTGGCCGAGGAGATGGCCAAGTACAACCTGGCCGCTATCCCCGTGTGCGACGAGACCAAGCATATCCTGGGCATCGTCACCGTAGATGACGCCATGGACGTCATGACCGAGGAGCACGCCGAGGACCTGCAGATCGCCGGCGTCTCCGCAGGCGAGAACACCACGGGCGAGAGCACGCATGCGCTCATGTGGTTCGCGCAGCGCCAGTATTGGATCCTGGTGTGGGCGATCGCGGCCTGCGCGATCGCGGCGCTCGTGGTCCCCAAGGCCGACAGTGTGAACGCTGCAATAGGAGTGGCCGACTATATCACCTCATGGGCGCTTCGCTCGCTCATGCCCGTCGCGATCATGCCGATCGTGCTGCTCGCGGCCATGCGCATGACGTCGTTCGTGAAGCGCAGCTTCTTGGAGCAGGACGACCACGAGGATGAGCAGCATCCCTACCTGGCCTTCTTTGCCAAGACCACGCTCATCGGCGTGGTGCTGGGCGGCGTGGTGATGCTCTGCGGCGAGCTCGTGGGCGGCAACCTCTTTGCCGAGGCCGAGCCGTGGGCGGCCAAGGCCTTCCACAACTGCTTCCTCGCGGCGAGCGGGGTCATCGTGGCGACCTACGCAACTTCCGCGGTGTACCTGCGGGTTTTGAATTGGCGCGACGAGCACGATCTACCCACGTCGGGCACGGCTCTGACGTTCGTCGCCGTGGTGCTCTCGGCCGTGGCGTTCTCGGTGCTCGGAACCCTTCCGCTGCTGTAGGGCGGTGGCATCATGACGAAGAACACCAAGCGAAAGCTTACCGTCGGTGCGGTGCTCGGGGCCATGGGCCCGGGACTCCTCGCCGCGCTTTCAGGCAACGACGCCGGCGGCATCGCCACGTATTCCAGCGCGGGCGCGAGCTACGGTTACGGCATGCTCTGGATGCTACCGGTTATGACGCTGCTGCTCATCGTGGTGCAGGAGACGGCGGCGCGCTGCGGCTGCGTCACCGGTAAGGGCCTGGCCTCGCTCATTCGCGAGAAATTCGGCGTGCGTCGCAGCGTGCTCGCCATGGCGGCGTTGCTGGTGGCCAACACCGCGGTGACCATCTCCGAGTTCGCCGGTATCGCGAGCGGGCTGGCGCTCTTCGGCATCCCCGCGAGCGTCTCGGTGCCGCTCGTGGCCCTGCTCATCTGGATGCTCACCATGGGCGGGAGCTTCCAGCGTATCGAGAAGGTGCTGCTTGCCGTGAGCTGCGTCTTCGTGACGTATGTGGTCGCAGCCTTCATGGCCGGCCCCGACTGGGGCGAGGTGGCGCGCGTGACCGTCATCCCGGAGTTCGAGGCCGATCCCGGCTACGTGTCGCTCGTGGTGGCGACCATCGGTACCACCATCGCGCCGTGGATGGTCTTCCTGGCGCAGAACAACGTGGTCGACAAGAACTCGGATGAAGACGACATCGTGCTTGCCCGAATCGACACGGTGAGCGGCTCGATCGCGGCGGATCTGATTGCCTGGTTCATCATCATCACGACCGGCACGGTGCTCTTTCCCGCGGGTGTGCAAATCGCCGACGCCGCCGACGCTGCCAAGGCGCTTGAGCCCATCGCGGGCGAGTTCTCCACGGTGCTCTTTGCCGCGGGCTTGGTGGCGGCGAGCTTTCTGGCCGCTTGCGTGCTGCCGGGTGTGACGTCGA
Source organism: Collinsella sp. AK_207A (assembly GCF_902501965.1). Classification (GTDB taxonomy): domain Bacteria; phylum Actinomycetota; class Coriobacteriia; order Coriobacteriales; family Coriobacteriaceae; genus Collinsella. The sequence goes on along the minus strand of NZ_CABWID010000010.1, from coordinate 196,533 downwards.
GTGCGATCTGCGAGGCCTTTGGCTGGGAGCGCGGTGCCGACCGCAGCTGGGACGAGGCTCCGCTCTACCGCGGCATCATCACGGCCATCATCGGCGCGTCCGCCCTCATGGTGCTCATGCCGGGCGTTGACCTGTTCCAGATCATGATGACCTCGCAGGTCATCAACGGCGTGCTGCTGCCCGTGGTGCTCGTGTTCCAGGTGTTCATCGCCGCGGACAAGCACATCATGGGCGAGTATCGCAACGGCCGGATCTGGACCGTGCTCACCTGGGCGACGATCGTGCTCATCACGGTGCTGACCGTGGTGATGTTCGCGCTGCAGGCCATGGGGTATTAAACGCGAGGACGAGCCGGCTCCTTCGGCCGCATCAATGACATCGTCTGCTTGTGTGCCATCGGGATTCCGGTGGCGCGCTTTTTTATGGCAGCCACGTAAATCTATATATGACGAAAAAAACTCAACTGTGTTATTAACTACAAATGGGGAATATAATCGACGCGAAAGGGGGCGGCAGTCGAGGCCCAGCAGGCCGGTACCGCCAGCCTGCAGAGCGGTATCAAGACCTATACGGGCGGCGTCAACACGCTGAACAGCCGCTTTGACGAGCTGGTTTCCGGTAGCCATCAGCTGGCGGACGGCGCGGCGGAGCTGGCCGACGCCACCTCCGGCCTGGATACCAAGGTGATCGACACCATCAAGGACAAGCTCGAGGGGTACCTGAATCCCGCGTTCACGCCCACGGACTTTGTGACGGAGAGCACGACCAATGGCATCGACCGCGTGCAGTTCGTCTATATGACGGGGCGATCGAGGACTAACGCTTTCTGGTGAGGCCGGTTGTGAATCTGGCCGGTCAACCTCAAATTCGCATTCGGCGGGCGGCCTCTGGTCGCCCGCTTTCGTTCCGGAGGTATACTGGGGGTACCTTCAAGAGATTGGACTTCCAGATGGTCGTCATCGTTATCATCATCGTGGTGGTCGTGGTGCTTGCCTGCATCGTCGCGGGTATTTACAACAACATGGTCACGCTTCGCAACCGCATCGACAACGCGTGGCAGAACATCGACACGCAGCTCCAGCGCCGAAACGACCTCATTCCCAACCTGGTTGAGACCGTCAAGGGCTACGCCACGCACGAGAAGGGCACGCTCGAGGCCGTCGTGAACGCGCGCAACGCTGCCCTCTCCGCCCAGACGCCCGACGCGAAGATGGCTGCGGACAACGTGCTGACCGGTGCGCTTCGCCAGCTCTTCGCCGTGGCCGAGGCCTATCCCGACCTCAAGGCGAACGCCAACTTCACGCAGCTCCAGGACACGCTTGAGGACACCGAGAACAAGGTGAGCTACGCGCGCCAGAGTTACAACGACTGCGTGCTGAACTACAACAACGCCATCCAGACCTTCCCGGGCAACATCTTCGCCGGCATCTTCCAGTTCCGGGAGCGTCAGGGCTTTGAGGCTGCCGAGGCGTCGCGCCAGGCTCCCCAGGTCAAGTTCTAATCCGCCGTCCTTATAGCTGCGCCTGTCCGTGCCCCTGCCTTCGATATGAAGACAGGGGCGCTTTTGTCCGTGCGATGGGCTACAATCCGCTTGGTTTGGCTTTGTCTTGGGAAGAGAGCATGACGAATACCGCGCGAAAGATGCGCTATATACCCGGTCTTGATGGCGTGCGCGCCATCGCGGTCGCTGCGGTGGTGCTGTACCATATCCATGTGCCGTTCATGCAGGGAGGCCTGCTCGGCGTGACGATGTTCTTCGTCATCTCGGGCTATATCATCACGCGCTCGCTCATCCATGAGGTTGGCACCACCAAGACCATCGACTTCAAGGGCTTCTACCTGCGGCGCGTCCGCCGTCTCTTGCCGGCTATCTGCCTGTTGATCCCGGTGACGGTGGTGCTCTGCGCGCTTCTCAACCGCGTGATGCTCACCAAGATGCGTCCGGATATCCTGCCGTCGCTGCTGTTCGTCAATAACTGGTGGCAGATCTTCAACCAGGTTTCGTACTTCAACGCCCTGGGCGACCCATCGCCCCTCACGCATTTCTGGTCCCTGGCAATCGAGGAGCAGTTCTATCTGATCTGGCCGTTTGCGCTGTTCCTGATGTATCGCGCGGGCGTGAAGCGCACGATGGTGCGCCGCATCGTAGCGGCGCTGGCCGTGGTGTCGGCGCTCGCCATGACGGTGCTCTACAACCCCGGCGGCGATCCGAGTCGCATCTACTACGGCACGGATACCCGTGCGTTCTCGCTGCTGGCGGGCGTGTGGCTGGCGCTGCTTCCGATGCGGCGCTTCGAGCTCGCGCGCGGCCGGGACGGCATGGTGGTCGAGGCGCTGGGAGTCGTTGGCTTGGTGGGGCTGCTCCTGATGTTCGCCCTGTCCAACGGGTACACCGCCTTCCAGTACCGTGGCGGCATGGTGCTCTGCACGGTGTTCACGATGATGCTCGTGGCCGCGAGCGCGCATAGGGGCGGTGCTGTCGCTCGGGTGCTCGCGCTGCCGCCGTTCGTGTGGTTGGGAAAGCGTTCCTACGGCGTGTACCTCTGGCACTATCCGTTGCTGCTGCTTATGAATCCCATGAGCGTGATCGGACCGAGGCCTTGGTGGCTGACGGTGTTGCAGCTGGCGCTCGTGCTGCTGGTTGCCGAGGCATCGTATCGCTATCTGGAGGAGCCATGCCGCCATGGCGCGCTGGGGCGTCTGGCCCGGCAGCTCGTGGCATTGGTGCGCGGAGGTGCGTCTGAGGACGAGGCATCCGATGGGGATGAGGTGGCCTCGAAGCCTGCCCCGGTGCACCGCGTGCGGACGCTTGCGCCGGTGGCCGCCTACGCGGCGGTCGTGTTGGCTGCGGTCATCTGCGTAGTGGCGGTTCCGCCCGCCTCGGCGCTCAGCGAAGCCGGAGCTCGGCTGCTGGAAGGCGAGCAGCCAAATGGCGAGGGCTCGTCTGCAACCACTGCGGGCTATGCGGAGGGCGCCTACGACGTGCTCATGATCGGCGACTCGGTGTCCGTGCGCACCATCTCCAGCTTTCAGCAGAGCTTCCCGCACGGGCATATCGACGCGGCGGTCAACCGTCAGTTCTCGGACGGTATCTCCCTGCTCCAGCAGTACCTCGACCAGGGCAATGTGGGCGGTATCGTCGTGTTCGCCCTGGGTACGAACGGTCCCGTCTCGAACGATCAGATAGACCAGGTTGTGCGGATGGTGGGCGAGGGCCGTCGGCTGGTCTTTGTGACCACGCGGAGCCCGCGCGACTGGGTTTCCTCCACCAACGAGGTCTTGCAGTCTGCCGCCCAGCGGTACAAGAACGTGCGCGTGGCCGATTGGTACGGCTACAGCGGCGAGCATCCCGACGTCTTCGACGGGGATGGCACCCATGTGACCGAAGCCGGCGCGAAGCAGTACATCGACCTCGTTCACCAGGCGATCTCGGATGTGCTGCCGGTGCATATCGGCGATGGCGGCAACGACCCGGTGCCGGGCCTCATGCAGGATTTTGCCCATAAGATGCCACAGGGCGTGGCGGACCGGCTCGCGAAGGGTGTCAACACGGCAGCGGCAAAGTAGGGCGAGCTGAGTGGGTGGCCGCCTGCTGCTTGGGGATGCGCCGTTTGCCGACGCTCGCCCGCACCCTGCGTCCGGGCGCTGAGATGCTATCATTGCTGGATACGGAGAGATGGCAGAGCGGTTGAATGCGGCGGTCTTGAAAACCGTTAGGCGCGCGAGCGTCTCCGGGGTTCGAATCCCCGTCTCTCCGCCATGTTCTTGCCGAGGGCGGGGCGTGCGCCTCGCGTTGGCGTTTGCTCGTGGTCCCATGCAAGCATGCGAGAAAGGGGCCCGGTGCAGCAGGATAAACAGCAGGATATTCGCGAAGCCGACGCGCGGTTCATGCGCGAGGCACTGTCCGAGGCGAGGCGGGCGGCATCGCTGGGCGAGGTGCCCGTCGGCGCCGTCGTGGTGCGCGCAGGTCGGGTGATCGCTCGCGCGTGCAATCGGCGCGAGCTGGACGGTGACCCGTCGGCGCACGCCGAATTCTCTGCCCTGGTGGCCGCAGCGCATGAACTGGGCCGGTGGCGCCTCTCCGACTGCACGGTGTACGTGACGCTCGAACCGTGCCCCATGTGCGCGGGTCTTATGGTGAACGCACGGGTGGGTCGGTGCGTCTTCGGCGCGGCGGATGCCAAGGCGGGAGCACTGGGCTCGGTGCTGCGCCTGCAGGACGACTCACGGCTGAACCACGCCTTTCCGGTTACGGCGGGCGTGCTGGCAGACGAGTGCTCCGCGGTGCTGCGCGCGTTCTTTGCCGAGCGGCGAGGGGGCGTGGCGGCATTGCTTGCCGGCGACCATGCGCACGAGCTGGCGCGGGACGAGGCGCCTGATCCGGTTGTCGCGGAGTCGCTGCCCACTGCGGCCGCTCCACCGCTCCGCGTGGCGATCGCCATGGATTCCTTCAAATGCTGCGCCTCGTCGTCCCAGGTAGAAGCTTGGGTTACGGAAGGCGTGCGCCGCGCCGAGCCGGAAGCGCGGGTCGTCTGCCTGCCCGTGGCGGACGGGGGCGAGGGCACCGTCGAGGCCGTCTTGGCGGCGCGACCGGGCGAGCTGCGTCACGTCACGGCCCGCGGCCCCCTGGGCGGGGAGCGCTCGGCGGCATATGCGCGCTTCGGCACGGAGGCGCTCATCGAATCGGCGAGCGCGGCGGGTATTTCACTCAGTCCCTGCACGGATGAGGCAGCGTGTCGTGCCTCCACGGCCGGGGTGGGAGACGTGGTGCGGGCTGCGATCGCAGGCGGCGCCGAGCGCATCTACCTTGGACTGGGCGGGGTGTGCGCGAACGACGGCGGCGCCGGGTTCCTACAGGCCCTGGGCGCGCGCTTGCTCGATGCGGCGGGGGTACCGATTCCTCCTGGGTTGGATGGCTTGGCGCAGCTTGATTCCATCGACCTGGGTCCCGCCGCGCACCTGCTCGACGGCGTTGAGCTCATCGGCTTGACCGATGTTCGCGCGCCGCTGCTGGGCGCGCGTGGGGCGCTAGCCGTGTTCGGTCCGCAGAAGGGTCTTGCGGACCCCGCCGCGCACCACGGCACGATGGTTGCGTACGCGCAGCTGCTCTCCCGGGCATTCGAGCGCTCGCGTCGCGCCGGGGACGCGTCGCGCCGCTTTCGCTCGCTTGCCGGCGTGCCCGGAGCGGGAGCGGCTGGTGGCCTGGGTGCCGCGCTGCTCGCCCTCGGCGGCACGCTGGTCTCGGGAGCGGATACGGTGCTCGACCTGGTGGGCTTCGACGACGCGGTGGTACAGGCAGACCTGGTCATCACCGGCGAGGGGCACATCGATGCTCAGACTGCCGAGGGCAAGGCGCCCGTTGTCGTGGCGGCTCGAGCCAAGCGGTCGCAGAAGCCCGTCATCGCCCTGGTGGGCGGACGTGCCGAGGACCTGAGCGTTGTGTACAAGCAGGGGATTGACCTGGTGCTTCCCGTTACACGCGAGCCCATGGACCGCGCGCAAGCGCTTGAGGCGGCGGAGGCGCGCGTCAACTTGGCTTGCGCCGGGGAGGCTGCGGTGCGGGCGTATCGCCTGCGGGGACGGTAGTCGCCGCGGCACCGGCGTCTTGCTCGATTCGCCTGCCGCGCGCCAGGTCGCTGCCCCTCGACAGCGCGCGCACAAGCAGGTATCATCGATGGAAGCGCCACGTGCGTTCGATGGGTTCGGATGACGACATGTTCCGAATCTGGTCAGGTCCGGAAGGAAGCAGCCATAAGGAGCCTCTGTCGGGCATCCGTTCCCATCGAGCGCACGGCGTTTTTTCATAAGCGAGACGGTTCTCGTTCTCCGTTTTTGCCTATCGGGACATTTACCGTTTATTGACATTTCTGCACCATGGCGGACCTATCATGATGCATGGAATTGCGGGCGGCTTCATGGGCGAGGCCCTTTGCCGCCGGGTGTGCGCGAAAGATTGGGTCGCATGATCGAGCTGTTGAGACGATTTGCGGGAAGGTACCGCTGGTATTTCGTAATCGGACCGGCGTGCAAACTGCTCGAGGTGTTCTTCGATTTGCTGACGCCCATGGTCATCGCGCGCATGATCGACGAAGGCGTCGGCTCGCACAACCTGGGAATCGTGCTCAAGTACGGCGTGCTCTTGCTGGTCATGGCGGTTGTGGGACTCTGCTTCACGCTGGTATGCCAGAAGATGGCCGCGCTTGCCTCGCAGGGCATGGGCACGGATATCCGTCACGATCTGTACGCGCGGGTCAACCAGTTCGCCTATGCCGAGCTGGACCGCTTTGGTACGCCCTCGTTGATCACGCGCATCACCAACGACGTCAATCAGGTGCAGCTCGCCGTGGCGCTCGGCGTGCGCCAGCTGATCCGCTGGCCGTTCCTGGCGGTGGGGTCCGTGGTCGCCGCCCTGCTCATCGACGTGCGCCTTGGCATGGCCGTCTTAGTGTCCACGCCGCTCATCGGCATCGTGTTCTGGCTGGTCATGGCGCGCTGCATCCCGTACTTCAAGAACCTGCAGGCCAAGTTGGATACCATCGGCCTTATCCAGCGTGAGGGGCTCTCCGGCGTTCGCGTGATTCGCGCCTTCGTGCGCGAGGACCATGAGCGCGAGCGGTTCCACCGGGCGGCGGCGGAGCAGGCGGATATCGCCATCGCCGTGGGCCGGCTCTCCTCTACGCTGAACCCGGTGACGTTCCTGGTGATGAACCTCGCCATCTGCGCCATTCTGTGGCAAGGCGGCGTTGAGGTGAACGTTGGCGAGCTGACCCAGGGCGAGGTCATGGCGTTCGTCAACTACATGACCCAGACGCTGCTCTCCATTGTCTACGTGGCCAACCTGGTGGTGGTGTTCACCAAGGCGAGCGCGAGCGCGGCGCGCATCAACGAGGTGCTGCATGCGGAGCCTAGCATCGAGGATGACGCGGCGGCTCCGTCTCCGCAGGCTGCGAACCGCGAGACGTCCGCCCTGCGCTTTGACCATGCCTGCTTCTCGTTTGGTCCATGCGCGGCAAACGCGGTGGACGACATCTCGCTCGAGCTACCGGTCGGCGGTACGCTCGGCGTCATCGGCGGTACCGGTTCTGGTAAGTCCACGCTGGTGAGTTTGGTGCCGCGCCTGTACGACACCACATCGGGCTCCGTTGAGGTGCTCGGCCGGAACGTGCGTGCGTGGGCGCTCGATGACCTGCGCCATGCGGTGGGGCTCGTGCCCCAGCAGGCCTCGCTCGTCTCCGGCAGCATCCGCGAGAACCTGCGCTGGCGCAATGCCGACGCGGACGACCAGGAGCTTTGGGCTGCGCTCGACACCGCGCAGGCCAGCGAGTTCGTGCGGCGTCTGCCGCAGGGCCTGGACGCCCCGGTCGAGGCGGGCGGCAAGAACTTCTCCGGCGGCCAGCGCCAGCGCCTGACCATCGCCCGCGCGCTCGTGGGCTCGCCGCGCATTGTGATCCTTGACGACTCCGCCTCCGCGCTCGACCTCAAGACGGACGCCGCGCTGCGGCGCGCACTTGCCGGCATGAGCGTGACGCGCATCGTCGTGTCGCAGCGCGTGAGCTCCGTGCGCAGCGCGGACCAGATCCTCGTCATGCGCCGCGGCAAGGCCGTGGGCCTGGGCACGCACGACGAGTTGTTGCGCGCTTGCACCGTGTACCAGGAGATCTGCGCCTCTCAGGGGGTTGATGATCGTGCCGGTCACCCCGCTTTGGAGGAAGATGCCCGGCGCGCGCGTCCGGATGCGGATGAAGGGGGCGAGAACTGATGCCGAATTCGTATTCCGCAGTCGGGTCGATTTCGACGGTCACCGCCAGCGTGACGGGCGGCGGCTCCGAGTTGAACGACGGCGATCGCAGCGTCCCGGCCATGTCCGCGGGCGAGGTCACGCGGCGCCTGCTTTCCTACGTGCGCCCGCATGCCGGTTCGTTCGCGCTCTCGTTCGTGGCCGCCGCGGTCTCCGTGACGCTGCAGTTGTACGTGCCCATCCTCATTGGCCAGGGCATCGACCTCATCGTCGGCGCCGGGCGGGTGGACTTTGCCGCGCTGACTCCCTTGGTCCTGCGCCTCGGCTTGGTGGTGATCGGGGCATCGGTCACCCAGTGGCTGCAGGGATACTGCATCAATCGCCTGTCGTACGAGACGGTGCGCGACCTGCGCGTTCAGGCGAGCGATAAGATCAGCCGCATGCCCATCTCGTTCATCGACGCGCACCCGCACGGCGATCTCATCTCGCGCGTGGTGAACGACGTGGACCTGGTGGGGGACGGCCTGCTTCAGGGATTCACTCAGCTCTTCACCGGCGTCTTCACCATTGTGGGGACACTTGTCTTCATGCTGACCATCTCGGTGCCCATGGCCATCGTGGTGGTGCTCGTGACCCCGCTCTCCATTTTTGGCGCCGGTGTCATCGCCAAGGTGTCCAACAAGAGTTTCTCCGCGCAGCAGCGTATTCTGGGGCAGCTGACGGGGCATATCGAGGAGTACGTGGGCAACCAGCGGCTGGTCTCGGCCTTTGCCTTTGGCCCGCGCGCGCAGGAGGGCTTCGATGCCATCAACGGCGAGCTCTACACGGCCGGTGAGCGCGCGCAGTTCCTGAGTTCGCTCTCCAATCCGGGTACGCGCTTCATCAACAACGTCATCTACGCGGTCGTCGGCGTAATCGGCTGTGCGTGCGTGATCACGGGCTGGCCGGCACCGCTCACCGTGGGCGGCGTGCAGGTGTTTCTCTCGTACGCGAACCAGTACACCAAGCCGTTCAACGAGGTCACGAGTGTGATCACGCAGATTCAGACCGCATATGCGAGCGCGCGGCGCGTCTTCGCGCTGCTGGATGCGGAGGAAGAGGAGCCGGATGCGCCGGACGCCCTGGTGCTGGCGGCTCCGCAGGGTGCCGTGGCGCTGGAGCACGTGGACTTCTCCTACGTGCCGGATCGGAAACTCCTGCAGGACATCTGCGTGGATGCGGCGCCGGGCCGGCGGTTCGCCCTGGTGGGCCCAACCGGCTGCGGCAAGACCACGCTCATCAATCTGTTGCTGCGCTTCTACGATGTGGACGCCGGCGCGGTGGAGCTGGACGGGACCGATATCCGCGAGCTCACGCGTGCCAGCCTGCGCCACAGCTTTGGCATGGTGCTGCAGGATAGCTGGCTCTTCGAGGGCACGATTGCCGAGAACATCGCCTACGGTCGCTCCGATGCCACGCGCGAGCAGATCGTCGATGCTGCGCGACGGGCGCATGCCGACGGGTTCATCGACACGCTGCCACAGGGGTACGACACGGTGATCGCGGAGGATGGAGGCTCGTTCAGCCAGGGCCAGCGCCAGTTGCTCTGCATCGCGCGCGTCATGCTTACCGATCCGGCCATCCTGCTGCTGGACGAAGCGACCTCGAGCATCGATACCCGCACGGAGCTGCAGGTGCAGGCGGCCTTTGACGAGCTGATGCGCGGGCGCACGAGCTTTGTGGTTGCGCATCGGCTGAGCACCATTGTGCACGCCGACTGCATCCTGGTCATGCGCGACGGGCGCATTGTCGAGCGCGGCACGCACGAGCAGTTGCTCGCAGCGGGCGGCTTCTACGCGGAGCTCTACAACAGCCAATTCGCTAGCCCCGCCGCGTGTTGAACGATGGAAGGAATGTCCCCTTCCATCGTTCACCGTGACGGGCGGGGTACTATACGTGAAAGAACGAACCTGGTTCGTTTGTGTAGGAAGGGATCATCATGACGTACGCAATCGTGGTCGAGAGCAAGACGGGCAACACGCGGAAGCTGGCCGATGCGCTGGCGCGGGAGCTGGGTAGCGAGGTCGTGACTGCGGACGATTCGCAGGTGGACGCCGCCATCGACGCTGCCGGCACCGTGCTGGCGGGCTTTTGGTGCGACAAGGGCGACTGCTCGCCGGCCGCGGCGAGGGTGCTGGCGGGGCTTTCCGGCAAGCAGGTGTTCCTGTTCGGGACGGCGGGCTTCGGTGGCTCGGCGGAGTACTTCGACCGCGTGCTCGGCGCCGTGGAGAAGCACCTACCCGATGACGCTGAGCTGCTGGGTACGGCCATGTGCCAGGGCCAGATTGCCCCGGCCTCCCGTGGGCGTTGGGAGGCGGCGCTCGCCAAGGACCCGGAGGACAAACGCGCCAAGATGATGCTGGCGACGTACGACGCCGCGGCCGGTCATCCAACGGAGGCCGACGTGGCACACGTGGTAGCCGCAGCGAAGCAAGCGCTGGGGCGGTAATTCAACCAGCATGATCGAAAGAACGTGTCCGGTTCGTTCGATCACGGCGCTGCCGATTTGTTCCTACTAATAACCTATTAAGTTTGTCTGAAGATGGGCAAGTGACGGCTTCGGAACCTGACAGAGACCTCCCCGGGGTGTAGTATCGTCCGCGTCCAAGAAATGAGATGTGGGGAGGACCATTTCTTATGAAGAGGAACATCGTCTTGCCGATCGTGACCGCGACGGTGCTGGTGGTCGCCGTGCTGACCTTCGCGCTGCCCAAGATCCTGGAGGGTAACGGCGTGGCGGGCGCCGCCGATCCTAAGGCCGAGCAGTTCGCCCAGGGCCAGGACGTCGTCATCAAGGCCTCCGACATCTCCAGCGATGCGAGCTACTACGACTACGACGCCAACGGCACCAAGGTCCAGCTCTTCGCCGTTAAGGCGTCCGACGGCACGGCGCGTGTGGCGCTCAACACCTGCCAGGTGTGCCAGGGCTCGCCCAAGGCGTACTTCGTGCAGAACGGCGACAACTTCGTGTGTCAGAACTGCGGCAACAGCTTCGCTTCCACGCAGGTGGGCGACGCCGCACAGGGCTGCGACCCCATCCCCGTCACCAACGCGGACTACACCATCAAGGACAACACCATCGTGGTGCCGGCTTCCTTCCTGGACCAGTACGCGAGCTCCTTCACCAACTGGAAGAAGGCGTAGCGCCCCATGGCGGAATCCGGTAGGGGAGCGGGCCGGATGCAGCGGGCGACGGTCTACGTAGAGGGCATGAGCTGCTCGGGTTGCGAGCAAGCGGCGGAGCGCGCGCTCACGGCAGTGCCCGGTGTGCGCTCGGTTTCGGCAAGCGCGCCCGACGGCATGGCACGGGTGGAGTTCGAGGCCCCGTGCACGGCGGAGCAGCTGTCCGCAGCGGTGGACGCGAGCGGGTACATCGCACGCGGGGTCGAGCTGACGGGTTCGGACGCGCGCCCGGCAGGTGCGGTTCGGGGCGCGGAAGCCGCGGCTGCGGGCAAAGGCACGTGTGCATGTGCGGCCGCGGGCCAGGATTTCCACGGCGCGGCCGCCGTGAGCACTCCTGCCGTCCCCATCCGGCGCCCGGGCACCATGGATGCCGTCTACCTGGTCATCATCGCGGCGGGCATCTTCCTCATCGCACAGAACCTGGGCATCAACCGCTTCTTCCAGAGCATCCCGACCATCAACGGCGCGGGCCTGGGCTCGGCGGCGCTCTTCGGCATCGGCCTGTTGACCTCGGTGCACTGCATCGCCATGTGCGGCGGCATCAACCTGGCGCAGAGCGTCGCGATCGCGCCGGCGTCCGCCAACGCCGGCGTTGCCGCTGACACCGCCGCCGCATCCGGCGAGCACCCCCGGGCGGGCCGCGGCCGCGCCTCGCTCGCCCTGGGCCCGAGCCTGCGCTACAACGCCGGTCGCCTGGTCAGCTACACGTGCATCGGCGGCGTGCTAGGCGCCGCGGGCCAGGTGGTGTCCATCTCGCTCGGCGTGCGCTCGATCATCGGGCTCCTGGCCGGGTCGGTCATGGTCCTCGCCGGGCTGGGCATGACGGGTATCCTCGCGCCGCTCGCACGCCTCACCCCGCACCTCCCGCGCCCGGTCGCGTGCGCCGCCGCGTCCATCGCCCGCCGCGGACCCTTCGCGCTTGGCCTGGTCAACGGCTTCATGCCCTGTGGACCGCTCCAGGCCATGCAGGCCTATGCCATCGCGAGCGGCAGCTTCGCGGCCGGTGCGCTCTCCATGGCGAGCTTCTGCGCCGGTACCATCCCGCTCGTGCTGGCCTTCGGCGTGTTCGCGGGCACCATGCACCGCACCTGGCGCCGCGCCATGCTGCGCGTGGCCTCGGTGATGATGCTCATCTTCGGCCTGTTCATGCTGCAGAGCGGGTTGGCGCTCGTGGGCGTGCAGCTGCCCGGTGCCTCCGCGAGCCGCGCGGCGGGCGGGTTCGTGCGGGCCCAACAGGACGGCGACGTGCAGACCGTTACCACCGAGCTGCGCGCGGACGGCTACGACAGCATCCAGGTGCGCGCCGGCGTGCCCGTGCGCTGGACCATCCACGCGGCCGCGGGAACGCTCAACGGCTGCAACGGGGAGGTCGTGCTGCCGGGCTTCGACCAGCAGGTCAAGCTCGTGGAGGGCGACAACGTCATCCAGTTCACGCCGCAGAAGGCGGGAACCTACAATTTCAGCTGCTGGATGGGCATGCTTCACGGCCAGATCGTCGCCAACTAGCCGCCCGCGCGATGGCATGCGGGCGCTCTGCACGTACGGCGTCCGCCGCGTCATGGAGGCGCTCGACGGGCCCGGGTACTCGTTTTTCCACTGCCGGGCGAACGTCAGGCTCGTCACGCTTGCGACGGACGTGTGATTGAACCCGGCACCTGGTCACCTCTGGTGACCTTGCTGGCTACGCCTCCAGCGCGCGGCGGGCGAGCTCCAGGCAGCCCATGACGCCCTGCTTGCCGTCTAGGCTGTTGTTGACGATGTAGGTGTCGATGTCCTCGACCTCGGGCGTGGCGATGTAGCCGTTCAGCAGCTCGGCGCACTTCTCGCGCGCCAGCGGCACGATGGGCGTGTGGTCGGACACGCCGCCGCCCAGGATGATCTTCTCGGGCGAGTAGCAGAGCGTGTAGGTCACGAGGGCCTGGGCCAGGTAGCCGGCGAGCAGGTCCATGGCCTCCGGGTCCCCGGCCAGCTCGCTCGCGCGCCTGCCGCCCCAGCGCTTCTTGACGCCCGGGCCGGCGATGAGGCCCTCCAGGCAGTTGTCGTGGTAGGGGCAGCCGCTGTGCTCGCCGATGGTGTCGCGCGGGTCGCGCGTGACCAGGATGTGGCCCGCCTCGGGGTGCAGCATGCCGTGCAGCAGCTTGCCGCCGACGATCACGCCCGCTCCCACGCCGGTGCCGATCGTGAGGTAGACCACGTCGGACAGGCCCCTGGCGCAGCCGAAGGTGGCCTCGCCCAGGCAGGCGGCGTTGACGTCGGTGTCGTAGCCGCAGGGGACGCCGAGCGGGCCGGCCAGGCTGCCGAGCAGATCGAAGTGGCGCCACGCGGTCTTGGGGGTCTCGAGGATATGTCCGTAGCGCGGGGAGGCGGGGTCCACGGCGGTGGGGCCGAAGGCGCCGACGCCCAGCGCGGCGATGCCCTTGCCCCGGTACCAGGCGACCACGGCCCGCATGGTCTCCTCGGGCGCGGTGGTGGGGATCTCCTCGCTCTCGAGGACGGTGCCGTCCGCGTAGCCCGTGGCGCACACCATCTTGGTGCCGCCGGCCTCGAGTGCCCCCAGCAGTTGACGATCCATCGTTGCTCCCTTCGACTGATACGCTGCGCGTATGCTTGATGGCCACACTGTAATACGGTTGCGCCGCCGGGCACCCGTCTGCTCTTTCCAGTACCTGGTGGAAATCGTCGGGCGCGCGGGTGACGTGCCATCGAACCCGGTAGCCTTACACATCGTTTCATAGTATAGAACAGAATGAAACAGTTGGGAGATGTCGCGTGGTCTCTCCCGTGTCGCTCCCGCACCGGCCCCGTGGCTCGACCAGGTTGTCGGGCGCGCAGGCTCAATGGACTCCACCCACAGATATACCAGTTAAAACAAATGGTTTCAAAACAGTAGCGTTCTATTTCACCCAATCTGCCGTGCTGAAACCAACCTACCGTTCATCTCGAATTCTTAACCGCTTACCGCCTAATCCACCCTGCAGGAATTGCGTATGTTTCATGATTGACTATAGTCATGAAACACAGAGGCAGCACACCGAATCTGGGAGGGGCGGCTATGCCAGACAACACCATGCAGACCTTCAACATCTCAAACGTTATCGACGAGAAGCTCATCGCGCTCGACCTGGACGTCCGCACCAAGGAGGAGATGCTGAACCGCCTGACCGACCTGTTCGACGAGCAGGGCAAGCTCAACGACCGCGATGCCTTCTTCAAGGACGTCATGTGGCGCGAGGGCGAAGGCCAGACCGGCATCGGCATGGGCGTGGCGATCCCGCACGGCAAGTCCGCCGGCGTCAACAAGACGTCGCTCGCCATCGGCACCTCCAAGAACATGCTGGCGTGGGAGTCTCTGGACGACGAGCCCGTCAACGTGGTCATCCTCTTCGCCGTGACCGAGGGCGACTCCGACATCATCCACCTCAAGCTCATGCAGCGCGTGGCCATGCTGCTGGCGCACGAGAGCTTCATCGACCAGCTCCACGCCGTCAAGACGCCCCACGAGATGCTGACCCTGCTGGAGTCCGACCCCGAGGACTTCGATGACTAGCGCGCGAAGCGCGAACGACGAGCAAACGGAAAGCGATCCAAAAGCGATCCAAAAGCGATCCAACAGCAATCGATAGGCACCGCGCATCGCCCACATCGCGGACGTGCGCACCCACGGTGAGAACGCCGCACCGGGCCACCCGCTGCCCGGTCCCACGGCTCAAGACCCTAGCGGGGAGAAGAGGAGGGGCCATGAAACTCGTAGCAGTCTGCGCCTGCACGTCCGGCATCGCGCACACCTACATGGCCAAGGAGAAGCTGCGCAAGGCGGCCGAGTCGCTCGGGCACGAGATCCACATCGAGACTCAGGGCACGATCGGCGTGGAGGATGAGCTCACGCCCGTGCAGATCGCTGAGGCGGACGCCGTCATCCTGGCCGTGGACATCCACGTGGAGAAGGGCCGCTTCAAGGGCAAGCGCGTCATGGAGGTGCCCACGAGCCTCGTGCTCAAGGCGTCCAAGCAGATTATCCAGAAGGTTGAAGAGAGTCTGAAGGCGTAAAGCGCACGCCCCGCACGGGCGCACAGATTCCACCATGAGAAAGGGGAATGGAATGAAGAAAGTGCTCAACGACATCAAGAAGCACGTGCTGACCTCGATCAGCTACCTGCTTCCGCTCGTCGTCGCGGCCGGTTTGCTGATCGCCATCGGCAACCTGTGCGGTGGCTCCGTGATGGAGTCGCTCGACGACCTCACGGTGCCCTCGGCGCTCACCACCATCGGCGTGTGGGGCATGGGCCTGATCCCGTCGTTCATCGGCGGCTACATCGCCTACTCCATCGCCGACCGCCCGGGCATCGCCCCCGGCTTCCTGATGGGCCAGCTCGCGAGCTTCCTGAATGCGGGCTTCCTCGGCGGCCTGATCGGCGGCCTGATCGTGGGCTACATCGCCCTGGCCATTGAGAAGTACCTGAAGGTTCCGAAGTGGGCCCAGGCGCTCATGCCGATGATGATCGTGCCCACCGTCTCCACCATCATCGCCGGCCTGATTATGTTCTTCGTGCTCGGCGGCCCGCTCGTCGCCTTCACCACGGCGCTCAACAACTTCATCACCAACCTCGATCAGTCCCAGAAGGTTGCCTACGGCTTCATCATCGGCTGGATCGGCTGCATCGACTACGGCGGAGCCATCTCCAAGGTCCCGAATCTCATCTGCGACGGCCTCATGGCCGACGGCATCTACGGTCCCGAGGGCATCAAGGTCTTGGCCGCCATGGTCCCGCCCTTCGGCGTCACCTTCGGCCTGCTGCTCTCCAAGCTTATCCACAAGCCCATCTTCAAGAAGTCCGAGGAGGAGAACATCAAGATTGCCTTCCCCATGGGCGTCTGCATGATTTCCGAGGGTGTCATCCCCATCGCGATGAACGACCTGGTCCGTACCGTGATCTCCACCTCCATCGGCTGCGGCGTCTGCGGCGCCATCGTGTTCTCCATGGGCGTTGAGAGCATGGTCCCCTCCGGTGGCGTGTTCGTGATCCCCGCCATGACCAACCCGCTGTGGGCGGTGATTGGCCTGCTGGTTGGTTCCTGCGTGACCGCCGTCCTGCTGGTGCTCATCAAGAAGCGCCTGTCGCCTGAGGAGATCGACGACCTTGGCGCCATCGAGGACGACACCGAGGAAGAGGTCGACCTCTCCGGCTTCTCCCTGAGCTAGTCACTTACGAGGCGGGGCGGCCCCCCGCGCCCCGCCTCTCCGGCACGACGACCCACGACGACTCGAGTTTTCCAGAGGAAAGGATGCGCACAAGATGTACGAATCGATGAAGGGCATGCTGGCGAAGGCGAACGCCGAGGGATACGCGGTCATGGCCATCAATGCGGTGGACCTCGAGATGGCGCGCGGCATCATCACCGCGGCGGAGCAGATGAACGCTCCCATCATCATCGACCTGCTGCAGGATCAGATCAAGCGGTACTTCGATTGCGACATCCTGACCCAGCCCATCATCAAGATGGCCCAGGCCGCCCACGTGCCCGTCGCCATCAACCTAGACCACGGCCACGACATCGCCCACCTCAAGCGCTGCCTGCACGAGGGCTTCTCGAGCGTCATGTGCGACGCCTCCGCCCTGTCGCCCGAGGAGAACGCGAAAGTCACCCGCGGCATCGTGGAGCTCGCACAGACCTACGGCGCGTCCGTGGAGGCCGAGGTCGGCAACATGGGCTGCTCCGTGGGCGCGGACGCGCACTTCACCGACGACCAGATGTACACCGACCCGGACGTGGCCATCAAGTTCATCCAGGACACCGGCGTGGACTGCCTGGCCGTGAGCTACGGCTCCACCCACGGCGACTACCCGGAGGGCTACGTGCCCACCTTCCACTTTGACATCGTGGAGAAGATCAAGGCTTCGACGGGCGCCCCGCTCGTGCTACACGGCGGCTCCGGCACCGGTGACGAGAACATGCGGCGGTCCGTGGAAGTCGGCATCAACAAGATCAATGTCGGCACGGACTACATGATCGCCCAGCGCGAGTTCGTGGCCAAGACGCTGGCGGAGGACCCCGGCTACAACTGGCCGCAGCTGCTCCAGGATAGCTGGGCCGCCGGCATGGAGGTCGTCAAGCGCTACATCGAGCTGTCCGGCTCGGCCAACAAAGCGTTCTAGCTCGCTCGCGCGCGAACTGAACATAGTCCCTAGCAAGCAAGAAACGAAAGGAACCCATCCATGCTCGTCAACATGAACCAGATGCTCGCCATGGCCAAGGAGAAGCACTTCGCCGTCGGCGCGTTCAACATCTCCGAGTCCAACCTCGTCCGCACCGTCATCGAGGCCGCCGAGGAGAACGACGCCCCCGCGATCATCGCCGTGCACCCCACCGAGCTGGCCTACTGCAAGGACGACTTCATGAAGTACGTCGTGGCCCGCGCCGGCAACAGCCCGGTGCCGTTCGTGATCCACATGGACCACGGCGACAGCATCGACAGCATCATGCGCGCCGTGCACTGCGGCTTTACCTCGGTGATGATCGACGCCTCGCACCTGCCGCTGCACGAGAACATCGAGAAGACGGCTGAGGTCGTGAAGTACTGCCACATGGTCGGTGTGTCCGTCGAGGGCGAGCTGGGCACCATCGGCGACACCGGCACCTCCATCGAGGGCGGTATGACCGAGGTCCTCTACACCGACCCCGAGGACGCCAAGAAGTTCGTGGCCGAGACCGGCGTGGACACGCTGGCCGTGGCCATCGGCACCTGCCACGGCCTGTACCCCAAGGGCGTGACGCCGAAGCTCCGCATGGACGTGCTCGAGGCCATCAAGGCCGTGGTGGACATCCCGCTGGTGCTGCACGGCGGCTCCGGCAACCCGGACTCCGAGATCGCCGAGGCCGTGAAGATCGGCATCCAGAAGGTGAACATCTCCTCCGACTACAAGAGCGCGTTCTTCCTCAAGGCCCGCGAGATCCTCTCGCAGGAGGGCTCCGGCTGGGATCCGAACAACATCTTCCCGGCGTGCATCGACGCCGGCAAGGCCGTCATCAAGCAGAAGATGGAGCTCTTCGGCTGCGTCGGTGCTGCCAAGTACTATCGCGATGCCAATGAGCCCCAGTGGCGCCAGGAGCTCAACTAGCCCGGGCGCGCCTTAAGCGCGGCTCGAGGCCGGCGACCGTCTGAGGGCTTTTGAGATGGGGAGGGGTTCCTGCGCGGGCACCTCCCCGTTTTACTGGATCGATTGACCGAAAATGTACCTATTTCGCCCAACGGGGCGATAGGATGGGGCTAAGGGACCAACGGAGAGGAACGGCCATGCAGCCGAAGGGAAGCGTCATCAACGAGATCTGCTCGTTCTACGACCGCCTGAGCGAGAGCGAGCAGCAGATCGCCGACTTCGTGATGGCCAACCAAGTCGAGGTTCCTTCCATGACCACGCGCGAGATCGCGGCAGCGAGCGAGACCTCGGCCGCGACGGTCTCGCGGTTCGCGCGGCACCTGGGCTACGAGAGCTTCTCCGTGCTACGCGCGGCCATGCAGAGCGAGAACGGGGACGCCCCGCATGTGTCCCCGACGGTCATCTCACTTGACGCGCCGCGTGCCGCGATGGAGACGGTGCTCATGGCCAAGAACGGCGAGCTGATGGACACGCTCAGCCTGCTGGACGAGCGGCAGCTGGTGGATGCGGTGCGGCTGATCGAGCGCTCCGTGTCCGTGCAGGTCGCGGCCGTGGGCAACACGATCCCGACGGCGCTCTCGGCGTCATTCCTGATAGCCCAGCTGGGCCTGCGCTGCAACTGTGCGCCCACCACCGAGGCCATGATGCTCTCGACGCTCTCGCTCACGCCCAACGACGCGCTGATCTTCCTCTCCAAGTCCGGCCACTCCAAGCGGCTGAACAAGATGATGGACAACGCGATAGATTCCGACACCCCGACGATCGTGATCACCAACACGCCCGACTCGCCGCTGGCGCGCCGGGCCACCTGCGTGCTGCACGCCGCCACGCGCGACAAGATGCTCAACAGCGACCTGCCGTTCTCGCACAACTCGATCAACTACATCGTCGAGGTCATCTTCCTGCTGCTCTGCTCCGACGTGCCCAACTTCAAGGCCCATGCCGGCCTGCTCTGGAAGTCCCTGGGCGAGGACAAGGGCGTGGAAGGCGAGGTCTTCTGACGAGGTGTAAGGGTGCCTTTATACTTCGTTCCTGCACGTCTGGTTTGTAAGGGATGTGTAAAACAGCCCGTTACCTGTGCACTCCACAGGCTCTCAACAAGCGAACGATAGTATGAGCTGTTGCCGTGTTCGGGTACATTCCCGCATCTGACTTGCCTGTAGGAGTCCGCTCATGACTGTTGCTGTTATCTGCTTTGTTTTTCTGGCCCTGACGGTCTTTCTGAGTGCCCGTCACATTACCTTCGTGCGCAAACAGGGTTGGGAGCTCTCGCGCTCCGGTATCGCCTGGGGCGTGTTCTTCGCCTTGGTCCAGCTCCTTATGGGCGCCTATGCCGCCAAGGGGTTGGTCGCCGATGACGCCGTGTCGGCCATCGTGCTCAACCTGGTGCTCACGCTCGCCGCCGCGACGAGCGTGGGTCGCCTGCAGGTGGTCGGTCGCCTGCTCGCGTTCGCCCGTCCGGGCGGTCGCTTCCAGCACCCGCTCATCGTGAGCATTCTGGGCATCATGCTGGCGGGAGCGTTCGCCACGCTGGGCCTGGAGATCCCCTCCAACCACGATCTTGGCTGGATGTACCCCCTGTGCCTGGTGCTCGAGTGGTTCCTGGTCACCATGCCCATGATGGCCCTGTTCTTCCTCTCACAGCGTCGCGGTGCCGCTCCGGCGGTCATCGCCGTGGCCCTTCACATCCTGGGTCTCGCCGAGCACTTCGTCATCACCTTCAAGTCCATGCCCATCCAGCCCGGCGACCTCACGGCGCTCGGCACCGCTATGGCCGTGAGCTCGGGCTATGTGTACGAGTTGAACGCGTTCTGCCTCTACGGCACCATGTTCGCCGTCATCTCCGCCTGGCTGTGCGAGCTTGTGGGCACGCTGCGTCAGTTCCGCACGGATGCCGCCCTGGCCGCCGAGATGGCCTCGGTGAACGGCAAGGCGCAGGCCGTATCTGCCGGCGACGCCGCCGAGGCCCCAGTCGTCGATGCCGCCGAGCCCGCCACCGCCAAGCGCTCCCACCGCTCCCGCACGGCGCGCGGCCGCCTGATCGCCAACATCCTCGTGGGCGTGGCGCTGCTCGCCGGCCTGACCGCCCATGTGACGCTCATCGACTACTACAACACGCTCTGGGTCCAGGTGTACAGCTGGCGCCCGCTCAAGAGCTACTACCGCGAGGGCTTCCTGCCGTGCTTCGTCTCGGCGACGCAGGCCATCATCCCCAAGAAGCCCGCTGACTACGATATGGACGATGCCAAGAAGCTGATCGACGAGTACGCGTCCCAGTACGATACGGGCGAGGGTGCCACGGAGGAGCGCGCTGCCGCCAAGCAGCAGTTCGACGAGGAGAAGCCCACCGTCATCACCATCATGAACGAGACGTTCTCCGACCTCTCCATCTACGAGAACCTGCACGCCAACTACCAGGGACCGGTCTACTTCAAGAGCCTCTCCGACTGCCTCCAGCGCGGCGTACTGTACGTAAGCGCGTACGGTGGCGGCACGGCCAACACGGAGTTCGAGTACCTTACCGGCAACTCCATGGCCTACCTGGGCAGCGGTATCTACCCCTACACCATCTACGACCTCTCTAAGACCGAGAACCTGGCGTCGCAGTTCAAGAAGCTGGGCTACGACACCACCGCCATGCACCCCAACCACGCCACCAACTGGAACCGCGAGAACATCTACGGCCAGTTCGGCTTCGACCAGTTCCTCACCATCAACGACTTCCAGGGCGCCGATAAGCTGCGCGGCATGGTGACGGACCGCGCCACCTACGAGAAGATCTTGGAGCTGCTGAACACCAACAGCAATCCGCAGTTCATCTTCGACGTGACGATGCAGAACCATTCCGGCTACGACACGAATGCCCTGCCGGCGGACAAGCGCGTGGAGTACACCATCGACGGCGTCTCGGATCCCGAGGTGAACGAGTACCTCTCGCTCATCCAGGAGTCCGATTCCGCGCTTCAGTACTTCATCAACCAGCTGCGCCATCTGAACCGCAAGGTGATCGTGGTGTTCTTTGGCGATCACCAGCCGTGGTTCCCCGACCGCTTCAACGACCGTTGGTTCACGGGTGAGGACGAGGCCACGCACGCCGAGCGCCTGTGGCAGACGGACTACATCATCTGGGCGAACTACGACGTGGCCGGTCGCGACCAGTCGAGCACCCAGGTGGACCTCTCCACCAACTACCTGAGCGCCTCGCTCATGAACCTCATCGGCGCGCCGCTCACCAAGTACCAGAAGGCGCACGAGACCCTGCGCGAGGCCATGCCGGCCATCAACGCGACGGGCTTTGAGGACGCCTCGGGCCGCTGGTTCCTCTCTTCCGCCGCGGCCGACGAGATGACGGGTGAGCGCGTGCGCCAGGCGCGTCAGGACCTGCAGGTCATGCAGTACTACAAGCTCTTCGGCAACGGCAAGGACGTCTTCACCAAGGCGCTCCAGAGCGCGGCGAACGAGACGAATCCCAACCTAGCGCCGGGTACGACCGCTAATCCGGGTGCATAGGCGGCACCCCTGGGTTGTGCCGAAGCTGATCGGGCGCTCCTCCTTGGCGAGGGGCGCCCTTCTTTTTAGATGGGGCGGGGAGGGAACCGGCCTGCTAGGCGCGACGGACCACGTAGCAGTGGTGAATCTTGTGGTTGCGGGCAAAATCTTCGGGAATGGTGCTCGCGGTGATGTCTTCCAGGGCCACGCCGGCGCGGTCGAGGGCGCGCAGGTCGGGGCGGAAGTTGCGCAGGTTGCAGCTGAAGATGGCCTCACCGCCGCGCGTGAGCAGGCGGGTCAGGCCTTCCAGCAGGTAGACGTGGTCGCGCTGGACGTCCCAGGTGCGGCGGCCCATCTTGGAGGAGTTGGAGAACGTGGGCGGGTCGCAGAAGATCAAGTCCCACCGGTTGCGCGTCCCCACCTGCCATTCGATCCAGTCCAGCACGTCGTGGCGCACGTAATGGTGCTCCGGACCGGTGAATCCGTTGGCCTCCATGTTGCGCTCGGCCCAGTCCAGATAGGTGTTGGAGAGGTCCACGGTGACGGTCTCGGTGGCGCCTCCGTCCGCCGCATAGCAGGTGGCCGTGCCCGTATAGGCAAAGAGGTTGAGGAAGCGGCAGGGGGAGAGCTCGCGCACCCGCTGGCGCACGAGACCGCGCGTCGCGCGGTGGTCGAGGAAGATGCCGGTATCCAGGTAGCTGGTAAAGTCCACCTCAAAGGTGAGGCCGCCTTCCCTGATGGCAATGCCGCGCGCCTCGCGCCGCGAATCCTGCCGTCCGTACTGCGAGCCGCCGCGGGCCTGTAGGCGGGTGCGCGCGAACACGTGCTCCGGATCTACGTCCAAGATGCGCGGTGCCAGGGCGAGCATGTCCTCCATGCGGGCGCGGGCGATCTCGGCGTCGACGGTGCTGGGCGCCGCGTACTCGGCCACCACCAGCCAGCGTCCCGGCATGCCGGAACGGTCCTCGCCCTCGTACAGGTCTATAGCCGCAGCGTAGTCGGGTAGGTCCGCATCGTAGACGCGATAGCAGCTCACGCCTTCGCGCCGGGCCCACTTGCGGCGCATCCGCGCGTTCTTCTTGAGGCGATTGGCGAACTGCTCGGACGCGGCGAGCAGCACGGGTACCGGGGCGCCCTGGCCCACGTCGATCGTGGTTGCCTGATTCGGCAGGGAGGCGGCGCCAGATCCGCGCCGGCCGGTTTCTCGGGCGAGCGCGGTGTGGGACGGGCGTTGCTGCGAAGGTTGCGTCATGAAGTCTTCTCTCCGTGTTGGTGCATGAATGACCCCATTGTACCGGGTTGCGCCGCCTCGGGCGCACGGGTAGGTTTCGTGCGCGCCGTGCCAGCAGGCGAGGCGCAGGGGGAGAGACGGGTACCATAGCGTCTTGGAAAGAAAGGAAACGCTCATGCCAGCTACGCCCGCCGCAAACGCCTCCGCATCCGACGCCGCAAATGCCGCCGTCGTGTTCTTCGACGTGGACGGCACGCTCGTCTGGGACCGCTCCGTCGACGACCCGGAGAACTCCATCGTGGACCTCGTGCCCACGCCCGCGGTCTACGATGCGTTCGAGCGCCTGCGTGACCGGGGCCATAAGGCGTTCATCTGCACGGGGCGCACGCTCGATTCCATCGGCAAGCCGCTTCTCAGCCTGAAGTCGGCGGGCATCATCAGCGGGGCCGGTGCCTGCGTGTCGATCGACGGCGAGATTCTGGCCGAGCAGAGCATTCCCGTTGAGTTGTTGGAAGAAACCGTGCGCCATCTGGTCGCGTTGCGCGTGGAAGTGGTGTTCGAGGGCGCGCGCGAGAGCGTCGCCCTCATGCGTCCGGGTGCTGTCTACCGCGCCATTCCCGGCGTTCCGACGGTGCACGATCTAGAGGGGTTGCGGCGCGTTGCCCCCGCCATGGACTTCGAGAAGTTCGCCTTCTTCGCGGACGCGATCCCCGTGCTGAAGCGCGATGCCGATTTCTTCTTGACGCGCTACGACCTGTGCGACCTGGGCATCGGGCTGGGCGAGATGAGCCTTGCCGGTGTCAACAAGGGCAGCGGCGTCCAGCGCGCGCTCGAGGTGCTGGGGCAGGCGCCCGACGGCGGATCTTGGCGCACCTACGCGTTCGGCGATTCCGAGAACGACCTCCCCATGCTGCGCGCGGTGGACGTGCCCGTGGCCATGGGCAACGCGCTGCCGCGGGTGAAGGCCATGGCTGCGTATGTAACCGACCGTGTTGAGCAAGACGGCGTGGCAACGGGCCTCGCGCACTTCGGCCTAATCTAGGCGGGGGCACTGGCACCCGCGGGGACAGGTGCGCACCCGCTTCCCGGCTCCTTGGCCTACGAGGGCGCCACCATGGTCACCGTGCGCCGCGAACCGGCTGCCGGTCGCGCCTCCTGCCAGGGCTCCCGTTCGCAGATATGCGCATCGAACTCATCCAGGCGGGCAAAGAGGGCGGGATATCGCTCCATCCGGCTGACCTGCTCGTTCGGTCGCATGACGACCTTGGAGGCGTCGGCAAGAAGGATCGCCTTGGTAGCGTGGTCCATGAACAGCCGCTTGGTCCGCGCATCCGGTTCAAACTCGGTCCAGCAGGAGCCCTCCGCGTCGACCAGGTTCGCGTTGAGGAAGGCGATGTCTCCGTAGATGTTCGCCAGCCGTTCGCGAATCTCGGGGCCGGTGAGGTAGAGCCGGTTGGGCCAGAGCCGCCCGGGCAGCAGGATGGTGCGCGCGTGCGGCAGGTTCAGGCTCGCGTAGCTGGCGATCGCCAGGTCGGCGGTCACGAGCACGATGCCCGAGCGATCATCGAGCTCCTCGGCAACGCAGAGTGTGGTCGTGCCCGTATCCAGAAACACCACGTCGCCATCGTGAACGAGGTTTGCCGCGGCACGTCCGATGGCGCGCTTGGCGTCGAGGTGCGCCGCCACGCGCTCGGCCGGGTACGAGATGGCCGCAGCACTCGGTGGGGCCACGGCGCCGCCGCGGATGCGCGTGAGCCGCCCTTCCTGCTCGAGTGCGGAAAGGTCGGTGCGCGCCGTAACCTCGGACACCCCGAACTCGCGGCAGATATCGTCCACGAACACGGATCCGGCATGCTGTACGCGCTCGGCGATGCGGGCCCGCCGAGCCTCGGCCCCCAGCCCCCTTACGCCCATGAGGTGCCGTCCGTCTCGACATTCCCGCCCAAGCGGTCTCCGGCCACGATCAGGCGGGGTTGCCGGCTGGCCTGCCGCACGGCGCGCGCGAGCTGGTTGCCGGGATCCGCGTCGGTGACGATGGCGTCGAAATCCTCGAGGTCCGAGTAGCGGAAAAAGCTCGTCTTGCCCACCTTGCTCGAGTCGAGCAACATGATGCGGCGATGCGCGTTGCGCAGGTAGATGCGCTTGATGCTCGCGCTGAAGTCATGCTGCACGGTGAAGCCGTGGCCGGGTGCATAGGCATCCGCGCTCACGAACGCCGCGTCGGCGTGGAGGTCCGTCATGCCGTCCAGGGTGAGCGGGCCGGCCAGGTACAGGTGGCCCGGGCGAAGCGTGCCGCCCGGCAGGATGACGCCTAGGTTGGGCAGGTTGAAGCTGGCATAGCTCGCAATGGCCACGTCGGCGGTGATGATGCTCACCCCGCGCTTGCCGGCGAGCGCCTTGGTGAACTCGAGCGTCGTGGTGCCAATATCCACGATGATCGTATCGCCTTCGTGGACGAGGTTGGCGGCGGCGCGGCCGATCAGGTCCTTGGCGGCAACGTTGCGGCTCGCGCGCTCCTCGGGGTAGGAGAGGACCATGGTGCGCGAGAGCGAGACGGCGCCGCCGCGCGTGCGCTTGAGCCGCCCGCTGCGCTCGAGCGCGATGAGGTCATGCCGGGCCGTGACCTCGGACACGCCGAACTCGCGGCAGATGTCGGCAACGGTTACGCGCGGGCTCTTGACGAGCCAGTCCATGATGAATGCCTGACGCTCCTGGGGCGAGGTGTCGCGCGGCATGGAGCCTCCTCTCATAACGGCGGACCGGAGCCCAAAACGCGGCGCCGTGCGCTCCGCAGCTCGGTTCAACTCACCGGAATGGTATCTAGAAACGAAACCATAGCTTTCGATTCCGAAATATCATAACGCATAATAACGCCGTTCGCTCTAATATACGGTCCGTTCGGCTACAGAATGCGTGGTTCTTATTGACACATTTACGGAATTCCTTAAAAAGAAAAAGATTTCGACCGAAACATGACGAAACCGAAAGGAACCACGATGGCTATCAAGGTCTTTGCCGACGGCGCGAATCTACAGGGCATGCTCGATATGTACCACAGCGGTACCGTGCAGGGCTTCACCACCAATCCCTCCCTCATGAAGAAGGGCGGCGTGACGGACTACCGCGCCTTTGCCAAGGAGGTTCTCGAGAACATCAAGGACCTGCCCGTTTCGTTTGAGGTCTTTGCCGACGACCTGCCTACCATGGGCAAGGAGGCGCGCGAGATCGCCACGTGGGCAGATAACGTCTACGTGAAGATCCCTGCCATGACCACCGCCGGTGAGTCCACCTCGCCGCTCGTGCGCGAGCTTTCCGCCGAGGGCGTGAAGGTGAACGTCACCACGCTCTTCACCGACGAGCAGAACGCCGAGTTCATCGATGCCGTCGATGCCGAGACGCCCTCGATCATCTCCATCTTCGCCGGCCGCATCGCTGACACCGGCGTCGATCCCACGCCGATCATGCAGCGCGCCATCGAGGCCGCCGCGCCCAAGCCCAACTGCGAGATTCTCTGGGCCTCTACGCGCGAGCTCCTGAACATCTTCCAGGCCGAGGCCATCGGTTGCCAGATCATCACGGTGCCGAACAGCATCCTCGCCAAGCGCAAGAACATCGGCAAGGACCTGCTCGAGTACTCCAAGGACACGGTCAAGGGCTTCGCGGCGGATATTCAGACCCTCGGTTTTCATATCCTGCCGTAGGCATTACGCTAACGGTAACTCGAAGCGTTCGCGAAACGAAGGGAACTGCGCATGTTGAAGGATCTGCTCACGACCGACCTGGTGTCCATCGGCGCCCATGCCGAGGATTGGCGCGAGGCCGTGCGCGTGGCCGGCGGGCTGCTCGAGCGCGCGGGCAAGTGCGATTCGAGCTACACCGATGCCATGATTGCCTCGGTTGAGAAGTTCGGTCCGTACATGGTGCTCGAAGAGGGCATCGCCATGCCGCACGCCCAGTCCGATGGCAACGTGAGCGAGCCGGGCATCTGCGTGGTCACCCTGGCCGAGCCCGTGAAGTTCGGGCACGAGGAGTTCGACCCGGTGCGCGTGCTCATCGGCATCTGCGCGCCCGATCCCAAGGCCCATCTGGCGGCCCTGAGCGAGCTCTCGGTGATCTTCGAGTGCGAGGACGTGGTAGACCGGCTCTGCGCCTGCAAGAGTGCGGAGGAAGTGCTCGCCACGATCGAGGCTCTGCTCTAGCGGGGCGACGGCCCGCGTTGCTCTCTGCAACGCGTGGGACCGCGATAGGGGAACGCGCTCGCCGCCATCGGCGACGGGCACATGAAAGGAAAGGAAGTTACCATGCACATCATCACCGTCTGCGGAAACGGCATCGGCTCGAGTCTGATGCTTGCCGGCAAGGTGCAGGAGATTTGCGACCAGGAGGGCATCAAGGCCGACGTCGAGTCCATGGACCTGAACGCCGCCAGCTCCGCCAACCCTGATCTGTTCATCACCGTGAAGGAGCTCGCTCCCGAGCTGCATGGCCGCATCGCCATCGTGCGCAGCTACGTGAACACCAAGAAGATTCGCGAAGACGCGCTCGACACCATCAAGGAGATCGCTGCCGCCCAGTAGCGGTCGTGACGTTCTTCCGCTGCCGTCGGCGCACCTCCGGCGGTAGCGGAAGAACCGCTTGATCATAGTTTTCTCGGCCCATCATAGCGGGCCACGTAATCTCGGAATCGCTCGGGTATGGGGAAGCCCGTCGCGGTTGCATAGGTAAAACCGCTGGAAACAAGGGAAAAGGAGCGGTAAATGAACGCATTGCTACCGGTGCTGGAATTCATCCAGTCCATTCTGACCAAGCCTGCGTGGATCATGGGCTTGTTCGCCTTCGTGGGCCTCGTCGCCCTCAAGCGCCCCGCGCATAAGGTGATGACGGGCACGCTGAAGCCGATCCTCGGCTACATCATGCTCTCCGCCGGCGCCACCGTGGTCCAGGAGAACCTGGCCCCGCTCGGCACCTTCATCGAGACCGGCTTCCACATCACGGGCGTCGTGCCCAACAACGAGGTCGTCGTATCCATGGCGCAGAGCGTGCTCGGCGTCCAGACGATGCTGATCCTGATCCTGGGCTATGTGGTGAACATCCTCGTGGCCCGCTTCACCAAGTTCAAGTACATCTTCCTGACCGGCCACCACAGCATGTTCATGGCCTGCCTGCTCTCCGCCGTGCTCCAGGCCTCCGGCTTTGCCGATGCGCAGCTGGTCATTATCGGCGGCCTGTTCCTCGGCCTCTTCAGCGCCATGCTCCCCGCCGTGGGTCAGCGCTTCACCGAGAAGGTCACCGATGGCGACGAGATCGCCATGGGCCACTTCGGCTCCCTTGCCTACTACATCTCCGCTGCCGTCGGTTCGCTCTTCAGCGCTGAGGCCGAGAAGAACAGCACCGAGGAGATCGAGATCCCCGAGAAGTACGCCTTCCTGCGCGACACCACCATCTCCACCGCGCTCACCATGTCGTTCTTCTACCTGGTGACCGCCATCGCGGCTTACATCGCCGACCCCAAGGTGGTCCAGGACCTCGCCGGTACCGATAACTTCAT
The DNA here is from genome assembly GCF_902501965.1 of Collinsella sp. AK_207A. Lineage (GTDB taxonomy): Bacteria > Actinomycetota > Coriobacteriia > Coriobacteriales > Coriobacteriaceae > Collinsella. The sequence continues at coordinate 168,148 of NZ_CABWID010000010.1, read as the reverse complement.
CGTGTACGCCCTGAACTGCGCACTCGCCTTCGCTGTTGGCGTCACCGTGGTCTACAACGGCGTCCGCATGATTCTTGCCGACCTCGTGCCCGCCTTCCAGGGCATCTCCAACAAGCTCATCCCTGGTGCCATCCCCGCCGTCGACTGCGCCGTGTTCTTCCCCTATGCCCCGACCGCCGTCATCATCGGCTTCGTCTGCTCCTTCATCGGCGGCGTCATCGGCATGCTCATCGTTGGTGCCACCATGGGCATCTTCATCATCCCCGGTATGGTTCCCCACTTCTTCTGCGGTGCTACCGCCGGCATCTTCGGCAACGCCACCGGTGGCCGCAAGGGCGCTATGCTCGGCTCGTTCGTGAACGGCCTGCTCATCACTTTCGCCCCGGCGCTGCTGCTGCCCGTGCTTGACGTCTTCGGCTTCGAGAACACCACGTTCGGCGACTTCGACTTTGGCGTGATCGGCATCGTGCTCGGCCGCACCGCTCAGTTCTTCGGTGAGTTCGGCGTGTATGCCATCCTCGCCATCCTGATCATCGTTGCCTTCATCCCGAACTTCATCAAGACGAAGGGTAACGTCATCAACCACGTCGAGGAGTAACGAAGGTTTCTTCCCCACGCCCTCACGGTAGGTTCGCCCCGCTGCGGTATCGCGCCGCAGCGGGGCTTTTTCGTGCCGAGGCGCGCGGCATACAAATAATTCGGTACCTCATCTTGACATCAGTTCGGTACCTCAGTAGACTCCTTCTGTTCATTATTCGGTACCGAATGGAAGGAGTCGCGCGTTCCATGAAGAACCTCGAAGACGCGTGCTGTTCCACGGATACCCCGGAGGAGGCGCGCGCCCGCAAGATCTTGTCGCTCTTGGGCTATTGCGGTCACTACATGCACTTCCATGGGGGAGGACGTTCCGGACAGGCACCCATTCTCTGCACGCTCGCCAAGGCGGGCGGCACGCTCTCGCAGCAGGAGCTGGGCATGCGCTTTGATCTCAAACCGGGCTCGCTCTCCGAGCTGCTTTCCAAGCTGGAGGCCGCGGGGCTCATCGAGCGGACCCGCAACCCGAGCGATCGCCGCCAACTCTTCGTGAAGCTCACGGAGGAGGGCGCGGCCAAGGCGGGCCAGGACCAGGGCGACCGCCTGCGGTTCCGCCGCCATGCGTTTGAAGTTCTCACCACCGAGGAGCAGGAACAGCTGATCTCCGCGCTCGAAAAGGTGCGCGATCACTGGAAGGAGTACGATGCCAAAAACGATTCCAACGCTCGCTAAGTCCATTCGCGAGTACAAGGGCGCCGCCATCGCCACGCCCCTGCTGGTGACCGGCGAGGTGCTGTTCGAGGTCATGATCCCTTTTGGCACCGCCTCGCTCATCGACCAGGTCAAGCGCGGCTCCGACCTGCACACGCTGCTCATGTACGGCGGTGGGCTCACGCTCATGGCACTCATTTCGCTCGCCTTTGGTGCCAGTGCGGGCCTCACCTGCGCCAAGGCGTCGGTGGGCTTCTCCAAGAACCTGCGCCGCGACATGTTCCATGCCATCCAGGGCTTCGACTTCGCCACCATCGACCGCTTCTCCAACTCGAGCTTGGTCACGCGCCTGACCACGGACGTGCAGAACGTCCAGATGGCCTACATGCAGATCATCCGCACGGCCATCCGCTGCCCGCTCATGCTCGTCTTCGCGTTCGCCATGGCCTACATCATGGGCGGCTGGCTGGCGTTCGTGTTCCTGGCGATCATCCCCGTGGTGGGTATCGCGCTCATTGCCATCATCAAGGTGGTGCACCCCATCTTCAAGCGCATCTTCCACAAATACGATGAGCTCAACGAGAGCGCTGAGGAGAACCTCTCCGGCATCCGCGTGGTGAAGAGCTTTGTGCGCGAGGACTATGAGAAGCAGAAGTTCTCTCACGCCGCCGAGGAGGTGCGCCGCGACTTTACGCGCGCCGAGCGGATTCTGGCACTGAACGCCCCCATCATGAACTTCGCCATCTACGTGGTCATGGCCTCCGTGATCGGTCTCGGCTCCTACGCCATCATCTCCAGCAAGGGTCAGCTCATCGACGTGGGCCAGTTCTCCTCGCTCATCACCTACGGCTTCATGATCCTCATGAGCCTGATGATGATCTCGATGGTGTTCGCCATGATCACCATTGCCGAAGAGGGCGCCAACCGCATCTGCGAGGTGCTCACCACCAGCTCCGAGATCGTCTCGCCGGAGAACGCGGTGACCGCGGTGGCCGACGGTTCCATCGACTTCGACCACGTGGGCTTCTCCTATGCGGGGAACCGTCGCCGCGAGGCGCTCTCGGATGTCGACCTGCACATCAAGAGCGGCGAGACCATCGGCATCATCGGTTCCACCGGTAGCTCCAAGAGCAGCCTGATGCAGCTCATCCCGCGCCTGTACGACGTGACCGAGGGCAGCGTGCGCGTGGGCGGCGTGGACGTGCGCGACTACGACGTGGAGGCCCTGCGCAACCAGGTGGCCATGGTGCTGCAGAAGAACGTGCTGTTTTCCGGCACCATCGCCGAGAACCTGCGCTGGGGCAACCCGAACGCCACCGACGAGGAGGTCGTGGAGGCGGCCAAGCTCGCCCAGGCGGACGAGTTCGTGCAGGGCTTTAAGGACGGCTACGACCACATGATCGAGCAGGGCGGGACCAACGTGTCCGGCGGCCAGAAGCAACGCCTCTGCATTGCCCGCGCGCTGCTCAAGCACCCCAAGATTCTCATCCTGGACGACTCCACCTCTGCGGTGGACACCAAGACCGACAAGCTCATCCGCTTGGGCCTGGCGAGCTATCTGCCCGAGACCACCAAGATCATCATCGCCCAGCGCACCGGCTCCGTGGAGGACGCCGACCGCATCATCGTGATGGACGACGGCCGCATCAGCGCCATCGGCACGCACGAGGAGCTGCTGCGCACGAGCGAGATCTATCGCGACGTGTACCTGTCGCAGAACAAGCAGAGCCACGACCAGAAGGAGATCGAGCATGCCTAGCAACGCAGCGCCTAAGAAGCGCAACATGGGCAAGACGGCCCTGCGCACGTTCAAGATGCTCCTCGGCTTCTATCCCGTGCTCCTGCCGAGCGTGCTCGTGTGCATCGTCATCAACGGCATCATCCAGACCATCCCCAACGTGTTCATGGAGCGCGTGCTGGCAATCGTGCAGGACAGCTGGGAGAGCGGCGACTGGGCGAGCGTCTCGGGCGCCGTCCTTGCCAACGTGGGCATGCTGGTGGCGTTTTACCTAGTGGGCATTGTCATCAACGCCTTCTGGAACCAGGCCATGGCCATCATCACCCAGGGTTCGCTCAAGAAGTTCCGCACGGCCATGTTCGACCACATGCAGGACCTGCCCATTCGCTACTTCGACACGCACCAGCACGGCGACGTGATGAGCTACTACACCAACGACATCGACGCCATGCGCATGATGATCTCTCAGAGTCTGCCGCAGCTGCTGCTCACGAGCCTGATCATGATCTCGGTGATGTGCATCATGTTCTTCTACAGCGTGCCGATGGCGATCGTGGTGATCGCGGGCGCCGTCATCATGGCCTGGGCGACCAAGTTCCTGGGCGGTCGCTCCGCCAAGAACTTCCTGCGCCAGCAGCGCGCCGTGGCGAGCCTTGAGGGCTCCGTGGAGGAGTTCATGGGTGGCGAGCGCGTCATCAAGGTGTTCTGCCACGAGCGCCAGGCCGAGGAGGACTTCGACCGCATCAACTGCGAGTGGGAGGATGCCGCGCGCAGGGCCAACAGCTACGCCAACACGCTCATGCCGATCCTCATGAACATGGGCAACCTGCTCTACGTGATCGTGGCTATCACCGCGGGCGTGCTCATCTCGCTGCACGCGCCCAACCTCTCCATCTCCGGCCTGCCGCTGACGGTGGCCGTGGCGGTGCCGTTCCTCAACATGACCAAGCAGTTCGCTGCGCAGATCGGCCAGGTGTCCAACCAGATCAACTTCGTGGTCATGGGCCTTGCCGGCGCCGAGCGCATCTTTGAGCTGCTGGACGAGGAGACCGAGCAGGACGGCGGCTACGTGACGCTCGTGAATATGGGTGTGCGCGACAACCAGCTGGTCGAGAGCGAGGAGCGCACCGGTCTCTGGGCTTGGAAGCACGTGCACCAGGCGGACGGCTCCGTGGACTACGTGCCGCTGCGGGGCGACGTGCGCATGGAGCACGTGGACTTTGGCTACGTACCCGGTCACGAGGTGCTGCACGATGTCTCCGTGTACGCCAAGCCGGGTCAGAAGGTGGCCTTCGTGGGTGCCACGGGTGCCGGCAAGACCACCATCACCAACCTCATCAACCGCTTTTACGACATCGCCGACGGCAAGATTCGCTACGACGGCATCAACGTGAACAAGATCCGCAAGAGCGACCTGCGCCGCTCGCTCGGCGTGGTGCTGCAGGACGTGAACCTGTTCACCGGCACGGTGATGGACAACATCCGCTACGGCAAGCTGGACGCCACGGACGAGGAATGCGTGAAGGCAGCCAAGCTCGCCGGCGCGGACGAGTTCATCGAGCGTCTGCCGCAGGGCTACCAGACCATGCTCACCGATAACGGCGCGCAGCTCTCGCAGGGGCAGCGCCAGCTGGTAAGCATCGCCCGCGCGGCGGTGGCCGATCCGCCGGCGATGATTCTGGACGAGGCGACGTCGAGCATCGACACGCGCACCGAGGCGATCGTCCAGCGCGGCATGGACGCGCTCATGCAGGGGCGCACCACGTTCGTGATCGCGCACCGTCTGAGCACCGTGCGCAACTCCGACGTGATCATCTGTCTGGATCATGGCCGCGTGATCGAGCGCGGCACGCACGACGAGCTCATCGCCAAGAAGGGCTACTACTATCAGCTCTACACGGGGGCGTTCGAGCTGGAGTAGCGACGGAGGCCCCAGGCACCCAGCTTTCGCCCTCGTGCTCAGGCGCATGGCCCTAAGGCCTATGCGTCATCGCGTCGGGCGAAATCGGGGTGCCTGGGGCTGCCGGCAGGTTTGTGGGGGTTGCTGGTACACAAACGTCCCAGGTTTCTTCGTTTGGGGCGTGGGGACCTCCTGTCTCCGTCTGGTTCCGGTACACTCGGGGGATGGAGGTGGTTCTGTGGGTACGTTTGAACGAATCAGGGACGCGAAGCGCTTCAGCGAGACGGAGCGCGCCATCGCTCGCTACATGCTGGAGCATCCGGAGGAGTGCGCGCACATCTCGTCGCGCGAGCTTGCCAGGCGTACCTTCACCTCTGCCACGGCCGTGTTGCGGCTCTGCCGCAAGTTGGGCTTCGAGAACTACAACGACTTCAAGGTGAACATCGTTCTCGAGCTCAAGAGCGCGGACTTCACCAACACCATGATTGTGGACGGCGAGACGGCGCTCGGGGCAATGAACAAGATCGCTTCGCTCGAGGCGCAGGTCATCGACGAGACGCGCCGCGCTGCCTCTTCCGCTGCACTGGAGGAGATCACCCGGCGCCTGGTGGATGCGCGCTACATCGACATTCTGGCCACGGATGCCAACGCCGAGATGGCGCGCTACGCCTCCCACAACTTCTTCTACACGGGTCGCATCTGCACCATCTACGATGACCTGGACAAGATGACGTTTCTGGCCCTCGATCCGCCGGAGTCCCACGCTGCCTTCCTCATCAGCAAGTCCGGCACGGACAACACCATCCTGACGGCTGGTCGTCTCTTCAGGCACCGCGGCGTGTCGACGATCGCGCTCACGGCCAACCTCGATTCGCCGCTGGCCCATGCCTGCGACCATGTGCTCGAGGGGTTCTACTATCCCGAGATCGGTCGCTTTGGCGACCTGGTTTTTGGTGCGGCGGCAAAGTACCTGTTCGACGTGCTGTTCGTGATGCTCTACGCCAACGATACCAAGCGCGTCCGCACGCTGAACAACGCCTACGACGAGCTCTACTACAGCGAGCTCGACCGTGCGGTACCCGGCACGGCCACGGATGCGGCCGAAACCACCGCCGATTAGGCACTCGGCCCTGCACCCGTGTCCGCCCGCTCCCGCAAACCCGCCGTCCATCCCTCCCGCTCACCCAAACACGACCGTTAACCTGCCAAAAACAAGCCATTCGCAGATTAGCCGCATCGTTACACGCGTGCGGCCCTTTTTTTCCGAAGTTCGTTGCATTGCACCAACTTAGCGGTCCTGACCTGCGCACTCGTTCCCTCGCTTGCATAATCGCGCCATACCGGTTTCACGTTACAGCCGAAGGGAGCGAATATGCTGCGGGACGATTTCCTCTGGGGCGGCGCGGTTGCGGCGCATCAGGTGGAGGGTGCGTACGACGAGGACGGCAAGGGCCTCTCCGTCGTCGACGTGCTCACGGCGGGGTCGCATAGCGTGCCCCGGCGCATCACCGACGGCGTTCAGCCGGGGGAGGTGTATCCCAACCACTGGGCCATCGACGCCTACCACCGTTTTGAGGAGGACATCGAGCTCTTCGCCCAGATGGGATTCAAGGCGCTGCGCACCTCTATCGACTGGAGCCGCATCTACCCCCAGGGCGACGACGATCAGCCCAACGAGGCGGGCCTGGCCTTCTACGATCGCGTCTTCGACTGCATGCGCGCCCACGGCATCGAGCCGGTGGTCACGCTCGTGCACTTCGAGATCCCGCTCCACCTGGCCAAGGAATACGGAGGATGGGGCAACCGTCAGCTCATCGACCGCTTCGAGCGCTACGCCACCACGTGCTTCGAGCGCTATCACCAGAAGGTCACCTACTGGATGACCTTCAACGAGATCAACAACCAGTACAACTTCCGCAACGAGCTCTACGGCTGGACTAACTCGGGCGTGCGCTTCTCGCAGGCCGCCGACCCCGAGCGCCTGATGTACCAGGCTGCGCACTACGAGTTCGTGGCTTCGGCCCGCGCCGTCATGGCCGCGCATCGCATCGACCCGGCGCTCAAGGTGGGCTGCATGGTGGCGGCGAACCCGGTGTATCCGTTCTCCTGCCATCCGGACGACGCGCTGCTGGCCATGGACGCCCAGCACGACACGCTGTTCTTCTCCGACCTGCAGTGCCGCGGCTACTACCCCGGCTACGCGCGCAAGCTGTTCGAGCGCCGTGGCTGGGACATGGACATCACCGCGCGGGATCTGGACGAGCTCGCCGCTGGCACGGTGGACTACCTTGGCTATTCGTACTACCTCAGCAACACCATCGACCACGCGGCAGGGCCGGCCGACGGCTACGACCCCATCGCCTGCTCCGATCCGCGTATGGTGGACAACCCCTTCGTGCCGAGCACGGATTGGGGCTGGCGGATCGATCCCAAGGGCCTGCGTTACATGATGAAGCTCTTCGACGAACGCTACGCCCTGCCGCAGTTCATCGTGGAGAACGGCATCGGCCTGGTGGAGGAGCTGAACGCTGCGGGCACGGTGGAGGACGACGCGCGCATTGCGTACCTGCGCGCGCACATCGAGCAGATGGAGCGCGCCGTGGACGAGGACGGCGTGGACCTCATGGGCTACCTGGTATGGGGCTGCATCGATCCCGTCTCGTATTCCACGGGCGAGATGAAGAAGCGCTACGGCTTCATCTACGTGGACGTGAACGATGACGGTTCGGGCACGGGCGACCGCTTTAAGAAGAAGAGCTTCGACTGGTATCGCAAGGTCATTCAGAGCAACGGGAAAGACCTGGCCTAGCGGTCAGGAGGAAAGGAGGCCACGATGGCTTACGAATCTGAAGGGAAGGAGATTCTGGAGCTCGTTGGTGGTGCGGCGAACGTCCGCACGCTGGCGCACTGCGTGACGCGGCTGCGTTTTGAGCTCAAGGATTCCGGCAAGGCCGAGACTGAGAAGATCAAGGCTCTGAGCTATGTGCTCAAGGTGGTGGAAAGCGGCGGTCAGTACCAGATCGTCATCGGCCCGGCCGTGACGGACTACTACGACGCCGTGCTCGCCGCCATGGACCAGGCGGAGGTTGCCGCGGACGGCAATTCTGCAGACGGCGGTGACGCCTCGAAGCAGAAGCCGCTCGACGTGGTGTTGAAGGTCATCTCCGGTGCGTTCTCGCCCATCATTCCGCTCATGGCCGGTTCCGGCATGATTAAGGCCGTACTGACGCTCCTCACTACGCTGGGTTGGCTCTCCGATGCGAGCTCCACCTACCTGGTGCTCTCTGCCGCCGGCAACGCGTGCTTCTACTTCCTGCCGGTGTTTTTGGGCTTCACCATCTCCAAGCAGCTGGGCGCCGACGGTTTCGTGGGCGCGGCTATTGGCGCGGCGCTTCTGGAACCCAACTTTACGGGCCTGATCGGCGTGGAGAACACGGACTTCCTGGGCATTGGCCTGCAGGCCGTGAGCTACGGCTCCACCGTGTTCCCCATCTTCATCGCTGCTACCATCTATAGCTTCTTGGACAAGGGACTCCGCAAGGTGGTGCAGAAGGATCTGCAGTACTTCGTGGTGCCTATGGTCTGCCTCGCCGTCATGGTGCCGTTTGCCGCACTCGTGTTCGGGCCCTTTGGCAACAACGTGGGCGACGCGGTGGCTGCGGGCGTGGCCTGGCTGTTCCAGACCTCCAAGTTCGCGGCCGGCCTGGTGCTGGGCGCGGCATACCCGTACCTCACCATTCTTGGCCTGCACTGGGGCTTCACGCCCATCACCCTGCAGAACCTCGACGCCTTGGGCGGCGACTACATCGAGGGCGTGGCCGTGTGTGCCGTGTGGGCGCAGATCGGAATCGCGCTGGGGTGCGTGCTGCGCGCCAAGAACGGCTCCAAGGCCCGCGACCTGGCGCTGCCGACGTTCGTCACCGGCTTCTTCGCCGGCGTGACCGAGCCCATCCTGTACGGCTTCGTTATGAACTACAAGCGCCTCATGGCCGTGGTCGCCATCGCCGGTGGCCTGGGCGGTGCTTGGAACGCGGCGGTTGGCGCGACCATGGATGCCTATGTGTTCCATAACATCTTCTCGATCTTCACGCTCTGCTACTCGCCCATGCCGTTCTGCCTGGTGGGTATGGCCATCTCCTTTGTGGTGGGCTGCGCGCTGACCTACGTGTGGGGCATCACGCCGGACGAGATGGGGGACTTCCTGCCTGAGAGCGGTGCGGACGCGGCTGGTACCGGGGCTGCTGCCGGCGTGGTTGCCGCGGCTGGTGCTGGTGCGGTGGATGATGTCGTGGCCGTGGATATCAAGGCGCCCGCGGACGGTACGGCTATCCCGCTGTTCGAGGTGCACGATGAGGCGTTTGCCAGCGGCATGCTGGGCACCGGTGTGGCCGTGGTCCCTTCGGGCGATACGGTGTACGCGCCCGTTGCCGGCAAGTTGACCATGCTGTTCAAGACCAAGCACGCGCTGGGGATTACCACGCCGGAGGGTATCGAGGTCCTGGTACACGTTGGTGTCGACACCGTGAACCTCAAGGGTGAGGGCTTTGAGGCACTCGTTGCACAGGGTGATGACGTTACGCAGGGCCAGCCGCTCATCAAGCTGGATCGCGCGTTTCTGGATGCGCAGGGTGTGTGTCTGGACACGCCGGTCATCATCTCCAACGCAGGTTCCGTTCAGGGCGTGACGTGCGCCGAACCGGGCGAGGTCAAGCATGGGGATCAGTTAATTCGCGTTACGTTGTAAGTTACCACCGCCGGCCTCAGGATTGCGCATCGCGAGCGCTTTTCGACGTTTCTGCCCTTGTATGGGGGCTCAAGATGTCGAAAAGCGCTCGCTCGCGTTACGGGCGGTGGTTTGGACGTCGAAATCGACGCTCGAAACCAGCACCGAGAGCTCGGCGCGCTAGGCGAGCCGTTCCATCCAGGCGATAGCCGCTCGGTACATCTGCATGCCCTCGGGGCGCGAGGTGTCGCGGTCGAAATCGTGCGGCGCATCGTAGACGGTCCTGAACACGGCGCTCGGACAGCTTCTCGCAAAGCGCTTGCCCAGGCCATAGGGCACGTCTTCATCGCCGGTGCTCGCGCAGGCAAAGACGGGTGGCAAGGCGGCGATCTCCTCGGCCGAAAGGTTCCAGGCTTCGCGCGTGCGCTCGGGTGAGCTGCCGTCCAAGCCGAGCAACTCGAGCCAGGCACCGGCGTGCTGGCGCGCGTACACGTAGAGCCCGTAGCGCAGCGCTTTCGGGCCGGAGGTAACGGGCTCGTCGCCAGCAAAACGCTCAACAAACGAATGCTCCACGGCGGGCAGCGCGGCGTACGCTTTCGCCGGCCGCTCAAAGGAGGCATCGGTCAAACTCGGATAGCCGTAGAAGTCGAGGATTCCGAGCGGCGCCGGCAAACCGTGCTGACGGATCGCGCGGGCGAGCATCAGCGCCAGATGCGCGCCGGCCGAGCGTCCGAACAGAACGAAACCGTCGAGCTCGCCCGAGAGCGCACGCTCGCCCACTGCCGAGTGCCACGTCCGAAACACCGCATCCACTACTTGCGGCAGTGATGCCTCCGGGCAGAGCGGGTAATCCGCACAGACAAGCTCATATCCTGCCTGGGTCAGAGCCTGAACGTACGGAGTCGGCAGGTCATCGCGCTCGCCGTACAAAAGGCCGCCGCCGTGCAGGTAGAGCACGGCGATGCGCCGATCAGCGTCCGCGCGCGGCGGATGCACGGTGACAACGGCGTCAACGTCAGAAGACATAGTCCGCTCCCTTCGCGGCAAGCACCAGGCAAAATGCCGGCCCACGGAGCCGCTACCCCTCGTGTCCCAGCGCGATGATCTTGGACGCCAAGATGACCTGCAAGAAGTCATCCGAATCCTTGACGTCGATGCCGCTGAGCTCGCGCACGCGCCCGATGCGGTAGCGCACGGTCTTGGGATGCACGAAGAGCTGCTCGGCGGTCTTTGCGTAGTCCAGGCTGTTCTCGCACAGGCACACGAGCGTCTGGAACAGCTCCTCGTGCTCGCGTGAGAGCGCGAGCAGGCGCGCGTCCACGTACTCGTCCAACTGCGAGAGGTCGTTCGCCTGCAGCAGGAGCTTATACACGCCCAGGTCGGAGAAGCGGATGCTCCGGTTCACGTGCGTGGTGCCGTCGAAGAGCCGGTACACGCTCACGACCTCGTGGTTCGCGCGCGCCAGCGAGTAGCGGTTCTGCGTGGACGAAAGCGCGGCCAAATGCAGGTAGAGCGGCAGCGTTGAGGAGGCATGCAGCTCCATAAGGGCGCGCTGCACGGCGTCGAGGTCGATGCCGGAGACTGCGCTGCGGAAGTTGTGCAGGAACACCAGCCGGTCGTTGTTCACAAAGTAGACCATGCCGGGGTACATGCTGCGCAGGCGGCGGCGTATAGCCTGCTGCAGCTCGTCCAGGCGATCGGTGTCCGTGGGATCAACGAGCGAAGTCCGAATCAGCAGTACCTCGTAGCAGGGGTACTGGTTGACGCCCAGCGTGGCGAGCGCTGTGTCGATGCGCTCGTGCGTGCCAAAGCGGTCGAGCAGTAGGTCGTGCACGGTATTGTTGTTCTGGAAGAACAGCTTCTGCTTGATGGCGTTCTGCTTGAGGATCTCCATTTGCAACAGACTCACGATGTTCTCAACCGTCATGATGTCGAACGGCGTGAGCGCGCTGCCCCCGTTATGGATGATGAGGTAGTAGTCGTCGCCATCGGAGCTGGGGATGCGAACCGCCAGAGCCTGCTCGGAGCGCCGCGCCTCCGCTTGGCCCGCTTCAGCATCCGCGGTACCGTCGTACACGAGTTTGGCGTCGAAGTACGCGTGCGTCTGATACGGGTTGGGATCGCGACGGGTGAGCGAGTAACCCGAGAACCGCGTGCGCGCCTGGTCGGTGGAGAGTCGGCGGTCACGCAGGGAATCCAGGTAGCTCACGTCGGCGTGCAGGGTGTTCTTGAGCGTGTTCAGCACATAGGGGATGGACGGCTGCTTGAGTGCCAAGGCCATGACGTGACGGTGCACCTCATAGAAGCGATTGAGCAGCGTGAGGTTGGAATCCAGCACCTCGCCCATGATGTCGAGCATAATCTGCTCGTACTTCACCTGGCTGCTCAGCTGGATGAGCGGCAGGTCGAAGTCGTTGCAGAGCGCGATGATGCGCTCCGGCGCCTGTGCCATCAGGCGCTCGGGCTTGAAGGCGACGGCGCCGATGCCAATGCCCGCGCACGTGCGGAAGAACAGGGCGGTCTGCGCTTCGTTCAGATGCTCGAAGGCATAGAAGCTCGAGATGATCAGCTGCCCGCGCTTACCCCAGTTTTCGATATCGGTCGCCTCGAGCACCATGGCGCTCGAGATCTCGTTCTCGACGCCCGTCCGACCGGCAATTATCTGAGCTCCCTCAAAGGAGGGCAGCTGTAGGGTTTCGATGACGTTCACGGACACCTCATTTCACGCAGCTCAACCTTACCTGCATGGCCGAGATCGGGTCATTTCCATTTCGGGAAAAGAAAGCGGCGCTTCGCTATCCGGTCAGTACATGTATTGAAATATCCCGAATGGTTGAATGGATGCTACCACGGCGGCGGTGCGATCACCCGGGCTCGCGCCGCCGCCAACAGCACGAAACGCGCTCGATATAAAGGGGGAGATGCGATGCTTAAGACCGTGATCAAGCCGAACAGCTATCAGGACTCCATCAACCTGATGCTCTTGACCAACAAGATCAATACGCTGGATGACGTGATCCAGAGCCAGATCATGATGGGCACGGATGCCAATAAGGACATCTATAACGCCGCCGGCCTGCTGACGCCCGAGGCCGCCGCCGCGAGCCCCAGCGACATGGTGATCGTGGTGGAGACGGACGACGATGCCATCATGGACACGGTACTCGCCGAGACCGAGGCCTTCCTGGCCGATCTGTCCACCAAGAAGGAGGCTGCGGGCGGTCCCGCCGAGGCCATAAGCTGGGAGGAGGCCGTGGCGCTCCTGCCGGACGCCAACATGGCGCTCTTCTCCATCCCCGGTGAGTATGCGGCGCCCGAGCTCGAGCGCGCACTCGACCTGGGGCTCAACGTGTTCTCCTTCACGGACAACGTGCCGCTCGAGGACGAGGTGCGCCTGAAGCAGAAGGCACACGAGAAGGGCCTGCTCTTCATGGGTCCGGACTGCGGCACCGGCGTGGTGTCCTCCGTGCCCGTGGCCTTCACCAACGTCATCAACCCCGGCAACATCGGCATCGTTGGCGCCTCCGGCACCGGCATCCAGGAGGTCACCTGCGTGATCGACCGCCTGGGCGGCGGCTGCGTGCATGCCATCGGCACCGGTGGTCGCGACCTCAATGAGAAAGTCGGCGCCGTCACGGTGAAGGACGCCATCGCGGCGCTCGAGCACCACGATCCCACCGACGTCATCTGCGTCATCTCAAAGCCGCCCGCGCCCGCCGTGCGCGACGAGGTGGTCGACCTGCTCGAGAAGTGCAGCAAGCCCGTGGTCGCCATCTTCATCGGCGAGAAGCCCGAGGCACACCTGGGCAAGGTCCATTTGGCGCACACGCTCGAGGAGGCCGCCCGTATCGCCGTGGACCTGGCCAACGGCGACTCGGTGAAGCCCAACTACTGCGAGCCGCTCACCGAGACGGTGGAGACGCCGCTCGCGCAGGACAAGACCGTCATCGGCCTGTACTCCGGCGGCACGCTCGCCGGCGAGGCCGCGATGATGATTACCGAGGCGCTCGAGCTCGGCCACATCATCAAGGAAGACGGCTACATGCTGCGCCATGACGGCTACGATGTCATCGACCTGGGTGACGACGTGTACACGCAGGGCCGTCCGCATCCCATGATCGATCCCGACGTCCGCATCAAGATGATGCGCGATTATGCTGCCAAGGACACCACCGGCGTCATCCTGTTCGACTGCGTGCTCGGCTACGGTTGCCATCCCGATATGGCATCCGAGCTGGCGCCGGTCATCGCCGAGTGCAAGGCCGCTGCTGCCGCCGAGGGCCGCGAGGTCCATTTCGTCGGCACCGTGGTGGGCACCCGTCACGACCCGCAGGACTACGACCGCTCCATCAAGATCCTCGAGGACGCCGGCGCTCACATGGAGTCCAGCAACGCCCGCGCCGTCCGCCTGGCGCTCGCCTTCAAGGGCATCGACTACACCGAGGAGGACCGCGGCACCGTGGCCTACGAGGTCAAGGACACCACGCCCGTGCCCGAGCCGAGCGAGGCTGTGATGGAGCTCCTTACCACCAAGCCGCGCGTCATCAACGTGGGCGTCGAGAGCTTCAACGAGCCGCTGCGCGCCTACGGTGCCAAGAGCGTCCAGTACAACTGGAAGCCCATGGCCGGCGGTAACAAGCGGATGATCCACCTGCTGACCGAGCTCGCCAAGGTCGAGGGCATCGACGAGGCTAACGAGCGCATCTGCCAGCGCTTCCGCGAAAGCCAGCCGCAGCTGGTGGACGTCGTGGTGGCCAAGGACGTCATCCCCGAGCTCAACCGCGCGCAGAAGACGCTGCTGCATGCCGGTCCTCCCATCACCTGGGAGAACATGCAGGGCCCCATGCGCGGCTCTTGCATCGGTGCGGCGCTTTTCGAGGGCTGGGCTGAGACCGAGGAGGAGGCGCTCGCCCTGCTCGAGGCCGGCGAGGTCGAGTTCATCCCCTGTCACCACTGCCATGCCGTTGGCCCCATGGGCGGCATCACCTCCGCGAACATGGCCGTGCTCGTGGTGCGCAATCTGGCCGACGACACCGTTGCCTACTGCACCATGAACGAGGGCATCGGCAAGGTGTTGCGCTTTGGCGCCTACAGCCAGGAGGTCGTCGACCGACTGCACTGGATGGCCGACGAGCTGGCCCCCGTGCTCTCCAAGGCCCTCAAACTCGCGCACGGCGGCATCAACCTGAACGTGCTCATAGCCCGCGCCATTACCCAGGGCGACGAGTTCCACCAGCGCAACATGGCCGCCACGCTCAACTTCCTGAAGGAGGTCGCGCCGCTCATCGTGCGCACCGACGCTTCCGAGGAGGCCAAGGAGCGCGTTATCCAGTTCCTGGCGGATACCGACCAGTTCTTCCTGAACGTGATGATGGCCACCGGCAAGGCGATCGTTGACTACGTGCGCAAAGATGTTGAGGGTTCCATCGTCTCCACCATGACCCGCAACGGTTACGAGTTCGGCGTGCGCGTTTCCGGCTTGGGCGACCAGTGGTTCACCGCTCCTGTCAACACGCCCGTCGGCCTGTACTTCACCGGCTTTACGGCAGAGGACGGCTGCCCCGACAACGGCGACTCCTCCATTACGGAGACGGTCGGCGTGGGCGGCATGGCCATGGTCGCGGCCCCGGGCGTCACGCGCTTCGTGGGCGCCGGCGGCTTTGAGGACGCGCTCAACATCTCCAACGAGATGGAGAAGATCTGCGTGGGCCACAACTCCAACTGGAGCATCCCCACGTGGGACTTCAAGGGCACCTGCCTGGGTATCGACATCCGCAAGGTGGTCGCCACGGGCATCACGCCTATCATCAACACGGGCATCGCGCACAAGAAGGCGGGCATCGGCCAGGTTGGCGCCGGTACCGTCCGCGCCCCGCTCGCCTGCTTCGAGAAGGCGCTCGAGGCCTACGCCGCGAGCCTGGGCATCGAGTAGGAACGCGGTAACGCCATGGGCATCGTCGTCTTCAACATCTGCGACCGTGTTCCGGTCCGCAATCCCCAGTCCCGTACGGGCAGCGTGCACAGCGTGTTCGCAACGAGCTTCAACGTGGAGTTCTCAGGCGAGTTGGTACACGTGGGGACCGATGAGGCACCGCTCTCGTGCTTCGGCATGACCGTGGGCGCCAAGGAGATGGCGATGCTCGTGGAGCGCGTCGAGCCGGGCGATGCCGTGCACTGCCGAGATGGCGTGATGCGCATCTACAGCCGGGCCGATGTGAGCGAGCTGGTGTATGGAGAAGCGGCCGTGCGGAGTTTGGCCGTCCCCCATGCCGTGGATTCGCTCGCCGGCGCGGATGTGGCGCTGCTGCGCGTGCTCACCGCAGCAGACGTGGTGGAGCACATCGGCCTGCCCTGGCCGGACCGCTCCCGCGGTGCCGTAGCAGAGCTGGCACGGTTCTCTGTGTCGTGCGCGCGCCTTGCCGGCATGGCGAAGAGCACCTACTCGAAGGAGGAAGTGCACGCGCGCTACGAGGCATCGGAGCGCGCCATGCGGGGCAGCGTGGAGTATCTGCTCGGCCGCGGGCTCGGTCTGACCCCTTCGGGCGACGACGTGCTCTGCGGCTTTGGCTGCGCCCTCCACCTGCTGTACGGCACGGGCTCGCTCATCGCGCCGTATCTGGATGCGGTGAGGCACGCGCTGCCGGGACGCACCACGGCGGTCTCGGAAGCGTATCTGCGCGCCATGACGGCGGGTTGCGCCAACGAGGACTTCGTGGCGCTCGCGGCGGACCTGACGGCGGGGGAGTTCGAAGCGCTGCCCGACCGGGTGGAGCGCATCTTCCAGATGGGCCACACCTCCGGTGCGGACTCGCTTCTGGGCTTCGGTGCGGCGTTCGGCTGCCTGTTCTAGGTATTGATTCAACGGGTTACATTTAAGAGAAAGGTTCGAATAATGGCAACAACAGAGGTGAAAGCCAAGAAGAAAGGTCCGGATATCACCATCCTCCTGCTAATCTCGATGGTCGCAGCCGTGATCGTGGGCGTGGTAGTCGGCGAGCCCATGAAGAATGTCCAGTTCATCGGTGACATCTTCTTCCGCCTAATCCAGATGAACATCTCGGTGTTCGTCCTCTGCACCATCATCAAGTCCGTGGGCGGCCTCACGCCCAAGACGCTCGGCGACATCGGCCTCAAGGGCGTGGTCGTCTTCATCGTCACGACGTTCATCGCCGCGGCGGTGGGCATCGGCCTGGCCGAGTTCTTCCAGCCGGGTGCCGGCATGGAGAACTCCGCGCTCGTGCAGAACGCCCAGTTCGACGGCGAGGCCACGGAGCTCATGACCATCCAGGACACGCTCACCGGCTTCTTCGGCAACAACGTCGTGGCGTCGCTCTCCAACGGCACCATGATCCAGATCATCATTTTCGCCGTGGCCTTTGGCCTGGCCATCAGCTTCTGGCGCCAGGCCCACGACGGTGAGTGCAAGGCCTACGACCTGTGCTGCGAGGTCTCCGAGCTGCTGCTGAACATCATCCGCGCCGTCATGAACCTGGCTCCCATCGGCATCTTTTGCTACGTGAGCGCCATGATCGGTGAGATGGGCACCGCCGTGCTGCTGCCCCTCGTCAAGTACTTCCTGGTCATGATCGCCGGCATGCTCATCATGTTCACCGCGTACTTCATCATCGTGCCGATCTACTGCCGCGTAAATCCCTTCAAGCTCATGCAGAAGATGGTCCGCATGATGGTGACGGCCTTCACCACCATTTCCTCTGCCGTGACGCTTCCCACCGCCATGGAGGACTCCAAGCGCAAGATCGGCATCCGCGAGGATATCTGCGACGTGCTCCTGCCGCTCGGTATGCCGCTGAACTCCAACGGCGTGGCTGTGCACATGGCCGTGGACGCGCTCTGCATCGCCCAGATGTACGGCGTGGTCTTTGGTCCCAACGACCTGCTCACCGTGTGGGTGATCTGCGGCATGATCGCCTTCGTGAACGCCGCCACCCCGGGCGCCTCGCTCGTGTCTCTCACCATGATGGTGCCGGCCCTCGGCCTGCCCATGCAGGCGATCGGCATCTTCGGCGGCCTGGAGTACCCCACGGGTGCTTCCCGCACCCCGCTGAACGTGTGCGGCGACGTCTTCGCGGCCATGATCGTGGCCGGTCCCAAGGGTATCAACCACGACATCTTCGACGGAAAGACGGAGTACGTCGAGGGTTGGTCCCGTCATCTGACCGATTAGCCTAACCCGTCCGGGCTTTCCGCGCCCGGTATCGAATCAAGCCCGCTGGTTGGCACCTGTGTCTCCTTTCTCGACCGGCGGGCACCTTAGCTCGTGTTCGGCGGGTTCGTCCCGCAACGAGGTTGGTCCCCACTCGGACCTAAAAGCCTTGTGCCTCTCTCTCCTTGGCGGATCGCTCCACCGGGAGAAGCGGCTGCCGCGCCAGGCTGTACAGGAGCCTGTCGGTATGTCTATCGGCCTATACGGGGGAGAGTGGTGTCCCCATAGGACAGTGGTTCACATGACCGAATCCAAATCGAGTGCCCGGAAGTTCAGGTACAACTCGACCGTCGGCATGGTTATTGCCATGGTCGCCGGTATCGCCGCCGGTTTCGTGGGCGGAACGTCCATGAGCCAGATCAAGTTTCTGGGCGATATCTTCTTCCGGCTCATCCAGATGGGCATCGTTCCCTTCGTGATGTGCCAGATCATCGAGGCGGTGGGATCGCTCACCAAAAAGCAGCTTTCGAGCGTGGGTCTCAAGGCCGCCGCGGCGTTCCTCATTTCCTCGCTGTTGGCGTCCGCGTTCGGCATGGGCTCGGCGCTCATCTTCAAGCCGGGCGCCGGCCTTTCCGAGAGCTCGCTGGTGCTGAACGCCAGCTCCGACGCCGAAGCCGTGACCACCACGCTTGCCGACACGCTGACGGGCTTCTTCCCGAGCAACATTGTGAGCGCGGTTGCCACGGGCTCCATGGTGCCCTGCATCGTGTTCTCGCTGTTCTTCGGCATCGCCATCATCCTGGTGCGTGAGGCGCGTGACGGCGCCGAGGTCTCGGTGTATGCCTGGATTTGCGACCTCAACGAGGTACTGCTGCAGATCATCAAGATCGTGATGAACGTGGCGCCCATCGGCATCTTCGCCTACGTGTCCGCGAGCATCGGTGAGCTTGGTCTGGACGTGCTCGTTCCCATTGGCAAGTACATCCTGGTGCTTGCCGGGACCACGGCGGTCTTCACCGTCCTCTGGCTCATCGTGGTGTCCGCGTACTGCAAAATGCCCATGGGGAAGCTCTTTGCCAAGATGGTTCCCATGAGCGTCATGGCGGCCGCCACCATCTCCAGCGCGGTGACGCTGCCGCTCGAGATGGAGGATGCCAAGAACAAGATCGGCCTCAAGAAGAGTATCGCCGATCTGGTACTGCCGCTGGGCGTGCCGCTGAACTCCAACGGTTCGGCGCTGCACATGGCGGTGACGGCGATCTTCGTGTCGCAGATGTACGACATGGAGTTCGCGGGCCCGGCGCTCATCACCGTGGCGTTCATTGCGTGGATGCTCTCGCTCGCCAACGCGGTGGCCCCGGGCGCCTCGCTCATCTCGCTGACCATGCTCATTCCGGCGCTCGGTCTGCCCATGGAAGCCATAGCGATCCTGGGTGGCCTGGAGTACATCGTGGCCGCCATCCGCACCACGCTGAACGTGAACTCCGACGTGTTTTGCGCCCTGCTCGTGGCTAAGAGCGAGGACGCGATCGATTACGACGTCTTCAACGGCACGGGGGCGCCGACGGCCTAGAGCGGCCGACGGCGGTGCCGGCGCGGGCTCGAGCAACGAGTCCACGAGCCCCTTCGTATTTGGTAATGCATCCGGGCGCGGTGCCCGGATACGGAAAAAAGAGGAGCCATTATGCTCGTCACCCGCGAAGAACTCAAGTCCCTGATGAAGAACAAGTTCATGGCCGCTGGCATGCACGAGGACCACGCCGAGGACATGGCTGAGGTCATGACCTGGTCTTCCGAGCACGGCCTGCACAGCCATGGCGAGGTGCGCGTGGAGTACTACACCGAGCGCATCTCCAAGGGCGGCACTACCATCGACCCCAAGGTGACCTGGACCCAGACCGGTCCCTGCACTGGCATCCTCGACGGCGATAACGGCTGCGGCTATCCCTTCGCCATCGAGGGCATGCGCAAGGCCATCGCCATGGCCAAGGAGAACGGCATCGGCATGGTGGGCGTCTCCAACGTGGGCCACACGGGTGCCATCGGTTACTACACCGAGATGGCCGCCAAGGAGGGTATGATCGGCCTCTCCTGCACGCAATCCGACCCGATGGTCATTCCCTACGGCGGCGCCGAGCCGTTCTACGGCACCAATCCGCTGGCCATCGCCGCACCCACGGTCGATGACCGCATCGTGAGCTTCGACATGGCGACGACCGTGCAGGCGTGGGGCAAGATCCTCGATGCCAAGAGCGCCGGCCGCTCTATTCCCGAGGGCTGGGCCGTGGACGAGGATGGCCTGCCCGTCACCGATCCGCACAAGGTGAACGCGCTCGTGGCCATCGCCGGCCCCAAGGGCTACGGTCTCATGATGCTCGTCGACATCCTGTCCGGCGTGCTGCTGGGCGTGCCCGCGGGCAAGCATGTGTCGTCCATGTACCACGACCTCTCCGAGGGTCGGCGCCTGGGTCATCTGAACGTGGCCATCAACCCCGACTTCTTCTGCGGCGGCCAGGCGTTCCGCGAGGCCATGACGCAGGTGATTGAGGAGCTCAACGAGGTCAAGCCGGGCGTGGGCTTCGACAAGGTGTACTGGCCCGGCCAGCGCGGCGCCGCCCGCGTGCAGGCGACCAAGGACGCCGGCGGCATCGAGATCGTGGACGACATCTACGACTACCTGGTGAGCGACGACCTGTATCGCCACAGCTGGGACCACAAGAACCGCTTTGCGGAGTAGCTCGACGGACACGTACGTAAGCACTTTTGAGCGGGTGCGTCTTTGGGCGCGCCCCGTTTCACCCAAGAAGAGGAGATTCCCATGTCCAAGCCCCTTGGCAAGCCCGACCGCATCGTCGTCGCGCTCGGAGGCAACGCCCTCGGCAACAATCCTGCCGAACAGATCGAGAAGGTCGGCAATGCAGCTAAATCGTTGCTCGGCCTCATCGAGCAGGGCAACGAGATCATCATCACCCACGGCAACGGCCCGCAGGTTGGCATGATCCAGAACGCTTTCGCCGCGGCGCACGAGGCGATCGGTACGCCCGCGATCGACCTGCCCGAGTGCGGCGCCATGAGCCAGGGCTACATCGGCTACCACCTGCAGCAGGGCATCGGCCGCGAGCTCCACAAGCGCTACAAGCGCTGGCACGTGGCAACGGTGGTGACACAGATGGAGGTGGATCCGGACGACCCGGCGTTCCAGAATCCCACCAAGCCCATCGGGCCGTTCTTGACCAAGGCGCAGGCCGAGGCCGAGCAGGCGGAGCATCCCGAGATGACCTTCGTGGAGGATTCCGGCCGCGGCTACCGCCGGGTGGTGGCGAGCCCCGAGCCCAAGAAGATCGTCGAGGCAACGAGCATTCTCAATCTGCTCGACAACGAGTTCATCGTCATTGCCTGCGGTGGCGGCGGCATCCCCGTGGTGCGCGACTACTCGGATAAGGGCGCGTACAAGGGCATCGCCGCGGTGATCGACAAGGATGCCGGCGGCGAGCTTTTGGCCGAGGACTGCCAGGCCGACGTGCTCTTCCTGCTCACGGCGGTAGAGAAGGTCGCCATCAACTTCAACACGCCCGAGCAGCGGGACCTAGATGAGCTTACCGCCGACGAGGCCGAAAAGCTCGCCGACGAGGGCCAGTTCGGCAAGGGCTCCATGGAGCCGAAGGTGCGCGCCGCCATCAAGTTCGCGCGCAGCCGCAAGGGCCGCACCTGCATCATCGGCGCGCTGGACAAGGCCGCCGAGACCATGGCCGGCCTCTCGGGCACGCGCATCACCGGCTAGACTTGATCGCTCGATAGCTTGCTTGCGCTGAAGGCGCCCTCGGCAACGGGGGCGCCTCGCTTGTGCGCATGGCGGCGTGCCGTTCGACGCTCTAAATGAGCATCGATGCCCGTGCCGCTACTTCTTCAGCCGCTGAATCGCCCGCACCAGGAGGTCTACCTCGGGCGTCTCCGGCACTTTGGTGGGCAGCGGCTCATCCACGCCGGTGCGGCGGAAGTTGCCGACGAAATCCTCGGTGGCGAGAAACGCGCTCAACAGCAATGGATGCGCTTTCGATGTCGAAATCAACGCTCGAACGTCGGCGATACGGCGACGGCGATGCGACGGCGGGTCGCAAGCGCGGCAACGCGCCGGCGCACGCTACAGCACGGCGACAGCAAGCGAGAACACCGCGGCGAGCAATACGGTGCCCAGGCTCGTGGGCGCCATGAAGCGGTCAAGCTTGGTGTGGTCGCGCTCGTCGCAGGCGGCGCGCGTGGCCTTGAAGAGCGGCATGCTTGCCGCCAGTACCGCAACGGCGCCTACCAAGGTGGGCAGGCTCCATCCGAGGACGATGAGCAGCGCTGCCAAGAAGAGCGCGATGGAGCCGTAGACGAGCAGCAGGTGGTAGCTCCGCATGTACGTCTCGCCGGTGAGCGCGGCAACGGTGCGCGGATCGGTCGCCCACGCGCGGGCCTCGTCACCGCCGGCGTTCACCTCGGCCTCAAAGTCAGCGGCATCCACCTTGGGCCCATGGGAGAGCACGGCCACGAGCCCGGCGATCTCCTGCGACGTCTTGCCTGTGGCAACGTGTTCGCCCTGGCGCTCGCCGGCGGCGTAGAGGCGGTTTGCGATGGTCTTCTTTCCCTTGGCAGCGTCCGCCGTGGAGTCGCGCATGTTGTTGATGTTCATGACCGCGGCCACGGGCAGGCCGAGTGCCAGCGCGGCCACGAGCGAAGCGGCGTTCACGGCGTGCGTGTAGAGGAAGGTGCCGGCGATCACCGAGACCAGGCCAAAGAAGATGAAGCTCATGATGTCGCCCAAGCCCAGGTAGCCGTAGGGGTGCGGCCCCACGGTGTAGAACACGGCGGCGGCGATGGCGGCGATACCGAGCATCAGGAAGGCAATCATGGCGGTCACGGAGCCAGATGCCATGGCAGGGCCGGCGGTAAACGCCACCCAGATGAGCAGACAGCCGAGGATGAACGTGAGGCTGCAGGTGATGATGAGCGCCGTGCGCATCTGGGCGGGGGAGATGATGCCGCGCTGCATGCCGCGCTTGGGGCCCACGCGGGTCTCGTCGTCCAGGCCGTGGGCGAGGTCGCCGAAGTCGTCGGCAAAGTTGGCGATGACCTGCAAAAGCGCGGACACCACGAGCATGAGGGCGAAGACTTCCACACGGAACTGCCCGGCCGCAGCCGCCAAGCCCGCCGCTACAAGCGAGCCGCTGATCGCGAGCGGCAGCGTGCGCGGCCGCGCCGCCTCGATCCACGCGCCGCGTACCACGCTGCCAGAAATCCTTGCATCCGTGCCCATAGCCTTGCTCCCAACGTCGTGT
The DNA here is from genome assembly GCF_902501965.1 of Collinsella sp. AK_207A. GTDB lineage: Bacteria > Actinomycetota > Coriobacteriia > Coriobacteriales > Coriobacteriaceae > Collinsella. Next base: position 145,060 of record NZ_CABWID010000010.1, on the reverse strand, counting down.
AACGGCTCGCCATTATAGCCGCGGGGCATGTGGCATCGAGGGCCGTGGCATGAGCCTTCGCGCCAAACGCAAAGAGCCGACCCCGTAGGGCCGGCTCTTCAAGCCTTCGTGGCTGGTAGCGTATGCTACTCGGCGATCTCGGTGATCGCGCCCGCGGGGCAGGCGTCCTGGCAGGCACCGCAACCCACGCAAGAATCCTCGTCGGTCACAACGGCGACGTCGTTGACCTCGAGCACGCCGGCCGGGCAGGAGTCGACGCAAACGCCACAAGCGATGCACTCGTCGGCATCAATTACGGGATGAGCCATGGTAGTTTCCTCTCTGTTGCGCTGGGCCCAGGCGAAGGGCGTCAGCTGATTGGCTTCAATATACCTTGCCCGCGGGGCAATGCAAGGCCTTGGGGCTCCGCAATTCACACCGTTCACCGAGTAACCCAGGGCTAACTACCTGCGGTTTTGGTTGGTTGCGGCTAACGGACCATGCCACGCTCCCACGGTCCCGCATGGTTTTGGGGTACCATCCCAACAGCCATCAACCGTTACGGAAGGAACCTCCATGCCCAACATGAATCAGATGATGCAGCAGGCTCGCAAGATGCAGCAGCAGCTCGCCGAGGCGCAGGCCAGCCTGCAGTCCCAGACCGTGGACGCCAGCGCCGGCGGCGGCATGGTGAAGGTCACCGTCGGCGGCGATATGGAGCTCAAGAGCATTCAGATCGACCCCGAGGCCGTGGACCCGGATGATATCGAGATGCTGCAGGACATGATCGTTGCGGCTGTGAACGAGGGCTTCCGCGGTGTGGAGGAGCTCGCCAACCGCCAGATGGGCGCCATCACCGGCGGTCTCAACATCCCCGGCATGCCGTTCTAGCAGCGCAAGCAACCGGGCTCGTCTCGATAGCCGCATGGCGGCCGCACGGCGGGCCCGGTTTTCGCGTTGCGGGCCGTGAGCGCCGCGCGCCGGCCACGTCGCGGCCATGCCCCTCGGCCATGTCACCGGCCACGGCCATCATCATCAGCCACAAGGAAGCGAGTGCGGAGTGTCAGCCAACCAGAGCCTGCAGATTCTTCTCGATGAGCTAGGCCGCCTGCCGGGCATTGGCCCCAAGAGCGCCCAGCGCATTGCCTACTACCTGCTGGAGGCGGACGCCGAGGAGGCGCGCCGCCTGGCCGACGCCATTCTCATGGTGAAGGAGCAGGTGCACTTCTGCAGCCGATGCTTCAACTACGCCACCGCCGACGAGTGCGCCATCTGCCAGGATCCCACGCGCGATACCGCGCGCATCTGCGTGGTGGGCGAGCCGCGCGACGTCTCGGCCATCGAGCGCACGGGCAGCTACCATGGCCTCTACCACGTGCTCGGCGGAGTGATCAGCCCCATGGACAAGATTGGGCCGGAGCAGCTGCACATTCGCGAGCTGCTGGCGCGCCTGGGCACGGAGGATATCCAAGAGGTCATCATCGCCACGAACCCCAATATCGAGGGGGAGACGACGGCGAGCTACCTGGCCCGGACCATCAAGCCGCTGGGCGTGTCCGTGAGCCGCCTGGCGAGCGGGCTGCCCGTGGGCGGGGACCTGGAGTATGCGGATGAGTTGACCCTCGGCCGAGCGATCGAGGCGCGGCGGGTGCTGTAGGGGACGAATGCTGATACCGGTGTCCATTGTTGTGTATCTACGAGCATGGATTCCGCTGCATACTTGCGAATTACGTTTACTTACTTGAGTACAATAGTTTCATATCTCATCAGGTTTTGGCGTTAGGAGCAGAGACGATGGTCACTTGCATAAATTGCTCGGGGGGGGGGCTGCTCTAAAGTGACCTTCTAGCATGCAGTCTGCCAGGTCGACGTTGTAAATTGGCCTAGCATGGACCAAGCCATTATCGACAACAAGTCGCGAATTCTCAAAGATGAGCTCGAAGTCGGCGAGGGCGACGTGAAGGGCCTCGACGACTTCGAGCTCATCTGCTTTCTGGTGGTGAGGCCCCAATGCTAGGCCTGCCGAGCACCGTGGCCGTGGGCCGCGTCATCCCCAAGAACGCCTTCTACCGGAACCTCAAGATGACGTCTGCCCTTCGCGACGCCTTCACGCACGACGTTGAGAAGATCGAGATGGCCGCCTCCATCAAGGAGGCCACCTGCGGCATTCCTGCGGGCGAGCACGTGGCCGAGGTCGTGGTGCTTGCGCTCGACGTACGCGAGCGCACGGTGCCGCGCGACGTGGTTGCCGCCATCATACGCGGCATTCCCAACAAGGTGCTGGTGGCGTGCCGGCACGAGGGCGAGGTGGCGCTCGCGCTCGTGCGGCAGCAGCTGCAGGTGGGGACGTGGCAGCCTGAGGGCGACGTGCGGCTGGCGCTGCGCGGGGCGACGCTGGACGACGTTTGGGACGCGCTCAGCGAGCAGGTCATCTTCGCGGATGGGGCGGCGGCCGTGGAGCCCGCGTCGTCGTCCGAGGCGGCCCCGTCCCTCACCATTGACGAGCGCATCGAGCGCGAGCGCCGCATCGAGGCCCTGCGCCGCGATGTGGCGACGCTCACCCGCAAACATGACAAAGAGAAGCAAATCGCCAAGCGCAACGCGCTTTTCAGGCAGCTCAAGGCTGCCAAGCGCGATCTTGCGGAGCTGGAGAACTAGATCACCGTGACGGTCGGGCCACGGTGGAGCCGCCGCGCCCGGTCGTCGCTTCTGAGAAGGGAAACGCGACATGGACAAGATCGAGCGCCAGACGGCGGACCTCACGGCCGAGAACGTGGAACGGCTGGGCGAGCTCTTTCCCAACGTGATGACCGAGGTGCGCGAGCCGGACGGCACCCTGCGCCACGTCGTCGACTTCGATGCCCTGCGTGAGCAGCTGGGAGATGTGGCCGAGGGGCCGCGCGAACGCTACCAGTTCACCTGGCCCGGCAAGCGGGAGGCCCGCGCCGAGGCCAGGCGTCCGTGCACGAAGACCCTGCGCCCGCAGCCCGAGAAGTCCAAGGACTGGGACACTACCGAGAACCTCTACATCGAGGGCGATAACCTCGAGGCCTTAAAGCTCCTGCGCAACACCTACGCGGGCAAGGTCAAGATGATCTACATCGACCCGCCGTACAACACAGGGCACGACTTCATCTACGACGACGACTTCGCCCAGAGCCGCGAGGACTACGACGCCCAGAGCGGCGACTACGACGAGGAGGGCGGCCGTCTCGTCGCCAACCCCGAGAGCAACGGTCGGTTCCACTCCGATTGGTGTTCGATGATGTACCCACGTCTGCTGTTGGCGCGTGACTTATTAACCGAAGATGGTGTCATCTTTATCAGCATTGATGATAGTGAGCAGCTCAATTTGCGGGAGCTGTGCAACGAGGTCTTCAACGAGCGGAATTTCATCGCGCAGCTCATCTGGGAGCGTGCGTATGCTCCAAAGAACGATGCAAAGTACGTTTCGAATAGCCACGATTATGTGCTGATGTATGCGAAGAATGCCGATGAGTTCAAGATTGGTAGATTGCCAAGAACCGCTGAGGCAAATGCTCGCTATAAGAATCCAGATAACGATCCGCGCGGTCCTTGGAAACCGAGCGACATGTCGGTAAAAACGTACAACGCATCGTGTGACTATCAGATAACGACGCCCTCTGGGCGTATAGTAGAGCCTCCAACAGCTCGCTGTTGGAGGCTCTCAAGGAACGCGTTCCTTGAGAGGCTCCATGACAATCGGATTTGGTTCGGGCCAAATGGTGATAGCGTACCTTGTATCAAAAGGTTTCTGTCCGAGCTGAAATTCGACGGTATGGCCCCTCAGTCCATTCTCTTCTATAAGGAGGTGGGTCACAGTCAGGAAGGCGCCAAAGAGGTCGTCTCCCTTTTTGACGGTAAGGGCTACTTTGATGGACCCAAGCCAACGCGCATGCTCAAGCGTCTCATAACGCTTGCCAATCTCGAACCCGACTCGCTTGTCCTCGACTTCTTCTCGGGCTCGGCATCAACTGCCGATGCTCTCATTCAGATGAATGCTGAGAAACAAACGGTTGCCAAGTTCATTCTCGTGCAACTTCCCGAGGAAACACCCGAGGATCGTGAGGCTAGCAAAGACGGCTACCGCACCATCTGCGAGATCGGCGAGGAGCGCATCCGCCGTGCGGGGGAGAAGATCCGCGAGGAGGTCGAGGCTTCAAACGCCCAGCTCAAGCTCGGCGAAGAACCCAAGAAGGTTCCGGACATCGGCTTCCGCGTGCTCAAGATCGACTCGTCCAACTTCGAGGACGTCTATGCCACGCCCGAGGACACGAGCCAGCAGGCCCTCTTCGACCTCGCCGACAACCTTAAAGACGATCGCGCTCCCGAGGACCTGCTCTTCGAGGCCCTACCCGCGTTCCAGATTCCGTTCTCGGCCAAGATCGAGCGCATCGACGTCGCGGGCTTTACGGCCTTCGACGTGGACGGGGGCGCGCTCATTGCCTGCTTCGACACGGGCATCACCAATGACGCCATCACGGCCATGGCCAAGCGCGAGCCCAGCTACTGCGTCGTTCGCGACGCGAGCTTCGCCGACGCCGCCTCGGCCGCCAACTTCGAGCAGATCTTCAAGACCGTGAGCCCCGCCACCGCCTGCAAGGTGATCTAGATGCGGCAGAGCCCCATAAAGAAGCCGGCGGTTCCGTGTGGGGGTCGCCGGCTCGGGCTAGTTGAGGAGCTCGTAGTCCCTGGCTACACGCCAGCTGATATCCTGGTGAGCGTGCAGAAACGAAATGATCTGCACCTGCTTCTCGCGCTCGTTCACTTCATAGAACAGGCCATAGTTCTTGACTCGGATGCGGCGAATCTCATGACCGGTGGCTTTGCATGCCTCCTCGTTGACGCCGTATCCGTTGGGAAGGGCCTGAACGGCGAACAGGGCAGCCTCATATGCGGCGGTGAGATTCGACATCGCTTGCGGAGAGGCATAGTGAAGTGCGATGTAGTTGAGTGCGTCTCGGAATTCCTGCTTGGCGCTGTCGGCGATATCGACGCTATAGGCCATACTCGCGCCTTATCTCGGAAAGAAACTCGAAGGCATCGGAGTAGTTCCCATTCTCGAAGTCGGCGATGCCTTGCTTCAGCGAGGCAATATCGGACTCGGAGAGATGCTCTTCAGTCTCGGCATCCTGACCGGTGCGAACCAGCTCATAGTCCCCGCGACCGGGTACGGAGAACCGATACGTTCCTCCTGCTTCGTCGCAGGCGTCGAGCAATCCGGATTCCATTAACTGGGCAACGGGTGGCGTCATGACGTGCTCCCTTCTCGTTTTGACCATTCTACCCCGACCCTCGGATACGGAAATGACAGGCAGGTAATACCCATGCAGTTCAAGTTCACCATCCAGCCCTATCAGACCGATGCCGCCGACGCCGTGGCGGGCGTGTTCGCGGGGCAGCCGTGCCAGGCGCCGTTCGAGTACGTGCGCGACCTGGGGCGCATCGCTGGCCGCGAGCGGCGCGGCATGGGCGGGGTGGACACGGAGGCGCTCGACCTTGTGGCGGCCACCGGAGACGATGCCGGCTACGCGAACGCGCCCGTGCGGCTCACGGCTGCCAAACTGCTCGACAACATCCGCAAGCAGCAGCGGCGCTTCTCCGTGCCGGAGTCCTCCTCGCTCGCCAGGGGGCCGGGGGTGGTCGCGCTCGACGTTGAGATGGAGACGGGAACCGGCAAGACCTACGTCTACACCAAGACCATCTTTGAGCTCAACCGGCGCTTTGGCTGGACCAAGTTCGCCATCGTGGTGCCCAGCGTTGCCATCCGCGAGGGCGTGGCCAAGTCCCTCTCCGTCACCGAGGGTCACTTCTTCGAGCTCTACGGCAAGCGTATCTGGAGCTTCGTTTACAACAGTGCGCGCCTGAACGAGATCGACCAGTTTGCCCAGCGCGCGGACATCTCGGTCATGGTCATCAACACGCAGAACTTCAACAAGTCTATGAAGGAGGGAGGCCACTCCAAGGAGGCACTCATCATGTTCTCCGAGCGCGACGACTTCGGCAGCCGCCGTCCCATCGATGTGCTGGCGGCCACGCGCCCCGTCATCATCATGGACGAGCCGCAGAAGATGGGCGGCAAGGCCACGCAGGCGGGCATCGCGCGGTTCAACCCACTCTTCGTGCTCAACTACTCGGCCACGCACCGCGAGCGGCACGACCTCGCCTACGCGCTCGACCCGGTCGACGCCTACCGCATGCGCCTCGTGAAGCGCATCGAGGTGAAGGGCTTCGAGCTCAACCACCTGCTGGGAACGGACGGCTACGTGCGCCTGGTCGAGATTCGCGTCTCTGCCAGCCACGCGCCGCGGGCCGTGGTCGAGTTCAACGTGCTGCGCGCCGCGGGCAAGGTCTCGCGCCAGACCATGACGCTCGACGAGGGTGACGGCCTCTACGTGGCGTCACGGGAGCTCGAGGCCTACCGCGAGGGCTACGTGATCGCCCCGGGTGGCATCGTGCCGGCGCAGGGTGGCATGCCCGGCTACGTGCGCTTCATGAACGACGTGGTGGTGTTCGAGGGAGGGTCTGAGGGCGACTCCGCTGAGGCCAACCTGCGGCGCGTGCAGATTCGCGAGACAATCAAGAGCCACCTCGAGAAGGAGGAGGCGCTGTTCCGGCGCGGCGTCAAGTGTCTCTCGCTCTTCTTCGTAGACGAGGTGGGGAAGTACCGCGTCTACGACGAGGACGGCTCCGAGGCCACGGGCGAGTACGGGCGCATCTTCGAGGAGGAGTACGCCGCCGCGGTGGCGGCCCGCGTGGCCGCCCCTACGTTCGACGACGAGCGGGATTCCAGCTACCTCGACTACCTGCGGCGCTTTGACGCGAGTGAGGTGCATCGCGGGTACTTCTCGGTGGATAAGAAGGGCCGGGCCGTCAACTCCAAGGTTGCCCGGGGCGGCGAGGGATCGGACGACGAGAGCGCCTACGACCTCATCCTCCGCAACAAGGAGCGCCTGCTCTCCTTTGACGAGCCGTGCCGCTTCATCTTCTCCCACTCCGCTCTGGCCGAGGGCTGGGACAACCCCAACGTGTTCCAGATTTGCATGCTGCGCGAGGTCCGCAAGGACGAGGCCAAACGCCAGCAGGTGGGCCGAGGCCTGCGCCTGTGCGTTGACCAGCAGGGCGTGCGCCAGGACGCGGGCGTGCTGGGCGAGGACGAGGTGCAGCGCGTGAACCGGCTCACGGTGGTGGCGAGCGAGGGCTACGCGAGCTTCGTGGGAGACCTGCAGAAGGAGACCGTGGAGCGCCTGCGCGCCCGGCCGCGCGTGGTGGACGCCAAGCTCTTCTGCGACTTTCGGTGGCAGACGCCCGAGGGCTCGGTGGTGGAGTTTGACGCGCACGAGGCCCAGCTCATCAACAACGTCCTGGTCAAGCATGGCCTGGTGGATGTGGAAGGGCGTCCCACGGAGAAGCTTCGCGAGGAGGGTCTGGGCGAGGCCTTGGCGGAGTTTGACGCGGAGCTGCGCGAGAAGGCCCCGGCCATCGAGCGTGCCGTGAGGAGCGTCTACGACGACGCCGTCCTCGCCGAGATGGTGGAGAACGGCAACAGGCAGAAGGTGACGCGCAACCCGCTCAACGCCAACTTCGAGCGCAGCGAGTTCCAGGACCTGTGGCGCCGCATCAACGCCAAGTACGCCTACACGGTGTCGTTTGATGACGACGAGCTCGTGCGCAAGTCCGTCGCGGAGATTGACGCCAACCTGTCCGTCTCGACGCTCTCCTACACGGTGACGCGCGGCATCCAGCGCGAGGACGTGACCGAGGACCGCGTGCGGGGCGGCGAGGGCTTCTCGGACGTGACGCGCGAGACGGGCGAGGTGACGAGCCAGGGCGCGGCAGGGGTGACGTACGACCTCGTGGGCGAGGTGGCTGCTGCCGCGGGCGTGACGCGAAGGGTGGCGGCTCGCATCCTCTCGGGTATGGCACCGGTGAAGTTTGGGCTGTTCCGACGGAACCCGGAGGAGTTCATCGCCCGCGTGGGGCGGCTCATCGTGGGACAGAAGGCCGCCATGGTGGTGGAGCATGTGAGTTATCGACCGACAGGCGAGAGCTACGACGCAAGTATCTTTTCCGATGCAATGCCCGAGGCGCGCGATAAGGCGTATCGCGCGAGCAAGAATGTTCAGGACTGGGTGTTTCCTGATGGCAGCGCCCAGAAGAGCGTGGAGCGGCGCTTTGCCGAAGACCTAGATGCCGGAAACGAGGTAGTGGTTTATGCCAAGCTTCCACGCGGATTCCAGATTCCCACGCCGGTTGGAAACTATGCCCCGGACTGGGCCATCGCCTTTGACCGTGAGGTGCTGGGCGAGAACGTGAAGCACGTCTTCTTTGTTGCCGAGACTAAGGGATCGCTCGATTCGTTTGAGCTGCGCGGGGTCGAGCGCGCCAAGATTGCATGTGCCAAGCGTCTATTCAACGAGATTAACAAATCGTCCAATGTGCACTACGAGCCGGTGTCAACCTATCAGGACCTGTTGGACGTGCTAAGAGGAGAGTAGGGCCTCAGGTGGGGGGGGGTGAATACCGTACACTGATGATACATTGATGCGTAGGGTGGCATATTTCAAAAACTGATGGGGCTCCATGTCTGACAACACGATTCGCATCGACTTCGACCAGCTGCGCGAGGCGCTGATGGACGATGCCGGCACGGCGACGTTTGTCGCGTCGCCCCTTGCCATGGCGGACCTTGTTGCGGTGGAATCTGCCTCGCCGGAAGAGCTTATTCGCATGGCGGAGCAGACTGGCATGGATCTGCGCCGATTTGAGGTCCGGTAAGCACTTTTGCGGCCCTCGTCCTGTATGTACTTGTGTCGCGTCTCGCTTTTCCAGCCGTTTCGGGTTCATTTGAAGCGAAAACGCCTGTCAGGTCAGTCGTCCATCTACCAAATTGTTTATCTGGAAAAACGTCCGCATTGGCTCGCGTCAGCCCACGTCCGCCCCAACCCGCCTACCACGCAACCGCCATACCCCACCCCGCCCCGGTCCCTGTTGGTTTCCAACGGTTAACCTGCGGAAATGTTCTCCCTACCGCTCAGAGATAACGTTAACTATGCCCGTGCGCGGGGGTACAATGACGGCGAATGTGGATATGCCATCCGCAGGCGGGCCGCTCGCCACGGTCGCCGCACATGTACACCCAAACGAGAGGAGAGGGGTATATGGCACGTAAGTTCAAATCTATGGACGGCAACGAGGCCGCTGCGTACGTTTCGTACGCATACACGGAGGTGGCGGGAATCTATCCCATCACCCCGTCGAGCCCCATGGCCGACCACGTGGACCAGTGGGCCGCGCAGGGGGTGAAGAACATCTTCGGCACGCCCGTCAACGTGGTGGAGATGGAGTCCGAGGGCGGCGCTGCCGGTACCGTTCACGGCTCGCTGGGTGCTGGTGCTCTCACCACCACCTACACGGCCTCCCAGGGCCTGCTGCTCATGATCCCGAACATGTACAAGATCGCGGGCGAGAACCTGCCGGCCGTGTTCCACGTGTCGGCCCGTACCGTCGCCACCCACGCGCTCAACATCTTTGGTGATCACTCCGACGTCATGGCCTGCCGCCAGACCGGCTTCGCCATGCTCGCCGAGGGCAACGTCCAGGAGGTCATGGACCTTGCCCCCGTGGCGCACCTGTCCGCCATCGAGGGCCGCGTCCCGTTCCTGAACTTCTTCGACGGCTTCCGCACGAGCCACGAGATCCAGAAGGTTGCTACCTGGGACTACGAGGACCTCAAGGATATGTGTGACATGGACGCCGTCCAGGCGTTCCGTGACGGCGCGCTCAACCCGGAGCACCCGCACGCGCGCGGCTCCCACGAGAACGGCGACATCTTCTTCCAGCACCGCGAGTCCTGCAACCACTTCTACGATGAGCTGCCCGCCATCGTGGAGGAGTACATGGGCAAGGTCAACGAGAAGCTGGGCACCGACTACGGTCTGTTCAACTACTACGGCGCGCCCGACGCCGAGCGCGTCATCGTCTGCATGGGCTCCTTCTGCGACACGCTCGAGGAGGTCATCGACAACCTGACCGCTCACGGTGAGAAGGTTGGCCTGGTGAAGGTCCGCCTGTTCCGCCCGTTCTCCGTCAAGCACTTTGTAAACGTGCTGCCCGAGACGGTCAAGAAGATTGCCGTGCTCGACCGCACCAAGGAGCCGGGTTCCATCGGCGAGCCCCTCTACCAGGATATCGTCACGGCTCTCTACGAGGCCGGCAAGACCGGCATCACCGTGGTCGGCGGCCGTTACGGCCTGGGTTCCAAGGACACCACACCCGCCGCGGGCTTTGCCGTGTACGAGGAGCTCAAGAAGGACGCCCCCAAGCGCGAGTTCACCATCGGCATCGTGGACGACGTCACCCACCTCAGCCTGCCCGAGGCGGAGGATACGCCCAACACCGCTGCTCCTGGCACCATCGAGTGCAAGTTCTGGGGTCTTGGCGGCGACGGCACCGTGGGCGCCAACAAGAACTCGATCAAGATCATCGGCGACCACACGGACAAGTACGTCCAGGCCTACTTCCAGTACGACTCCAAGAAGACCGGTGGCGTCACCATCTCGCACCTGCGCTTTGGCGACAACCCCATCCGCTCCCCGTACTACATCAACAAGGCCGACTTTGTGGCGTGCCACAACCCCAGCTACATCGTCAAGGGCTTCCCGATGGTCCGCGACGCCAAGCCGGGTGGTACGTTCCTGGTGAACTGCGAGTGGACGGACGAGGAGTTCGCCCAGCAGCTGCCCGCCGTGGCCAAGCGCTACATCGCTAAGAACAACGTGAATGTCTACCTGATCGACGCCATCGACCTGGCCGCCAAGGTGGGCATGGGCAAGCGCACCAACACCGTGCTGCAGTCCGCGTTCTTCGCGCTCGCCAAGGTTCTGCCCGAGGCCGACGCGCTCCAGTACATGAAGGACGCCGCCACCAAGTCCTACTCCAAGAAGGGCCAGGAGATCGTCGAGGCCAACCACAAGGCCATCGACGCCGGTGCCACCGCGTTCCGCAAGTTCGAGGTGCCCGCCGACTGGGTCGACGCTACCGACGAGGCGCCCGTGCTCTCCACCGAGGAGAAGTCCGCGATCGCCAAGCAGGTCAAGGAGCTCATGGAGCCCATCAATCGCATGGAGGGCGACAGCCTGCCCGTCTCTGCCTTCAAGGGCATCGAAGACGGTCAGTTCGAGCTCGGCGCGTCCGCGTACGAGAAGCGCGGCGTGGCCGTCATGGTGCCGCATTGGGACGAGTCCAAGTGCATCCAGTGCAACCAGTGCTCCTTCGTGTGCCCGCACGCCTGCATCCGTCCGTTCGCGATGACCGACGAGGAGGCTGCCGGCCTTCCCGAGCCCGGCCGCACGCTGGACGTCAAGAACCCCAAGGGCAAGGGCCTCAAGTTCTCGATGGTCGTCAGTCCGCTCGACTGCATGGGCTGCACCAACTGCGCCAAGGTCTGCCCGAAGGACGCCCTCACCATGGTGCCCGCGGCCGACGAGTACAACCAGCAGCCCGTCTGGGATTACTGCGTTGAGAACGTCTCCGAGAAGAAGCAGCTCATCGCTCCCAACCCCATGGGCAGTCAGTACGCTCAGCCCTACCTGCAGTTCTCCGGCTCCTGCGCCGGCTGCGCCGAGACCGCGTACGGCCGTCTCGTCACGCAGGTCTGCGGCGACCGCATGTACATCTCCAACGCCACCGGCTGCTCCTCCATTTGGGGCAACCCGGCTGCGACCTCGCCGTTCTGCACCAACAAGGACGGTCACGGCCCGGCGTGGAACAACTCGCTGTTCGAGGACAACGCCGAGCACGGTCTGGGCATGGCCCTCGGTTACGAGGCCGTCCAGAACAGGCTCGTGGTCGACTGCCAGGCGCTCATCGCCTCTGACGATGCCAGCGACGAGCTGAAGGCCGCTGCGCAGGCCTGGATCGATGCCCGCAAGGACGCCGAGGCCAGCAAGACCACGGCCGCCGCGCTCGTGGCCGCCTGCGAGAACAGCGACTCCGCCAAGGCCAAGGAGATCCTGGCCGACAAGAGCTACCTCACCAAGAAGAGCTTCTGGATTTGGGGCGGCGACGGTTGGGCCTACGACATCGGCTTCGGTGGCCTGGACCACGTGCTCGCCTCTGGTCACGACATCAACGTGTTCGTGTACGACACCGAGGTGTACTCCAACACCGGCGGTCAGGCCTCCAAGGCCTCGAACCTGGGTCAGGTTGCCCAGTTCGCCGCGTCCGGTAAGGCTACGCCCAAGAAGGGCCTGGCTGAGCTGGCGATGAGCTACGGCTACATCTACGTGGCACAGGTTGCCATGGGTGCCAACCAGGCTCAGACCCTCAAGGCCATCCACGAGGCCGAGGCCTACCCCGGACCCTCGCTGATCATCGGCTACAGCCCCTGCGAGATGCACTCCATCAAGAAGGGTGGCATGCAGAACTGCCAGATCGAGATGAAGCGTGCCGTTGAGTGCGGGTACTGGAACATGTTCCGCTTCAACCCGGCGGCGCCCGCGGGCAAGCGCTTCGTCCTCGATTCCAAGGAGCCGAAGGGCGGCTACCGTGACTTCCTGATGAACGAGGCCCGCTACGCTTCGCTCACCCGCTCCTTCCCCGAGCATGCCGAGAAGCTGTTCGCCGAGAACGAGAAGGCGGCCATGGAGCGCTACAACTACCTGGTCAAGCTGAAGTCCGTGTACAACGAGGCCTAAGCTTCTCCGCCAGTTGGCGCAAGGCCCCCGAGACCGTGCTGGTCTCGGGGGCCTTTTCGTGCGCGTAGATGGTTTGTGAGAGGTGCGGTTGCTGCGGACTAGCCCGCGCCGGGGGCTGGCAGCGAGCGCCAAGCGGCTATACGATCTTGCGGCTCACGTGCTTGGTGGTCATGAGCGCCAGGAGGCCGGCGTAGTCGAGGCGGAACTCGACGATGTCGCCGAGCTTGTAATCGCGTTCGCTATCGGTCACGTCCAGGATGGTGTGGTCGCTACTGCAGCCGAGCACGTTGATCTGCTTGTCGAGCGGCTGGATGTCGTAGAGGTTCACATCCTGGCGTCCAAGGGCCACGAGGGCGCGCTTGCGGATACCGCGGTCCACGAACTGGGTGCTCACGCCCAGCGCGTTCACATCGCCCTGGTTGCCCCAGGGCATGGAGGGCTTCTCCTTGAGCTCGATAATCTGCGTCCTGAGCACAAAGTTGTCGCGGTTCAAGAAGTCGATGGGGCGGTCCTTGCAGGGCAGGTTGCCAAAGAAGATGGCCTCACCCATGCGGAGGTTGTTGATGGCGGGGGGCAGCGTGCCGGCCACGAGCATCTCCATAGAGGTCGAGTTACCGCCCGAGACGATCTCCAGCGGACGACCGATTTCTTCCTCAACATCGCGCACGACCTGGCGGAACTCGGCCATGTTGCGCTCGCTCGGGAGCACCTGGCCATAGCAGCTCAGGTTGACGCCCAAGCCGTAGAGGTGCACGTTCTCGAGCTCGCCGAACTCGCGCACGGAGGCCATGAGCTCGTCGCGCATCATGCCCTCGCGCAAATCGCCCAGCTCGTACATCAGGATCACGTTATGAACGCGGTGCTGGTGGGCGGCTTCGCGGTTGAGCGCACGCACGGTCTCCATCTCGGAGTTCAGGCTGGCGTCGGCAAAGCGCACCACGTCCTTGACCTCGCTCAGCATGGGGATGCGGATGAGCCACTTCTCCACGTCGAGCTCACGGTAGCTGATGAGGTTGTCGATGCGCGCCTCGCAGATGCAGTCGATGCCGGCGTCGACGAGGTGGCTCACCACCTCGAGGTTGTCGGAGAGCACCTTGGTGACCATGGAGAGGCGTATGCCGTGCTCGCGGCAGATGCCCTGCACGGTGCGGGCGTTCTCCAGAATGCGGTCGATTTTGATTTCGACGGAGGGGTAGGGGCGGTTGGAGACCTCCATTAGCGCTCACCCTTCGTCTCGTTGTAGCGCTTGATGCACTCCATGGACTTAAGCTCTAGGTCGTAGCGCTTGGTGTCAACGCGCTCGGGCAGCTTCTCGCCCTTGGCTTTGAGCGCCTCGCGAAGTAGATCCTCGGCGAGCCAGGGATTCTTGACGAGTACGGGACCCAGGCAGTTGGTGAAGAAGAGGTTCTTCACGCGCGCGCCCTCGGTCTTGGTGCCGTCGTTGCCGCGGCCGTAGCGCACGGTGCCAAGCGGCGTGGTGCCGGGGTTTAGATGCGTGTCTACCAGCGAGATCTCGCTGCCGTTCACGTCGAAGCCGTAGTCGGGCGCGGTGAAGATGAGGTCGTCGCCAAAGACGAGCTCGCGTTCGGTGCAGCTGAGCTTGAGGAGGCCCAGGCCAGCCTCAACGGAGCCATCGAGCATGGTGGTCTGTTCGGCGAACGCGCAGACCGTGGTGCCCACGACAAACACGACCTTACCGGCGTTCACGTAGGCAGCGAGTGCGTCGGCGTGCGGAGCGAGCGCGCGGCCCACGGCGATGGCGCTCTTGATCTCGCCCACGTTGAAGAACAGGATATCCGCGGCTTCGAAGTCGATGGGATCGTCCAGGTCGTTCACGCGCGTGACGGGCGCATCGACGCCCATGAGCTTGGCCACGTGCTCGAGCGCCATGATGTTGCCACGGTCGCCGTGCAGGTTGAGGATGTCGGGATAGCACCAGGTGATGTTCAGATTGGGTACGGTCATGCCAGGTTGCCTCCTGCGTTATCGCTGGGGAATATCGCGCTCAAGCTCCTCGTACTTGTGGAGCCAGGTGATCAGGTACACGTTTTCGCAATCGAACTTGTCAAGCTCGTCGAGTAGCGCGTCGTCGCTGTCGGTGGGGAGCACGGAGATGCGCTCCTGGTCCATGCCGCCGTAGATCAGGCGGTTGGCGGTGTCGTACGCCACGGCCTCGGAGAAGCAGATCACGCGTTCCAGGTTGGCGTGGATGAGGGCGTCAACGTCGCAGTCGAAGGCGTAGAACGTGTTGGTGTAGTACGGCTGAAAGTCCTCGAGCTGCTCTAGACCGAGCATGAGCAGCTTGGGCTCGGGGTCGCGGGCCACAAAGTCAAAGGCGCTCTGCAAGGTCTCGGGGTTCTCCTGCTTGATGCGGATGTACTTGATGGTCTTGCCCTTGTAGGAGAGGTTCTCCAGGCGCCCACCGATGTTCTTGAACGTCTTGAACGAAGCGGCCACCTGGTCGAGCGGCACGTTCAGCTCGTTGCAGAGCGCCAGGCAGAGCGCGTAACCGTACAGGAAGTAGGGTTCGGTGTAGCGCGCCACGTAGGTGCGGTCGCCGCAGGTAAAGGTGCCCGCCTGGTAGTTCACGGAGTCGATGCGACAGTCGGCGTCCGCACCGCCGGAGAAACCACACGAGGGACAGGTGTAGCTGCCCACGTTATCGATGTTGTAGGAGTGGAAGCGGAGCGCGTGACCGCAATGCGGGCAGGGCATGCCCACGTCGTAGAAGCCGTCCTTGGTGAAGGAACGGTCGTTCTTGGCAACGCCGTAGCGCACCACGCGACCGGCGTACGCACCGAGCGACTTGCATCGGGGCTCGTCATCGTTCACGAAGACGGTGACGTCCTTGTTGAGCACGTCGCGGATGATCTTGTAGATGTAGTCGGGTTCGCCATTGCGCTGCACCTGGTCCTTCTGGATGTTAGTGATGCAGATGTTCTTGGCGGGCAGGTGCTTGTAGATTTTGGGCAGGAAGCGCTCGTCGGTCTCAAAGACAAAGAACTCAGTGTTCACGTGGCCGGTCAGGGATGCGCTGTGGAGCATGGCGGTGGCCACGCCGGTGATGAGGTTCGCGCCGGAGAGGTTGGTGGTGACCGACTTGCCGGCGGTCTTGAGCGCATGGATGAACATGTTGTTTGAGGTGGACTTGCCGTTGGTGCCCGTGATGAAGACCATCTTCTGATAATCGATGTCCTTCAGCATGCTCAGGAAGTTGGGGCAGATCTTCATCGCCACCACGCCGGGGGTGTTGGTGCCCCGGTTCTTGTCTATAAGATTGATGACGGCGGCGGCAAGCTTGCCGAGCCAAAGTCCAACGTAGAAACGAAGCGCCTTCATGCCCACTCCCTGGCTGGTCATCGCTGGTTCAAGCGACCTTTTCCTGTTTGTAGCGCAGATAACTATAGTGGATGCCCGCTAGCTGGGGGCGGGGGTGCGCGGGGTCTCAACGGAACCACACGACGGGTGCCATATCCAAAAGCCTGTGCCATAACGTGCGGTGCGAATTACAAATATGCATACAAATGTGAAGGCTGGATTAGATATGCACATTCCGCACCTGTGGGGAAACCTGAGCGCAGAGCACTGCATTATGGTGAAGTACCTGTGAGATTGATAAACTATCACAAGTTGGAACGCCTATCGGCCGATTTCGACCTTTCGCCTCATTCTTGTTAGAAATGTATAAACAAACAACAAAGCGGAATATAATCCAAGCATCCGCGGGAACACGGAGAGGCACGGTATCAACGACTCGAGCACATGCGAGTCAAACGACAGAAAGGAACCCCCATGTCCAAGCCCCTTGGCAAGCCGGACCGCATCGTCGTCGCGCTCGGCGGCAACGCGCTGGGCAACAACCCCGCCGAGCAGATCGAGAAGGTCGGCAACGCCGCCCACGCCCTCCTGGGCCTCATCGAGCAAGGCAACGAGATCATCATCACCCACGGCAACGGCCCGCAGGTCGGCATGATCCAGAACGCCTTCGCCGCCGCGCACGAGGCTGACGAGAAGATCCCCTCCATGGACCTGCCCGAGTGCGGCGCCATGAGCCAGGGCTACATCGGCTACCACCTGCAGCAGGGCATCGGCCGCGAGATGCACCGTCGCTACAAGCGCTGGCACGCCGCCACGGTCATCACCCAGATCGAGTGCGACCCGGACGACCCCGCGTTCGCCAACCCCACCAAGCCCATCGGCCCGTTCTACACGGAGGAGCAGGCCAAGCAGATTATGGCGGAGAACCCGGAGATGACCTTCGTGGAGGACTCCGGCCGCGGCTGGCGCCGCGTGGTGGCGAGCCCCGATCCCAAGAAGATCGTGGAGGCGGACTCCATCCTCAACCTGCTGGACAACGAGTTCATCGTCATCGCCTGCGGCGGCGGCGGCATCCCCGTGGTCCGCGACTACTCGGACAAGGGCTGCTACAAGGGCGTGGCCGCCGTCATCGACAAGGACATGGGCGGCGAGCTCTTGGCCGAGGACTGCCAGGCCGACGTGCTGTTCCTGCTGACCGCCGTGGAGCACGTGGCCATCAACTTCGGCAAGCCCGACCAGAAGGAGCTGGAGGAGATCTCCGCCGACGAGGCCGAGAGGCTCGCCGACGAGGGCCAGTTCGGCAAGGGCTCGATGGAGCCCAAGGTGCGCGCCGCCATCAAGTTCGCGCGCAGCCGCAAGGGCCGCACCTGCATCATCGGCGCGCTGGACAAGGCCGCCGAGACCATGGCCGGCCTGTCCGGCACGCGCATCACCGCGTAAGCTCCGCTGCGGTTCCGCGCCGCAGGCAAGCAAGCCCTCTTTCCTTTGGGGAAGCGCCCTCCGTTCCGGAGGCGCTTCCTTTTTTTGCGAGAACGTGTCTGGTTCCGTCGTGCAGGGCCCGCGCCAGGTTGCCCTTACAGCGAAGCCTGGCGGCGCACCCACGCCTGGCCCCAGGCGAACCAGTCCGGGTCGGGGTGGGGGCCCCGACCTTCCAGCTCGGCGGTGCGGTTCGCGATGTGCACGCTCCAGCGCGCGCGGTAGTAGCCGGAGAGCAGGCCATTCCACTGGCGGTTCGAGTAATCCATGAGCGTAGCGCTCCCGCCCATGTCCCACGTCGTCACCTGACTGAGCGCGTTGAGCACGAAGCGCCGCTCCGTCTCCCCATCTATATCAGGCAGCACGGTGCGCGCCCGCTCCGTCCACCGCGCGAGCCGCGAGCGCTCCTCCCCGGCGAGCAGCGCATCCTGTTGATCGATCAGCTCCAGGAACCGGGCGGTGGCGTCCCGGTACGCGTCGAGGTCCCCGGCCCCATAGGCGTGCTCCATCTCCCGCTGGAGCGAGCGAGCGCGGTCGGTGAGCATCTGGCACTGTATATCGATAAGGTCGCAGCGAAACGCCTCGGTATCCCCCAGCGCGTCCTCGGCGTGCCGCATCTCATCCATCGCGTGCTCGACGTCCGCGGGATCGTAGTCCGCGTCGCAGTGGCCCACGGGCGAGACCTTGGCCGGGGGATCGATGCTCGGGACGGCGCACACAACGGACTCGACGGGTTCCTGGTCGCGCGGGGTCCGCGGTGCGTGGAGCACTCCGCGCAGCAGGCTGCCCCACGCCGCGATGGCGTGCTCGTTTGCCGCGCCGTATCGCCGCGTACACCACGCGCGGAGCCATCCCCGCACGTCGACCGCCGCATTGTGCCAGGCGGTTTCGAACAGCAGGTCAAAGACGGCGGGCGACCCCTCCAGGGCCTCGGCCGTCAGTCCGATCCCGCACAGGTGGGGGTGGCGCCCGGGCAGCTCAGGTACGCGTGCGACCACGTCGAGCGGCCCCGTGATGCCCCTGCGGCCCCCGAAGTTGCCCAGTTCGCACCAGATCCAGGGGACCCCGGCGCGCTCGGTGGGTCCCTCCTCAGTCTGGACCTCGCTGTGCAGGTCCAGGACGAGCGCGCGTTGCGGCTCGACGAGGCTTGCGAGCTTCTCGTCCGTGACGTTGCCCTCCCACTGCTGCATCACCCAGGTCGCACCGGGCCGGTGTGCAAGCATCGCACGCTGCACCGCCTGGTACACCTGCGCGATGTTCACGCCCGCCGGGGGTTTCCCCTCGTGGTAGGGGTCCACGCTGTAGTGGCGGGCGATCCCGCCGAAGAGGTCGTCCTGGATGTCATAGTAGGCGTGCGCCATCTGGGAGAAATAGGCGTCCGCCGCGGTGCCCTCGGCACCGACCTCCAGCATCGCGGGGCGGGTGATACCAAACCAGTCGCCCAGGTTGAGGACGCGGGCGCGAGGATCGTGCTGCGGTAGGTCCGCCGGGACCGCGCCGGAGAAGCCGGGCATGACGGGCTCCATGCCGAACGCCGCCATGCGCGCGTGGATGCGTCGGGCGAGCTCGAGGCGGTCCACAAACCAGGATGCGGGCAGCGGGCCGCCCGTGCCGCACAGGTTGACCATGTGGAACCACGCGAGGTACGCGGGCCCGGGCAGGTAGCGGCGGACCTCCTCGTCTGTATAGCCATGGCGCATGAGCAGCCGGCGCACGACCTCCTCCTGCCCGACGATGTCGAGGACGAGGTTCACCCCGTTCAGGGCGAGCCAGTCGAGGAACGGTTCGTATTCCCGCCAGGTCCAAAAGGCCATGCTGTAGGAATACGTGCAGTAGTTGAGCGCGTAGCGGTAGGTGAACGGCGTTTGCCGCAGGACGCGCTCACCCACCGGCGGCAGCGGTCCGTCCGCCACCGTCGCTGCTCCGTGCAGAGCGCCGTGCGTCGAGGGGAGGAAGACCGGATCGAAGCTGATGTTCATCCGGTAGGCCAGGTACCATCTCAGGCCGGCAGCCAGCGATATTCCCGTGTTGCCGGCGATGACCACCTGCCCCGGATCTCCGTCCTCGAGGGAGAACCAGTCCCCGTCCTCGTGCACGTTACCGGAACGAAGATGGAACCGAATGCCCCCGGCGGGCCCCGGTCCGAGAACGCGAGCCGCCAGATCGTTCAGCGCCTGGATAGTGCTCATGTACATCGCCTCCACGGAAAGGGTAGCGATACGGCGTCCGCGCTTCCACGACGCCGGTTTTCCGAAGCGAGAAGATGCGCTGCGCCATAGGGCCGGACAGGCCGAGCGCACTCCGTCGCCCAGCTCCGCGCGCGTGCACGATCGAACCGGAGACGATCTTTCAGCGGCTCCGCGCAGACGGTGCTGATGGGCAACCGGCCAGGCCGGGCCACCCGCGCATCCGGTGCCCTATCCATGCCCCATCTTCGCGAACATTTGTTTACAGGCATTTCAAAACAGCCACTCACCGATTGCGCATCGGTAAACGGTACGGACACTTCCGCGTGCTCCAGCCCCCGGTTCGAAAAAAACACCAAATGCTACCTGCGAAAACCCGATTCATGAAAATGTGCTTCACAATTAGGAATTTTTTCGGCATGGAATCCATGGTGGGTGGCGGACTACTGTGGGCGGGTGAGGAGGTCGCGATGAGGCATACGGTCGAGGACATAGTGCTCCTGCTTTCCGACGAAGGTGCCATGGCACCGGAAGCATGCGCCCGCGCACTGAACGTTACGACGCGGACCGTCCGCACGTACGTGTCGCGGGTGAACAAGCAGCTCGAGGGCATCGCCCATATCGAGCTCGCGCACGGTGTGTACCGCCTCGTCATCGACGACCGCCGTCAGTTCTCCGTCTGGCTCGTGAAGGCACGGGAGCCCATGCGCGGGGTCTTCTCGCGCGACGTTCCCAACCGCGTCTACTATCTGCTCAACGACCTGCTCGCCCGGACGGGCTGGATCACCATAGATGCTCTTGCCGGCATGCTCTACGTGTCGAGCAGGACGATCTCGCATGAGCTGAAAGGCGTCGAGAAGGTCCTGCAGACCTACGGCCTCGCGCTCGAGAAGCGCCCGCACTACGGGATCCGCGTGACGGGCGACGAGATGGACCGTCGCACCTGTCTCGCGAGTATCGCGCTGCAGTGGCTGGAAGATTCCGGCTCCGCGCACGGGATGCAGCGCTACGAGGACTTCTCGGCGACGCCGATGGTGGGTGGCGAGCTCGATTTGCCGGTCATCGCGCGCTGCGTCGACCGGGTGCTGGGGGCGTGCAACTTCCAGGTGGCATCGATTTCCTATCAGAACCTCCTGGTGCATATCGCGGTTGCCCTGCTGCGCATCCGCGAGGGGCACTACGTCCCCATGCGCCGGGAGAGCCTGGCGCACATCGAGTCGACGGACGCCTACGACGTGGCGAAAAAGGTTGCCGCAGAGGTTGATCACGAGTTCAAGGTGAAGCTCCCGCCGGAGGAGGTCGGCTACATCGCGATTCATCTGGAGGGCAAGCGGCTCCTGGACAACGGAAACGATTCCGGCTCCTCGCCCGTCATCTCCGATGCCATCTGGGAGATCGTGACCGAGATGCTCGACCGCGTCAACGACGCCTTCCACTTCGATTTCCGCAGCGATCTGGAGCTTCGCGTCAACCTGGCCAAGCACACTGCCCCGCTTATGGTGCGGCTCAAATACGACATGGCGCTCAAAAACCCCTTGCTGGACGACATCTTCGCCCGGCTGCCCCTTGCCTACGCCATGGCCTCTGAGTGCGCCACCGTGCTGACGGAGCGCACGGGCGTCGTTCCGAGCGAGGACGAGATCGGCTACATCGCCCTGTCGTTTGCGCTGGCGATCGAGCGCAAGCACGCCGACATGCCCAAGAAGAACATCGTGATCGTGTGCGCCTCGGGGGCGGGCTCCTCCCGCCTACTCGAGTACCGCTGCCGTCAGGAGTTCGGCTCGTACCTCGGCGAGGTGTGCACCTGCAACGTCTCCCAGGTCCCCGACCTGGATTACTCCCATATCGACTACGTGTTCACCACCGTGCCGCTGCCTGACAGTATTCCCGTCCCGGTGCGCGAGGTGAGCGTCTTCCTGGACACCAACGACATCGCCCTCGCGCGCGAGACGCTGCGGAACTCACGCGAGTCCACGCGGTTGCTGGACTACTTCTCCCGTGACCTTTTCGTCGCGGATGCGAGCTTTGCAAGCAAAGACGAGGCCATCCGGTGCCTGTGCTCGATGGTCGCGACCAAGGACGGCATCGATGACGACCTCGCCGTCCTCGTGCGCGAGCGCGAGCAGATGGCGCCCACCGCCTTCGGCAACGCCATCGCCATGCCGCATCCCATGCACGCCGTCGGGCGGACCACCCGGGTGTGCGTCGCGGTGCTCAAGCAGCCGATTTCCTGGTCGGACGACCAAAGCGCCCGGCTCATCTTCTTGATTTCCCCCGCCCGGGACGCCGGGCTCTCGTTGCAGGGCTTCTTCGAAGCCATGGCGGACCTCTTGACTGACAAGGAGGCGATGCAGCTGCTCATGAGGGACCCGGCGTATCAGACGCTGGTTGATTGCGTGGAACACAGAGAGAAAGGACGGAACCGATGAGAAAGATCATCCTGGCCTGCGTAGCGGGCATGTCCACGAGCATGTTGGTGAAGAAGATGAGGGAGGCGGCGGAGAAGGATGGCTACGCGTGCGAGATCGCGGCCTATCCCATCGACGAGCTCAAGGGCGTGGAGAAGGATGCCGACATCATCCTGCTCGGCCCCCAGGTGAGCTTCCAGGTCGACAAGATCGCAAAGGAGGCCCCCTGCCCCGTCGAGGCGATCAAGATGCGCGACTACGGGACCATGAACGGCGAAGCCGTGCTGAAGACAGCGAAGAAGGTGCTTGGTGACTAGCGAAGAAGAGAAGATCTGCAACGCGAGTTTCGAGATCATCGCGGGCGTCGGCCAGGCACGGAGCCTGTACATCCGTGCCATCCACAGCGCCGAGGCGTTCGATTTCGATCAGGCGGGCGCCTACATCGACGAGGGCAAGAAGGCCTACCTGGAGGGGCATGCGCGCCACACGGAGCTGCTCCAGCAGGTTGTCGACGGCACGGAAACGCCGGTCAACATGATTCTCGCCCATGCAGAGGACCAGCTGATGAGTGCCGAAGGATTCGGCATTCTCGCAGAGGAATTCATCACGGTATGTAAGCTCATCGAAGGGAGATCCGATGTCTGATACATCCGGAAAGACGAGTGCGATGGAGAAGATTTCGAACGTGCTTCTGCCCGTCGCCTCCAAGATGTCGTCGAACAAGTACCTGTCGGCGATTCGTAACGGCTTCATGTCCATCATGCCGCTCATCATCGTCGCGTCGCTATTCACGCTGATCAACAGCGTGTTCCTTGGTGAGGGACACTACCTCGACCAGTGGTTCCATACGCCGTTCACCGACGCGCTCGCCCTCGGCACCGTCATCAACCAGGCCATCATGTCGGTCATAGCGATCCTGCTCGCGTTCACGGTCGCGAAGTCCCTGGCCGAGGAGTACGACATGGCCCCGTCGAGCACCTCGATTGTGGGTGCGATGGCGGTTGCTTGCTTCCTGTGCCTGACGCCGTTCACCACCGATGAGAAGATCGGCGAGTATATCACGACGTCCTACCTGAGCGCCGCGGGCATGTTCACGGCTTTTATCACCGCCATCCTCGCGGTGAAGGTCTACCAGTTCCTCTCGAGCTTCAAGGCGCTCATCATCAAGATGCCCGATAGCGTGCCCGAGGGTGTCGCGCGCTCGTTCAACTCGCTGATTCCTGTGGCGCTCACCATCATCATATTCGGCCTCGTGCGCATGATCACCAACGCCGCCGGCGCGCCGATGAACGACTTGATCACCCAGTTCATCCAGATTCCCGTCACAGCGCTCGTGACCTCGCCCATCGGCCTCGCCATCGTGTATCTGCTCTACATGCTGCTGTGGGGCTTCGGCGTCCACTCGGCCTTCATCATCGGTCCTATCCTTGAGCCCATCTACCTGGCGAATCTGACGGCGAACGCCGCCGTCATCCAGGGCGGGTCCGGCACCCTGTCCATTATCACCAAGCCGTTCATCGACACCATGGCGTTCCAGGGCGGCGCGGCCAACATGCTGGCGCTCATCATCGCGATCTTCCTTGTCTCCCGTCGTCAGGACTACAAGACGATCGCGCGCATCGGCTTCGTGCCGTCTCTGTTCAACATCTCCGAGCCGCTCATGTTCGGCCTGCCGGTCGTCATGAACCCGATTCTGATCATCCCGATGATCATCTCCACGCTCGTCTCCATCGGTATCGGCGTCGTGGCTACGCTCATCGGATTCATGCCCTACACCTACGTGCTGATCCCCTGGACCACGACCCCGGTGCTTGGCGCCTTCCTTGCCACCGGCGGTAGCCTGACCGCGGCGCTTACCGCGCTCATCTGCCTGGTCGTTTCGGTGGTCATCTACGCCCCGTTCGTCGTCGTGATGAACAAGGAAGAGGCCATCGAGGCCGAGGAGGAGTAGGTCGTGGTGCGGCAGCGCGGGCGCGGTTGCGCATGCGGCCGCACGGACTGAACCGTTCGATGCATCGGCCGGGGCTGGCTGCTACCCCTGGGACGTATGTGCCCGGGGACATCATCCGAATTTGAAAGCGAGGAGCTACGGATATGACGCATATGGACGCCGCGCGGCCCGTCGTGGTCTTTGACCTGGACGGCACGCTGCTCGGTGCGAACAACGAGGTGATCGGTGGCGAGGAGACGGTCTCCGCGCTCGCGCGCCTCAGGTCGCTGGGGGCGGAGCTCGCCATCTGCACCGGCCGGCTCGACCACGACGTGAAGATCATCAGCGACCGGTACGGCCTGGGCATCCGGGACCGCATCTCGCAGCACGGGGCCGTCCTGGTGAAGGGCGATAGCTATCGGGCCACCCTGCTCGACGAGCAGGAGGCGCGCTCGTTCTACGCCTACGCGCGTGACCTGCCGCTGCGCGTGGAGTGCAACACGGTCTCCAACCGGTACTGGACAACGGAGCGCGACCCGGACTTCCCGCGCGAGCTTTACGATTCCCATATGATCAAGCCGGATTTCGACGGGCTGATCTCGTGCCAGCCGGTCGTGCTGTTCCTGCTGATCGGGGACGAGGAGGAGCTGCTCAAGGTCAAGGGCTTCGTGGACGCGCACTGCGTGAAGAGCAAGGCGGTGCTGACGTCGCGCTCCTCGCTCGAGATCATGTCGCAGAAGGCATCCAAGGGCGAGGCGCTCCGGACGCTCTACGCCGGCGACGACATCTACGCGATCGGCGACTCGCCCAACGACTACGACATGTTCCCGATTGCCACGCGCTCGTATCTGGTCTCGGACATGGAGTGCCCCTATGAGGTGGACCGGGAGCCGAGCATCCTGGAGGCCCTGTTAGACGCTGAGCGCCGCATCACAGGCGGCGTGGCGACGAAGGGAGGTCGCGCATGAGAACGTTGTTCATCCCGCTCGACGAGCGACCCTGCAACCGCGTGTTCCCGAGCATGGTCGCGTCGACTGCGGACGACGTAGATCTCGTGGAACCCGACCTGGACATCCTGGGCGACAAGAAGCGCCCCGCGAACTTGGGCGTGCTGGAGGACTTCATGCTCCGCGCCGCCACCGGCTGTGACGCGGCGATCGTCTCCCTCGACATGCTCCTGTACGGCGGGCTCATCCCGTCCCGTATCCACCATCTGGACCGCGAGACGGTGCTGGCGCGCTTCGAGGTGCTCCGCCGCATGAAGCGCGAGAACCCCCGCCTCAAGGTGTACGCGTTCCAGTGCATCATGCGCACACCGCGCTACGACTCGGGCGAGGAGGAGCCGGACTACTACGAGACATACGGCTACCGTCTGTTCCGCCGCAAGTACCTGCTCGACTACCAGGAGCGTCACGGGGAGCTCTCCGCGGAGGACGCCGCCGAGCTGGCAGGCATCGACATCCCGTCTGATATCCTCGTCGACTACGAGGCGCGTCGGGACTTCAACCTCGACATGAACCTCGAGGCGCTCGCCTACCTCAAGGAGGGCACCATCGACTTCCTGGTGATTCCGCAGGACGACGCGGCGCCCTACGGCTACACCGCGATCGCGCAGAAGCGCGTGATTCGCGAGCTCAAGGCCGAGGGCCTGGGCGGCCAGGTGATGATCTACCCGGGCGCGGACGAGGTCGGTATGTCCCTCATGGCGCGCGCCTATGTGGAGCAGACGGGCAAGAGTCCGGCCATCTACCCGTTCTATGCGTCCGTGTTGGGGCCCACGATCGTTCCCAACTACGAGGACCGTCCGATGTTCGAGAGCCTGAAGTCCCACGTTCGGGTCTGCGGGGCGCACCTGGTGCAGAGCGCCGAGGCGGCAGACATCGTCCTTGCGATCAACTGCCCCGGCTCCTTCATGCAGGAGGCCGTTATCCAGCGCGCGGAGCCGGACGTCACTTACACGAGCTACCGGCAGCTGCTCGACTTCGAGCTCGTCATTAAAGAGCACGTGGATGCGGGGCGGCGCGTGGCTTTGTGCGACAGTGCGTTCTCCAACGGCGGCGACGTGGAGCTCGTCCGCGCCCTGGACGAGCTGGGCGTGCTGGATAAGCTCGTCTCGTATGCGGGGTGGAACACGAACTGCAACACGCTCGGCACCACGCTGGCCCAGGTCATCATGGGGACGAGTGACCTGGTACGCAACGTGTGCTACCGGGTTATCGAGGACACGTTCTACCAGCCGCTCGTGCGCGACGAGGTCGTTCGCGAGGAGCTGCCGTCCCGGGGGCTCTCGTACTACGACTTCAAGGACCGCCAGGCCGATGTGGAGGACGTCATCCGCGGCAAGCTCCAGGCGCTGTACGACGGCCTGAAGATCGCACGCGAGCATCCCGTGGATATCAAGCGGATCTACATGCCCTGGCGGCGCATGTTCGAGATCGGCATGGAAATGGAGATGATCTCTCGATGAGGGAACAGATGGTGTACGACCCGCACTACTTCCAGCTGCGCGAGACGCAGCTCAAGCGCATGCTCGCGATCGTGGAGCAGACGAAGGACGCCCAGCCGGGCGGCGTGGTGTTCTTCGGCGACTCGCTGACCGAGATCTACCCGCTCGAGGAGTCGTATTCCGAGCTGCCGTTGAAGTACAACTGCGGCATCGGCGGGGCAACCTCCAAGCTCCTGCTGAACATGGTGGACGAGGGCGTGATCAAATACCAGCCCAAGCTCGTGGTGCTGATGGTCGGCATCAACGACCTGGGCAACACGGTTATGCTCTCCCCGCGCGAGATTGCGGTGAACATCGCACGCGTCATCGACGTGATCCGGGGCAACTGCCCGGACGCGAAGGTGCTCCTGTGGTCCACGCTTCCGTGCGTTGAGGCGCTGCGCGACTACCACCACGTCGCGGGCATCCGGTGCAACGACTTCTCGAAGATGATCTTCGAGCTCTGCCACGAGACCGTCCGGGATCCGCTGACGACGTTCGTGGACGTTTTCCCGCAGTTCGTGGCCGCGGACGGTGAGGCCCTGACGGAGTTCTACCAGGATGGGCTGCACCTGAATGAGAAGGGATTCGAGCGGCTAACCGCCTTGCTTAAGCCGGAGATTCTCAAGCTGCTCGGGGAGTAGGGGCCGGGTGCTGGCCGGATGCTGGCTGGCCCCTTGGGGCTGGCTGGTCCCGGCTGGACCTCGGTTGATCGGCAAATCACGCGAGGAGCGCCCGAAGGCGGGCACCCCCCGGTGGGAGATGATGCACATGAAGGTGGACGCACTGGTCCAGAGCCTGCGCGGTGGGCTCGTCGTGAGCGTGCAGGCGTATCCGGGCGAGCCGATGCGGCATCCCGAGACGATGGCGCAGATCGCGCGGGCCTGCGAGCTGGGCGGCGCGGTGGCCGTCCGGTGCCAGGGGCTTTCGGATATCGCCGCCATCAAGGGGCGCGTGGGGGTTCCCGTCATCGGGCTGTGGAAGGAGGGGCACGAGGGCGTGTACATCACGCCGACGCTCCGCCATGCGGTGGCCTGCGCCAACGCTGGGGCGGACGTGGTCGCGCTCGACGCCACCGACCGCCCCCGTCCCGACGGCCGCACCTTCGAGGAGACCGTCCGCGACCTGCGAGCTCAGTGTGAGATTCGCATCATGGCGGACTGCATGACGATCGAGGACATTCGCCGTGGCGTCGCCGCCGGCTGCGACCTGGTGTCCACCACGCTCTCGCATAACAAGCCGGCGATCGATACGACGCTCGACGACGGTCCCGACCTCCCGATCCTGCGCCAGGCGGTCTCCGAGTTCCCGGGGTTCCCCGTCATCTGCGAGGGGCACGTGCACACTCCCGCGGATGCGCGGGCCGCGCTCGACGCCGGTGCCTGGGCGGTCGTCGCGGGGACGGCGATCACGCATCCCACGAGCATAACGAGCTGGTTCGCCGACGCGATGAAGGAGTAGCGCACGAGCAGCCCCCGCCGTGCGGTCCGCGTCCAGCGAGAAAAACGCCAAAACCTAGAGGTTTGGCGGGGGTGGCCTGGTATCGGAGAGATCCGTCCGGCAAAACCGCAGGTAAGCGAGATTCGAGAGACGGCCCTACTTGGCGGTACGCCTTCAAACTCTAAGTTATGGCGTTATGTTGGCAGCGGGGCCGCCGAGCTCCTGGCTCAGTACGCCCAGATCGAGACGGTCTGGGAGAGCACGCGGTCGATGTCCCAGCGCTTGAGGCTGTTCACGGCGCTGTTGGGGTCGTGGATGATGAGCCGGCCGTTGTCGTCGAGGCCGGTGATTACCATGAAGTGGCCGTTATCGGTGAAGTCTCCCTTGCCCACGCTCGCAATGAGGATCTTGCCGTTCCGCAGCGCCTCGGTGACCGCGTCTGCGCTGATGACCACGCCGCTCGGACTCAGACCGAGCCCGCGGGCACCCTGGTCCATAAAGCTCCATTTCGTCATGCCGTCTACGTAGTAACCGTTTTGTGTGCTGTAGTCGGCCATCTCCTTGGGGCTCATGGAGGCGTCACCGGTTCGCGCGATGTATACCATGCAGAGCGAGGTGGGGCCGCAGCCATTTTCCTCGATGGTGTCGCCGGCATAGGGTTCGGATGCCCACTGCCGATCCGTCTGGTACAGGTAGGGGACGGTTCCGGCTTTCCAGAGACTCTTCGGCGTGGCGGGAATGCCGATTTCCGAAGTCGCGGCGATCTGCGCGTGATGCGTGGTCGGTTCGGAGCTGCCGCGCAGCGCGCCGATAGCATTCACGCCAATTACGAGCGCGATAACCAACGCGCAGGCACCCAGAAGCCGCTTGGCTCCGATAGCGTTCACGAGTGCTTGGGCCACAGCGAGGAATCGACCGCTCCAAGGCGCAGCGCGACGGCTCTTCACACTGCGGCGCGCGGGTTTCTGCCGCGCGGAACGAGCTTGCGCTGGCCGGGCGGAGGCGGCCCGTTCCCGCGTAGGGCCAGCACCCGTGGCACGCCTCGCGGCATCCGCGCCCGGCGCAGGCCGTCTGCCGGCGAGTGCGACATGGCGATAGGGCGCCCGCGACGTCGAGCGCGCGTCAGTCATCGCCCTCGAACTCCTCATCCTCCGCAAGCGGGCGACCAGAGTAGTTAAGGTGCCGCGTCATGGCCGCCATGTCGGCGCCGTCGATAAAGCGCGCGGCTGCCTGCTCGTAATCGTCGAGCGCACGGTCGAAGACCTCGGGGAAGCTTTCGGTGGAGGCGGCAAGCGTGAACGGGTTGTTCCAGGTCAGGTGCTCGAGATTTCCCGTGCGGGCAGGTGCCTCGGTGGTCACCTGGTGGGCGAGCGAACCCAAAAGCGAGTAGTTGCCGCCGAGCCCCTCAAGTGCCGCCAAGCTCTTGCTCAGCGGCGCGCCGGCCGGCTCGATGAGCTTGTAGAGCAGCTTCATGTCGGCTACGGCACCGCCGTACTCGCTCGCGTCCACGTTCAGGCCGTACACCGCGCCCGCCACGTAGCTTGTCAGCACGCCGGCGATCGTGCCGATGCGGCCGGTGGTAACGAGCACGCCTTCGGGCGGATAGTCGGCCGTCGTGGCGCCGTTGCGCTTGAGCTGGAGCATCAGCACGTCGAGGTCGCTCTCGATGATGGCGTGGATCTTGCCGCCGGCGGTTGCAAGGCTGGGGTCGGCATCCTGGATGCCCCACTGCTGCGCGTACACGAAGGGATGCGCGTTGCGGTCGAGCACGTAGTGCGAGAGTAGGCCGAGAGCGAAGGCGCGGCCGGTGCCGGCGTCGTGCTTCTGCAGGCGACCGACGCCGTCGCGGAGCATCTGGAACGCACTCGTCATGCGCTTGTTGTGCATAACGTGGCCGAGCGTCATGCACGCCTTGATGTTGGGCGTGCGCACGCGGAAGAAGAACGGGTCGGGTCCCTGGTTGGCGATCAGAAAGGCGGTGCGATCCTCTTCGGAGGAGATGACACCGGCGGGAAGGCGGTCGATGCTCTCTTCGCCGAACAGGCGATGCGTGATGAGGGCGGGCATATACGGGCTCCTTTCACCCGGGATTGGCTGAACCCATTATGCCCATTTCCCCCTGTCGTAACAGGGGGACGGTCGCTCCCGGACGGCGGGCATCCCGTACGACCGCCGCCCGGGACCCGGCCTAGCCGCGCGCTTCGGGCAGGCGCATCAGCATCACGAAGCCCACCACCAGCAAGATGCCGATGGAGAGCACGCCCAGGCTGGCGTTCTGCGTGGCCGCGGTGATGACGCCCACCAGG
This sequence comes from Collinsella sp. AK_207A, assembly GCF_902501965.1. Classification (GTDB taxonomy): domain Bacteria; phylum Actinomycetota; class Coriobacteriia; order Coriobacteriales; family Coriobacteriaceae; genus Collinsella. Next base: position 114,813 of record NZ_CABWID010000010.1, on the reverse strand, counting down.
AAGGTGCCCATGACGGAGGCGTAGCGGCCAAAGATGTCGAAGAAGCCGTAGTACTCGTTGCTGTGCTCCTTGGGGATGATCTTGCCAAAGTAGCTGCGCGAGAGTGCCTGGATGCCGCCCTGGAAGAGGCCGACCAAGATGGCCAGGATCCAGAACTCTACCGCTGTCTTAAGGAAGAACGCGGCAAAGAGCACGATGCACACGTAGGCCACCACGGCGACGATGATCATCCGGAGCGTGCCGAACTTGCCGGCCAGCTTGCCGTAGATGATGGCGGAGGGGAAGGCGACGAACTGCGTCACCAGCAGGGCCAGCACCAGCTGCGTGGAATCGATGCCGAGCGCCGAGCCGTAGCTCGTGGCCATGGAGATGACGGTGTGCACGCCGTCGATGTAGAAGAAGAACGCGATCATATATGTGAGGAGCACCTTGTCGCGCGCGATGCGGCCCATGGTCTCGCCGAGCTCGCTAAAGGTGCGCGCCACGATGCGGCCAAAGGTGTCGTCCTTACCGCGCTCCTTGCCGTACTTCTGCTTGTACGTGCGAATGAGCGGCAGCGTAAAGGCGAGCCACCACGCGCCGGTGATCACAAAGGAGAGGCGCGTGCAGAACATGGTGTCGAGTCCCAGCACTGAGGGACCGCCGAAGATGAGCGCCAGGCACACGATGAACGGCACGGTGGAACCCACGTAGCCCCAGGCATAGCCCGAGGAGGAGACGGCATCCATGCGTTCGTCGGTGGTGACGTCGGTGAGCATGGCATCGTAGAAGGTCATGGACGAATTGAGCCCGATGGTGCAGAGCACGTAGACCACCAGGAACGGAAGCGCTGCCATGGGGAGCGCCTGCGCCAGGCAGAGCACCAAGCCGGTAAGGAAGAAGCCGATGAAGAACTTGATCTTGTTACCCGCATAATCGGCGAGCGAGCCGAGGACGGGCATGAGCAGCGCCACCACGAGCGAGGCCACGGTCTGCGCGTTGGCCCAGGCGGTCACCAGCTCGGCGGGGTGGGCACCCGTGTTGATGGCGTTGAAGTAGATGGGCACCACGGAGGTGTTCAGCAGCACGAGCGCGGAATTGCCAACGTCGTACATGACCCAGTTACGCTCGAGCTTGGTGTACTTCATAATCGAACTCCCCTCAGGCGGCACATACGCACTTTATCGTAAAGCACCCATCGTAAGTTGCGGGTAAGCTTTTCGCCCGACGAGCTTGCTCGCCCCCGTGCCGGGTGTGCTAGGATATCCGGCGGCGCAGCTCGCGGGAATCCTTCTTTGAGGAGCGCTTTCCATCGGGATTCCCAGCACCGGGCGCGCCTGTCAGCAAAGCCTCCGCACCTTCGCGTCCGCCGGCGCGGCGGGGCCGCTGACAGTCAGCAAAGCCTCGTCCGAAAAGGTGGGACAACTATGGAATCCAAGACTTCGTACCTTGCACGCGTGGGCATCATCGCCGCCGTCTACGCCGCGTGCACCCTCATCTCCCTGCTCTTCCTGGGCAGCCTGGCCTGGGGGCCCGTCCAGTTTCGCATCTCCGAGGCGCTCTGCGCCCTCGCGCTGCTCACGCCGGCGGCCATTCCCGGCCTGACGCTGGGGTGCGTCATTGCCAACGTGGCCAACATCGTGCTTTCCGGATCGGGTATGCTCGGCCTGCTCGACGTGGTGTTTGGCTCCCTGGCAACCTGCGTGGGCGCTTTGTTTACGTGGAAGATGCGCCACCGCCCGTTGCTGGCGCTTGCGGGCCCGGTGATCGCCAACGCGCTGATCGTGTCGGCCTACCTGCCCATTCTGCTCAAAGGCATCGGCTTCTACACCATTCCCTTCACGAGCATCAGCCTCGATAACTCCTGGGCGCTCATGTACCTCTTTGGGTTGGTCACCACGGGTGCGGGCGAAGCGGTTATCATGTACGTGTTGGGTTACCCGCTGTACCGTTCGCTGGCGAAGTCGGGCGTGGTCGCCCGCGCATAGCGAGGGGGCGCTTATACGCCCGCCCCTTCCATCCTGTGTCGGCTGGCGTTGCGTGCGAAGGGACGGCGAGGCATGTGAGACCCGCGATCGTGATTCCCACCTACTGGGTGGACGATTCCGCGGCTCCGCGCATGCAGGGCGCCTACGATCACAGCACCGGCCTCAATAGCAATGATCCGGAGCTCGAGCGTTGCCTGGCCTCGCTCGAGCAGGTGCGCAATCTACCTCGGGTGATCTTGCTCTTGGTGTGCCCGCTTTCCGCCACGGACGACGCCGAGCGTCGCGTGGAACGGATCGCCGCCGCGCATCCGGGTATCCACACCACCATCGTTACCAATAAAGAGGCGTCGCGCATCGCCGAGCGCGTGTGCCAGCTGGCCCCGCACGTCTCGGGCGATGCGGTGTCGCTGCGCGGCTACGGCGCCATCCGCAACATGGGCCTGGCCGTGGCCGCGATCCTCGGCCACGACGTCGTCATCTTCCTCGATGACGACGAGGTGGTCACGGGCTCCGACTTCATGAAGCTCGCGCTCTACGGCCTCAACCAGGAGACCCGTCAGCGCCTGCCCATCATCGCCAAGAGCGGCTACTTCTACGATGCCTCCGGCTCCCCGCTGGCAGACACCACCAAGACGGGCGTCTGTCACCGCTGGTGGACCAAGCGCATCGAGTTCAACCGCTGGATGAAGCGGGCACTCGCGGGCACGCGCATCAGCCGTTCCAACTACGCCTGCGGCGGGTGCATGGCGCTTTCGGCCCGCGCCTTCACCCGGGTCGCCTTCGATCCCTACATCACGCGCGGCGAGGACCTGGACTACCTCTTCAACCTCCGTCTATTCGGCTACGACATGTGGTTCGACAACCAATGGCACGTGCGCCACCTGCCGCCGGCCATCGCCGAGCGATCCGGGCGCTTTATGCAGGACGTGTACCGCTGGTTCTACGAGCGGGCCAAGCTCGCCTACGCTGCCCGTCAGGTGGAGTACAACCAGGTGACGCCCGCGCAGCTTATGCCGTATCCGGGAGCCTGGCTCTCCGATCAGCTGGACGACCGGGTGCGCAAGACGGCACTCGTGCGCGCGCTCTTTACGCGCGAGCATCGGGGCTACTGGCACATCTACCGCCATGGGCGCGATGAGGCCCAGCGCTATGCCCGCGAGAACGCCCATCGCTATCTGCAGCTTCAGAGCTTCTGGCCCGCCATCATGGACGGGCTGTGGGGAGACATCCATCTGGCCGCCCTGCTGGAGCATCGCGCATGAGCGAGCTCTCGACGCGTCATATGGAGGCGCTCAGGCGCCCCTCGCCGCCTGAGCTGTCGGTGCTCCGCGTGGTGGCCGCCGTTGGCTCCGGGCTGCTCATCGGCTATTTTATCTACGCGTTCCTGATGGGCATGGAGCCCATCACCACGGTGCTGGCGCTCGGCTTGCTCTGCATCTTCCTCGTCACCTTTGTGTACCTGGTGGTCTACCCCGATTCGCTGCGGTCGCAGTACACGGAGCGGAGCCTCGCCATCGCCTCGGACATGATGGAGGACATCCGCGAGGGTCTCAATGCCAAGAGCGCCGAGGCCATCTGCCGCCGGCTGCTGCCCGAGACCCATGCGGCGTCCATTGCCGTTACGGACACGGAGCGCGTGCTGGCGTGCTCAGGCGCGTTTGCCGAGGAATTTCCACCCGGCTCGCCCATCCATGCCGCGTCCACGCTCTACGCCATCCAGCATGGCATCAACCAATCCTTCCGACGCTCCACGACCGTGCGGGGCGAGTCCGGCGAGGTGCTCGAGATCCCTGCGGGCATCGTGACGCCCCTGCGCGTGCGCGACCGTTCCATCGGTGCCCTCAAGTTCTACTTCCGGCGCGCGCGCGACGTGAACCGCACTCAGTACGCGCTGGTGGCGGGGTACGCCGACCTCATTTCCACGCAGCTCGCCATCCACGAGCTTGAGCGCCAGGAGGAGCTCACGGCCCGGGCGGAGCTGCGCGCCCTGCAGGCGCAGATCAACCCTCACTTCCTGTTCAACACGCTGAACACCATCGCCTCGCTCACGCGTACCGAGCCCTTGCGCGCCCGTGAGCTGCTGCGCGAGTTTGCCGCGTTCTACCGCTCCACGCTCGACAACTCCGGCTCCGTCATCCCCGTGGCGCGAGAGATCCAGCAGACCCGTCGTTACCTGTTGTTCGAGAAAGCGCGCTTTGGCGAGGACCGCATCCAGGAGACGGTGGACATCGAGGACGGCGTCGAGGACGTCATGGTGCCCGCCTTCGTGATTCAACCGCTGGTGGAGAACGCGGTACGGCATGCCATGCGCGACGAGGGGCCGCTGCACATCCGCGTGTCCGTTCACTCGGTGGGCGGGGACGCGCTCGATATCGAGGTGGAAGACGACGGCGTGGGAATGGACGAGGAGGTCGCCGCCCGCCTGTTCGACGATGCCGCCAAACCGGACCACACCCGTCCCGTGGGAAGCGGCGCCGGCGTGGCCACGCGCAACATCTTCGAGCGAATCCACCGGTTCTACGGTCCGCGTTCGTACGCTCGGGCGACCTCGAAACCGGGGGAGGGGACCCGCATCTCCTTGCATCTCGATTTGCGGGAAAGTATCTTCGCTTAGGGTAAAATAACCGCGAACGGTAGCGAGGGGTGCGCAAACGCGCGGGTTTCGCGTGCCTGCACGGACTTGTTTGGAAGGAATTGCCGCTATGTTGCGTGCCATGATCGTGGATGATGAGGCCCCTGCGCGCTCCGAGCTGCGCTATCTGCTGGAGCAGACGGGCAAGATCGGCACCATCTCCGAGGCATCGAGTGTGCGCTCCGCCATCGAGACGCTCATGGGCACCCGCGTGGACGTTGTGTTCCTGGACATCTCCATGCCCGGCGCGTCCGGCATGCAGCTGGCGGAGGCTCTGCGCAAGCTCAAGAACCCGCCCGCGGTGGTGTTTGTGACGGCCTACTCCGACCACGCGCTCGAGGCCTTCGAGGTCGACGCCGTGGACTACCTCATGAAGCCCGTTGAGGAGGATCGCCTGGACCGTGCGATCGAGAAGGTCCTTGCCCGTACCAAGCCCGTGACGGAGACCAAGGCCGCGCCCATCGAGCGCATTCCGGTGGAGAAGGGCGGCCGCAAGGTGCTCATCCCCGTGGAGCAGATTCGCTACATCATGGCCAAGGATGACTACTCCTGCATCTTCACCGAGGACGATCGCTATCTCTCGACGACCTCGCTCGCGCAGTTCGAGGCCAAGCTCTCTGACTTCGGCTTCTTCCGCGTGCATCGTCGCTACATCGTGAACCTCGCCAACGTGGAGGACGTGGAGACGGTGCCCTCCGGCGCCATCCAGCTCGGCGTGACCGGCGTTGACGACCGTATCCCGGTTTCGCGCCGCCGCGTGGTGCCGCTCAAGAAGGCGCTGAGCCTGTGACGGCGGCGGGGAATCGCGCGGGCAAGCGCGTGGATATCATCTCGGATACCCATGGCTATCTGTCGCCTTCGCTTCTGCAGCATCTCGAGGGCGCCGATCTGATCATCCATGCGGGCGATATCACGTCTGAGACCGACTTTGAGCACCTGTGCTCCATCGCACCCGTGCAGGCGGTGCTGGGTAACAACGATTACTACCGCGATTACGGTCCGAGCGTTCGCGAGCTCAACTTGTTTGAGTTCGAAGGGCTGCGCGTTGCCGTGGCGCACTATCGCGAGGAGCTGCCCGTGGGGTCCGTGGACGTTGCCGTGTGCGGGCACACGCATCGCCCCAAGATCGTCGAGCTCGGACACTGCACGGTGATCAATCCCGGTTCCGCGAGCTATCCGCGCGGCGTACGCGGTCCTACCATGGCGCGCATGCACGTGCTGGATGGCAAGATGCTCGATCTGGAGATCATCGACCTCTAGGGTTCGGGCTCATGGGGCGGGGCCTGCGTGGAGCGGGTATCGCCCCATTGTTGTAGGACGAGAGCGCTTTGGCCGCTGCGTTTTCGCGCCGACCTTCGGTTCCCTGTCCCCGATTCAAAAAAGTTGAAAAAAGGGGCTTGCGCGAGCATGTGGACTCCGTCTATACTAACTCACGCAGCAAATGCTGAACGGGGTGTTAGCTCAGCTGGTTAGAGCGCCGGCCTGTCACGTCGGAGGTCGAGGGTTCAAGTCCCTTACATCCCGCCATTGCTCACGTACGAACCTCGCATATGCGGGGTTCGTTTCTTTTTGCAGCGAGGTTGCCGATACCAGCGCTTTTGCTGTGTTGATGCCTTCTGCTCTCAAATGAAACAACCCCACTCGCGGAAGAAGCGGTCTCTGTGTCCCAGAGTGGGTGTATAGTCATAGGGTGTCAGCGAGTGTCATGCTTTGCCGGTGGTGGGGAGCGGCACCCCGCTTGGGGCCTTTCCCTTGGTGCCGAGCGGTGTGTTTTGGTGCGAAGGGAACAGTAGAAGATGAACATCTCCAGGAAGACGGACTATGCTCTCCGCATGCTTTCCATGCTCGTGACGAGCAAGGACGGCCTCCTTTCCGTGCGCTCTGTTGCCGAGCGTGCCGGCGTTCCATATTCCTTTGCCCGGTCTATTCAGCACGGCCTGGTGCAAGCCGGCATCATCGAGAGCCTGCGCGGCGTGAACGGCGGCATGCGGTTGAAGATGGACGCCAGCGAGGTCACCATTCGCCGGATCGTCGAGGCCATTCAAGGGCCCATCGTGGTGAACGAGTGCACCGGGGACGCCGCGGAGTGCGGCCGTCGCGACGATTGCTGCTATCATCCCATCTGGATGGGCGCTCAGGCCCTTGTCCACAACTACCTGGATTCGGTTACGCTCGACGATGTCGTGAACAACAAGAGGAATCCGGCGGTTGACCCCAAGTTCGCCGACCGTTCGCGGTTTGGCGAGTACGTCCCCCGCGGGGAGGCCTGCACCGCTGCCGAGTAGCAGGAGAGCTCCTCACGGTAACAGCGTTGGAGCGCGTTGATGCTACAGGATTCTTTTCGTTCGCTCGTGCGGGCCGAGGGTGCCCGCTTGTACCGCGACCTTCCCTGGCGCAACACGCGCGATCCCTATCGCATCTGGATCTCTGAGGTCATGCTGCAGCAGACGCAGGTGCCGCGCGTGCTGACGCGCTGGGATGCGTGGCTCGATCAGTTTCCGAGCGTGTTCGCGTTGGCGGAGGCGCCGGTGGCCCAGGTGCTCGCGGCCTGGCAGGGCATGGGGTACAACCGTCGGGCGCTCGCGTTGCAGGCGGCGGCCTGTCAGGTGGTCGAAGCGTACGACGGCGTCTTTCCGTGCGAGGCGCGCGAGCTCGTGGCCCTTCCGGGCATCGGCCCGGCTACGGCCCAGGGCATCCGCTCCTTCGCCTTCAACCTGCCCGGCGTCTATCTCGAGACGAACGTGCGCACCGTGTTTCTGCACCATTGTTTTCCCGATGCGGCCGGGGTCCCCGACCGCGAGCTGACGCCGCTCGTCGAGGCGGCGTGTCCGGCAGCTCCCGGGGTATCCGAGCCCGGTCCCTATGCTGAGCCCGAAGACGCCGCCGACACGCCGCGGAGCTGGTATTACGCGCTGCTCGATTACGGTGCCGAGCTCAAGCGGACCATTCCCAATCCTTCGCGGCGCTCGTCCTCGTACTCACGGCAATCCAAATTTGAAGGTTCCCGGCGGCAGAAGCGGGCTGAGGTCGTTCGCATGTTGCTGGCGGCGGGGGAGTCCGGCCTTGCGCTCGAGGAGGTTACGCGGGGGCTCTCTGCGCTCGAGGTGCGGGCGGGGCGCGGCGCCGTTAATGGAGAGCTCGCGCAGAGCATCCTCTCCGACTTGGTTCGCGAGGGATTCTGCCTGTATGACGGGCAGAAGGATAGCTGGCGCATCGCGTAGGGGTGCGCGGACGGTACGATTCCGTCCGATACCGTTAGCCGTGCCACACTACGCAGGCATTGTGGAGAAGCCGCTTTTCCAGGCATAGCATACTACCTTATTAGGAATGAGTTACAATAAGAACCGTCACGCGAGCCTTCGCCGGGCTCCATGGCATGAAGTACACCAGTGATACGTCACGGAAGGGGTTTGCTATGAACTTTGCCGATTCTCAGACCAAGAAGAACCTCGAGGCTGCCTTTGCCGGTGAGTCTCAGGCCACCAACAAGTACGCTTATTTTGCGGCTAAGGCCAAGAAGGAGGGTTACGTCCAGATCTCCAACATCTTCACGGAGACCTCGGGCAACGAGCGCGAGCACGCCAAGCTCTGGTTCAAGTACCTGGAGAACGACGGCAAGCTTGGCGAGGTGCCGAGCACGCTCGATAACCTGAAGGCTGCCGCCGCGGGCGAGAACTACGAGTGGACCACCATGTACGCCGAGTTCGCGAAGACCGCCGACGAGGAGGGCTTCAAGGAGATCGCCGCGCGTTTCCGTGGCGTGGGCGCTGTCGAGAAGGCTCACGAGGAGCGCTATAACAAGCTCGCCGCGCGCGTTGAGGCCGGCGAGGTCTTCACGCACGAGGGCGTGAAGGTGTGGAAGTGCCTGAACTGCGGTCACCTGCACGTGGGTCCCGAGGCCCCGGAGGTCTGCCCGGTGTGCCTGCATCCGCAGAGCTACTTTGAGGAGCAGGTCGTCAACTACTAGGCGCTGCAACAAGCGCGCGGGTCACAGCGCGAACATAAAGGGCTGGAAGTCATCTTCCAGCCCTTTTTTGCATGTTCGTTACGCCCGTGTGATGAATCTCTTCAACCTGAATTATTCTAACAAAGGAATAATAAAGATGACCGGACGAGCAGCATAATAAGTCTGCAAAACTCGCTCCCACTGCCTTGTTTCGCCGCGGGCATGAGGGGGTTGAGCACCATGTAGGGGGAGCGGGCGCACAGGTGCCCGCGCAGAACAGGGAGGTGTTCGAATGGCAGTACAGCTTCAGACTGCACACGCTTCGCTTGCGGAGCGTTTGGAGGCGCGCGGGTTCACTCGTCGCGACTTTCTCAAGTATTGCGGCAGTCTGGCGGTCATGCTCGGTCTTTCGCAGGCGGCGGCCCCGCAGGTAGCGGAGGCGTTGGAGATTGGTGAGAAGTCGGGCAAGCTGCTTCCGGTCATCTGGATGGAAGGCGGCTCGTGCTCGGGCTGCACCGAGTCGCTGGCGCAGACCAATACGCCCGATATCGCCGAGCTCGTGCTCGAGACGATCTCGCTCAACTATACCGAGACGCTCTCCGCAGCAGCCGGTCATACCATGGAGCAGGCGCGCAAGGATACCATCGAGGCCGGCGGATACGTGCTGGTATACGAGGGTGCTGTGCCGACGGCGTACGACGGCAACGTGCTGATGGTGGGCGGCGAGAAGGGCATCGACTCCCTGGCCGAGACCGCTGAGAAGGCCAACGCGGTGATCGCGCTCGGCTCCTGCGCCTGCGACGGCGGATGGATGGCCGCGCGCCCCAACGACGCCGCGTCTATGGGCGTGCAGAAGTTCCTGTCCGACAAGGGCATCGACACCCCCGTCGTCAACATTCCGTGCTGCCCCGCCAATCCCGAGTGGCTGGTCGCGGTGATCGTGCAGTACGCGCTCATGGGCACGCTTCCCGAGCTCAACAGCAAGAACGAGCCCGTTGAGATGTTCAACCAGACCGTGCACGATAACTGCCCGCGTCGTGGTCACTTTGAGAACGGCGAGTTCGTGTACCAGTTCGGTTCTGCCGAGGAGGCCAAGGGTTACTGCCTGTACCCGCTCGGCTGCCGCGGCCCGCAGACCTTCACGAACTGCCCGATTACTCGCTGGAACCGTTCGCTCTCCTGGTGCGTGGAGGCCGGTGCCCCCTGCATTGGGTGCGGCAATATCAACCCCATGCACCCGCAGCGCAACTGGGTGGACGAGAGCACGCCGTTCCTCCAGCGCCATCGCGACATCTCGCTCGGCGACTTCCACTTCCAGCCGCCTGCGGCCGCGCTTGCCTTCACCGTACTCGTGGTGGGCGTTCTTGCGGTGCACGCTGTGGGCATGAAGGTCGCCGGTCGTGTGGACGGCGGCGCCGACTTTGAGCCCGAGCGTCGTTGGGACGTCAAGCACGGCACGCCGGCCGCTCATGAGGCCGGTGCCTGCGCTGCCAAGCTCTACGACGGCCTGGATGCCGAGGGCCTGGAGCCCAAGAACATCAAGCGCTTCCGCCGCATTCGCGAGGCCAAGAAGGCCGGTCTGGATCCCAAGGCCGCGCTCGGCTTTAAGGTGGAGCACGCGAGCGAGGAGCCCGCAGCCGCAAACGATGACGCCATGAAGGGGGGCGAGGAGTAATGGCACGTTCTACCGTTGATCCCATTACCCGTATCGAGGGCCATCTGTCCATCGAGATGGAAGTCGAGGACGGCAAGGTCACCGAGGCATGGTCCTCGGGCAACCTGTACCGTGGCCTGGAGCATGCCCTCGAGGGTCGCAGCCCCTACGACGCCGCGCTCATCTCCGAGCGCATCTGCGGCGTGTGCCCGGTGAGCCACGTGCACGCCAGCTCCTTTGCCGCCGAGGACGCCTACGGCATCCAGATCCCGGAGGGCGCGCGCCTCATCCGTAACCTCGCCGAGGGCGGTCAGATTCTGCACTCCACGATCCTGTGGTTCTACAACCTGGCCGGTCTTGACTACATCAACCCGCTGAACGCTCTGAACGCGACGGCGGCCGATGCCTACGAGGCCTGCAAGACCTACGGCACCTCCGCGGCCGACTTCGAGGGCATGCTCGCGCGCCTGAAGAAGTTCGCCGAGAACGGCCAGCTCTCCATCTTCAGCGGCAACTGGTTTGACTGCAAGGACGCGGACGGTAACTCCGCCTTCCACCTCACGCCCGCCGAGGACCTGGTGGGCACGGTCCACTACTTTGAGGGCATCGAGAACCAGGCCAAGGCTTCACAGATCTGCGCCATGATCGGCGGTAAGATGCCGCACATCATGACGAGCATGCCGGGCGGCACCTCCTTTGTGCCCACGGCCGAGAAGCTGGACGAGATCATCTATCGCATCCAGGAGCTCAAGACCTGGATCAATCAGACGATGATTCCCGACCTCTACATGATCGTCTCGCGCTATCCCAACCTGGTTGGCATGGGCAAGGGCGACGGCCACTTCGTCTCGTTCGGCGTGCTCGACTCCAAGAGCCGCGAGATCAACGAGCGCTATCTGCCTGCCGGCATGGTGACGGTGGACGAGGACGGCACGCTGCACATCGCCAACGTGGACGTGGACAAGATCACCGAGGACACCACCCACGCGTACTACGAGAACCACGCGCCGCTCAATCCCAGGGATGGGAAGACCAAGCCGCAGTGGCCGAAGGAGGGCAAGGACTTCTCCAACAAGTACACCTGGTGCAAGGCGCCGCGCTATGACGGCCAGCCGTACCAGGCCGGCGGCATCGCGCGCATGATGGCCGCCTATATCCGCGGTGTCGAGCCCGTGGTGAAGCTCATGGACGACGCCATGGCGCGCACGGGCCTCAAGATCCAGGACCTGGACTGCGTGGCCGGTCGTCTGATGACGCGCGCCCTGGAGGCCTCGTATGTGGTGGACAAGATGGCGGACGACGTCAACGAGCTCATCGCCCTCATGAAGGATGGCAAGGCCGAGTACTACACGCCTGCTGCCACCACGACCGGTCAGGGTGTCGGCCTGTGGGAGGCCCCGCGTGGCGCTCTGCTCCACACCGAGACCGTTGAGAACGACGTCATCACCCACTACCAGGAGATCATTCCCTCCACGTGGAACCTTTCGCCCAAGGATGGCAAGGGCGTCGAGGGTCCGCTGGAGCACATGCTGCTGGGCACCACGGTGACCGATATCGATAAGCCGCTCGACGCCGTGCGCATCGTGCACAGCGTGGACCCGTGCACGGCCTGCGCTTGCCACGTGACCGAGCCCAAGACGGGCCGCACCTTCAGCGTCGTCACGTCTCCTTGGGGGGTGGAGTAAATGGCACATATGGCTCACTATCGCGAGGCGCATCCGCTGCCCTTCGTGATCACCCACTGGGTGAACCTCGTGGCCATGATCTTCCTAATCTTAACGGGCTTCTACATCCACTACCCTCTCTTTGGCGGCGTGATGAGCCTGGCTCGTGGCCTGCACATCTTCTTTGGCATCGTGCTGCTGCTCAACTGCGTGGTGCGCATGGTGCTCGCGTTCTTCATCAAGAGCGCCCCGGCGCCCGGTACGCGCGAGCTGGTCATGGACTACAAGACGTGGCTGCCCCAGCGCGACAACAAGCACCAGCTGTGGGCCTGGATCAGCTACTACCTGTTCCTGCGTCGTGACCACCCCATCGCGGCTAAGCTCGGCGTGCCGCAGAAGATCGTGTACCTGCTGATTCCGCTCTTGATCTTCTTCACCGGCTACACCGGATTCTGCCTATGGGGCGTAACGGCCAACTGGGGCTTCTTCGCCGTGGGCATGGACTTCCTCGGCGGTCCCATGAAGGTACGCATCCTGCACTACTTTATGATGTGGGCATTCCTGGTGTTCATGTGCATTCACGTGTACCTGTCGCTCATCGAGGGCGTCAGCCCGGCCTCGCTGATCTTCTTCTGGAAGGAGACGCCTGGCCTGGTGTACGATCCGGAGACCATGAACATCGTGGGCTTCGATGGTATGGGCGAGGAGCCGGATTACGGCGAAACGTTCAAGGAGAAGCAGGCCTAGCGCTCTCATTGGGAAGCCCCCTGGTTTTCCCCGTGTAAACGTTCTTCCGAGGGTGGCAAGCGACTGCGTCGCTTGCCACCCTCGCTGCGGAATGTTTACCTTGGGGAGAACCAGGGGGCTTCCCTGCGCATGCCGCTCGTTCTCAGGGATGGGAAGTTATTCCCCAAGGTTTTCGCGGTTGTTGCGATTACTGACCTGCGGGAATACAACTGGTATGGTAACTTTGTACATCCTGTGATGGGCTGTTGGGATTTGTTTGAAGGAGGGGAGTTCGCTGGGTTGTTTTCATTTTCGAGGGCACAATATGCGCGAGATGAGAAAGACAATCCTGCAGCTCGTCTCTTTTGCCCGGATGTCTCGGAAGCATCCGGGCTTTTTCTTATGCGTTGGGATGAGGGGCTGGTTTGGACGTATCGATCATATGCGTGGGCAATGAATGGCAGCTTGACGATGGGTTCGGACCCGCGGTGGCGCGTCACCTGCTTGAGGAGTGGTCCTGGCCCGAGAGCGTTGCGGTGCTCGATCGCGGGGTGATGGGGTACAACATCGTACCCGATCTAGCGAACTGCGATTTCGCCCTGGTTGTGGATGCGCTGGACGGCACCGGGCACGCACCTGGAACGGTGCTTGAGTTTGCGCCGGAGGACATGGCGGTGAGCGAGGGAATCATGTCCCTGCACGATGTCCGCTTTGCCGATGTGCTCGCTACGGCCCAGTTGATGGGGACGCGCTGTGCCGGCGGGTGGTGCTTTGGCGTGCAGGTTGAACGGCTCGGTCGGGGAGCATTGGACCGCGGGCTGTCGGCGCCGGTAGCTGCGGCGGTGGAGCCATGCGCGCGGGCCGTGGTGGCGTACACGCGCGAACGGCTTGGTATGCAGATCACGCCGCGCTAGCCGCGTTTCGCCGAACGGGGGATTGACGTATGTCCCCTCCTTCGGCATGCTGAACATTCCCCTCCATGCGCACCTTCCCTAAGGGGGTCGTGCATGAACCTTTTCATTGAACAACCGCAGCGGCAAGCCGATCATGCTGCCTGGATTCCGCATGAGGCGACGCCGCGCCAACGAGATGCTGTTGAGGCTCGGGCTGACGCGGTGACCGACTGTGGCGACGACTCGCCTGCCGGGCGTACGGGGCGAATTCCGTACTCGCAGGCGCAGCAGTCCTATCGTGAAGAACTTGCGTACAACAAGAAACGGGCGCGCCGACGCCGTTGGAATGCCGTTGTGCGGGTGCTGGCGTTCCTTGTTCTGTTACCGCTCTTCCTGGTCGGTGTATTCGTTGGCGTGTACGTGTTGACGTGCATTTTGAACGGCGCATCTCCGGACGAGCTCGTGGAGCTGCTCGGGGAGCTTGTTGCGTATGTCCGCGCGTTGGCGGAGCAGGTGCTTCAGACGCTCAAAAACTAATAAGCGTGGTTGACACAAAAGGTAAGGAGTTAATGATTATAGAGGGAAGCACCATACAGCCACCCGCATATGAACGCTCTGCTGAGGTTGTAACCGTTTCGGTATCCCTGACGGAAGAGGACCGCGCGGAGATGCGCTGCGTGAGTTTTAAGCGGGCGGCTGAGGAGCTGGGTGTTTCGCAGCCGCGCATCAGTGCGTTTGTGGCTGCGGAGAGGTTGGACGTTCGGCTGGTCAAGGGACAGCGTATGATTACGCTCGACAGTATCAACCAGTACGAGGCGACGGGCCGCAGGCCCGGGCGCCCGCGCAAAGATGCGGCTGAGGGCTAGGGGAGGACATGGCAGAGCAAAAGGTGACCAAGGTAGATGCACGGACGGGCGCAGCCCCGACGCCGCTCAAAGATCCCTTTGAGCCCAAGCTGCCCAAGGCATCGCCAGGCATGCGCTTGGTGGGGTATTGCAGGCAGTGCCGTGGCTTTCAAGAGCTGGATAAGCGGTGCGAAGATGCGGCGGGCCATGACCGTCACGCGATGGCGATCATCATGGAACTGCCCAAGGACAAGCCTCTCTACCATATTCCCGAGTTCAACTGGGGCGCGTTCCTGATGCCGCCCATCTGGGGAGCCGGACACGGGCAGGTGTTCGCCGTGGTGCTGTACCCGATATGGCTCATGGTGGACAACCTCATCTGGGCGGCGATTCATGGGCAGGCGAGCCCGGTGCTGGCGTGTCTGGCCTTGGTTGGCACGCTGGTCTTCATGTTCGTGTACGCGCGAACGGCGAACTATATGGGGTACATGCGGGCTTATACGCGCAAGTCGCCCGAGGAGTATGTGGCGGGGGAACGCCGTTGGGCGGTTGCCATGGGCGTGCTCGCAGCGCTTATGGTGGCGTTTGCCACGTGGTACAACCTCACTCTGCGCGGGTGAAATCGCTCGGTTCGCGCAGGTATCAATGCAGCTTTTTTCGGATAAGGGATGAGTGCCATGGATGTCGTCATACTCTTGCTCGCGCTCGTGGCAGCCGCTCTGGCGGCGTTTGCGGCTGTGGCTGCCCTGCGCGCCATGCGGGCGGCAGCGGATGCGTCTTCCCAGATTCAGCTTGCGCTGACGGCGATCGATCAGGCGGGTGAAGCCATTTCGGCCGCCAATGCCGCGCTGCTGGACGCGCGGTCCACGGTCGGGCAGATCTCTCGGCAGCAGGCGGTCGATACCGCGGTGGTCAGGGAGCGGCTGGAATCGGTGTCTGCGCAGGTGGCTCAGGTGGGCGAGCGGGCGGACGGCTTGCGTCGCGAAGTGACTGCCGGCCAGGACAAGACGCGCGAAACGGTCGAGCGTCAGCTCGGTGCCATTCGCGAGGATAACGCGCGGCAGCTCGATCGCATGCGCGAGACGGTGGACGAGAAGCTTTCGCGCACGCTGAACGACCGTTTGAGCTCATCGTTCAAACAGGTGACCGACCAGCTGGATACCGTCTCGCGCGGGTTGGGCGAGATGCGCGAGGTTGCCTCGGGCGTGGGTGACCTCAAGCGCGTGCTCTCGAACGTGAAGACGCGCGGCATTTTGGGCGAGGTGCAGCTGGGCGCAATCCTGCGCGAGATCCTGACGCCGGACCAGTACCTTGAGGATGTGGCAACGGTGCCGGAGAGCCGCGAGCGCGTGGAGTTCGCTGTGAAGATCCCTGTAGACGGCGGTGAGCCGGTGCTCCTGCCGATCGATTCCAAGTTTCCGGGCGACGCGTACGAGCACCTGCGGCTGGCGCTCGACGAGGGTGACGCTGCCGCGGTGAACGCTGCGAGGAAAATCTTGGAGCGCCAGATCAAACTCGAGGCCAAGGATATTTCTGAGAAATACCTCTCGGTTCCGGCGACTACGAACTTCGGCATCATGTTTCTGCCGTTCGAGGGGCTATATGCCGAGGTCGTCAACATGCCCGGCTTGGTCGAGTCGCTGCAGCGTGACTTCCGCGTGAACGTTGCGGGGCCGAGCACCATGGCGGCGATCCTCAATAGCCTGCAGATGAGCTACCAGACCTTTGCGTTCCAAAAGCGTGCGGACGAGATTCAGCAGGTACTTGCGGCGGTCAAGGCGGAGTTTCCCAACTATCAAAGCGAGCTGCGCCGTGCGCTCAAGCAGATTCGCACGGCCGAGAAGACGGTGGACGGCATCATCAACACGCGCACCAACGTCATCGAGCGGAAGCTCAGGTCGGTAACGGCGCTGGACGACGAGCAAGAGGTCGCGCGCTTGCTTGGTGCTGGAGCCGCTGCCGTGGATGTGGACGCTGCGGTTGAAGCGTCCGAGGAGGATGGGGACTAGCCATGCCGCGTGAGACGAACGCCGCCAAGCGGGAGCGCGCTGTTGAGTTCTGCGAGCGGCTGGACCGTCGCTATGGGCCAGTCGAGTGCTTCTTGGACTATCAGTCGCCGTTTCGTTTGGTTATCTCGGTGCTGCTCTCTGCGCAAACCACGGATGCCCAGGTTAACAAGGTGACGCCACGGCTGTTCGAGCTCTGGCCCACGCCGGAGGCCATGGCGGGCGCGAGCATGGCGGACGTTGCCGAGGTCATCAAGTCCATCGGGTTCTACAAGACTAAGGCCAAGCACGCCGTCGAGGCCTCGCAGATGATCGTCGCCGACTTCGGCGGCGAGGTGCCGCATACCATGAAGGAGCTCACGAGCCTGCCGGGCGTGGGGCGCAAGACCGCGAACATCGTGCTCAACGTGAGTTTTGGCATCGTTGAGGGTATCGCGGTGGACACGCACGTGAACCGCATTGCGCATCGGCTGAGACTCTCGCCTAAGACGCACGAGAAAGAACCGCTCAAAACGGAGCAGGACCTGCTGAAGATTCTGCCGCACGAGTACTGGACCAACGTGAATCACCAGTGGATCAGCTTTGGCCGCGAGATCTGCACCGCGCGCTCGCCCAAGTGCGGCGAGTGCCCGATGACCGATATCTGTCCCTCTGTCCGCTGAACGGGCATCATGACCCTCAGCTTTCGGCTTGCGTGTCCAAGCATGCGGCGCCTCACGTTCGGGTCAATATGCTTCGTTTATCGGACGGAGGAACCTCTGCGTACTGAAGCGCAGGATTCTGTCCTAGATATAAGGGAATCCGTATGGAATACTGATAGAATACTATCATTCAGATTCTTGTCAGGGGGTTCATCATGCTCATCAAGTCCTCGACGGCGCTGAGAAGCGATTACACTTCCGTGTCCAACCTTGCCCATGAGACCGGAGATCCTATCTACATTACCAAGAATGGCGAAGGAGACCTCGTTGTCATGAGCACTGATGCCTTCGATAAGCGCGAGGAGCGCCTTGAGCAGCGTGCACGCGTACTGGAGGCGGAGGCCCGGCGGTTGATGAGCGAGGAATCTTTCACTACCGATGATGTGCGGGAGATGCTTAAGAAGAAGTACGCTCATGCCTAGGCCGGTGATTCTTGCCACAGCGTGGGAAGACATCGAGGGAATAGCAGAACGATGCATGAAGTCGGTGGGCCCTCGGGCTGCAAAGGGTGTGACCGATGCTATCCTCGACGCAATCGACCTGTTTGAAAACATGCCGTATTTGGGGCCGGTACACGATGATCCCCTCCTGCAGCGATTTGGCTTTCGGAAGCTGCTGGTAAAGCGGTACGTTTGTGTCTATCGAATCGTCGAGGGCGTCCCGACGGTTTACGACGTGTTCTATCAATCTCAAGACTATGCCGCGCGGTTGGCAGCGGAGAATTGAGGTTGTTCGGTATTTGATTCGCGGCAGCCCTGTCGTACTTCAGGTGCCCCGCCTCTGGGCAAAACGTCGCGCTTGTCGGTCGAAGGGGTCTCGGCGTGCCGAAACGGGGTATCTCGTTGTTCGGTCGTCGGTTGAAAGGCTCGGGAAAAGCTTGTTTCGGCATTCGGAAAGGGCCTGTTACGACATTCGGAAAAGGCCTGGACAAACTGCTCGCACGGCAGATCGAGGCCCGTCGCGCCAAGCGCGCGCTGGGGCTGGCGCAGACGTTTTCCATGCTCATAACATTCACGGCTTCCATGGATTTCCTTTAGTTGTGGTCGATCTTCCTCGAATATCATTCCTTTCGAAAAAAGATCACGAATCGAAATGATGGAAGTAGAATAATATCTTTATCGACATTCAATAAGAACTGTAAGACGTTTTGATGTTTGTCGATTGGGTCGATATTGAAGGAGTGGACTGGAGTGATGACGATGTCGGATGTTGTAGCTCCAATGGTGGGGTCATGTCTGCTGCTGGTGTTCGGAATAATGATATATCGAGGCAAGCTCACGGGATTGCTTGCTGGAATATCATTGCTATCGGGAGAGCGTTTAGAGGAGGCAAGGCGGATGGCCGAGTCTCAAGGTGCAAACCGAGCGGTGGGGACGGCTATAGTTTTCTCCGCTATATGCCTCGTTTGTTCGTCCCTTTTTCCGGACAGAAGGGCTATCTTCGGCCTGATGGTGGCTGCCGTTATTATCACCGCACTTGCCTATGCAAATAAGGAGTCTATTCGTATGTATATAAAGGCGAAATGGAATCTGAGGCAGCGCAACCCGCGATAGTGTTTTAAGAGGCTTCGGTAGTTTGTGTGGTTAGGGGCCTGGTTCACTAAGCCGCTTTCCCTATCGGCGCCGGCTGATCCCACGGCAGCTGCGGTCTCGCGTCCGAGCATCTCAGCATCAGCAGCGCTATGAGGTTGTCCGTGTTCCTGAAGCCGTAGCCCATCTTCACCGTCACCTTGATCTTGTTGTTGATCGACTCCACGCGGGCCTTGCTGATGTCGAGCGATATGGAGCGGAGGATGTCGCCGCGCCGTCTTCTCACCTTCTTCACGACCTCCACGACCTTCGGAATCCTGCAGTGGGCCACTCGGTGGAGCCAGTCGTCGAGGAGCCTCTCCGCCTCGGCGACGCCGCCCGCCCGGAACACGGCCCGCAGGTCCTCTTTGAGCTCCCATGCCCTGAACAGGCGCGACCCGGCCGACTTCAGGTTGTCGAGCTTGGCCCTCTGGCTCTCCGTCAGGCTCTCCCTGCCCTTCACCAGCGCGAGGCGCGTCCCCTTGATGGCCCTCGCCGCCTCTGCGAGCCTGGGGGAGTCGGGCGGCGTCTCGTCGCCGGCCGACGGCCATCCGGGACGCCGCCGTCTCGGCGTCGCCGCCCTGGCGGCCCTCTTGGCCACCTGCCACTCCTCGCGGCACACGCCGTCGAGGGCGTCGTTCATCCGGCTGACGACGTGGAAGGGGTCCATGACCCATTCGGCATTGGGGCACCACCGCTTGACCAGCGTCTATATCCACCTGTAGCCGTCGGCCGTCACCACCTCGATGGAAAGCCTCTGCTCGCGGGTGAGTTCCTCTTTGAGGAACCGGCGCAGCACCTCTTTGCTCCACCCCCCGCGGCCCAGATCAGGCAGCCCCTGTCGTGGTCCACCACGACCATGAGGTACCTGTGGCCCTTCTTGTACGAGGTCTCGTCGATGCCGATCCCGCGGACGCCGTCGGAGCGCGCGGGGCCCGTCGCCCGCCGGAGGTCGCCGAGGATGCGCCCGCAGATGCCGCCGACGCTGTGCCATTCGATGCGGCACGCCCGCGCCACGGCCGACACGGTGCAGCGGACGGCCATCCACGCCGCCCAGTCCTCGAACGGCCTGGTGAAGCGCGACCTCGGCCGCGCTCACGGGACCGACTCGACGCGGACGCCGTGCTCCGGGCACCTCACGCGCGCGGGTGCGTACTCCAGGTAGCATTTCGATGCCCCCAGGTCGAGCGCGCGCCACCGCCTCGACTTCCCGCGTCCGTCGTAGGCCTCGCAGGCGCGGCCGCATGTCGGGCGGCGACGCTGCTTGAGCCTGTATGGGCGAACCCCGACGACGATGGAGTCGTCTTCGATGCGGATGGATTTAATGACGGCATCGGTCAAGGCGAGGGCAAAACGTAGTATCTTGTTCACACACAAACTACCGAAGAGCCTTAAATAACGAGGTAAAGCGTTCTCTACCGCATGGGTTTATCAACCTGCTATGAGTGATAGCGATATGTGTACATATTGCCGTTGTAGTAGGTGCTCGTATATTCAAAGGGCAGCATGCGCGAGTCATCTGTGTACGTTACGTGTGAAGAGCACAGTATGGCGGCGTCACCGGCATCCAGGAGCTCTTTTTGCATCTCGTCAGGAAGGAGCGCACTAATGGTGAGATCCATGTATCCCGGCGGGCATCCAATTGACCGGAGATATTCGTAGAGGGACCCATTCAGGTAGCTCACATCGATGGCAGGGACCACTCTGCTCGAAATGAACGTGTCGTTGATTGCGAAAGGGGTTCCGTCTCCTGTTCTTAATCGAACAAAGTGGTGAACCAAGTCTCCGTTGTCGAGAATAAGGTCCTTTCGTACCTTTTCAGGACACACGGAAGCTTGAATAACCTCATAGGAGAGCAGTTTGGCACCCGGCTTCAATCCGATGCGCTCCATGCCCTGGGTAAAGCTATCGTTCAAGTTGATGAGGTTGTCAACGTGTCGTCCCGAGACAAAGCTACCTTTTCCCGATATGCGTTTGATAAGTCCCGAGGAGGCAAGGTTGCCTATCGCCTTGTTAATAGTCATGCGAGAAAAGCCAAAACGGTCGCATAACTCTTCCTCGGTAGGGATTCTGTCGCCCGGCTCAAGAAGACCGGACTTGATTTGATTGCGTACGAAATCCTCGACCTGCATGTATTTTGGCTTAGCTGAGCACACGATGTGTTTCCTTCTTATATACAAATGAGTAGGACAATCACTGCTTCTTAAAGATTATAGGTATATCTATATGAATTAGGAAATGTATATACATAACAAATGAAATAAATGGCAGTTACAAAACGATTAACGGCAAACTTCTGCCGTTTACCTACTCTACTCATTATTCATACTAATAAAAGTATATACATAAGTAGTAGTAAGCATAGACAATTGAAAGGGGTCATATGATTACTGAACTGGAAAACCCAAGCATGTACGCCTACATCAAAGACGGCGGCAACGCGCTGCGCAATATCATGGAGCACCGTGAAGTGTTTACCGCTCCTTTTAAGGCGATTTTTGGAGAGCGGTCTATTAAGAAGGTGCTGTTTGTAGGCTCGGGTACGAGCTACAACGCTTCGATTTATATCACTGATCTGTTGGAGCGATACGCTCATATCGATGCGGAGGCTGCATTTCCAACGCGCGTAGATGAGCGCGTGCTCGCTGCATGCGGCGCCTATAAAGCATCTGAAATCCTGGTCGTTGGTGTTTCACAGTCCGGTACCAGCGTGTCTACCATTGATGTCATACGTCGCGCCCGTACTGTCGGTTGTTTTACGGTAGCGTTGACCAATGAGATGGACAGTCCCATTACAAAGGAAGCGGATGAGTCTGTGCGGCTCCTGACAGGAAAGGAGTACGTGCATGTTGAGACGCGTGGCTATATTTGTACGCTACTCGAGGGTTATCTCATAGCGCTGGCGGCCGGTCTGGCCATCGGCTCGGTTAATCAGGATGAATATGACTGTCGAATCAATGACGCTCAGACGCTCGCCAACAACTTCGATGCCATGATTGCCGAGGCAGATGCTTGGTATACCGATCATGAGAGTGAATTCATGACCCTCACGCGGAGCTATATCTGCACGTATGGAATCAACGCGTGCACGGCCGAAGAGGCCGAGCTGAAACTCAACGAGACGTTTCATAAGCCTGCCAGGGGCTACGAGTTGGAGGAGATGATTCACGGTCCCCACTATGCGCTCGACTCGGATAACTTTACCTTTTTTGTGGCACCTGACAGCCCCAAGGCAGATTACGTAGAGCGCTTCCTTGACTGGTATCGGGATAACGAGATAACAAGCCACGTTTTCGTTATCACAACGGGAGGGCGCTCCTTTGGGTCCAAGGCCCTGTCTTTTTCCGAGCGGGTTCCTGAGGAATTGAGTCCCATCCTGATGGTCTTGCCGTTCCATATCATCGCAGCGCGTAACTGCATTAATGCGGGGATTGATACGGCGGAGCGCCCTGCGAATCGGACTTCGTTCGCCCATCTTCGTTAGGAGGCTGCCATGATTGTACTTGCGCGCGTTGACGACCGGCTCATACATGGGCTCGTCGCCGTTGCGTGGACGTCGCACCTTGCACCGGAAACCATATTGGTTGCTAACGACGCCGTAGCAAACGATGAGATGAAGAAGAACGTCATGAAGCTTGCCAAACCGGCTGGCGTCAAATTATTCATAAAGACTCGCGATGCGGCGGCAAAGGCCCTCAACAATCCCATCAACGATGGCAAGCGTATTTTTCTCGTGACTGAGACAGTAGAGGATGCTGCGTATGTTCACGGTCTGCTCGTACACCCCTTCGATACGTTAAATATCGGGACGGCTGGCATTAAGAAGCGCCCTGGTGAGGAGTACATTACGACGATTCCCCAAGTTTACATGACCAAGCGTGACTTTGAGTTTGCCGAGCAATTGCATGGCGCTGGGGTTGAGGTGTTCTGTCAGGCCAATCCGACGTTGGAGCGTCTTGAGTACTCCGGCATCGAGAAGCTGTTTTAAACCGTCGGATCAAGGAGGAAGAGAATCATGTTGCAAGGTTTTCTGGTGGCGCTTGTTGCCGCCCTCGTCTACATGGAGTCGCGTATCGGCGGACAGCATATGCTCGATCGCCCGATTATCATCGGACCGCTTGTTGGTCTGATTATGGGAGATCCAACGACTGGCTTGGTTGTTGGCGGCGAGCTGGAATTGGTGTGGATGGGCCTGAACGGAATCGGAACTACGACCCCACCGAACGTCGTGGTTGGATCTGCACTTGCTACAGCGCTTGCAATTAGTACGAACGCGTCGTACGAAACCACCCTCGCCCTTGCCGTCCCCATTGCGGTGGTTGCACAGCTGTGCGATATCGCTGCGCCGGTGGTCAATACGTTCTTTGCGCATTACGCCGATCGCTGTGCTGAGGCGCGCAACTATCGGGGAGTTGAAATGGCGATCTGGGGCGGAGCGACCGTGTACTTTCTTTTCAAGTTCGTTCCGGTCTTTCTGGGATTTGTCCTTGGATCCGGAGTGATCACCCAGTTCGTTGACCTTATCCCATCTGTTGTTCAAGACGGTCTGAACCAATCTGGCAATCTACTTCCAGCTCTGGGAGTTGCCATGCTTATCCAGCTCACGTGGGACCGTAAATTTGGCGTATTCCTTTTCTTGGGTTTTGCGCTTGCCGCTTTCCTGAATATCAGCACTATTGGCGCAGCGTTCTTTGGGGCAGTGTGCGCCGTCGTGTATTACATGTTGGGATCGAGTGCCAAGCCGGCGGTGGTCTCTCAGAACAATTCTTCGACGACAGCCCCATCGATTCTGATCGATGATGACGACAGTGAGGAGCTCTAAAATGGCTGAGAAAACGAGCGCGCTGGTCCAGGATGATGTCTCGGCGATGCCGGAAGTTCCTGAGAAAAAACTGAGTCATAAGGCACTCAGGAGTGTTTTCAATCGTCACTATCAACTTTTGGGTTGTTTTAACTACGAGCGTCAGATGTCCACTGGCTATGCGAATGCTATGCTTCCCGCGCTGCGAGAGCTGTATGCCAGCGATCCGGACGAGCTAAATGCGGCGGTCAAGCGTCATCTCGAGTTTTTCAACTGCGCGACGTCTACGAGTCCTTTCATCCTTGGTCTTTCATGCGCCATGGAGGAACAGAATGCTGCTGAGGGGGAAGCGTATGACGAGGGGTCCATTACGTCAGTTAAGGCTGCTCTTATGGGGCCCCTGGCAGGCATTGGCGACTCGTTTTTCTGGGGCACATTCCGCGTTATTGGCGCGGGTATCGGTGCGCCTTTGGCCGTTGCCGGCAACGTTTTGGGTCCGATTATCTACGCAATCCTAAACGTGATTCCATCTGAGATAGTGCGCCGTTGGGGCTTCAAGATTGGATACGAGGGCGGTAGTAAATTCCTCGAGCGGATTTCAGCTGATGGCACCCTGCAGAAGGTAACGGAAGCTGCGCGTATTATGGGCCTTATCGTTATTGGCGCGATGATTCCCTCCATGGTGGTTCTCAAGCTGTCCGCAACGGCAAATATCAACGGTGCCGAAGTGGTGCTGCAGGATATCTTCGATCAGATTTGCCCCTTCATTCTGCCCATGCTGCTGACATTTGGTTGTTGGGGTCTGCTCAAGAAAGGCGCATCTGGAACCGCAATTATGTTTGGTTTACTGGTGCTTGGTGTCGTGTTGGTTGCCCTGGGTCTGGTGTAAGTTGCAGTAGCATCGACAGGTCAACTACATGCGAACTGTTTTTCTGGGCGTAAACGAGGCTATGGCGCCGTGGTCTTGTTCGACTTAGAAGTCATAAAGGTGCCCGTGCCCGTCCAGCGCGTTATGCTGGACGGGCACGGCGCTTTTTTGGTTAGCGGGGTGGACTGAGCGTGAGTAGGACTGCTGGCAAATCGAGGTCTGACCAGCCTGATACCTCAGAAAACGACGTCGTGCCCATGGCGGGCTGCCAAACGCCCACAGAGGCGGAGCAGGCACGCGAGCAGGCGGAGCGCCGTGGAGCTCAGCCGGGCATGCTGCGTTTTCTGCTCATTTTGAACACCGGCCTCATCCTCACGGCCATCGCCATTCGCCTTCGACATCGGTGCCTCTACCGGCGGAACGGACATTCTCGCGATGATCTTGCGCCAGCGCACCGGGTTCGAGGTGGGCCGCGCACTCATGCTCGTGGACGTGGCGATCGTTGCGACGGCGGCCGTGCTCTACGGTCCGCGTGTGGGTCTGTACTGCGTGTTGGGTCTCTTTGACAAGACGCTCGTGGTAGGCAGCGCGGTCGAGCGGCTGCACCTGCGCAAAGTCTGCACCGTTATCTGCTCGCGCCCGCACGAGGTCGAGCGTTTCATCGTGCGCGAGCTGAACCGTTCGGCAACCATCACGCCTGGGTACGGCGCGTATTCCGGCAAGCAGGTCTTGCAGGTGATGAGCGCGCTTTCGCGTCACGAGGCCATGCGCCTGCGCCAGTACGTGCGCTCGCTGGACGACCATGCCTTCATGACGGTCGTCAACAGCTCGGAGATTATCGGTAAGGGGTTCTGCGGGTTGAACTAGCCGTTGCGTGCCGAGGACGGCGCAAAGTGCATGGACCAGGAGCAGACGGGATAGGGCGTGGGTGCTCGATGCGAAGGCTCATTCCCCCGCAGGCGGGAAACCCTTCGTCACCGATGAAGTTCGGGCGATGCTCAAGGAGAAGTATGCCCACGCCTTGCTTGCCCAGCCTTTCTTACAGGTAGAATAGCCTCAACAAACCGATTATCGCGACCCGCGCGGAAGTCCCGTACGGGGCGCTTCTGCTGTTGAAATACGCTCCTGAAAGGCCGGTTCGCACATGCTCATCCATCGCATTGCCGCGCAGCTCTACACCGCGGAGGGCCCGCAGACCGTCGAGACCGCGCTTGCCGAGGGCCAGGACGCCACCTTGGCGGTCTCGCAATCGGCGCGCACGCTCATCGTGGCCTCGCAGTTCGCTCGTCAACCGCGCCCGACGGTGTACGTGGTCTCGGGCGAGGATGCCGCCGACCGCGCGCTGCGCTCGCTCGCGGCGTATCTGGGCGCCGACCGCGTGACGCGGTTTCCCCTGCGCTCCGACCTGCCTTGGAGTGACAAGGCGCCCGACGACGCCGTGGTGGCCGCCCGTTGCTCGGCGCTCGAGCGCCTGGCGAGCGGGAACGCTTGCGTGGTGGTTGCTTCCGCGCGTTCGCTGCTCCGTTGCGTGCCGCCGCGCGAGAGCGCGTACTGGCGCTCCGCCACGTTTGCCGTGGGCGAGGAGACGGACTTTGCCGAGGTGCCGACAACGCTCGTGAGCATGGGCTATACCAGCTCCGACGCCGCCGACACCCCCGGTCTCTTCCATGTGCACGGCGACACGGTGGATATTTGGCCCGCTCAGGCCGTGGCGCCCGCGCGCTTGGAGTTCTTCGGCGACGAGATCGATCGCATCCGCACCATGGTGGCGAGCACCGGCCAGACCATCGGCGACGAGCAAGAGATTCGCATCAGCCCCGTGCGCGAGCTGGCGCTCACCGACGACGCCGTGGCGCGGCTTTCGCGGGCGCTCTACCTGCCCGCCAAGGAGGACACGCAGCTCGCCGCCTTGTTGGAGCTCGCGCAGAACCACATTGCCACACCCGAGCTCGATAGGTTCCTACCGCTGCTCTACGCGCACACGGACACCCCGCTCGCGCATCTGCCCGAGACCGTGCTCGTGGTGCTCTCGGAGCCGCGTGCGCTCTTTGACGATTGCACCCGTGCGTACGAGGAGCTGGAGGAGCGCGCGGGAGCCGCTAAGGTCGCGAGTCTCGAGGGGCTGTACGTGCGGCCGAACGCGCTGGACTTCGGCCGCAACCAGCGTCTCAACCTGGTGAGCATCATCCGCGCGGGCGGTGCGGTTACGGCTGAGCTCAAGACTGAGCAGCCGGCCATCGCCGGTTCGGACAGCCGCTTTATCGGACGCATCCAGGAGGTTGTGAACAGCCATTATGCCTGCGTGTTCGCCATCCCCGATCGCGGGGCGCGTGAGTCGCTCGAGCTCTCGTTTACCGATGATGGCATTCCCTTTGAGGAAAGCCTGCAGGTAGCGCCCGAGAACACGGGCGCGGTGGGGGAGCGCGTGCAGGTGACGCTGCTCAAGCGCGATGCCGACCCCCTGAACGCGCGCGGCCTGGACGGCGCGGTGCCCACGGTGCCCACCATCACGCGCGGGCGCGTCACCTTTGTGGACGCGCCGCTGCCTGCCGGCACCGTGATACCCGAGGCGCATCTTGCCGTCTTCTCGCTCGCAGACCTGAACGCGCGCATGGATGCTCGCCGCGTCCAGGGCCGCTCGCGTCGGCATGTGGATATCACGCAGGTGACCTTTCCCTTCAAACCCGGTGACTACGTGGTGCACGCCACGCACGGCGTGGCGCTGTTCTCTGAGATCGTGCGCCAGGAGGTCGGCGGCAAGGAACGCGACTACTTCCTGCTGGAATACGCCGGCGGCGACAAGCTCTACGTGCCGCTCGAGCAGGTAGACCGCATCAGCCGCTACGTAGGCCCGGACGGCGAGAACCCGCGGCTCACGCGGTTGAACACCGCCGACTGGGCGCGCGCCACCACGAAGGCGCGGGCTTCGGCAAAGAAGCTCGCCTTCGACCTGGTCGACCTCTACACCCGACGTAGCAGCGTGACGGGGTTTGCCTGCCCGCCCGACACGCCGGAGCAGCTCGACATGGAGGCGTCGTTTCCCTACGACCCCACGCACGACCAGCTTGACGCCATCGCCGACATCAAGGCCGACATGGAGGCGCCCAAGCCCATGGACCGCCTGCTCTGCGGCGACGTGGGTTTTGGCAAGACCGAGGTCGCGCTGCGCGCGGCGTTCAAATGCGTGGACAGCGGCCGCCAGGTCATGGTGCTCTGCCCCACCACCATCCTCGCCCAGCAGCACTACGAGACCTTCTTCAATCGTTTTGCCCCCTTTGGCGTGGAGGTGGAGGTGCTCAGCCGCTTCCGCACGCCGGCGCAGCAGAAGCGCGCGCTCGCGGCGTTCTCCGAGGGCAAGGTCGACGTGCTCGTGGGAACGCATCGCCTGCTCTCGGCGGATGTGAACCCGCAGCGTCTGGGCCTGGTCATCATCGATGAGGAGCAGCGCTTCGGCGTGCAGCACAAGGAGCAGCTCAAGAACCTGCGCGAGCAGATCGACGTGCTCACGCTCTCGGCAACGCCCATTCCCCGCACCATGCAGATGGCGATTTCCGGCGTGCGCGACATGAGCCTCATCACCACGCCGCCGACCGGCCGCCGGCCCGTGGCCGTGCACGTGGGCGAGTACGACCCGGACGTGGTGAGCGCGGCGATTCGCCTTGAGGTGGGACGTGGCGGGCAGGTGTACTACGTGTCCAACCGCGTGAAGACCATCGACGATGCCGTGGAGCGCGTGCACGAGGTTGCGCCCGAGGCGCGCGTGGGCGTGGCGCACGGCAAGATGAGCCCGCGCGAGGTCGAGGACGTGATGATCGAGTTCGCGGCCGGCAAGATCGATGTGCTGGTGGCGACCACGATCATCGAGAGCGGTATCGATAACCCGCACACGAACACGCTGATCATCGAGGACTCGCAGCGGCTGGGTTTGGCGCAGCTGTACCAGCTCAAGGGGCGTGTGGGCCGTTCGAGCACGCAGGCGTACGCGTACTTCCTCTTCCCCGGCGAGATTCCGCTGACCGAGGAGGCAACCGAGCGTCTGACCGCGCTCTCCGAGTTCCAGGACCTGGGGAGCGGCATGCGTATCGCCATGCGCGACCTGGAGATTCGCGGCGCCGGATCGCTGGTAGGAGCGGAGCAGCACGGCAACCTCTCGAGTGTGGGTTTCGACCTGTTCACGCAGATGCTCGGGCAGGCGGTTGCCGAGGCTCGCGGCGACGAGGGCGCGAACGTGGAGCCGCAGGTGGTAGGCATCAACCTGCCGGCCGACTATTTCTTGGCGGAGGACTTTATTCCCGCCGTTGACCAGCGGGTTATGGTGTATCGCCGCCTTGCGGCGGCGGATACACTTGCTGCAATCGACGCGATTCAGGAAGATTGCGAGAACGAGCATGGAGAGCTGCCGGAGGCCGCACTGAACCTGTTCGACCGCAACCGCCTGCGCATTCGCGCGGGACGCCTGGGCATGGAGAGCGTGAGCCTGACGGGCGGGCGCTTGGTGTTCCAGGGTGTTGACGTGCCGCGCGATGTGGCGCTTGACCTGCGGAGCCGGCTGGGCGCGGTGAACTTTCCCCGGAGTCGCAAGATCCAGGTACCGTATCGTGCCGGAGCGGGTGCGGGAAGCGGTCTGGGTCGCGGGATCGATGCCGGCGCGCCCGGGAGCGGCCCCGTGCAGGCCGCCCTTGCGCTCGTGGCGCTCCTGGGTGACTCGGAGGACGAGTAGCGAGGTAAACCGAGGGGATAGTGTACGGGTTTTGGGAGCCTGCCGGGAAACCAGGCCGATACTTTACGGGTTTTGCCGGGGCGGCGGGGTAGCCTGAGGTGGTCGCCGCAAGAATGACCAGGTAGCGAGCGCGCCAGTTTTGCGGCTACTCGGCGGGGGCCGGAAAACCCGTAAAGTATCGGCTTGGTTTTTACCGCGGGGCCCGAAACCCGTAAACTACCGCCCAAGTTTGGGTTGTGGGCTGCGAAACCCTCCTGCCGCTGGGCGCGAGGCTTCTGCCCACGCCAAACCTTGCCAGTTTGGCAGGAGTTTCGAGTGGCGCAACGGAAAAGTAGCCGACTTGGTAGGGGGTTTGGGGCCATGCCAAAGTAGGCGAGTTTTTGCCACCTCATCTACCTGGGATTTGTCTGGGGATGATGGATGACATAGGTCGAGGTCCCTCGGAAAACCCCTACCGACTCGGCCTGGTTTGCCGGCGGGAGCTCAAAACCCCTACCAACTTGACGAAGTTTGCATTGCGGGATCCATAGACTGTGGATAGGGGCAGAACTCAACGAAGCACGTGCCCGAAGATGCCTTGGTATAGAGAACCGATTCTGATTCAAAGAGCGTACGAAGTCCTAATCAACCACATTGTTCTTCCTGATTTGGACCATGTGATACAGTCAGGCCAGTTGACACGAGAGATTGGTCGCTGTATGGACAAGCAGGACCCATATGCGCAGACGTTCGACGGCTACGAGGACGTCCCCTCTTCCTCGTTCAGCCTGCGGCACTTCAGTCTGATGAACTCGCTTTTCACCGTTATCAACCGGGCACGCGCCGACAGTCTGGAAAGCGTGCTTGCGCGCTACTTCCTGCAGCACTTCGAGCATCTTGAGCGTCTGAACGTGTACGACGTAGCAGGGGAATGCTACACCTCGCGCTCCGGTATGCGGCGCTTCTGCCAGTCCATCGGCTTCGACAATTTCTCGGATATCAAAGATTCCAACTACGAGTGGAGCCATCACTGGGATTACTTCTCGGACTACGCGTTGCACGCGGACTATCGAAACCACCTGGCGAGTTCCATGGCGGGCATGTGCGAGGAAATCAATCGCATGGTGGACCAGGACCGTTTCGATCGCCTAGCCGACATCATGCATGGTGCCAGCGAGGTGGTGCTCGTCGCCTCGGACTTTTCCAGCATGGCGGTCCACGACTTCCAGCAGTGCATGCTTTACGCCCATAAGCTGGTCGATATCCTCACAGATTCCCAGGGCGACGAAGCCCGGCTCTCTACCATGGATGAGCAGGGCCTGGTGGTCGTCATCTCTGCCACGGGCAACTTCGCGCGCGCCGTTGCTAACGACCTGTCCACGTGCCGGGGCCGGAAGGTGCTGGTGACGCTCAATCCCAATGCGGAGTCCGTGTCGCACTACGACGACGTTTTTCTGCTGAAGGAGATTGAGCCCGGCCAGAGCTACCGGCGGCGGCGCACCGTGTTCACCAAGTATGGGGTCAACTATTTCTTCGACCTGCTGTACAACCGCTACCTCACGCTCTTTTGCGACGACGGTGGGGATGCGGAAGAGGATGCCCGATAGCGCCCCTCTGTCTGTCCGATAGCGTCCCACGGTCTACAGCCCCGCCGCCCACCGCTCAAAAACAACCGTCTGACCTCGCAAGGGTTCGCAGATGGAACCCTATTTTCAGGGTTCCATCTGCGAACCCCTTCGTTTCCTGCAACTCGGTATGTTGGGTGCATGCCAGAGCTCGGCACCGTCTCGCAACATGAGGGCGGGGACGCCCTCCCGAGTAAGCAAGGGAGAACCACATGCACTACGATCATGATCCCAGGTTCCCGGAAGGGTTCTTCTGGGGTGCCTCGAGTGCCGCTTGGCAGGTGGAGGGCGGTGTGAACGAAGGTGGGCGCGGCGTGTCCATCATCGATATCAACTCCAAGACCAAGAAGCCCTTTGCCGACAATTTCATCGCCGCCGACCACTACCACCACTTCAAGGAGGACGTGGCGTTCAT
Organism: Collinsella sp. AK_207A; assembly: GCF_902501965.1. Taxonomy (GTDB): domain Bacteria; phylum Actinomycetota; class Coriobacteriia; order Coriobacteriales; family Coriobacteriaceae; genus Collinsella. The sequence goes on along the minus strand of NZ_CABWID010000010.1, from coordinate 83,803 downwards.
GGCGGAGTGCGGCTTCACGAGCTACCGCTTCTCGCTCGCGTGGCCGCGCATCATCCCGGCGTCCGACGGCAAAGTGAGCGCTGAGGGCCTGGCTTTCTACAACGCGCTCATCGACGAGTTGGTGGCGCATGGTATCGAGCCTATCGTCACGCTGTACCACTACGATATGCCCCTGTGGGTCGAGGAGGAGCTGGGCGGTTGGAAGAGCCGCGAGACCATCAAGGCCTTCGAGCGCTACGTTCGTGTGTGCTTTGAGACCTTCGGTGACCGCGTGAAGTACTGGCTCTCCATCAACGAGCAAAACATGCAAATCGCCTACGGCGATTGGCTGGGCGTTTCCAAGGGCTGCACCGATTGGTTCCGTGATCAGTGGCGCATCAACCACATCATCAACCTCTGCCACGCCACGGCCGTGAATCTGTGCCACGAGCTGGTGCCCGGGGGCAAGATCGGTCCGGTGCCCGGCATGGTGCCCATCTACCCCTATTCTTGCGAGCCCATGGACCAGATTGCGGCCATGAACGCGGAGGAGTTCACCGAGAAGATCTGGAACGATACCTATGCGCATGGCGAGTACAGCGAGTTCGTGCGTGCGTACTGGGAGAATAACGACATCGATCCCGGTATCGAGCCCGGCGATGAGGAGCTGATGAAGTCCGCGAAGATCGACTTCTTCGCCATAAATTGCTATCGCTCCAACACCGCTAAATGGGCTCCGGCCGATGCGAAGCCGCATAGCTATGATCTCAACAAGACGGGCGAAAAGGGTAATCTGGTGTTTCCCGTGGTACCCGGTGCTTACCAGCTGGTGTACAACCCCCACGTGGAGTACACCGACTGGGACTGGGAGATCGACCCGGTGTCGCTGCGCTACCTTATGCGCTACATGTGGGATCACTATCACCTGCCCATGATGATCACCGAGAACGGGTTCGGCGCTCACGAGCACAAGGACGCCAACGGCGAGATTCACGATCAGTACCGCATCGACTTCCTGCGCGAAAACATCTACCAGTTGGGGCTGGCCGTCGAGGACGGTTGCGAGGTGATCGGCTACAACCCGTGGTCGTTCACGGACTTGCTGTCCACGGGCAACGGCATCGAGAAGCGCTATGGCCTGGTGTACGTGGACGTGACGGACGACGAGCTGAACGAGGCCGAGGCAGCGGGCACGCTGCCGCCGTGCAAGCGCATCAAGAAGGATTCGTTTGCCTGGTACTCCAAGCTCATCAAATCGAACGGACAGGATTGGGGAGGGGAGATCACCCATGGCTGCTAAGAAGGACTACGCCGGTATTGCGGCTGCAATCGTTCAGGTGTGTGGTGGTGCGGCGAACATTCGAAACGTCACCCATTGCATGACGCGCTTGCGCGTGAACCTGGTGGATACCGGCAAGATCGATGAGGTCGCGGCCAAGCAGATTCCCGGCGTGCTGAACCTCGTAGTGCAGAACGGCGAGTACCAATTCGTAATCGGTCAGGACGTGGCCCAGCTGTACGAGGAGTTCGAGAAGATCGAGGGCATCGACGCCGCGGGCGAGGTAGACGATGCGGCCGCCGCCAAGGAAGACGCCCAGGCTGCGAAGGGCGGTGTGGCGAACGCCGTTCTCTCGTTCATCGGAGGTACCTTCAGCCCGGTGATTCCGGTGCTCGTGGCCGGCGGCCTGACCGGAGCCGTGCTCACGCTCCTGACCACCTTTGCAGGCGTATCGTCCGATAGTGGTACCTACCAGGTGTTCTACTACCTGAACCAGGCTACGTTTTACTTCCTGCCGGTGTTCATCGGCTTCTCGGCCGCTCAGCGTCTGAAGTCCAACGGCTTCTTGGGAGCGTTCCTGGGTGCCACGCTGCTCTTTTTCACCATGAACATCCAAGAGGACGTGACCCTGGACTTCCTGGGCATCCCGGTGCAGTCCATCACCTATAACTCCACGGTGTTCCCGGTCATCCTGGGCGTGCTGTTCATGAGCGTAGTCTACCGCTTCCTGCAGCGGAACATGCCCGTGTACCTGCGCACCATCTTCGTGCCGCTCATCACCATGCTCATCACCGTGCCCGTGACGCTGATTGTGCTCGGGCCCATCGGCAACACCGTGGGCACCTGGCTTTCCGACGGTGTGCTGGCCATCTACCGCGTGGCGCCTCCGCTGGCCGTGGCAATCATCGGCCTCGGTACGCCGTGGCTGGTGTTCTTCGGCATGAACAACGCTACCTATCCCATCGTGTTCGCGCTGCTGGCAGAGGTTGGCTCTGATCCGTTGATCTGCACCGGCATGGCGCCGGCAAACGTGGCCGTGGGCGGCGCGTGCCTGGCCGTGGCGCTTATCTCCAAGAGCGTAGAGAAGCGTTCCGTGGCGGTCGGCGCGGGCGTGACGGCGCTGTGCGGGATCACCGAGCCCGCCGTGTACGGCGTGCTTTTCACCGAGCGGTTTCCGCTCGTGGGCGCCATGGTGGGCGGCGGCATCGGTGGTCTGATCGCGGGCTTCGTGGGTATGACCCAGTACGTTATCTCCACGCCGGGCTTCATCTCGTTCGCTGCCTACATCAACCCGGATGGGACTGGCGGTAACCTGATGTGGTCGATGATCGTCATGGTCCTCGCCGTGGTGATCGCCTTCGTGGTGACCTACGTGCTGGGTAAGCGCGAACTGGCTAAGACGGGCGTGTAGGCGCGCGAGGGCTGGGCGCTCGCGCGGCGCATGAGGAGATATTCCCCTTGCTTGGCGGGGCGGCTGCGAGAGTGAACCGCCCCGTTTTTTCATACGGGAGGTGGGTCACTGCCTCGTGCGCGCTTATTCGGCACGACCCGTCGAAAACCCTTCGGCATCCATCTTTTTTCGCTCGCGACTCTTTGCGAATCGGTGTTGCCCGCAGACGCGCCGTGCAATCAAAGGTAGGATGGATGCCAACGGATAGGGGGACGTCGCGCCGGCGTCTTCGGCGCTCGGGAAGGACGATGTCATGAAGTACGATTTCACCTCAAGGCTGGAGAGGGCCGGATTCGATGCCGTCGCCGTTGACGGCGTGGGAAAGGGCAATGCCCCCGCTGCCCCGCGCGAAGGCTTCGATCTCATCCCCATGTGGGTGGCCGACATGAATTTCCCTTGTGTGCCCAGCGTCCAGCGGGCGCTGGTCGCCCGCGCTCAGCATCCGGTGTTTGGGTATTTCGAACCGCGCGAGGAGTACTTTCAGAAGATCATCGAGTGGCAGCATCGTCGCAACGGGGTGGAGGGGCTGGAGCCCAGGCACATCGGCTACGAGAACGGCGTGCTGGGCGGGCTCGTCTCCACGCTGCAGAGCTTCTGCAATCCCGGCGACAAGGTGCTGGTGCACAGTCCCACCTACATCGGCTTCACGCATAGCATCGAGAACGCAGGCTTCCGCATCGTGAACTCTCCGCTGGTGATTCGGGACGGCGTGTGGCGTATGGACTTCGATGACATGGAGCAGAAGCTTGCCGAGCAGCGCATCCACGCCGTCGTATTCTGCTCGCCGCATAACCCTTGCGGGCGCGTGTGGGAACGCGAAGAGATCGAACAGGCCATGGAGCTGTTCCGGCGCTACGGCTGCACGGTGGTGTCCGACGAGATCTGGAGCGACATCATCCTGCCGGGACATCGCCACGTGCCGACCCAGAGTGTGAGCGAGGATGCGCGGATGCGCACGGTTGCGCTGTACGCCCCGAGCAAGACGTTCAATCTGGCGGGGCTGGTTGGTTCCTATCACGTGATCTACAGTGACTACCTGCGTGACCGGGTGAACTCGGCGTCTTCCAAGAGCTGTTACAACGAGATGAACGTGCTCTCCATGCATGCCCTGCTGGGGGCGTACGAGCCGGAGGGCTACGAGTGGGTGGACGAGTTGAGGCAGGTCATTGCGGGTAACGTCGACTTCGCCCTCGGCTACATGGCCGAGCATTTCGAGGGCGTGACGGCGTGCCGGCCGCAGGGTACGTACATGCTGTTCATCGATTGCGGCGAATGGTGCCGGGCACATGGCAAGGGCATCGTCGATGTTGAGCGGGCGGCCTGGGACGTGGGCGTTGCCGTGCAGGACGGCCGCATGTTCCACGGCCCGTGCCACGTGCGCATGAACCTGGCGCTGCCGCTCTCACGCGTGCAGGAGGCGTTCGACCGCCTCGACCGCTACGTGTTCAACGCGTAGGGGGACGCGGGTTGGGCTCAGTAGGGAGCCGCGGGGGCTGCTCATCCAGCGGCAAGTAACGTTACCAGTGGAATGCTTGCGAGCGCTCCAATTATGGTAAGAAAGGTGCACTGAGCCATGGGCTGGGTGTCCTTGCCATATTGTAGACAATAAAGGATACCGTTGCTGCCAACGGGCATGGCCGCCTCCAGTACGAGGATGGTTACCGTCTCGTGCCCAATGGGCAGCAGCCGCAAAGCGACAAGCCCCAGAAGTGGCGCAACAAGTAGACGTCCCGCTGTTGCCACGTAGGCGCGCCAGTTATCAAGCATGGTTGCAGGTGAATAGTTGGCGAGCGATGATCCCGTCAGTAGCAAAGCAAGCGGTGTTGTCATCTGTCCCACAAGTGAGAGCGAGTCGCCAAGTGCTCCCAGACCGTTCACATGCAAAAGGACGCACACCGCTACAGTGATGCTTGCCAGAAGCGTGGGAGAACGAAAGCACACAGCTAGGTTATGCAATTGCTGCTGCAGGCTGCAGGCTTCTCCGGTAAACATAAGCACGCCAACCGTGAAGACTAAGATGTTGACAGGAATGAGCGCAATAGAGGCTATCAGCAGGGCATCTTCACCCAGGACGGAAGAGATGATAGGAAAGCCTATAAGACTGCAATTGCTGAAGGTTACGGTAAATCGGTAGGCACCCTCGGTGTGGACTGGCGCGCGCGTTATCGCCGCAGCAGCCCTTCCGGGACATCGACCTGGTTATGCCGTTGTCCTCGCAGATCCCCTTCCAGTTCGCCGCGCGGTAGGTCGCGCCACCGTCCGCGTGCGCCGCGACAAGGGCCCGTCCCCGTGCTCCATCTGCCACTTCACCCTCCGGTACCCGAAGCACCCGAACCCCTTCCGGAAGGCTTCCAGGACGTGCCCGTCGACCTCGGCCCTACGGGCGGCGTCCCGCTCCGAGGCCCTCGCGTCGTACTCGTAGGTACTCTTCCACATCCCGAAGAGGCTCAGGACCTCGCCCAGAGAGTACCCGAAGTCCCTCCTCAGCCTCTCGCCTAACGCAGTCCGCTGCTTCCTCGAGAGCCTCTCCGGGTCTCCTGCTTTTGGGTCGCGCATCAGCTCCCACATGACCCTGTTCTCGATCAGCTCCTCGCGGCACTTCGCCTCGAGCTCCTCCCGGCTGAGGGACCCGAGCCTGTCGTCGTCGCGCTCAAGGAAGTCGAACTCCATCGCGACCGTCCCCTCCTTCGGCCCCATTCTTGGCCTCCGCGCGGGCTCGGGCGCGGGATTCTTCGCTGGTTTCCCGACGGATCGCGAGGAACCTCTCCGCCTCATCCTTCGTGTAAATACATACAAACCTCCCGAATCAACTTGTAGTAGGAGGTCAAATAATCTGCCGCAGTCAGTATCGACCTAGTTATTCCAGCAGGGGTAGAAACTCATACGGGAGCGGTCCGGTTTCTTGCAGGGAGCCAAAACTACCGCCGCGCTCACATCAGTCCCAGCAGGTTGCGTCCCTTCGGGGTCAACTCAAAGACCGGTGGTCTTTGAGAGGTCTTGATTATCAGATCATGTGCACCGAGTTCGTCAAAGGCCTTCCGGGATGTGGGCTTCGAAACGCCCAACCATACGGCTACGTCATCGAGACGGGTCTCCCGGAAGGCATTGAAAATATCCATCTGCGCTGCAAAGTAGAGCACGTCGCACGCGCGCCGCGAAAGCTCATTGCTGCATTGTTTCACCGCGACTTCAAGTTCATCCAGCGAAGATTGTTTCTCTTCAAGGTCTGATATCAGACTTTCCTGGGCATCGCCGATAAGACCCAGCATCGTAAGGACAAAATGTGTCCCCTCGGCATGGTTGAGTGGCCGCTCCGTTACATCGAACGCCTCGTAGTACACGTTTTTGTTCTCGGCAATCGTACGCGAAAGCGAGAGTACCGTGGGCTGGGAAAGCGGCCTACTCAGCTGCAGCGCGAGGAGATAGCGCCCCGTTCGCCCGTTGCCGTCGTAGAACGGATGGATATAGCCAAAGAGAAAATGGCACAGCAGGGCACTATACGTTTCGGGGATGGAATCCGACTGGGAAAGCGCAATCCACTGTGTCAGCAGCGCTTCGATCTTGCTTTCGGGTGAAACACCGGTGTGAAGAACGCGTCCCTGCTTATTCGCGATAACAACTTGGCCGGTTCTAAAGAGCGCTTCTCCCAGTCGGTCGCGTTTGTCCAGCGCATCGCGTACGACGGAGTCATAAATGTCCCGTATGTCTTGGAGGCTTTGCGGCTGCTGGGGGTTATCGGTCAGGTTCAGGTAGAGCTGTGCAAACTCCGCGAACGGCGCGTGGGACTTTCCGGCAGCTCCGGGAAGGCTCGAGGTATCGCGCCGAGCATGTTCGAGTGCGATTTCGATGTCGCGCCTTGTGCTGCGGACTCCCTCGATCTCGTTGCTGTACACCACCTCGTCCAGGATGAGCGAACGAATGTAAGCTCCGAGTGCTATGGTTGGCAGCCCCTTCCAAAGCGCGGAAACTCGGCGTTCGCGCCGGAGCACGCGTTCGTGGAGGACGGATAGTTCGCGGGGAATAGCCAGGAAAAGCTCGCCGGAGTCCAGATATATACCGGTGCGAAATGTCGACTCGCTCGATATACGTTGTTGTAGTAGGTGTTGAAGGTTTTCGTATCTATCCGACGTTCGGTCGACATGGAAGAGTTTTTCGAGCGTTGGGTATGCCATTTGGGCACCTCCTCCATTGGAACGTGGGATTCACTCTATCGGAAAGGATCATCGGTTTCTGTCCGATAGATTAGTATTACGCCTGCTAAAGGAAAAAAACAGCGAATTCTTTCCGATAAAGTGAAAAACTGCTTGATAACGGAAAACCTCAGAACTGCTCGTCTTGGTGTTTGTCTCAGTTGGGATGCGATGGTCGTGCACAGATAATCGGTGAACGGAAGCAAGCCGGTTTTACCTATTCAATATCGGTGTAAAGCGGCTCTACGGTCCCTCAACTGTGCGTGCTTCCATGCAAAAATGATCATAGGGGTTGTTCTGTTAACGCCGACCTAATTAAGCTATTCGAGAGTCGAACCAATTTAGCCAATTGGGAGTGTGGTGGAAATCCTGGACCGGCTTTTCCTATGCCGCTTGGAGTGGTCAAGGTTTTCTGAGCAATTATTAAAGCATCTTCAGCACGGTCATCGTCAAGAAGCCCAACCGCACCTGCACCGTCGCCCCCGGTTACGGGGGTGTATTCGGGCAAACGTGTGATGCGGATCATGAGCATGCTTTCGCGCCGGGAGGCCATGCAGCTGCGCCTCTTCGTGTGCAAGCTCGATCTCAACTCGTTTATGACGATCATGAACAGCTCGGAGAATATCGGCAAGGGGTTCCGCAGGCTGAACTAGCGGCGGTGACTTACTGACCCCAATGAGTCGCATGAGGCGCGATGTCGCCTGACAGCTCTGAGCCCCCATGTTTCGGAAATGTCACTGAGTGTTTTCGGGCTGATAAGCCTATTGACTGCTCCCGCTCTGGCCCCATATGCTACTTAACAACGTCATCACGGTTCGTGCGCATTTTGCACAAAATCGTGTGACGAGATGGTGCCCACGCCGCACGGATTGCAACAGGCCGGGTGGCACGCGCCATGACAGGCTCATGCGCGCTCCAACGCAACGGGTATCGTCATTGATGCAAGCCGGTGTGCATCGATGACGATACCCGTGATTTGGTAGAAGCAGGGCCAGACATCCGTACGTGGATTGGAGTTGACATGTTCAAGACGTTGCAGAAGGTCGGCAAGGCATTCATGTTGCCTATTGCCGTCCTCCCCGCTGCGGGCTTGCTACTGGGCATCGGTGGTGCCTTTAGTAGCGAGGCCACGATTGCGGCCTATCCGTTCTTAAACGTTGCCTGGCTGCAGATTGTCTTTAAGGTCATGAACGCCGCAGGTAACACGGTGTTCACTTACCTGCCGCTGATGCTGTGCATCGGTCTGGCGATCGGCCTTGCCAAGTCCGATAAAGGCACCGCTGCACTCGCGGCCGTGCTGGGCTACCTGGTCATGACGGGCACGCTGACGCAGCTGCTCGCCATCTTCAACCCCAAGGGCACCGCGGTCGATACCGGCGTCATCGGCGCGTTGGTGATGGGCCTCATCACGGTGTACCTGCACAACAAGTATCACAACATCCAGCTCCCGCAGGTGTTGGGCTTCTTTGGCGGTTCACGCTTTGTGCCGATCGTCACGGTGGTCGCTGCTGTACTCGTGGGCTGCGTGTTCTACATCATCTGGCCGCCGCTGCAGAACCTGCTCGTGATGGCCGGCCAGGCTATCGCCGCCGCTGGCGTGATTGGCACGTTCTTCTATGGCTTCCTCATGCGCCTGTGCGGCGCAGTAGGCCTGCACCACATGATCTACCCGATGTTCTGGTACACCGCCCTCGGCGGTACCGCCACGGTTGCCGGCAAGCACGTCGTGGGTGCGCAGAACATCTTCTTTGCCCAGCTCGCTGACCCCAATCACACGGGGCTCTTCACCGAGGGTACCCGCTTCTTCGCGGGCCGCTTCTCCACGATGATGTTCGGCCTGCCGGGTGCGGCGCTCGCCATGTACCACTGCGTGCCCAAGGAGCGCCGTCAGAAGTACGCCGGCCTCTTCCTCGGCGTGGCGCTGACCTCGTTCATCACCGGCATCACCGAGCCGCTCGAGTACATGTTCCTCTTTGTGTCCCCGGCGCTCTACGTGGTGCACTCCTTCTTTGACGGCGTGAGCTTCCTGATCGCGGACCTGCTCAAGATTCGTATCGGCAACACCTTCTCCGGCGGCTTTATCGACTTTTTCCTGTTCGGTATCCTGCAGGGTAACGACAAGACCAACTGGCTGCTCGAGATCCCGTTCGGCTGCGCGTGGGCGTGTCTGTACTACTTCACGTTCCGCTTTGCGATCACCAAGTTCAACATCCTCACGCCCGGCCGCGGCGATGACGATGACTCCAGCTCGCTCCTGTCCAACAGCACGGACGATGCGGAGACCTCGGACAAGGATGCGCAGATGGCCAAGGATGCCAAGGTCATCGTGGCTGCGCTCGGCGGTGCGGACAACATCGAGGACGTGGACGCGTGCATCACCCGTCTACGCGTGGGTGTGAAGGATCCCGCCAAGGTGGATGACGAGGCGTTCAAGAAGCTCGGCGCTGCCGGCGTGCTCCACGTCGAGGGCGGTGTGCAGGCGATCTTTGGTGCCAAGGCGGTACTCTATAAGAGTGCGGTGCTGGAGGACCTCGGTCGCGACGAGTAACGTTGCTGGTGGGGCGCGCACGGCGCGGGTATACAATGCGCGTGGCGCTCCTGGCAATATGTGATGCGGGCGCATGCTGGCCGGCCCGGCATGCGCCCGTTTTTGTATGGAAGGGGTGTGCGTGCGGCTTTGTCAGCCGGTGGACCCGGTGGGGTCGGCTCCGCTGGTCGCCGGGTCGGCGCCCAACAGTTCAGAAAGGATGGTGACGCATGAAGCTGCAGGTGAAGCGTCTCCTCTCGCTCGTGATCGATCTGGTGGTGACGGGTGGGCTGGTGAGCATCTTCTACTTTTGCGCCAACGTCTTTTATCTTGACCCGGCCACGACGACGCAGGCCGAGCTCATGCTCATCTGCGCGGTTATCACGATCGCGATGCTCACGGTGGCATTGCCTGTCTCCAAGGGTTACACCGTGGGTGAGTGCATCGCGGGAATCCGCGTGGAGAACCTCGATGGCAGCGCGCGCACGATCTGGCAGATTTTCATGCGTGAGTGCGTGCTCAAATTCGCCTTCGGACCGTTTTTACTTGTGCTGTCCCTGATCTATTGGTTGCTATTCGGTCTCGTGCGTGGCGATGTTGAGATTCGTCCACTGCACGACGAGTTTTTGCACACGCGGACGGTGCTGGCACGGTAGCGTGGTGGCGTGCGGCGTGCGCGGTCTGAGGCTGCGCTGTCCGTCCCGTCCCATTCCACGAAGAGAGAGGAACATCTATGGCTTCTAGCATTGCTCCGCTGATTCAGGAGCTCAAGGGCAAGCTCGTAGTGAGCGTGCAGGCTTACCCCGGCGAACCGATGCGCACGCCGGAGACGATGGCTGCCATCGCGCGCGCGTGCGAGCTTGGTGGCGCGGCGGCGATTCGCTGCCAGGGGCTCTCCGACATCTCCGCCATTAAGGGGCGCGTGGAGGTGCCCGTGATCGGCCTGTGGAAGGAGGGGCACGACGGTGTCTTTATTACACCGACGCTCCGCCACGCCCTCGCCTGTGTGTACGCCGGTGCCGACATCGTGGCGCTCGACGCGACGGATCGCCCGCGTCCGGACGGTCGCACCTTTGAGCAGACGGTCTCCGAGCTGCGCGAGCGCACCGACACCCTCATCATGGCAGACTGCGCCAGCATCGAGGATATTCGTCGTGGATTCGCTGCCGGCTGCGATGTGTGCTCCACGACGCTCTCGCACGGCAACAAGGCCTGGGGCACAGCGCTCGACGATGGCCCCGATCTTCCGCTGCTGCGTCAGGCGGCCGAGGAGTTCCCGGGCATGCCCGTGTGCTGTGAGGGTCACGTGCACACTCCGGCCGATGCCACGGCTGCGATCCAAGCGGGCGCGTGGATGGTCGTCTCCGGTACGGCGATCACGCATCCCACGACGATTACCAGCTGGTTTGTCGAGGCGACGAAGCAGTAGGGCACTCAGCGGCAGCGCAACGGTCCGCGTGCGGCGTGTTCGCGGCGCGGCTAAACCAACAACGGCAAAGGAGGCCCCATGGGGTTCTTTGACAAGTTCAAGAAGAAGGCCGCCGAGACGGTATCCGAGAAGCAGGCTCCGGCAGCGCCGGCACCGGCGCCCACAGCGGGGCCGATCGTGCTTACCGCACCAGTGGCGGGCTCCGTTATCGCGATGGCCGACGTGCCCGACCCGGCCTTTGGCAGCGAGATGCTCGGCCGCGGCTGTGCCGTCTGGCCAGAGACGGAGACTGTTGTGGCTCCGACGTCCGGCACCGTTTCCGTGGTGATGTCGCACGCGATCGGTCTCACGGCCGACAACGGTGCCGAGGTGCTCGTGCACGTGGGCATCGACACGGTGAGCATGCAAGGCGACGGCTTTGTGGGGCATGTTGCCCAGGGCGACCATGTGGACGCGGGTCAGAAGCTCCTGGATTTTGACCGCGCCAAGATTGCGGTGGCCGGCCACAAGGATTGCGTGGTGCTGGCGGTGTCCAACTCGGCGGATTATGCTGCGGTGGAACTCGCCGTGGATGCCGGCGCAACCGTTGCCGCGGGCGACACGGTGCTCGCGCTGACCAAGTAACGCGCGCGATCACATTCGCTGGGCTGAACCGAATGCTCGGGCATTCCGCGGGTATCGGCATGTCAGGGGCGGCGTGCAGGTGGGTTCAGGCCTGTGGCGCACTGCCCCAGCGCCCCGTCGTGGCGGCCTTTACCGCGACGAGCAGCTCGAGGTATCGGGCATAGGCGAGAAGAAGGCCGACGATTTCGGCGAGGTCGTTCTGGAGCAGATAGACGAGTTCGAGTTCCGCGCCCGCTAGGAATTGGAACAGGGGGGACGGAGGTTGTGTTCCAGTCTTCGTTAACACATGAAGCCCGTAGGTCGTTATTTCGAAGTTGACGCTCCACTTTGGCGTAGTATTTGCTCCATCGATCGAGCGAGTGGAGGACGTCATGGCAAGCGCGGGAATCGGATCCATCATCGGCGCGGGGCTGGGGCTCGCTGCGGTAGCGGTGACCGCCGGCGTGGCAGCCAAGGTTGCAGCGGGAACGCGCGCGCTTAAACCGTCGGCTCCGGCGGGCGCGTCCATAGACGCCGGCGGCTACCATGCCGGCGCAGCCGAGGTCGAGCGTTTCCGCGAGCTGCTCCGCATCCCCACGGTCTCCGATCCCGACCCCGCCCGCGTGGACCACGCCGCCTTCGAGCGCTACATCGGCACGCTCCGCCGCCTCTACCCCAAGACGTTCGAGGCGTGCGAGTTCACCACCATCGGTAGCTTCGACATCCTCATGCGTTGGCCCGGCGTCAACCAGGAGCTCGACCCCATCGTCACCATGGCGCACCAGGACGTCGTGCCCGTGGAGGGGCAGGCATGGGAGCACGACCCCTTTGGCGCGGAGATCGTCGACGGCGAGATCTGGGCTCGCGGCTCGCTCGACACCAAGTGCATCGGTGCCGCGATCTTCGAGGCCATCGAACTGCTCGTCTCCCAGGGTTACGTGCCCCCGCGCGACGTGTACTACTTCTCGTCCGATGGCGAGGAGATCGCTGGTCCCGCCGCCGCGTCGGCTGTCGAGTGGCTGCGCGCCCGCAGCATTCATCCTTACATGGTGATGGACGAGGGCGGCGCTGTTGCTGCTGATGCTCCCTTGGGCGTAACCGAGCCCGTGGCCATGGTGGGCGTGTCCGAGAAGGGGCACGTGGACGTGACCGTTACGGCGCGCGCGGACGGTGGCCACGCCTCGACGCCGGGTGCAAACGACGCATGCCGCCTGCTCGCACGCGTGTGCGAGCGCATCTCGGCGAACCCTGGCGCCCCGCGCTTTACGCGCGCGCTGGATGCCACCCTTGCCGAGCTCGCCGCTCGCGCTGGCGGAGTCTACAAGCCGGTCTTCGGCAACCTGTGGCTCACGCGCCCGCTCGTGGCGAAGATCATGGCGGGCAATGCGGAGACGGGCGCCATGCTGCGCACCACCTACGCACTCACGCAGATGGAAGGTTCGCCGGCGCATAACGTGCTGCCGCCCACGGCGCGTGCCAACTTCAACGTGCGCATCGCTCCGTTCGAGACGCTGGCGGATGCCGTCGAGCGCATGCGCACGCACGCTGCGGACGAGTGCCGTGCGTCCGGCCTCACCCCCGACCACATCACGGTGGAGATAAACGAGACCATCCCCTACACGGAGCCCGCGCCCGTGAGCCCGTTCGAGAACGATCCCGCGTTTGACTACATCCACCGCTGCGTGGCCGGCGTGTATCCCGAGGCCGGCTTCGCGCCCTACGTGCAGAACTCCTGCACGGACTCGCGCGAGTTCAACGCAATTTGCGAGCGCGTGTACCGATTTGGCGGCTTCATCTACTCCGCCGAGGCACGCGGTCTCATCCATGCGCCCAACGAGCGCATCGGCGTGGACGTATACCGCCGCGGCGTTGAGTTCTACGTGGCGTTTCTGGGCAATCTCGAGAAGATGGAGGCGTAGGACATGGCGAAGAATGCGATGGCTGATTCCGTTGCCGGTTCCACCAGGGCGGCCGCCGCGCTCAACACCCGCGCGGTCATGCTCGCGTCCCTGCCGTTCATGGGCATGATCAGCTTCTGGCAGGTGTTCGACGGCTTGGTGCCCAAGATTCTCACCAACACGTTCGGCATGGACAACGCCATGACCGGCGCCGTCATGGCCGTGGACAACGTGTTCGGACTGTTCCTGCTGCCGCTCTTTGGCATCTTGTCCGACCGCTGCGGCTCCAAGCTAGGGCGCCGCACGCCGTTCATCCTTGCGGGCTCGGCCATCGCCATGGTGTCCGTACCGCTCATTGCCGTTGCCGATGGCATGGGTAGCCTGCCGCTGCTCATCGCGGCCATTCTCGTGACGCTGCTCGCCATCTGCATGTACCGCACCATGACGGTGGCCATCGTGGCGGATATCACGCCGCGCCCGCTGCGTACCAAGGCCGATTCGCTCGAGAAGATCGTGGGATACGCGGGCACGGGCGTCATGCTCGTTGCCATCGCTCTTTTGGTGGCGAAGGAGGGAAAGCCTAACTACCTGCCCATCTTCGCGCTTCAGGCCGTAGTTATAGCTGCGAGCGCGCTGGTCTATGCGCGATTCGTGCGGGAGCCCGAGCTCGTGGGACAAATGCACGCCAAGAGCCTTGAGATGGGCATCAAGGAAGACGAGATCGACGTGGACGACTCGCCCGAGGCCGGTGGCAAGAACCGCATCACCGACAAATCTCTGCTCGTGTCTATCGCCTTGCTGCTAGGTGCCACGTTCTTCTACTACATGAGCTACAACGCCATGACGACCAATATCTCCCGTTACGCCGATACGTTCTACGGCCTCGCCGGTGGCTCGTACGCCGTCATCAACATCGTGACCATCGTGGGCGCGTTGGCGAGCTACGTGCCCGTGGCCAACCTGTCGCTCAAGATCGGCCGCAAGAAGGTGGCACTCGCAAGCGCGGCCATCATGGTGGTGTGCCCGGCCGTGTTGTGGCTGGTGCCCGGCTTTACGCCGGCGTTCTACGCGGTGTTCCTGCTCATGGGCGTGGCGTTGGGCGGTGTGGACCTGTGCGTGTTCACCATGCTGGTGGAGAACTGCAACTCCAATTCCGTGGGCCGCTACTCGGGCTACTACTACACGTCGTCTATGGTGGCGCAGGTGGTGACCCCCATCCTCTCCGGTGTGGTTATGGACGTGGCGCCCAGCATGCTCTTTGGCTATATCACGCTCATGGGCGTCGCCATGGCCGCGTGTCTGGCCTTCACGCGCCACGGTGACGCGATTCTCATCGATGAGGTGGCCCGTCGCGAGCGGGAATACGCTGCAAGCACGGGTGCGAAGTAGGGCATGCGGCCCTGCGACGTGGCGAGGCGGCTGAACGTCTCGAGCGGAGGCCTCGTCGCCAACCGGGCGAAGGGGGCGGGTGACGACGGACTCGGGTCCCTCAGCCGGGGGGAGCTCGAGGCGAAGTGCCGCGAGGAGCTAATCGAGATCAGGGTCATGCGGAGCTGATGCGCGACCCAAAAGCAGGAGGCCCGGAGAGGCTCTCGAAGAAGCGGCAGACCGCGTTAGGCGAGAGGCCGAGGAAGGACTCCGGGTACTCTCCGGGCGAGGCCCCGAGCCTCTTCGGGATGTGTAAGAGTACCTACGGATACGACGCGAGGTCGGCTCAGTTTGGTTCGTAGCGCCCAACTAAGCCAACCCGCGTTCCCTACGCGTTGAACACGTAGCGATCCAGACGCTCGAAAGCCTCCTGCACGCGGGAAAACGGCAGCGCCAGGTTCATCCGCAGATGACACCGCCCAAGGAACATCCGCCCATCCTGCACGGCCACGCCCACATTCCAAGCCGCATGTTCCACGTCCTCGATAGTCTTGCCATGTGCCTGGCACCAGCCACTGCAGTCCACGAACAGCATGTACGTCCCCTGCGGCAGGCAGGACGTCACACCCTCGAAGTGCTCCGCCATATACGCCCGCGCGAAGTCCACGTTGCCGGCAATCACCTGGTTGAGCTCGTCCACCCACTCGTAGCCCTCCGGCTCGTACGCGCCCAGCAGCGCGTGCATGGAAAGCACGTTCATCTCGTTGTATTGGCACTTGGACGCCACCGACTGCACGCGATCGCGCAGGTGGTCGTTGTAGATAATATGGTACGCGCCCACCAGACCCGCCAGATTGAAGGTCTTGCTCGGCGCGTAAAGAGCGACCGTGCGATTTCGCGCGTCCTCGCTCACGCTCTGCGTTGGCACGTGCTTGAAGCCGGGACGAATGAGGTCGCTCCAGATCTCGTCAGAGATGACCACGCAGTCGTAGCGACGGAACAGCTCCATGGCGCGCTCGATCTCCCAGCGCTCCCAGACGCGACCGCTGGGGTTGTGCGGTGAGCAGAAGATGGCCGCGTGGATATGCTGTTCGGACAGCTTACACTCCATGTCGGCGAAGTCCATGCGCCACACGCCGTCCTCGATCTTGAGCGGCGAATGCACCAGCCGGAACCCCGCGTTGGTCACGCTGTTGGTAAACCCGATGTAGGTGGGGCTGTGCACCAACACCTTGTCGCCCGGTGCGCAGAAACTCTGCAGCGTGGAGACCAGCCCGCCGAGCACGCCGTTCTCGTAGCCGATATGCTGCGGCTCCAAATCCGTAACGCCGTTGTGGCGTCGCTGCCACTCGATGATCTTGGCGAAGTACTCCTCGCGCGGCTTGAAGTACCCGAACGCCGGATGCTCCACGCGCTGGATTAGCGCCTGCTGGACGGTGGGGACGCAGGGGAAGTTCATGTCAGCAACCCACATGGGGATGAGGTCGAACCCGGGCTTTGGGGCCTCGGGGGCGAGGCCTGTCCGCTTGCCCACGCTCTCCACGGCCTCGGCATCGAAACCGACACGCTCCAGCTTGGAGGTGAAATCGTACTTCATAACCTGGCTTTCCCCCTGCGTTCGACAGCTTGTCGGCATGGAGCGGATGGGGTGCCCGCATGCTAACAGGCTTCAATCGTACACAAGATGGGCAGCGATACCCGCGATCGATGGTTCCCGGCAGTCGGTGGGCTTGGAACGCACACATGTTGGCATCCAGCCTGCCCGGTTTGGTATGGGTTTTGGAGTCCGGTGGGGAAACCTAGTTGGTTTGAGGAACGCATCAAGGAGTCCCTCGGCTGGTTGAGTCCGAGCGATTGGAGAAGGAGTCTCTGACTTGCTGCCTGAGGCGCGGAAAAGTGTCCGCACCCCCCGATCCGGCATTTGTCGACGAGTGGAAAACCTGTCCCTTACTGTACGGGTTTTGGCCACCGGCTGAATAACTAGGCCGATACTTTACGGGTTTTCTGGGGTGTATCGGAGTAGAGAGCAGGTTGGCGCTTCTGTTACCTGCGGTTTTCTTGCCGCGTGAGTACACCTATCGTCGCCGTCCCCCTAAAAACCCGTACAGTATCGACTTGGTTTTGCTGCGGACAACAAAAATCCGTACAGTATCGTCCCGGTTTGTAATAACCTCAGACCCTTTCAACGAAATCAGGGGCTTCCCCGTTCCGGGGAAGCCCCTGGTCAGTTCGGGCTGAATTGCAGGCCGTCAGGCAAAATGCCCTACGCGTTACTCCACGCCGACGATGACGTCCGTGGCCTTGATAATGGCGACGGCGGGCTCGCCGGCCTTCAGGCCCAGGTTCTCGATGGCCTCGTTGGTGATGGAGCCCATGATGTGGCTTCCGTCGGCCAGTGCCAGGCGCACGTGACCGTTCACGGCACCCTCCTTCACGCTCTCGATGGTGCCGACGAGCTGGTTGCGGGCGGAGATGTTCGCGATGCGCTCGCTGCCGGCGGCGAACATCACGTTCGTGGCCTTGATGATGGCGTAGGACTCCATGCCCTCCTCGAGGCCCAGGCTCTCGATGGCCTCCATGGTGATGTCAGCCTTGATGGTCGCATCGCCGAGGTCGATGGAGACGACGCCGTTCACGGCACCGTCCTGGACGTGGCACTCTCGCTCGCGCCAACCGCGCGCAAGGCATCCGAGGCCGTGGGGAGCCTGACCAAGACCTGCGCGTTTCGCACCGAGGTTGCGGCCATCACGGGCTACGACGTCACCCAGATGGGCCGCGTGCTGCTCGAGCGCTGAGTATCAATCGTAAAGCGCGAAGGGCGGAGGCCGAAACTGCCGGCGTATACTGGATAGTCCGACGGCGGAACACGGTGCAGCGAGGGGAGGAGGGCCATGCCCGGCGCGATAGATGCAGCGCTCGAGACGCTCAAGCGCTATTGGGGCTACGAGACCTTCCGCCCGGGGCAAGATCGCATGGTCCAGGCTATCCTCTCCGGTCGCGACGCCCTGGGCGTCATGCCCACGGGTGCCGGCAAGTCCATCTGCTACCAGGTGCCCGCGCTCGCGTTGCCGGGCCTTACCCTCGTCATCAGCCCGCTCGTCTCGCTCATGGGCGACCAGGTCCGCGCGCTTAAGGCGGCGGGCGCCCGTCCCAGCTACCTCAACTCCAGCCTCACGCCGGCCCAGCAGAACACGGTGCTCAAGCGCGCGTCCGAAGGCTGGTACCAGATCATGTACGTGGCTCCGGAGCGTTTGGAAGACCCGCGCTTTCTGGCGTTCGCCCAGGCGACGGCCGCACCGGGCGGTCTGGGCATCCCGCTCATCGCCGTGGACGAGGCACATTGCGTGAGCCAGTGGGGCCAGGACTTTCGTCCCTCGTACCTGCAGATCTCTCAGTTCATAGACGCGCTGCCCACGCGGCCGGTGCTCGCCGCCTTTACTGCCACCGCCACGGAGCGTGTGCGCGCGGATATCGTCGCTATGCTGGGGCTTCGCGATCCCGAGACCACGATAACGGGCTTCGACCGCGCGAACCTCTACTTTGGCGTGGAAGAGATGGGCGAGAAGGCCAAGGTGCGCTGGATCTTGGATTACGTGCGCGAGCATGCCGAGGAAAGCGGCATCATCTACTGCGCCACCCGCAAGGCGGTGGACCAGCTCAGCCAGGAGCTCTCCTTCGAGCTCATGCCGCAGGGGATTTCCGTGGGGCGCTACCACGCCGGTATGGGCGACGCCGACCGTCGCGAGAGCCAGGAAGCGTTCATCGACGACCGCGTTCCCATCATGGTGGCCACGAACGCCTTCGGCATGGGCATCGACAAGCCCAACGTGCGCTACGTCATCCATAACAACGTGCCCGAGAGCATCGAGGCGTACTACCAGGAAGCGGGCCGCGCGGGGCGCGACGGGGACCCGGCGAGCTGTATCCTGCTGTGGAACGGCAGCGACTTCAGGCTTCGGTGCTACTTCATCGACCGCGACCCGGAGGAGGGCGTGTTCGATTCGGAGCAGCGCGACGCTTCGCGGCAGAACCGCTACCGGCTGCTCGCCCAGATGGAGGGCTATTGCCAGACTACGGGCTGCCTGCGCGAGTACATCCTCCGCTATTTCGGCGAGACGGAGCCCCGGCGAGGCGGCGCCGATTCCGCGGGGGAGCGTCCGCACGGGTGCGGTAACTGCAGTAATTGCCTCACGGACTTCGAGGTGGAGGATGTGACGGCCGAGGCACTCGCGGTGCTGCGGTTCGTCCGAGCGGTGCGGGGGCGCTTCGGCAAGGCAGCGCTCGCCGAAGCGCTGCACGGTGCCAACAACGAGCGCGTGCGACAGTACCGGTTAGACCAGCTCGAGGGCTACGGTGCGCTCAAGGACGTGCCGACCGGCAAGATCAGGGACGTGATCGATCAGCTCGTGGGCAGCGGCTACCTTGAGCAGGCGCAGGGGAAGTTCGCCACCATCGGCTTTGGCCCGCGTATGCGGGAGGCGATGGACCAGGCCGCCGCGGCGCGCTGCGACGCCGTTGCGGCGGGCGCGGGGGACAGCTCGTCCGCGGAGAACGCCCCGCGCATCCCCTTCACCTTCGCCATCAAGAAGCGCGCCGCCAAGAGCGCCGCCGGCCGCACGCGCCGGGTGGCCAAGGCGGTCGATCTGCTGCGCGAGGAGGCCGTGGCCGCAGGTACCGGTCCCGGCGCGGGTGTCTCGCACGAGGACGACGCCGAGCTCTACGATCGCCTGCGCGCGCTCCGCACGCGCATCGCGAGCGAACGACAATGGGCGCCTTACATGGTGCTCCCCGACAAGACGCTCCGTGCGTTCTGCCGCCTGCGCCCGCGCGATCGCGAGTCGCTGCTCGCCGTTCCGGGCATCGGCGAGAAGAAGGCCGACGACTTTGGCGACCTGTTCCTGCAAGAGATCGCGGACTTCGAGGCGCGCGGGGCGGGGCAGTAGCGCCGGCTCGCCCGCGCTGCGGAGCTCGCGAAACCCCTTCGTTTCTCAACCCGTCTCGACCGGCTACAATGTGCCCAGATGAACGAACCGAGGAGGCTGTCATGCCCATCCGCATACCAGACGCCCTGCCCGCCACCGCGGAGCTTGAGAGCGAGAATATCTTCGTCATGACCGAGTTTCGCGCGCTGCACCAGGACATTCGTCCGCTGCGCGTGCTCATCTTGAACCTCATGCCCACCAAGATCGCCACGGAGACGCAGATCATGCGCAAGCTCTCCAACACCCCGCTGCAGGTGGAGGTCGAGCTGCTGCGCACCCGTACGCACGAGGCCACACACGTCTCCAAGAACCATCTGGAGACGTTCTATCGCACCTTCGACGACGTGCGCGACGAACACTACGACGGCCTCATCATCACCGGGGCACCCGTGGAGCAGATGCCCTTTGAGGAGGTGGACTACTGGCCCGAGCTTTGCGACATCATGGCCTGGTCCACCACGCACGTGCATTCCACCCTGCACATCTGCTGGGGTGCGCAGGCGGGACTCTACTACCACTACGGCATCCAGAAGCACGATCTGCCCGCAAAGGCGTCGGGTGTGTTCGAGCACGTGCTGGTCAAGCCCTCGAGCCCGCTTGTCCGCGGTCTGGACGATCGCTTCTTCGCCGTTCACTCGCGCAACACCGAGGTTCGCCGCTCAGACGTTGAGGCCGTGCCCGAGCTGGAGGTTATTGCCGAGAGCCCGCAGGTGGGCCTCTACATCGTCAAGTCCACGGACAGTCGCCGCTTCTTCGTGTTCGGGCATCCCGAGTACGATCGCGACACGCTCAAGCTGGAGTACGAGCGCGACGTGGCCGCGGGCCTGAACCCCCAGGTTCCGGAGAACTACTTCCCCGACGACGACCCCACCCGCCCGCCGCTCAACCGTTGGCGCAGCCAGGCGCAGCTGCTCTACACCAATTGGCTGAACTACTACGTGTATCAGACCACGCCCTACGACATCGAGCGCGCCGGGCGGGACTAGCGGCGACCGCGTGAGTCCTCAAAGCGGAAAACGGACGCCTGCCCCCCGATGAGACATTGCCGGGGGGCAGGCGTCCGTTGCATGTGCCGAGCCGAGCTTCCAGCTCGGTGCCTACGCGTGCTTGCGACCCGTCCACACCGCCATGACGGCGCAGAACACCATGGCGTAGGCCCAGAACTTGTGCTGTTTCATCCCGCCTCCCCTCGGATGTGTCGCACCTGTTGCATTGGGCGAACGTATCCGTTTGCCATCGCAAACTATGCATACAATATGATAGACAGAAGTAACCATAGCCTATCTTGGGCTTCAGAGCGTATGTTAAACAACGTTCAATAGCAAGCGAGCAGAAAGGTCGCTCTCATGATTAGCCTCAACAAGACCCACTCCCTCCTCGTCGGCGCCGGCTTCCTGCTGGGCACCCTGGGCGTCAAGGCCCTCAAGTCCGATGCCGCCCACAACCTGGCCGTGCAGGGCGTTGCCGCCGGCATGCGCGTGAAGGCCGGCTACCAGGACATCGTCGAGCAGGCCAAGGCCAGCGTTGACGACATCGTTGCCGAGGCCGACTACCTCAACAACAGCGATGACGCTTGCGCGTGCTCCTGCGGCTGCGCCGACAAGGCCGAGGACGCCAAGGCCGAGTAACCGTCTCGCCGAACCGCCCGTTTTCGCAGCCGCGTCCGGACCCGTGCCGGCGCGGCTGCTGCCATGAAGGAGCTCATTCCATGAAATACGCCATCGAGCATGAGGTGCCGGGGCGCATCCGCGTAAAGCTTGCCGGCCGTGTGCCGGAATCCGATCTGGACGCGCTCAACCGCGTCCTCATGGATTGTCCGGTCGTCACCAAGGTGTCGATCTATCCGCGCGTGGGTTCGCTCGCCGTGCGCTACCAGGCATCCGCCTCGGACGCCGCGCTACCCGTGGTCGCCGATGCCGCCATGGCGCCGGCCGATGCCGCGGCTGTGGTCGACCCCTTTGCCGCCGAACCCGGCCGCGCCCAGGTGCTCGCCGCCCTGGACGGGGTGAACGCAGAGTCCGTCGAGCTCGCGCGCCGCGCCTGCGCCGGCTCCGCCATGGCGCCGCGCACGCACAGCCTGCTGTTGGACATCGCCACGCTGGTGGGCGGCCACTTCGCCCGCCGCTGGTTCCTGCCCGCTCCGCTCTCGACCATCTACACTGTGTGGGCGTATCGCCACTTCCTCTTCGAGGGTCTGAAGTCGCTGCTCTCCGGGCGTCTGGACGTGCCGGTGCTCGACGCCTCGGCCATCGCCATCTCCTTTGTGAAGGGTGACTTTAGGACCGCCGGCAGCACCATGCTGCTGCTGAACCTCGGCGGCCTGCTCGAGGACTACACCCGCGCCCAGTCCCAGAACGAGCTCATCTACTCGCTGCTCGACGTGCCCGACTACGCGCAGCTCATTCCCTGCGGCGACGCCCAGGTGCGCGGCGCCGAGGAGGTGCGCGTCTCCGCCCACGAGCTCAAGGCGGGCGACCTCATTGTGGTTCGCACGGGCATGCCCATTCCCGTGGACGGCCAGGTGGAGTACGGCACCGCGATGGTGAACCAGTCCGCGCTCACGGGCGAGCCGCTCGCCATCGAGCGCACCGTGGGCGACGACATCTTTGCCGGCACCGCGGTGGAGGACGGCGAG
The DNA here is from genome assembly GCF_902501965.1 of Collinsella sp. AK_207A. GTDB lineage: Bacteria > Actinomycetota > Coriobacteriia > Coriobacteriales > Coriobacteriaceae > Collinsella. The sequence goes on along the minus strand of NZ_CABWID010000010.1, from coordinate 61,463 downwards.
GCGTACGTGCGCGTGAAGGCCGCTGCCGAGGACACCAAGCTGCGCGGCATCGTCAACCTGGTGGAGCAGTCCGAGAGCCTGAAGGCTGAGAGCCTTGCCCGCCGCGAGAACCTGGCCGACAAGATCGTCCCCTGGAACTTCCTGCTCGCGGGCATCGTGGCGCTCACCACGCGCGACATCGTGCGCACGAGCGCCGCCCTCATGGTGGATTACTCCTGCGCGCTCAAGCTGACGGGTGCCATCTCGGTGCTCACGGCCATGAGCCAGAGCGCCAGGGAAGGCTTCACCGTCAAGGGCTCCAAGCACTTCGAGACCTTTGCCCAGGCGGATACCATCGTCTTCGATAAGACCGGTACGCTGACGGCCGCCGCGCCGCGTGTGTGCGAGGTCATGGGCTTCGACGGCTGGAACCGCACGCAGGTGCTGCGCTTCTCCGCTTGCCTGGAGGAGCACTTCCCGCACCCCGTGGCGCGCGCCGTGGTGAACGCCGCCGCCGAGGCGGGCCTCAAGCACCGCGAGCGTCACGCCGAGGTGGAGTACATCGTGGCGCACGGCATCGCGAGCTCGCTGGACGGCAAGCGCGTGGTCATCGGCTCCGAGCACTTCGTGGTCGAGGACGAGCACGTGCAGATTCCCGAGCAGGACGCCAAGAAGATCGCCGAGAAGATGGACGGCCTCTCCACCCTCTACCTGGCGGTGGACGGTGAGCTGCGCGGTGCCATCGGCGTCGAGGACCCGCTCAAGCCGGGTGTGGCCGAGGCACTCGCCGAGCTGCGCCAGCTGGGCTTCAAGCATCTGGTCATGCTGACGGGCGACAACGAGCACGCCGCGGCGCGCGTTGCCGCCGCCGCCGGTATCACCGAGTACCGCGCGAACCTGCTGCCGGAGGACAAGCACGGCATCGTGGAGGAGCTGCGCGCGGCGGGCGACACCGTGGTCATGGTGGGCGACGGCGTGAACGACTCCCCGGCGCTCTCAGCTGCCAACGTGGGCGTTGCCATGGGTTCCGGCACCGCGATCGCCAAGGAGGTGGCGGACATCACCCTCACGGAGGGCGACCTCACCTCGCTCGTGGCGCTTCGTCGGCTCTCCCAGGGCCTGCAGGAGCGTATGGCCACCTCGTTTAGGCAGGTCATCGGCATCAACTCCGCGCTGCTGGCCGGCGGTATCACGGGGATCATCACCCCGCAGCTCTCCGCGCTGGTGCACAACGGAAGCACGGTGCTGCTGAGCATGCGGAACTCCCGCGCGTACGAGTAACCTGCGCGCACTGAGGGACTCAATCGCTGAAACGGCTGCGGCATCTCGTCGCAGCCGTTTTTTTGTGTCTTGCGGATGTCGGGCGAAGCCGGCGGCCTGCGGATGCTACGCCGTTTCGAAGTTCGTCATATCCTGCCAGCGGGAACTTTCGGCGGTGGAGCCGTCCTGCTTGATGAAGTACGCAGCGGTGTCGTCGTAGCCGTCGGCAATCTGGACTCCGTGCTCGCTGCCGGCAACAAAGAGCGTGGTAGAGAGCGCGTCTGCCTGGGTTGAGCTGGCGCAGACGATGGTGTCGCTCACCACGTCGGTCTGTACCGGCATGCCTGTGCGCGGGTCGAGGATGTGCCAGTACGTAACGCCGTCTTGCGTGAACGTCCGCTCGTAGAGCCCGCTGGTCACCACCGATCCGCCATGCACGTGCGCGGTGCCCACGGTCTTGCTGCCACCGGGGTCGTTGGGATTGCGAATGCCGGTGTTCCACGTGCCGCCGCCCGGTTTCTCGCCAAAGTAGATGATGTTGCCGCCGAGCGAGATGACGGCGGCCTGGGCGTCGGTCTCATTCTGCAACAGGTTGTAGAGCCGATCGGCGATGTAGCCTTTCGCGATGGCACCGAGGTCCAACTTGGCCTCGGGATCCGCGAGCGTCACCGTGTTGGCACCCTCGTCCACGGACACGGTTCGCCAGCCCACGTGGGGGAGCGCGGCCGCGATCTCCTCGTCGGTGGGTCGCGTGCCGTCATCGAAGTTCCAGAGCGTGGAGACCGCGCCGATGGTGATGTCGAAGAGGCCGTCCGAGGCCGAGCAGAACGTGAGGGCCTGCTTGACGATGTCCACCGTGGCGGAGTCCACCGTGGTGGGCGCGCCGCCGGCGGCGTTGATGCGCGCGATGTCCGAGTCGTCCTTATAGAGGTCGAAGAGTGCGTCGTAGCGCGAGCAGGCTGCGGCGAGCTTGGCCGGCGCCTTCTCGTCCCCGTAGACCTTGAAGGTGCAGTAGGTGTCGAAGGCGAAGGTGGACGAGCTGTAAGCCTGGGAGCCGTCTTGTGGTGACGCGCCCTGCGAGCCGGCGCCCCGCGCGGTACTGCAGCCGCCCAGGGCTATCGCGGCAAGGACCGCGCCGAGCCCCGCGAGCACGCTTCGGCGGTTCACGGCAAGGGACGGATTGCGGGGCGAGAGCAGCGGGCTAGGCATCGATTGTCTCCTGGGGAACGGCGGCGAGCACGGCGCGGACCAGCACGCCGATGGCGGCTCCGCAGATGCAGCCGGCAACGGCGAGGACGGGCAGATTGGCGAGTGCGAGCTGCGGCGAGAGCAACGCGGCGACCATGAGGAGCTGGCCGGCGTTGTGGCTGATGCCGCCGAGCACGGAGCTCGCCCACACCGAGAAAGCCCCGCTTCGCACCGCAAGCGCCATGATGCCCCATGAGAGCGCACCTCCCGCCAGGCTGAAAACGAGTACCTGGGGATTTCCGAAGAGGATGGTGGAGCAGGCGACCTTGGCGAGCATGAGCAGCAGGGCGGGCTTGGCGCCCAGGCGCTCGAGGGCAAAGAGCACCACGGCGTTGCCGAGTCCGAGCTTGATGCCGGGCACGCTTACGGGCAGGGGAACGAGCATCTCCAGATAGCCCGCCACAAGGGCGAGCGCGGTGAGGGCTCCATAGAGCGCGGCGCGCCGTCCCGGCGAGGCGGGGGCACTCTTTGCGGTAGCGCTATGACGCTGGTCGTTTCTCATGCGCGATAGTATAACCCGCGTTTCTCGGCTGTGGTGTTTCGATTGACCTCGAGCCCCGGTGCTGCTCCTGAACAAACTTTAGTAAGATAAAGTGCCGGCGCTGAGGGCGCCGCGCAACGTAGGCAATTTCGGCAGAGGGAGACGCGTTCAGATGACGGCCACACCATGGGGTTTCCGGGACATCCTGCCCGCTGAGGCGCAGGCGCGCGAGGACATCGCGCTTTCGGTTCGGGGTTGCCTCAAGCATCATGGCTACCTCCCGGTGGAAACCCCGCTTTTGGAGGAGAAGGACTCGCTTGAGCAAGGCGGGCGCATCACGGACTCTCCGTTCAAGCTCTTCGACGTTGATGGTGGCCTGCTGGTCGTTCGTCCGGACAACACGCTGCCCATCGTCCGCCTGGTGTCCACGCGACTGCACGCGGGCGATCTGCCGCTGCGCCTGCGCTACGAGGCGCCGGTGGTGCGCGAGCAGCCGCGCTTTGCCGCGCGGTCCCGCCAGTTCACCCAGCTGGGCTTCGAGTTGATCGGCGCGGGCGGTGCCGCGGGAGACGTCGAGGTGGTCTCCCTGGTGCTCGAGGTCATGGATGCGCTCGGGTTTGCGGACGGGCGCGTGGTCTGCGGAAGCGTGCGCCCTTTCCAAGCCCTGCTTGCGGTCTGCGGAGACGAATCCCTGGCGGCGGACGCGCTCGCCTTCGTGCATGGGAACGACCTCGTGGGCCTCGATGATCGCGTGGCCGCAAGCGCGGTCTCGCCCGCTCAGGCCCGTGCGATCTGCGAGCTGCCCCGCCTGCACGGGGGCGTTGAGGTGCTCGACCGCGTGGATGGCTTGCTTGCCGCCGCGGGCGTTGCGGGTGCCACGACGACGGGGCTGCGTGAGCTGGCGGCCCAGGTGGCGGCGGCTTCCGAGCGCCCGGCCGAGGAGCGCCTGTCGTTCGATTTCTCGCTCATGAACTCCTTTGACTACTACACCGGTTTGGTGCTCAAGGCGTATGCGGGCGGGCTCTCGGACCCGGTGGGTTCGGGTGGCCGCTACGACGCGGTGTTCAACGGCAAGCTGGCAGATGAGACGGGCGGCGCGGCGTCGGCGCCGGCGGCGGGCTTCGCCTTCTCGCTGGAGCGCCTGACGGCCGCCCACGATGCGGCCCATTCGGCTGATGGCGACAACGCGGTGGGTCGCGACACTTGGGACAGGGCTGCGGCCCCCTTGCGGATCGCCGTGCCCAAGGGCTCGCTCAAGGAGGGCTCGCTGCGCGTTCTGGCGGCGGCGGGCTTGGATGTTTCCGGCCTGGTCGACGCGGGGCGCCACCTCATCGTCCGCGCGTCGGAGCAGGACGAGGCCCCCGTTGCCTCGTGCCGCATCGGCGATGTGGAGTTCATCATCGTGCGCGCCCAGGATGCCCCGGCGTTCGTGGCCTGCGGCGGTGCCGACTGCGGTATCTGCGGGCGCGATTCGTTGATCGAGGCGGGGCTCGACTTGCTCCAGCTCGTGGACCTGCGGTTTGGCGAATGCCGTTTCATCGAGGCGGAGCCGGCGGACCGGGCGGGCGAGGCTGAGCGGGCCTATGCGCGCCGCGGGAGCCTGCGCGTGGCGACCAAGTATCCGCGCATCGCGAGCGCCTGGTACGCCAGCCGCGGCGTCAATGTGGACCTGGTGGCGCTCCACGGCAACATCGAACTCGGCCCCATTGTGGGCATGACCGACCGCATCGTGGACATCACGGCCACGGGCACCACGCTGCGCGAGAACAACCTCGTGATCACTGGCGAGATCATGACCTGCACGGCGCGGTTCTTCGTGAATCCGGGGCGCGCCCGCCTGGACCCGCGCGTCCGCGAGCTGGCCGAGCGCCTGGCGCGCATCTCCCATTGATCGCGCGCCGAACCGCGTATCGCGCCGTTTTGTAACTCTCAAGTTCCCCGAAGGAGCATTGCTATGAGGACCATCATCCTGAATGCCGGCGAGCGCCTGACCCCCGAGCTGCTGAGGCGTGAGGGTGCGCTGCCGAAGAAGATCGAAGAGGCCGCCGCGGATATCATCGCCGCGGTGCGCGCGGAGGGCGACGAGGCGGTTCGTCGCTTTGCCCACGATTTCGACCACGTCGACCTTGAAGAGTTCCGCCTACCTGCCGAGGTCTTCGACGCCGCGCTCGACAACGTGGACGATACCTTCCGCGCTGCCCTGGAGCGCGCGGCGCGTCAGATTCGCGAATTCCACGAGCGCGAGGTGCAGCAGAGCTGGTTCACCACCCGCGCGGACGGCACGATGCTCGGCGTGAAGGTGACGCCCGTGGCCGCCGCCGGCATCTATGTGCCGGGCGGGCGCGCGCAGTACCCGAGTACGGTGCTCATGAACGCCATTCCTGCCAAGGTGGCGGGTGTGGAGCGCGTGGTGATGGTGACGCCGCCGCAGGCCGACCAGATCGACGGTCCCACGCGCGGCATTTCGCCCTACACGCTCGCGGCCGCCAAGCTCGCCGGCGTGGACGAGGTCTACCTGGTGGGCGGCGCCCAGGCCGTGGCCGCGCTCTCCTACGGTACGGAGCAGATTCCGCGTGTTGAGAAGATCACCGGTCCGGGCAACGCGTACGTGGCCGCGGCCAAGCGCCTGGTCTCGGGCGATGTGGGCATCGACATGGTGGCCGGTCCCTCCGAGGTGTGCGTGCTGGCAGATGCTACGGCCAAGCCGATGGTCGTGGCGGCCGACCTTATGGCGCAGGCCGAGCACGACCCGCTCGCCGCGTGCTATCTGGTAACCTGCGACGCCGCGTTTGCTGAGGAGGTGCAGCGCGGTATCGAGGTGCTCGTGGCGCAGTCGCCGCGCGCCGACATCACCCGCGCCTCGCTCACCGACCACGGCGTCGTGGTGGTGGCGGCCGATCTGGCCGACGCCGTGGAGGCTGTAAACGCCATCGCGCCGGAGCACCTGGAGTTGCACTGCGCGGACGCACTGGGCCTGCTGGGGGGCATCCGCAACGCGGGCGCCATCTTCGTGGGCGCCTGGAGCTCCGAGCCGCTGGGCGATTACGTGGCCGGCCCCAACCACACCCTTCCCACGGGCGGCACGGCCAAGTTCTCCAACCCGCTTTCCGTGGATGACTTCGTCAAGAAGTCGAGTGTCATCTGCTATACGCCCCAGGGCCTGCTCTCCGACGCACCCGCAACGCAGCGCCTGGCCGAGGCAGAGGGCCTGTGGTCGCACGCACTCTCGGCGGGCCTGCGCCGCCGCGTGCTCGAGCAGGGCGAGGACTCCGTGAGCTACGATGCCCTGGCCGCGGCGGACCTGACGGCCGTTGCCTGGCCGGGCGATGCGGCGACGACCGTTGCTGCCGGCGTGACGGGCGACGACGCTGTCGAGGCTGCCGACGCGGAGCGCGCTTCTCGCGTAGCGACCGTGGCGAAGGTTGCCGCGGCAACCGCGGCGAGCGTTGCGGTGGCGGCCGCGGGCGTGGCCGCCGGTACCGTTGCTGCCGCCGTCAAGGCGAAGCGGGGGTAGGGGCATGGCAGAGCTTTCCGAGCGCATGCGCCGGCTGGTGCAGCCGCATCTGTCGACGATCGAGCCCTACGATCCCAACTTCACGCCCACGCGCATCAACCTCTCGGCGAACGAGAACACGTATCCCATGCCGTCTGCGGCGCGGGATGCGATCGACCGGGCGCTGGCGGCAACGCCGCTCAACCGGTATCCGGATCCCATGTCCAACGAGCTGCGCGACGAGCTGGGTGCGTGGCACGGCGTGGAGCGCTCTCGCATCTGCGTGGGCAACGGCGGCGACGAACTGCTCTTCAATTTCATCTACGCGTTCGGCGGTCCGGGGCGCACGCTGCTGGATTGTCCGCCGAGTTTCTCCGAGTACGCTTTCTTCGCGAGCCTTGCCCAGACGGAGGTGCGGCAGGTCTGGCGTGATCCGGAGACGTTCGAGCTGGACCAGCAGGCGGTGCTCGATGCCGCACCCGACTGCGATATCGTCATCGTCACCTCGCCCAACAACCCCACGGGCAACCTGGTACCGTTCGAGTTCGTGGGGCGGCTGTGCGCGGCCTGTCCCGGTCTGGTGATGGTGGACGAGGCGTACATGGAGTTCGCGGACGCGGGGGCGAGCGCTCGCTCCCTGCTGGATGCGCACGACAACCTGATCATTCTGCACACGCTGTCCAAGGCGTTCGGCGAGGCGGGTATCCGGCTGGGATACGTGCTCGCGGCGCCGGATATCATCGACGTCTTTGGCGCCGTGCGGCAGATCTACTCGGTGAACGTGCTCACGCAGGCGGCGGCGCTTGCCGCCGTGCGCGACCGGGCGCTGTTCCTGCCGGTGATTGACCGGGTGCGCGCCGAGCGCGAGCGCATGTTCTCCGCGCTTGCCGAGATAGCGGGCGGCGCCCTGACGGTGTGGCCGAGTCAGGCGAACTTCCTGCTCGTGCGCATGTCGGGAGCGAGCGAGGTGCGCCAGCGCCTGCGCGACGAGTTCTCGATTCTGGTGCGCGACTTCTCGCACGCGCCGGGGCTCCAGGACTGCCTGCGCATTACCATCGGAACACCCGAGGAGAACGACGCGGTGCTCGCCGCCCTGCGCGCGCTTCTTGCTTCGTAATAGAGACGGAAGCCGCTGCCCGAAAAACGAGGCCGCCTCATCTGCCCATGTGGAAAGGGAATTGACATGGATCATCGCGTTGCCACCGTCAGCCGTAAAACCGGTGAGACGGATATCACGATCACACTCGACCTCGATGGGTCGGGGCGCTGCGACATCGCCACGGGCGTGCCGTTTTTCGACCACATGCTGAACGCCTTTGGGCGTCACGGCCTCTTCGACCTCACCGTGCATGCCATCGGCGACGTGGAGGTTGACGCGCACCATACCGTGGAGGATACGGGCATCGTGCTTGGCCAGGCGTTTGCCGAGGCCCTGGGTAACAAGGCCGGTATCGCGCGCTTTGGCAGCGAGTTCGTTCCCATGGACGAGACGCTCGTGCAGGCGTCGGTGGATATCTCCGGCCGCGGCCAGGCCTATTGCCAGCTGCCCGTGCCCACCGAGCGCGTCGGCACCTTCGACACGGAGCTCGCGGTGGAGTTCTTCTACGCCTTTGCCCGCGATGCGCGGCTGACCCTGCACGTGCGCGAGCTGGCGGGCGAGAACAGCCACCACATCATCGAAGCCGCGTTCAAGGCGTGCGGGCGCGCCATGCGCCGCGCCTGCGAGTTCGACCCGCGCGTGGTGGGCATCCCGTCTACCAAGGGTAGCCTGTAGGAGAACCCGTAACCGCGAGACCGCCGATGCCCGTCATGCCCGGAGACGTGCTTTTGGCGTCGAAGGGGTTGACGCGCCTTTGCGCGCGGTCTACCATGCCTCGCGACAGATACGAGCAGCGGGCCCTGCAGCCCGCTTGCGGGCCTGGCGGCCCTGACCATAGAGGAGGCGAGCGCCATGAACGACGGTTCCAGTCGACCTTCCCAAGGGGATGTGCGCTCGTCCCGTGCGTGCTCGCTGGCGTAAGTCCGCACCGCTGCACTCCTCGCGCTCGCGCACTCGCGTGAACGCCGCATCCTCAAACCCTTTTGAATCGAACTGATGCCATGGCGGCCCTAGCAGGGCTGCCGGCATCCGACTGGCCCGGGTGCGTGCGCGCCGGCGGGTCGGAAAGGGGGCGAGCGATGATTCGTGTCGCAACGCTTTCTCTCATTCGTGTCCAGGCGGTTTCGCGCTTCGAGGCCCTTACGTCGCGCCCTGTTCGCGGGGACGCCCAGCGCTCCTTCACGGCGCGCTCCCTGGCGGCCGATGCGCTCGTGCTCGGACTGGGCACGCTGACGGTCCTGATCCTCATGCGTGCGGTCGCGGGCGCGGTGGCGCCGATCGCGCCAGCGGGCGTGCCCGCGCGCATCTCGCTCGACCCCGCGCTATTGCCGCTCTACGCCGCACGTTCGGTGCTGCGCATGCTCGTCGCGCTGGCGTGCTCCTTTGTGTTCGCGCTGGCCTACGGCCTGGCATGCGCGCGCAGCCGCCGGCTCTGCAGCATCTTGCTCCCGCTCCTCGACGTGCTGCAGTCCGTGCCGGTGCTGGGCTTCCTTTCCGCCACGGTGACCGTGTGGCTCGCGCTGTTCCCCGGCAGCATGCTGGGCGTCGAGGCGGCGAGCATCTTCGCCATCTTCACGAGCCAGGCGTGGAACATGGCGCTCTCGTTCTACCAGTCGCTCGCGGGCGAGCCGGCGGAGCTGGATGAGATGGCGCGCAGCTTCCGCCTGACGCGCTGGCAGCGGTTCTGGACGCTGGACGTGCCCTTTGGCCTGCAGCAGCTCATCTGGAACGCGATGATGAGCATGGGCGGCGCCTGGTTCTTCCTCTCCGCTTCCGAGTTCATCTCGGTCAACGGGCGCACGATGGCGCTGCCGGGCATCGGCTCCTTCGCCGCGCTCGCCGCCGAGGCCGGCCGCATGGATCTGGTGGGGCTCTCCGCGCTCGCGATGTGCGCCGTGATCCTCGCGCTCGACATCCTGCTGTGGCGGCCGCTGACGGCATGGTCTGAGAGGCTGCAGGGTAGCTCGGACGGGCGTCGCAGCCTGGTTCTCGAGGTGCTGCGCTCCTCGAGCGTCGCCGGCGCGATGCGGCGTGCGATGCGTGTGCTCGCCGAGCTGCTGAACCGCGTGATGGGCAGGCTGCTCGGTCGTACCGGCATCTGCCCGTGGTGGGAGCTGCGGGTTCGTGCTCTGGCGGGGCGCGTCGCGGTGCCTCGTGTGGTGCGGGCGATTCGCGGGCGGACGGGTCTCGACCGCGCTCTCGGCATCCTGGCCGCCATCGCGCTGGGCTCGGCGTGCGTGATGCTTGCTTCTCACGCGGGATTCGGCTATCGGGAGCTCGGTGACGTGCTCGGTCTCGGCGCGGTCACGTTCGCTCGCGTGGCTGTTGTTACGGCGCTGTGCTCGCTGATCTGGGTGCCCGTGGGCGTGAAGATCGGCATGAATGCGCGCCTCATGCGCGTGGCACAGCCCCTCGTGCAGCTGGTGGCGAGCTTTCCGGTGAGCCTGCTGTTCCCGTGGCTGGTGCTTGCGATGGCTCGCGCCGGAATCGGCCTCGGCATGGGCTCCCTGCTGCTCATGGCCCTTGGTTCGCAGTGGTACATCCTCTTCAACGTGATCGCGGCCGCGTCCGCGGTGCCGGCGGAGCTGCGCGAGCTTGCGGACATCATGCGCATGTCCGCGGGCCAGCGCTGGCGGCAGGTGTACCTGCCGGCCGTTGCGGGCGCGTGGGTATCCGGCGCGCTCGCAACGGCGGGCGGTGCCTGGAACGCTTCGGTGGTGGCCGAGGTCGTCGGCACCGGGGCGAACGCCGTGAGTACGCTCGGGCTGGGGTCCTACATCGCTGCCGCGACGACGACGGGCGACGCCGTGCATGCCGCCGCGGGCATCGCGGTCATGTGCGCGCTTGTGGTCCTGACCAACGTGCTGGTATGGAAGCCGCTTCAGAACCTGGCAGCCCGCCGCTTCGCGCTGAACTAGTGGCAAGCGCCCGTGTCGAGGGCGAGTTCATCTCCTTGTATTCGCACGATTTCCCGAGGAGGGGATATCCATGAAGATGCTGAAGAAGTCCGTAGCCGAGACCGCCACGCTGCTGAGCGCGCACAACGTTGAGGTGACGTATGGCGATGGCCGTGGCGGCAAGAAGACCATCCTGCACGACGTCTCGCTCGACGTGCGCGATGGCGAGGTCGTGGCGCTGGTGGGTGCGTCGGGGGCGGGAAAGTCGACGCTCCTGCGCGTGCTCGCCGGCCTGGTGGAGCCCTCGGCGGGGAGTGTGCTCTATCGGGGGCGTCAGCTCACAGGCGCCAATCCGGGCGCGGGCTTCGTCTTCCAGTCGGCGGCGCTGCTGCCGTGGCTCACGGTGCAGAAGAACGTCGAGGTGGGCCTCGAGGCGCGCGGTATCGGGGCGCAGGCGCGCGCCGAGTTCGCCCGCGAGGCGATCGCCTCCATGGGACTCGCGGGATACGAGGATTCGTATCCGCGGGACCTTTCGGGCGGTCAGCGCCAACGCGTCGGCATCGCGCGGGCGCTCGTGCTGCACCCGGACATGCTCTTCATGGACGAGCCGTTCTCCGCGCTCGACGCACCGACGGCCGAGCGGCTGCGTCGCGAGGTCGCAGGCCTGCTGGGGAGCGAGGACAGGATCGTGCGCTCCGTCGTCATCGTCACGCACGGTATCGAGGAAGCCGTCGAGATGGCCGATCGCGTCATCGTGATGGGGGCGAATCCGGGTCACATCTTCCACGAGCTCCCCATCGACCTGCCGCGCCCGCGCGATGCGCGCGACCCCGCGTTCCAGGAGACGGCGGATGCGCTGCGCGCGCTGCTGGGGGAGGCGTAGTAACGCGGGCGGCGACGTGGCGGCACGCGGTTCTGTTGCGCGCCGCACCGCGTGACATCTCGTCTCTCAGATGGGTAAGAACCACCTTGCTTTGTGAGCAACCAAGGAAGGGAACCCCTATGAACGTTCTCATGATCAACGGTAGCCGTCGCGCCAAGGGCTGCACGTACACGGCGCTCACCATCGTGGCCGAGGAGCTGGAGGCCGAGGGCATCGGCACGCAGATCGTCCACGTCACCGACGCGGATGCGGTCGATCAGGCGCTCGCCGCGCTCGATACCGCCGATGGCCTGGTGCTGGGAACGCCCGTCTACTGGGCGAGCCCCACGGGCGAGATCGAAACCTTCATGGACAAGCTCTGGGGCCGCGCCAAGCGCCCGCAGCTCGCCGGAAAGCCTTGTGCCGTCCTGGCGTCTGCGCGTCGTGGCGGCACCACGGTGTCGCTCGACGCGCTGGCCAAGTATCCGGAGTACGCCGAGATGCCGCTTGTGAGCTCGTGCTACTGGAACATGGTGCACGGTAACAAGCCCGAGGAGGTCTGGCAGGACGAGGAGGGTGTCGGCATCATGCGACAGCTGGGGCGCAACATGGCATGGCTCCTCAAGTGCATCGAGGCGGGCAAGCAAGCCGGTCTGTCCGTGCCCGAGCTGGCTGAATTCAACCGGACGAACTTCATCCGCTAACCGCTCCACGCGCAGCGTGCTGTCTGAAGCCGGGGATGGTGCATGCCCCTCCCAGCGCTCCGTTGCCGTTGACCCACGATATTTCGGACAGGTTGAATGCGTGCCGTCTGTTTCTGGTCTTCGCTGCGCTGCAGTAGAATACACTCTGCTCTACTAAAGTGACGAGGAGGTGCGGCGTGACGGCGCGCAAGATTATCGTGGTGGACTACCACAAGGGCAACCTGTCCTCCGTGGCGCGCGGGCTCGTGCGCGCGGGCGCCACGGCGGAGATATCGGACGATCCCGCGGAGATCCGCAATGCCGCGGGCGTGGTGCTACCCGGCGTGGGCGCGTTCTACGATGCCATCGCGTTCATGCACGAGAGCGGGCAGGATGCAGCGGTGCTCCATGCGATCGCGCATGGGGCTCCGTTTCTGGGAATCTGCCTCGGGCTCCAGCTGCTCTTCGAGCGCGGCGACGAAGGCGTGCCGGCGAGTGGCGTGGACCTTTGCGGTACGCCCAGCGCGCGCGGTACCGGTCTCGCTCCGGGCGATGTGTTCGAGGCCGAGGGCGTGCGCTGGGTGCGCGGACTGGGTGTGCTCTCCGGCAGCTGCACGCGGCTCGACGGGAGTCGCCTGAAGGTGCCGCACGTGGGTTGGGACCAGGTGCATCTCACCGATGCCGGCAAGGCATCGCCCCTGTTCACAGGCTTCCCCGAGGGCGCCAACATGTACTTCACGCACTCCTATGCCGCCTGCGATGCCGACCCGAGCGACCTGCTCGCCGTCACGCACTACACGCGGAGCTTTCCCGCCGTGGTGGGGCGTGAGCGCGTGTTCGGTTGCCAATTCCATCCCGAGAAGTCGTCCGCCCGCGGCCTGGACGTGCTGCGGAACTTCGTCCAGATCGTTGAGGAGGCCGGCGCATGATCGTCTTTCCCGCGATCGACCTCATCGCCGGCAAGGTGGTGCGCCTGGAGCGCGGCGATCGCCAACGCATGAAGGTGTACTCCGAGAATCCGGTGGCCGTTGCCGAGGACTTTGCCGCGCAGGGCGTCTCGTGGATCCACGTGGTCGACCTCTCTGCTGCCTTTGGCGAGGACGAGGATGCCCGCGCGGCCAACAGCGCAGCCATCAGGAACATCTGCCGGGTATCGGGGCTTTCCGTGGACGTGGGCGGCGGTGTCCGCTCGCTCAAGCGCATCGACGAGCTGGCCGGGTATGGCGCCAGGCGCATCGCGCTCGGCACCGTGCTCGTTACGGAACCGGGCTTTGCCGAGGTGGCTGCCCACGGCTTCGGCCAGCTGCTGGTGGCCGACGTGGCGGCGCGCGACGGCCAGGTCAAGGTGAACGGCTGGCGCGACGGCGTGGGCCGCTCGGTGAACAGCGTGGTGGGCGAGCTTGCCGAGCTGGGCTTTAAGCACCTGGTCTTCACCGATATCAACCGCGACGGCATGCAGACGGGTATCGATGTGGATGCGTACCGCCGCGTGGCGCAGGTGGCGGGCTTTCCCGTGGTGGCGAGTGGCGGCATCACGGGCCTGGAGGACATTCGCGCTCTTGCTGCCGCGGGGGACGACGTGATCGAGGGCTGCATCACGGGCCGCGCCCTCTACGAGGGCAACTTCACTCTGAAAGACGCCCTGTCCGCAGCCAAAAGCAACCGAGAGGAGCAACGACATGCTGACCAAGCGCGTCATCCCCTGTCTGGACGTTAAGAACGGCCGCGTGGTGAAGGGTGTCAACTTCGTCTCCCTGCGCGACGCCGGCGATCCGGTGGAACTCGCGGCGGCTTACGATCGCGAGGGCGCCGACGAGGTCGTTTTCCTGGACATCACGGCCACGAGCGATAACCGTGCCACGACGGTGCAGCTCGCCTCCCGCGCGGCGGGCGAGCTTTCCATTCCCTATACGGTGGGCGGCGGTTTCCGCGACCTTGCCGGTATGCGCCAGATGGTCGCGGCGGGTGCGGACAAGGTCTCGCTCAACTCTGCGGCGGTGAAGAATCCCGAGCTCATCACCCAAGCGGCGGCCGCCTTTGGAAGCCAGGCTGTCATCTGCGCCATCGACGCCAAGCGCGTGGGCGAGCCGGGGCGCCCCGGTGCGGATAAATGGGAGGTCTACGTGGCGGGCGGGCGCACGCCCACGGGCCTGGACGCCGTGTCGTGGGCCGAGGAGGCGGCGCGCCGCGGCGCGGGCGAGATCCTGCTCACCAGCATGGATCGCGACGGTACCAAGGAGGGCTTCGACCTGGCGCTCACCCGTGCAGTGGCACGCGCGGTCCCCATTCCCGTTATCGCAAGCGGCGGCGTGGGCACGCTCGAACATTTTGCCGAGGGGATCCTCGAGGGCGAGGCTGACGCGGTGCTCGCGGCGAGCGTCTTCCACTTCGGCACCTTCAGCATTCGGCAGGTCAAGGAGTACATGGCCTCCCAGGGCATCCCGGTACGCCTCGACTTCTGAGGCTGCGCGGCTCTCAGGCACTCCATCTTGCACCTTAAGCGTCGGCTCGCGTGCTTACACGCCACGCCGAGCTTTCGGCGCAATATGGAGCACCTGAGAACCGCTCGCGGGTCTATCGGGACAGAAGCCATGTCCTTTTGTCCCATTCTTTGAAGGAAAGGAGCCGGTATGCTGAATGTGAAACCGGATATCAACATTTCGAAGCTTAAGTTCGATGCGCAGGGCCTCATTCCCTGCGTGGTGCAGCAATGGGATACGGGCGAGGTGCTCATGGTGGCGTGGATGAACGCCGAGTCCGTGCGCCTCACGCTGGAGACGGGTACCACCTGGTTCTGGAGCCGTTCGCGCCAGGAGCTGTGGAACAAGGGCGCTACCAGCGGCAATATGCAGCAGGTACGCGAGCTGTGGGCCGATTGCGATGCCGACACCTTGCTCGCGAAGGTTGACTCGCCCGGTCCGGCCTGCCACACGGGGGCGCGCAGCTGCTTTTTCAATCGCATCGTCTAGGGGCCGCGGCCGCGTGTCGTCGGTCATCAATCAGAAGGGACATCTGCTATGGGAGTTCGGACGGCAAACGTTCAGCCCGGAAACATTGGAGAGACGCTCGAGAAGCTGGCGGCCACCATCCACGGGCGCCGCGAGGCCTCGCCGGAGACGAGCTATACTGCCAAGCTGCTCACGGAAGTCGAGGACGAGCTGCTGAAGAAACTCGCCGAGGAGTCCAGCGAGGTTATCATGGCCGCCAAGGACAACGACCACGACCACATCCGCTACGAGATGGGTGACCTGCTCTATCACCTGCTGGTGACCATGGAGCGCTACGGCATCACGCTCGACGAGCTGGCTGGCGAGCTCAACGCCCGCATGAAGTAGCATATCGGCTCCTACAACAGCGTCTCGTTACAGCTCGAATGTCTGCCAGGAGCCGTCGGCGCGCGGTGCGTCGAAGCTGCGGTAGCCGCATTCCCAGACAAATCGGTACGCCTCGAGGATGCCCCAGCACACGTCGCACGCGCGGTGCGCATCGGATCCCACGGTGATGGGCACCCCCGCGTGGGCGAATCGCTCCAGAAGCTCACGGGTGGGGTAGTAGTCGCCGACGGACTTGCGCAGTCCGGCTGTGGAGACTTCGATGTGCCGGCCGGTGTCGTGCGCACATGCCGCCATCTGGTCCCACAGCGGCCGTAGGTCGAGGGTGGGCGCAAAGCCCTCGCGCGCAAAGCGCATGGCGAGGTCTGGGTGCGCCATGCTCTGGAAGTCGAGCGGGCTCTCGCAGGCGCGGCACCAGGTATCGGCGTAACGGTGCCACACCTCGTCGGCGCCCAGCTCTTCCCAGATGTGCTTGTCGCCGCCGTCGTCGATCCACCCGGCACCGCTTCCGGGGAGGCCGGCCGGCGGCACGCTCGCAGCCCCATCGGATCCGGCCGCCCCCGCGGATACATCGCCCGGATTCCCGATCCAGTGGACGCTTCCCAGGCGGAACACCGCGCCGGCGCTCCACCGCTCCACGAACGGCTCGCATCCTTCGTACCAATCGCATTCAAAGCCGTAGACGAGCTTCAACTCAGGGGCGATCTCCGTCGCCAGCTGCCGTGCCGCCTCGAAGGCTCGACGATGCGCGGCGAGTTCCGCTTCGGGTACCTGGCACTCGAGTTCAGGATCCATGCTGGCGGGCAGCGTGAGGTGGTCGGTGGAGGCGAGGACGCGGCACCCGGCGGCGGCAGCGGCCCGCACGTTCTCCTCGAACGTGGGCTCGCCGTCGGAGAAACGGGTATGGGTGTGGCAGTCGACGATGGGCGTTGACACGGGCGTCTCCTCACGCTTGGGCTACACTGCCCCTATGGTACTGCCGGGCACATGAGAGGGCGGGGCAGCATGATCGAGTTTACGCACACGATAACGGACCGCGAGGGCCTGCACGCCCGTCCGGCTTCCGAGCTCACCTCCGCGTCGCGCGCATGGGAGAGCGATGTGCTCGTCTCGCGCAACGGCGGAGCGCCCGTTGATGCCAAGAATCCCGTCAGGCTCATGGGGCTCTGCGCCTGCCAGGGAGATTCGCTGCACGTGACCGTTCAAGGGGCGGACGAGGAGCGGGCGGCCCGGGAAATCCGCCGCGTTGTGGATGCCCTCTAGGGGCCTGTTCCCCGGCGGCGACGTGTGGGCCGTTTTGCTCCAAGCGGTCATGCTCGCGTTGTTCGCCTGCATCTACCTGCCGTTCCTCAAGGCCGAGGAGCGCGCCCAAGCAGCGGCTGAGTAGCGGGTTTGGCCACTGCTCGAGCGAAGGACGCTCCTACTTTCCCAGCATGTGCCGCACGGCCGCGACGGGGTGGTGGAGCAGCATGCGGGGTCCGGCGTATCGCATGACGGCACGGATGCGCTCTTCCATGGCGGGCGGATAGCATTGGCGCTCGCAGTTCTTGCAGGAGGTCTTCGTCGCCATCTTGCGGCAGGCTGCCGTGCGCGCCACGGCAAAGCGGTCCAGCTCGGCGCAGTCCGGGCAGAGGGCCTCGCCGCAGAAGGCTGTCTCGGTCTGGGCGCTGCACGCATGGTGACCGGCGCAGTAGAGGGCGACCATCTGCGAGACCACGAGCTTCTCGCGCTCGCGGCGGCGGGCGACGGCCAGGGTGTCGGGTGTTCGGGGCATGGGCGGCCTCTCGTTGGAGCGCGGACTGTCTGTTGGAGCTTGCAGCATAGCAGAGCGGGTGGGATGCGCGCGCCGCGTGGACGCAAAGCGCCACCGCGCGATGTCTGCGTGGGTACAATGGTGCCCACGGGCGCCGACCCTGCCATGAGGTACGGGCCCGCGTGGGAGGAAAGGAGCCCTATGACATCTTTGCGGCGAGCGCTGCAGGCGTTTGGATACCTGAGCTTCGTGGGCGGAGCCGATCTGCTCATCACCATCGTGGTGCTCTGCATCAACGAACAGCCGAGCTACCCGGGGCTCTGCCTTTTGGCGCTCACGGCGTTCTGCGCCTTCGTGCTCGGCGGCAACAGCATCGGCGTCGTGCGCGGCGAGCGCCCGGCAATCAAGCTGCTGCCCCAGATCATCATCGCGCTGTTGGTGAACGTTGCCGATATCGCCGTTGCCCTGACGCTCGACCAGGCCGTGGTGGCTGCGCTCGCCAACGCGCTCATCTGCCTGGGCGTTGCCGCGACGGCGCATCTGGTGAACCGTGAGCAGATGGGCACGCGTTCGTAGCCGCCCGCTGCCTCGCATCTCGGGCTTGTCATCCTTACGGGGAAAGGAATCATCATGAAGCTGCTCATCGCATCCGACATCCACGGTTCCGCCTACTGGACGGAGCGTCTGATGACCGCCGTCAAGGAGGAGGCACCGGACCGCGTGGTGCTGCTGGGCGACCTCCTCTACCACGGCCCGCGCAACGACCTGCCGCGCGACTATGCTCCCAAGCGCGTGATTCCGCTGCTGAACGAGCTTGCCACCGCGGGCAACGTGACGGCCGTGCGCGGTAACTGCGACGCTGAGGTCGACCAGATGGTGCTCGACTTCCCGATTCTCGCCGATTATGCCCAGCTGATCGATCCGTCCGGCCGCGTGCTCTTCCTCACGCACGGGCACGTGTTCGGCGCGGGCTATCACAACTCGGTGGACAACCTGCCCGCGCTGCCGGCGGGCTCCGCGGTGGTCTATGGCCACACGCACGTGAAGGTGAGCGAGGACGCGGCCCCGCAGGGACATCCCGGCATCTGGGCATTCAACCCCGGCAGCGTGAGCATCCCCAAGGACGGCACCCACAGCTACGGCATCTATGAGGACGGTGCATTCCGTCACGTGGTGCTGTCGGACGACACCGAGGCCTGAGGCCATGCGGTCCATGGGTGAGCGGTATGCCAAGGTGGTGGGCATCATCGTGCTCGCGCTCGCCATCGCCGCGACGCTGCTCTTTCTCCTGTTCCTGGCGGCGACGGTGCAGATCGCGGTGCGCGACGGCGCGGGCGAGGCCGCGGGCCCCGCGTTCGCCGTCCTGTGCGTGGGAGGCTGCGCCGCGGTCTGCTGGTGGCGGGGCCTCTGGTGCCTGGCACAGGTGCGCCAGGGCATGCCGCTTGCGCGCTACCGGCTGGGGAGCGACGCCCGCGCGGTCGTGGTGGAGCCGCTTACGCCCGCCGAATGCCCCGCGGGCGGCCCGTTCAAGCCGGGGCTCTTCCTCTACAGCGATTCCTATCGGCCCGACGACAACCTGACAGGCTTCGACATCGTGCACAACGAGGTTCACGCCATCGACACTGAGGGCATCTCGCCCGTGACCGAGCAGTGCCAGCGCGGCTACGTCTTCAATCGCGGGCGCGTGAACAACGTGCTCGTGCCGCGCCGCTGCTACAAGGTGCCATACGCCGCGGTGGTATCGTGCGAGCGGCACGAGGATCCCGCCTGGCTCCGGCTCGTGCGCGGGCGCGCCTGGCTGGGCGTCGACCTGCACCTGGCCGACGGCTCCACGTTGTTCACGCAGGTGAGCGACTATCCCCTGGGCGATGCGCCGGCCAAGCGCAGGGAGCGCTTCGAGCGGGGATGCGATGAACTGGAGCGCCTTATCGCGGCCGGGTCCGGCAAGGCGGGTACGAACGAATAGAGGGGCGAGCCGTTCCGTCACGGCATCCCATGACGATAGGAGAGAGCATGCAGAAGACCGATCTGGGCGCAGGCAAGCTGGCAGACCTGCTGCCCAATACGTCCACGCTGGTGGATGCCCGCGAGCAGATGCAGGCGCTGGTGAAGACCATCTGGCGGCTGCGCCAGCCCGACGGCTGCCCGTGGGATCGCGTGCAGACGCACGAGAGCATCGCCAAGAACATGATCGAGGAGGCCTACGAGGCCGTCGATTGCATCGAGGACGGCGACGTGCCGCACTTGCGCGAGGAACTGGGCGACGTGCTCATGCAGGTGGCACTGCACGCGCAGATCGCCGCCGATGCCGGCGAGTTCACCCTGGCCGACGTAGCAGCCGATCTGAACGACAAGCTCATTCGCCGACATCCCCATGTGTTCGGCGAGCGCGCCGGTGCGGATACCGCCGAGGACGTGCTGAAGATCTGGGACCAGGTGAAGGTTGCGGAGAAGGAGTCGGCGGACGCGGCGGCGGAGGCCGCGGACGAGCGCCCGGCCGGCTTGCTCGACGGCGTGCCGCGTGGCCTGCCGGCGCTCATGCAGGCGCAGAAGGTCTCGCGCAAAGCGGCGGCCGTGGGCTTTGAATGGGAGTCGATCGACGACGTGTGGGCCCAGGTGGAGAGCGAACGCGCGGAGTTCCAGCATGAGGAGCGGGGGAGCAAGGCTGCGGAGATGGAGTTCGGCGACCTGCTCTTCGCCTTGGTGAACGTGGCACGGCGCGAGGGCATCGACGCCGAGAGCGCCCTGCGCGCCAGCACGGCCAAGTTCCGCACGCGGTGGGCGGCCATGGAAGATGCCGCCTTCGCCGCCGGCAGGACCATCGAGAGCTACGACACCGCTGAGCTAAACGAGCTTTGGGACGAGGCGAAGGAAGCGGGGCTGTAGTTTCTGCCGCCTGCTGAGGGAGGGAGACGGAGGACCATGGACGCATCCGTGCTGAGAGAGCTGGCCGAGCAGGTTGCGCACGGCGAGCTTTCGCCCGAGGAGCTGGTAACACTCGCACAGGTGCCCCCGGTGAGCGACTTGGGCTACGCGCGGGTTGATAACGACCGCGTGCGCCGCACGGGGGTTTCCGAGGTGGTCTACGGCGAGGGGAAGACCACCGCGCAGATTGCCGGCATCGTGCAGGCGATGGCGGGCGCGGGCCAGAAGCGCGTGCTGGTCACGCGGCTGGACGAGGCCAAGGCGGCGGGGGTCCGCGAGCTGCTGGCGCATCCCGAGGAGGGCGCGAAGCCGATTGAGCTGGCCTACCACCCCGAGGCCCGGGCGGGCGTCGTCGGCGGCATGCCAGGGCCCGATGGCCGCGGGGACATCGTCATCGCCTGCGCCGGTACGAGCGACCTGCCCGTGGCGGAGGAGGCGGCGCTCACGGCCGAGTTTCTTGGCAACCGCGTGCGCCGGCTGTTCGACGTGGGCGTTGCCGGCATCCACCGGCTGCTCGCGCACGAGGACGAGCTGCGCCGGGCGCGCGTGGTCGTTGCCGTGGCGGGCATGGAGGGGGCGCTGCCGAGCGTGGTGGCGGGCCTCGTGCCCTGTCCGGTCATCGCGGTGCCGACGAGCGTGGGCTACGGCGCGAGCTTTGGCGGCGTGACGGCGCTCCTCGCCATGCTCAACAGCTGCGCGAGCGGCGTGTCCGTCGTGAACATCGATAACGGATTCGGCGCCGCCTTCCAGGCCTCGCTCATCAACCACCTGGCGTGAGCGATGGGCTTTTCGCCGGGTCGCCGCGCCTGAGGATTGGAGATCGCATGACAGGGTCGCTCTATCTTGACTGCTCGAACGGACTATCGGGGGACATGCTGGTCGCCGCGCTGCTGGACGCGGGTGCGAGCGAGGAGCGGCTGCGTTCCGTGCTGGCGAGCTTGCCCATGGCGGGGGAGTTCGAGGTGCGGGTGAACCGCCGTACGATCGCGGGACTCGACGCGTGCGACTTCGACGTGGTGCTCGCGCACGGCGAGACGCACGACCACGACATGGCGTATCTGCACGGGCATGGGCGCGCACACGAGCAGGACGTCGCCGCCCCCGAACACCATCACCACCACGCCCATCGGAACCTGGCCGACTGCCTCGCCATCGTGGGCACCGTCGCCATGACCGACGGCGCCCGGTCCATTGCGCGCCGCGCGTTCCAGATCCTTGCCGATGCCGAGGCCGCGGCGCACGGTACCACGCCCGACCAGGTGCATTTCCATGAGGTCGGCGCGGTGGATTCCATCGTGGACTTCGTGGCCGCCGCCGTGCTCATCGACGACCTGGCACCCCGGCGCGTCTACGCCGCCCCGCTGCCCGACGGCCACGGCACGGTGCGCTGCCAACACGGCGTCATCCCCGTGCCGGTGCCCGCCGTGGTGAACATCTGCCAGCAGCAGGGCCTGCCCTTCGCCCATGTGGATGTGGAGGGCGAGCTCACGACCCCGACGGGCGCGGCGCTGCTCGCCGCCGTGGGGACGTGCTTCGAGCTGCCGGCGGCGTATACCGTTCGGAAGGTTGGCCTGGGCGCCGGCAAGCGGGCGTATGCCGTGCCGTCGCTCCTGCGGGTTCTACTCATCGATGATGCTGTCGGCGATACAGGACATATCTGCAAGCTGGAGTGCGACATCGACGACGCGACCCCCGAGCTGCTCGCTTACGCGGCGGAGCGCCTGCGCACCGAGGGTGCCCGCGAGGTGCACTGGCTGCCGGTCTTCTCAAAAAAGGGCCGCCCCGCCTACCAGCTGCAGGTCATCGTCGTGCCACAAGATATCGAGCGCATCCAAGGCGTGATCTTCCAGGAGACCACGACCATCGGCATTCGGCACCAGCTCATGGACCGCACTGTGCTTCCGCGTGAGGAATCCACGGTGGAGACCCCGTTTGGCCCGGCGCGCGTGAAGACCGTTACGTTGCCGGATGGCTCCACCCGTTCCAAGCCCGAGTTCGACGACCTGGCAGCTATTGCCCGGCGGGAAGGTCTGCCGCTGCGCGTTGTGGACGCCGCGGTGAGGAAGCTCATCTAGGGCGCACCCGGCGAACTGTCTCGTTTCGGTAAGCCTCTAACTTTTTCAGTAAGCCATGGGCAACCTGGGGCATAATAAGAGAAGTTTGGTCCGGCTAACACGGAGTCGGACACCCTCCAAGAAAAGGAGACTTGCATGAGTGAGATTATGGACGTCTACGGTCGCGAGGTTCTGGACTCGCGCGGCAACCCGACCGTCGAGGTCGAGGTCGTGCTGGACGACGGTTCCTTCGGCCGCGCCATGGTGCCCTCCGGTGCTTCTACCGGTGCTTTCGAGGCATGCGAGCTGCGCGACGGCGATAAGGGCCGTTACCTGGGCAAGGGCGTGACCAAGGCTGTCGAGCACGTGAACAAGGAGTGCGCCGACGCCGTCATCGGCATGGATGCCTTCGATCAGCGCGCCGTGGACGCCGCCCTCATCGCTGCCGACGGCACCCCCAACAAGACCAACCTGGGCGCTAACGCCATCCTGGGCGTGTCCCTCGCCGTGGCCCGTGCCGCTGCCCAGTCCGCTGGCCTGGAGCTCTACCAGTACCTGGGAGGCGTCAACGCCCACCTGCTGCCGACCCCGATGATGAACATCCTCAACGGCGGCGTGCACGCGGACAACAACGTGGACTTCCAGGAGTTCATGATCATGCCCGTCGGCGCCCCCTCCTTCACCGAGGGCCTGCGCTGGTGCGCCGAGGTCTATCACACCCTCAAGGGCGTTCTCAAGGAGTCCGGCCACAGCACGGGCGTGGGCGACGAGGGCGGCTTCGCTCCCGACCTCAAGACCAACGCCGAGCCGTTCGAGTACATCACCAAGGCCGTTGAGCTCGCGGGCTTCAAGCCGGGCGAGGACTTCATGTACGCCATGGACCCGGCTTCCACCGAGTTCTACAACGCCGAGACCGGCAACTACGAGCTGAAGGGCGAGGGCCGCACCCTCACCACCGACGAGATGATCGATTACTGGGCCGACCTGGTCGAGAAGTACCCGATCATCTCCATCGAGGACGGTCTGGCCGAGGAGGACTGGGACGGCTGGGTCAAGCTCACCAAGCGCATCGGCAACAAGGTGCAGCTCGTGGGCGACGACCTGTTCGTCACCAACACCGAGCGCCTGAAGAAGGGCATCGAGCTGGGCGCCGCCAACGCCATCCTGGTGAAGGTCAACCAGATCGGTACGCTTACTGAGTCCCTCGAGGCCATCGAGACCGCCAAGGAGGCCGGCTACGCCTGCATCGTGTCCCACCGCTCCGGCGAGACTGAGGACAGCACCATCGCCGACCTGGTCGTTGCCACCAACGCCGGCCAGATCAAGTCTGGTGCCCCCTGCCGCTCCGACCGTATCGCCAAGTACAACCAGCTCATCCGCATCGAGGACGAGCTCTTCACCAGCGCCCAGTACGCTGGCAAGGCTGCTTTCTACAACATCAAGTAGCAGCTGCTCCGGCGCTCCTGCGCCGCCGCGCCACGCGATGGTCCAGACGGCATCGGGCTCCGGCCCGGTGCCGTCTTTTGTTTTGTAAAGGCCTCGGCCGCGTCATTCGCGTATCGCGTACAGACTTCTTACAGTCGGCTGATAACCGAAGAAAATGCTCCCGGTACCCTCGTATGCGGTTCGCCTGACGATCAGGTCGCGACTATGAGGGAGACATATATGGGAACGTTTGAACGCGGACGTCGGCTCGTCGTGCGGGGCGCCGTCGCCGCGGTGGCTGCCGGCCTGATGCTGGGCAGCATGGCGGTGCCGGCCTTCGCGCAGGGAAAGTGGATGAGCGGTGAGTACCACACGCACACGGGCATGTCCAAGGACGCGACCGAGGGCTACATGGGCCTGCAGAACTCGCTGGCTGCCGCCTTCCGCAACCAGGCCGTGCTCGCCGCGCTGCAGGCATCCTCGCCGAACAGCCACGTGGACGCCATCAAGTACGGGCAGCCCTACGACTACCTGTTCTTCGCCGACCACCTGCGCCGCTCCTCCACGGATATGACCAAGGGCGGCGGGGATTACAGCACGCCGTTCTACAAGGCGGTGCAGGAGCAACAGAAGTCGCTGGCTGAGGCGCTTACCACCACCTACCAGGGGAAGATCGTCTACTCCGGCTTTGAGTGGGACATGCCGGGCCTGGATCACGCATCGGTGGGTCTTATCCAGTCCGACAGCGACGAGGTACCCTACGAGGGCATTCACGAGTTCGAGTGGAAGTACGCGCACGCCACCGACGGCGACGATGCCACCTGGGCCTTCGACAACAACGGTGCGGCGGAGCAGGCCATGTGGGGTGACCGCCTGGGCGACTCCGACGTGCAGCACGCCTACGAGGGCGCGGCGTGGATCGCGGAGCACTACCCCGACAGCTACCTGCTGCCCAACCACCCCTCGCGCCACGGCTACTCCGGTGGCGGGGCCGTCACCATCGAGAACCTGCGCCGCCTGAACGACGCCGCGCCCAACAACGTGTTCGGCTTCGAGGGGATGCCGGGCAACCAGATGTCCGGCTCCAAGCGCGGTGAGCTGCCCGAGAGCTTTGCCGGCGCGGACAAGGACATCGCGCAGACGGGCGGCGTCTGGGACGCGATGCTCTCCGAGGGGCGCCATTTCTGGAACTTCGCCAACGCGGACTTCCACTTCAAGGTCTCGAGCAACGGGCAGTATTCCAGCGGCTACTGGCCGAGCGAGTACGCCCGCAACTACACCTACGTGAACGACGCCGAGGGCGACGGCTACGACGTGCACGATGTGGTGGACGGCCTGCGCTCGGGCAACTCGTTCTCCACGTACGGCGACATCATCGACGCGTTGGACTTCACGGCGGTGAGCAACGGCAAGACGGCGACCATGGGCGGCACGCTCGAGGCCACGGCGAGCGATCCCATCACCATCACGGTCCGCTTCCGCGTGCCGGTCAAGAACAACTACCAGAAGATCGGCACCACGGACACCGGCATCGCCGCGAGCGGCACGCCCCAGGTGGACCACATCGACCTGATCCGCGGCTCGGTGACGGGCAAGGTGGACGAGAGCGCGTACGGCTCCACGGCCAACACGGACGCCAAGATCGTCAAGACGTTCTCCAAGGAGGAGCTGGGCCAGCCGGACCAGGACGGCTACTACACCGTCACCTTCACGGACACGGCGGACCATGCCGTCTACTACCGCCTGCGCGGCGTGAGCACGAACGCGGTGGACGAGAACGGCGACCCGGTGGCCGATGCGCAGTTCGATGACGTGTCGGATCCCAGCACGCGCATGGACGACATCAACGATCAGAACTACGCCCACTACTCGTTCTACGCGAACCCGATTTTCGTGAACGCGAGTGCCTCAGACACGTTGTACGAGCAGGTGAAGGCCAACCTGCAGCAGGCGGTGGACGCCTTCGACGCCGCGGATGCCAAGGCCTACTCGGCCGCGAGCTTTGCTGCCTGGAAGCAGGCAGTAGACGAGGCGCGGGCGCTGCTGGCCCAGGGCGCTCCGGACCGCGACGCCCTGACCGCCGCACTGGATAAGGTGACGGCGGCGCAGAAGGCGCTCGCTCCCGCCGAGAGCGGCAAGCCGGGCACGGGCGGCGGCACCGGGAACGGCGGCGGCACCGGCGCCGACACGAAGAAGCCCGTCGCCGTCTCCGGGAACGGCAAGAAGGGCAACCTGCCCCAGACGGGCGACGACGCCGGCGGGGCCGTGGCGACGGTCGCCCTCGCGGGTGGCGCGCTCGTCGTCGCGGGCATCGCGGCAAGGAAGCGCCTGTCCGCCAACGGAAAGTAGCGCGGCGAGCGAGCGGCGAAGCAGGGGGGTCGGCACCTGGACAGGGTGCCGATCCCCTTTTTCCTTGTCGGGTACCTCATGGAGCAGGCATCTCGAATTCCACAGGTGGGGAAAACTTACCTGCAGCGTTTTCGAAAACCCACTATCATGCGCATGTCCGCGCGCACCAGAGACGTTCCCACCCGGGCATATCGCAATCCCGGGAGTACAACATGCAGGTTACGGAGCAGCCCCCGATCGCTGCCGGGGAGTTTGAGCGCGTGCTCGATGCGCGGCTCATTATGTCGGTGGTCGCCGCCGGCATCATGTCGTTTGCGGACGTGGTGGTCGAGACGGCCATGAACGTCACGTTTCCCGCGCTCATGGATGAGTTCGAGGTCAACACAGCGACCGTCCAGTGGATGACCACGGCATATTTGCTGGTTTTTGCGGTCATCATGCCCACCCGTCGTATCTCAACCGACGCTTCGCCACCCGCCGCATCTTCATGGTGGCCAGAGTTCTCTACATCTCGGGCATCGTATGCGGCTTCTGCGCCGTCTCGTTCCCCCATGCTGCTCGTTGGACGCGTGCTCGCGGATGGGCCGATCCGCTGGTTCCCGCGCTGTTCGTGGCGTTCGCCCTCATGCTCGCGGCGCAGGTGGGCGCGTCCGATATGGCCGCGGCTACCGTTGCCGGCACGCGCGAGGCCTACGTGCTTCTTGCCTTCGTGGCGGCAGCGGGGCTCTCCTGTGCGGCGATCATGGTTATGCGGTTCTATCGCCGGTCGAACGGGGCTCGTCCGTAAGGCCGTCGCGCCTAGCGTATGGGACGTGTGCGCACGGCGCGTCATGGGATAGGATGAGCGGGATCGCGAAAGCGGCCCCGCTTTTGCATACGATGTTGCATGAAGCGAGGGCATAGGGCAAAGGAGCTTGATATGGCTGAGTATCGCGTGGCGGCGATCGATCTGGGGACGGTATCCTCGCGTCTCGTGCTGGCGACCGTGCAAGAGGGAGCCATCGTCGGTTCGCATAAGCACACGATCATCACCGACCTCGGCGAGGGCGTGGACGCGACCGGGAGGTTTAGCGAAGCGGCTGTCGAGCGGGTGGTAGCGGCGTGCCAGGCGTTTTTGGGCGAGATCGCCGCCTTTGCTCCTACTGGTATATGCACGACGCTTACCAGTGCGGCGCGCGATGCCAAGAACGGCTCGGTCCTGCTCGATGCACTGGGCGCCTTGGGGCTGCGCCCGCAGGTGATTCCTGGTGAAATCGAGGCGCGTTTGACCTTCTACGGCGTGGCGCATGACTTTGCCGACCAGCGTATCGTGGTTGCGGATTCCGGTGGCGGCTCAACCGAGCTCGCGGTGGGGAGCTATGCGCCGGGCTATCCGCTTGCGCTCGACCATGTGCGCTCGATCGACATCGGATGCCGTCGCGTGACGGAGCGCTATCTGGTGCCTGCTCCTCCAACGTCCGCGCAGCTTGAGCAGGCTGCCGCGTTCGCTCGCGGTGCGTTTGGGGACTATTGGTCCGCGTTGCCGGTGCATCCTGATCGTTTGGTCGCCGTGGGCGGCACGGTGACAACGCTCGTGGCGCTTGTGCACGAGCTCGCCGTGTACGACTCCGCCTTCGTGCATCTTCACGGGTTGTCGCTCGATGAGGTCGAAGGCGCTATCGCGCGCTTGCGTGGCAAGACGGCCGACGAGATTGCCGCGCTTCCCGGCGTGCAGGCCAAGCGTGCGCCGGTGCTGCTCGCGGGTGCGGTCACCATCGCCGAGCTCATGCGAACGGGTGGCTACAAGGAGCTGACGGTGAGCGAGAACAGCCTGCTCGCCGGTATGGCGGCAACGATGTTCGAGATCCTTGCCGGTGTGGAGCCGGCCATCGGGTGGACGCCGGAGCTGAGCTAGGGCTGAGGCGATGGAGACGGCGCCGGCGGGCGAGCGGCGTGCTGGCGCTGCAACGCGGGCGCGACGATACCGATAGACACGTTTCTAGCGAACGCACCGTGCCTATTGGTACGTTCGGCGGCGGGGCTGCTGGTGCGTCGGCGGCGAGAGTACCGAAAGGCACGCCACTTCGGGCAGAGGCGTGCCCTTCGGTATGGTGGCGGGCCGACGAGTGATTGTATAGTTCGCTTGGAACGCCGCCGCTCGTGGTAAGCTGAGAGCCTAGCGCACACACATCTCAAACGAACCAGGCGCACCATGGCTGAAACTCACAACAACGCTCAACTGATCGCGCACCCCCATGCGCGCACGGCATCCCGTTCCTTCCGTGCGGAGGAGTCGGTCTCGTCGCGCTCGCAGCGGGGAGATGCCGCCCGTGCGACGGCTGCTCGTGGAAATCGAAATCCCGCGCGCTCGCATGCGGGGCGTCGGACCAACTTCATGAAGTACGCGAACGACAACCGCGTCGTCCGCGCCATCTACGCCATCACCACCGGTCCACAGCGCGTGCTCTTCTATGCCGTGGTCGCGTGCGCGCTACTCGCGTATGCATACGGCCCCGTGCGCGACCTCTACGTCTCGTACCGAACGGGTGACATCCTTGCTAAGCAAGAGGCTATTCAGCAGGAGTACAAGGATGGCTTGGAGACCGAGGTCGAGTCCTACCTCTCCGAGCAGGGAATCGAGGAAGCGGCGCGCAAACAGGGCATGGTGATGCCCGGTGAGCGTTCCATCACGGTCACCGGCGACGGCTCCTCCACCGACTCCAGCTCGCGGGATTCCACAAGCAGTTCCTCCGCGGATGCTGCGAGCTCCTCGGATTCCGGCGCACTGACGACCGCATCCCAGGTCGAAGCTGCCGAGCAGCAGGTGTACGCGGATGCCCCCTGGTACGTGAAGGCGCTCGACCGCGTGTTCTTCTTCTCGGGCGTTGAGGGACAGGCCGTGGTGTCTGCGGGCGACGCGAGCACCTCTTCGTCCTCGAGCTAGGGGAGGCGCATGATGGCGATGGCTTCGCGCGTTGCGGCCATCGGCTGGATGCCTACGGTCTCTCGATAATCAGGCTGGTAGGGGCGGTGGGACTCGAACCCACAATCCCGAAGGCCGAAGATTTTAAGTCTCCTGCGTATGCCAATTCCGCCACGCCCCCAGCGATGGATAGTCTAGCAGAGGAGCGTTCCCCTTCTGGGTGTCCTGTGGTCGATCGGCACGTTTCCTAGGGTTTACCAACGTGCATCCCAGGGCACGGTGCGTAGTGTAAACTAACGGAGTCTGCACCATTGAAAGGAGAGCACAATGAAGAAGATCGTCCTGGCTTGCGGTTCTGGTGTTGCCACCTCCAACGCCGTTGCCAAGAAGGTTACCGAGCTGCTGGACGCCAAGGGTTACGAGGGCCAGTACGAGATCGAGCAGTGCGCCATCGCCAAGGCGGCCGAGTGCTGCGCCAATGCCGACCTGCTTATTGCGACCACCGTTGCCCCGGCGGGCATTACCTGCGCCTACGTGAGCGGCGTGCCGTTCCTCACGGGTATGGGCAAGGTTGACGCCGAGAACCAGATCCTCGACGTGATGGCCCAGTAAGCAGATTGCAACATCTTGTTCGCGAGCCGGGGGCCTTCGTTTGGGGCTCCCGGTTCGCGTTTTTACGCAACCGGTGACGAGGGGAGCACGCCATGACCTCCGTGGATACCAGCCTATTCAAGCCCGAGCTCGTGTTCCTCGATTTCGACGCGCGCGACCGTGCCGGCTTCTTTAACAAACTGGGTGTGGAGCTCAAGGCGCGAGGTTACGTCAAAGACACTTGGCTCGGGGCCATCAAGGCGCGCGAGGAGAGCTACCCCACCGGACTGCCCTGTCAGGCGATCAACGTTGCCATTCCGCACACCGATCCCGAGCACCTGAACAAGCCCTATATCGCGATTGTTCGCCCGCGCCGTCCCATCGACTTTCAGGGTATGGGTGGCATGTGCGATCGGGTGCCCGCGGAGCTCATCGTGAACCTGGGGCTTCTCGCCCATGCTAATGAGCAGGTTGCCGCCCTGCAGGCGCTCATGCAGGTCTTTATGGACGAGGAACAGGTGGCTCGCGTCCGCGCCCAGACGGATGCCGAGGGCATGGTTCGGGTGATGCGGGAGTACTGCGGCGCCTGATAGGTGCCTTGGATCCCGCAGAGCGTGTTGCGGGGCACGCGTGCGACTCATCAAAAAAGAGCTTGCACGGTGCCATTGCTTTCGCTATGATTGTTCAGCACGCGGGCGTGGCGGAATTGGCAGACGCGTATGGTTCAGGTCCATATGGGGGCAACCCCATGAAGGTTCAAGTCCTTTCGCCCGCACCATCAAATGTTAAAGGCTCCTGAGGGAGCCTTTTTCTTACTTCGCCTGCGTTGCCCCGTTGCCCCCACCGAGCGAAAACCCACCGCCCCCGGCGCCACTATGGTGTAGCCTGAAAACCTCATTTGCACACCACCTGGAGGAGGCCTGCCATGAACGACACGCATCTATCTGCCGAGGACCCGGCGGTCGCCGGCGCGCTCGATCAGGAGCTCGCGCGTCAGCGGGGAACGATCGAGCTCATCGCGTCCGAGAACATCGTGAGCTCGGCCGTTCTTGAGGCCGTGGGCAGCGTGCTGACCAACAAATACGCCGAGGGCTATCCGGGTAAGCGCTATTACGGAGGCTGCGAGAAGGTCGATATCGTGGAGAACCTCGCTCGCGATCGCGCTTGTGAGCTCTTCGATGCCAAGTTCGCCAACGTCCAGCCCCACTGCGGCGCCAACGCTAACCTGGCCGCCTACGCCGCGCTCATCAAGCCCGGCGACAAGGTGCTCGGCATGAGCCTGGATCAGGGCGGCCATCTTACCCACGGGAGCCCGGTCAACTTCTCGGGCAAGCTCTACGACTTCGTGCCCTACGGCCTGAACCTCGAGACGGAGACGATCGACTACGACGAGCTCGAGCGTCTGGCCGAGAAGGAGCGCCCAGCGCTGATCGTTGGCGGTGCCTCCGCGTATCCGCGCATCATCGACTTTGAGCGCATGGCCGCCATCGCCCACGGCGTGGGCGCCAAGTTCATGGTGGATATGGCGCATATCGCCGGCCTGGTCGCCACGGGTGCGCATCCCTCCCCGGTGCCCTACGCGGACGTGGTGACCACCACGACGCACAAGACGCTCCGCGGCCCGCGCGGCGGCATGATCCTCACCAACGACGAGGCACTTGCCAAGGCGATCGACAAGGCCGTCTTCCCCGGCACGCAGGGAGGCCCGCTCATGCACGTGATCGCGGGCAAGGCCGTGGCGCTCGGCGAGGCTCTGCAGCCGTCGTTCGCCACCTACATCGACCACGTGGTGGAGAATGCTGCCGCCATGGGTTGCGGGCTCGTGGAGGGCGGCCTGCGCCTGATCTCGGGCGGTACGGACAACCATCTCTGCCTGGTTGATCTCACGCCCGCCGACGTGACGGGCAAGGATGCCGAGAAGCTGCTCGACCTCGTTGGCCTGACCGTCAACAAGAACTCGATTCCGGGCGAGCCGCGCAGTCCCTTTGTGACGAGCGGCATCCGCGTGGGTTCCGCCGCCGGCACCACGCGCGGCTTCGACGCCGAGGAGTTCCACGAGATCGGCTCGCTCATTGCCCGTGCGGTCTTTGCCGCGGGTGATGAAGGAGCGCTCCAGCAGGTGCGTTCTCGCGTGGACGAGCTACTCGCCGCGCATCCGCTGTATCCGGAGTTGTAAGCGTCTCGCGCCGCATGTTACGCTCGTGTAAAGGCTGGACGGTACGGCGCGTTCGCATGTCAGTCTGCGCTATGGTGTGCGCAAGGTCATCATGGGAAGAGGAGCCCCTATGTACGGTATTGGCAGCATCCTGGGAGGAATGGCGGGCTTTATCGTCATTGCCTTCATCCTAATCATCCTGATCATGAACACGTTCTTTGTGGTGAAGCAGCAGCATGCGGTCATCATCGAGCGCCTGGGCAAGTTCAACAACATCGTGGGCGCGGGCTTCCACGCCAAGATTCCGTTCATCGATCGTAAGGCCGCCACGGTAAGCCTGCGCACCATGAAGAACGGCTTCGACATCGACGTGAAGACCGAGGATAACGTGACCATCGGCCTCGAGGTCTCGGCCCAGTACCATGTGAGCTATGAGCGCGGTAACACGCCCGCCGATTCCGGTGTGTACAAGAGCTACTACATGCTGCAGCAGCCGGTGGCGCAGATGCGCGACTTCATCACCGATGC
Source organism: Collinsella sp. AK_207A (assembly GCF_902501965.1). Lineage (GTDB taxonomy): Bacteria > Actinomycetota > Coriobacteriia > Coriobacteriales > Coriobacteriaceae > Collinsella. The sequence goes on along the minus strand of NZ_CABWID010000010.1, from coordinate 29,447 downwards.
CCTGCGCAGCTCCATTCCGGTGTACACGCTGGATGAGGTCTTCGCCAAGAAGGACGACATCGCCAAGGACGTGAACGCCACGGTGTCCGAGCAGATGGCCGCGTACGGTTTCACGCTGGTCTCCACGCTGATCACCAAGATCGCTCTGCCGCGCGAGGTCGAGGATTCCATGAACCAGATCAACGCCGCGCAGCGTACCAAGGCCGCGTCGCAGGACCTGGCCGAGGCCGATCGCATCCGTCGCGTGACGGAGGCCAAGGCAGAGGCCGAGGCCATGGAGGAGAGCGGTCGCGGTATCGCGGCCCAGCGCCAGGCTATCGCCGAGGGCATCAAGGGCTCGCTGGACACCATCCAGGCCACGGGCGTTTCCACCGACGAGGCGAACAAGCTGTTCATGTTCACGCAGTGGACCGAGATGATGAACGAGTTTGCCAAGAGCGGCAAGGCCGCCACGGTGGTGCTGCCGGCAGACTTCCGCGAGAGCGCGAGTCTCTTCGAGCAGATGAGCGCCGCCCAGCAGGCGGGCGAGGGCGTGAAGGTACCCTCCATCAAGCCGAGCCAGGACTAAGTACAAGCTGAGCGTTTTTGGAGCGGGGCCGAGGAGAATCGGCTCCGCTGCTTACGAGCGCGAAGCAACGAATCGGGTTTCGTTCGTCAGGAGACTGCATGGCTCGCCAGGATTCCAACATCGATCCCTTTAACGCGGGGGAACCTATTCTGCCTTGGAACGATTCCGCGCAGCTGCACGATGAAGACGGCTGTGTCTTCGACGACCAGCCATACAACGCGCCCAGCAAGCGGCAGGATGACTACGAGGCACCGGCTTCGTCTGCGGATCAGGCGCCAAAAGAGACGTCGCGCGGCTCCAAAAAGAGGCGTGAAAGCCGCCGGTCCTCGAGCACCGCGTCGAGCACCGCGAGCACTTCGAGCTCATCGAGTTCAAAGGCTACGGTTGACACGCTTAAGAAGCAGGCTGAGGTAGCGGCGCGCGCTCGGGCCGCATCGCGCGAGGGCAAGGGTCGCCGCCGCGTGCTGCCCCGCGTGATCGTGATCCTCATCGTTTTCTCGGTTATCGGCACCGGGCTCGATATGGTCGGCTCCATCATCGACAACATCTTCTCCAGCCGCTCCGATAGCTCGAGCTATGACTCCAGCTACGATTCCTCCTCCGATACCAGCAAGGAAGATGAGCAGGCCCAACAGAATGCCGCGTCCAGTGCCGCGGACAGCTACATAGGCGCGATTCCCACGACCGAGGAGTATCGTGCGCTGGCGAAAAAGTGGCTCGAGAGCAACATGCCGTACATGACGGGCTACGACGTGGCGGGTTCCGGCATCGACGAGGAAGCGTGGGCGGACTGGTTCCTGAACAGCGTTTCGTTCACGAAGGCCGATGCGTACGTGTACGCCAGCTATGGGGATAACAATCCGGCCGAAGCAAGTGTCACCTACGACGCGACATGCCCGGATGTCTACAATGTCTACGATGCCTTCAGCTCCGCCGCAAAGGACTACCTCTATGAGCAGGGCGTTCCGTACTACAATGACAACCCGCCGGCACTCGCCGAGGACCAGAAGGCGCACCTCCGCGAGCTGTTTGCAGCCGCGCTCAAAAACGTCAAGATGAACGAAGGGCGCTTTTTCATTCTTGAGCTGACGGAAGATTCGGACGGCACCTGGAAGGTAGACGAGACCACGGCGCTTAAGAACTACAAGAGCGCCACGAGTCTCTCAACCTATGCAACCTATGAGTAAAAGGGTATGGCGGCTTTTGGGTTAGTCCCAGAAGCCGTCGTCTTCTCCGGTCTGCTTGGGCCCGCGATCCACGTACAGCTTGTGGGTGCGGCGCTCGAGGATGACGGCCGCGATGGTGAAGGCGATGATGCCACCCACAAAAAGGACGGCAAGGCCTGCGCGCGTGTTGAACAAAAAGGAGAAAATCGCGTCCATCCGATGCCTTCTTGGTGTCTCGACGTCTCGGTTTACGCGCACAAGTATATACTTGCGGATGCAAAACTGAATGTGCGAACCGAGCTCGATACGGAAGGCAGATACCATGCTCGATATCAAATTCGTCCGCGAGAATCCCGATGCGGTAGACGAGGCCATGGCTAATCGCCAGACCTCGTGGGATCGCGAGAAGTTCTTCCAGATGGACGGCGAGCGCCGCTCTGTCATCGCCGAGGTGGAGGAACTGCAGGCCACGCGTAACGCTGAGTCCAAGAAGATCGGCGAGCTGATGCGCGCCGGCAAGAAGGATGAGGCCGAGGCCGCCAAGGAGGCCGTGCGCGAGGTCAACGAGAAGATCGACGGCCTTGCCGCCAAGCGTGCCGAGCTCGAGCAGGAGCTCTACGACTTCATGGCCCATCTGCCGAACATCCCCTGCGCCGCCACGCCCGTGGGCAAGGATGAGACCGAGAACCCCGAGCGTCGCCGTTGGGGCAAGCCCCGCGACTTCGCAGCCGAGGGCTTTGAGCCCAAGGCGCACTGGGATCTGGGTACCGACCTGGATATCCTGGACTTCGACCGCGGCATGAAGCTCTCTGGCAGCCGCTTTACCGTGATGGGCGGCGCCGGTGCCCGCCTGGAGCGCGCGCTCATCAACTTCTTCCTCGACACCCATACGAGCCGCGGCTTCAAGGAGTGGTGGCCGCCCGTGGTGGTCAAGCGCCAGACGATGTTCGGCACGGGTCAGCTGCCCAAGTTCGAGGATGACGCCTATCACGTGTCCGGTGACAACTTCCTGATTCCCACCGCCGAGGTCGTGCTGACCAACCTGCACGCCGGCGAGGTGCTGGATGCCGATAGCCTGCCGCGCTGGTACACCGCCTTCACCCCGTGCTTCCGCGAGGAGGCCGGCTCCGCCGGTCGCGACACGCGCGGTATCATTCGCCAGCACGAGTTCGACAAGGTTGAGATGGTCAAGTTTGCCACGCCGGAGGACTCCGACAACCAGCTCGAGAGCATGACCGCCGAGTGCGAGTACCTGCTGCAGCAGTTGGGCCTGCCGTATCGCGTGATCAGCCTGTGCACCGGCGACCTGGGCTTCTCCGCGCGCCAGACCTACGACGTGGAGGTGTGGCTCCCGAGCTACAACAGCTTCAAGGAGATTTCCTCCTGCTCCAACTGCGGCGACTTCCAGGCCCGCCGCGCGAACATCAAGTATCGCGACCCCGAGAACTTCAAGGGCACGCGCTACCTGCATACGCTCAACGGTTCCGGTCTGCCTGCGGGCCGCACCATGGCGGCGATTCTGGAGAACTACCAGAACGCTGACGGCACCGTGACGGTTCCCGAGGTCTTGCGCCCCTACATGGGTTGCGACATCATCGGCGCCTAGGTCTAGCTGCCACTTGGCTCACATGGTCGAGTCAGAACGCCGCTCCGCATTCTCAAGCGGGGCGGCGTTTCGTTTTTATGCGGAGGGCGGGGAAGCGAGTGGGTGCATGTCCAGCCGAAGTGTTTGCTCGATGACTTTCATGAGCTCGTCGTCCGTGATGCCAGGGTACACCTTGATGAGTCCCACGAGGCCGAAGAGGACGACGCAGAACATCTCGTAGACCATGTCGATCTCGATCTTATGGAAGCGCGCGTACTCCGTGACCACGCAGGCGTTGATGGCGTTGACCGTCTCGCGCACGGCGCGAACGTCGAACTCGTCGCGGCAGCCGAGTTCCTCAAGAACGCGAATCATGGGGCGTGGCTGGCCGCTTGCGTCGTAGAGGGCACGCCGAAACGCCTGAACACAGGTGCGGAGGCTTTCGGACGTTTGGCCAAAGACGCGCCCCTCGTTCCAGACCAAGGCGCTTTCAACGAGGTCTTCCACGTAGTCATCGAGCACAGCATCGGTAATCTGCTGCTTGCCCGAGAAGTAGCAGTACACCAGTTCGCGCGTGATTCCTACCTCCTGGGCAATGTCTTTCACCGTGGTGCGGTGGACGCCTTGAGTCTCGTAGAGGCGTCGGGCCGCTTGTACGATCTGCCCCTTTTGTCCCTGGAGGCGCCTGCTCTTCATGGAGAGGCGGCAGGCGAATCCTTCGACCTTGCAGGTTTGTACGGGGTCTGGTTGGTACATGGGACACTTTCTGCGACGAACAGGGGCCACGTCCGGATGCGAACGTGGCCCCATTATCGCCGCATGTGCGGCACTCCCTTGCTGGTTTCAGCGAGCGGGGGAGGGTCTTCGGTCGTCGGCCTGTGCTGTACGGAGGCCGACCGCCCTAGCAAAACGCGATCGTCGTCTAGCGATTCTCCTCAACAACGCTCTGATAGGCCTTCGTGTCGGTATAGAGCTCCTGCGTGAGCGGATTGAGGTGCTGGCACCTAATCTTGGCGAACTGATACACCGCCACGCCCGCGTTCATCAAGAGCGCCAGCAGGCTGACGATGAAGAACGCGGTGGGGTTGTGCGTGGTGTATATGGGCGCGATGCGATCGGCGAACTGGGGAACGGTCATGACGAACATGATCCACAGACCGAGCGTGTGGGCACGGTGCTGCAGCCAGGGCCCGCGCTTGATGAAAAAGCTCGGGATGGTGCAGGAGAGCAGCAGTGCCAAGCCGCAATAGGCCGAGTGGTCCGAGATGCAGTTATAGGTGTAGGCAAAGTTCCACAGGTCGTACGCGATGATCCATGGCCAGATCATGTCGGGCCAGATCATGTCGCGAGTGCGGTCTTTCGAGATGAAGATGCCCATCCAGCCGCAGATGGTCACGATGTTCAGGATACCGGCGATGCCGTTCATGATGTTCCACGGCCCCGAGATGGTCCACAGGTTGTCGACCTCGCCGCCGGTCCAGAGGGCGTAGCTGAAGACCTGGAAGTCGCGGAGCACCGCCTCGGCGATGTTGACGGCCAAGATGATGGGCGGAAAGAGCAGCGCCCACTTGTTCTGCCCGAGCTTGGTGTAGCGGAGCACCATGAAGCCAAGGCATCCGGCCAGAGCGGAGTACGTCTTCACCCAGTTGAACCACGTACCCGTTCCATATTCGTTACCCGGCGCGGCCGTGGTGGGCCAGATAAAGACCGTGCAGAAGAGCGGCACGATGGCAAAGAGCACGATGCCCGTCCACGGTTTGGCTCGTCCCAGCTCGTTGAACGCCATTAGGGCAAACAGGATGAAGAGCCAGATGGCCCAGTACGACATGTCCTGCGCTTGGTACAAAATGCCCATGCTTGCCTCCCTTAGCTGTTGATAGGTAAGGCCCAGTATAGAAAGCCGGAGCAGAGGCGTCTTTACATATCGGTACGCGGTGTAAAAGATGCCGGTGCCGCCCGGATTGCTACCGTCTGTGGAGAGCTTACCATGAAAACAAAAAAACGAACAGAGAAATTACGAACAAACATTTGTATTTATGAGACCAGCTATGGGTAGTCAGGCACCTTGGGAAGTTTTTTTCTAGCAGTTTTTGATTCGGTTCCATGGGCACTTTGGCAACTTCATTTCGAATCATTCAGAACGCGATGCCGCCTGATCCTCTCCAGCGGCGTCAGGGCGATAAGGTTCCTGCTTTGAGAGCACTGCGTAGATCATGTGGGTCAGTTTCTGGCGGCAGCGATTAGCGCCTCTCTGCGGGACTTGCCGTCCATCCGCTTCTTGTCGTTGTAATCGCGAAGCGGGGTCGAGGGCCGTATGTGGGTCGTTGCGGCAAGGTAGAGGGCGCGCCCCAAGTAAGGGGACCCTTGTTTTGCGATGCGGTTCTCGCTTGACGAGAACTTGCCCGACCGGCTGATCGAGGGGTTGATGCCGGCGTAGCCCACGATCGCCGAAGCATTCCCGAACCTGCGGACGTCTCCTATTTCGGAGACGATTCGAGCGCCGAAGACGTGACCGATGCCGGGGATGGTGAGGATGAGCGGTCCGGTCGCCTCCATGCCGATGGGCGCGGATTCCTTAGACTCGCCCAAACCTTCGAGGTGGAACGGCGTCTATCGAACCCGTCCGTCGAGTTCGGAAACGACGCGGCTTCGCGGCGTTGACGCTGGGCTCGTCGATCGCCCCTATGACGTGCTCGCCTTTGGCTAAGTCGATTCCGGCGTAGATCATGGCGTCCGCCTCCTTCGCACATGGCAGGCCCTGCTCTCCAAACGGGCTCGCAACCTCCTAAAAGAGACACGGGGTAACCGAGAAGTCGGCTTTGCCATCCAGCTAATTCGCGAACCGCCTCGAATGGCAGGCTGCCAGACTCCTCAACGGGGTCGCCGAAGGCGCCCCGGGACACATGCCGGCACACCTGCCTCGCCAGTAACTGCATCGTATTCTGAATGGTTCGATTGAAGCAGTCAAAACACGATAAGAAGATAGTGGGAGGCAAACGACGGGCCGCGGGTCCTCGAGGAGCCGACCGCTGCGTCGGGGAAGGCGGCGAGGCGCCCAGCCGTGCGGCCCGGTGCCGGTTTTGCAATCCAGGTTCGCGCGGCACCGGCGAATCGCTAGAATCCTCGGTGAACGAAGCTGTCGCGACGGGCCACGGGCACGCGTGACCGTCAGAGGGAGAGGCAGCGCATGGCGCTCGTCAACTTGGAACCACCTGAGATTGCGGGCTGCGCCTGTGATGGCTACGACCTGCTTGACCAGAACATCGAGGCCCGTGCTCGTGAGGTTGAGCTGGTGGCCATCGACCTGGACGGCACCCTCTTCACCGACGAGAAGACCATCACGCCGCGCACCGTTGCGGCCATCCGAGCGGCGCTCGGGTCTGGCATCCACGTGGTGCCGGCGACTGGTCGCGTGTTGAGCATCCTGCCCGCGGAACTCTTCGGCGTACCGGGGATGGAATACGCCGTGGGCTGCGCGGGCGCGTGCGTGATGCGGCTGGGCGCGGACCGCGCCGCGAGCGCAGACATTCACGAGACCGGCATGAAGTCCGACGAGGCCGCCGATCTCGTGCACAAGCTGGTGGCGAGGTTCGGCGCGAGCGTCTTCGTGGACGTGGTCTGCCACGGCACGATCTACACGGCCGTCGACCAGCTCGATCACCTGGACCGCACGACGCTTGACGGGCGGACGCAGGCCTTCGTCCGCCGCACCCGCCGCGTGATGCCGAACTTGGTGGACGGCGTGCGCGCACTTCCCGGCCCGATCGGACACATCAATCTCTTCTATACCGATCCCGAGGTGCGCTTCCAGTTGATGGCGTGGCTTGCGAAGCACACAGATTACGAGCTGTCCAACTCGCTTGGGTGGAACATCGAGATCAACGCGGCGGGCACGTCCAAGTGGAACGGGATATGCTGGCTCGCCGCGCACCTGGGCGTGCGCGCGGACCGCGTGCTCGCCATCGGGGACAGCGCCAACGATGTAGACATGATCTCCCATGCCTGGCTCGGCGTGGCCATGTGTAACGCCGAGCCAGGCATCCGTGCGCGCGCCCAGGCGCAGACCGCGTATGACAACAACCACGAGGGCGTCGCCCGCATGCTCGAAGAGCTGGTGGAGCTGAAGCGGGACTAGCACAGCTTGGACCGGAGCGAAGTTGTCGGTCTAGGATACCGCCGATGCGGCGTCTGACTGCTTCTTGATGCTGTTCGCTATGATGATTTTAGTGAGACGATCCCTGTCCGTATTGATGCAGACGGTATAGAGCATGTCGACTACTTGGAGCTGTGACATCCTCGATGTTAAGGCCCCGCTTCGCACCTCGGGCTCAGTCCGTACGGTCTGGAGTGTCACGTCGGACTCCTTTGCGAGGCGGGAGGAGACTGGCTCGCTCGTGATGGCGATGACCGACGCACCTCGCCGATGGGCCTCGTGTGCACAGTTCGCCGTCTCGGGTGTCATACCGCTGTAGCTGATGGCGATTGCAAGATCTGTCTCGGTCATGTTTTTCGCGATAAGAAGCTGGTTGTGCCAGTCGGCCTCAGCGTTACAGGTGAGATTGATTCGCAAAAGCTTTGCCTTGAGGTCCTGTGCCACAAGTTGAGATTCCCCGATACCGAAGATGCCGATACGCGCCCGGGTCAGGATGAGCTGGGAGCAGGTCATGAGACTGGAGAGACTAACGAGACGGGCAGTATCCTCTACCGCGCGTATGGTGCGTGCGGTGACCTTCTGCACGATGACGTTCACGGAGTCTTGAGGAAGGATGCCCTCCTGCATTTCGGTGAGCTGGGCGTTTCGCGCGGCGCATGCGAGCAACATGGCGCGCTTGAAATCCTTGAACCCCTGGTAGCCTGCCCGCTTGCAGGTACGGATGATCGTTGCTGGAGAGACGAAGGCGGCGTGCGAAAGTGAGCGTATCGTCGCGTGCGAGGAGACTTCCGGGTTGTCGAGCAAGAAGCCTATAAGCGCATCCTCGGAGGGTCCGCAAGAGTGACGCATCGCCTGCAGACGCGAGAGTATATCCTCCGGGTTAAGAACCGCAGGAATCTGTTCCTGTGTTGCCTCATCCATATCCAGCTCCTCCTATTCGTCTCTGTTGAGGGTGGTGGTTACGACGGTTCCGCCAAGGCACCGAATAAAGCGACGCGTTCAATGTAGTTCGGTCGAGTGAGGTTGATGGCAGCTTTCGAATACTTGTTACATCTGGTGATAAAAATGGCGCGTGTTTGGTGCCGCTTGAAGTCGGAATTCTACCGTTGGGGTGAAAGATGCCGGTACTCTTATATCAGACCACTTTGTGAAGGGGATGGGGAGGACCTTTGCATCCACTATGGGTCCGGAAGGAGGCGGACGGTAAGGGATCGCCCGCGATCTGTCTTTGATGGGAGATGGTTTCATGGGATGCATTCGTAGGGTCGGCTGGCGTGCTGCCGCCATTGCTGCGATCGCGACAGGTCTATCGTGCGGGAGCGTACTCGCGCATCCAGCCCCCTTGTTTGCACAGCAGGCTGTGCAGGCCGATGTGAGCGCCAACGGCTCGTTTCAGATTGATCGCTCATACCCCCGCTATGATTCCCAGCCAAATTCCGGCTACGATGATAGTCTGACTACGAATGCTGAGAACAGTTTCGTGGGGTTTGAGGGTCAGGGCTACCTGCTGGTTCGAAGTGCCCAGCCCGATGCCTACCGTCTCTACGTGAACGGGAAGGGGGTTTCGCTCGCCGGCTCCCAGGCAAACGTGTGGAACAAGGTCGACATCTCCGACGTCACGGTCAACGGTAACAACATCCTGCAGGTTTCCCGTATCACCCCGGATGAGAATCTGGGATCGAAGAGCCTACTTGACGTGAAGGTTCCCTACCCGAAGCTGCTCGATGCCGCCGCCGAGAACGAGGGGAACGATGGCTTCCGCCTCATCGACCAGATTATCCAGGCGGAGATCGATCACGGATTCACCTCCGCTCAGATCGTCATTACGAAAAACGGGAAGATCGTAAAGGAGTCGTCGTACGGCCTGGCAAACTCCTACGCACAGGACGGGACACGTCTCACGAGCGGTGCGCAGGTGACCAACGACACACTGTACGATCTTGCGAGCAACACGAAGATGTACGCGACGAACTACGCCGTCCAGAAGCTCGTGTCTGAGGGCAAGATTGATATCAACAAGCGCGTGCAGGACTACATTCCCGCCTTCAAGGATGGCGATAACGATGCCATCAAGGGAAAGAACGTGCTGACCGTGAAGGAGATCCTTCAGCATCAGGCGGGATTTCCGGCGGATCCCCAGTACCACAACATAGATTATAATCCTCAAACCGGTAAAACCGAGCCTGGGAGCAAGGCAAACGCGGCGCTTTTCACACAGCATCGCGATGAGGCGCTCTCGAAAATCATCGCCACGCCACTCGACTACATGCCTGGAACGAAGACGGTCTATTCAGACGTGGACTACATGCTCCTGGGATTCATCGTCGAGCAGGTAACGGGACAGCGGCTTGACGAGTACGTGGCCCAGAGCTACTACAACCCCATGGGGCTCACCCATGTCACTTTCAACCCGCTGCAGCATGGCTTTACCAAGGATCAGGTTGCGGCGACGGAGCTGAACGGCAACACGCGCGACGGTATTATCAGCTTCGACAACATCCGTACGCATACGATTCAGGGCGAGGTGCACGACGAAAAGGCGTTCTACACCATGGAGGGCGTATCTGGTCATGCGGGACTGTTCTCGAACGCCCATGACCTTGCCGCTCTAACCCAGGTGACGATCAATCGCGGCGGTTACGGGGAGAACCGGTTCTTCGACCGCAATACGCTCGACCAGTTTATCAAGCCGAAGGATGCGAGCAACACCTATGGCCTGGGATGGCGGCGCGAGGGGGACAACGGTTATTACTTCTATTTCTCTCCCATCGTAGACTCCAGCACCGTGGGGCACACCGGTTGGACGGGCACGCTCACGGTGATCGACCCGGTGAACAACGCATCCCTTGTCTTGCTGACGAACGCGAAAAACTCCCCAGTTGTGAACAACAAGGTGAACCCCAACTACTTTGTGGGGAACCAGTTCCTCACAAGTGGCTATGGCACGATTGCGACGATTGCATTCGACGCGCTGAACAACGGTAGTGTTGAGTCGAACGATGCCAAGCTGGTTGATGCTATCAACCAGCTTAAGGATGAAATCGCCAGTACGCAGCAAGCGGGTGGAGACGTTTCGGGCCTGAACAAGCGGCTCGATGCGCTGAACGAGGTTCTCAATCAACGCAAGGACGGATCGAGCATCATTGAGGGCTATCTCAACGGGGAGTCGACTCCTCGAGTTGATACGAGCAGCTTGAAGGCAGCGATTGACGAGGCAACTCAGCTTGATACCGATAGTTGGACGACTTCATCGCGTACGAAGCTCGTTCAGGCTATTGATGCTGCCCGGGCCGGTCTTACTTCCACCTCGCAACAGGACGTGGATGGCCTCACAACGGAGCTTAGAGCGGCGATGGCGGGGGTCGAACGGTACACGGCGATGTCGCTTGAACAGCTGGAATCCTCTTATAAAGCAAATTCCGATGGCGTGTATGAGCAGGGTTCCTACGAGGCATATCAGAAGGCCTACGATGCGCTCCACGACGCCCTCGCGAACAGTGGAGACCTTTCAAAGACCGATGGCGAGGCGCTTGCGGCCGCGCTCGCGACTGCCGAGGCAAGCCTCAAGAAGGCTGATAATCAGAACCCAAGCGGAAATGACGACAAGACCAAGCCCAACCAGGGTCACACGGGAGAGAAGAACGATGCGGGTGTCACGAATGACAAGAATGTGAGTGCGGCTCGTAAACAAGCGCCCGGCTCACTCCCGCAGACGGGGGATGTTTCCTGGGTCGCCTCTGCTGTGGCGGCAGCTATAGGCGTTGCAGCTACCGGGGCGGGGATTGTCTATCGCAGGAAGAGGGATGACCAATCGTGATGGATAGGTATCCGAGTACGTGTTGGAAGTTTGAGAGACAATGGGAAAGGAGGTAGTTCATGCTCAATCTTAAGAAACTGTCAACTGAGTCGCGCAATCCCGAGACCATGGGGCTCGACGAGATGGGCCCGCTCGAGATCGCGCAGGCCATGAACCGCGAGGATGCACGGGCCGTCGCGTCGGTGACCGAGGTCCTTCCGCAGGTCGCGACCGCGATCGAGTGGGCTGCCACAGCCGTGGCGGCCGGGCATCGCCTCATCTACATGGGCGCCGGCACGAGTGGGCGGCTGGGCGTGCTGGACGCGGCGGAGTGCCCGCCGACCTTCGGCGTGTCGCCCGACGTGGTGGTGGGGCTCATTGCGGGCGGCGCCGGCGCCTTTATCAAGGCGGTCGAGGGCGCCGAGGATAACCGCCAGCTGGGGGAGGACGACCTGCGCGGGCTGGCGCTGACGGCTGGGGACGTCGTGGTCGGCCTGGCTGCGAGCGGGCGCACCCCCTATGTCCTGGGCGGCCTGGCCTACGCCCGCGCGCTGGGGTGCAAGACGGTGGGTATCGCGTGCAACCGCGATTCGGCCGTGGGCCGGGAGGCCGAGCTCGCCATCGAGCCCGTTCCCGGTCCCGAGGTCCTCACTGGCTCGACGCGCCTCAAGGCGGGCACGGTGCAGAAGCTCGTGCTCAACATGATCTCCACCGGCACGATGGTGCGCTGCGGCAAGGCTTACCAGAACCTCATGGTAGACGTGCAGGCCACCAACGAGAAGCTCGTGGTGCGCGCGCAGAACATCGTGATGGATGCCTGCGGGTGCGACCGCGAACAGGCCGTGAAAGCGCTAGCCGCCACGGACGGCCAGGTAAAACCGGCCATCGTGTCCGTGTTGCTGGGTTGTGACGCGGAGAGTGCGCGAGCAAGGCTCGACGCCTCCGCCGGTCACGTGCGCGCCGCGATCGCGGAGTAGCCGGGATGGGCCTCCCGAGGGAGGTGCCCACCGGTCGCTGCCGGTTGCGGAGCGGGAAGGTACGGAATCGCAAGCGAAGGGAAAGGAATGGACATGACGGATAAGGAACTCGCCGCGCGGCTACTCGAGCTGCTCGGCGGCAAGGACAACGTCACGGCGAACGCCGCCTGCATGACCCGCCTGCGCGTGGGCGTGGTGGATGCCGGCAAGGTCGACGTCGAGGCGATCAAGAAACTCGACGGCGTGATGGGCCTCGTCGTGGACGACACGATGCAGATCGTCCTCGGGCCGGGCAAGGTCAACAAGGTGCTGACCGAGTTCTCCAAGCTCACCGGACTCGCGGCCGGTGTCGCCGAGGAGAGCGTGACCGACGCCGCCGCCGAGAACAAGGCGGCGCAGAAGGCGAAGTACGAGGCCAAGCCGGTGCAAGCGTTCTTGAAGAAGATCGCCAACATCTTCGTGGCGCTGCTGCCGGGCATCATCGCCGCCGGCCTCATCAACGGCATCTGCAACGTCATCAACGTCGCGTCGGGCAACGCCCTGGCCGACGCCTGGTGGTACCAGGGCATCCGCTCGATGGGCTGGGCGCTCTTCGCCTACCTGCCCATCCTTGTGGGCTACAACTCAGCCCGCGAGTTCGGCGGGTCTGCATCGCTCGGCGGCATCGCCGGCGCGATGTGCATCGCCAACGCGGCCATGCCGCTCCTGGCCGCCGGTGCGGCCGACCCCGAGAAGGCCATCCTGTTGCCGCTCACGAACGCCGCGTACAACCCCGCGGCCGGCGGCATGATCGCGGCGCTTATCGCCGGAGCGTTCTTCGCGTTCCTCGAGAAGCAGATCCGCAAGGTGATGCCCAACATCCTCGACACGTTCATCACGCCGCTGCTCGTGCTCATCATCGGTGCGTTTGCGCTGATGCTCGTGATCCAGCCCGTGGGTGCCTGGCTCACGCAGGGCATCTTCTTCGTGCTGAACTTCGTCTACGAGAAGATGGGCGTTGTGGGCGGCTACATCCTGTCCGCGGGCTTCCTGCCGCTCGTCTCGGTGGGCCTGCACCAGGCCCTCACGCCCATCCACGCGCTGCTGAACGACCCCACCGGTCCCACCAAGGGCGTCAACTACCTGCTGCCCATCCTCATGATGGCCGGCGGCGGCCAGGTGGGCGCCGGCCTTGCCCTCTATTTCAAGTCTAAGAACAAGCGCCTGCGCAAGTTCGTGGCCGAGTCCATCCCCGTCGGCATCCTCGGCGTGGGCGAGCCCCTCATGTACGCTGTGACGCTGCCGCTTGTCCGTCCGTTCGTCACGGCCTGCCTCGGCGCGGGCTTCGGCGGCGTGCTTGCGGCCCTGTTCCACGTCGGTACGGTCTCGCAGGGCGTCTCCGGCCTCTTCGGCCTGCTCATCGTGGTGCCTGGCCAGCAGCTCTTCTACGTGATCGCCATGCTGGCGGCCTATGCGGGCGGCTTCGTCCTCACCTGGTTCTTCGGCGTGGACGAGCAGCGCATCGAGAAGTTCTACGGCGAGTAGGGCTCCTTAAGGATTGTTTTTGACGGGCGGCCCGGCCGGACAGGTACTTCCGGCCGGGCCGCTTTTTGTACGACATCGTGGTTGAGGAGGCCGTTCATGAAGACGGGTATCTCGGTGTACTTTGGCAGCGGGCGCGCGACGTGCGAGCGCGTGATTGAGCGGGCTGCGGCAGCCGGCGTTTCCTACGCCTTCACGTCCCTGCAGATCCCAGAGGAGACGGGCGTGGACTACGGCCGCGAGGCTCGGCATCTGCTGGGGCTCCTGCGCGACGCGGAGATCTCGCTCATCGTGGACGTGGGGCCCGATACGCCCGCCAAGCTGGGCTGCGATTCCATCGAAGGCCTGGCTGGCCTGGGTATATCGCATGTGCGGCTGGACTACGGCTTCACGGTGGAGGAGACGGTCGCGCTGTCGCGGACGTTCCACATCGTGTTCAACGCGTCCACGGTGACGCGGGACGAGATCGCGGCGTGGCGTGCGGCCGGTGCGGACCTTACGCGCTTCGCGGCGTGCCACAACTACTATCCCAAGCGGTTCACGGGTCTTGCGCTGAACGACATGCGGCGTATGAACGACTTCCTGCGCTCGCAGGGCTTCCAGGTTTTGGGCTTCATCCCGGGTGACGGCGAGCAGCGCGGGCCGCTTTTCGAGGGGCTGCCGACGGTCGAGGAGCAGCGCAACCGCCGCTCAGACGTGGCGCGTAACCTGCTTGAACTGGGGGCTCTCGGTGCGTGCGACGTCGTGCTTGTGGGCGACGTGGACCTTTCGGAGGCGGGTTGGGAGCAGCTGGCTGCCGTGAGTGCGGGATATGTGGACGTGCGGTGCGAGCTCGAGCCGGACTACGAGTACCTGCGCGGGCAGGTACACCACGACCGCCCGGATTCGAGTGCGCTCGTGCTGCGGACGCCCGAGTCGCGTACGAGCCTGCGCCCTGCGGGCGGCGTGCCGGTCGATGCGAGCGCGGGCGCGGCGCGGCCTGCGGGCACGATTGCCGTTTCCAACGCGAGGTACCTGCGGTACGAAGGCGAGCTGGAGATCTCGCGTGTTGATCTGCCGGGCGATGAGCGGATGAACATCGCGGGGCACGTGGTCGCGGAGGACCTGCGGCTGCTGCCACTCGTGCGCGGCGGGTTTGGTTTGCGGTTCGCGTAGCGGGGTTGCCGTCGGGGGCTCGCGATGCCATGAGCACATCCTTGTGAAGAAAAAACGAACAGAGAAAATACGAACAAACGTTTGTATTTATGAGAAAAAGATGATAGAGTGGAGGCAACGCTAGGAGGAGAGAGGGAGGTCGCCATGCGGGAGCTGTTTGATGCGCGGGCGGTGTTGTTTCAGAGCGAGGATGAGGGAGAGTCGCTGTGTATAGAATGTGCGGCAACTCGTGAGGGCGGACTGGCGGTCCTCCAAGAGAGCGATGGGCCGCTGACGCTCTGGTGCTTTGAGGAGAGTCCCCATCGCATTGAAACGGAGGTGGCGCCGGAAGACATGGGCGCCCTCCTCGTCCACTTCCGCGCAGACAATGCGGGAATGCTGCCCGCCATGCTCAGGATGCGCTTTACGGGACACGAGAGCGGGCAGCGCATAAGGCGGATGCTCCGTGGGCTTCAGGTGCCCTATCGGGTCTACGAGAACGCTCCGGTGCGGTAGGGGAGCGCGGAGTCTGCGGCGCTATACTGTCACGAGCAAAAGCCCGAGCAGAGCGGAGAGGTTCGCCATGTCCCTGCAATGGAAGACGAGTTGTTCACTGGTGCCGCTGAGCGCCGTGGCGGAGCGCAACGACGTCGTGATCGTGGGCGCGGGGCCTGCCGGTATCATGGCAGCGGTCGAGGCGGCGCGCGCATGCGCGCGCGTGCTGCTCGTGGAGGCTGCGGCGCTTCCGCGGCAGAAGAGCTGCGGGGGCATGCTCAACAAGTATTCGCGCCGCGCCCTTGAGCCGTACGGAGGCATCCCCGAGGAGATGATTCTCGATCCGAGATGGATTGATTTCCGCTACTACCACATGGATCGCGAGGTCAAGAAGCCCACGGAGGTGCGGTTCCTGAACGTCGATCGCGAACTGTTCGACGAATGGCTGCTCTCGCTCTTGCCTGCAAACGTGGAAGTGTCTCCAAAAACGCGCCTCTGCGACGTGAGCCAGTCACCCGTTGAGGTGACCGTCTCGCTGCGCAGCGGGCAGGAGAAGCGCCAGGTGCGGTGTGGACATCTGATCGCTGCGGACGGACCGCGCGCCACGGTGCGCGAGCGCCTGGGGCTCCGCCCCTTCGATCGCTATATCACGGTACAGGAATACATGAAGATCGAGCCGGGTGCGCTCGAGCCGTACTTCGACTGCATCTACTCGCGGCGTTTCTCTCGCGACTACGGCATCGGCTACATCATGCCCAAGGGCGAGGTCGCCATCATCGGCTCCATCTTCTATCCGGGAACCAAAGACTGCGACCGCAAGCACGAGGACGTCCTCGAGATTCTGCGCGGGATCTATCCCCTGGGCGAGGCCGTGAAGCGCGAGACATGGATTGCGGCGCACCTGACGCGCCCGGCCGATCTGGTGGCTGGCAAGGGTCGTATCCTGCTCGCCGGCGAGGGCGGCGGCTTTCTCTCGTGCACGTCGGGCGAGGGCATCTCGTTCGCGCTGAACTCCGGCATCAAGGCCGGGTGCGCGGTGGCGGAGTCCGTGGAGGTGGGCGCGCGCGTTGGTACGGATGCGCTCGAGCGCTATGAGCGCGCGCTCGTTCCCATGAAGCGCAATCTGGCGTTCCGCATGGGCATGTTCCCCTTCATGAACAACTATGCCTGCAAGAACCTCGCCTGTTTGGTGCCCACGCCGCTGGTGAGCAAGATGACCGAACGGCTGTAGCGTCGGCATTGATGGCATGGCCGCTGGGTATCTTGGGTTCAAGGCAAACGTAACGGAAGGGATGCAGACATGGACGTGCAGACCATTGCAACGCAAGTGGCCGAGGCCATTCAGGCCGCTCCCGAGAAGGCCCAGGAGCTGGTACGAGACCCCCGGGGAACCATCGAGGGCATCACCGGGGCCACCGACTTCAATGCGACGGAAGTGCTTCAGGCAGCGATCGGCAAGGTATCCGAAATGGGGCTTGACCTCTCCTCGCTCGATTTGTCGCAGCTTGATCTCTCGGCGATCGACGTGTCGAAGCTCAACGTCTCGTCGCTTATGGACGCGGCGAAGAACCTTGGCGTTGATATTTCCAAGCTCGATCTTGGCGGTCTCTTGGGCGGCAACATCTTCGGTGGTCTCGGCGGCATGCTCGGTAGCCTCTTCGGAAGGAAGTAGGGCCGCGTTCGCTTCACGCTCGCGCCCTCGCGGGTTCGAATCCGTGCGCGGGCAACAAAAAAGCGAGCCAAAGGGCTCGCTTCTCTGTTCGGACTGGCGGAGAGCTGGGGATTCCGCGCGCCTACGGCGCGCTCCGGCTTCGGATGCCTCCGGCATCCTCGCCCGCTCGCTGCGAACGCTGCGCGTTCGCTCCACGCTCGCACCCTCGCGGGTTCGAATCCGTGCGCGGGCAACAAAAAAGCGAGCCAAAGGGCTCGCTTCTCTGTTCAGACTGGCGGAGAGCTGGGGATTCGAACCCCAGATTCCCTTTTGGGGAATACTCGCTTAGCAGGCGAGCACCTTCGGCCTCTCGGTCAGCTCTCCGTAACAGCTAGTGAATCATAACGCACTCGCCGCATGGGGCACAAGTGCCGATTTGGACTCACCGGAACTTCGCATCCTACCATGTGAGCGACTTATAGACTGCGGAAAGCTCGTCGCGGCCCATGATGCGCCAAAGCTCGTAGACGCAGCGGGACGCAAGAAAGAGGAACCCATGGTCCGTGAGAAGCACGGCCGCGTTGAAGAGGAACTCCACGAGCCGGTCGGTGGGCGGAAGGGGAATCTCCGCTTTCTTGAGCTGCGCCGCCGCTTCGGGCACGGTGGGTAGCGTGTCCTGCGGCATCTCGGCCATCAGCGCACGCACCTCCTGTTCCGATTCGCTCTCCATGCCGCCTCCGCGCGGCATCATGCGATAGCAGGCGAGGGCGAGCTTCCGGTCGCCGAGGTTCCAATAGGCGAATGCAAGGCGATAGAGGTAATAGGCGATGACCTCCCGATCGTACGCATAGGCCATGCCGTGTTTGGCGACGTCGACCACATCGTCAAAGCGCCCCAGTTGCGCGAGCACGTTCAGGAGCGCGAAGTGGGCGGTGGGCGAGGTCGATGCCATGTCTACCAGTTTGCGTGCCTCGGGAAGCGCGTCTTCGAACCGGCCTGCGCGGCAGAGCGTGCGAACGAACTCGAATTGCGCGTTGTACAGGGCGTCCGGCACGCGAAGCACGCGCATCGCATGGTTGTCCTGTTGCAGTCCCATGAGCAGGCGAGCGACGTAGTTGTCGCAATACTGGCTCGTGACCGGTTGACTCGCCATCAGCTCCGCGGCAACGCAGCGCGCCTGGAGCTCCTCGATCAGGTTGGTGAGTCCCTCCATGGCACCGGCCGGATCGGTGAGCGTGCGCTGCTGAAGCTCGTGGACGCGCTGCATGTCGGGGTCATCTTCGTTTTCCATGACCTCAAGTTCAGACGCGTTGTCGGCGAGCAGCATATCGCGCAGCGCCTCGGGAAGCGCGCGGTCGTCTCGGCGTGGTGGGTTCAGCAGCGCACGAGAACCCGCATCGTGGTAGTTTGGGATTCTCTGCCGCTCGAGCTCGCGTTCCGTCTCCTGGGGGGCCAGCGGCGTGCCGACAACACGCGCCGCGAGCGGCGCCCATCGCGCCAGATACGCGGCGCGGTCAAAGGAATATGCCTGCTCGGGAATGCCGACAAACGCAGCCTGCTCCACCACGCAGCGATCGATTGTCAATCCGGAGGCAAATGCCGCCGCAGCGAGCACGAGCGCCATGCGGGCGGTATATTCACGCGCCATGCCAGCACGGTTTGCCTGGTCAAGCTCAACCCAGCCCCCTGCCGTGCCGTCAAAGCGGGTGGTAGGCATCGAGTCCGACGTGGAAGGATAGAACCGCGCGAACATGGTGCGCGCCGAGGTGTCGTACCGCATCGAGTAATCAAGGCGAACCACCAGATTCAGCCCCTCACAGAACGACGCCATGCGAATGAGTGCGTTCCAGCCTCCGCCAGGCTCGCATGCCACGGTCCCCGGCGCGCTCCAGGGCGACTGCTCTCCCGTGCGGGCAAGGAGGGCGGGAACGTGGGAGGTGACGTTCAGGAGCGTGTGCATCTCGATCAGCGAGCAGGTTTCCTGCGCGGGCGAGGCGGTCAGGGGCGCCAGGCCTGCGCCCAGCGAGTCGAGCACGAGCGAGATGCGGTTGAGCCTGGCTTCTACTCCATATAGAAAGGCAACGTCCGCTGGGGAAAGCTCCGTGTGGTTGAAGTTGAGGTAGAAGGCATCGGTGCGGCCGATGCGCGACAGCGTGACCTCGGAAGAGGAAGCGATGCGGCGTAGCCGGTCTAGATCGAATTCGCGGAAAACGGTGCGCGCGTAGCGCTCAACACCCGAGAGCTCCTCGCCTTCCTGCTCGCGGGCATCAACGCGGTACAGAAATGTTCCGATGGCATCCGGTAGGGCCATGTCTCGAAAGCCTGCGAAGATCTCCACCGGCTCTGCCAGCGGCTTCAACGCGATATCGGCGAGATCTTCTGCGCTTGTGGTTTGCTGCTCGGGCGCGCCCTTTGTCAAAGGCAGGCAATACCGCAGAAAGAGCGTCGCCATGAACTCCTGATACGGCAGGGCACGCGTTCGCCTACGGTGCTTCTGGCCGCGCGCCTCATCGGTGGGGTCCTCCCGCACGCGCAACGTTCGCGCCGGCGTGCCGAGGTAGTCACCCACCCGCTTGAAGCCATCCTCGGTGATGAGGAAGATGCCGCCCTCATCTGCCTTGCCGGTATCGTTGATAGGGGCGATGGTAAGAGCGGGCTTCAGATCCGGGTGACCTCGGAGCGGCTCATCGGCGGGGTACACGAACCCGTTCTCGCTGATATAGGCGAGGATGCGCACGCGAGAGCCGCGCATAAGCTCGCCGATATAGCACAGCGCGTCGTCGGGCTGCGGGCAGGCACCGGAAAAGCAGATGTACGATGTGTCGGAAGGCTGCCCGGGCAGGCGCGGGAGCTTTTTGCGGCGCGCGAACAGGGGAAGTTTAATAAGTCGATCGCTCGAAGGCATGGTCGCTACTCCAAGGTTCAGGTGCACGATGCATTCTGGTCCCTATTGTGCCCACAATGTCTTGGCCTGCGACAATGATGCGGAAAACCGGCCCAGCAAAAAGAATCTACCCAATTTTGAAAAAACCGCTTGACGGAAGGGGTTCCAGATGACATTATATTCCTTGCGTTGCGGCGTTACCTCAGCTGGATAGAGGGTCTGACTACGAATCAGAACGTCACAGGTTCGAATCCTGTACGCCGCACCAGTTGAACTTGAAAGCGAGCCATTGGCTCGCTTTTTTGTTAGCTCGGCCTTCTATGATAGCAGACCAGCGCATCGTCCATGGAAGGAATGTGCGGAGTCGGTTTAAGGCGCTTCAATCATTCCAGGTGGGTATAAGGCCCAACGTGCACAGGAAACGCTCGTTGCTTCATCGAAAAAAGGGGAGAGGCTGCATGGCCATGAACGAGAAGGTTGCAGAAGTTCTTGAGAAGCAGATCAACGCCGAGCTCTACTCCGCGTATCTGTACCTAACCTTTGCCGACTACTATGAGGATCGCGGCCTGAAGGGCTTTGCGAACTGGTATATGATCCAAGTTCAGGAGGAGGTCGACCACGCCAAGGCGCTTCGTCGCTATCTGCTGGACAACGACTACAAGCCCACCATGGAGGCCATCGCCAAGCCCGACAAGACCTTTAGCAACGACCTTGAGCCGCTCGAGGCCGGCCTTGCCCACGAGGAGTACGTGACGAGCCTCATCCACCACTGCTACGAGGTGGCGCGCGACGAGCATGATATCCGCGCCATGAAGATGCTCGACTGGTTCGTTGGCGAGCAGGGCGAGGAGGAGACGAACGCCCGCGACATGATCACCAACATGAAGCTGTTCGGCTCCGACCCCAAGGGCCTCTTCGACCTCGACCGCGAGTACCAGACCCGCACCTACGTGGCTCAGACCACGCTGCCCATGTAGGTCTCAACTCACCTCCTTTCCCGAAGAACCCCGGAGCCTCGGCTTCGGGGTTCTTTGTTGTTCGGACGAGATGCTCAAGGCGCTCGCCACAGGGCTATACTTGCCCGCATGACCGCTTCTCCAACGAACATACCGGTTGGGCGTTTTGCCCCCTCGCCTTCGGGTCGCATGCATCTGGGTAACGTGTACGCCATGCTTCTTGCCTGGCTTTCGGCTCGGAGCCGCGGCGGGCGCGTGCTGATGCGGGTGGAGGATCTGGACCCCCGCACCAAGACCGGTCCGTGGACCGATCTTCTTCTGGATGACCTGCGTTGGCTGGGGTTCGATTGGGATGGCGACGTTGTCTACCAGCACGATCGTCTCGATCTCTATCAGGCTGCTTATGAACACCTGCGCGATCTGGGGCTTGTGTATCCCTGCTTCTGCTCGCGCGCCGAGCTGCACGCGGCGAGCGCTCCCCATGCGAGCGACGGTACGCCTGTGTACGCGGGGACGTGTCGCGCGCTCTCAGCAGAGGAGGTGGCCGCGCGCACTGCCGTCCGTTCGCCGGCGTGGCGCGTGCGCGTCCCCGATACGGGCGATCCGCAGGGGGAAGTCCGGTTCGTAGACAGGACATACGGTCCCCAGCACGAGACTCTGGCGCAGGAGTGCGGGGACTTTGTCGTGCGCCGCTCGGACGGCGTGTTCGCCTACCAGCTTGCGGTGGTGGTGGACGATGCCGAGATGGGCGTGACCGAGGTGGTGCGCGGCCGCGATCTGCTGGGGTCCGTTGCCCGCCAGCGGTATCTGCAAGAACTTCTGGGCTTGCCGCATCCGGCGTATGCACATGTTCCGCTGCTCGTGGCGCCGGATGGTCGGCGGCTTTCCAAGCGCGACGGCGATCTTGATATGGGGGCGCTGCGCGAGCGCTTCGGCTCGCCCGAGCGCTTGATCGGCTGGCTCGCGGGCGCCACCGGTCTCGCTCCGGACCAGACGCCTCGGTCCGCGGATCAACTGGCTGCATGCTTTAGCTGGGATATGGTCCGCGCGCACCGTTCGGATGCGTGCATGCCCGCGCGTTAGAATGGGTGGGCTTTCGTAGCCGTCTGAGGAGTTGCCATGCGTCGCCGAATCGTCGCCGTCGTACTCGCCATGGTTTGCCTGCTGTTCTGCGCGCCGGTTCTGGCACGGGCCGATGCCGACATGCCCCGCGTGGATATCAAGGCAATTGTGGGGACGGATGGCTCGCTCAACGTTTCCGAGACGCGGACCTTCAGCTTCAACGATGCCGCCAACGGCGTCTACTGGACTTTTGCAAACGGTCAGAACCAGCAGGGTGCGATGTCGACCACCGTTGTGGGGAGCGTGAGCGAGGACGGCGTGTCGCTCGCGCGGGTCGAGAGCGCGGAGAACGGCCAGGGCGGTGTGTACACCGTTGAGGAGGACGTGTCTGGCGACCTTTCGCTCAAGGTCTACACGCCGCACGAGGCTGGCGACGAGGCCCGCATCACCGTGAACTACACCGTTGCCGGCGCGGTGATGGCATGGTCAGACACCGCTGAGCTGTACTGGAAGTACGTGGGCGCGGATTGGCAAAACGATTCCGATGACGTGCATCTAAGCGTGACGTTCCTGAACGCCGCGGCCTCGGGCGTGCAGGCGAAGACGGGGTCGGACGGCGCCAACCTGCGCGCCTGGGGGCATGGACCCCTGGACGGTGTCGTTTCGCTCGATGCCGACGGGCCTTCCGTGTCTTATGACGTTCCCACCGTGCCTGCCGGAGACGTTGCGGAGGCACGTATCGTCTTTCCTGCGGCCTGGGTACCTGATCTTCAGGCGGTCAATCAGATGCGGCTGCCCGACGTTCTCTCCGAGGAACAGGCGTGGGCTGACCAGGCGAATGCCCGGCGCGAGCACGCGCGCCTCATACTGTACGTTCTCACGGGGATGAGCATCGGGTTGCCGGCGCTGTTCTGCCTGGTGGTGCTCGTCTTCAAATGGCGGCATCCCAATCCCAAGCCCACGTTTACGGACGAGTATTTCCGCGACCTGCCCTCGCGAGGGCATCCGGCTATCATCTCCGCTTTCATGAGCGGCCGTAAGGCGGATGGCAGGGCCCTGCTCGCCACGTTGATGAACCTGTGCGACGAGCATGTGGTCCGCATCGCCAAGACGACGCGCGAGGCACGCAACGTACTCGGCAAGAAGCGCGAGGAAGAGGATTACGAGCTGAGTGTCGACGCGGAAGATCGGCGGGCGCTGACCGACAGGATCGACCGTGCGGCATTGGTCCTCTACCTGGGAGACGGCGGGATTGCGGTGGCGTTCGGCGAAATGGAAGACATAGCCAAGAAGGAACCCGAGCTCTTCCGTGCCCGCTGGAAGGACTTCCAGGATGAGGTTGCCGCCCGGCAGGAGCGTTGGGATCTTGTTGAGTCGGACGGCGTGCTGCCATTTGTGATCGCGTGCGTTGCGGGCGGGGCGCTGGCGGTTGGCGAGGTGGCTTCCGCTCTCTATTTGGGCTCCCCGCTGCCGCTCATCGGCCTGCCGCTCGTAGTGGCCGGGATCCTCGTCGCGTCCACGCTGCGCCGCCTGACGCAGAAGGGCGTTGACCTGCAAGCGCGCTGCCGCGCCCTCAAGCACTGGCTGGAGGATTTCACGCGGCTGGGCGCGGCCGCGCCCGGTGACGTGGTGCTTTGGAACAAGTTGCTCGTCATGGCGGTGGCCCTGGGCGTATCAGACCGGGTGCTGAAGGAGCTGGCGGCGGCCACGCCGCGCGCGTTCGATGAAGCGTACGCAGACGGGAGTCCCTATTACCCCAGCTGGTGGTGGCTGCGCCGGCACGGCAACATGGATGCCCCGATTCGTGCCATGCATCGGGTGAGCGATGTCTCGGTTGCCGTGGCGGCGGGGAGCGCCTCAAGCTCTGGAAGCGGATTTGGCGGTGGATTCTCGGGCGGCGGCGGTGGCGGCGTCGGAGGGGGAGGCGGAGGCACCTTCTAGCGAGGGCGTGCCGCATGCGTTGACTGCGCGCGGCGCCGCGACCATGCGGGGAGAGTAGAATGCTGTCCGGCAGTTCAGAGTGTCATCTCAACGTTGGGAGAACCCATGCGCATGCGTCGCCTTGCGGTCCCGTTCGTCTTGTCCGTGTTCGTGCTCGTGTTCGTGCTCGCAGGGCTGTTTGCGCCGTCCACGGCTCGGGCGAGCAGTTTCTCCATGCCCCATGTGCACATAGAGGCCGAGGTTCAGCAGGACGGCTCGCTCACCGTGACGGAGCAGCGCATGTTTTCGTTCGACGAGAGCGTGAACGGCGTCTTCTGGGATATCCCGCTCGGGGCGAACAAGCAGGGTGCGACCGCCGATATCCAGGTGCAGCGGGTGTCTGACGGTACCACGGACTACCAGCAGGTGAGCAGCGCCGAGAACGGAGAGTCCGGCGTCTACACCGCGGAAACCACGGACTCGGACATCCAACTCAAGGTGTACGCGCCCCATGCCGATGGCGACGAGGCCACGATCTCGATCACCTATAGCCTGACCGGCGCGGTCATGTCGTGGAACGATACCGCAGAGCTGTACTGGAAGTTCGTCGGCAGCGGTTGGGCAGAGGATTCCGACGACGTCCAGCTGAGTGTGAGCTTTGCAGGCGCCAGCTCCTCGGGCGTGGCAGCCAGCACGGGCTCCGATTCCGCGAACCTGCGCGCCTGGGGCCATGGCCCGCTGGACGGCGATGTTGCCCTGGATGCGGGCACGCCCGCCGTTACCTACGCGGTTCCCACGGTCAATTCCGGCGAGTTCGCCGAAGCGCGCATCGTCTTCCCCACGGCCTGGGTGCCCCAGCTCGCGCCGGGCAATGCTCCAAACGGGGAGGTCGACAGCTCTGGCAACCGCCTGCCCGTCATACTTTCCGAGGAGCAGACATGGGCCGATCAAGCGAATCGGGCGCGCGAAGCGGCGCGTCAGGAGGCAATGGTGCTCGGTGGGGTGGGCATCGCCGCTTCGGTCTGCTTCTTCCTGGCGGTGGTGATCGTCAAGATCGCCTTTGGGCGCAAGCCCAAGCCCCTGTTCCAGGAGACATATTTCCGCGATGTGCCTTCCGACGACCATCCAGCGGTCATCGCGGCGTTTATGAAGAACAAATCTGTGGGTAACGCCGCCCTGGTGTCCACCATCATGAAGCTCACGGACGACCATATCGTCTCGGTCTCCAAGACCACGTCTACGACGCGTACCTTCTTTGGCGGCGAGCGTCAGGAGGACGATTACCTGCTCGGGGTACCGGAGGACTACGAGCAGCGCGTGAAGGACGAAATCGATCGCGCCGCGATCAAGCTCTATTGCGGTGAGGGCCGCTACGAGATCGCGTTCCAGGAGATGAAGAAGGTTGCCGAGGATGATCCCGAGGGTTATTCGGAGCGGTGGCGGTCCTACACCTCGGTGGTGAGGGACCGTTTGGAGAGCCGCGATTTGGTGCGTTCGACCGGCCTTGCCGCGGGTATCGGCGGGAGCATCGTGGGCGGCATCTCTCTGCTCCTGGGAATCATCTTCTGCGCCGAGGCCGGATGGCTCGTCATGATACCCGTGGTCGCGGTGCTTTCCACCGCGGGTATCGTGCTGAGCTGGACCTTCAAGCGCTTCACGCCGGAGGGGGCGGAGCTCTACGCCCGCTGCCGGGCGCTGAAGCATTGGTTCGAGGACTTCACGCGCCTGCACGAGGCAGTGCCGGGTGATGTGGTGCTCTGGAACAAGCTGCTCGTCTTTGCGGTGGCCCTTGGCGTATCCGATCAGGTGCTCGAGGATCTGGCGGCTGCTACGCCCACGAGCTACGATGACTCTTTCTCCGATGGCTACTATCCCAGCTGGTGGTGGTACCGCCGGCATGAGGGTATGGAGACGCCGACCTCGGCGCTCACCGCGGCGAACGATGTCGCGATCTCGACCATCGCCGCCTCGAGCGAGAGTTCTGGCGGCGGCTTTGGCGGAGGCTTCTCCGGCGGTGGCGGAGGCGGCGTCGGTGGCGGGGGCGGAGGAACGTTCTAACCGCTTGGTTGTGTTTGAATAGTTGGGCCGGGAGCGCGGATGCATGCGCTTCCGGCCCGTTCTTCGTGCATGTGCGGCTTAGTTGAAAGGGCGAGGCATAAAGAAAAAGGCTCCCTGCCCGGAACCCTTTTCCCTGCGCAAATGCGCTCTCCGTGTACCTGTTCGAGCGTGGACGAACGGAACACGTTTGCTTTGTACCACGCATATTGCGTGCATTTTTGCGGCGTTGCACAGTACACGATTCGTTAACGTTTTCTCGCACAAATCTGCATGCTTCAAACGCTTTTTCTTCAAAAGGGCTGTTGGAGTTCGGACTATCGGGAAGCGCGCATCGGGGGGGGTGGACTCCCGCGGCATTTTCTCGTCACGCCATGCGCGGGGAGAGCCGGGTGTGGCAAGGATCGTCCGGCCATGCGGGACAACGTGCTTATTCAGCTATCTTACTCCGGTGCGCGGACACAAAAATGGAAGGCACTTGCGGTGTTCGTCGCGATTTCTTCAAATGAGGGGGTTCCAGCGGCGGTTTCAGCGGATCGTTGCGCTACATTGATACCGTTATGCGTGCCGGAAAAGCCGCGGGCGCCCCGGCAGCGATCCCGATAATCAAGGAGGAGATGGCATGGGTTCAGGCAAGATTGAGCGCGCACTGATTTCCGTGACGGACAAGACGGGCGTGGTGGACTTTGCCCAAGCGTTGGTCGAGGACTTCGGCGTCGAGATCATCTCCACAGGTGGTACGGCGCGCGTGCTGGTTGAGGCCGGCGTGCCGGTGACCCCCATCGAGGAGTACACGGGCTTTCCCGAGATGATGGACGGCCGCGTGAAGACCCTGCATCCCAAGGTGCACGGCGGCCTGCTCG
Source organism: Collinsella sp. AK_207A (assembly GCF_902501965.1). Classification (GTDB taxonomy): domain Bacteria; phylum Actinomycetota; class Coriobacteriia; order Coriobacteriales; family Coriobacteriaceae; genus Collinsella. The sequence continues at coordinate 2,661 of NZ_CABWID010000010.1, read as the reverse complement.
CGCGTCGCGATGATCCCAAGCACATGGCCGAGGCCGCCGAGCACGGCATCAAGATGATCGACCTCGTGTGCGTGAACCTTTACGAGTTCGAGAAGACCGTGGCCCAGCCCGACGTCACCTTTGCCGACGCCATCGAGCACATCGACATCGGCGGTCCGTCCATGCTGCGCTCCGCCGCCAAGAACGCCGCGAGCGTGACCGTGGTCTCCGACCTCGCCGACTACGCTCTGGTGCTCTCCGAGATGCGCGAGCACGACGGCGCCACCACGCTGGAGACGCGTCGCTGCCTGCAGTACAAGGTGTACGCCACCACGGCGCACTACGACGAGGCCATCTCCACCTGGATGGCCGATCAGCTGGCCGCCTCCGGCAACCTGCCGCAGGACCGCGGTATCGCCGGCACCGCTCTGGCCGAGATGGAGACGGTGGATGCTGACGACCCCGAGGCCCTCTCTGAGGTGCTGGACGGCTTTGCCGTGGACGCCGAGGCCTGGAGCAAGGAGCCCGAGGACTCCATGATCGTGCCGCTGGTGAAGCAGCAGGATCTGCGTTACGGCGAGAATCCGCAGCAGGCCGCTGCGCTCTACCGCATGCCCGGTGCCGCCGAGCACTCGCTCGTGAATGCCGAGCAGCTGCAGGGCAAGGAGCTCTCCTACAACAACCTGCTGGACACGGATGCCGCCTGGAACCTCGTGCGTGAGTTCGACGCGCCTGCCTGCGTGATCCTCAAGCATCAGAACCCCTGCGGCTCCGCCGAGGCCGAGGACATCACCGCCGCCTACGACCGCGCGTTTGCGTGCGATCCCAAGAGCGCGTTCGGCGGCATCATCGCCTGCAACCGCGAGGTCCCGCTGAGCCTGGTTGAGCACTTCGCCGATGTGAACAAGCAGTTCGTGGAGGTGCTCATCGCGCCTTCCTACACGCCGGAGGCCCTGGAGCGCCTGGCCCGTCGTACCAACCTGCGCGTGCTCGCCACGGGCGGTATCGACGCCCCCGCGGCGCTCGAGTATCGCAGCGTGGACGGCGGTATGCTGGTGCAGACGGTGGACCGCGCGGACGAGGATCCCGCGTCCTTCGCCTTCCCCACCACGCGCAAGCCGACCGACGAAGAGATGGAAGAGCTGCTCTTTGCCTGGAAGGTGTGCAAGGGCGTCAAGTCCAACGCCATTCTGATCGCGCGCGACAAGGCGGGCATCGGCATGGGCCCGGGTCAGCCCAACCGCGTGGATTCCGCGCTGCTGGCCTGCGAGCGCGCCGAGGAAGCCTGCGACCGCATGGGCGTGCCGCGCGACGGCTTCGTGTGCGCGAGCGACGCGTTCTTCCCGTTCCGTGACAACGTGGACGTGCTGGCCGAGCACGGCGTGACGGCGATCATTCAGCCCGGTGGCTCCAAGCGTGACGACGAGTCCATCCAGGCGTGCGACGAGAACGGCATCGCGATGGTCTTCACGGGGGCTCGCCACTTTAGGCACTAATCCGTTGCCCTGAGGGGCATGGGGGCGGGGCGGTACCATCTCGGACTTCAGGCAGCTGGCTGCGCCAGAACTCGCCTGGGACGGTACCGCCCCGCCCTGCCGTTCGGGCACGGTGAGCGTGCCCTCCCGGCTCGCTGGGGGAGGCCGCGCTTTGTTGAGAGGGGCTTGGGCTGGTGCACGGGTCTGGCTTGGCGGTTGTGGCTGGGGCTGGGTGAGGCCGGGTCTGGTTTGGCGGTGAAAGGTGGATTGCTGTGGCTGATGTGATGGATGCTGCGTTCGAGGATCCTGCAGAGCGGGAGGCGTATGAGGCATTCGTTGCGGCGCAGGAGCGGGGAAACGCAGGCTTTGAGCTCGGGGAGCCGGCGCTCGTGTGCCGCTGGCGCATGGCGGGTAAGAAGGTTCCCATGCTCAACCGGCATATCCGGGCGCTTGCGGCGCGTCGGGTGAACGGTGCCCCCATCAACCGGAACCTGGTCTCATGGGCCAAACAGCATATCGAGTGGTCGCTCGCCGAGGGCGATTTCACCGAGCGCGACGGCGTGCTCATGGTGGTTGTGGACGTGGACGGTCAAGCGGCCATGAGCGTGGGTGCGTACGAGCCGCTGGCGGATACGTCGCTTGAGGCACTCGCTGCGCGGTCCGAGGCGGCACGTCGCGAGGCGGGGGAGGCCGGCGTGGCCCCCGAGACGCTCTGCGCCGTGGATGGCAACCAACTGTTGATTGTCGTTGACGAGGGTGAGGCTCCGTGCGGCACGGTGACGCTCGTAGAGCAGCTGGCGCAGACACGCGGACTTACCCTTGTGCCTGCTGACCTCGACCGCGTGTGCGCTGGACAGTCGCCCTTTCTGGTATCCGATGAACACGGCATCGTGCCCGCCAGCGATAGCGAGCCCAACGAGTTCGTCAACTTCCTTATCGACGGCCTGGAAAAGCTCCGCGCGCGTACGCGGCAGGCTCGCCGGGGCCGGAACGGCAGTGCCGATTGGCCTGTTGAGACCAAACGGTTAGCTGTTTAGTGCCAACAGGTTGTTTACGTCTGACTAGTGACAAGTAGGGAGGGCTCCGCGAAGCTGTGGATTGTCTAGGTCTGCAGCGAAGAGAGGGGCCCTCCCATGTCACAACATCCTAACGCACGCCTCACGCCTCACGCCTTGGGGCCGTCAGCGGCTGGTCGAGCGCATCGAGG
>NZ_CABWID010000009.1 GCF_902501965.1 Collinsella sp. AK_207A | reverse complement strand
CCCTGCTCTCCCACGGGCTTCCCCCGCAGTACCATCGGCGCGGTGCGGCTTAGCTTCCGGGTTCGGAATGGGACCGGGCGTGCCCCGCACGCTGTGGCCGCTGACCGGTGGGCGGCGCCCCGCCCACTCGTCCGGGCGGTCCGCGCGCGCCCTGGGGGCCGCACAGCGAGGGTCGGACATCCATCGGGGCATGGGACGCGGCGCATTCCGCCGGGAAGCATCCCGCGTGCGGCACGGCGCGAACGCCCGTCGCGATGGGATGCGGGTAAGAGCTCGGGCTATTAGTACCGCTCGGCTGAGCGCGTCGCCGCGCTTGCACCTGCGGCCTATCGACCAGGTGTTCTACCTGGGCCCTTACCGTAAGGAGAACTGATCTCGGGAACGGCTTCCCGCTTAGATGCCTTCAGCGGTTATCCGGTCCGGACGCGGCTACCGGGCGATGCCGTCGGTCGACAACCCGTTCACCGGAGGTCCGTCCACCCCGGTCCTCTCGTACTAGGGGCAGCCTCCCTCGATTCTCCTGCGCCCGCGGAGGATAGGGACCGAACTGTCTCACGACGTTCTGAACCCAGCTCGCGTACCGCTTTAAACGGCGAACAGCCGTACCCTTGGGACCTGCTCCAGCCCCAGGATGCGATGAGCCGACATCGAGGTGCCAAACCTTGCCGTCGATGTGGACTCTTGGGCAAGATCAGCCTGTTATCCCCGGAGTACCTTTTATCCGTTGAGCGACGGCCCTCCCACGTGGGGCCGCCGGATCACTAGAGCCCGCTTTCGCGCCTGCTCGGCGTGTGTGCCTCGCAGTCAAGCCCGCTTACGCTCTTGCACTCATGAGGACGGTTGCCGACCGTCCCGAGCGGACCTTCGCGCGCCTCCGTTACCCTTTAGGAGGCGACCGCCCCAGTCAAACTGCCCGCCTGGCACGGTCCCCCGCCCGGCTTCACGGGACGGGGTTAGGACGCCGGCGCGTCGGGGGCGGTATTCCAAGGGCGGCTCCGCCCGGGCTGGCGCCCGGGCTTCGAAGCCTCCCGCCTATCCTCTACGCGACGGGCCAGCGGCCAATGCCAAGCTGCAGTGAAGGTTCACGGGGTCTTTCCGTCCTTCCGCGGGTAAGTCGCATCTTCACGACTAGTGGAATTTCACCGGGCCCATGGTCGAGACAGCGCCCAAGTCGTTGCGCCGTTCGTGCAGGTCGGAACTTACCCGACAAGGAATTTCGCTACCTTAGGACCGTTATAGTTACGGCCGCCGTTTACCGGGGCTTGGGTTCGGGGCTTCGCGCGGCGCGCTAACCCCTCCCCGTGACCTTCCGGCACCGGGCAGGCGTCAGACCCTATACGTCGCCTTGCGGCTTCTGCAGAGTCCTGTGTTTTTGGTAAACAGTCGCTTGGGCCTCTTCACTGCGGCCCCCCTCCGCTCCCCGGGCCGGCCGGTTCACGTACGCGGGGGCACCCCTTCTCCCGAAGTTACGGGGCCATTGTGCCGAGTTCCTTGACCATGGTTGGCCCGATCGCCTCGGTATGTTCTACCCACCCACCTGTGTCGGTTTGCGGTACGGGCATCGAGGGCCCTGCCTAGGGGTTTTTCTGGGGACCAGGGCTCACCGGCTTCGCTCGCTCGCTTCGTCCCGCGCCTAGCCCTCGCGCACCCCGGATTTGCCTGGGATGCGGGCCGCGCGCGCTCACGGGGACGTCCAGAACCCCGCCCGGCTACCCCGATCCGTCGCCCCGTCGGTCGTGACGGTCCCTCGATGGTGCAGGAATGTCCACCTGCTGCGCTTCGGCTACGCCTTCCGGCCTGGCCTTAGCCCCCGACTGACCCTGGGGGGATTAGCCTCGCCCAGGAAACCTCGGGTTTACGGCGGACGAGTCTCTCGCTCGTCTCTCGCTACTCATGCCAGCATTCTCGCTCCCCAGCAGTCCACCGTCGGTGACCCTCCGGCTTCGCCCCGCTGGGGACGCCCCCCTACCGATGTGATAAACATCCCGCCGCTTCGGTTGCAAGCTTAGCCCCGTGTATTGTCGGCGCATGTCCACTCGACCAGTGAGCTGTTACGCACTCTTTGAAGGGGTGGCTGCTTCTAAGCCAACCTCCTGGTTGTCTGCGCGGACGCACATCCTTTGCCACTCGGCTTGCAATTGGGGACCTTAGCGGGCGGTCTGGGCTGTTTCCCTCTCGAGCACACAGCTTAGCCCACATGCTCTGACTGCCGACCTCTGGACCCTCTGGCATTCGGAGTTCGGTTCGACTCGGTAGGCTGCGAGGCCCCCTCATCGATCCGGTGCTCTACCTCCAGGGGTTAACGGTCGACGCTAGCCCTAAAGCTATTTCGGGGAGAACGAGATATCTCCGGGTTTGATAGGCCTTTCACCCCTACCCGCGGGTCATCGGAGCGCTTTTCAACGCACCCCCGTTCGGCCCTCCACGGGGTCTTACCCCCGCTTCAGCCTGCCCACGGGTAGCTCACCCGGCTTCGCGTCCGCGGCCGCCGACTCGTGATCGCCCTGTTCGGACTCGCTCTCGCTACGGCTCGCTTCCAAAGCTAAACCTCGCCGGCGGCCAGCGACTCGCTGGCTCATTCTACAAAAGGCACGCCGTCACAGCCGAAAGGCTGCTCCGACGCCTCGCGGGCGCGCGGTTTCAGGTACTGTTTCACTCCCCTCCCGGGGTGCTTTTCACCTTTCCCTCGCGGTACTGGTTCGCTATCGGTCATGGGAGAGTATTCAGGATTGGAGGGTGGTCCCCCCGGGTTCGGACCGCGTTTCACGTGCGCGGCCCTACTCAGGGACGCCGTCCGCGCCGCTCCGCCGGGCGGGGCCTACGGGGCCCTAACCCTGTGCCGCCGGCCTTCCCATGCCGTTCGGCCCGCCCGGGAGCGTTCGCGCCGGGGCCGGCAGGCCCCGGGTGCAGCGCCCTGCAACCCCACCGGCGCGAAGGCTGCCGCCCGCGTGCGACCGGTGGTTTGTCCTCGGCCCCCTTTCGCTCGCCGCTACTCGGGGGATCTCGCAGTTGATTTCTTCTCCTCGGGGTACTTAGATGTTTCAGTTCCCCCGGTTGTCCTCCCCCTCCCTATCGTTTCGGGAGGGGGATGCCCGGCCATCGCCGGGCGGGTTCGCCCATTCGGGTACCCTGGGATCGGCGGGTGTGTGCCCCTACCCCAGGCCTATCGCGGCTTGCCGCGCCCTTCTTCGGCTTCCCATGCCAAGGCATCCGCCAGCGCGCCCTGCGTATCTTCCCGCGCATCGCGGGACGATCGCGCTCATGACTGAGTAGCACATCGCTGTACTCTATCCAGTGTTGGGTGTCGCACACCGTCGCCCGGGACGCGCCCGGGCGGCGATCGAGACTATCTCATCTCGATTAGATGCTTCCTTACTTGGAAATGTAAATTGAATCTTCAGTTGCAGATCGGTGATATCTTCATCTCTCTGATATCTGAGAATCGATCAGATCACGTTCCATGTTCAAATGGATGATCCATCTCGCTATGCGGCTCTCAAGGTGCGCGGGGGACCCCCCGGGACCGGACGCTGCGAGGCTCGAGCCTGGGGAACGGGGACCGGACGGGGCACCCCGGCCGTCGTGTCAATCTTGCTTTCAGGAAGCTCTCTCTCCCTAGAAAGGAGGTGATCCAGCCGCACGTTCCCGTACGGCTACCTTGTTACGACTTCACCCCCCTCACCCTCCACACCTTCGACGCCTCCCCCCCTCGCGGGTTGGGCCGGCGGCTTCGGGTGCAGACGACTCGGGTGGTGTGACGGGCGGTGTGTACAAGGCCCGGGAACGCATTCACCGCGGCATGCTGATCCGCGATTACTAGCAACTCCGACTTCATGGGGGCGGGTTGCAGCCCCCAATCCGAACTGGGGCCGGCTTTCAGGGATCCGCTCGGGCTCGCGCCTCCGCATCCCGCTGTACCGGCCATTGTAGCACGTGTGCAGCCCGGGGCATAAGGGGCATGATGACTTGACGTCGTCCCCGCCCTCCTCCGGCTTGACGCCGGCGGTCCCGCGTGGGTGCCCGGCACGACCCGATGGCAACACGCGGCGGGGGTTGCGCTCGTTGCGGGACTTAACCCAACATCTCACGACACGAGCTGACGACAGCCATGCACCACCTGTGGCGGCTCCTCTCGGCCACGGGGTCTCCCCCGCTTCACCGCCATGTCAAGCCCCGGTAAGGTTCTTCGCGTTGCTTCGAATTAAGCCACATGCTCCGCTGCTTGTGCGGGCCCCCGTCAATTCCTTTGAGTTTTAGCCTTGCGGCCGTACTCCCCAGGCGGGACGCTTAATGCGTTGGCTGCGGCACGGGGGGACGGTTCCCCCCACACCTAGCGTCCATCGTTTACGGCTGGGACTACCAGGGTATCTAATCCTGTTCGCTCCCCCAGCTCTCGCGCCTCAGCGTCGGTGCCGGCCCAGAGGGCCGCCTTCGCCACCGGTGTTCCACCCGATATCTGCGCATTCCACCGCTACACCGGGTGTTCCACCCTCCCCTGCCGGACCCGAGCCGGGCGGTTCCGGGGGCGGGACGGGGTTGAGCCCCGCCATTTGACCCCCGGCCTGCCCGGCCGCCTACGCGCGCTTTACGCCCAATGAATCCGGATAACGCTCGCCCCCTACGTATTACCGCGGCTGCTGGCACGTAGTTAGCCGGGGCTTCTTCTGCAGGTACCGTCTCTCCTCGTCCCTGCTGAAAGCGGTTTACGACCCGAAGGCCTCCATCCCGCACGCGGCGTCGCTGCGTCAGGGTTGCCCCCATTGCGCAAGATTCCCCACTGCTGCCTCCCGTAGGAGTCTGGGCCGTGTCTCAGTCCCAATCTGGCCGGTCGGTCTCTCAACCCGGCTACCCGTCGTCGGCACGGTGGGCCGTCACCCCGCCGTCTACCTGATGGGACGCGGAGCCATCCCCCTCCTCCTGGGATTTGCCCGCGGGAAGATGCCTTCCTGCGGGGTCATCGGGTTTTACCCGCCGTTTCCGGCGGCTATCCCCGAGAGGGGGGCGGGTTCTCCACGCGTTACTCAGCCGTTCGCCACTCGCTTCCACCCGGGGGTGGGTGCCGTTCGACTTGCATGTGTTAGGCGCGCCGCCAGCGTTCATCCTGAGCCAGGATCGAACTCTCCGTCCAGGGCGCCCCGGTGAGACCGGGGCGCCGCGAGGGCCAGAGGGCCCGTCCGGCCAGCGACTCTTCGCTGATCGGATTCCATTCGACTTTCTCAAGCTGTGTCTGGTTCAAAAGAAGGAAATGATCGGGGGGACCTCCGAAGGTCCCTCACACTCAAAACTCGACTCTTGGTCACATCACTGCTGATACCTCTTGAATGGTATCTTCAATCTCCGTTCCTCGGCGAGGGCGTTCCCGCCCTTCGCCTCGCAGTATCCGGTTCTGAAGGTTCCCGCCG
>NZ_CABWID010000008.1 GCF_902501965.1 Collinsella sp. AK_207A | reverse complement strand
TTGAACGGCGTCGCGTCGTAACCCAGCTTGGTAAGTTGGATTAAGCACTCCGTGGACAGATTTGTCATTGTGAGCATTTTCATCCCGAAGTTGCGGCTCATTCTGATTCTGAACAGCTTCTTGGGAAGTAGCGACAGCTTGGTTTTTAGTGAGTTGTTCCATTCTTTAGCTCCTAGACCTTTAGCAGCAAGGTCCATATCTGACTTTTTGTTAACGTATTTAGCCACATAGAAACCAACAGCCATATAACTGGTAGCTTTAAGCGGCTCACCTTTAGCATCAACAGGCCACAACCAACCAGAACGTGAAAAAGCGTCCTGCGTGTAGCGAACTGCGATGGGCATACTGTAACCATAAGGCCACGTATTTTGCAAGCTATTTAACTGGCGGCGATTGCGTACCCGACGACCAAAATTAGGGTCAACGCTACCTGTAGGAAGTGTCCGCATAAAGTGCACCGCATGGAAATGAAGACGGCCATTAGCTGTACCATACTCAGGCACACAAAAATACTGATAGCAGTCGGCGTGTGAATCATTAGCCTTGCGACCCTCGGCAGCAAGAACCATACGACCAATATCACGAAAATAGTCACGCAAAGCATTGGGATTATCATAAAACGCCTCTAATCGGTCGTCAGCCAACGTGAGAGTGTCAAAAACGATAAACCAACCATCAGCATGAGCCTGTCGCATTGCATTCATCAAACGCTGAATAGCAAAGCCTCTACGCGATTTCATAGTGGAGGCCTCCAGCAATCTTGAACACTCATCCTTAATACCTTTCTTTTTGGGGTAATTATACTCATCGCGAATATCCTTAAGAGGGCGTTCAGCAGCCAGCTTGCGGCAAAACTGCGTAACCGTCTTCTCGTTCTCTAAAAACCATTTTTCGTCCCCTTCGGGGCGGTGGTCTATAGTGTTATTAATATCAAGTTGGGGGAGCACATTGTAGCATTGTGCCAATTCATCCATTAACTTCTCAGTAACAGATACAAACTCATCACGAACGTCAGAAGCAGCCTTATGGCCGTCAACATACATATCACCATTATCGAACTCAACGCCCTGCATACGAAAAGACAGAATCTCTTCCAAGAGCTTGATGCGGTTATCCATCTGCTTATGGAAGCCAAGCATTGGGGATTGAGAAAGAGTAGAAATGCCACAAGCCTCAATAGCAGGTTTAAGAGCCTCGATACGCTCAAAGTCAAAATAATCAGCGTGACATTCAGAAGGGTAATAAGAACGAACCATAAAAAAGCCTCCAAGATTTGGAGGCATGAAAACATACAATTGGGAGGGTGTCAATCCTGACGGTTATTTCCTAGACAAATTAGAGCCAATACCATCAGCTTTACCGTCTTTCCAGAAATTGTTCCAAGTATCGGCAACAGCTTTATCAATACCATGAAAAATATCAACCACACCAGAAGCAGCATCAGTGACGACATTAGAAATATCCTTTGCAGTAGCGCCAATATGAGAAGAGCCATACCGCTGATTCTGCGTTTGCTGATGAACTAAGTCAACCTCAGCACTAACCTTGCGAGTCATTTCTTTGATTTGGTCATTGGTAAAATACTGACCAGCCGTTTGAGCTTGAGTAAGCATTTGGCGCATAATCTCGGAAACCTGCTGTTGCTTGGAAAGATTGGTGTTTTCCATAATAGACGCAACGCGAGCAGTAGACTCCTTCTGTTGATAAGCAAGCATCTCATTTTGTGCATATACCTGGTCTTTCGTATTCTGGCGTGAAGTCGCCGACTGAATGCCAGCAATCTCTTTTTGAGTCTCATTTTGCATCTCGGCAATCTCTTTCTGATTGTCCAGTTGCATTTTAGTAAGCTCTTTTTGATTCTCAAATCCGGCGTCAACCATACCAGCAGAGGAAGCATCAGCACCAGCACGCTCCCAAGCATTAAGCTCAGGAAATGCAGCAGCAAGATAATCACGAGTATCCTTTCCTTTATCAGCGGCAGACTTGCCACCAAGTCCAACCAAATCAAGCAACTTATCAGAAACGGCAGAAGTGCCAGCCTGCAACGTACCTTCAAGAAGTCCTTTACCAGCTTTAGCCATAGCACCAGAAACAAAACTAGGGACGGCCTCATCAGGGTTAGGAACATTAGAGCCTTGAATGGCAGATTTAATACCAGCATCACCCATGCCTACAGTATTGTTATCGGTAGCAAGCACATCACCTTGAATGCCACCGGAGGCGGCTTTTTGACCGCCTCCAAACAATTTAGACATGGCGCCACCAGCAAGAGCAGAAGCAATACCGCCAGCAATAGCACCAAACATAAATCACCTCACTTAAGTGGCTGGAGACAAATAATCTCTTTAATAACCTGATTCAGCGAAACCAATCCGCGGCATTTAGTAGCGGTAAAGTTAGACCAAACCATGAAACCAACATAAACATTATTGCCCGGCGTACGGGGAAGGACGTCAATAGTCACACAGTCCTTGACGGTATAATAACCACCATCATGGCGACCATCCAAAGGATAAACATCATAGGCAGTCGGGAGGGTAGTCGGAACCGAAGAAGACTCAAAGCGAACCAAACAGGCAAAAAATTTAGGGTCGGCATCAAAAGCAATATCAGCACCAACAGAAACAACCTGATTAGCGGCGTTGACAGATGTATCCATCTGAATGCAATGAAGAAAACCACCATTACCAGCATTAACCGTCAAACTATCAAAATATAACGTTGACGATGTAGCTTTAGGTGTCTGTAAAACAGGTGCCGAAGAAGCTGGAGTAACAGAAGTGAGAACCAGCTTATCAGAAAAAAAGTTTGAATTATGGCGAGAAATAAAAGTCTGAAACATGATTAAACTCCTAAGCAGAAAACCTACCGCGCTTCGCTTGGTCAACCCCTCAGCGGCAAAAATTAAAATTTTTACCGCTTCGGCGTTATAACCTCACACTCAATCTTTTATCACGAAGTCATGATTGAATCGCGAGTGGTCGGCAGATTGCGATAAACGGTCACATTAAATTTAACCTGACTATTCCACTGCAACAACTGAACGGACTGGAAACACTGGTCATAATCATGGTGGCGAATAAGTACGCGTTCTTGCAAATCACCAGAAGGCGGTTCCTGAATGAATGGGAAGCCTTCAAGAAGGTGATAAGCAGGAGAAACATACGAAGGCGCATAACGATACCACTGACCCTCAGCAATCTTAAACTTCTTAGACGAATCACCAGAACGGAAAACATCCTTCATAGAAATTTCACGCGGCGGCAAGTTGCCATACAAAACAGGGTCGCCAGCAATATCGGTATAAGTCAAAGCACCTTTAGCGTTAAGGTACTGAATCTCTTTAGTCGCAGTAGGCGGAAAACGAACAAGCGCAAGAGTAAACATAGTGCCATGCTCAGGAACAAAGAAACGCGGCACAGAATGTTTATAGGTCTGTTGAACACGACCAGAAAACTGGCCTAACGACGTTTGGTCAGTTCCATCAACATCATAGCCAGATGCCCAGAGATTAGAGCGCATGACAAGTAAAGGACGGTTGTCAGCGTCATAAGAGGTTTTACCTCCAAATGAAGAAATAACATCATGGTAACGCTGCATGAAGTAATCACGTTCTTGGTCAGTATGCAAATTAGCATAAGCAGCTTGCAGACCCATAATGTCAATAGATGTGGTAGAAGTCGTCATTTGGCGAGAAAGCTCAGTCTCAGGAGGAAGCGGAGCAGTCCAAATGTTTTTGAGATGGCAGCAACGGAAACCATAACGAGCATCATCTTGATTAAGCTCATTAGGGTTAGCCTCGGTACGGTCAGGCATCCACGGCGCTTTAAAATAGTTGTTATAGATATTCAAATAACCCTGAAACAAATGCTTAGGGATTTTATTGGTATCAGGGTTAATCGTGCCAAGAAAAGCGGCATGGTCAATATAACCAGTAGTGTTAACAGTCGGGAGAGGAGTGGCATTAACACCATCCTTCATGAACTTAATCCACTGTTCACCATAAACGTGACGATGAGGGACATAAAAAGTAAAAATGTCTACAGTAGAGTCAATAGCAAGGCCACGACGCAATGGAGAAAGACGGAGAGCGCCAACGGCGTCCATCTCGAAGGAGTCGCCAGCGATAACCGGAGTAGTTGAAATGGTAATAAGACGACCAATCTGACCAGCAAGGAAGCCAAGATGGGAAAGGTCATGCGGCATACGCTCGGCGCCAGTTTGAATATTAGACATAATTTATCCTCAAGTAAGGGGCCGAAGCCCCTGCAATTAAAATTGTTGACCACCTACATACCAAAGACGAGCGCCTTTACGCTTGCCTTTAGTACCTCGCAACGGCTGCGGACGACCAGGGCGAGCGCCAGAACGTTTTTTACCTTTAGACATTACATCACTCCTTCTGCACGTAATTTTTGACGCACGTTTTCTTCTGCGTCAGTAAGAACGTCAGTGTTTCCTGCGCGTACACGCAAGGTAAACGCGAACAATTCAGCGGCTTTAACCGGACGCTCGACGCCATTAATAATGTTTTCCGTAAATTCAGCGCCTTCCATGATGAGACAGGCCGTTTGAATGTTGACGGGATGAACATAATAAGCAATGACGGCAGCAATAAACTCAACAGGAGCAGGAAAGCGAGGGTATCCTACAAAGTCCAGCGTACCATAAACGCAAGCCTCAACGCAGCGACGAGCACGAGAGCGGTCAGTAGCAATCCAAACTTTGTTACTCGTCAGAAAATCGAAATCATCTTCGGTTAAATCCAAAACGGCAGAAGCCTGAATGAGCTTAATAGAGGCCAAAGCGGTCTGGAAACGTACGGATTGTTCAGTAACTTGACTCATGATTTCTTACCTATTAGTGGTTGAACAGCATCGGACTCAGATAGTAATCCACGCTCTTTTAAAATGTCAACAAGAGAATCTCTACCATGAACAAAATGTGACTCATATCTAAACCAGTCCTTGACGAACGTGCCAAGCATATTAAGCCACTTCTCCTCATCCAACGCGTCAGTTTTTGACAGAATCGTTAGTTGATGGCGAAAGGTCGCAAAGTAAGAGCTTCTCGAGCTGCGCAAGGATAGGTCGAATTTTCTCATTTTCCGCCAGCAGTCCACTTCGATTTAATTCGTAAACAAGCAGTAGTAATTCCTGCTTTATCAAGATAATTTTTCGACTCATCAGAAATATCCGAAAGTGTTAACTTCTGCGTCATGGAAGCGATAAAACTCTGCAGGTTGGATACGCCAATCATTTTTATCGAAGCGCGCATAAATTTGAGCAGATTTGTCGTCACAGGTTGCGCCGCCAAAACGTCGGCTACAGTAACTTTTCCCAGCCTCAATCTCATCTCTCTTTTTGCGTTCTGCTTCAATATCTGGTTGAACGGCGTCGCGTCGTAACCCAGCTTGGTAAGTTGGATTAAGCACTCCGTGGACAGATTTGTCATTGTGAGCATTTTCATCCCGAAGTTGCGGCTCATTCTGATTCTGAACAGCTTCTTGGGAA
>NZ_CABWID010000007.1 GCF_902501965.1 Collinsella sp. AK_207A | reverse complement strand
GCCTCCAGGGCGGACGCCCTGGAGGCCTTCATCGACCACTACAATTGGGAGAGACCGCACAGCGCCTGCGGGGGCCTGCCGCCCATGTCGCGCATCGTCGGCGTAAACAACGTCATGGCACGCAACACAGGACGAGCGCCAGGAGGTAGTACTTCGCATCGTCGCCGAGGTTGCCGAACTCGTCCACGAAGGCCGAGAGCTCCCTCATGCGAAACTTCCCTAGATAAAGAAAATGCCGGGGGGATCCCCCGGCTCTTGATTGCCACTCGTTTCCAAGTGACTGGTTATTTTATATCATCGGATGGTTGCCGCGCCAAGGCTCGCACCACTCTTGGAATAGTAGCGGGTGACTTTCAAAACGCCCCCCTTTCTGAATCAGTGCACAGAGGTGCAGAGTGGTGCAAAATCGCTGAAGATTTGACAAATCCACATTGAGCAAAGGGCTGATTCAAGGGAATCGGAATCAGCCAACTCGATCAAAACGAAGGAAACTCATCCCTACATCACAACCCCTTGAAGTAGCGCTCAATCTTCTTGGCCATCAGCACCCGGCGCTGCTCGAGAAATCCTTCGTAGTCCTCGGCGCCCATGTCGAAGATGCCGTTAGGAATGCAGTTAGCCTCCAAGTTCGCGGAGAGCTCCTCGTTGCTTCCGATGTCGCCGAAATACGTCTCGCCGGAGTCGATGGCGTCACGCGCGGTGGTGAAGTACTCACCGGGACGCTTCTTGCCGATGGCGATGTTGATGCGACGCTCGAGGTACGTGTAGTTCGCGACCTGGTTGTAGAGCCGCTGTGGGGCGTTGAGCTCCTCCTGGAGGTATGCCTTGGGGAAGATGTGGTGAATGTCCCCGACGTTTCCGATGATGTCCGCTACCTTGAACCCCTGGGTGAACAGCGTGTTGTTGGCCTCCCGCGCCTGGGCGGCCAGGAAAACCATCCACGCACCGGTCCTGGTCGACGTGGTGACGAGGTTCTGGGGAAGCTCGACCTCCCAGAACGTATCGGAGAGCCTTGAGGCCACAACCTCCTCGTAGAAAGGGAGGAAGCCCTGCTCCGAGATGCGCCTGATGTCGCGGTCCATCTGCGACTCGGACGAACCGGAGTAACGTCCCGTCAACACCGACATGACGTACCAGCGCTGGACCCAGCGCTTCACCTCGACTGCCGGAACCTCTGCGTCGTCGCGCAACCTGAGATACAGGTTGTAGGCGAAGTTGACGGCGCCCTTTGAGGACATGATCGACGGCGAGACGAACCCGGCCGACTTCAGCGCGGAGGTGAAGTCCTGGAAGCTGTCCTTGGTCATGAACCTGACGACGCCGTCGTGCAGCATCTCGAAGGACTCGTCTGCGATTTCGGCCTTGTAGTCGCGTTCCGCGAAGTCGCGCCCGGAGAGAAGGGCGACGAGGTCGGCGAGCTTGCCGCGGCCGAACTTGTACATGAACGCCACGCGCAGTACATCGTTGTAGTCGGGATCGTAGATGTCCTCTTTGTCGTTCTTTAGCCATTCCGCAAGCCCCGAGTACTCGGACGCCATGTAGTCGGTGTCCTGGTTGCTGATCGTGCTCCAGAACTCGGGCTTCACGGCAAGGTGGCAGTAGTAATCGATCGCCTTGCGCAGCATGTTTCCGCCGTGGGCCTCGTCGGCTGCGATCTTCGACATGGCGAAGTCCGCCTGTGAGAGGACCTTGCCCTTGGAGTTGATGCGGATGAAGATCTCAGTCACCTCGTCGATGCCGCAGTCGGCGTTGACGACGATGCAGCCGAGCTGCCGTGCGGCGATCGCCTTGAGGTCGTCGATACGGGAGCTGACCTCGTCGGGGTCGCACCCCTCGTTGGCCGCGATGTAGTCCCCGATGAACTTGAAGGTGCTGAACCCCGCGGCGAAGAGCACCGAGATGTCCGGTATCCACGCAGGGTTCTTCTCGATTACCGGCGTAAGAACCGCGAACGGGGTGTCGTCGCCGTCGTAGAGCGGGTTGAAGGCGATCTTCACGCGCTTGGACTCGTAGTCGTCGTTGAGGACTTGCCTGCCGGCGAGTGCGGCCATGAGTGCGGTCACTCTCTGCTGGCCGTCGATGAGGACGGTCTTGCCCTCGGCGGTGCCGCCGCCCTTGATCTTCACGTCGGGGTTCTTCCAGGTGATGAGGTATCCCGTCGGGTAACCGTGGTAGAGGGAGTCGACGAGGTCGCGCACCTGCGTGCTGTCCCACACGAACGGGCGCTGAATCTCCGGGATGGCGATGTCTCCGCTCTCGATGAGCCCGAGGATGCTCTGGACTGAGTATGTGGTTATGCTGAATCGGTCTTTCATGTGCCCTCTTCTCGAAATTCCTATGCTGCAATCGCTTTCGTATAGTAGAACCCGTAGACCTTCTGAACGATTTCGGGCAGATCGTCATCGGGGTAACTCTCCTCGGGAAGGCCGCTCCACAGCTCGTTTCTAATGAGCGAAAGAACCTCATTTCTCGTCTGGTCCTTCTCTGTCCAGCGGACCATCTCCGCAAGACGGGCCTCGACCACGTCCGCGAGCTCGATTGCGAGCGCCTTGATCTTGGCAATGTCCGTCTTCGAGAGCTCGTCTTTGAACATTAGCTCGAAGACGGCTTGCTGGTCCTCTCGTGCGAAGCCCTCCTTGATGTAGCTCTTTTGCTTCTCGTCGAGCTCCTCGGAGAGCTTCATCAATTCCAGGAACGTGCGCTCGATGGTCGCCTTGTCCTGCTCGGCATTGTACGAGTCGATGATCGACTCGTAGCGCTTGTAGTAGTCCGCGCGGAGGGGATTGCGTTTCATGGCATCCTCAATTCGCTCCTCGAGCACCTCCGAGAAGTCCTCGAGCAAGAGCTCCTTGCGCTGAACCTTCGCGAACTCGTTGCGCAGCTTGTCGAAGTTGATGCCGCTGATGTCGAACTTGGTGCTGGCCTTGCGCTCCTCTTGCGCCGAGGTCACAGTGACGCAGGAGTCGACGATCCCCTGCAGCTCGACCATCTGCTCGGTGGTATCCGCCACGCTAACCTTCTTCGTCAACTCGTTGTAGATGGCCCTCAGGGCATCCCTCCTCTGCCAGAGTTCCAGGCCGACTTCCTCGAGCTTCGTGAACTTGTACATCTTGAATAGCTCCCGCGAGACGATGCAGAAGCGCTTGCGCTGCTCCTGAGACCCGCAAACCGCGTTGGCACCGTCCTTGACTGCGGATATTTTGTCGAATCCCTTCGCGCTCATGAGCAACCCGAGGTCAAAGTCGTTGTCGAGCAACAGCTGTTCGAGATCGACGGTCAGGGACGCGATCTTCGCGAGGAGTTTTTCCTTGTCCACCACGGGGTCGGTGCCGGTTCCCTCCTTGGTGTTCGTGTAGTCCGCCAACGCCTTCCTCATGGCCTTCACGATGCCGACGTAGTCGACGATGAGGCCGTTGCTCTTGCCTTGGTCGACCCTGTTGGCGCGGGCGATCGCCTGCATCAGCGTATGTGCCTTCATCGGCTTGTCGAAGTACATCGTCCCCAGGGACTTGACGTCGAAGCCGGTGAGCCACATCGCGCACACGAAGACGATGCGGAGTGGGTTGTCGCGATCCTTGAACTCGTCGTCGAGCTTCCTCTTCTCCATCTTCTCCCTATGGGGCTTGATGTCGAGCCCCCAGGCGTTGAACCGGGCTATCTCGTTTTGCTCTTGGCTCACGACGACGCACATCTCCGTCGACTCCATCCAGTCGATCTTGCGCTGATGTTCGAGCGCCTCCTGCTGTTCCATTTTGGAGAGCTTCGCTTTCTCGTGGGCAATCTGCTCGGCCCAGAGCTTCTGGACCAGGTCGTACATCATGACGCAGGTCACCTTGTTCACGCACACGAACATCGCCTTGCCGCACTGCCAGATACTCGAGTAGTGGGAGACGAAGTCCCTCGCCACGGACTCGAGTCGGGGTTTCGACATGAGGATATGGACCTCCCGGCTCAGGTCTCGCTCGAGCTTCTCAGCCTGGTTCTCGTCCACGTCCATCTTCTCGACGGCGGACAGGAGCTCCTCGTTGATGTCGGGGTTCTCGATTCCCAGCATGTCGCTGCGGTTCTCGTAGTAGAGGGGTACCGTCGCCCCGTCCTCGACGGCGCGCTTGAAGTCGTATATAGACAAGTATCCGCCGAACGTGCGCGCGGTGAGGTTGTCATTCTCGAGCAGAGGGGTGCCCGTGAACCCGATCTTGGAAGCATCGGGCAGGATGCGGGCCATGTTGTCGGCGTAGATTCCGTTGTTCGTGCGGTGTGCCTCGTCCGACAGGATGATGATGTCGTGGTTGGGACGGATTGGCTCCGCATCCGAATCGTTAAACTTGTGGATGAGGCTGAAGATGAACGCGGGATTCCCCCCGAGCTTCTTCAGAAGATCTGCGCCGCTCGACGCTATGCACTCCTTGGAAGACACGCCCCCGAGGCACCCGCAGCTCTCGAACGTCTCGTAGATCTGGGTGTCGAGCTCGTCTCGATCGGTGAGGACGAGGAACGTCGG
Source organism: Collinsella sp. AK_207A (assembly GCF_902501965.1). GTDB lineage: Bacteria > Actinomycetota > Coriobacteriia > Coriobacteriales > Coriobacteriaceae > Collinsella. The sequence continues at coordinate 6,232 of NZ_CABWID010000007.1, read as the reverse complement.
CGATACGGCACTCGAGCGGCGTTTGATCTTGCGCGCGATGAAGACCATCGAATAGCTCTTCCCAGAGCCCTGGGTATGCCAGAAGACGCCGAGCTTCCCTTCGTTGATCTCTCGGTTCTCGAACGCCTGGTACGCCTTGTTGACACCGAGGAACTGGTGGTTGCGCGCGAGGATCTTCGCCGCGGGCTCATGGCCGTGGTCGAACAGGATGAAGTTCTCGAGCAGATCCATGAAGTTCTTCTTGGAGCAGACGCCCTTAAGCATCGTCTCCAGGGCTACGGACCCGACGTCGTCGCCTTCATCGAGTCGCTTCCACTCGTGGAAGAACTCGTAGCTGCTTCCCAAGGTCCCGATTCGTGATTCGAGTCCGTTGGAGAGGATCACGAAGGCGTTGAAGTGGAAGATCTGCGGGATGGTGTCTTGGTAGTCGGAATAGTTGTCGTTGTAGGCGTTGCGGACGTCCTTGTCATGACGCTTGAACTCGACGAACACCAGCGGGACCCCGTTTACGAATCCGACGAGGTCGCATCGGCGCTTGTAGAGCGGGCTTTGAACCCAGAGCTCCTCGGCTGCGACGAAGTGGTTCCTCTCGGGGTGCTCGAAGTCGAACACCTGCGCGTGGAACGTTTCCGAGGTTCCGTCTTCCCGTGCCATCTCGACGGGGATACCGTCGCGTAGCATCTTGTACTTCTTCTCGTTCGTCTGAAGGAGGGAGTCGGTGGCCAGAGACGACTCGAGAGTCGACTTCGCCTCCTGAAGCTTCTCCTCGTCAAGCCACTCGTTCAACTCGAGGAGGGCGGAATCGAGATATCTGTCGAGGAGGACGTGCTCATAGTCGTACCTGCCGAGGGTGCCATCAGTCCCCAGGATCTCCTCGTCGAAGCAGTAAAAGACGTCCCAGCCCATGGATGCGAGCAGTTCCCCGGCGGGCTTCTGCACGGCATCCTCTTCGGAGTATCTACTCTTCGGCATTGGGACCTCCATTCGATTTGTCGTCAAGCAAGCCTCGATACCTAGTGTCCATCGGAATCGCGTCGTTGATCCACCCGCTGGAACTGACGGCGAGCTCATACAATGCCGTAAGCGTCAGCATATAAAGCTCGTGATCCCCCAAAAGTTCATCGAAGTGCACTGAGCCGGGAAATTCTGGAATCATTTTCTCGACTTGCAATCTTCCCCAGAGCGCGTTGTCAGGGCCGTGCGTTCCGTCGAGGTAGTGCAGCTTTTCAAGCTGGTACGCGTACTTTCCGGAAAAGTCCCCGGATGGACAAGGGTGCCATAAATCACCAAAGAGAGTCCATCCAGAATCATTGTCAAGACCAGAATTTTCTGCGCCTTCGTGAGTCATGGAATTCAGAGCGTGGCGCTCAAGCTCTAACGCATAAAGAAGTGCGTTTCTGTATCTATCGACCGCAGCGTAATTCACTGCATTGCTTGGCGTAAATTGGATCAGATCAAGCGCGAAATCGTAGATGAAATCTTCGTGACTCCCGAATCTTTCGTTTGCCTCGCTCTTGAGACGTAAGACGTAGGCGTCCAGCGACTCTTCAAGCCCTTTAGGCTGCACTGGTTTGGCGACATATGAGCGGATAACGTCATTTTGATATCTGCACAAACCCTTGGTTATCTCCGAGAGAAACTCATAACGCCTGACAACATAGGCAAATACCTCGTCAATGTAGATGCAAATGCTGTCGCCCCAGGAATTGTTTTCGTTGGTAAAAGCATTTGCATGCAAGTCGGCATCGTTCCAGAAGGAGCGGGTTAAAGAATCGCACCATACGACATATGGACAACTAACGAATTTGGAGTTCTGATAGCGCTTGTGCCGACTGGTGTTCTGCGGATGAACAACGCAAAGGGAACGCAAGAACTCAAAGTAGTCCTTATCAGTGCCGTTTCCGTCTTTGCCTCTTTTCTGAAAGATGTCGAACCGAGAGTCGAAGTTGGTCTGATCAACGTCAAACACATCGGCCAGCATATCGACGCTGTCGACAATCACCGAAGCGTTATTCATGAACTCGAAAAAATCAAATGCATTACCATGCTCCATTTTGCCAAGCTTCATGTCTTTGAGATAACCAGACGTGTCGTGAATCCTATGGACACAAGTCGCAATGCAATCCCAAGCGTTTATGCCGTGGTACTTACTCGTCGAAAACATCTTCTGCATCGAGATATGCTCTTCAGAATCGAGCTGCTTAGAGAAATCTTTGATTAATGAGAGGTCGAGAGCGATTTGAAAACAGCGTTCCATTATCACACCTCGATTTCGCCGGACATGAGTTTTGGAAGCAGGCGATTGCGGGCCTCGGAAAGCAAAGATGTTTGTTGTACGAGAGCTTTTATCTGATCAAACAGCGGGCCGCAAACGTAATGGAAATCGGAAAGAACACCTGCATTAGGAACAACAATTGGCATCGCTTTTACTATTGATGAATTTATTGCGACAGAAATTGATGATGTACTGCCCAATCTCGAATATTGAAAACTCGAAAGGTACTCGAACAAATACTCTCTCAATGTAGGGTCTGAATATTTAAAATGAGCAATGGCCTCGTTGGTTGCCATTGGGCGCATCGCGATAGAAACGCGGCCAACCGTCAATTTGAAGCTAAGCAAAATCGTTCCTTCAGGTACGATTTTTACGTTACAAACGTCGATCGCTTCATTGGTCAGGGATTCGCTGGTTTGCGCAATAAAAGCGCATGCGTTTCCGAGGTCGCGCACTGAGGCCCATGGAACACCATCCATGCAGAAATACTCCGAGATTTTTCTAGATGGCGTCTTCCCAATAGAAATTTCAGCAGATTTCGAAGCTGAAACCGTCTTCCATCCTTCAGGAAGGCCGTCAATGATGGCGACGTTTTCACATCCCGGGAACTTGAAATCGATGAACCACTCCTTGTAGAGACGCTGTGCAGCCTCCTCAAGCAGCTCAATCTGTCTGCGGTTGTCCTCGATGAGCTCGTCGTATGCAAAGAGGATATCCGAGATTCGCCGTTGCTCTGGCATGGGTGGAAGAGAAATTTGCATGCTCAGCAGATTTTCATTCTTAAGACTCGCTCTCGTCGTCATTGAAGAGAATTTCTGAAATTCATTTCTGAACTGCGGTGTGCGAAGGTAATAGCCGATGAACTCCGGGAGCACACTGTCTGTTACAGGGCGAAGTCTTTTGCAAAATCCATTGTACGTAGCGTGCGGATAGTCGCAGAGCGCAACAGAAGACATTCCAAGCTCGTCGTACGTTTCGCTCGTCCGGGTTATTAATACATCGCCACGCTTTACTGAATAGCTGTCCTGTTCGGGGGTGGTTGTTTGCACTAGCCCGTCAAACTGTCGCGGAAGAAAGAAATTATTAAAGACATCCTTAAAGGCAATAAAGGGATATCCACTTCCGAAATATTCTCGGCTTTTCGACAGGCCGTTATGGACGGAGTATAAATCGCCAAGTCGTACAGTGCTCCACTTGCTCATAGTTCCAGCTCCTTGAAATTCTTGGAGATGATTGCCATGAGGTCGTTGCTCTCGGCTTGCAGGCGAACGAGCTCCTCCTGGATTTCTCCCATGCGTTCGTGGAAATCGACCCCATCGTCCTCGATGGGCGGCACGCCGACATAGGCGCCAGGGGTCAGGCTCCAGGAGCTCTTGTCGGCAGACTGGTCGCCGCATATCTCGTCTCGAGTCGCAATCTTGCAAAGCCCGGGGACATCTGCCCACTCGCCATTGCCGAACTTCTCGGTGAGCCAGACGGCCTCCGATATGACGGTCGCGGCCGCCTCCATCTTCGCTACGTGGTCGGCGAGCACCTCGCGCCTTGCCTTCTGCTGACGCTTCGGGAGGTTATCTATCTCCTCCTTGTCGACCTGCTTTTGTCGCTCGATCGCCTCAAAGGCAACATCCTTCGCGCGAACGAAGTCATCAATATCGGAGATTCCCATCATGGCTTTACGCGCGCGCTCATCCTGGAACAGAGGGGCGACCTCGTCAATCGCCTTACGGTAATCGTCGATCAGCGCAGAGTACTTCTCGGTCTCCCCGCGGTAGAGCCAGACGATTGCGGAGAGGTTCTTCAGCTGCCAGGGCGTCCACTCGTTGAGCGTTGTGCTGACCGCAGTGTGGTAGCGCTGGGCGTCGATGAACAGCACCTTGTCTTTCAGCTCACCTTTCTTCCCCTTGTCGAAGAACCACAGGGTGCAGGGCAGGCTCTTGGTGTAGAAGAAGTTGTTGCCCACGTAGATCATTGTGTCGACGAAGCCGTCTTCCACGAGCTTGCGGCGCATGTGCTTCTCGGCGTTGGAGTCGGTCGCGGACGACGCCATAACGAAGCCCGCGCGTCCGCCCTTCTCGCCCTTTGCTTCATCGTGATCCTTGAGATACGAGAGGAAGTAGTTGATCCAGAGGTAGTTCGCTCCGCTCGTGGACACCTCTCCCTTCTTGTTCTCCTTTGGGGTGCCGAGGGGCAGGCGCCCAGCATCGATTGCCTGCGAAGCCTTCACCTTGTCGACGTTGAAGGGAGGGTTGGCGGCGACGTAGTCGCACTGGCCCTCTAGCTTGTGCGCATCGTGGTAGAAGGAGTTTGCCGCGTCTCCGGACTTGATGTCGCCGCATGCCTGCATGCCGTGGACGGCCATGTTCATGAGACAGAGGTCCGCGTTGTACTCGACCTTCTCCTGCCCGTAGAACATCATGGAGTCGATGGGGTTGCCGCCATTTTCGCGCACGTAGTCCGCGGCGCTCACGAACATGCCGCCCGATCCGCAGGCGGGGTCGAGCATTGTCCCGCGTTCGGGCTCGATGACGTTCATGATCATGCGGACAAGGGACTTGGGAGTGAAGAACACCCCGTCGTCGCTCGCGACCGACGGCGCGAACTTTCCGAGGAAGTACTCGTAGATGCGTCCGATGATGTCGTCGCCTTCTTCGTCCAGCTGTGGGTTGTTGAAGATACGGAGGACGTTGCGCAGTAGCTCGTTGCCGAGGTCGGTGTAGGTTTGCGGAAGCACACCGGAGAGGCTCGGATTGGCGTCCATGATCGCCTTCATGGCCCTGTTGACGACTTTGCCGGCATCCGCCGTCTCGGGAAGCATGAGTAGGTAATCGTATCGAGATTCCTCGGGAAGCCACATCGCCCCCTTTGCGGCGTAATCCTCGGGGGATACGGGAGCCTGCCGTCCCGTCTTCTTCGAGCGCTCTTCTTGAATCCGCGCGTCAGCACGCTTGAACCTGCCCCATGCGTAGCGGAGGAAGATGAGGCCGAGCACGGGCATACAGTACTGCTGGCTAGTCAGCTTCGAGTTGGCGCGGAGGTCGTCCGCGGCTTCCCAGAGTTCTTTCTCGAGTTTTGTGATATCTGCCACTTCTACTTCCTATCCTTCGTCAACTCGCCAACCAGACACTCACGCAAAAGCGAGCTGAACGTGGTGCCACGTAGCTCTGCTTCTTTCTTCGCCGAATCACGCAAGTTCGCGGGAATGCGGATCGTCACGGCAACGGCATCGCCGCCAGCGAGGAAAGCCCTCATATCGGTGGCGTCGGCGTCGCTCTTGACGAGATCGATGTATTCCACGGGTCATCACTCCTCTTATGTTTGCAATACAAAGTATTTTACACCTAGATTGAGACACCCATTGCCCCGGATATGGGACAGGTGGTCCTGACGCCACTTCCGGGAAATATTTCTTTTCCTTAGAAACCCTTAGAAAAACCCTATACGATCCCAACGCCATTTCTCGAGTTGAAACGCTCCTCCTATCGCAGTAAACAACCACCCATGAGCCCGCATCTGCGGGCGTACTCGACGCGTGCCCATCGCAATATGCCACGCATGCAGAAGGAGACATGGACTGCAACATGGGCCGAAGAGCGTCGCGGTCGCCGCTGACGGTGATCGGTGTCATTCCCATATCGAATAATTGCCTTGCAAGCCGCGGGGGCGCAGCAGCCGCACCTACGCAGGATGCGGCCGAGGGTGCAGTTCAGTCCTGGCTGTCGGCATCCCGAGAACGAATCCAGTCGATATCGCCTCACATTGAAGGGCGGCGGTGCCAAACGCCCCTAGCTGTTTAGTGCCAACAGGTTGTTTACGTCTGACTAGTGACAAGCAGGGAGGGCTCCGCGAAGCTGTGGATTGTCTAGGTCTGCAGCGAAGAGAGGGGCCCTCCCATGTCACAACATCCTAACGCACGCCTCACGCCTCGGGGCCGTCAGCGGCTGGTCGAGCGCATCGAGG
>NZ_CABWID010000006.1 GCF_902501965.1 Collinsella sp. AK_207A | reverse complement strand
TCCGGACATGCCGTCCTCCGATCTCCCGGGGCCGGCCGATCCGGCCCTCAGGGTATCGGGTTCCCACATTCATCCGCACATGTGCGGATGAATGTGGGAGGTGTTCGGATAAAGTTGATAATCAAGGCATCCCTCTACCTTTGCTTTTAAGGGGTCGGGCTTCTTGCCCGGCCCCTTTTTTGTGCTACACTGAACAGGCGCATGGCGTATCCCATTTACATTTATCGAATTACGCCTGCATTTCCCTTTCATGTGTTCAAGACGGCTGCCGAAGTGCGCGGCCGATGAAAGAAAGAGCATAACGTGGCAGAACAAGAGAAGATCGATTTCCCGACCGAGGTTTCAGCCGAGGAGGTCGCGCCCGCCGCGAAGGCCCCCGCGCCGCGCCGTCGGACGCGAAAGCCCAAGGCCGCGGACGCCGAGGCTGCAACGGGGGCCGCTGAGCAGGCCGCTGCCCCGGTGGCATCTGCCGCACCGGAGGCATCCGCGCCTGTGCCCGCGGATGAGAAGGTCGAGGAGAAGCCCCGTGCCCGCCGCGGTCGTCCCCGGAAAGCCGCCGCGAAGGTGTCCGCTGATGCGCCCGCCGAGGCCGAGCAGACCGTTTCGGACGAGGTGGCGGCCGCCCGCGCGCTCAGCAAGGTTTCCCAGGCTGAGGTTGCGCGCAGGCAGCGCGCCGAGGAGGACCGTGCAGCGGCGCTCATCGCTTCCGGTGCCGCCGGAGACGCGCAGGCTGCGGCTGCGGCGCTCATAGACCCGGCGCTTCGCCCGCATCGTCGTGGTCGCAAACCCAAGGCATATGTTGAGGCGGAGAAGGCCGCGGCTGCCGCCCTCGCCGCCCAGCAGGCCGCCTATCTCGCGCGGCAGGATGCGGCCAAGGAAGGGGACGGCGACCCGGCTGCAGCCCCCAAGGCGGAGGGCGAGATGCCCGACGTGCGTCCCGGTCGTGGCCGTCGCTCCCGCGCCGCCGCGAAGGAAGCGGCGTCCGAGAAGCCTATGGCCGCCGAGGCTGCTCCCGCAGCCGCGGAAGCTGCCGAAGCGGCTCCCGTACGCGCGGCGGAGTCCGAGGACGCCGCGGCTGCCGGCAACCACCGCTCGCGCCGCCATCAGCGTGCCCAGGAGGAGCGCGGCAACGACCAGCGCAATAACGACCAGGGTCGCAACGACCAGCGCGGTGACCGCTTCGATCGGAACGGAAACGGCCGCAATAACCGCCAGGGCAACAATCGCAAGAATCGCAACAACCGCTTCAACGGACCCACCGAGCCGAGCGTGTCGCGCGAGGAGCTCGCCGCCCTCAAGGTGGCCGAGCTGCGCGAGCGCGCCAAGGAGTTCGGCATCGAGTACGTGGGCAAGAAGAAGGCCGAGCTCGTGGAGGAGGTCTACACCGCCGCCGCGCGTGCCGAGGGATTCCGCGACATCGAGGGCATCCTCGACATCACCAACGACGGCTTCGGCTACATCCGCGCCCACGGTTACATGCCCAGCCGCGACGATGCCTTCGTGGCCGCGAACCTCATCCGCGCCGCGGGCTTGCGCCCGGGCGATATGGTGGCCGGCACCCTCCGTCCCATGCGCGCGAACGACAAGTTCCCCGGTCTGGCGAAGATCCGCACCGTGAACGGCGTTGACCCCGAGGAGATGCGCCGCCGCCCCAAGTTCAGCGACCTCACGCCCATCTATCCCAACCAGCCGCTTCGCATGGAGCACGGTCGCGAGTCCATCACCGGCCGCGCCATCGATATCGTGGCACCCATCGGCAAGGGTCAGCGCGGTCTCATCGTCTCGCCCCCCAAGGCCGGCAAGACGACCGTGTTGAAGCACATCTGCCAGTCTATCGCCGCCAACAACCCGGAAGTGCACCTCATCTGCCTGCTCGTGGACGAGCGTCCCGAGGAAGTCACGGATATGCAGCGCTCCATCAGGGGCGACGTGGTGGCCTCCACCTTCGACATGCCGGCCGATAACCACACCCGCGTGTCCGAGCTCGTGATCGAGCGCGCCAAGCGCCTGGTCGAGATGGGCGGCGATGTCGTGGTGGTGCTGGACTCCATCACCCGTCTGGCCCGCGCCTACAACCTGGCTGCCCCGGCTTCCGGCCGCATCCTGTCCGGCGGCGTTGACTCCGCAGCGCTTTATCCGCCCAAGAAGTTCCTCGGTGCCGCGCGCAACATCGAGAACGGCGGCTCGCTCACCATCCTGGCCTCCGCGCTCGTGGAGACGGGTTCCAAGATGGACGAGGTGATCTTCGAGGAGTTCAAGGGCACGGGCAACATGGAGCTCAAGCTCGATCGCGACCTGGCCGATCGCCGCATCTTCCCGGCCATCGACCCCATCGCGTCCGGTACGCGCAACGAGGACCTGCTGATCGATGACTCCCTCCGCCCGTTCGTGTGGGGCATCCGTCGCATCCTCGCCGGCATGAACAACACCGAGCGCGCCGCCGCCAGCTTCATCAAGGGACTCAAGGCCACGGACAGCAACCAGGAGTTCCTCATCCGCACGGCCAAGAAGGCGCAGGACCACCCCGAGGCGCTGTAGCGTCGTTGCAGCCCCGACGGGCAGGGAGGGTTCCCGGATCCGCCCTGCTCGGTCCTCGCGAAACTGGAAAACGTCCTCGCCGGACCCGTGGAACGGGCTGAACGAGGACGTTCTCTTTGTTGTGGAACTCTCGGGGACCGCATCCCGTTCCTCGGGTCCGGCGAGGACGTTTCCTCAGTTCGCTGCGGAGGTCGCCGGGCGGATCCGGGAACCCTCCATGCCGGTCGGTGACGGCGTTTACCAGGCTCCGAGCAGCTTTTCCGCCTTGAGGACAAGCGGGTACGGAAGCACCTTGGTGAGCGCGTAGTACGCCTTCATGTCGGGGGAGGGGATGCAGAGGGCGCGGCCGGCGTTGGAGGCGGCGATGGCCTTGGCTGCCACGTCCTCAACGCGCTCGAAGCCGATCGTCGTCATCTTGCCCATGGCTTCGCCGTCTCCGGGATGGTCGAGGAAACCCGTCCGCATGAACTTGGGGCAGACGGCGGTGACGTGGATGTCGACATCGCCGAGTTCGGCGTCGAGGGCGCGGGAGAAATCGAGGATGAAGCGCTTGGCGCAGCTGTAGACGGCAAGGCGCGGCTGCGCGGTGAAGGCGGCCACAGAAGACGTGTTGAGGATACGAGAACCCGCCGTCATGTAGGGGAGAACCCGGTACGCGAGCTCAACGGGTGCGCGCATGAGGATGTCGATCATGCTGCTCGCGGAGTCACGGTCCTGGAGGGCGAAGTCCCCGGCGGTGCCAAAGCCCGCGTTGTTCACGAGGAGCCGCACGCGCGCGCCGGCGGTCTCGGCGAGCGCACCCTCGAGGAGGTCGTACGCGCCGGGGTCGGTGAGGTCGAGGCAGAAGGGGCGAACGGTCGTCCTGCACGTGCGAACGAGGGCGGATAGGCGGTTCTCGCTGCGGCCGACGGCCCAGATCTCGTCCACGGGACCGATGCCGCCGGCATCGATCTGACGCACGAGCTCTTTGCCGAGGCCGGATGAGGCACCGGTGACGATGGCGATGGTGGGCATGGCGAGCTCCCTTCGATTGGCTGCCGCCATTATACGGTGCCGCCGTCGGCGTGCTTTCCGCGTATCCGCGAGCGTTGCCGCGCGAGGGGGTTCGCCGTCACGCGTGAGCCTTGCAATCATCTGCGGATTCTTCCATAATGCAGGGTACGTTCGCGACGGAAAACGCAGATGAAACGAACCACATCCGTTGCAAGGGGGCAATCGCCTCCGCACCGCTCTCATCCATCGGTTTCGTGCGGACTCGCTCAAGAGGGCTCTGGCCAACAAATCGTTGGCCTGACCTGCGGAACACGCGATGAAGGGGCAGGAAATGGCTGTTCGGACATATGCGCATCCCGCCGTTGCGGCAGGGCTCGCTGGAGGCATCGGCCTCATGGCGCCGACGGTGGCGTTCGTGGCGACTACCTCGCTCGCGGATGCCCACCAGACGGTGCTCGCGGGCGGCGTGCCGTTCGCCATCGGTGCCGTGGCGGGTGCCGGCATGTGCGCCGTGGCCATGGCGTCCCTGCACGCGCTCGAGACGCGCTCCGAAGTCGATGGGGTTGCGGATGAATCGACGCGCTCGGGAAGCCGGTTCTTCGGCAAGGGCGCCGCGGAGGGGGACGCTGCCGGTACGGCATCGCCCTCGCGGGGCCGCGGATCGTCGGGCGTGCCGGTCATCTCGCGTGCCGTGGGGGCCATGTCCGAGGAAGACGCCTGGACCGAGATCGATGCCCTGTTGAACGAGGATTCCCCGGTGAGCTGCGACCCTGTGAAGTCGCGTGATATCTATGAGATCGCCTTCGCCGAGCTCGCCCGCGAGGCGGCGAAGGCCGGGTCTACTGCGCCGGCCGGTGCGGCGGCTGCGCCCGCTTCCGCCGCCTTCTCAGCCCCGGCATATCAACCTGCCGGCGTCACGGCGTCGTTCATGGCCGCAGCGGGGTACCCGGACGATCCGATGGGGGTGGCGCAGACGGCGGTCAGCGAGCCCGTATCGGTTGCTGGGGACGCCGATGCCTGCGATACCGACGCCGCGCTGCGTGCCGCGCTTTCCTCTCTGGACGATGTTTCCGGCTCGGACTTCGAGGCAACGGGGGTCGTCGTGGAGAGCGCGCCGAGCGCCGCGTCGGCGCCCGAGCCTCCCTATGCCGGCCACGAGGACATGTGGGCGGCCGCCGTCGCGATTCTGGAAGAACCCGTGGCGGATGCCGAGAACGTGTTCGAAAGCGCGCCGCGCGCACCTCGTCACGAGACGGTTCCCGAAACGGCGGAGCGCGCGAGCGCGGTTGCCGAGGGCGAGCGCGAGACCGAGATACACGGCCGGGTGAACGAGATGGTCGGCGAGGAGCTCTCGCACTCCTCCTCGCAGAGCCTGCGTCGCACGAATCGCGAGTTCCTGCGCGTCATCCAGGGCGGCACCGCCTCGATGCCCCGTCTTCGCGCCGAGGCGTAGCCGTTCATGGCAAAACGAACCTTGCATGCTCGCGAGGGGCTTTCCCTCAGCTTGCCCTGGCTCGCGGCGTCGTGCGTCATGGTGCTCCTCATCTGGGGGAACTCATTGGTGCCCGGAACGGGGAGCGGCAGCTTGAGCCTCGAGGTCATGAGCGCTATCCGTTCCCTGCTGGGGTCTCTGGGCCTGCCGAGTGGATGGGTGACGAACTATCTGGTGCGAAAGACCGCCCATTTCACCGAGTACGCGGTGCTCGGCGTGCTCGTCTCGAACGCCCTAGGCCCCGCGTGGGCGCGCAATCCCCGTGCCTATCTGCTCGTAGCGGCGGTGCTTGCGCTCGTACCGAGCATCGACGAGACGATTCAGCTCTTCGTGCCCGGTCGCTCCGGACAGGTAACGGATGTCCTGCTCGATTGCTGCGGTGCTGCTACAGGGGCCGTGCTTCGGGCTTTGGTTGTTCGCGCTCGCGGAGGGCAGACCCGCGTGTGAGTGGCCACGCGTGACCGAGATGGGCGAGTCTGCATATAATTTATGCATTGCCCGGAGCCGCGGCGCTCGTCTGATTAAAAAGCTGTGAATTCCGTTTTAACACTTATGGACAAGGCGGCGCTCTCGCAGGCACCGTTCCCGCGCGGGCCTATGCTAAGTCAACTTAGATTGTATTTTTGCGGAAGGCGAGGCACATGGATAACGAGCTGCCCTTGACGAATAGGAACGTGATCAGCGGTGGTGGCGTTACCTCCGCATGGGGTTTTTCGGCCTGCGGCCTGCATGTGGGCTTCCGCAAGAACCCGGCTCGCCCCGACATGGCACTCGTGGTTGCCGACGAGCCCGCTGCCGCTGCTGCCACGTTTACCACGAACCGTTTCTGCGCCGCTCCCGTACAGGTGAGCCGGGCGCAGCTGGGCGGTGCGGAGCGCTGCTACGGTACGGCTCAGGCCGTCGTCATCAATTCCGGGAACGCGAACGCGGCAACGGGTGAACCCGGCCTGGAGACGGCGCGTGCCACGTGCCGCATCGTGTCCGAGACCGTCGGCTGCGCGCCGAGCGAGGTACTCGTGGCATCCACGGGCGTGATCGGCCAGCAGCTCGGCCTCGAGTGCTTCGAGACGGGTGTGCCCGCGGCGTATCAGGCGCTCTCCCGCGAGGGCGGCAAGGGTGCGGCGTGCGCCATCATGACCACGGACACGCACCCCAAGGAGTGCGCCGTGGAGTGGGAGAGCGCGGACCCGGCCTTTGCCGGCAAGAAGTTCATCGTGGGCGGCATGTGCAAGGGCTCAGGCATGATCATGCCCAACATGGCCACCATGATCGCGGTCATCACCACCGATGCCCCGGTGGAGCCCTCGGCGCTGCGCGCAGCGCTTTCCGCCGCCGTTTCCGCCACCTTCAACAAGGTGACGGTCGATTCCGATACCTCCACGAACGACACCTGCTTCATGCTCGCTTCCGGTGCCGCCGCCAAGGAGGCGGAGCCCATCCGCGAGGGCACCCCGGCCTTCGAGGAGCTCGCCGCGGCCACGCGCAGCGTGTGCGAGAACCTGGCCCGTCAGATCGCGGGCGATGGCGAGGGGTCCACGCGCCTGGTCACCGTCACGGTGAAGGGCGCCGCCTCGGACGAGGAGGCCGACGCGCTCGCCCGTTCTGTGGCAAACTCGCCGCTGGTGAAGACGGCAATCGCGGGGCACGATTGCAACTGGGGCCGCATCGCCGCGGCGCTCGGCAAGTGCGGTGTGCCGTTCGACCAGACCAAGGTCGATATCGACATCATGGACCTGCCGGTCTGCAGGGCGGGGCTCACGGTGCCCTTCGACGAGGACGAGGCGCTCAGGCGCTTCGAGCGTACGGAGATCACCATCGTCGCGGACCTTCATGCGGGCGATGCCGAGACCACGGTCTGGACCTGCGACCTCACGCACGGCTACATCTCCATCAACGCGGACTACCGGAGCTAGCGCATAATGAATGCGGACACGAGGGTGTGGGTTCCCGCGCGCTCGAAGCTCCGGTTGGCGAATCGGGTATCACCGGGACGAAACGCAATGCGTCGCGGTGGCAATAGAAAGGAATGTCAATGTCTCTCGAACAGCAGAAGGAATTGGAATCGCGCTATGTGATGCACACGTACGGGCGCTCGGAGGTTGAGTTCGTTCGTGGCGACGGCATGACGCTGGTGGGCGATGACGGTCGCGAGTACCGCGACTTTCTCGCCGGCATCGGCGCGAACTGCCTGGGCTACAACCATCCCGTGCTCACCAAGGCGCTCGAGGAGCAGGTGAAGCAGCTGCTCCACGTGTCCAACTACTTCTACATCGAGCATCGCGGCGAGGCGGCCGCCCTGCTCTCCAAGCTGGCCAACGGGGACCGCGAGGGCGCCCGCAAGACCGCCGACGCCATCGCCGCCGGTGACGAGACCGGGGTGGTCGCGGCGTCCGCGCCCGCGGAGGAAGAGCAGGTGTGGCAGACGTTCTTCGCCAACTCCGGCGCCGAGGCCAACGAGGGTTCCATGAAGCTCGCGCGCCTCTACGCCAAGCGCCTGGGCAACGGCGGCAACACCATCGTGGCGCTTCGCGGCAGCTTCCATGGCCGCACGCTCGAGACGGTCGCCGCGACCATGCAGGATTGGCTGCAGGACGATTTCCGTCCGCTACCGGGTGGCTTCGTCGCGTGCGAGCCCAACGATATCGAGCAGCTGCAGGCGCTCTTCGCCGAGCTCGGCCACGAGATCTGCGCGATCATGTACGAGCCCATCCAGGGCGAGAGCGGCGTGCATCCCCTCTCCCAGGAGTTCATGGAGGCTATGCGCGACCTGGCGCACGAGAACGGCGCCCTGCTGATCGCCGACGAGGTACAGACGGGCATCTTCCGTTCCGGCAAGCCCTTCGCCTGGCAGACCTATGGCGTGGAGCCCGACATCATGAGCCTCGCCAAGGGTATCGGCGGCGGCGTGGCCATGGGCGCCTTCATGGCGAAGGCGGAGGTTGCGGCGGCCTTCAAGCCGGGCAACCACGGCACCACCTTCGGTGGCGGCTGCCTGGCCGTAGCCGCGACCTCCGCGGTGCTCGCCGAGCTCACGCGCGGTGACTACGACGAGCGCGCACGCGAGGTGGGCACCTACTTCGCGAGCAAGCTCGAGACGCTACCGCACGTGGTCGAGGTGCGCGGTCGCGGCCTCATACGCGGCTGCGACCTGGACGAGGCTGCGGGCGATGCGCACGACGTGGTAACCCGCGCGCTCGAGGCCGGTTTCGTCATCAACGCCACGGGCAAGCACACACTGCGCTTCCTGCCGCCGCTGATCTGCACCAAGGACGATGTGGACGCGCTCATCGAGGGCCTTGCCGGCGTGCTCGCGTAATCTGGGGGCGCACGAACAAGCCAGCTCGCATATACGTTGGGGTCGGGACGCTTGCAAAAGAGCGTTCCGACCCCTTTGCTTTCAGACCGCGAGAAAGGGACCGGAAAAACGCTCCGCCCCATCGAGGCTCACCGATGGGGCGGAGCGTATAAGGGGCTATGATCGCGCACGGGGGCGCCGACGGGTTCGCGCACCACGCGGACGCGCTCGGAGGGGAAACCCGAGCAGCGGCCTGCGCAAAAACCGGCGTCGCCACAGAAGCAGGTGACCAAGAAGCCCGCATCGACCCTGCTGCAGACCGATGACGGCGATTATGCCGCCGTTGCGGGTTTCGCAGTCCTTGGAGCCGCGGCGCTCGCCCCCGGCGCGGCTCGAAAGCGCATGCGTTAGCGCTTCAATCACGAAGCTTGCAAAGAGCCCTTCTGCTCCCGCCCGAACCGCGTTTACGGTCCGGGCGGTGTTGTTACCTCAGCTTCCGCGTGTACCCGCAGCCTGCGGTGAGCTTCCAGGTATCGCCGCTTTTCTCCCAATGGTTGCTGTAGCAGGTGAGGGAGCGCCCGGATGCGCTTGGCTTGAGCGCCCGCCCGCAGCGTGGGCAGCGCCCGTAATGCGCGGCATCGGCGTCTTCGCGTTTGGCCTGCGCGTTCTGGATGATTACCTGGGCGTCGCGACGGGAGAGTGCGTCCAGGTCGAGCAGCTTCTCGGCGTCGTCGCCCAGAAGGCGGCAGGCAAGGTCCACCTGCTTCTCCGTTGCCGGCTTATGGGCCCATTCCTCCACGCGATCCGCTGCCCAGAACTGCTGCTCATCGCGGGTCAGCGGGTTTTCCGAGAGCCACCGCGCCACGCGGCGCTCCGCCTCGGCCACGCTCTTGAAGGCTCGCTTGCTCGTCTGGCGCCCACGGAACTCCACTTCCACGCCGCCCAGGAGGTCGGGACGGTGCATGGCCACGGACCAGCCGGTTCCCGAGAGATGGCGTTCGCCGTTGGCATGGAGGACCCAGGCGAGCCCACTCTTGGAGTCGAGCAGATCGACCTCGCGGCTGCGAAGCACCCAGCCCTCGGGCGTGTCCTCGGCTGCCTCGATGCGCTCCTCCAGATGGAGGAGCGAGCCCTCGAGCTGGCGCTTGGCGATGGGCGAGAAGTCCTTCTCGTTCATACCGAGGAGCGTGGGCGGGGTGCAGATGGAGAGGTCGTCGGTGACACCCATGCAGTCGATGAGGCGGAGCGCCTGCTTGGTGTAGCCCGTGGCGTCGTCGTGGTACAGACGGAGGCCGCGCCCGACCATCTGGGTGTAGAGCGCGGGGTTCTTGGTGGGACGGGCGATGAGCACCGTCTCGATGAGCGGCAGGTCGGTGCCCTCGGTAAAGACGCCGAAGTTCAGCAGGCAGTCGAATTCGCGCGCGGTGAAGGCGCGTATGATCTCGCGCCGCTCCTCGAGCGGGGTGGTGCCGTCCACCACGCGGGAGCGGGGAATGAGCCGGGCGAGGGCGTGCGCGTGCCCCACGCTCGTGGCGAAGAGCAGGGTCTGGCCCTCGTGCAGGTCGGCGTACGCTTGCGCGACCTGCTCGTTGGTAGCGGGTCGGTTCACCGCTTCATCGAGCGCTCCCGGCTGGAAGTCCCCCGCGCGCCGACGGACGTGGCGCGTGTCCCACTCCACCGTCACGCGGCGGCAGTCGATGTCGGTCAGATACCCGTGTTCGATACCCCATTTGAGGTCGCGCGAGAACACGATGTCCTCGAACACGTCGGAAAGACCGCGGTCGCCACCGCGGCGTGGCGTGGCGGTAAAGCCCACGTGCAGGCGCGGCTGCAGATAGTCGTAGATCTTTTGGTAGCTGGGGGCGAGGGCGTGGTGCGCCTCATCGGTGACGATGAGGTCGAAGTCGCCGGGGTGAAACGCCTGCTTCAGCCGGCGCTCGCGCGAAAGGGTCTGCACGGAGGCGGAGACGACTTCCTCGCCATGGCTGTGCTCGATGGCCTTCTCCACGCCCACTGGGCAGTCAAAGTACTTGACGGGCTGGTAGACGAGTTCGTCTCGGTGGGAGAGCACGAGCATGCGGCCGTGTCGGGGGATGTTGGCGAAGGTGACGGTCTTGCCGAGGCCCGTGGCCATCTGAACCAGATGGGAGCCGGCGGGGAGACCGGCGATCACGTCGATGCATTCGCGCTGGTAGTCGCGTAGCGTAATCTGGTTTGCCTTGCCGCCCATGGCTCCTCCATCCGGCCGCTCGGGAACGTTGCCTCGATGATACCCATTGGAGCGGACAGATGTTCGATAATAGATAATTAGACGGAGACAGGAGTGAGCCGGCCCGTTTCGATGTCGATTGTGAAGCCGGAGACGCGGACGCTCTCGGGCATGAGGGGATGCTCGCGAATTTTGCGCACGCTCGCGGCGACCTCGTCTTCGAGGATGGCGAATCCGTTCAGGAAGCTTCCCGCGCGCGGATCCTCGGCCACGGCGCGCTCGATGCGCTCCCGGGACACGCCGGCCCGCTCGAGCTCGTCGAGCATATGGTCCGCCTCCATGCCGCAGGTACCGCAGCGCGTGTGGCCGACGACCATGATGTCCGTCACGCCGAGCTCCGCCACGGCAACGAGCAGCGATCGCATGACTTCGCCGTAGGGCTCCATGATCGTGGCCCCGGCGACCTTGATCAGCTTGGCGTCGCCGTTCTCGAGCCCGAGCGCCTCTGGCAGCAGGCGCGTGAGCCGTGTGTCCATGCATGCCACCACGGCAAGCTGCTTGGCGGGTCGTCCCGGCGCCGCATGGTCGCGCCACGCCCCGCTCTCCACGAACGCGCGGTTATGTTCGAGAACCGTCTCAACAACAGGCGAATATGCAGGCATAGCAGCCCCTTCCAACCAGTCCGGCGATCCGGCCGCGCCGGACGGATCGCCTCTTTGTCAGCTCACCAGCTCCTCGATCACGCCGGCCTTGTAGTTCTTGAAGACCACGCCGTCGCCGTCCTGCGTGGCGTTCAAGTCCACGTCGGCCATGATGCCGAAGTCGTGGTCGCCGTCGGCATCGGCGAAGACCTGGTGCACGTGCCAGACGTGGTCGGTCTTCTCGTCGGCCTCGTCGATGGAGAGGTAGGCGGCGGACCGCGCGTCGGCATCGGTGAGTAGCTCGTCGTGCGCCTCGTAGAACGCGTCCAGGACGCGCTTCCAGCGGAGTGTCCCAAAGCCCCAGTCCTCGTCGAGGGCGCCCAGTTCGTCGGCGCGGTCGCGGGCCGCCAGGCGCACACGATGGAAGAGGGCGTTCCGTACGAGCACGGTGAGTCCTCGGCGGTCGGCGACCACCTCGTCGGCCGGCTTGGGGGGAGCGGCGTCGATGGGCTGCCCCGCGGCGGCCCATTCGTCCACCAGGCTGGAGTCCACGGAGCGCACGATGAGCCCGAGCCAGGCGACCACGTCGTCCAGCTGAGGCGTCTTCTTGTCGGCGGGTACGGTGCGGTCGAGCGCGCGGAAGGCCTCGGCGAGGTAGCGGAGCAAGATGCCCTCGCAGCGCTCGATCTTGTAGCTCTGGATGTAGCTCTTGAAATCGCAGCCCGTCTCCAACATGTCGCGCAGCACGCTCTTGGGCGCGGGCTCAAAGTCGCGCGCCCAAGGAACCTTCTCGCAATAGGCCTGGTAAGCGGTATCGATTTGTTCTTCCAGAGGCTTGGGGTAGGTGACGTCGCGCACGCGTTCCACGCGCTCCTCGAAGTCCACGCCCTCGGCCTTCATGGCGGCCATCGCCTCGTCGCGCGCGCGGCGCTCCTGGGCTCGCAGCACCTGTTTGGGGTCCTCGAGCGTAGCTTCCACGAACGAGATGAGGTCCATGTCGTAGGTGGGGGATTCCGGGTCCAGGAGCTCGAGCGCGGCGAGGAGGAAGGGGGAGAGCGGTTGGTCGAGCGCGAAGTCCTCGGGCAGATCGACGGTGAGCTCGTACGCGGTGGCGGGATCGGGACCGTCCCCTTGCACCGCCTTCTGCACGACCACGCCGGCGTCGATGAGGGTGGCGAAGATCTCGGCGGCGCGGCCGTGGAGCGCGGCCTTCTCCTCATCGGATTGGAGCGAGCGGTCGATGATGTCGTCCACGCGCGCGCGGGCATCACCGCCCTGCTCGACCTCGGCGAGCACCATGGAATGCGTCACGCGCAGGCGCGGGCGCAGCGTCTCGGGCGGGGCGTCGATGAGCCGGGTGAACGTCGCTTCGTTCCAGGTGACGAATCCCTCGGGCGGCTTCTTCTTTTTCAGGCGCTTCATCTTCTTGGGGTCGCCCATGGCCTTGAGCTCGGCCTTGAAGTTCTCGATCTCGTGCTCGGGCGCCTCGGCGATCACCACGCCCTCGGTGTCGAAGCCGGAGCGCCCCGCGCGCCCCGCGATCTGATGGAACTCGCGCGAGCGCAGGCGCCTCTGCTTCACGCCGTCGAACTTGGTGAGGCCGGTGAGCACCACCGTGTGGATGGGGACGTTGATGCCCACGCCCAGGGTGTCCGTGCCGCAGATCACGGGCAAGAGCCCCTGCTGGGCGAGCTTTTCGACGAGCAGACGGTAGCGTGGGAGGAGGCCTGCGTGATGCAGGCCCACGCCGCAGCTGATCAGGTGCTTGAGCGTCTTTCCGAAGGCCGTGTTGAAGCGCGCGCCGTGAAGGGCCTCCTTGATCGCCTCGCGCTGCTCCTTGGTCGCCACGCCGTAGCTCGCAAGCGCACGGGCGCTCGTGAGGGCTGCGTCCTGCGAGAAGTGCACGATGTAGAGAGGCGCATCCCCCTGTCTGAGCGCGAGTTCAACCGTCGCCTCGAGCGCGGTCTTCACGTATTGATACGAGAGCGGTACCGGCCGCGGTGCGTTAAGAATCCGCTCCACCTCGCGGCCGGTTTCCCGTTCGAGGGTGGCCGCGATCGCCGACATATCTCCCAGCGTGGCGCTCATCAGGAGAAACTGCGCATGGGGAAGCGTGAGGAGCGGCACCTGCCATGCCCATCCGCGGTCGGGGTCTGCGAAGAAGTGGAACTCGTCCATGGCGATGAGGCCCACGTCGGCGTCGGCCCCCTCGGCGAGGGCCTGGTTGGCGAGGATCTCGGCCGTGCAGCAGATGATGGGCGCCTTCGTGTTGATGTGCGAATCACCCGTCACCATGCCGACGTTGTCGCGACCGAAGATGTCGACCAACTGGAAGAACTTCTCCGAGACGAGCGCCTTGATGGGAGCGGTGTAGTAGCCGCGCTTACCCGTGGCGAGGCCGAGGAACAGCTCGCCGATGGCCACGAGCGACTTGCCCGAGCCCGTGGGCGTGCCGAGGATCATGTTGCTTCCCGCCGCGAGCGCGAAGAGCGCGTCCTCCTGGTGCGTCCAGGGCGTGATGCCGCGTGCCTCGACCCAGGAGAGGAAGCGTTCATAGGCGGTCTCGGCGGAAAGCCAGGGTTCTGGCTCGGCTACGTTGCCGTTCTCATCGGGTTCTTCCTCCCACCAGCTGGGCGCGAGCGTACCCAGCGAGCCGTGGGCGAACGCGTCGAAGGTGGGATCTGTTGCATCTGCTGCCATGGCGGGCCTTTCGTCGGTTGCGCGCCTCCATGATACCCGTGCGCGCGGACGGAGCGGTCAATCGAGCGGCGCGGCGTTGCCATCGGCGGCTCCCATGCGGCGCGGCATACGTTCGACGAATGTGCCGTAAATGTGTTGCCTCTCTCTGCTCGCACTCTACTCCATTAAAGTGGAGCACAATATCCGCGTTCCAAGCCATCCGGGCGTGGGA
Source organism: Collinsella sp. AK_207A (assembly GCF_902501965.1). GTDB lineage: Bacteria > Actinomycetota > Coriobacteriia > Coriobacteriales > Coriobacteriaceae > Collinsella. Next base: position 5,177 of record NZ_CABWID010000006.1, on the reverse strand, counting down.
CCGAGCGAATGGGTACGTAAGGAGCACGTCATGCTGTCCATCCGGGCTATCAAGATCATCGGGATTATCGAGATTATCTAGCACGGGTTGACATGCACCATATATGCCAGCCCGTGGATCTGCGGGCGGCTGGCGAAGGGCCGCTGGAAGTGTTTTCAGCGGCCCTTCTTCTCGTTGAAGATGCCTATTCGCAATGGTGTTGGTTCGGATCTGTCAAGCGTGTCGCGCGGGCGCTCCGTGCGGCGAGTGAAGGGAAGAGAACATGAAGTACGCGGTTATCGGTGCGGGTGCCATGGGGTATCGCTACGGCGTCTTGCTGCAGGAGCTCGCCGGTAAGGAGGTCGACTTCGTCGATTGCTGGCAGCCCAACGTGGATAAGGTTCGCGAGCAGGGCGGTGTCTACGTGAGCCGCGACCATGAGGGCCGCCATCTGGTGAAGGTCAACATGTTCACGCCGGAGGACTACGCGGGCGACCCGGACGTCTGGATCGTCATGACCAAGCAGATGCAGCTCGAGGGCGTGCTCGAACGCTGTGCCCACCTGTTTCGCGAGCATCAGGTGGTGTTCTCGGCCATGAACGGCTGGGGACACTTCGAGAAGCTGCAGCGCTACTTCTCCGATGATCGCATCTACGGCGGCACGGCCATGGTGGCGACGGTGCTCAACGGTCCCGGCGACGTGGACTTCATCGGCAAGCCTGGTGCGGGCTACATGCACATGTGCGCGTTTACCGAGCGGGTGACGGACGTGGAGCTCGAGATGTTCGACGACTTCAAGGCGTCGAACTTCAACCCGGTCATCTCCGATGGCTTCGTGGGCATGTGCATGGCAAAGGTCGTCTTCAATTCCGTGGTGAACACGCTCTGCACCATGTACCAGATCACCATGGGCCAGTTCATCAGCTACCCCGGTGCGCTCGATATGGCGCGCCAGCTCATCGACGAGGCCTATGACGCCTGCGAGTGCGCGGGCATCTATCTGGACGATGACCGCCAGGCCGAGCTCAAGGCGGTGGAGCAGGTGAGCCGCGTGGGCAACCCGCTGCACTACCCGTCCATGTACCAGGATATGTCCAAGGGCCGCAAGACCGAGGTCGACTACATCAACGGCTACATCGCCAAGCTCGGGCGCGAGCACGACTCTATCTGCCGCACGCACGAGTTCCTGACGCACGGCGTGCACCTGGCCGAGCTCGCCTTCCAGATTCACCACCCGGAATTCGCGGAGCACGAGTAGGGAGCCTCGCTCGCATCTCGGCAGGTTGATTGGTCGCCGCGCCGCCCCATCCGGTTCTTCGGGATGGGGCGGCGCGTTTTTTGAGTCGAGGGGTCGTACTAGGAGCGTGCTTCGCGACGGCGCGCCTCGTTCGCCCGGCGGTTGCGGTAGACGGTCACGGCGTAGTCCATGCCATGGGGGATATAGCGACCCTCGTAGAGGTCATGCGGCAGGTACTCGAAGAGGCTGACGGGCGCCCGGCGTGCCTGCCCGATCTGCTCGGGCGCGGGTTCGGGACCGACCATCGCGCAGATTCCGAGGGCGCGGGCCCCCTCCTCGCCCAGGCGGGTCTCGTATTCCGTGGCGGGAAGGTCGGGATGCTCCGCGCGCACGTCCACGCTTTCCCAGAGCAGGCGATACCCAGCGCCGACGAGCTGTCCCCGCGTGAAGTCGAGGAAGGGCTGGCTGTCGGTGCGCAGCGTGATGCGCGCGCCGGACGCGAGGAGCGGCCGGTACTCTAGCAAGCGGTCGATGGTGGTGACGCGACCGCCCGCCTGCTTCTTGCGCGGAAACGGCGTGGGGAAGTTGATGGTCACCGCGTCGAGCTCACCGGCGGCGAAGATGTCTTTGAGCTGGTCGGCGCGGGCGGGGATGACGAGCACGTTGCGAGCGCCCGTGCGCATCACCGCCTCCGCCGCGTAGACCACGCAGACGGGCTCGGCATCCACGCCTAGCCAGAGGACGTCGGGCTCGCGGTGCGCCATCTCAAGGAGAAACGAGCCCTTGCCGCAGCCGAGATCGAGCTTGACCGCGCGAAACGGCTCGCCTCCCGCCGGCGCGCAGGCTCGGGCCCACCGTCCCCGCCAGGCGGCGGGCGCGGATTCGATGGCGTCGGCGTAGCGCTCGATGCGCTCTTCCAGCACGAAGTTCTTGGGCATGCGGGCGTGCACGGCGGCTCCCAGTTCTCGTTGGGCGATGTGGGCCGCACCATTCTACGGCACGCCGGCCGATCGCGGGCCGGGTGCCGGCGTGCCGACTGTTCCCCCACGCCGGGCGATCGGCCGGTCGAGCGGCTAGCGTCGCTGCAGGATGAGGTAACGGTTCAACATGCCGCTGCGCCCGTCGGCGAAGAATCGGTCGATTTCCCGCACGGGGTGGGAACAGCCCGCGACGAGGGCATCGATCTCCGCTTCGGTGACATGATGGCAGTATCGGAGGGCGCGGGCGTCGTTCTGCCATCCCAGGAAATGGTCGCCCTCGTCGAACTCGCGGACGTCAACGCCCTGCTCGCCGAGGACCGCGCCCGCTCTCTCATCGGCCTCCCGCGCCTTGCTCGCCAGGCGCGCGTCGTCCATGAAGCGCCAGAACGAGAGCGCGATGACCCCGCCGGGGCGCGTCTGCCCGGCGAGGGCGTCAACGAGTCTCTGGCGAAGGGTGGCGCCGGGGACGTGGTGCATGAAGCCGAAGCAGGCGGAGAGGTCTACGAGCGGAATCCCCTGCAGCGGGGTATCGCCTGCGAGGAGTGCGCCGAGAACGTCGAGCTCACGGATGCGGAGGGGCGGCAGGTCGGTGCCCTCCGCGGCGCCCATGAGCTCCCGGCAGGCGTCGAGGGCGTAGACCTCCATGGGCGTCCCCCCGAGCTCGCGCGCAAGGAAGCGCTCAAAGCGGAGGTTCCCGCATGCGAGGTCGAGGATGCGGGTCCGTTCGCCTGCGTCGGCGCGGTCGAGCGCGTCCGTGCTTCGGGCCGCGTCCAACACGCGCCGCCAACCCGTCCAGGGTGCCGACCGGGTGGCGTCGAAGGATGCCGCGCAGCGGCGGTAGAAGCGGTTGTTGAGCGCGATCAGCGCGCGGGCGGTGCGTTCGTGCACGGAGTCTCCTTTCCCATGTCCTCATGGTAGCGTGCGGGCGCGTGGGCTACACTGCTCCTCATGGAAGAGATCATTCTTGAGATAGTGGCGGCCCTACGCGCCGGACGCGCCGTCGATGACCGCGAGCTCGTGCGCATCCAGCACGCGGTGCTCCGGCGCGCCGCAGATGCGGGTGCCCCGCTCGAGAAGCGCGTGGTGGCGAAGCGCCGCCTCCTGCCCTATTACCACCGAATCAAGCGCGATGAGCCGGCGCGTTGGGCGTCGTGGAACGTGACGCCCGAGCTCGAGGAGACGCTGCTCCGGACGCTGCGCATGAAGCCGCGCCGCACCGCCTCCGGCGTGGCGACCATCACCGTCATCACCAAGCCCTGGCCCTGCTCGGGCAACTGCCTCTTCTGCCCGAGCGATATCCGCATGCCCAAGAGCTACCTGCACGCGGAGCCCGCCTGCGAGCGCGCGGAGCAGTGCGGGTTCGATCCCTACCGGCAAGTCGCCACGCGCCTGACGGTGCTCGACCAGATGGGGCACGCCACGGATAAGGTTGAGCTCATCATCCTGGGCGGTACGTGGAGCGACTACCCCGAGAGCTACCAGGTCTGGTTCGTGCGCGAGCTGTTCCGGGCACTGAACGACGGTGTTGCCGCGGTGCGGGGCTCCGTGCGTCGGCGCCCGGTCGCCCCCGGCGACGCCGACGGGCGCCGCGCCCGGATTCAGGAAGCCATCGACGCTGGAACGATGACCTATAACGAGGCCTGGCGGCGCTGTTATGGAGAGGATCCCGCCTCCCGCCGCGCCACGGAGCGCCAGGTGGCAACCTGGGAGGAACTACTGCGCGAGCAGCACCGGAACGAGGGCGCCCGTCATCGGGTGGTGGGGCTCGTGGTCGAGACCCGTCCGGACGCGGTCACGTCCGATGCGCTCGCGATCATCCGGCGGCTCGGGGCCACGAAGGTGCAGATCGGCGTACAGAGCACGGACCAGGAGGTGCTCGACGCCAACGGTCGCGGCATTTCCGTCGAGTGCATCGAGCGGGCGTTCGAGCTCCTGCGCATCTACGGGTTCAAGATCCATGCCCATGCCATGGTGAACCTCGTCCTCGCCACGCCCGAGCGCGACAAAGCTGATTACCGGCGCCTGGTGGACGACCCGGCGTTTCGTCCGGACGAGGTCAAGCTCTACCCCTGTGCCTTGATCGAGAGCTCGCGACTGTCCGCCCTGTTCGAGCGGGGTGCATGGCGGCCCTATTCGGAGGAAGAGCTGCTGGATGTCCTGGTTTCCGATGTGCTCGCCACGCCGCCCTATGTTCGCATCTCGCGCATGATCCGCGATTTCTCCTCCCACGATATCGTGGCGGGCAACAAGAAGCCTAACCTTCGGCAGCTGGTGGAGCATCGGCTGCGCAAACTGTCGGCGACCGACGGGGAGGCGCGGAGCATCGGCGAGATCCGGTTCCGCGAGGTGGGAACGGGCAACGTGCAGCTCGCGGACCTGCGGCTCGACGAGGTGGCCTACGAGACGGTCAACACGAGCGAGCGCTTTCTGCAATGGGTAGCCCCGGACGGCCGTATCGCGGGATTCTGCCGTCTCTCGATGCCGCGGGCGGCGTATGTGCGCGAGCATCGCTCCGAGCTGCCCGTTCGCGAGGGGGAGGCGATGATTCGCGAGGTGCACGTCTACGGCGCCGTCGCCCGTCTGGGCGAGGAGGGCACGGTTGCCCAGCACCAGGGCCTGGGGCGCCGGTTGGTCGAGCGCGCCTGCGATATCGCCCGTGCCGCCGGCTATCGGCAGGTGAACGTCATCTCCGCGGTGGGAACCCGTGAATACTATCGGGGCCTGGGCTTCCAGGACGCGGGGTTGTATCAGGCCCGGGCGCTGTAGCGCGCCCCAGGCACCGCGCGACCGAGGGAATGTCGCCGGCTTTTCGAGATAACCCTTCGATACCGCGGCGTTTACAATAGGGGCGGCTTTTAATATGAGCTGAACATTGTCAAGAGGCAAAACCGGCCGGGCCGTCCGCGGAGCTACCGCCTTCGGCCCGGCCTACCTATCTTCGCCCGGGGTCGCGCCGGTGAGAGGGCGTGTCTCGATCGACG
>NZ_CABWID010000005.1 GCF_902501965.1 Collinsella sp. AK_207A | reverse complement strand
CCCAGGAAACGGACGAGCGGATCGCCCCCCCTCTAGTGCCTGAGGCACCCGCAGACAATCAAACGGGCTCCAAACGGACCCTTGAATCCCTGTCGGCTCTACAAAAACCAACCAAAACCGCCAAAAATCCGCTTGAAATTGAAAAAAGCGCTTCTGCTACCCCGAACGTGTCATCGAACCCGGTTCCCTGACACGCCTACTCGTCGCCGAAGCTGATGCCCAGCGCCTTCGCCTCGTGGACCAGGTCGCTCTCCGGATCAACGTATTTCAGCTTGCCGGCCACCTCGGCAAGCGGCATGTGGCACATCTTGCCGTCGCGCTGGGCGATCATGATGCCGAACTCGCCCGCCAGGCAGGCGAGGGCCGCCTCCACGCCGCACTGCGTGGCGAAGATACGGTCCTGGGCGTCCGGCTCGCCGCCGCGCTGGGTGTGGCCGGGAATGGCCACGCGCGTCTCGCGTCCCGTGCGCTCCTCGATCTCTTTGGCGATGTCGTACACGATGGACGGGCTGGTACGGGCCGCCACGCGCTTCTTGTACTCCTTCTTGGGAAGGGCGGCCTCCTCCTTGGAGATGGCGCCCTCGGCCACGGCGATGATGGCGAACTTGCCGCCGCCGTGGATGCGCTCCTCGATGCAGCGGACCACGTTTTCCATGTCGTAGGGAATCTCGGGGATGAGGATGACGTCGGCACCGCCGGCCACACCCGCGTACAGCGGAATCCAGCCTACCTTGTGGCCCATGATCTCGATCACGAACACGCGGCCGTGGCTCGAGGCGGTGGTGTGGATGTCGTCGATGCAGCGCGTGGCCACGTCGATGGCGCTCGTGAAGCCAAAGGTGATGTCGGTGCCCCAGGTGTCGTTGTCGATGGTTTTAGGCAGAGCGATGACGTTCAGGCCCTCCTGCGCCAGGCGGTTGGCGGTCTTGGTGGAGCCGTTGCCACCCAGCATGAACAGGCAGTCGAGCTTGAGCTTGTGGTAGGTGTGGACCATCGCGGGAACCTTCTCAACGCCGTCCTCGCCCGGGATGTCGAGCAGCTTGAAGGGCGTGCGGCTGGTACCGAGGATGGTGCCGCCGCGGGTGAGGATGCCGGAGAAGTCGGCGGGTGTCATCACGCGGAACTGGCCGTAGATGAGACCGCGGTAGCCGTTCTCAAAGCCGTAGATCTCCACGGGCTCCTCGCTCTTGTGTACGAGTGCCTTCACGATGCCGCGCATGGTGGCATTGAGCGCCTGGCAGTCGCCGCCGCTCGTGAGCAAGCCGATTCGAAGCATAGGATGACCTCCCTGGTCGTGCCGATAGCCCTCACAGTATAGGTCAACGAGTCCGTCTTCCTGCCAAAATGCGCACCGTGGCGGCTACGGCGAAGAACTCCCGCGGCGCAGCGGCTAGAGGACGGCGTCCCCCGCAAGCTGCGCAAACGGCCGGAACGGTGCGGGCGGCACCTCGTGGTCGCCGAGCGCGCGCCAGAGGTAGACCGTGTCGTGCCAGGCACCCTGCTTGTAACCCGTGGCGGGAAAGCGCCCCACCTCGGTGAACCCCCGCGCGCGGTGGAAAGCCAGGCTCGCCTCGTTGCTCGCCGTGATGCACGCGTAGGCGTTCTGCACGCCCTGGAGGGCGAGCAAGCGGAGCAGAGATTCGTACAGGGCCGTGCCCACGCCGTGGCCGCGCGCGTCTTCGGCGAGGTAGATGGTAAGCTCCACGTTCCAGCCGTCTGCCTCGCGCGCACGGAAGGGCTCGGCCTGCGCCCAACCGAGGAGCGTGCCGTCCGGCTGCTCGGCCACTAGGAAGGGATAGCGCTCGAGCGTCTGGCGGATGTCCCGCTCCACCTCGGCCGCCGTGGGCGGCTCAAAGGCAAAGTTGTAGGGCGTGCACTCCACGTACGGCGCCTTGATGCGCTGCACCGCGGGCGCGTCCGCGGGCCGCGCTGTGCGAATCCGATACGCTGTGTGCTGGTTGGTCTCCATGCCCTGCTCCCGTCCCTGCGCGGCGATGATTTTGAAGCGACGCCCGTGCCCTGCTTGCATCTGGGTAGAAGATACCTCATTGTGAACGCAAGCAACGCCCAACCGGGAGGCTGGTCATGTCGAGCAAACGCGAGAACGTTATCTCTTGGGACGAATTCTTCATGCGCGTCGCCATCGCGGCGCAGCTGCGCAGCAAGGATCCCAACACGCAGGTCGGCGCCTGCATCGCCGACACCAATCACCGCATCCTCTCCGTGGGCTACAACGGCACGCCCTCAGCTCTGAACGACGATGACTTTCCCTGGGGCACCTCGGACGATCCCTTGGAGGACAAGCACAACTACGTGGTGCATGCCGAGGCGAACGCGGTGCTCAACTACCGCGGTTCGCTGAAGGACCTGGGCGGCGCCACCGTGTACGTCACGCTCTTCCCCTGTCACGACTGCGCCAAGATCATGGCGCAGGTGGGTATCGGCGAGGTTGTCTACCTGGACAACAAATACGCCGATACCGATGACGCCCGCATCTCGCGACGCATTCTGGACTCGTGCGGCATCCGCTATCGCCAGGTGTCGGTGGGTGCGGACGCCGTCGAGGGTGGTGGCGCTCGATGAGCCTGGTGCTCGTGCTCTTCATAGCCTGCCTTTGCCTGGCGTTCATCATCATGGCGCTGGCGCTCATGGGCGCGGTCGTGGGCCTCGCCCTCAAGCTGCTGCCCGTGGCGCTCATCGTGGTCGCGGTGCTGTTCTTCATGCACGGAGGCAGGGTGAACATCGATCTGCATCTTCCCGAGCGCTGGAAGAAGAAATAGCCCCAGGGTGTTGGCGGCCGCCCGTCATCTCGGCGGCGGTCGTGAGGAAGAAGGTCCTGCATGTTGGCATCAGCGCTCGGACGTGCGCTCGTCATCGCCAATCCCGCCGCGCGGAGCGGCGAGGGTGCCCGCGCGGCCGGGGAGGTCGAGGCGTTCCTTGCCGCCCATCCCGAGGCGACGCACGGGTTTGAGGTGCGCTCGACCGCGGCGGCGGGCGATGCCCAGCGCATGGCCGCGGCTGCGGCGGTCGAGGGGTTCGACACCGTGGTGGCGCTCGGGGGCGACGGCATCGTCCACGAGATCGTGAACGGGCTCATGGAGCTCCCGCGCGCGGAGCGCCCGGCGCTGGGCCTCATCCCCATGGGGTCGGGCAACGACTACGCGCGCACGCTCGGCATGGCGCGCGGCAGCCTGCGCCGCGCGCTGGAGCAACTCTGCCACGGGCGTATCCGCGAGTTCGAGGCAGGCTGCGTGAACGGCGTGTACTTCATGCAGACGCTTTCGTTCGGCCTGGATTCCGCCATTGCGCTCGACACAGTGGAGCGCCGCGCCGAGGGTGCGCGGCAGCGGGGCGAGGCGCTCTTCATGACCTCAGGCTTGAAGGTGATGGGCCGGGCGCGTACGGGCTGGCCCTGCACGGCCCGCTTTGACGGGGGTGAGCCGGAGGAGCTCTCCGAACTGGTCTTTGCCGTGCAGGTGGGCCCAACCTACGGAGGCGGGTTCCGTATCTGCCCCGCCGCCGACCCGGCAGACGGCTTGCTCGACGTGTGCTACAACGTGCGTCGCCCGTCGATCGCTCATATCCTGGCGCTCTTCGCCCTGGCGCGGCGCGGTGCCCATGCGGGTTCGCGCGTCGTGCGCCTGCGGTGCGTTCGGCGCATCGAACTCGATTTTCCCCTGGAGCCGCCGGTGCAGGTGGACGGCGAGCGCCTGCGGGGCACGCATTTCAACGTGGAGGTCGTGCCCGCCGCGCTCCGGGTCGTGGCGCCGCGCTGACGTGTGGGCGGCGCCGGGTTCCGTAGTGTCCGTGTGGCCGCGCCGGCGCTGGCCGTCCCACGGCGTGCTGCGGAGATAATGGGTCGCAATTAACGGGAAAGGGCGGGCCCATGGAGCGCTCGCCGCGGGGAGGATCGATGGGTCGGAGCAAAACGGGCGTGGTCGCCGAGGTTCACGCGGTGGCAAGCGCGTTGGAGGAACAGGGGCGCCTCGGCCTGACGCGCCAGTTCATCCAGCATGGCGATGTGACGGTCTTTGCCCACGTCAACGCCGTTGCCGTTACAGCGGCTCGCATGGCCGATGCCCTTGCGCACGTGGGCATCGGCACCGACCGCTCTTCCCTCATCCGCGGTGCGCTGCTGCACGACTACTTTCTCTACGACTGGCACGATCCCGATCCGAGCCATCGACTGCACGGGTTCCGCCATCCGTTCACGGCGCTGCGCAATGCCGAGGCAGACTTCTCGCTGACGGCTCGCGAGCGCAACATCATCGTCCGCCACATGTTCCCTCTGGTGCCGATTCCGCCTACGTGCCGCGAGGCCTGGATCGTGTGCCTGGCCGACAAGTACTGCGCGCTGCGGGAGACCGTGGAGGGCCGCCTGCGCGGCCGCACGCGTACCGGCTCCGATCCTCGCGGGAGCCGCGCATGATTCGCACTGCCCTGCCCGTGGTGCCCCCGGTGGTGGGGGCGGCCGCTGCGTCGCTCATCCTGAACGGTGCCACCATCTCGGGCGCGCCGCTTTCCGCGCTCATCATCTCGTTTTTCGTCTACGGCTTCATCGGCTGGGCGTACGAGTCCACCGTCTGCGCCATGCTCGCGCACGGGCGCTTTGCCAACAGCGGGTTCCTGCTCGGCCCGTGCTGTCCCATCTACGGCGTGGGCGGCATCGCGTGCTGGCTCGCGCTGCGCGGCGTGGAGAGCGTGCCCAGTCAGTTCGCGCTCGCCGCGGTGGTGTGCTGCGCCATCGAGTACGTGGTGGGATGGGCGCTCGAGCAGATCACCAACGCCCGCTTCTGGGACTACTCGCGCTTTCCGCTGAACCTGCACGGGCGCATCTGCCTGTACGGGGCGCTCGTTTTTGGCACCGCGGCGTTGCTGGTGTGCCGCGTGGCGCAGCCGGCGCTCCTGGATGCGATGCTGCACGTTCCGGCTCCCGCGCTCATGGCGGTGGCCATGGTGCTCGTGGCCCTGACCGCGGTGGATGCCGTCTTTGCGCTTGCGAGCTGGCGCCGTCTCTCCGCCCAGCTGGAAGACCTGCGCGCCGAGATGGCCGAGCGCATCAACGAGGGTCTGCGTGACGTGTCGGACGGCCTGCTCGAGCACGTGCCCGAGCAGGCTGTGGATTCCGTGCAGACCGCGCACACGCGGGGACGCGCCATCAACGCCTGGCTCGCCACGCTCTCCGACGCCGCGATGGACGCGCTGCGCGAGAAGCTCGAGATTCCCGCCTTTGTGGTGGAGGGCAGCGAGGGCCTGCGCATGACGGCGAAGCGCCTAGTTAGTTCGGTGCCGCGTCCGCGCATGCCGGAGCGCCCGCGCCGCCCCGCGCGCCCGGTGCCCAAGCTGCGGCTGCGCCGTCGCGACCTGCGCTACTTCAACGCCTTCCCCAACCTGCGCATGCTGCCCTACGAGGGCGTCATCCGCGCGACGAACCTGGCCGACCGCGCGCGCGAGCTGTTCCGTCGCCGGTAGCGGATAGGGTTTCGCCCGTTGCCCGCGGGCGTTCGGGGTGCCGTGGCGCATACGCGCGCATCTGACACGCCCGTGCGCGCATGGGTACAATGGGGCCGTGTTTCCGAGAGAGAGGACGTGCCATGGGGTGCGGAGAAGCAGCGGCGGCGGGCGGCAAGCGCGCTCCGATGCAGTTTGAGGAGAATAACCTGTCCGAGGTCAAGCGCGTGATCGCCGTGCTCTCGGGCAAGGGCGGCGTGGGCAAGTCGCTCGTGACGGGCGCGCTCGCGGTGGAGCTCGCGCGCGGGGGCGCCAAGGTGGGCATCCTGGATGCCGACATCACCGGCCCCTCCATCCCCAAGATGATGGGCATGAGCGGGCGCCACGCGGGGGCTTTGGGCAAGCTGCTGCTGCCCGAGATCTCCGCGCACGGCATCAAGGTCATGAGCTCCAACTTGCTCCTCGAGCACGAGACGGACCCGGTGCTCTGGCGCGGTCCGGTCATCGCCGGCGCCATCCGTCAGTTCTGGTCCGAGACGAGTTGGGGCCCGCTCGACTACCTGCTGGTCGACATGCCTCCGGGAACGGGCGACGTGGCCCTCACCGTGTTCCAGTCGCTCCCGGTGGACGGCATCGTCATCGTGACGAGCCCGCAGGACCTGGTGAGCATGATCGTGGCCAAGGCCGTGAACATGGCCGAGAAGATGAACGTGCCCGTGCTCGGCGTGGTCGAGAACATGAGCTACGTGACCTGCCCGGATTGCGGCAAGAAGATCGAGGTCTTCGGCAAGAGCAAGCTCGATGCTGTGGCGGGGGAGTACCAGGTCGACGTGCTCGGCTGCGTGCCCATCGATCCGGCGCTCGCTGCCGCCTGCGATGCGGGCACCTTTGAGAACGAGCTGCCGGAGGGCCTGTTGCCCGAGGCGGTTGCCAAGATTCGCGCCGTGTCGGCGCACGAGGGCGATGTGGACGACGCGGATGACGCAGGCGCGAGCGCCTAGGGCTTGAGGGGCGGAATCGGTGACGCAGCGGTCGGGCCGCATGGAATCGGAAGCGCCGTGCTTTGACGTTGCCGTGATTGGCGGCGGTGCCTCCGGGCTCGCGGCTGCCATTGCGGCGGCGCGCGCGGGGGCACGCGTGGTCGTGCTCGAGCGCGACGTGGCGTGCGGCCTGCCGATTCTCTCCACCGGCAACGGGCGCTGCAACTTGTCCAACGTTCATCTGGATGCGCAGCGCTACCACGACCCTGACGCCGCCCGCGCGGTGATGGGGCCGGCGCCCGAGGCCGCGGTTACCGGCTTCTTCGACTCTTTGGGGCTTCTGGCCTGCGAGATCGAAGGCAGGTTGTATCCCGCGACGCGTCGGGCCGAGTCCGTGCGAGATGTGTTGCTCCGCGGGGTCGCGCGCGCGGGCGTGGAGCTCTCCTGCGGGTGCGAGGTTGCCACCGCGGATTACGACGGCTCGGCATGGGGGCTCCGCGTGCTGCGCCCCGAGCGCGCGGTTCGCTTTGAAGGGGATTTGCGTCGCGCGCGCAAGGCCCTGGCTGCGGCCCACCGGGTTGAGGAGACCGTGCGCGCACGCCGCGTGGTGCTCGCGACCGGCGGTTCCAGCGCGCCCGCCTTTGATCTCTTCGGCCTGCCCCATGTGGTGGAGGCTCCCGTGCTGTGCCCCATCGCCTGCGCTCCGGCACAGGTGAGCCTGCGGGGGCTCGACGGCTTGCGTGTGGAGGCCGATGTCTCCCTCGTTCGCTCCGGAGAGACGGTGTACCGCGAGGCGGGGGAGGTGCTCTTCCGTTCCTACGGCATCTCGGGCATCGTGGCGTTCGACATCTCCCGCCGCGTGGCGCCGGGGGATACGCTCGAGCTCGATCTGTTCCCGCAACTCACCTCCGGCGAGTTGATGGGCTTGTTACGAGCACGCGAGGATGCGGTTGGCACCTTCGATGGGCGGGATCCCGCCTGGTTGGACGGCCTGCTGGCGCGCCCCGTCTCCCGTTTGCTGCTCGAGATGGATGCCGCCGCGTGCGCGGGCGTTTCCGACGGTTTGCGCGGGGATGTGCTCACGCGCCTGGCCAAGCTTGCCAAGCGGTTACCGCTCGTAGTGCGGGGCCGCACCGAGGAGCGCCAGGCCCAGGTGCGGCGCGGCGGCGTGCCGCTCGATGCCGTTGACCTGGAGACGCTGGCCGTCGATTCCGGGGTGGTGCCCGCCGTGCACGTCTGCGGCGAGATGCTCGACCAAGACGCGGACTGCGGCGGCTTCAACCTGGCATGGGCATGGCTCTCCGGCCTGCGCGCGGGCCGCGCCGCTGCCGCTGCGGCCATCAACACCGCACGACCGAACGAGTAAATGGGATCTCACCCGAAAGTGGTACGCCTGGACAGTCTCGGCGTGCCACTTTTCAGCGCGGGTGGGTCAATGCAGCTATCCGTTCCATCGGTTAGACTAGCAGGCGTATTATCAGCGACCCTAAAAGCAGGGGAAAGGTTAGCTGACCATGGCTCAATCCGACAGGCAGGCCCAACGTGCCGAGCTTCACAAGGCCATCTGGGGAATTGCAGACGAAGTGCGCGGCGCGGTGGACGGCTGGGACTTCAAGGCGTATATCCTCTGCTTCTTGTTCTACCGCTTCATTTCCGAGGACCTTGCCGAGTACATCGATACCGGCGAGCACGAGGCGGGCGACCCCACCTTCTCCTATGCCGAGCTTTCCGACGATGATGCCGAGGCGGCTCGCGCCGATCTTCTCAAGGATATGGGCTACTTCATCCTGCCCTCGCAGCTGTTCGCGAATATCGCCAAGGCACCGGACAGGGACCCTGAGCTCAACATCCACGTCAAGGAGATCTTCGAGGCTATCGAGGGTTCCAGCGTGGGCACCTCGTCCGAAGACAGCTTCAAGGGCTTGTTCGACGACGTGGACGTTACCTCCAACAAGCTCGGTGGCGACCTCGTGGAGCGGAACGCGCGCCTCGCCAAGATCATCGAGGGCATTCGAGACCTCGACTTTGGTAGCGTCCGGGACGCAAGCATCGATCTGTTCGGCGATGCCTACGAGTACCTCATGAACATGTACGCCAGCCAAGCGGGTAAGTCGGGCGGCGAGTTCTTCACCCCGCAGGAAGTGTCTGAGCTTCTCGCGCGCATCGTCATCGGTCATCGTACGAGCGTCAACAAGGTCTACGACCCTGCCTGCGGTTCCGGTTCGCTCTTGCTCAAGTTCGCCAAGATCCTGGGCCCCGAGAACGTGCGTGGCGGGTTCTTCGGTCAGGAGATCAACCCCACTACCTACAACCTGGCCCGCATCAACATGTTCCTGCACCACGTGAACTTCAGCGACTTCGATATCGCTCGTGGCGATACCCTGCTCAATCCGCAGCATTGGGATGACGAGCCGTTCGATGCCATCGTCTCCAATCCACCCTACTCGGTGAAGTGGGTGGGCGACAACGATCCCACCCTCATCAACGACCCGCGCTTCAGCCCGGCGGGCGTGCTCGCGCCCAAGGGCTACGCGGACCTTGCGTTCACCATGCACATGCTCTCATGGCTCTCCACCGAGGGCACGGCCGCTATCGTCGAGTTCCCCGGCGTCCTTTACCGAGGAGGCGCCGAGGAGAAGATCCGCCGCTACCTTGTGGACAACAACTTCGTGGACGCTGTCATCCAGCTGCCGGCGAACCTCTTCTTTGGCGTCACCATCGCTACCTGCGTTATCGTGCTTTCCCGACACAAGGCGGACGACCAGGTGCTCTTCGTTGACGCGAGCGAGCTCTTCGGCCACGTGGGCAACAAGAACGTTCTCATGCCGGAGCATATCGAGAAAATCGCCGACGCCGTTATCGATCGCACGGAGGAGGAGTACTTCTCCAAGCTCGTGGGCATCACCGAGATCGGTGGGGAGGCCAACCACTACAACCTGTCTGTGGGTACCTGGGTCGAGAAGCGCGACACCCGCGTAAAGGTGGATATTGCCGAGCTGAACGAGCGCATCGCCGGCATCGTGGCGCGTGAGCAGCAGCTCCGCTCCCAGATCGACGCCATCGTGGCGGACCTGGAGGGCTAAGGATGGCGTACGAATCTCCCTGCAGCCTGATCCCTGTGATGCTCGCTCGAGTTGCCACTATCGGCGAGCTTTCCGACCGCAACAGCTTTGCAAAGAACTATCTCAACCCAGCACTGGAAAGCGGGCTCGTAGAGCGCATCATTCTGGGCAAACCGCGAAGCCGAAACCAAAAGTACCGCAGGACGTGGAAGTGACATGAGTGGGATTGACGAAGTGACGGCACACGCCGTAGGAACGGGGAATCAAATCGAGCTGTACCGCGCCGACGACGGTAGCGTGCAACTTGAGGTGAGTGTGTCCGGCGATACGGTATGGCTGACGCAGGCGCAGATGGCGGAGCTGTTTGGCCGGTCGGTTGCGGCCGTGTCGCGGCATATATCAAACGCCTTGAACGAAGGGGAGATAGATGGGCAGAGCAATTTGCAAAAAGTGCAAATTGCCAGCTCAGACAGGCCGATAACCCTCTATGACCTTGATGTCATCATCTCGGTGGGGTACAGGGTTAAATCTCAGCAGGGCGTGCAGTTCCGCCGCTGGGCCACCAAGGTGCTGCGACGGTATCTTACGCAGGGCTATGCCGTAAGCGAGCAGCGCTTGGAGCAGCTCGGGCGCGTGGTGCGAGTACTGGCTCAAACCGACAATGCGCTTGCCGAGGGTATTGCCGGTGTCGTACAGAGTTACCTGCCTGGCTTGACCGTCCTGCGCGACTTCGATGCGCACACCTTGAATCCCAAGCCCGAGGCCAAACCAGTGTGGGAGCTTACACTCGATGCGGCGCGCTCCGTGGTGGCGCGGTTGCGCGAAACGTATCCGGCAGATAGTTTGCTCGGTGTGGAGCGCGGGCATGACTTGGAGCGTATCATCGCCTCGATCTACCAGGGCTTTGACGGCCAAGATGCCTATCCGACCGTGGAGGAGAAGGCGGCCCATCTGTTGTATTTCATGGTGAAGGACCATCCTTTCTGCGATGGCAACAAGCGAGCCGGCGCGGCGCTGTTCGCGGCGTTTCTGCACGCAAATGCCAGGTCATTCGATGCGGGATGCGAGCCACACGTTACCAACAACAATCTCGCGGCAGTTACCCTGTTGATTGCTGCGAGCAGACCAGAGGAGAAAGACCTGATGATCGATCTCGTCATGCGGCTCATGAGGACGGAGGAATCCTATGGGTAAGATCGACGAGCTGATTGCCGAGCTCTGCCCGGATGGGGTGGAGTACAAGGCGCTGGGTGAGGTTGGCTCTATCTACGGTGGCCTTACCGGTAAGACGAAAGCTGACTTTGGCAAGGGTGAGGGGCGATTCGTCTCTTACGTTAACGTCTATAACAATTCCGCTGTTGACTATTCTAATCTGACTCCCGTCGTCATCAATGAGGGCGAGAGGCAGAGAGAGATACGGACTGGTGATGTCTTGTTCACGGCATCATCGGAGACCCCTGACGATTGTGGGATGTCTTCAGTCGTGTTGGATGCCCCAGCTTTTCCAATCTATCTAAATAGTTTCTGCTTTGGCTGGAGACCGACCGATGCGATCCAGTTGGATCCTGGGTACTGCAAACACATTTTTCGAGCAGAAGATTGTAGGAAGCAAATTAGGAAAACGGCTAACGGAGTTACCCGCTTTAACATCTCCAAAGAGCGCATTAAGCGGGTTCAGATTCCTATCCCGCCCATGGAAATCCAGCAGGAGATCGTGAGAATTCTAGACTCCTTCGCGGAGCTGGAGGCGGAGCTGGAGGCGGAGCTGGAGGCGGAGCTGGAGGCGGAGCTGGAGGCACGTAGGGCGCAATACGCTTACTACCGCGATAAACTGCTCGACTTTACAGAGAGAGAGTCCGTCTCGTGGCAAAAGCTGGGAGAGGTGGGAACCTTCATGCGGGGTCGACGCTTCACAAAGGCAGACTACCGCGAGCAGGGCATTCCCTCAATCCATTACGCCGACATCTACACGAAGCTCGACACGTGGGCGACGAAGGCAGTGGCCTTCGTGGACGAGGGGAAGAGAGATGCGCTTCGCTACGCTCAGCCCGGTGACCTCGTCATCGCGTGCACGGGTGAGGACGCCGAGGACATCGCGAAGGCCGTTGCGTGGCTCGGCGACGAGCCCGTCGCCGTCCATGACGACTGCTGCGTGTTTCATCACAAGCTGGATCCCAAGTACGTCTCCTACCTGTTCCAGACCAACCGCTTCGCCCGCTTCAAGAGGCGTTATGCGACCGAGGCGAAGATGACACGTCTCTCGGCCGAGCGCATCACACAGTTCGAGATCCCCGTACCACCTCTCTCCGAGCAGCGCCGCATTGTCGACATCCTCGATCGCTTCGAGGCCCTCACTACATCGCTCTCGGACGGCCTGCCCGCCGAGATCGAGGCGCGCCGCCAACAGTACGAGCACTACCGCGATAAGCTCCTCGACTTTCCGCGGAAGGTTGCATAACGTCAATGTCAGACAGCTCGGCATTCCGAGCTGTCAAATTATGGGTTTTGTCGTCACAAGATCATCAATTACGCAAATCTAGACAAAACTACGCAAACCGTCCGGACCATTTGCGTAAAACTGTCCAAGATATGAGAAAAACTTCGCAACTATTCGCTAAAATTACTCAAGTGTTTTGAAAACTCAATTGCAGGGAGGCACGCATGGAACGACGAAACCTCATCGAACTTATCGAGTCCATCCAGCGGCGCCAATGCGAGGAGCAGACGGTCGAGGTAAAGGCTGCCACCCAGGGTGCCCCCAAGGTATACGACACCCTTTCGAGTTTTTCGAACCAAAGCGACGGGGGTGTCATCGTCTTCGGTTTGGATGAGAACAGCTCATTCGCCGCGGTCGGCGTCTACGACCCGCAGGCTCTGCAGAAGGCGGTTGCGGAGCAGGCGAAGGAGATCGAACCGTCCCTGTCGCCCGTGTTCGAGGTGGTCGAGTACCAGAGCGTCGTGATCGTCGGTTGCTACGTTGCGGGGCTTCCCATGGGCCAGCGGCCGGCGTATCGCAGGACCGCCGGCATCACCAAGGGTTCCTACGTGCGTGTGGGGGACCAGGACCTGCATATGGGCGCTCCCGAGCTCTACGAGATCGAGGCGTTCAAGAACGGCGCTCGCGATGACCTGGACGTGAGCCCCGCTTCCTCCATCGATATGCTGAGCGACGATTTCGTGGCAAAGTTCGTGCTGGATGCAAAGGCGGAGCGTCCCCATCTCTCGCATCGTTCGGCGGACGAGGTTCTCTCTCTTTCCGGTGCGGTGCGGAACGGAGCGCCAACGCTTGCGGGCATGCTCGCGCTCTCGGACTATCCTCAGCAGGCGTATCCCAACCTCTGCGTCACGGCCGTCGCCGTGGCGGGTAATGAGCTTGGCCAGGATGAACGAGGGAACCGCTTCTTGGATAACAAACGTTTCGAGGGAACGATCGGCCAGATGGTCGAGGATGCGCTCGCCTTCGTACGGCGGAACACGAGGACGCGGACCGTCGTCGTCGACGGCAAGCGGGAGGACGTGCCCGAGTATCCCGAGAACGCGGTTCGCGAGGTCATCGCCAACTCGCTCATGCATCGCGATTACGGCCCCTACAGCAACGGAACACCCACGCGCCTCATGTTGTTCAGCAACAGGCTCGAGGTCTGGAATCCGGGTGGCATCTACGGAGGCCAGAGCGTGGAGGATTTGGGGTACGTGAACGTCCAGACGCGCAATCCCACGCTCGTGTCCATTCTCGAGATCCAGGGGGTGGCTGAGAATCGGCATTCGGGGATTCCCGTCATTCGGGACGAGATGCGTCGTGCCGGGTTGCGTCCACCCGTCTTTAGGGATGTGCGCGGGACGTTTACCGCGCAGCTCTTCAACGAGCCGGAGGAGATGGGCCATGAGGGTGTGGCTGTCACCGCAGGGGGCGTTTCTCTGGAGGAGATTCTCGCGTTTTGCTCCGTTCCCAGAAGCAGGCGCGAAGTAGCGGAGCACTTTGGAATCGGTGTCTCTTACATGGGATCGCGCTATCTGAACCCCTTGGTAGCGAATGGAAAGCTCGCGATGACGATTCCGGAGAAGCCGAAGAGCAAGAATCAACGGTTCGTCGCGACGCGAGGGACAAGGTGATGGCAATGGAGTCTCGCGAACTTGATGGGTGCGCGTCTGGCGCCATGACATACTCCGTCCTCCTTGAGGGCCCGGAGGCGACGGTGTGCGCCCGGGCACCCCGCGTCGCCCGTCGATACCGCGGCATACCAATCCGAGGCAGAGCTCGAGCGCGCGCTTATCGACCAGCTCGTCGCCCAGGGCTATGGCAGACTCACCGTGCACGACGAAGCCGGGCTCGTCGCCAACCTGCGCGAGCGCATCGAGGAGCTCAACGGCTTCAGGTTCGCGGACGCCGACTGGGATGCGTTCTTCCGTGAGCACATCGCCAACGGCGCCGAGGGCATCGTCGAGAAGACGCGGCGCATCCAGAACGCGCCGATCATCGACTTCCAGATGGCGGATGGCACGTTGAAAAACGTCATGCTGCTGGATCGGGACCACATCCACCGCAATCGCCTGCAGGTCATGAACCAGTACGAGGCGGGCGAGGGCACCCACGAGAACCGCTACGACGTTACCATCCTCGTGAATGGCCTGCCGCTCGTGCACATCGAGCTCAAGCGCCGCGGCGTGGTGCTTCGCCAGGCGTTCAATCAGATCGAGCGTTACCAGCGCGAGAGCTTCTGGAGCGAGTCGGGACTCTTTGAGTACGTCCAGATCTTCATCATCTCCAACGGAACGCGCACCAAGTACTACTCCAACACGACCCGCTGGCAAAAGACCAACGGCGACCGCGGGCGCAAGACGAGCGCTTCCTATCAGTTCACGAGCTGGTGGACCGATGCCGAGAACCGCAAGATCATGGACCTTGCCCCGTTTGCGGCGTCGTTCCTCTCGCGCGGCACGCTCCTCATGGTGCTCACCCATTACTGCGTCTTCGACGTGAGCGAGAATCTGCTCGTGATGCGCCCGTACCAAATCTGCGCCACCGAGCGTATCCTCAACCGTATCCTCATCTCCGAGTCCGATAAGAAGCGCCTGGGTACGCTCGACGCCGGCGGGTACGTGTGGCACACCACGGGTTCGGGCAAGACGCTCACCTCCTTTAAGGCCGCCATCCTCGCATCGCGGATGGATGGGGTGGACAAGGTGCTCTTTGTGGTGGACCGCAAGGATCTGGATTACCAGACCATGAAGGAGTACAACAAGTTCCAGGAGGGTGCGGTCAACGGTTCCACCGATACCAAAGCCCTGAGCCGGAACCTGGAGTCCATGGCGGCGGACCGGCGAATCTGCGTCACCACCATCCAGAAGCTTGCCGTCTACCTGTCGAAAGCCGAGCGCGGTGGCGAGGTCTTCTCGCGTCACGTGGTGTTCATATTCGACGAGTGCCATCGTTCGCAATTCGGTAAGATGCACCAGGCGATTACCAAGTACTTTAGAAACTACCACCTATTCGGTTTTACCGGGACGCCCATCTTTGCCAAGAACGCCGGCACGGGCGGAGACCCTGAGCTGCGCACGACCGCTCAAGCCTTTGGCGAGTGCCTCCACAAGTACACGGTTGTGAACGCCATCGACGACGGTAACGTGTTGCCCTTCCGGGTGGACTACGTTAAGACCTTCCACCATGCGGACGGCAGGCCCGACGAGCGGGTGGAGGGCATCGACACCAACACGGCGTGGCAGAATCCGCGGCGCATCGAGCTCGTCTCCGAGTACATCCTCGACCACTTTGCCCAGAAGACCAAGCGTGACGGGGCGGCCTACCAGTACGGGAGCGCGCGGCGGAACGGCTTCAACGCGTTACTCGCCTGTGACTCCATTCCCACCGCCCAGGCGTATTACAAGAAGATCCGCGAGCTCGATGCCTCGCGTCCCGGTCCCAACCTCAAGGTCGCCACGATCTTCACGTTCGAGGCGAACGGGGACGAGGCCGACGGCATGCTCGCCGATGAGTCCATGGACGCCGATGCCATGCCGGCCGCCGACCGCGAGTTCCTCGATGCCGCGATCGGTGACTACAACGCGATGTTCGGCACGAGCTGCGGAACGGATGCCAAGGGATTCGACACCTACTACAAGGACGTCTCCATGCGCCTGAAGGGCGATGACGGGGTCAAGAAGCTGCCGGAGAACCAGTGCCTTGACCTGCTCATCGTGGTCAACATGTTCCTCACCGGCTTTGATGCCAAGACGCTGAACACCCTTTGGGTTGATAAGAACCTCCGCATGCACGGACTCATCCAGGCGTTCAGCCGCACCAACCGCATTCTCAACTCGGTTAAGACCTACGGCAACATCGTGTGCTTCCGGGACCTGTCCCGGCAGGTTGATGAGGCGCTCGGGCTCTTTGGCGACCCGAATGCCGGCGGTATCGTGCTGCTCCGGCCGTATGAGTCGTATTTCAAGGAGTATGCGGAGAAGCTCGATGAGCTGCGCACGGAGTTTCCGCTTTCGGGCTTCATGCTTTTAGGGGAGAAGGCCGAGCGGGCGTTCGTCATCCTCTTTGGGCAGATCCTGCGGTTGCGGAACATCCTCCAGAGCTTCGACGCCTATAAAGCGGATGACCCCATGGGTGAGCGCGAGCTGCAGGATTATCAGAGCCACTATCTCGACCTGGCCGATAAGTACAAGCGGCAGAAGAAAGCCGAGCTCTCGAGCATCGCTGATGACCTGGTGTTCGAGATGGAGCTCGTGAGCCAGGTGGACATCAACATCGATTACATCCTCATGCTCGTGGAGCGCCTGCATGGCGGTAACGCCAGCGACAAGGAGATCTCGGAGAAGATTCGTAGCTCGGTTGCCGCCTCACCGGAGCTGCGCGACAAGGCCGATTTGATCGAGGCGTTCTTACGGACGGTTGGCTTTGACGGCGGCGAGGGGTCGCAGAAGCTGATGGTCGATGCGGGCGATACCCCCGCGGCGCGTCATGCTTATATCCAGGGGGAATGGAAGAAGTTCGTGGCCCGTTCGATGGAGAAAGAGATCGAGGAGGCGGTGAGCGAGCAGAACCTCAAGCCACAAGAGACGCGCGAGCTCATCTCCGAAACGTTCGAGACGGGGAGCGTGCCCGATCAGGGCGTCTCGGTGGGGAAGATCATCAAACCCGTCTCGCGCTTTGCGAAGGGTAACCCCTACGGTGCGAAGCGTGAGGCTGCGGCGGCGTTCATCTTGGCGTTCTATAACAAGTATCGGAGCCTCACGAGAAGCTATCCCGCCGATTTGGAATACGACGCCGACAAGCCGACCAAATAAGGCTCGATGCATTGCCGGTCTCGAGCTGGGTGCCGGGCGGAGGCATATGGGCGAACGCCGCCTGCGTCTGCGCCCCAGGCAGTTCATTCGCTAGGATAGTAGGCGCACGCAGGCGCTGACGGAAACGGGGTTTTGCATGATCGAGGTGTCGAACATACGGGTGGCGCTGGATGCCGGTCGCGATGAGCAGGGGCTTCTCGCCGCCACGCGTCGGCGAGCGCTCAAGATCCTGGGCCTGCATCCGGCGGATGTCGAGGCTGCGGAACTCGCCCGCGTGTCCGTGGACGCGCGTAAGAAGAAAGACGTCCACTTTGTTGCGAGCGCCCGTCTGACCCTGCGCCGCGGCCTCTCGGATGGCGCGGTAGTCGCCGAGGTTCCCGCACGCGACGCTTCGCACGTGGCGGTGCTCGACGCCGCGCCCGCGGCCTGGCCCCGGCTCCAGCCGTCCGGTGCTGCCCTTGCGGAGCGTCCCGTGGTGGTGGGAGCCGGCTGCGCCGGCCTCTTCTGCGCGCTCGCCCTCGCCGAGGCGGGGCTCAAGCCGCTGCTCATCGAGCGGGGCGACGACGCCCGTCGGCGCACGGACCGCGTGACGCGCTTCGATCGCACGGGAGAACTCGACCCCGAGTGCAACATCCAATTCGGTCTGGGCGGCGCCGGAACGTTCTCGGATGGCAAGCTCACCACGGGCACGCGCAATCCCGATCACCGGCTCATCCTGCAAACCTTCGTGGAGGCGGGCGCCCCGCGCGAGATCCTCTGGGACGCCAAGCCGCACATCGGCTCGGACATCTTGCCCGACGTGGTGGAGGCGATCGTTGCGCGCATCCGGACGCTGGGCGGCGCGGTGCGCTTCCGCTGCCGGCTCACGGACATCGAGCGCGGGTCGTCGGGCGAGGTACGCGGCATCTCCGTGGAGGCCGCCGACCCTGCGGGCAGTGCCGTCACGGCCGATCGAATCCCCTGCGATACCGTGGTCCTCGCCTGCGGCCACTCCGCCCGCGACGTCTTCGAGCTCCTGCACGCCCGCGGCTTTGAGCTGCAGCGCAAGACCTTCGCCATGGGTGCGCGCGTGGAGCACCTGCAGCGCGACGTGGACCGCGCCCAGTACGGCCCCGCGGCGGGACATCCCTCGCTCGGCGCCGCGCCCTACAAGCTGGTGGCGCACGGTGCCGCGGGCCGCAGCCTCTACACCTTCTGCATGTGCCCGGGCGGCGAGGTGGTGGCGGCGGCGAGCGAGCCGGGCGGCGTGGTCACCAACGGCGCGAGCCTGCACGCGCGGGCGGGCGCCAACGCCAACGCCGCGCTCCTGGTGAACGTCAACCCGCAGGACCTTCCCGGCGACGACGTGCTCGCGGGTGTGGCGCTCCAGCGCCGGTGCGAGCGGGCGGCCTTCGAGCTCGGCGGGGGAGGATACCAGGCCCCGGTACAGCTCGTGGGAGATTTCCTAGCCGGTCGTCCGAGCGCGGGCCCCGGTCGCGTGAAGCCCACCTATCCGCGTGGCGTTTCGTGGGGCGCCATCGACGGCTGCCTGCCGGCACACGTGGCCGAGACCATGCGCGCCGGCATTCCCCTGCTCGCGCGCAAGCTCCGTGCCTTCGGGGATGCCGAGGCCGTGCTCACCGCCGTGGAGTCCCGCTCGAGCTCGCCCGTCACCGTGGTGCGCGACCGTGCGTGCGAGGCGGCGGGCGCGCCCGGCCTCTACCCGTGCGGCGAGGGCGCGGGGTACGCGGGCGGTATCATGTCGGCCGCGGCCGACGGCATCCGCGTGGCCCGCGCGATCCTCGGCGACGTCCCGGCGGGCCGCTAAACCGGGCCGCCGCCCGCCGCCCACCCGCTTCGCATCGCTGCTGCGTTCTCCGCGGAATCATCGGCCCGGGTTTTTCCTCCCCGTTGTTTTGGGTATATGGTGGTGCGGACTATTCGGGACCGCTGAGAAGGAGCATCCATGACCGAAGCCGGACATCCCAAGCAGACCAAGATTATCCTCATTACGGGCTACCTGGGCGCGGGTAAGACCACGTTGCTGAACCACATCCTCGCCAACGACCAGGGCATCCGCGCGGCGGTGCTCGTGAACGACATTGGCGAGATCAACGTGGACGCCGACCTGATCGCCAAGGGCGGCCTCTCGCAGGTCGACGGCGAGCTCATCCCCATGACCAACGGTTGCCTCTGCTGCACGCTTTCCGACGATCTCTCGCGCCAGCTCGAGCAGATTGCAGCCTCGGGTGACTTCGACTACATCATCATCGAGGCCTCGGGCATCTGCGAGCCGGTGCCCATCGCGTACACCATCTCCAACTTCTGCGACCGCTCCAAGTGGGACGGCGCGGCTCCGCTCGACCTCGATAACATCGTGGCCGTGGTGGACTGCGCGCGCATGTGGGACGAGTTCAACGGCGGTCGCGACCTGCTGGCCGAGGATGTGGACGAGGAGGACCTGGAGGCCCTGCTCATCCAGCAGATCGAGTTCTGCTCCACCCTCATCCTCAACAAGTGCGACCAGGTGACGCGCGAGCAGATCGACGAGCTGCGTGCCATCGTCCGCGGCCTGCAGAAGGACGCCGTGATCGTGGAGGCCACGCAGGGCAACGTTCCCATGAGCGAGCTGCTGGACACCAACCGCTTCGACTTCGACAAGGTCTACGGTTCCGCCGTGTGGATGGACGCCATGGAGCACCCGGAGGACCACGACCACGACGACCATGAGCATCACGACCACGATGACGACGATCATGACGAGCACGATCATGAGCATGGTCACGGCCATCATCACCATCACCACCACGACCATGATCACGGCGAGAGCCACGAGCTGCTGGAGTACGGCATCGGCACGTTCGTGTACGAGCGCCGTCGCCCCTTCGACCTCTCGCTGCTGAACGGCTTTGCTGCCACGTGGCCACGCGAGATCATCCGCGCCAAGGGACAGGCCTGGATCTCGGAGAACCCCGACATGTGCTGTCTCTTCGAGCAGGCCGGCAAGCAGTTCAGCCTGTCCGAGCAAGGGCTCTTCATTGCCTCTGCACCCGAGGACAAGCAGAAGGAGCTGCTGGCTGAGAACCCGCAGATCGCAGCCGAGTGGGATCCCGTCACCGGCGACCGCATGACCAAGATCTGCTTTATCGGCCGTCACATGGACAAGGACGCGCTCGTTGCCGGTCTGGACGCCTGCCTGACCGACTGGGTGGACGAGTAAGACCTGACCGGCACCCGCGCAGCGAAGGGTCCCCTGGCGCTGCGCGACTTTCCGAGCGAACTGAGAAGACGCCCGGGCCAAGCCTGGGAACGCACTGCGGTACCGTCGCGGCATCGACCGCGTACGACGTATTCGTTCAGTGCGTTCCTGCGGCTCGGCCCGGGCGTCCTTGCTATGATGGTTCGCGGCACATGTGCACAAGTGAAAGGACATCCATGAACCGCACCAAGATCGCGCAGCTTCACGCCGATGCGGAGCAGCTCGGCGGTCAGACCGTCACCGTGGCGGGCTGGGTCAAGTCGATTCGCGATATGAAGAACTTCGGCTTCGTCACGCTGAACGACGGCAGCTGCTTCAAGGACCTGCAGGTGGTCATGAACCGCGAGGCGCTGGCCAACTACGACGAGATTGCGCGCCAGAACGTGTCCGCGGCGCTCATCTGCACGGGTGAGCTCAAGCTCACGCCCAACGCCCCGCAGCCCTTCGAGCTCCAGGCGACGGAGATTCGCGTTGAGGGAGCCTCGGCGCCGGACTACCCGCTGCAGAAGAAGCGCGCCACCGTGGAGTTCCTGCGCACGCAGCAGCATCTGCGCCCGCGCACCAACCTGTTCCGCGCCGTGTTCCGCGTGCGGAGCGTGGCCGCCGCGAGCATCCACCGCTTCTTCCAGGATCGCGGGTTCTGCTACGTGAACACGCCCATCATCACCGCGAGCGACTGCGAGGGCGCGGGCGAGATGTTCCGCGTCACCACCATCGACCCCGCCAACGTGCCCGTGGACGAGCAGGGGAATGTGGACTACGGCCAGGACTTCTTCGGCAAGCCCGCCTCGCTCACCGTCTCCGGCCAGCTGAACGCCGAGAACTTCGCCATGGCCTTCGGCGACGTCTATACCTTTGGCCCCACGTTCCGCGCCGAGAACTCCAACACCACGCGCCATGCCGCCGAGTTCTGGATGGTGGAGCCCGAGATCGCCTTCGCGGACCTCGAGGACGATATGAACCTGGCCGAGGACATGCTGCGCAGCGTCATCCGCGACGTCATGGACCGTTGCCCCGACGAGCTCTCCATGCTCAACAAGTTCGTGGACAAGGGCCTGCTCGAGCGCCTGACGCATGTGGCGAGCAGCGACTTCGCGCGCGTGAGCTACACCGACGCCATCAGGATCCTGGAGGACGCCGTTGCCGCCGGGCATCAGTTCGACTATCCCGTGAGCTGGGGTATCGATCTCCAGACCGAGCACGAGCGCTTTCTCACCGAGGAGCACTTCAAGCGCCCCACGTTCGTGACCGACTACCCCACCGAGATCAAGGCCTTCTATATGCGCCTGAACGACGACGGCAAGACCGTCGCCGCGGCGGACTGCCTGGTGCCTGGCATCGGCGAGATCATCGGCGGCAGCCAGCGCGAGGAGCGCCTGGACGTGCTCGAGCGCCGTATCGCCGAACTGGGCATGGATGCGAGCCAGTACAAGTACTACCTGGACCTGCGCCGCTATGGCACGTGCCGCCATGCGGGCTTTGGCCTGGGCTTTGAGCGCCTGGTGATGTACCTCACCGGCGTGGGCAACATCCGCGACGTTATCCCGCATCCGCGCACGGTCGGTAGCTGCGACTTCTAATCGCGAGCGCTTCTGTTTCCCGCGCCCCCGTTCGCACTGCTCGCGGATGGGGGCGCGGTCTTAACGCCGGCGGCGATATGCGCAAGACCTTTCATCCACTTTGCGGTGCGGCGGGCGTAAAACCGCTAGACTGAGGACGATTTTGGTACAGGCGGCGGCAGGCAGGGAGCGAAGATGCGCACGGTCGACATGGATGGCATGCAGGTGGAGGTTCCCGATGAGGAGGCTTCGTCGGAGCGTCCGGATTACGGACTGATCCCGTTCGACACGCTGGCCAACACACGCGACCTGGGCGGGTTGACCGGCCTGGACGGGCGACGCATCAAGCGTGGGCTGCTGCTCCGTTCCGGCGCGCTGGGCCTTGGCTCGGCGCAGGATATCGCGCGGCTCAAACGCGACTACGACCTGCGCGTCATCATCGACCTGCGCAACGATGACGAGCTGATCGAGGCGCCCG
Organism: Collinsella sp. AK_207A; assembly: GCF_902501965.1. Taxonomy (GTDB): domain Bacteria; phylum Actinomycetota; class Coriobacteriia; order Coriobacteriales; family Coriobacteriaceae; genus Collinsella. The sequence goes on along the minus strand of NZ_CABWID010000005.1, from coordinate 36,914 downwards.
ACCCGCTCGACGTCTTCCCCGACGTCCGCTTCGTCCAGGCGGATATCCTGCGCGCCTCTGCGGCGGGAATCTCGCAGGATGCCGTGGCGCGCGTGCAGGAGGCGCAACGCCGTGCCGCCGAGGAGGACGACCCGGTGCTCTTCATGGAGCTGCTCTACCCGCATCTCCTGCTCGATGATTCCGGTATCGAGGGCTACCAGGGCTTCCTGTACTCGTTGCTGGCATGCGACGAGGGTACGGCGCTCTGGCACTGCCATGTGGGGCGCGACCGCTGCGGCATGGCGTCCATGCTCATCGAGGCAGTCCTCGGCGTCTCGCGCGAGGATATGGCTAACGACTACCTGGCGACGAACCTCTTCGCGCCGCGTCAGCTCACCCGCGAGGCGCCGGCGAGCCTCCGTTCGTTCAACGCCGCGGTGGATGCGCTCGAGAAGGTGTACGGCAGTGTGCTCGGCTACGTGCTCGACGAGCTCGAGTTCACCATGGCGGATGTAAACGAGCTACGGGCGCGCTACCTGGAGGCGTAGCGGCCCGCAGCTCGTTGTTCCCACTGCTTGTTTGGCGCCGGTGCTATCCGTTCCGAACTACTGGACCAGCAGCTTGGCGATCTGCACGGCGTTCGTGGCGGCACCCTTGCGGATCTGGTCGCCGCAGCACCAGAAGGTGATGCCGTGCTCGGGCCGTGGGTTGGAGATGTCCTGGCGCACGCGGCCCACGTAGATCAGATCCTGATCGGACGTGTCCAGCGGCATGGGCCAGCGGTCGTGCACGTTCTCGGCTGTGAGGTCGTCCACCAGCTTGACGCCGGGTGCGGCGGCGAGGGCCTCGCGTGCCTCCTCGACGGTGATGTCGCGCTCGAACTCCAGCGTGATGCTCTCGGAGTGGCTGCGGAGCACGGGCACGCGCACGCAGGTGCAGTTCACGCGCAGCTCCGGCAGGTGCATGATCTTGCGGCCCTCGTTCTGCAGCTTCATCTCCTCGGAGGTGAAGCCCGCGAACTTCTCGCCGCCGATCTGCGGGATCAGGTTGCTCGCCAGCTGCGCCGCGAAGGCGTGGGGCTCGGGGATCTGCTCACCGCGGCCGAGCGCCGCCAGCTGCTCCTCCAGCTCGGCCATGCCGGGCGCACCGGCGCCGCTCGCGGCCTGGTAGGTGGAGACGACCATGCGCGTCACGCCGGCCAGCTGGTGGAGGGGCCAGGTGGGTACGAGCCCGATGATGGTGGCGCAGTTGGGGTTAGCGATGAGGCCGTGGTGCCACTTCACGTCGTCGGCGTTGATCTCGGGCACCACCAGGGGCACATCGGCGTCCAGGCGGAAGGCGTGGGAGTTGTCCACCACCACGGCGCCGCGCTTCACGGCCTCGGGCAGCAGCTGCTTGGCGATGTCGTCGCCGGCGGCGCCGAGCACGATGTCGCAGTCGTCGAAGGCCTCGGGGCGGGCCTCCTGGATCGCAACCTCACGGCCGGCGAACTCAACCGTCTTGCCCACGCTGCGCGCGCTCGCCAGCAGGCGCAGCTCGCCCACGGGAAAGTCCTGCTCAACCAGGCACTGGAGCATCTGCGTGCCCACCGCGCCCGTGGCACCCAGAATCGCGACGGTGTACTGCTTGGACATAAGAGCTCCTCTCCGATGGGGCGAGCGGCCTGCGCGGCCCTGCCCCATGTTTGGGTTACTTGTCGATGTTCTCTCCGCCGAGGATGTTCGTCATCGTCACGTTCGAGGCGCGCACGGTGGCTTCCAGCTCGGAAATCTCCAGGATGCGGTCGCCGTCGGAGAACGCATCGTAGATCACGCGGATGGCGCGTTCGAAGTCGCTCTCGGAGACGCCGACGATGATGTTGATCTCGTCCGAGCCCTGGGCGATCATGCGGATGGAGATGCCTTCCGCGCCCAGCGCCGCGAACAGCGAGCCGGACACGCCGGGGCGGCCGATCATGTTGCGGCCCACCGTGGAGATGAGCGCTAGGCCATCCGCGACCTGGATCTCGTCGGGGTGAATCTCGGCCTTGATGTCGGCGATGATGCTCCAGATGGAATCCTTCACATCGGTGCCCTGCACGACCACGCCGAACGAGTCGATGCCGGAGGGGATGTGCTCGATGGACACGCCGTAGCGCTCGAAGACGGAGAGCGTGCGGCGGATGATGCCGACCTCGCGGCACAGGTGCGTCTTCATGATGTTGATGGCCAGGAAGTCGCGCTTTCCGGTGATGCCCGTGATGATAGGCTCGGACTCCGAGGCGCCGGCGCTCTCGGAGATGATGGTGCCGGGGTCCTCGGGGCGGTTGGTGTTCTTGATGACGATGGGGATGTCGGCGTCGCGCACGGGGAAGATGGCCTCCTCGTGCAGCACCGAGGCGCCCATGTAGGAGAGCTCGCGCATCTCGGAGTAGGTGATGCGGGCGATGGGCTCGGGGTTCTCGACGATCCGCGGGTCGGCGGAGAGGAAGCCCGAGACGTCCGTCCAGTTCTCGTAGAGGTCCGCGCCCAGGCAGTTGGCCGCGATGGCGCCGGAGATGTCGCCGCCGCCGCGGTCGAGCAGCTTGACCTGGCCCTCGCGCGTGGCGCCGTAGAAGCCGGGGAGCACGAAGCCGCCCTTGGGCGCGCGCTCGGCGAAGAGCTCCTTGGTGCGGTTCATGGAGAGGGTGCCGTCGTGGTGGAAGGCGACCACATCGGCGGCGTCCAGGAACGGCAGGCCCAGGTACTCGGCCATGAGGCGCGCGGTGAAGTACTCGCCGCGGGAGACGAGCTCCTCGGTGGAGAACTCGCCCTTGCGGGCGCGGTCGGAGAAGTCGGCAAACTCCTGGCGGATGGGGTAGGCGAGGCCCAGCTCGTCGGCGATGTCGAAGTAGCGCTGGCCGATGTCCGCGAGCAGGTCGTCGCAGCTCACGTGGTAGCGCACATGCGCGTCTACCAGGTAGAGCAGGTCGGTGACCTTGGAATCCTCTTTAAAGCGGCGTCCGCAGGCAGAGACCACCACAAAGCGGCGGGCGGAGTCCGACTCGACGATGCCACGGATTTTGCGGAAGTGGTCGGCGTCGGCGACGGAGGAGCCGCCGAACTTTGCGATCTTTATCATGTCGGCGCGGTTACCTTTCTGGGCTGTTGCGACTCGCTTGGCGCGCTCTGATACCATGGGGGCCAAACGACACCCATGAGCAACAGAGGAGTAGTTACATGGGCACCTATCATAGTACACGCTCCCGCACGTTAGCCTGCTCGAGCAAAGATGCCATACGCCGCGGCCTCGCTCCCGACGGCGGACTCTTCGTCTCCGATGAGCTGGGAGAGAAGAAACTCGACGTAGCCGGGCTTGCGGATCTCTCTTACCACCAGATCGCCCGCACCGTGCTGGGTTTGTTGCTAGATGATTACACGGATGCGGAGGTCGCCGCCTGTGTTGACGAGGCCTACACGGGCACCTTCGCGAGCCCTGAGGTCACGCCACTCGTGGGGCTGGACCACGCGCCCGACGGCGGGGACGTTCCCACCTACGTACTCGAGCTCTTCCACGGGCCCACGAGCGCCTTCAAGGACGTAGCGCTGCAGATGCTGCCCCGCCTCATGGCCCGCACGGGCACCGCGGAGGGCGAGGCCGCCCAGAAGATCATGATCGTCACCGCCACCTCGGGCGATACGGGCAAGGCGGCGCTCGCCGGTTTTGCCGACGCGCCCGGCACGGGCATCACCGTCTTCTATCCCGAGGGCAAGGTCTCCCGCGTGCAGGAGCTGCAGATGTCCACGCAGGAGGGCGGCAACGTGGCCGTGTGCGGCGTGCGCGGGAACTTCGACGACGCCCAGAGTGCCGTCAAACGCATCTTCGGCGACCGCGAGCTGGCGAAGCGCCTGGCCGAGCGGGGCGTGGTGCTCTCGAGCGCCAACTCCATCAACGTCGGCCGCCTGGTGCCGCAGGTGGTGTACTACTTCGCCGCTTACGCGCAGTTGCTCCGCTCGGGTGCGATCCAGCCGGGCGACGCGGTGGAGTTCTGCGTGCCCACCGGCAACTTCGGCGATATCCTCGCCGGCTACTACGCCCAGCGCCTGGGCCTTCCCGTGGCGCGCCTGGACGTGGCGAGCGACCGCAACAACGTGCTGATCGACTTCCTCAAGACCGGCGCCTACGACCGCCGGCGCGAGTTCTTCACCACCACCTCGCCGAGCATGGACATCCTCATCTCCTCCAACCTGGAGCGCATGCTCTACTACGTGAGCGGGGGAGACGAGGCGCTTGTGGCCTCGCTCATGGCCGACCTCTCGAACGAGGGTTGCTACCAGGTGCCCGAGGAGCTTCACCAGGGCATCCGCGCGCTCTTCGACGGCGGTTGGGCGAGCGAGGAGCAGGTGGCGAGCGCCATCAAGCATTGCTGGGACGAGAACGGCTACGTGATAGACCCGCACACCGCCTGCGGTTTCCACGTGCTGGAGGAGCTGTCCGCCGCCGAGGGGGCGCGCGCCCGCGTGCTGCTCTCCACGGCGAGCCCGTACAAGTTCCCGCGTGCGGTGGCGGGGGCGCTCGGCCTGGACGCGCCGGCCGACGACTTCGCCTGCATGGACGTGCTTGCCCGCGCTACGGGCACGGTGCCGCCCCGCCAGCTCGCCGAGCTCTCCGAGAAGCCCGTGCGCTTTGCGGACGTTGAGGACATCGACCAGCTGGGCGCCTACGTGGAGCAGGCCGCGGCGAGGCTGTAGAAGGGGATACGAGGCGGACGGGTCGGGAGCGCCGCCCGTCGTAGATTCCGCACGAGTCGGAGGCGCCTGGGGCGCCTCCGTGCGGGCAGGACTGACCGAGCGACGGGCGGTGCTCCCGACCCGTCCTTCAAGGGAGCTTCCAACATGATCAAGATCACCGTACCGGCAACCTCGGCCAACCTGGGCATCGGCTACGACACGCTCGGCATGGCGGTGAGCCTGTACTCGCACTTCACCTTCGACCGCGCGGACGAGCTGACCATCACCGGCTGCCCCGAGGAGTTCCAAAACGAGGACAACCTGGTCTACGTGTCGTTCGTGGACGCGCTCGCCGCCTGGGGCGTGGAGCCGTTCCCGGTGAGTATCGACATCGCCACCGACGTGCCCGTGGCGCGCGGTCTGGGCTCCAGCTCCACCTGCGTGGTGGCGGGCATCATGGCCGCGGCGGCGCTCACGGGGCACACCGTGGGCCGCGAGGAGCTCGTCGCCATCGCCACGAGCGTGGAGGGCCATCCCGATAACGTGGCGCCCGCGCTGCTCGGCGGAGCGGTGTGCTCGTTCACGCCGGAAGGGGAGCTCCCGCGCTGCCTGCGCTACGACGTGAGCGACAAGCTACAGTTCATCACCGTCATCCCTCCCTACGAGGTGCACACGAGCGAGGCGCGCAAGGTGGTGCCGCGCGAGATTCCGCTCTCCACCGCCGTGTGGCAGATGGGCCGCGTGGCCGGCCTCACGCGCGGGCTCGAGACGGGCGACGCTGACCTGATCGCCGCCGCCAACGACGACCGCCTGCAGGAGCCCTACCGCCGCAAGCTCATCCCCGACTACGACGCCATCCGCGAGACCTGCCTGACGGGAGGCGCCAAGACCATGTGGATCTCGGGTTCCGGCTCCACCCTCATGGCCGTGACGGACGACACCATCGTGGCGAAGTTCCTGCAGGTGCGCCTGCACGAGCAGTTCCCCGCCTGCGCCACGCACATCCTCTCCTGCGATACCGCCGGCGCGCAGATCGAGTACCTGTAGGGTCGGGAGCGCCAGAAACCTCGAGGAACCAACGGGGCGATTCGCCGTTCGCGAGTTGCCCCGATTGCGTTGTTGCGCTCCCCGCTTTGGTGGAGTAAAGTACCGACCCACGAGAACTGCGATGACAGGACCAGTACGGGCCGCATCCGTCCCACAGAGAGCAGGAAGTGTTTGAGAACCTGTGTCGGACGGCTCAGAACCACCCTCGAGCAGCTTGGGCGAAGCGTCGCTCGCACCGGTCACCCCCGGTTGCCAGCGCTCGCGTACCCCGGGCCGGCCGCCACCGTTATAGGCATCGAGGAAGCCCCCGTACGGGTTCGCCCTCGCAATTCTCAGCCGCACCATCCGGGCGTCCAGAGAAGAGAGGGAGAAGCACATGCAGCTTCGCAGCGATGCCATCAAGAAAGGACTGGCCCGTGCCCCGCACCGGAGCCTCCTCAAGGCGGACGGCCTGACGGACGAGGAGCTCGACCGCCCACTCGTCGCCGTCGTCTCCTCGCAGAACGAGGTCATTCCCGGCCACATTCACCTGGATAAGATCGCCGAGGCCGTGAAGGTCGGCATCAGCATGGCAGGCGGCACCCCGCTGCAGGTGAACACCATCGGCGTGTGCGACGGCATCGCCATGAACCACGAGGGTATGCGCTACAGCTTGACCTCGCGCGAGGTCATCGCCGATTCCGTGGAATGCGCCGTGCAGGGACATCAGTTCGACGCCATGGTGCTCATCCCCTCCTGCGACAAGATCGTTCCCGGCATGCTCATCGCCGCGTGCCGTCTGAACATCCCCACCGTGCTCGTCTCCGGCGGCCCCATGCTCGCCGGTCGCGGGCGCCACGGCGAGCAGACCGACCTGAACTCCCTCTTCGACGCCGTGGGCCAGGTGACCGCCGGCAAGATGACCGAGGAGGAGTGCCACTGGCTCGAGAACACGGCCTGCCCCACTTGCGGCAGCTGCTCGGGCATGTTCACCGCCAACTCCATCTGCTGCCTCTCGGAGGCGCTCGGCATCGCGCTCCCCGGTAACGGCACCGTGCCCGCCGTGTACTCCGAGCGCGTCCGCCTGGCCAAGCACGCGGGCATGAAGGTGATGGAGCTCCTGCGGGAGGGCGTCACCGCGCTCGACCTCATCACGCCGGCCGCCATCCACAACGGCATGGCGCTCGACATGGCCTTCGGTGGCTCCACCAACACGATGCTGCACCTCACGGCCATCGCGCACGCCGCCGGCCATCCCGTCACCATGGAGGACTGGGACCGCGTGGCCGCCGAGACGCCCAACATCGTCCGCATCGCCCCGGCGGGTCCGCTCCACATCCAGGACCTGAACGACGTGGGCGGCATCTCGGCGATCATCGGCGAGTTGGGACGTGCGGGCAAGCTGGACGACAGCGCGCTCACCTGCCACGGGACCATGGCGGAGTGGATCGCTGCGGCGAGCGCGGCCGACGGCGAGGTCGTCCGCCACGTGGAGAACGCCTACTCGCAGCAGGGCGGCCTCAAGGTGCTCCGCGGCAACCTCGCGCCGGATTGCGGCGTGGTCAAGAAGAGCGCCGTCTCCCCGGATATGTACCAGTTCACCGGCACCGCGCGCTGCTTCGACTCCGAGGAGGAGGCCTGCAAGGCCATCCTCGGCGGGCAGATCCACGCGGGCGACGTGGTGGTCATCCGCTACGAGGGCCCGGCCGGCGGCCCCGGCATGCGCGAGATGCTCACGCCCACGAGCGTGATCTGCGGCATGGGACTCGACCACTCCTGCGCGCTCATCACGGACGGCCGCTTCTCCGGCGCCACCAAGGGCCCCGCCATCGGGCACATCTCGCCCGAGGCCGCGGCAGGCGGCCCCATCGCGCTCGTCGAGGACGGCGACACCATCAAGATCGACATCGAGGCCGGCTCGATCGAGCTCGACGTGGCGGACGACGTTCTGGCCCAGCGCCGCGTCGCCTGGCAGCCGCCCGCACCCAAGTACACCACCGGCGTGCTCTCGCGCTACGCCAAGCTCGTTACCAGCGCCGACAAGGGAGCGTACCTCTCATGATGACCACCCAGGAGAAGCTCGAGCGCAAGCAGCGCGCCATCGAGGGCAAGCCGAACGGCCCCGGCAGCAACACCGAGCACGAGGGCAAGACGATGACGGGCGCCCAGGCCATCATCGCCAGCCTGGAGGCCGAGGGCGTGGACACGATCTTCGGCTACCCCGGCGGCCAGGCTATCAAGATCTACGACGCGCTCTACGACAGCAAGAAGATCCACCACGTCCTCGCGCGCCACGAGCAGGGCGCCGCGCACATGGCCGACGGCTACGCGCGCGCCACGGGCAAGGTGGGCGTGGTGCTTGTCACCTCCGGTCCCGGCGCCACCAACACGGTGACGGGCATTGCCACGGCCTACATGGACTCGGTGCCCATGGTGATCATCACCGGCCAGGTCACGCGCGGGGTTATCGGCACGGACGCCTTCCAGGAGGCCGACATCGTGGGCATCACCATGCCCGTGGTGAAGCACAGCTTCCTCCTGCAGTCCACCGATGACCTGACGAAGACCTTCCGCGAGGCGTTCTACATCGCGAGCACCGGTCGTCCCGGCCCCGTGCTCATCGACGTCCCCTCCGACCTCTCGGGTTCCGAGATGGTGTTCCACTATCCCGACAGCGTGAGCATCCCCAGCTACCGGCCCACCTACAAGGGCAACGCCCGTCAGGTGCGCCAGGCGGTCCAGCTCATCCAGGGCAGCACGCGCCCGCTCATCTACGCGGGCGGCGGCATCGTGGCGAGCCATGCGTGCGCGGAGCTGACCGAGCTCGCCGAGCGCATCAGCGCGCCGGTGGTCACCTCGCTCATGGGCAAGGGCGCCATGCGCTGCTCCAACCCGCTGAACCTCGGCCCCGTGGGCATGCACGGCTCCAAGTACGCCAACATGGCGGTGACGGAGTGCGACCTGCTCATCGCCGTGGGCGCGCGCTTCTCCGACCGCGTGACAGGCAAGGTTTCCGAGTTCGCGCCGCACGCCAAGGTCATCCATATCGACATCGACCCGGCTGAGATCGGCAAGATCATCGACCCGGCGGTGCCCATCGTGGGCGATGCCCGCGTGGTGCTTGCCGCCATCAACGAGCGCCTGGCCAAGGTGGACGCCAAGCCGGTGGGCGAGGCGTGGACGCAGGAGGTCTTCTCCTGGCGCGAGCGCTGGCCGTTCTACACCGACGAGTTCAAAGACTATCCCGACAAGATCGCGCCCGAGGTGGTGCTGCACGAGCTCTCCGAGAAGCTCGACCCCGAGGCGAGCGTGGTCACCACCGAGGTGGGCCAGCACCAGATGTGGGCGCACCAGCAGATCCACCGCGAGCACGCCCGCACGTTCATCTCGAGCGGCGGCCTCGGTACCATGGGCTTCGGCTTCCCTGCAGCCATCGGCGCCAAGATCGGCTGCCCGGAGGACCAGGTGGTCTGCATCGCGGGCGACGGGTCCTTCCAGATGAACACGCAGGAGATGGCCACGGCGGCCATCAACGGCGTGGCGGTGAAGGTGCTTGTCATCGACAACCGCGCGCTCGGCATGGTGCACCAGTGGCAGCGGCTCTTCTACCACGAGCGCTACAGCTTCACCGAGCTGGCGGCGAACCCCGACTTCGTCAAGCTGGCCGATGCCTACGGCTGGCAGGCCCGCCGCATCGAGGATCCCGCCGAGGTGGACGCCGCACTCGACGAGATGCTCGCCGCGGACGGCCCCTACCTGCTGGACGTGGCCATCCCCGTGGACCAGACCGTGTACCCCATGGTGGCGCCGGGCGCGCCCATCGACGACATCATCGGCGCGCTGGACGTCACGCTCGGCGGCGTGCGCGTGAGCGAGAAGGGCTTTGGCCAGGGCGGCGCCGCCGCGCCGGGCGCCGCGCCCGCGAAGGGAGGCGAGTGAGATGAGGCACATCCTCTCCGTGCTCGTTGAGAACAAGAGCGGCGTGCTCTCCCGCGTGACGGGCATGATCAGCCGTCGCGGCTTCAACATCGACTCGCTGACCGTGGCACCCACCGAGGACGAGACGCTCTCGCGCATGACCATCATCGTGGACGCCGACCCCATGGGCTTCGAGCAGATCACCAAGCAGCTGCACAAGCTGGTCTCGGTCTTCAAGGTGTCCGACCTCACGGACACGGATACCGTGGAGCGCGAGCTCGTGCTCTTCAAGGTGCTCGCCACGCCCGAGCGGCGCCACGAGGTCATCGAGATCGCGGACCTGTTCCGCGCCAAGGTGGTCGACGTGGGCAAGAACACCCTCACCGTGGAGGCCACAGGCGCCTCGAGCAAGCTGGACGCCCTGGAAGACCTCTTCCGCGGCTACGGCATCAAGCAACTCACCCGCACGGGCAAGATCGCGATGTCCCGCGGCAGCCACGACAACTGAGGCAGATTCTGGCGGGCAAGTCGCCCGCTCGCTCCAGAATTCGGTTCCATACGGCTAGAGACAAGGAGATTTACCATGGCCGTTGAGATCTTTTACGAGAAGGACTGCAAGCCGGAGGTCATCCAGGGCAAGAAGGTGGCCATCATCGGCTACGGCTCCCAGGGCCACGCCCATGCGCTGAACCTCATGGATTCCGGCGTGGACGTGCGCGTCGGCCTGCGCGAGAGTTCCGCCTCCGCCGAGAAGGCGCGCGAGGCCGGCCTCAAGGTGGTGGACGTGGACACCGCGGCCGAGGAAGCCGACGTCATCATGATCCTCACCCCGGACGAGACCCAGCCCAAGGTGTACGAGGAGCACATCGCCAAACACCTCAAGCCCGGTGACACGCTGGCCTTCGCCCACGGCTTCAACATCCACTACGGCTACATCAAGGCCCCCGAGGACGTGAACGTCATCATGGTCGCCCCCAAGGGCCCGGGCCACATCGTCCGCCGTCAGTACACCGAGGGCTCCGGTGTGCCCGACCTGGTGTGCGTGCAGCAGGACGCCACCGGCGACGCTTGGGATGTGGCGATGAGCTACGCCTGGGGCCTCGGCGGCGCGCGCTCCGGTCTCATCAAGTCCACCTTCAAGGATGAGACCGAGGAGGACCTCTTCGGCGAGCAGGCCGTGCTCTGCGGCGGCCTGGTCGAGATGATCAAGGCGGGCTTCGAGACCCTCACCGAGGCGGGCTACCCCGAGGAGCTGGCCTACTTCGAGGTCTACCACGAGATGAAGATGATCGTCGACCTCATGTACGAGAGCGGCATCCACTTCATGAACTATTCCATCTCCAACACCGCCGAGTACGGCGAGTACTACGCCGGCCCCAAGGTCATCAACGCCGAGAGCCGCCGCGCCATGAAGGAGATTCTGGCCCGCATTCAGGACGGCTCCTTCGCCCAGGAGTTCGTGGACGACTGCAACAACGGCCACAAGTGGCTGCTCGAGCAGCGCGAGGCCATCAACAGCCACCCGATCGAGAAGACGGGCGAGAAGATCCGCTCCATGTTCAGCTGGATCAAGAAGTAAGAACGCTGGCCTGGGCGTGGGGGGTGGTCGGGATTTCCCCGGGGTTCAGTCCTCGCGAGACTGGCAAACGCCTTCGGTGTTTGTTCAGTTCGCTGCGGAGGTCGCCCCAGGGAAACCCGACCGACCGCCACGGCCGCGTTGGTGAAAGAGAACAATAGGACCCGATGGGGTGACGGGGTTGAGACGTTACCGGACTTGTAGGGGGAATCGCGCATGACCGAGATGCTTACGTTGGAGGCCTTTGAGGAGGCATCCCTTAAGGTCAAGGACGTTACGCAGGAGACGAAGCTCGTCGAGAGCCCGTACCTTTCGGCGCAGTGCGGCAACCGCGTGTGGCTGAAGCCCGAGAACATGCAGCGCACGGGCGCCTACAAGGTGCGCGGCGCCTACTACAAGATCTCGACCCTGGGGGCCGACGAGCTCTCGCGCGGACTCATCACCGCGAGCGCCGGCAACCACGCGCAGGGCGTGGCGTACGCGGCGCAGCGGGCCGGCGTGCCCGCCACGGTGGTCATGCCCACCACCACGCCGCTCATCAAGGTGGAGCGCACCAAGGCCTTCGGCGCCGAGGTGGTGCTCGCGGGCGACGTGTACGACGAGGCGTGCGACTACGCCCTCAAGCTCGCGGACGAGCGCGGCCTCACGTTCGTGCACCCCTTCAACGACCCCGTCATCGCCACGGGGCAGGGCACCATCGCCATGGAGATCGTGCAGGAGCTGCCGCTCGTGGACACCATCTTGGTGCCGGTGGGCGGCGGCGGCCTGGCGTGCGGCGTGTCCACCTTCGCCAAGCTGCACAACCCGCACATCAAGGTGATCGGCGTGGAGCCGGCGGGCGCTCCCAGCCTCACGCGTGCGCTCGAGGCCGGGTGCCCGGTGCGCCTGGACGCCGCCAACACCATCGCCGACGGCACCGCCGTGCTCGAGGTGGGCGACCAGGTCTTCCCCTACCTGCGCGAGAACCTGGACGACGTCATCACCGTGCCGGACGAGGAGCTCATCGTCTCCTTCCTGGATATGGTCGAGAACCACAAGATGATCGTGGAGAACTCCGGTCTGCTGACGGTGGCCGCGCTGAAGCACCTGCCTGCGGACGGTCGCCGCGTGGTCTCGATCCTCTCGGGCGGCAACATGGACGTCATCACCATGAGCTCCGTGGTGCAGCACGGCCTCATCCAGCGCGGTCGCATCTTCACCATGAGCGTGCTTCTGCCCGACCGCCCCGGCATGCTGGTGAAGGTGGCGAGCATCATCGCGGAACAGAACGGCAACGTGATCAAGCTCGAGCACAACCAGTTCGTGAGCACCAACCGCAACGCCGCGGTGGAGCTCAAGGTGACGATCGAGGCCTTTGGCGAGGAGCACAAGGCGCAGATCGTGGAGGCGCTGGCGCAGTCGGGCCTGGACCCGCGCGTGGTGCAGACGTCGCTGTAGGTTCGTGCGACCGGAAGCCGGGTGCGCGTTGCCGCGGGTGCGGCGGGGCGGCCCGGCTTCTTATATAGAGGAAGGGGAGCGCGTGGAGGAGACGCCGCTGTTCCAGATTCACGATGCCGACGTGGTGCGCGCCGGCAGGACCATCCTGCATGTGGACGACTTCGCGCTCGCGGAGGGGGAGTCCGTGGCGCTGCTCGGCCCCAACGGCGCCGGCAAGTCCACGTTCATCCAGCTGCTCACGCGCGAGGTCATGCCGCTCTACCGCGACGAGCCGCCCGTGCGGTTTCGCGGGCAGGCACGGCCGCGCCTGGACCAGATTCGCTCCACCCTCGGCGTGGTGAGCTCTACCATGCACGACCAGGTGCGCGTGCACCTGCCGGTGGTGGAGATCGTCATCGGCGGCATCTTCGGTACGCTCGGCCTGCCGCTGCGTGAGGAGGTGCTGCCTGAGCACCGGGCAACCGCCTTGGACGCGCTCGACCGGCTGGGCATTGCGGGCATCGCTGAGCGCGACATCATGACGCTTTCAACCGGCCAGGTACGCCGGGCGCTCGTGGCGCGCGAACTCGTGCGCGATCCGTCGGTGCTGGTGTTCGATGAGCCGTGTACGGGACTGGACCCCGAGGGCATGTACCACGTGCGCGAGACCATGCGAACGCTTGCCGCGGAGGGACGCTCCGTCATCTTGGTGACGCACTACCCCGAGGACATCATTCCGGCCATCGAGCGCGTGCTGCTCATCCGCGATGCGCATATCTATGCGGACGGCGCCAAGGAGGACCTGCTCCGCGACGAGGTGATGACCGGGCTCTTCGGCGTGCCGCTGGCGGTGGAGCACATCGGAGGTTGGTATTCGCTCCGCGGACTGTACTAGGGGAGCGGCGGGCGGCGCACGTCGCCCGCTTTCATAAGAAGGTCAAAACAAAAGCGAGCCGACCGGAAGACCGATCGGCTCGCTTGAACCGTCTGGAGGCGAAGCCCGGATTCGAACCGGGGGTAAAGGCTTTGCAGGCCTCTGCCTTACCACTTGGCCACTTCGCCAACATGAATGAAAAGGGCCGATCTTTCAACCGGCCCGAATCATGCAATGGAGCGGACAACGGGGCTCGAACCCGCGACCCCAACCTTGGCAAGGTTGTGCTCTACCAACTGAGCCATGTCCGCTTGCGAGGAAGTACTATACGCGAATGCCGAGGGGTGCGCAAGAGGAAATTTGAAAAAAGTTTTCCCGGGCCGGCTGAAGCGGGATTCCCCGAGGATTTCGGGGGTGTGCTGAGAGGAATCTCGTTGTGCGCCGCATTGGGAGGGCGATTTCCCCGGTGGGATTCCACGCGCTTTTCTTTTCCGGTTGTATCAGATCGTCGTCGAATTCGGTTGCGATTGGCTGGTTTCCGTCGCACTTGGGTCCGATCGGCCATTGCCGCCCCCGATCGGCCATTGCCGCCCCCGACTGGCCATCCAAACTATTTCAAAAAACGTCTTGCCAAGGTCGACACTTTCTCGTATATTAACCCTTGCGCTTGACGCGCACTGCACATCTGCTGGGCGTTTAGCTCAGGGGGAGAGCGCTTCCCTGACACGGAAGAGGTCACAAGTTCAAATCTTGTAACGCCCACCAGCAGCGCAGCTAGCGGTCTCAGTTTGAGGCCGCTTTTTTTCTCAATCGGTAAAGTAATCGTGTCGGTGGTCTCGTAGTATCGGCATTTGATGGGCTTCGAGTGTTCACAACTCGGAAAAACCTACAGGCGATGGGGTACTCGGCGCCCACCCGCCTGTTGCCCCACTCGCAACGCCCACGCCCCACGCCTTGCCACAATATCTGGGTCCAACCCACCGCCTGCCGCTCACCTGCCGTTGAATGGTGGATTTTCATCCATCTCGAAATCTGCACAAGCAACGGCGCGCCGCAGGTCGTTGGCAGAGGGTTTAACCAAGCTTGCCCGATTTGGCGCCCGCCGGAAAATGCAGCAGAGAAAATCATTGGTGCTGACCTGCAAAAACACAACATGTAGTGCAGCGTCAAGCAAAACTCACAGTATCTAGTGAGGGGAACTGGGCTACTATAGTTCAGCACACAGTGACGCAAAGAGCAGCTACCGAGCAGCCATAAGAGAAGCGAGGCACCATGAAGATCATCAAGCGCAGCGGTACCGAGGTCACGTTCGACATCGAGAAGATCGTCAACGCCATCAAGGGTGCCAACGCCGAGGTCCAGGAGGGCGAGCGCCTGCGCCCCCGCGAGATCGAGTTCGCCGCGCAGAACGTGGCGGAGCAGTGCGAGCAGGCTGGCCACACCGTCTCGGTGGAGGAAGTTCAGGACATGGTCGAGGACCAGCTCATGCGCCTGGACAAGTTCGAGGTGGCCCGCCACTACATCATCTACCGCTACCTGCAGGGTCTGAAGCGCCAGAAGAACACCACGGACGACAAGATCCTCTCCCTCATCGAGTGCAACAACGAAGAGGTCAAGCAGGAGAACTCCAACAAGAACCCCACGGTGAACTCCGTGCAGCGCGACTACATGGCCGGTGAGGTCTCCAAGGACCTCACGCAGCGCGTGCTGCTGCCCGCCGAGGTCGTGGAGGCCCACAACGAGGGCATCATCCACTTCCACGACTCCGACTACTTCGCGCAGCACATGCACAACTGCGACCTCGTGAACCTCGAGGACATGCTGCAGAACGGCACCGTCATCTCCGGTACGCTCATCGAGAAGCCGCACAGCTTCTCCACCGCCTGCAACATCGCCACGCAGATCATCGCCCAGGTGGCGAGCTGCCAGTACGGCGGCCAGTCCATCTCGCTCACGCACCTGGCGCCCTTCGTGGACGTCTCGCGCAAGAAGATCCGCGCGAGCGTTGAGCGCGAGCTGGCCGAGCTGGGCGTGGACGCGCCCGAGGTGAAGGTCTCCGCCATCGTGGAGGAGCGCCTGCGCGACGAGATCCGCCGCGGCGTGCAGACCATCCAGTACCAGGTGGTCACCCTCATGACCACCAACGGTCAGGCGCCGTTCGTGACGGTCTTCATGTACCTCAACGAGGCCCGCACGCCCCAGGAGAAGCACGACCTCGCCATCATCATCGAGGAGACGCTCCGCCAGCGCTACGAGGGCGTGAAGAACGAGGCCGGCGTGTGGATCACCCCGGCGTTCCCCAAGCTCATCTACGTGCTCGAGGAGGACAACGTCCACGAGGACTCCCCGTACTTCTACCTGACCGAGTTGGCCGCCAAGTGCACCGCCAAGCGCATGGTGCCCGACTACATCTCCGAGAAGAAGATGCGCGAGCTCAAGCTCTCCAAGGGCGAGAAGCCGGGCGAGGGCGATTGCTTCACCTGCATGGGCTGCCGCAGCTTCCTCACGCCGGACCGCTCGGGCAACGGCTTTGACAACGTGGCCAACGCCGGTAACTACGAGCCGGGCAAGCCCAAGTACTACGGCCGCTTCAACCAGGGCGTGGTGACCATCAACCTGCCCGACGTGGCGCTCTCCTCACACCAGGATATGGACAAGTTCTGGGAGATCTTCGACGAGCGCTTGGAGCTCTGCCACCGCGCGCTGCGCTGCCGCCACGAGCGCCTGCTCGGCACGCTCTCCGACGCCGCGCCGATCCTTTGGCAGTACGGTGCACTCGCCCGTCTGAAGAAGGGCGAGACCATCGACAAGCTCCTCTACGGCGGCTACTCCACCATCAGCCTGGGCTACGCGGGCCTGTACGAGTGCGTGAAGTACATGACGGGCCACAGCCACACGGACGCCAACGGCGGCCAGGAGTTCGCCCTCGCCGTGATGCAGAAGATGAACGACAAGTGCAACGAGTGGAAGGCCGCGGAAGACATCGATTACTCCATCTACGGCACGCCGCTGGAGTCCACCACCTACAAGTTTGCGAAGGCCTTGCAGCGCCGCTTCGGCATCATCCCGGGCGTCACGGACAAGGGCTACATCACCAACAGCTACCACGTGCACGTGACCGAGGAGATCGACGCCTTCGACAAGCTCAAGTTCGAGAGCCAGTTCCAGCCGCTCTCGCCGGGCGGTGCCATCAGCTACGTCGAGGTTCCCAACATGCAGGACAACCTCAAGGCCGTGGTGCGCGTGATGCAGTACATCTACGACAACATCATGTACGCCGAGCTCAACACCAAGAGCGACTACTGCCAGGAGTGCGGCTACGACGGCGAGATCAAGATCGTGGAGGACGACGGCAAGCTCGTGTGGGAGTGCCCGAACTGCGGCAACCGCAACCAGGAGACGCTCAACGTGGCGCGTCGTACCTGCGGCTACATCGGCACGCAGTTCTGGAACCAGGGCCGCACCGAGGAGATCCGCGACCGCGTGCTGCACCTTTAGGAACGGTTTATGAACTACGCCACAATCAAGTATTTCGATATCGCCAACGGCGAGGGGGTGCGGACTTCGCTCTTCGTCTCCGGCTGCCGGCGCGGGTGCAAGAACTGCTTTAACGAGAGCGCGTGGAGCTTTGCGGCGGGCGAGCCCTTCACGCCCGCCGTGGAGGACAAGATCATCGAGAGCCTGCGGGCCTCCTATATGGACGGGCTCTCGCTTCTGGGCGGCGAGCCCATGGAGCCCGAGAACCAGGCGGGGCTCGTGGACTTTGTGGAGCGCGTGCGGGCGGAGTTCCCACGCGAGTCCGGCCGGACCATCTGGTGCTACACCGGCGACGTGTACGATACCGAGCTGGTGCCCGGCGGGCGGCACTACGCGGAGGGCGTCACGGACCGGCTGCTCGACTGTATCGACGTCTTGGTGGACGGGCCGTTCGTCCAGGACCTGCACGATATCACGCTGCGGTTCCGTGGCTCCTCCAACCAGCGGATCATCGACCTGCCCGCCACACGCGCTCAGGGCTCGGTGGTCCTCTGGCAAGACGATCCCATCTACGCCACGCACGAGATGTAGGGCGCCATTCGCCGTGGTAGCATGACGGGCGGACATTTCACGTGCGAGAGGGGTCGGAATGGTCGACCAAGATAAGATCGAGCGGGCGTGCCGCCTGCTGCTTGAGGGCATGGGCGAGGACCCGGAGCGCGAGGGGCTGCTGGAGACCCCGGAGCGCGTGGCCCGGATGTACGCCGAGCTGCTTGCGGGAATGGATTCGGACGCCTCCGAGCACCTGTCAAAGACCTTCTCCGTCGCCTCGAACGATGTGGTAGTGGAGCGCGACATCACGTTCTATTCCCTTTGCGAGCACCATCTGCTGCCGTTCTTTGGCAAGGCCGCCATCGGCTACGTGCCGAACGGCCGGGTGGCGGGGCTCTCCAAGCTGGCGCGCACGGTCGAGACCTTCGCGCGCCGCCTGCAGCTGCAGGAGCAGTTGACCTCCCAGATCGCGGACGCCCTCATGGAGCACCTCGCTCCGCAGGGCGTGATCGTCTACCTGGAGGCCGAGCACATGTGCATGACCATGCGCGGCGTGCAGAAGCCCGGCGCCCAGACGGCCACCTGCGCCCGCCGCGGCGTGTTCGAGACCGATCCCGCGCTGGAGCAGCGCTTCTTTGCCCTGTTGGGGCGCTAGCCCGTGGTAGGGGAGGGCATGTCCCGCGTGGACGCCGTGCTCGCGCATCCGCGTTTCATGCGGGAACTGAACCGGGTGCGGGAGCTTGAGCGCGACCGACGGTTCTGCCGGCACGGGCTCTCGCATCTGCTGGACGTTGCCCGCGTGGCCTGGATTCGCCGGCTCGAGGACGGCCTGGGGCTTGATCGCGAGGTGGTCTACGCCGCAGCGCTCCTGCACGATATCGGCCGGGCCGAGCAATACGACGTGGGGACTCCGCACGATGTTGCGGGTGAGCGGATTGCGGCCGAGATTCTGGGTACGGTTGAGGGCGAGATGCGGTTCTCCCCATCCGAGCAAGCGGAGATTCTGACGGCGGTGCGCGGGCATCGCCGCGGTACCCCGCAGCCGGAGGGCGAGCTTGCCGGGTTGATCGCGTGGGCCGACCACGCGTCGCGCCCGTGCTTCGCCTGCGCGGCGCGTGCTACCTGCAAGTGGACGGATGAGGAGAAGAACCTGCAGCTGAGAGTCTAGGGAGACGATGTATCTATGGATAAGAAACAGCTGCCAGAGAACGCCACGCCCGCAGAGGGCGCGGGCCTTGCCCGTGCGAAGCGGGGCCTGCCGGTAACGCAGCGGAGCGTGGTGCGCGTGACGCGCGAGGATCTGCTCCAGGCCGATAAGGTGCTGATCGAGGGGCTCGAGGTCTTCGCGAACCACGGCGTCTACCCCGCCGAGAACGAGCTCGGCCAGAAGTTCGTGGTCTCGCTCACGCTCTACTGCAACCTACATGATGCGGGTGCCGAGGACGATCTGGATGCCTCGGTGGACTACGGTGCCGTGTGCCACGACGTGGACGAGTTCCTGCGCGAGCACACGTTCAAGTTGATCGAGGCAGCGGCGCAGGGGGTTGCCGAGCTCCTGCTGCGCCGGTACGCGCGCGTGCTGGGCGTGCGCGTGCGGCTCGAGAAGCCGTGGGCGCCCGTGGGGCTGCCGCTGCACTCCTGCGGCGTCGAGATTCTGCGCGTACGGTAGCGGCGGCTGTCGCGCCCGGCTCGGACGGCACGCGGGGTCGCCAGCGGCTGGTCCTCGCGAGACTGGAATTCCTTCCCGAGAAGGTGCGGGAACGGGCAAAACGAGGATGGGCGCCGTGTCAGTTACGTGCCCAATACCGCTGCCCGTTCCCGCGCCTTCTCGGGAAGGAATCCTCAGTTCGCTCGGAAGGCGCCGCCGGCGACCCCGCGTGCCGTTCGAGCCGGCGTGCCTGCTGCCGGGTGTGGTTCTAGAAAACCGTTCCGCCGAAACCGTGTTCGATCACGGTACGCGTCTCGCCGTTCGGTCCGAGGACGGTCTTCACGGGGCCGCTGCCGATGACGGTATGCATGCCGTCTGGACCGGAGATGAGGTTCCCGCTTCGGAAGTAGGTGCCATCATGGTTGCCGGCGCCAGACACCGTGAACATGCTCGAGCTTGTGTTGAACACCGTGGCTGCACCGCCCTGTGCGCCCGCTCCGAAGATCGTCTGCAGGCGTGGCCTGTCGTTTTTCTTTCCGAACATCGTTAGGACTCCTATCGCGCGATCGACGAGCCCGTCGAATTCACACACCCTCCTTAGCTTAACCCTTTCGTGGCTGCGGGGTGCACGGATTCGCCGATGATGGGCGGTTTGTCGTTGGTTTATCCGAGTTGTGAATAGCGTTGAGCGGCGAGGATTCATGCTGGCAGAAAAACCGCAGGTAAACGGTCATGGGAAAAGCCGAGTTGTGAACGGTGCGTTCACTACTCGGCTTTTATGGGGAAGGGAGCGTTCATGAGTCGGAAAAACCGATGAGAGGTGTCCTTGGTCTAGACGCGTTCTGGGGCTATTCGGGCTTGCGGTCCTACGCGTTCACGGTTGCTGGAACCGTCGGGCAGCGCGGGCGGCTCGCCCTGGCTGTTGCCGTTCGCGGCGTTGCCGCCCGTGCCCGCGCCCGATGCGAGCGCCAAGCCGGCGGCCATGACGACGCTGTGCCGGGTTATGAGTGTAGAGGCGCCCATGGGGCCCCCTTCGTCTCGTCCTTGCGGCCGAAGGAGTTATAACCCCTGCTCTACGCGTCGTTTTGCGTGTTCGGACCTCTTAGGCGGTTCTTAGGTCCATCTTTTGCGCTTCATATGTGGAGGGTGGTTTCGCCGTCGTGCTCGCTTCCCAAGGCGGTTCCTCCGTTTGCGCAGGCCTCGCGGGGCGAGCACTTGAGGATGCGGCGTGCATCGCGGTTGCCAGGGCAAACCTCGTCCAGAAGTGCGTGGAAGCGCGCGTTGTGGCTCGGCTCCAGCAGATGGACAAGCTCGTGGGCAACTACGGAATCCAGGCAGGCGGGCGGGTAGGCCGCCAGGCGCGAGCACATGCGGATGGACCCGGTGGCGGGCGTACACGAGCCCCAGCGCGTCTCCATGGTGCGCACGCTCCAGCGCGCGGCGTGAACCCCGAGGGCGGCTTCGTAGCGTGTGGCGGCGACCGGCAGCGCCCGTGCCACCTCGCGGCGGTAGAGGGCGTCGATGCGCCGGGCGAGCTCGTCGTCGGCCAGCTGCGGCGCATCTGCGCCGAGCACCTCGGTGGCCGGTACGAGCCTGCCCCAGAGGGGGAGCGTACCGGCGTCCGCACCCGTGCGGGAGATGAGCGGCTCCCGCCTCCGTTCCTCCGCCGCCGCCCGCTTGCGCACGCTCCGCGCGAGGGCGCGTTCCAGCCAGGCGGCGCTGTGCTCGAGGAACGACCGCGCGCTCGCAGGTGCCGTGCCCGCCGGCACGCTCAGCGCGACGGAGCCGTCGGCCCGCACGCGGAGGTTCAGCCGACGCACGCGCTTCTCGGTCACGGCCACGCGCTTGACCCCGCCGCCCGGCAACGTCACCTCAAGCTCGTATGTCCGTGCCGCTCGCACCACCGCGCAGCCACCCTTCAAGACCATCCGGAATCCCCGGCGCCAACCCATCGTCTTCTCCACTATAGTGAAACGGTATGCGAACCAACCCCGATGAAAGCGAGAACGCATGTCTAACGAAGGCAAGAAGATCCGTGCCCATTACCGCGGCACGCTGGACGACGGCACCCAGTTCGACAGCAGCTACGACCGCGGCGAGCCCATCGAGTTCACCTGCGGCGCCCACCAGATGATCGCCGGCTTCGACGCCGCGGTGAAGGACATGGCCGTGGGCGAGAAGAAGACGGTCCATATCCCCGCCGCCGAGGCTTACGGCGAGCGTCGCGACGACCTGGTGCTGGACTTCCCGGCCGAGCAGGTGCCCGATATGGAGGGCATCTCCGTGGGCGACAAGCTCTTCCTCACGGGCCCCGGCGGGCAGCCCGTGCCCGTGGTGGTCGTCGAGAAGACCGATTCCGGCATCAAGCTGGACGCGAACCACGAGCTGGCCGGCAAGGACCTCAACTTCGACATCGAGATCGTCGAAATCTCCTAGGGAGGAACCATGGCTGGGCATGCCGCATACGACGCCGCACGCGTGACGCTCGTCGACCATCCGATGGTGCAGCACAAGCTGTCGATCCTGCGCAGCGAGGACACGGGCACCAAGCAGTTCCGTGAGCTCGTGCGCGAGTTGGCGCTGTTTGAGGGCTATGAGGCCACGCGCGACTTTCCGCTGGAAGACGTGCCGGTGACCACGCCCATCTGTGAGACCGTCTGCAAGCGGGTGGCCGGTCGCAAGGTCGCCGTCGTTCCGATTCTGCGCGCGGGCCTCGGCATGGTGGACGGTATCCTCGACCTGATTCCCGCCGCGCGCGTGGGGCACCTGGGGATGTATCGCGACGAGGTCACGCGCGAGCCGCACGAGTACTACGCCAAGGTGCCGCCCGACATCGCCGAGCGCACCTGCTTGGTGGTAGACCCGATGCTCGCCACGGGCGGCTCCGCCGACGCGGCGATCGCCTATCTGCGCCGTCAGGGCGTGCGCGACCTGCGCCTGCTCGTGCTCGTGGCCGCACCCGAGGGCCTGGCGGCCGTCACCTCCGCCGATCCGGACGTGCGTATCTTTACCTGCGCCATCGACGAGGGCCTGAACGAGAACGCCTACATCGTGCCCGGCCTGGGAGACGCCGGCGACCGTATCTTCGGCACGCTGTAGCGCTGGGCTGGCGGCCTGGCGGCCTGGCGGCAGCTGGTGGCCAGCGCTTGTTTTGTCTCTGTTAAACCAGAATTGACATATTTTTAAAACTGCTGGCGGTCTTGCTGTTTCAAGTAAGACCGCCAGCCGTTCTTCTACTTAATGAGTTTGCGGACCATCGAGTTCAAAAGTTCGTTCCGAGCATGTTTTCAATGCCGAACATTCTGAAGTATTCACCGGTCTCAATGCTCCTGAGGAATGCCCGCGGGTCGGATAATCATTCGGCAAGCACCGTGTCTTGCTGGTATTGCGCTCCGGCGCGGCCATTCCCCAGACAAATCGGCGACAAGGGGGACATGCCGCGCCGTCTACCCGAAGATGTAGCGGCGAATTCCTTTCGCATCGGCCAAACCGTTGCGGCCCATGCCGGCACGGCACCCGTCAGCGCACACCCGTTTCCAGCAGCCGCCGGAGCGCACGGGCATCATCCTCAAGACATTCAGGGCTGTTCACCTGGGCGAGCTTGTAGCCGATGAAGTAGGGCGAGGCCACCCAGCGGGGCAGCGCCTTGCAGATCGTCTTGCCGGCCATGTGGTAGAAGAACAGGTTGTACGAGGTGGCGCGGCCGCCATGGTGCTCGTTCAGCAGGTACCACGTCGTCACGTGGATGGCGTCTGCGAAGGCGTCGCGCGTTTGCGGGCCCGCCGCGCGCGGCATGGCGATATTCACCTCGAAGAAGCCCATGATCGGCTTGGTGGAGACGGTGACCTCCACGCCCCCATGGGCAAAGACGGGCAGGCCGTCGAGGTTCTCCGGAACCACGTTGGCGTAGCCGTCATCGTGCACCAGCCCCACGACCTGCAGGTGCGGATGGTTGAGGCTTCCGCCGGAGAGCGGGCCGAAGTTCTTGTACATGAGAACGCTCCGGTACTCGCCGGAAGCGATCATCTGGTCCCAGCACGAAAGCGCAAAGCGGATGATGGCGCGGCACTGCTCGCGGGGATAGCGGGAAAGCTCGCCGTCGTGTTCCGCGGACTCGATCACGACCGTCTGCACCGTGTCGCGGAGCGTCCGGTACTTGTTCATGAGCCAGATGCGGTCGTCCTCGCGCGCGATGATGTCGGTGAGGTGGTCGACATCGCAAAAGGGGCAGTATCCGGAGGGCCTGCGATGATCGTCGGGCTTTCCGGCGGCGGCGCGGTTCTCAAAGACGAGCGGACGAGATGCTTCCATGTGCCGAGACCTCCCTGTGGTTCTCGTGTGCGTCCGGGGTTGCCGCGGGAGAACCGGATCCGCTCGCCAGATCGACGATCTTGGTCCCATGCACCTCGGACACGCCCAGCTCATCCGCCACGCTCTCGGCGTTGCGATACGTGATGCCGCCGCCGGGCAGGATGGTCAGGCGTCCCGCGGCGTGGTCGATGAGCCGGTGCAGGCGAGGATAGCTCTCCTCGATGGGCGTGCCGGCGACGCCGCCGTGCGTGAGGATGCGCGAGACGCCCATGCCTGCGAGGGTATCGATTGCTCTGAGCTGGGACTTCTCATCCAGCTCATCAAATGCCATATGAAAGGTGACGTCGGCGATGCCGAGCTGGTGGGCGAGGGCGGCAAGGCGCTGGGTCGCATCGGTATCGAGCTCAAAGCCGGCCGTATAGGCGAGGGGTCCCGCACCGGGGAGGGCGCCCGCCACGAGGGCGGATTCTCGTGCGGCGGCGTGGAGGGGCTCGTCGAGCGGGCGCAGGCAGCCGAAGACCACGCCGTCAACGCCCAGGCTGGCCGCAAGCGCGATGTCGGCCTCCATGGAGAGGAGCTCCTCCTCCGCATAGCAAAAATCTCCGCCGCGGGGTCGAATCATCACCATCACGCGTGCGTTGCCGGCATGGGCGCGGCGCACGCACGCGCGGATGACGCCCGCGCTCGGCGTGGTGCCGCTCTGGGCCAGGTTGTCGCACAGTTCGATGCGCGCGGCCCCCGCCTGGATTGCCCGGGGCACGTGCGTCATGTTCTCTGCGCAGAACTCGCGTGTCAGCGTTGGGATGCGGTCGGGCATGCGCGCGCTCCTTTGGCGTCGTCCGAGAAGTGCTTCATCGCCTTACCGAAGAGCGAGGCGAGTATCTGCTGGAACATGGTGCCGCACATGACGGGGAAGACGACCTCGCCGGGGAAGTACTGGCTTGCGATGACGGCACCCGAGGAGATATTCCGCAGCCCGCAGTCAAAGCACATCGTCACCAGGTCCGCGTGCGGGAGATGGAGCAGCTTGGCGGCCAGAATGCCCCACAGAAAGCCCGTGCTGGCAAACAGCAGGATGAAGAGGGCAACGCCCGCACGCGTCCAGGTCATGTGGAGCACGTAGTCGCTCATGCGCGTGGAGTTGGCGGTGATGATGAGGATGAGCATGATGCGGCAGGCCGGGCTCAGGGCGGGGGAGAGCTTCTGGTGGCCCCAGCCATCGGTCACGTTGTTCAGGACCATGCCCGCAAGGGCCGGCAGCGCGATCATGAAGATCATTTCGATCATCATGTTCGCGGCGTCGATATGCACCACGTGGCCCAGCAGCAGCTGCAGCGTGAGCGGGATGGAGAACGGCGCGAGAACGGTGGAGGTGAGGATGGCGGCGAGCGCCAGCGACCCGTTGCCCGAGAAGATGCCCACCCACATAAAGCTGACCACGCCGATGGGAACGCTGTACTCCAGAACCACGCCGGTGATCAGGTTGGCGTTGCCGTTGAAGAGGATGAAGGCGAGGGCACACGCCAGGCACGGCATGAAGACGAGCGTGACGCCCAGGATGACGAGTAGGCGCCTGGGGTGCCGAAACTGCTGTCCCAGCTGCTGCAAGGTGTTGTTGAGGGCACCCTGGAAGGTCATGATGGCGAAGAGAGTGGGCACGGCAACGGTGATCGGGCCGAATATCTGGGGAAACAGCACACCGGCGGCCACACAGCCGGGAACGATGAGGTGCATGTGCGAGGCGAGGGCCTTGCCCATGCGCGTCCAGGTCTCCATCAACCGCCAGCCTTTCACTCGGGAACGCGCACGGCTCCACAGTATAGGGTCCGCATCCCGCGGTTAAACGTCTGGTAACACGCTCGGCGCAGAAGGCCCATCTCGGCCCATCTCCCGCCGCGATCGCTTAACCGAGTGGCAACCGGCGATGTCCGCGCGATGCGTATAATGAAGGCGTTCAACACCTTCGGCCTGCCGTAGCGGGCCCGCACATTGGAAATGATTCTCATGGCATCGCTCAAGACGACGCACCGCTGGACGGTGGCGCAACCTCATTCGCAACTCGAACAACAGCTGGTAGACGGCCTGAACGTGGCGCCGCTCGTGGCCCGCATCATGGTGGCGCACGGCATCGGCTCGGTGGAGGAGGGCCGGCTCTTCCTCACGCCCTCGCTCGAGCGCGACTGGGCCGACCCGCTTGTCATCCCCGGCATGGCCGAGGTCGCCGACCGCATCCAGGCGGCGCTCGCCGCAAACGAGACCATTGCGGTGTTCGGAGATTTCGACGTGGACGGCATCACGTCCACCACGCTGCTCACCGAGGCTCTGCGCGAGCTGGGCGGGCGGGCGCACCCGTTCATTCCCCGGCGCTTCGATGAGGGCTACGGCATCAGCCAGGCGGCGCTTGACCGCGTGGTCGAGGCGTGTTCTCCGAGCATCATCGTCACCGTGGACAACGGCATCGCCGCGCGCGACGAGGTGCCCTATCTGGCCGAGCACGGTATCGACCTGGTGGTGACGGACCATCACGAGCCCGCCGACCTCGTGCCCCAGGGGGTTCCGCTCACCGATCCCAAACTGATCGCGGACGGCCCTAGCCGCGAGCTCGCGGGTGCCGGCGTGGCGCTCAAGCTGGTGCACGAGCTGGGTCGCCGCCTGGGCAAGCCCAATCTGTGGCGGCGCTACACCGAGGTGGCGGCGCTCGGCACCGTGGCCGACATGATGCCGCTCACGCCCGAGAACCGCGCGCTCGTGGCCGACGGCGTGGCGCATATGCGTACCACCACGCGTCCTGGCTACGTCGCCCTCGCCGCCCTCGCTCGGACCGATCTCTCCACCATCAAGGCGGATGCTCTCTCCTTCTCGCTCATCCCGCGCCTGAACGCCGCGGGCCGCATGGCCGATCCGGCGCTCGCGCTCGACCTGCTCATGGCAACGGATGCGAACGAGGCCGGCCGGCTCGCCTCCCAGATCGAGGACGTTAATCGGCAGCGCCGAGACATCGAGGCAGACCTCACCAAGCAGGCGCTGGCGTGCGTGGAGCGGACCTACCACGGCGGCCGCGTGATCGTGGTGGGCGGCGAGGGCTGGCACGAGGGCGTGAAGGGCATCGTCGCGAGCCGGCTGGTCAATCGCTACCATGTGCCCTCGCTCCTCTTCTCCATCGAGGGCGACGTGGCGCGCGGCTCCGGCCGCTCCGTGGGCAGGGTCAATCTGTTCGAGGCCGTGGAGCGCTGCCAGGACCTCTTGATCCGATTCGGCGGCCATGCCGGCGCGGTGGGCGTCACCTGCCCGACGGAGAACCTGCCGGCGCTGCGCGAGCGCTTGGACGCCGTGCTCTCCGAGCTGCCCGCCGAGGACTTCGAGGACCGCGAGGAGGTCGCGGCGATGGTGCACCTGTCCGAGCTGGATATCGATACCGTGCAGCAGATCTCCTGCCTGGAGCCCTTCGGCCAGGGTAACCGCGTGCCGCTGCTGGGCGCCTCGGGCGTCACCATGGAAGGGCGCGCCGTGGTGGGCCGTACGGGTGAGCATATGCGCTTCACCGCCACGGACGGGCGGGCGAGCGTACCGGCCATCATGTTCCGCGTGCCCGACATCGAGCGCATGGTCACCTGCGATTGCGCCGTCGACCTGGTCTTCGAGGCGGTTCCGGAGCCCTGGCAGGGCCGCATCAAGACCAAGCTCATGGTGAAGGACATCCTCTGCGCCGATGCCTCCCAGGCGCCGGAGGGCGAGGCGCCCGCGGACGCCCCTGCAAAAGAACCCGCCCCTTCGCCTTCGCCCGCCGCTTCGCAGGCAACGGAAACCCCCGCCCCGCGCACCGATCGGCGCGAGGCGCTTGCCCGTATCCCGTACGACCAGCTCACGCGCTCGCTCATCCACAGCTTCATCGGCGATGCCGAGCCCCATGCGGCACAGCGCGAGGCGCTCTCCGCGCTGGCCGCGGGGCGCAACGTGCTCGCCATCATGGGCACGGGGCGCGGCAAGTCGCTCATCTTCCACGTGCACGCCGCGCGCGAGGCCGTGCTGAACCATCGCGCGAGCGTGTTCGTGTACCCCCTGCGCGCGCTCGTGGCCGACCAATCCTTCCAGCTGGCCGAGGCATTCGCTCGGCTTGGCCTCTCGGTGAGCGTGCTGACCGGCGAGACCACCCAGGCATTCCGCGACCGCTCGTTCTCGCGGCTCGCGGCGGGCGGGCTCGACGTCGTGCTCACCACGCCCGAGTTCCTGGCGATTCACGCGGACCGCTTCGCGCGCGGCGGGCGCGTGGGCTTCGTGGTGGTGGACGAGGCGCACCACCTGGCGGGTGCCAAGGGCGGGGACCGTAGCGCCTACCAGGAGCTGCCTGCTGTCCTGGAGAAGCTGGGGCACCCCCGCGTGCTCGCGTGCACGGCCACCGCGGACGATCGCACGCTCGCCGCGATTCGCGAACTCCTGCCGCCGGTCCAGCTGGTGGTGGACGACGCCGTTCGCGCGAACCTCGACCTCGAGGACGAACGCGATCTCTCCAACCGCGAGAACCGTCTGGTATCCATCGTCGCGACCGGCGAGAAGTGTGTGGTGTACGTCAACTCCCGCGAGCAGTCCGTGTCCCTTGCGGGAACGCTCCGCCGCCGGGTGCCGGAATACGGCGCCGCGATCGCCTACTACAACGCCGGTCTCTCGCGGGCCGACCGTTTCCGGGTGGAGCAGGCCTTCCGTTCGGGTGAGCTGACCTGCATCATCTCGACCTCGGCCTTTGGCGAGGGCGTCAACCTGCCCGATATCCGCCACGTGGTGCTCTACCATATGCCGTTCTCCGCCACGGAGTTCAACCAGATGAGCGGCCGTGCAGGACGCGATGGGGCGCCCGCCCGCATCCACCTGCTCTATTCCGCGCGCGACGCCCGCATCAACGAGCATCTGCTGGACGATCAGGCGCCCGAGCGCGAGGAGCTGGTGACGCTCTACCGGGCGCTGCAGACCATGTGGCGCCGGCATCGGGGCGCCACGGGCGAGCCGCGCTTCAGCGCCTCCGACCACGACATCGCCAGTATGTGCCTCGCCATCGACACCCGCGCGCCCTTGGATGAGCGCGCCGTGCCGGGCGGCCTGGCGATCTTCGAGGAGCTCGGCTTCGTGCGGCTGGCCGGTATCGAGGACTCCCGTACGATCGAGATGGTGGAGGAACCGGGGCGCGTGGATCTTACGCAGAGCATCCGCTACCTGGAAGGCTTGCATGCCCGCATGGCGTTTGACGCCTTTAGGAGCTGGGCGCTCGGCGCATCCGCGCGTGATATGCTTCATCGCATCAACAGGCCGATCGTTCCGCGCATGGACTGAGAGGAGATGGCCATGGACGCTGCATCGAACGCATCGAAGACCGGTGCCGCGGGCCCGGGACACAAGTACGTGGACCAGGAAGTCCCCTTGCGTCGCACGGACCAGATGGTCCACTATCCCTCCGCCGACGACCTGCCGCCCGAGATCTGCGCCGACAACTGGGACAAGCTGCGCAGCCTGTGCCTCAAGTACATGGACGGTGAGGATTACGCCAAGGTGGAGCGGGCGTACTGCTTCGCCGCGGAGAAGCATTCCGACCAGAAGCGCCGCTCCGGCGAGATGTACATCAACCATCCCGTCGAGGTCGCCATCATTCTGGCCGAGCTCAAGATGGACTGCGACGTGGTGTGCGCCGCGCTCCTGCACGACACAGTTGAGGACACGGAGACCTCGCTTTCCGACGTGGCGGGGCTCTTTGGCGACACCGTGGCCGAGCTCGTGGACGGTGTGACCAAACTCACCAACATCGAGGTCGATAGCATGGACGAGAAGCAGGCGCTCAACCTGCGCAAGATGTTTCTCGCCATGAGCCGCGACATCCGCGTGATCATCGTGAAGCTTGCCGACCGCCTGCACAACATGCGCACCCTCGCGGCGCTGCGCGAGGACCGTCGCATCTTCAAGGCCCGCGAGACCATGGACGTCTACGCCCCCTTGGCCGAGCGCCTGGGTATCTCGAGCATCAAATGGGAGCTCGAGGACCTCTCCTTCTTCTACTTGGAGCCCGAGGCCTACCAGCGCATCGCCCGCATGGTGTCCGAGAGCCGCGAGGCACGCGAGCGCTTTTTGGCCGAGACCATCAAGACGCTGGACGACGAGCTAAAGGGCGCGGGGCTCTCGCACTACCAGATCAGTGGGCGCTCCAAGCACTACTGGTCCATCTACCAGAAGATGAAGCGCAAGGGCAAGGAGTTCTCCGAGATCTACGACCTCGTGGCGCTGCGCGTCATCGTCGACACCGTGAGCGATTGCTATTCCGCGCTCGGCGCCGTCCACTCGCTCTGGCACCCCATGCCGGGCCGCTTCAAGGATTACATCGCCACGCCCAAGTTCAACAACTACCAGAGCTTGCACACCACGGTGATCGGCCCCACGGCACGCCCGCTCGAGATTCAGATTCGCACCTACGAGATGCACGAGCAGGCTGAGTACGGCATCGCGGCCCACTGGCTCTACAAGAGCTCCGGTGGTTCCACGGCCACCAAGTCCAACGAGGCCCAGCGTCTGGACGACCAGATCAACTGGCTCAAGCGTTCGCTCGACTGGGCCGTGTCCGACGACATGGGCGACCCCAAGGAGTTCCTCCACTCGCTCAAGGCCGACCTCTTCGATCAGGAGATCTTTGTCTTCACACCCAAGGGCGAGGTCATGAGCCTGCGCTCCGGCTCCACGCCGTTGGATTTTGCCTACGCGGTGCACACCGAGGTGGGCAACCATTGCGTGGGCGCCAAGGTGAACGGCGTCGTGGCCCCGCTCTCGCACGAGCTCGCCATGGGCGATCGCGTGGAGATCCTCACCAACAAGGCCTCCAAGCCCTCGCGCGACTGGCTCGCCATCGTGCGGACGCCGGGCGCCCGGGCCAAGATCCGCCGCTATTTCGCCGCGGCCACCAAGGACGACGATGCCACGGCGGGGCGCGAGATGCTCGCCAAGGACCTGCGCAAGCGCGGCTTCGGCATCTCCACGCAGCGCACCACGCGCGCGCTCAACCAGGTGGTGGAGCGCCTGAACTACCGGCACTTGGAAGACCTGTTCGCGGCTATCGGCGCGGGCAAGCAGGCGGTGCGCGCCATCGGCAACAAGGTGGAGGCGATCCTCGAGCCCAAGCTCGAGGAGGCGCGCACCGAGCAGACGGCCGAGCAGGTGGTCGCCGAGGCGCGCGCTCAGGTGCGCGGCAGCGGCCGGCGCGGTCAGGGCAAGGACGAGAAGCGCCGCCACGGCAGCTCCGGCGTGCTGGTCAAGGGCGGCGACGTCGAGATGCTCGTGCGCCTGGCGCACTGCTGCAACCCCGTTGCGGGCGATGACATCGTGGGCTTCGTCACGCGCGGGCGCGGGGTGTCCGTGCACCGGGCCAACTGCCCTAACGTGAAGGGCCTGATGGCGCATCCGGAGCGCATGATCGAGGTCGAGTGGGACGGCTCGGCCGACGCGCTCTTCCAGGTAGAAATCGTGGTCGAGTGCCTGGACCGCATGGGGCTCCTGAAGGACGTTACCATCGCCATTGGCGAGGCGGGCGGCAACATTCTCTCCGCCGCCACCGCAACTAATCGCGAGGGCATCGCCACGCTGCGCTTCCTGGTCGAGATCTCAGATGCCAGCGGCCTGGACCCGCTGCTCGCGAACATCAGCCGCGTGGAAAGCGTCTACGACGCCCGCCGCATCATGCCGGGCGAGGGCGCCAAGCAGTTGAAGCAGCGGTAGCGCCCGCGATCGCGCCCATCATTCGTCACCGGTTCCGGAGGAGCTCTTCCCATGTCCGATTTCACGCTCGACCTCACGCCTCGCGGCACGCTCGCCATCGACTGCGTGACGAACGGTCCCATCACGACCAACACCTACTTTGCCGTCTCGGGTGACGAGGCCGTGATCATCGATCCGGCGTGGGACGGGGTCGAGCTCGCGCGGCAATTCGCGCTCAAGCATCCCGGCGTCCGCGTGGTGGCGTTGCTCTGCACCCACGGCCATGCGGATCATCTAGGCGGCGTGGCGGGACTCCGCCGCGTGCTGGGGGAGCAGGTTCCCTATCTGTTGCCGGTGGGCGATGTCGAGACGGTGGGTGAATCCATCCAGAAACAGCTGCGAAGCTGGGATATCGACACGCCCGATCCCGGCGAGCCGGACCGCCTGCTGAACGAGGGCGACGTGATCGAAGTGGGGGACGCCCGCCTGCAAGCGTTCTCGGTGCCCGGCCATACGCGGGGTGGCATGGTCTACTTTGCGGCGACGACCGGCGGGAACGTCGCGTTCGTAGGCGACACCCTCTTTCCCGGAAGCCACGGTCGCACCGATCTTCCGGGTGGTGACGAGGCGACCATCCTCAAAAGCCTCGCCAAGATGGCGCGGCTCATGCCCGCCGACACGCTCTGTCTGATCGGGCACGGCCCGACCACGACTATGGCCAGGGAGATCGCCACGAACCCCTTCATGCAGGGATAGCCGAAAACCACGGCAGGGTGCCAATGACTGCCGGAATCCCCGCTTTACTCTTGTGCAGTGACCGCGGTTCGCGCGATAATGGCGAGCGTTCGGCCTGACGCGCCGACTCGATTCTTGCCATCCCGTTGCACGGAGGATCTGCCATGTCCATGGAATTCAAGCGCCGCCTGCCCATCCCCAAGGAGATTCGCGAGGAGATGCCGCTTTCAGTGGAGTCCGCCGCGCGCAAGCCCGCCTTCGACGCCAAGGTCGCGGACGTTCTGACCGGAGCCGACCCCGAGCGTCGCCTGCTCATCATCGGCCCGTGCTCGGCCGACCGCGAGGACTCGGTGCTCGACTACATGCACCGCCTGGCCAAGCTCTCCGAGCGCGTGGTGGACAAGTTCATCATCATCCCCCGCGTCTACACCAATAAGCCCCGCACCCGCGGCACGGGTTACAAGGGCCTGCTCCACAACCCCGATCCCGAGGCGGCGCCCGACCTGCTCGAGGGCGTCAAGGCCATCCGCCACATGCACCTGCGCGTGGTGGAGGAGACGGGTATGTTCACCGCCGACGAGATGCTTTATCCCAGCAACTACCAGTACCTGATCGACCTGCTCTCCTACATCGCCGTGGGTGCGCGCTCCGTCGAGAACCAAGAGCATCGTCTGGTGGCCTCCGGCATCCCGTGCCCGGTGGGCATGAAGAACCCCACGGGTGGCTCCACGGCCGTCATGCTCAACTCCATCTACGCCGCGCAGGCCCCGCAGACCTTCATTTTCCGCAACTGGGAGGTGGAGACCACGGGCAATCCGCTCGCGCACGCCGTGCTGCGCGGCTACCAGGGCCTCGACGGCATCAACTACCCTAACTACCACTACGAGTACCTCGAGCGCCTGGCTGCGCGCTACGAGGCGGCCGACCTCGTGAACCCCGCGGCCGTGATCGACTGCAACCACGACAACTCGGGCAAGCGCCCGCTCGAGCAGCTGCGCATCTGCAAGGAGGTCGCGGACTCCTGCCGTCGCAGCGCCTCCATCAACAAGTTGGTCAAGGGCTTCATGATCGAGTCTTACCTGGAGGACGGCAACCAGCCGGTGGATGGCGGCGTCTACGGCAAGTCCATCACCGACGCTTGCCTGGGTTGGGACAAGACCGAGCAGCTCGTGCTCGAGATGGCGGAGCGCATCTAGGTTTCTGTGCAGGTGACAGGGCGGATCTCCATCGCCTGCGCATTACGAGACAAAGGAGCATCGATGAGCGCGATCGAAGAAGTCCTGGCATATCTCAAGAAGAACCCGACGTACTTCTTGGCAACGGTCGACGAGGAGGGCAACCCTCAGGTGCGGCCATTCGGTACGGCGACGCTCTTCGATGGCAAGCTCTATATCGAGACGGGGCGCAGCAAGAGCGTTTTCAAGCAGATGGCGGCTCATCCGCGTGTGGCGATGTGCGCCATGGATGCCGAAGGCGGTTGGCTGCGCATTGAAGCGGACGCCGTTGAGGATGACCGCCTGCAGGCGCGCCAGGCATTGCTTGACGACTATCCCGAGCTCAAGGATATGTACGCTGCGGACGACGGGAACTGCACCGTGTTGGCGTTGACGAACGCCACGGCGACGTTCTACTCCTTCGCCAGTGAGCCTCGCGCGGTCACGTTCTAGCTTGGAGGCACCTCTATGTGGCTCGATGACGTTGCCTTCTACCAAATCTATCCGCTTGGCTTCTGCGGCTGTCCGCGCGAGAACGCTTCCGTGGACGCGCCTTCGGAGCCTGCGTCTCCGGCCCCGCTGGCCAAGGTGGCCGAGTGGGCGGGCTATCTCGAGGGGCTGGGCATCGGCGCGGTCATCCTGAACCCGGTGTTCGAGTCCGATTCGCATGGCTACGATACGAGTGACCTGCGCACAATCGATCGGCGCCTGGGTAGCAACAGGGACCTTGCCCGGGTGGTTTCCGAGCTTCACGCCCACGGGATCCGTGTGGTGCTCGATGCCGTGTTCAACCATGTAGGGCGAGGCTTCTGGGCGTTTCGCGACCTGCAGGAGCACCGTTGGGAGAGCGCGTATCGCGAGTGGTTCATCACCAATTTCGATGGGGACTCCGCCTACGGCGACGGCTTTTGGTACGAGGGCTGGGAGGGGCACTTCGAGCTCGTGAAACTCAACCTCCAGAACCCCGCCGTCGCCGACTACCTGCTCGACACCGTGCGCTTCTGGGTGAGCGAGTTCGGCATCGACGGGCTTCGCCTCGATGTGGCCTATAGCCTGGATTACGGCTTCCTCAACCGGCTGCATGACCTTGCGCGCGAGCTCGACCGGCCCGACGGTCCTCGCCCAGACGGCTTCGCCCTCATCGGCGAGACGCTCCACGGGGACTACAACCAGCTCGTGAACGACCACATGCTCGACTCCTGCACCAACTACGAGTGCTACAAGGGCCTGTACTCGAGCTTCAACAGCCAGAACATGTTCGAGATCGCGCACTCGCTGCACCGGCAGTTCGGCTCCGATCCCTGGTGTATCTACCAGGGCAGGCACCTGCTCTCGTTTGCCGACAACCACGATGTGGAGCGCTTGGCGAGCATCCTCACCGATTCCTCGTGCATCCGCCCCGCCTACGGGGTGCTCTTCGGCATGCCGGGTGCGCCCTGCCTGTACTACGGGAGCGAATGGGGTGCGAAGGGCCGCAAGGCAGACGGCGACTGGGGACTTCGCCCGGACTTCGAGAAGCCGGAGCCGAGTGGCCTCACGGAATTCATCGAGCATCTCATCGAGGCCCGAACCAAGGGGCCCGGTGCCCATGCGCTCTGCCACGGCGGATATCGCAACGTGGTCATCCAGAACAAGCAGCTGCTCTTCGAGCGCGCGTCCGCACAGGGGACCGTCTACGTGGCGGTCAACGCGGTGGCCGAGCCGTGCACGCTCTACGCCGGCGAGCTCTCGGGTGCGCTGACCGATCTGCTGGGACAGGAGACCGTGGAGCTCTCGGGCAGCTTGGAACTCGCGCCCTACGACGTCCGCTACCTCTTCCGCGCGTAGACGGCGCTGGTCTTCAGCGCGGACCTGCGGCGTTTTGTGTTACCATGGCCGAGCGCATATGTGCCCGAGTGGCGGAACGGCAGACGCAGGGGACTCAAAATCCTCCGATGGCGACATCGTGTGAGTTCGAATCTCACCTCGGGCACCAGCTCAAAAACCCATGGCGATAGCGTGGAGCCACGTGCTTCGTGCTATTATGCAGCAGTGCTGTTCCGGTTTATCCGGAGCGGCAAGCGAAGTGGAGCCCGCGGGTTCCCACCTCGTGGCGCCAATAAGGCAGCTACCTGGTTCCACAATTTCAGACTGACGTCTCACGCTTCGTGAGCCCTGTCCTCGAGATGTGAAACCCGGTTGCCTTTGCGGCACCGGGTTTTATTCGTTCGGCAGGTAAGAAGGAGGTAGTCGAGATAGCTAAGTCTGATGACACCCGTATCAATGACGAGATCACCGCGAAGCGGTGCCGCCTGATCGGCGTCGATGGATCCCAGCTCGGTCTCTTCGACATTCGCGATGCCCAGCGTATCGCCGATGACCAGGGACTCGACCTGGTCGAGATCGCGCCCAACGCAGAGCCGCCGGTGTGCAAGGTCATGGACTACGGCAAGTTCAAGTACCAGCAGGCTATGAAGGCCAAGCAGGCTCGTAAGAACCAGTCCCGCGTCGAGGTCAAGGAAATGAAGTTCCGCCCCAAGATCGATGTGGGCGACTACGAGACCAAGAAGGGCCACGTGCTGCGTTTTCTCAAGAAGGGCGCGCGCGTCAAGATCACCATCATGTTCCGCGGTCGCGAGATGGCGCACCCGGAGCAGGGCCTCAACGTGCTCGAGCGTCTGGCACAGGATCTCAAGCCCTACGCTACGGTCGAGAGCCAGCCCAAGCTTGAGGGCCGTAACATGCTCATGCTTCTCGCTCCCATCAAGGGCGCCTTCGACAACGAAGACGCCGCCGATGGTGAAACCGATAGCAAGAAGAAGTAACTACAGGAATCGAAGGAGAGTTTCATGCCCAAGATGAAGTCGCACAGCGGCACCAAGAAGCGTTTCCGCCGCACCGGCACCGGTAAGCTCATGCGCGCCAAGGCCTTCAAGAGCCACATCCTCACCAAGAAGACCACGAAGCGCAAGCGCAACTTCCGTCAGGAGACCGAGATTTCCAGCGCTGACAAGAAGCTCGTCAACGCCCGTCTCGCTGGCCGCTAAGCCGCCCGTTTACCGATAGTTCCAACAACGAGGAGTTGATCAGCAATGGCACGAGTCAAGCGCGCCGTGAACGCCAAGAAGAAGCGCCGCACCGTCATGAATCGCGCGAAGGGGTACTACGGTGCCGCCTCGCGAACCTATAAGTACGCCAAGGAGCAGGTGCAGCACTCGCTCCAGTACCAGTACCGCGATCGTCGCAACAAGAAGCGCGAGATCCGCAGCCTCTGGATCACCCGTATCAACGCCGCTGCGCGCATGAACGACATCTCCTACAGCCAGTTCATGCACGGCCTGAAGCTCGCCGGCATCGAGCTCGACCGCAAGGTCCTGGCTCAGATGGCCTACGAGGACATCGAGTCCTTCAACGAGCTTGCTGCCATCGCCAAGAAGGCGCTGGAGGCCTAAGGACTCATATCTCATATATGAGGAATTCTGAGCGGGGTGCCCTACGGGTGCCCCGCTTTGTTATGCGCACATGGTGCATGGACGGGGACGGGGGAGGCCGCGCCATGTTGCCGACTTGTGTGCAAACCGTGGAGACCGGATCCGCCCCTTCCCGGGGCCCGGGGCGTGTGGCAGTATATCTCCCTGCCGCGCGGCGCCGAGCTGGGAGCGAGGGGCCGGACGGCGGGAACCTTCAGAACCGGATACTGCGAGGCGAAGGGCGGGAACGCCCTCGCCGAGGAACGGAGATTGAAGATACCATTCAAGAGGTATCAGCAGTGATGTGACCAAGAGTCGAGTTTTGAGTG
>NZ_CABWID010000004.1 GCF_902501965.1 Collinsella sp. AK_207A | reverse complement strand
ATAATCTTCCATGGGGACCTCCCGGCACGGTGTGGCGCGCGGCCACGTCTGACGATACCGACATTGTCGCGCGACCCACGTTTCCCGCGCGCGGGAGGCGCCTCAATGTTCAGCTCATATCGTCTTGAACGGAACGGAGAGCGGTATGACGAAGAATGTGAAGGTCGCGGCGGTCGCTGCGGGATCGGTTGCTCTCGCCTCCCTGCTGGGGGCGGCTGCCATGAGCGCGCAGCAGCGCTATTGCCTGCAGGTTCTTCGCACCTCGGCGGGGCTCGGCCGCGTCCATATGATCGAGGACGAAGCCGGCGAGCAGGTGCGCGTCCTCTCGCTGGGCGGTGTGTTCCAAAGCGCCACCTACCTAGGGGAGCGCCGCTTCGAGCCCGTGTTCGCCTACTATCGCGGCTTCGATGCCCTCTTCCAGGTTGAGTCCGCGCTCGGACGCCCCATTCGGCAGGTGCTCGTGCTCGGCGGGGGAGGCTTCGCCTATCCCAAGCACGCGCTCACCACGCGGGCGGGCTTGGCGATGGACGTGGTGGAATCCGAGGGTGCCATCATCCGCGCCGCGCGCCGCTGGTTCTTCCTCGACGACCTCGAGGCGCGGCTGGCCGACCCTGCGGAGCAGAACGGCTGCAGTCTCCGCGTGATCGATGGTGAGGGGCGCGCGTTTCTGGAGCGCGGTGCCGGTCGGGTCATGCCCGGCCGCCCCGAGCTCGTCCGCACCGTGGGGTTCAGCACCGACGGCGCCGGCGGGACGCTCAGGCAGCTCGGCGAGGGGGAGGTCGCCGTCCCCCTCTACGACGCCATCGTGAACGACGCCTTTGCCGGAAGCGAGCCCGCATCCGAGCTCGTGACCGTCGAGGCGGCCCGTGCGGTCCATCGACGCCTCGTGCCGGGCGGCGCCTACCTGATGAACGTCGTCTCGAGCGAGCACGGTCGCGACGTCTCCTTCCTGCGCGACGAGGTCGCCACGCTCGGGAGTGTCTTCGGGCGCGTTCACGTGGTGCAGGCGAGCGACGACGCGTTCGGCGACGAGGACAACTACCTGCTCATTGCTACCGACGGCGATGCGGAATTCGCGGATACCATCGCCTACGAGGATGGCTTTCCCGGCACGGTGCTCGTGGACGGTCGATAGGTCCGTCCGTTCGCCTGGAGCAGTTCGAAATCGCTCCGACGCGTCCTGATGAGGCCTTCACGCTGCATGCGCGAG
This sequence comes from Collinsella sp. AK_207A, assembly GCF_902501965.1. Lineage (GTDB taxonomy): Bacteria > Actinomycetota > Coriobacteriia > Coriobacteriales > Coriobacteriaceae > Collinsella. Next base: position 70,825 of record NZ_CABWID010000004.1, on the reverse strand, counting down.
AGCTCGCTCGAGAGGGCGCTGCGGTCCACACCGAGATAGTCGGCAAGCTGCTGGCGGTTGAACGGAACGGAGAAGCGCCGGGAGCCGTTGCGCGCCGCCTCGGAGGAGAGGTAGGCGAGCACCTTGCCGCGGATGCTCTTGGGGCTCGTGTGGAAGACGCGCTGGGAGAGCTGGATGTTCTTCTGCGCCGAGAGCGCGAGCAGGTTGGCGATGAGCTTGGCGTGGTATCCGCAGGCGCTCGAGCAGGGGCGGAGGGCCCGGACGGTGTCGAGAAAGAGAACCCTGGTCTTCTCGGCGGCAATGACGTTCACGAGGAGCGGTGTGCCGGCGGCGCAGGCGTAGCTCTCGGCGAACACGTCGCCCGTGCCGGCGAACCCGAGGACGGACGTCTCGCCCCATGGGTCGGTGCGCTCCATTCGAACGCCGCCCGTGAGCACGATGCCGAGCGCGTGCACCGTGTCCCCCATGCGGTAGACGATCTCTCCCGCCTGGAACGTCTGCTCGCGCACGCCGAGGCAACCAAGCATGGCGGAGATCTCCGCAGGCGCAATGCCCCGGAAGGGAGCCGTTCCCTCCAACGTGTGCACCGTATCCGCACGTCTTTGCCCGATATCGCTCATGGCCCCACTCCTTCTCGCTCTGCGTTGAGAATTATGCTCAATTCGTTGTGGTTACAACATACACGTTTCAGTCAAAACCGTATAGTCACCCGCGTGGCGCGGATGAACCGTGCTCGAACACGACCATGACGAGAGGGGAATCTCATGATCAAACTCGATACCGATATGTTCTGCTTCCAGTGCGAGCAGACGGCGGGCTGCTCCGGCTGCGCGGGGGCGGCAGGCGTCTGCGGAAAGGACGCTTCCACCGCCCGCGAGCAGGACGAGCTGACGGGCGCCCTCGTGGGCCTCGCTCGCGCCGTCGAGCATCGCGGGGCCGACGTCGCAACCGACGCCGCGACCGACGAGCTGCTGCTCGAAGGCCTCTTCACCTGCGTGACGAACGTGGACTTCGACCCTGAGGCGGTTGCCGCGCTCACGGCTCGCGTCCGCGAGGCGGCCCGCGTGCTCAACGGCGGTACCGCGCCCGTGGAGTACGATCTGGCCGAGCTCTGGGCCAACCCCGATGAGGACGTTCGCTCCGTGAAGTCGCTCATCCTCTTCGGGCTGCGCGGTATGGCCGCCTATGCTCATCATGCGTTCGTGCTCGGCTACACGGACGAGGGCCTTGCTGCGAGCTTCTATCAGAGTCTGAGCGCACTCGGTTCCGATGCCGGCGTCGCCGAGCTCCTTCCCGTGGCGCTCTCCGTGGGCCAGGCGAACTTCACCTGCATGCAGCTGCTCGACCGCGCCAACACCGAGACCTTCGGCACGCCCGCGCCCGTGGAGGTGCCGCTCGCCGTGGAGCCCGGTCCCTTCATCGTGGTCTCCGGCCACGACCTCAAGGATCTGCAACAGCTCTTGGAGCAGACCGACGGTCGCGGCGTGAACGTCTACACCCACGGTGAGATGCTGCCGGCGCATGCCTATCCGCTACTCAAGCGCCATCCCCAGCTCAAGGGCAACTTCGGCACCGCGTGGCAGAACCAGCGCCGCGAGTTCGACGGCATGCCCGCGCCCGTCCTCTTCACGACGAACTGCCTCATGAAGCCGAAGGCGAGTTATGCCGACCGCGTGTTCACCACGGGCGTGGTGGAGTTCCCGGGGCTCTCCCACATCGATGCGGATGAGAACGGTGTCAAGGATTTCTCCCCGGTGATCGAGCGCGCGCTCGAGCTCGGCGGCTACACCGAGCGCCGGGAGCTCACGGGCATCAACGGCGGTGCAACCGTGACCACGGGCTTCGGCCGCGACGCGGTGCTCGGCGTGGCCGACAAGGTCATCGAGGCCGTGAGGAGCGGTGCCGTGAAGCACATCTTCCTCGTGGGCGGTTGCGACGGTGCCCGTCCGGGGCGCAATTACTACACCGAGTTCGTGAAGCAGGCTCCGGCCGACTCGATCATCCTCACGCTCGCCTGCGGCAAGTATCGCTTCAACGACCTCGACCTCGGCACCATCGGAGGCCTGCCCCGCCTGCTCGACATGGGGCAGTGCAACGACGCCTACAGCGCGCTCGTGGTGGCGACGGCGCTCGCGAAGGCGTTCGACTGCGGTGTGAACGACCTGCCGCTCACGCTCGTGCTCTCCTGGTACGAGCAGAAGGCCGTGGCGATTCTGCTCACCTTGCTGAATCTGGGCCTCAAGGGCATCTACCTGGGGCCGACGCTGCCGGCGTTCGTCTCTCCCAACGTGCTGAATACGCTGGTGGAGGGGTACGACATCCATCCCACCACGTCTCCCGAAGCCGACCTTGCGGCCATCCTCGGCAACGAGCGATAACGCGCGCCGTCGAGGATGGCCGGCCGGAGGGCCGGGCGCGCCCCGTGCGAGGGACGCCCCCGGCCCTACCGCTCCCAGACGCGATCGTCGCGCCAGCCCGTCACCCGAGCCCTCATGCCGGCGATGTCGAGCACGCCCTCGGCGAAGCCCTTGCGCACCAGGCTCTCGGGCACGTACTCGTCGTACTTGTCGAAGTAGGGCACCTCGCCGGGATAGACGAGGTCGATGGCGGGAAAGTCCTGTTCCGCGGCATCTGCCACCACGGTGAAGAACTCCTCCTCCGTCACGTCCTCGCGCATACGGAGCTGCATGAAGTAGGGCCGCGACGGGTCGAGGCCGCGGATGCCGAGCGCATCCTTGCACTTGATCTTGAGGAGCCGCTCGAGCGCCAGGAAGGCGTAGCTTCCCAGCCAGGGGAAGAGCACCCAGGTGTCGCCGCCCAGGTTGATGAGCGGGCGGGCGTGGGGCCCCGCCACGCCGGCGTTCTCCGTGACGTGGCGCGCCTGCGCGAGCCGCGCCCGCGCGTTGCCGAGCAGGTAGGGATAGACCTCGTGCTCCTCGAGCGCGCGTTTCATGCGCTCGAGCACGTGCGTGTTGATGTCGCCGGGGCAATCGCCGAAGTACGCCGGCACGCGGCCCTTCACCTGCGTGCAGTACACCAGGTGCCGCTTCCAGTCCACTTCCTCCACCAGCCAGCAGTGGCCGGCGATGGCGATGCGCTCGCCGGCGGGCGGAGGGTTCACGATGGTGCCCAGCTCCGCGCTTTCGCTGCGGACGGTGAACTCCTCGTTCTCCTGAAACACGGCGTAGAACTTGAAGGTGTTCGTGACGCGCTCGCCGGCTATGCCGACGATGAGCCCGCCGCCCTCGGTCGTCTCCACGTGGCCTATCTCGATGAGATGGTGCAGGAGCTCGCGCAGGTCGTCCACGCTCACGCGGTGGAAGTAGGAGAGGGTGAGTACGCGGCGCGCGAGCTCGGCGGGGGAGAGCTCGCCGCAGCTGGCAAGTGTCGCCATGACTTGGTGGTAGAGCAGGCTGTAGGGAAGCCGGTCGAGCTGCGGGGGTTCGACCCACTTCTCCTCACGGTAGAGCTGGACGAGGGCGATGCCCTGGATGAGCTCCCAGGGCACGGTCTCCGGCATGAGGCTCCGCGGTTCCGGTTGCTCCTCGCGCATGACGAAGTGCATCTCGGGCGGCTCGCCGCGCCTGCCCGTCCGACCCATGCGCTGCAGGAAGCTCGAGACCGTGAAGGGGGCGTTCAGCTGGAAGGCGCGCTCCAGGCGGCCGATGTCGATCCCGAGCTCGAGCGTGGCGGTGGTGACCGTGGTGTCGAGGCGCTCCGGGTCGCGCATGAGCTCCTCGGCCATCTCGCGAAAGCTCGAGGAGATATTGCCGTGGTGGATGAGGAAGCGGTCGGGTTCGTGGTTGGCCTCGCAGTATCCGCGGAGCGCGGAGCAGACGGCCTCCGCCTCCTCGCGGGAGTTGCAGAAGACGAGGCACTTCGCTCCGCGCGTGCGCTCGAAGATGTAGCCGAGACCGGGGTCGGCGTCGGTTGGCGCGGCATCCGTCGGGGCGAGCAGGGCGGCGTCGGCGGCGGGCGGGATGTCGGGACGCGTGGGATCGGGGAGCGCGCGCGTCCCGTCCATGCGCTCGGTGGCCACGACCTCCGCCTCAACGGGGCCTGTCGCCGCAACGACGCGCTCGGGCGCCTGCGGCCCCGTGGTGTAGAAATGCTCCATGGAGAGGCGCCAGGTGCGGCGCGGCTCCTGGAACCGGGGGATGATACAGCCGCGCCCGGTGCCGGCCGAGAGGAAGGCACCCGTGCGCTCGGGGTCGCCGATCGTGGCCGAGAGGCCGATACGCCGCGGATTCACCCCGGCCATGCGGGAGAGACGCTCGATCAGGCAGAGCGTCTGCCCGCCGCGGTCACCGCGGAGCAGCGAGTGCACCTCGTCGATCACCACGAAGCGTAGGTCGCCGAAGAGCCGGCCCACGGCGGCGTGCTTGTGCAGGAGCAGCGCCTCGAGCGACTCGGGGGTGATCTGCAGGATGCCGCCCGGCTCCTTGAGCAGGCGGCGCTTGTGCGAGGAGGAGACATCACCGTGCCAGTGCCAGACGGGGATGCGCGCCTCCTCGCAGAGGTCGTTCAGGCGGAGGAACTGGTCGTTGATGAGCGCCTTGAGCGGACCGATATAGAGCGCGCCGATGCTCGCGGGCGGGTCTTCGTCCAGGAGCGTGAGAATGGGGAAGAAGGCGGCCTCGGTCTTACCCGAGGCGGTGGATGCCGTGAGCAGCACGTTCTCATCGGTATTGAAGATGGCGTCGGCCGCCGCGACCTGGATGCCGCGGAGACTCTCCCAATCGTGCTCATAGATGAAGTCTTGCACGAACGGCGCAAAGCGATCGAACGCGTCCACGGCACCCCTTTCAACACAGAACATGTGTTCTAGATTACCACCGACCAAGCCGGGATGCAATGGGGCCGAGCGGGCGTACGCCCTTCCTACGTGCAGAGAATGTGAACTTAAAGGGATACGCCCGTGCGCGTGTATACTAGACAAGCTTTGCCCAGACTCAGGGAGGATTCTGCCTGGCCAGACGTGCTGCAAATGGGTTGCGCAGCTCGCATGGAGAGCGGAATGCAAACGGAGGGGCAGGGCACGGAGAATGTGGTCCGCTGGGGGCGTCCGCAAGGGGTGGGCGCGCAGTCCTATGACCACCGAGGGTTAGGATCAGGAATGATCAACATGATTCTCGGCCGGAAGATCGGCATGACCCAGGTGTGGGACGACGACGACAACGTCGTGCCCGTCACGGTCATCCAAGCCGGCCCCTGCACCGTCTCGCAGGTTAAATCCGAGGCGACCGACGGCTACAACGCCGTCCAGATCGGTTTCGGCGACATCAAGGCCAAGAATGTGAACAAGCCCATGGCTGGTCACTTCGCCAAGGCCGGCGTCGAGCCCGTCCGCTACCTCCGCGAGGTCCGCGTGGACAACGCCGAGGAGCACAAGGTCGGCGACGTCGTCACCGTCGCCGAGTTCGCTGAGACCGCCAAGGTCGACGTCATCGGCACGTCCAAGGGCAAGGGCTTCCAGGGTCGCATCAAGCGCTGGGGCCAGCGCCGCGGTCCGATGACCCACGGCTCCCACTTCAAGCGTCACCCGGGCTCCATCGGCCAGTGCGCCTACCCCGCGCGCGTCCTCAAGGGCGTCAAGATGGCCGGCCACATGGGCAACGAGCGCGTGACCGTGAAGAACCTGTCCGTCGTCCGCGTCGATGCGGAGCAGAACCTCATCCTTGTCAAGGGCGCCGTGCCCGGTGGCAAGAACGGGCTCGTCTGCGTCCGCAAGGCCTAGGGGCAGAGGAGATTCGCACATGACTAAGTATGAAGTGAAGAACGCCCAGGGCGCCAAGGCCTCCGAGCTCGAGCTCGCCGAGGGCGTGTACGGCATCGAGCCGCACATCCACGTGATGCATCACATCGTGAAGTGCCTGCAGGCCAACTGGCGTCAGGGCACCCAGTCCGCGCGCACCCGTTCCGAGGTGTCCGGCGGCGGCAAGAAACCCTTCCGTCAGAAGGGTACCGGCCGCGCCCGTCAGGGTTCCACGCGTGCCCCGCAGTTCCGTCACGGCGGCGTGGTCTTCGCCCCGAAGCCCCGTTCCTACGCCAAGCGTATGAACAACAAGGAGGTCAAGCTTGCCATGCGCTCCGCGCTTTCCGCGAAGGTGCGCGACAACGAGCTCTTCCTCGTTGATGACTACGGCTTCGAGAAGCCGTCCACCAAGGCTGCCGTCGCCCTGCTCAAGGCCCTCGGCCTTGAGGGCCGTCGCGTCACCATCATCGTCCGCGATGACGACGTGAACGCTTACCTGTCTTTCCGCAACATCCCCAAGACGTTCATCATCACGCCGAACGAGGCCAATACCTATGACCTCCTGAACAACACGGCGCTGCTGATGCCCGCCGACGTCGCGACTCACTTTGGGGAGGTGCTTGCATAAATGGACGCACACAACGTGATCATCCGCCCCGTCGTCTCCGAGCGCTCTTACTCCAAGATGGAGGAGAACAAGTACACGTTCGAGGTGGCCAAGAACGCCAACAAGTACCAGATCAAGGATGCCGTCGAGGAGCTCTTCAACGTGAAGGTGACTCGCGTCAACACCCTGACCGTCAAGCCGAAGACGAAGCGCGTGCGCTACGTTGCCGGTAAGACCCGTACGTGGAAGAAGGCCGTCGTCACCCTCCGCGAGGGCGACGCCATCGAGATCTTCGGGTCCCAGGCCTAAGGTACGGTAGTTCATCCTCCCGCCGAAAGAAGGTGGGAGGAAGGGTTTCGGGGTATAGCATAGAGCCGCCCGGAACCGTGGTAATCCGGTGTCCGTCGTGCGCATCCCAGCGCGTCGGGCCAACGGAACAGAAACGAAGGGATAGGTAATGGCTGTAAAGCACCTTAAACCGACGAGCCCGGGCCGTCGTTGGCAGACCATCTCGGACTTCGCCGAGATCACCTGCACCAAGCCCGAGAAGTCGCTCCTCGAGCCGCTGCCCAAGAAGGCCGGCCGCAACAACACCGGTCGCATCACCGTTCGCCATCAGGGTGGCGGCGTGAAGCGCCAGTATCGTCGCATCGACTTCAAGCGCAACAAGGACGGCGTGCCCGCCAAGGTCGCGACCATCGAGTACGACCCGAACCGCTCCGCCCGTATCGCGCTGCTGCACTACGCCGACGGCGAGAAGCGCTATATCCTCGCCCCCAAGGGCCTGAAGGTGGGCGACACCGTGGTGTCCGGCGCCGACGCCGACATCAAGCCGGGCAACGCGCTGCCGCTGTCCGCCATCCCCGTGGGTACGCTCATCCACGCGGTGGAGTTCCAGCCGGGTAAGGGCGCCGCGATCGCGCGTTCCGCCGGCAACTCCTGCCAGCTCATGGGTAAGGAGGGCAAGTACGCCATCCTGCGTATGCCCAGCTCCGAGATGCGTCGCGTGCTGGTCACCTGCCGCGCCACGGTGGGCGAGGTCGGCAACGCCGAGCACGCCAACATCGTGATCGGCAAGGCCGGCCGTAAGCGCAAGCTCAACGTCCGCCCGACCGTCCGCGGTACGGTCATGAACCCGGTCGACCACCCGCACGGCGGTGGCGAGGGTCGCAACCACACCTCCGGCCGTCCGAGCGTCACGCCGTGGGGCAAGCCGACGAAGGGCTTCCGCACCCGCAAGAAGAAGAAGACGTCGAACGACCTCATCATCCGTCGTCGCAAGACCAAGTAGTCGATACCGAGTTAGGAGATTGCACCTATGAGCAGAAGTCTCAAAAAGGGCCCGTACGTGGAGACGCGCCTCCTCTCGCGTATCACCGCGATGAACGAGGCCGGCGTGAAGGACGTCGTGAAGACGTGGTCCCGTGCCAGCACCATCTTCCCGGAGATGGTCGGTCACACCATCGCCGTGCACGACGGCCGCAAGCACGTGCCCGTGTACGTCACCGAGTCCATGGTTGGCCACAAGCTGGGCGAGTTCGCGCCCACCCGCACGTTCCGTGGCCACAAGGCCAAGTAGGGGGTAAGTACGTAAATGGCAACGAATTCTACCGATACCCAGACCCGCGAGGTCCGCGCTACCGCCAAGTACGTGCGCGTGTCCCCTGGCAAGGCCCGCCTGGTGGTCGATCTGGTCCGCGGCAAGTCCGTCGAGGACGCCTTCAACATCCTCCAGTTCTGCGAGCGTCACGTGGCCGTGGACGTCGAGAAGGTTCTGCGTTCCGCTGTGGCGAACGCCGAGAACAACAACGGCCTGCGCCGCGACGACCTGGTCATCGTTCGCGCCTACGTGAACGAGGGCCCCACGCTCAAGCGCATCCGTCCGCGCGCCAAGGGCTCTGCCTCCCGCATCCTCAAGCGCACGAGCCACATCACCATCGTCGTCGCTCCTCGAAAGGAGGCGTAAGCGAAGCATGGGTCAGAAAGTCTACCCCACCGGTTTCCGTCTTGGTATCACCGAGAACTGGCGCTCCCGCTGGTTCGCTGAGAAGGATTACGCCAAGACCATCGGCAACGATCTGAAGATCCGCGAGTTCCTGAAGAAGCGCCTCGCTCGCGCCGCCGTCTCCCGCGTGGAGATCGAGCGCGCCGGCGACAAGGTGAAGATCATCATCCTCACCGCCCGTCCCGGCATCGTCATCGGCAAGAAGGGCGCCGAAATCGACACCCTCCGCACCGAGCTCGAGAAGGTCGCTGGCGTCAAGAAGGGCGAGCTTTCCGTTGACGTCATCGAGATCAAGCGTCCCGAGCTCGACGCCGAGCTCGTGGCCCAGTCCATCGCCGAGCAGCTCGAGGGCCGTGTGGCCTTCCGTCGCGCCATGCGCAAGGCCGTCCAGTCCGCCCGCAAGGCCGGCGCCAAGGGTATCCGTATCCAGTGCTCCGGTCGTCTCGGCGGCGCCGAGATGGGTCGTCGCGAGTGGTACCGCGAGGGTCGCGTGCCTCTGCACACCCTTCGTGCCAAGATCGACTACGGCACGGCCACTGCCCGCACCACCATGGGTTCCTGCGGCGTGAAGGTCTGGATCTACCTGGGCGAGAAGCTCCCTGGTCAGCCGGTCCCCAACCCGGCGCTCGAGGGCCCCTCGCGTCCGCGTCGCCGCAATGATCGCAACTCTGAGAGGAGGGGTCAGTAGTGCTTGCTCCTAAGCGCGTGCTTCACCGCAAGGTGCAGCGTGGCTCCATGAAGGGTACGGCCAAGGGCCATACCGAGCTCCATTTCGGCGAGTACGGCCTGCAGGCCCTGGATCGCCACTGGATCACCAACCGTCAGATCGAGGCTGCCCGTGTTGCCATGACCCGCTACATGAAGCGTGGCGGTCGTGTGTTCATCACCATCTTCCCCGATAAGCCCATCACCAAGAAGCCCGCGGAGACGCGCATGGGTTCCGGTAAGGGTAATCCCGAGGAGTGGGTGGCCGTCGTCAAGCCGGGCCGCATCATGTTCGAGATCTCCGGTGTGTCCGAGGATATCGCCCGTGAGGCCCTGCGCCTGGCGCAGCACAAGCTGCCCATCAAGACCAAGATCGTGACCCGCGCCGCGCTGCAGAACGGGGAGGATGCATAAATGAAGCCTGCAGAGATTCGTGAGCTCTCCGACGAGCAGCTCGTCGAGAAGCTGAAGGAAGGTCGAGCCGAGCTCTTCAACCTTCGCTTCCAGATGGCCACGAGCCAGCTGGACAACACGGCTCGCGTCAAGACCGTGAAGAAGGACATCGCGCGTATCCTGACGGAGCAGCGCGCCCGTGAGATCGCTGCGGAGAAGTCCGCCGCGACCGAGTAGACCTAAGGAGTGAACATGGCTGAAGCCACCGAGCGCAAGGCTCGCAAGGTCCGCCAGGGTGTCGTTGCCTCCATCTCCGGCGACAAGTCCATCGTCGTCAAGATCACCGAGCGCAAGCGCCACCCCAAGTACGGCAAGATGGTCAACAGCAGCAAGAAGCTGCACGTGCATGACGAGAAGAACGAGGCCGGTCTCGGCGATACCGTTCGCGTCATGGAGTGCCGCCCGCTCTCCGCGACCAAGCGTTGGCGCCTGGTCGAGATCGTTGAGCGCGCCAAGTAAGCTGCCTGACCGCAAGTCCGACGATGTGCGCTCGCCCGGGGCGTGCCCGCATGCCCGAAGAGGGCGGCGCACCTCTCGCCGGTTACCTAGTTCGGAGGAACTATCATGATTCAGATGCAAACCATGCTGAACGTCGCCGACAACTCCGGCGCGCGCAAGGTTCGCTGCATTAAGGTGCTTGGCGGCTCCAAGCGCCGTTATGCGGGGATCGGCGACGTGATCGTCGCCGCCGTGCAGGAGGCTACGCCCGGCGCCAACGTCAAAAAGAAGGACGTTGTGAAGTGCGTTGTCGTGCGCACCGTCAAGGAGGTCCGTCGCAAGGACGGTTCCTACATCCGTTTTGATGACAACGCCGCCGTTCTCATCAACAACGACGGTTCGCCCGTGGGCACCCGTATCTTCGGGCCCGTGGCGCGTGAGCTCCGCGATAAGAAGTACATGAAGATCGTCTCGCTCGCACCCGAGACTCTCTAGTAAGGGAGAGACCATATGTCTATGTCCATTAAGAAGGGCGACAAGGTCGAGGTGCTCTCCGGCAAGGACCGCGGCAAGCAGGGCGTCGTCCTGCGCGCGATCCCCAAGGCGGGCAAGGTCGTTGTCGAGGGCGTGGCCATCGTCAAGAAGGCCGTGAAGCCTACTCAGGCGAACCAGCAGGGCGGTATCGTCTCGCAGGAGGCCGCCATCGACGCGTCTAACGTGAACCTCGTCTGCCCCGAGTGTGGCAAGCGCACGCGCGTTGGCCACGAGAAGGACGGCAAGAACAAGCTGCGCATCTGCAAGAAGTGCGGCCATAAGTTCTAGTTCTCGTTCTAGAACTCTTACCGGAAAGCCCGCGTATTACCCTCACGCGACGTCCTCGCGAGACTGAGAAAATGCCCTCTGCAATTACTCAGTTCGCTGGGGAGTCTCGCTTCGGGTATACGCGGGCTTTCCTGCTTTTACAGGCTGAACGGTTTCAGCGGAGACTTGGCTGCGGGTCTTCCGTGCGCTGCTCGCTTTATCGAGCCGCGGGTGGAGAAACGTGGTTGTCACGGCGGCCAACATCTAGGTTCAGGCGCGATGCAAGAGGTATCATGCAGGCAACTTCACGGTTTTGGAAAGGCGGCTTGCATGGCTGGCTCTGTGGAATACATCGTTCGGTCTCGGAAGGTCTTTACGAGTGCTGCGGGGGAGCGTGGGCCACGGGAGCTTGCATTTGCCGTTCAGGATGGTCGGTTCGCCCTGGTCGGCGCGCCTGATGACGTGATTGCTGCATGTCCTGCGGGGACGCCGGTGCGCGATCTGAGCGATGCTTTCATCTGCCCTGGATTCCATGATGCTCACCTGCATTTCTTTCATACGTCGGTAGGGAGCTCGCCTTTTATGCTCATGTATATGGGCAAGAACGAGGCGGAGCTGGTCGAGCGTACGAAGGAGTTCGCGGCCGGGCTTCCGGATGATGCATGGGTGGTGACGCAGGGATGGCGCGATTATCGGTGGGATCCTCCGGTGCCGCCTACGAAGAAGTCCATCGATGAGGCGTTTCCCAATCGGCCTTGCGCCATGTACTCGGGAGACGCGCATACGCTCTGGTTCAACTCCCGGGCGCTCGAGGAGCTGGGGATCACTCGTGATTCCGTGCCGCCCAAAGGAGGAAGCTACGACAAGGATGAGAACGGCGAGCTGACGGGTATCGTGCGCGAGGCGGCAGCCATGGAGTTGTTGCCCCGGGTGTTGGGATGGCTCTCAGACGAGCGCATCCAGCAGGCGTACGCCGATCAGATGGCTCGTATGGCCGAGCAGGGTATCACGAGCATCTGCGATATGTCGCTCATGCCGCATCCTGGCTGTGATTTCATTCGGGATGACGTGTACGAGGCGCTCGCGAACGACGGCAGGCTCACGCTGCGCGCCCACATGTTCCCTACGCTGCTCGAGGACCAGTCGCGCTTGGAGGAGATGCAGGCCCGCTATGCCGAGTCGGGAGCCTTCGGCGGTCTCTTGCGCGCGCCGGGTTTCAAGCAGTTCTTCGACGGCGTTTCCAGCCAGCATACAGCGTATCTGACGGAGCCCTATTCCAACCCGCACTTCCCGGGCGATCGGGGTCGTCTGACGATTCCCGCGGAGCATATGCGCGCGCTCGTGCTCGCGGCAGCTGAACGTGGTCACGCCGTGCGCATCCACACCATCGGTGACGCGGCGATTCACGAGGCGATTTCCATCTTTGCCGAGGCCAAGCAACGCTTTGGCAAACCGAGTCAGGGGCGGAACACGCTCGAGCATTTGGAGAACATGCTGCCCGGGGATATCCAGGCGCTGCATGCGGCGGGCGTGCTCGCGAGCTCCCAGCCGTGCCATATCACGCTCGACCCGGGCGGTCCCGAGCGCGATCTGGGGCCCGAACGCGTCAAGATCATGTGGCCCTTCGCGAGCTTCCTTGCCGAAGGCGTCGACCAGGCCTTTGGCACCGATTCGCCCGTTACGCCCGTTACCAGCATGAACGTGCTGTATACGGCAGTGACGCGCCAGGACTCGTTCACCCATGCGCCTACCGGCGGTTGGTTGCCGAGCGAGCGCATCCCCATGGCGGACGCGCTGCGCATCTACACGGCGGGCAGCGCGGCGGCTGCGGGGCGCGAGGACGAGCTGGGTCAGATCAAGCCCGGCTACCTTGCCGATTACGTGGTGCTCGACCATGATCTGACGACATGCGCGGAGGAAGAGATTCAGAGCGCCAAGGTGCAGGCGACCTATCTGGGTGGTGCCTGCGTGTACGAACGCTGACGATGCGGGCGCAGGTGACGGGTGCGTTACGTCACCTGCGTTCTTGTTCATCACAAAATCTAAGTGTCGAGTTATAAGATTTTTTGACGTGTGATTGTATAAGTCCGGCTCGCTGGGTACTATCTCCTCGTACGTAAAGGTATGGCTGATGCGGGCGTGCGTCCGCACAGCAGCAAAGGAGGAGTCAAGAATGAGCCTCAAGCCTCTTGCAGATCGAGTTCTCGTCAAGCCGGACGCCGCCGAGCAGAAGACCGCTTCCGGTCTCTACATTGCGAGCAACGCGCAGGAGAAGCCCCAGCGCGGCACCGTCGTCGCCGTGGGTGAGGGCAAGCGCGCCGACAACGGCGAGCGCATCCCGGTTGACGTCAAGGCCGGCGACCGCGTGATTTATGGCAAGTTCGGCGGCAACGAGGTCAAGGTCGACGGCGAGGATTACCTCCTCATGCGCGCCGACGATATCTACGCCGTGGTCGAGTAGTTCAAGCTCATCCGCTCGTAGTCCAGTCGTGTACCAACCAAGTTTCTTGGAGGAATAGCAACAATGGCTAAGAACATCACGTTCAACACCGACGCTCGCGCCAAGCTGGCCAAGGGCGTCAACACGCTCGCCGACGCCGTCACCGTCACCATGGGTCCCAAGGGCCGTTACGTTGCCCTGCAGCGCTCCTACGGCGCCCCCACGATTACCAACGACGGTGTGTCCGTCGCCAAGGAGATCGAGCTCGAGGACAACATCGAGAACATGGGTGCCCAGCTGGTGAAGGAGGTCGCCACCAAGACCAACGACACCGTGGGTGACGGCACCACCACCGCCACGCTGCTCGCCCAGGCCATCGTGAACGACGGCCTGCGCAACGTTGCCGCCGGCGCCAACCCGCTGGCCATTCGCCGCGGTATCGACAAGGCCGTGAACGCCGCCGTCGACGCCATGAAGGCCGAGGCCAAGCCCGTCGAGACCAAGGAGCAGATCGCGTCCGTCGGCACCATCTCCGCCGGCGACCCCGAGGTCGGTGCCAAGATCGCCGAGGCCATGGACGTCGTGGGCAAGGACGGCGTCATCACCGTCGAGGACGGCCAGACGTTCGATATCCAGATCGACACCGTCGAGGGCATGCAGTTCGACAAGGGCTACGTCTCCGCGTACTTCGTCACGGATAACGACCGCATGGAGGCCGTGATGAAGGATCCCTATATCCTCATCACCGACCAGAAGATCTCCAACGTGCAGGACATCATGCCGGTGCTCGAGGCCGTTTCCCGCGCCGGTAAGGGCCTGCTGATCATCGCGGAGGACATCGACGGCGAGGCGCTGCCGACCCTCGTGCTGAACAAGATCCGTGGCGCGCTCAACGTCTGCGCCGTGAAGGCCCCGGGCTACGGCGACCGTCGTAAGCGCATGCTCGAGGACATCGCCGTCCTCACCGGTGGCCAGGCCGCGCTCGACGAGCTGGGCATCAAGGTCGCCGACATCACGGCCGACATGCTCGGTACCGCCAAGAGCGTGACCATCACCAAGGACAACACCACCATCGTCGACGGCGCCGGTTCCAAGGACGCCATTGCCGAGCGCGTGGCCGCCATCAAGGGCGAGATGGAGCACACCGACTCCGACTTCGACCGTGAGAAGCTGCAGGAGCGCCTGGCCAAGCTCTCCGGCGGTGTGGCCGTCATCAAGGTGGGTGCCGCTACCGAGACCGAGCTCAAGGAGATCAAGCACCGCGTCGAGGACGCCCTGCAGGCGACCCGCGCGGCCGTTGAGGAGGGCATCGTCGCCGGCGGCGGCGTGGCCTTCATGGACGCCGAGCCCGCGCTCAACGACATCAAGGTCGACGATCCCGAGGAGCAGATCGGTATCGACATCGTTAAGAAGGCGCTGACGGCTCCTGTGGCGACCATCGCCAAGAACGCCGGCTATGAGGGCGCCGTCGTGGTCGACAAGGTGCGCACGCTGCCCGCCGGCCAGGGCCTGAACTCCGCCAACGGCGAGTGGGGCGACATGATCGAGATGGGCGTGCTGGATCCTGTGAAGGTCACCCGCACCACGCTGCAGAACGCTGCTTCCGTGTCCAGCCTGATCCTCATCACCGAGGCCACGGTTACCGACGTGCCGAAGAACACGCAGCTTGAGGATGCCATTGCGGCCGCGACTGCCGGCCAGCAGGGTGGCGGCATGTACTAAGACGCGGGCTGGAACTTCCCTAACCGGGAGTCCCGGCACGGTCCCCTCGCGACGTCCTCGCGAGACTGGAAAACCCCGGAACGGACGCGCTGCGCGCCCCGTTCCGGGGTTTTCTCAGTTCGCTGCGGAATGTCGCGAGGGGACCGTGCCGGGGCTCCCTGCGTTCACGCCCTCGTGGGAGGGGGTGACGGGGTTGACGCTCGTCGGTGCGGTGCTCGCTGCGCGAGCCGCGAGGAGGAGGTTATGGTAGCGAATCGTCGGCACAAAGCGGGCTTCGACCGCTGTGGCAGAGGGGCTAGCCGACGAGGGTCGCGATGGCGCGGACGGTGGCGTCGGCGGCGGTGAAGGTGGCGTTCGCATCCTCCACCTTGAAGATGACTTTGCCCTTGATGCCGAGCTCGGAGATCTCGATGAAAAGCACCTTGGGGCCCTCGACGATGGGGGAAACCTGGGTGACGGCCTGCTTGGTCGTAGCGATGATCTTGGCCGCCAGCTCGTCGAGGTCAGAGGTGGTGTCTTGGGGGTAGCGGGCCACGGAGAAGGGCACGGAGACGCGGTTGGCGGGAAGGAGGTGCACAAGAGCCGTTTTCGAGATGATGGAGTTGGGGATCACGACGGTCTGGCCGAGGGAGTCTTGGATGGTGGTGTGGCGCCAGGTGATGTCCTGAACGACGCCGGAGTTGCCGCCGACCTCGATGTTGTCGCCGGGGGAGACGATGCCCATGAAGGTGACCTGCAGGCCGCCGATGAGGTTGGAGAGCGTGTCCTGGAAGCCGAGGGAGACGGCGATACCGCCGACGCCGAGAGCGGCGACGAGGGAGTTCGTATTCACGCCGAAGCAGCTGTCCAAGATGATCGAGCAGCCGGCGATCAGAATCGCCGCGCGGACGATGTTGACGATGATGCTCGCGGAGGGGAGCGAGTTGGCATCGCGGTTGAGGAGATGCCGGAGCGCCTTGGTGGCGAGCCGGGCGAGGATGAGGGTGGCGGCAGCGAGGATCACAGCCCAGATGAGGTCGCCGATCTGGATGGTTCCAAAGAGCTTCTGCTCCAGAAGCGATTCGGACACGGTGCTGATGTCGCTCATAGGCTCCTCCGGTGTCTGCCTTTTAGCATCTCATGATACGCGCCTGCCCCGACACCCTCTGGCTATGGTCGAACTATTCCATACGTTTAGCGGGGCTCGGGCCGTTCCTGATCGCCTCAAGCCGTCTTACGCGAGAAATACGGTAAGATATAGCTAACTTATTCGCCAGACCGGTTTACCCAGATCGCACCCCCTCGAGGAGACCCATGACCGACCGCCCGGCCGCCGATTCCAACACCTCAAACGTTCCCGCCGGCCTCGCCGCGGCGACCATGCGCGCCAAGCCCGTCGCCCGCCGGAGCGGGACGATCGCACGCAAGCTTTGGGCCGTGGGCGGCCTCACCGCGTTCGGCCTCGGCGCCGCCGGTGCGGTGCTGCCGGTGCTTCCCACCACGCCGTTCATCCTGCTCGCCGCGTTCTGCTTTGCCCGTAGCTCCGAGCGCCTGGATGCATGGTTCCAGTCCACCCGTCTCTACCAGCTCGTCTTTTCGAGCTATATGGAGCGCCGCGCCATGAGCGTCAAGGCCAAGCTCCGCCTGCTGGTACCCGTCACCATCCTCATGGCCCTGGGCTTCGTCTTCACCGCGCGCATACCCGTGCTTCGCGCGGTTATCGCCGTCGTGTGGGCGGGGCATCTCATCTACTTCGGGTTCGTGGTGAAGACCGAGCGCTGATGCCCGCATCGTTTGTCGTGCGCAACCCTGGGCATGAATCGTGCCCTTTTCATACCCTTCGCCATGTCACGGTAAAATAAACAAGTTGCACCGTCGAATCCGGGGAGGGTTTTCGTGGCACAGCAGCACGACTTCTTCGATGACATCATCGATATCAGCAAGGGCCTGGGCGCGCTCAAGGACCCGTTTGGCGGCATCACCGATTCGCTCATGGGCGTGGCCACGAGCGAGACGCCCACGTGGAACCCGGCGGATTACAAGGAGAAGCCGCGCGCCAACACCATTCCCTGCCTGGCCTGCAAGTACGAGAAGAGTTCCTGCAGGGCCTGCCAGGACGTGTGCCCCGTGAACGCGATCGAGATCGAGGACGGCGGCATTGACATCAAGGATTCCTGCCGCAAGTGCGGTCTCTGCGCGGCCGTCTGTCCCACCGAGGCCTTCGTGTCCCCGCGCATCCAGCCCAAGAAGCTCTACGAGAAGATCGCCGGCGCCGCCGCCGCGCACGAGACCGCCTACGTGACGTGCACGCGCGCGCTCAAGCGCCTGCCGCGCGAGAACGAGGTGCTGCTCGCTTGCGTGGGCGACGTTCCCGCCGAGGTCTGGTTCTCCGTGATGGTGGACTACCCCAACGTGAGCGTCTACCTGCCGCTCGACATCTGCACGCATTGCCGGAACGCCGGCGGCGAGGAGATACTCGGCGAGGCCATCGCCACGGCGGAGGAGTGGTCGGGCTGGAGCATGGGCCTCGAGGTGGAGCCGCGCGACCTCGTGTGCCATAAACGCCGCGAGTACGAGCGCAAGGAATTCATGGACAACATCGTCCGCACCACAGGCCTCGCGGTGAGCAAACTGAACCCCGCCACGGCGGCCGTCGCGAGCGTGTCTCAGCGCCTGAAGGAGCACTCGAACCGCATCTCGGACCTCGACCGCATGCTCTCGGTGGCGTGCGGCACCAACCAGCAGAAGCGCCGGCGCATCCTCATGCAGCGCCGCCAGTTGGTGCTCACCGCGCTGCAGCAGCACCCCGAGCTTGCCGAGAACCTGGCGGTTCGAACGCCTACCTGCGATTACGCACTCTGCACCATGTGCGGCGAGTGCGTGCGCCAGTGCCCCGTGCACGCGTGCGACTTGGTGGGGGCAGGCCGCTTCAAGGTGGAGGCCCAGTACTGCATCGGCTGCGGGCTCTGCACGGAGGTGTGCCCGAACCATGCGCTCTCGCTCGAGGAGCACGATGCCGCCGCCCTGGTGGTGCCCGATCCCGAGGCCGAGAAGAAGGCCGCGGACGCCAAGCGCGCCCACGAGGAAGCCGAGCGCACCAAGGCCGAGGCGAAGAAGAAGCTCAACCACGCGCTCGACCAGATCGAGAAGCTGGCGGGGTAGGCGGCTGGCGCGCCTCCGTTCGGCCCGTGCCGAAATCCTTCCAAAGCTGCGCATATTTGGAAACGAGCAAGCGTGCCGCCCTGGCGCGTTGTATGCTTGGATGGTCTCCGCGGCGGGTTCCACCATCTGTTTCGCGCCTGCGGATCCAATGGTTCCAATGCTTCGCGTGAAGGGATGGTCATGACAACAGGACAGCTCAGGGACGCACACGTGCGCACGGATGATGAGATCGCCCTCATCGCCAACCATATGCGGCACGACATCATCGCGATGCTCGAGGCGGCGGGAACGGGTCATCCGGGCGGCTCGCTCTCGTCTGCGGATATCCTCGCCACGCTGTACTTCTCGGGCGTGATGGGCTGGGACGCCGACGATCCCAAGAATCCCGACCGCGACCGATTCGTGCTCTCCAAGGGCCACATCGCGCCGGCGCTCTACGCCGTGCTGGCGCAGGCGGGCTTCCTGTCCCGCGAGGAGCTGCTGACGCTTCGCAAGCTCGGCAGCCGTCTGCAGGGGCACCCCGACAGCAACATCTGCCCGGGCGTTGAGGTGGGCACCGGCTCGCTGGGCCAGGGCCTCTCCATCGCCGCCGGCATCGCACTCGGCTTCAAGCAGGACGCCGCCGCCACCGGCGAGCCCTGCCGCCGCGTGTTCGCCCTGACGGGCGACGGCGAGCTGCAGGAGGGTCAGAACTGGGAGGCCCTCATGTTCGCCGGCAACCACGATCTGAACAACCTCGTGGCGATCGTGGACAACAACAACCTGCAGATCGACGGCCACGTGAGCGACGTCAACGACGTGCAGCCGCTGGCGGCCAAGTTCGAGGCCTTCAAGTGGCACGTCATCCAGGTGAACGGGCACGACGTTCGCGCCGTGCGCGCCGCGCTCCAGGAGGCCGTGGCGTACAGCGCCGGCCCCGTCGTCATCATCGCCAAGACCATCAAGGGCAAGGGCGTCTCGTTCATGGAGGACAAGGCAAGCTGGCACGGAAACGCGCCTTCGGCTGAGCAGGCCGCCGAGGCTCTGGCAGAGATCGACGCGGTGGGCGAGCAGCTCGCGGCCGCGGTGAAGGGGGAGTAGACGATGGCTAAGGCAACGCGCGCCGCGTTCGGCGAGACGCTTGTTGAGCTGGTGGACGAGGGCCTGGACGTCATGGCCGTGGATGCAGACCTAGCGGGTTCCACCACGCTCGGCAAGCTGGGCGCCGCCCATCCCAACCGTCTGGTGGACGTGGGCATCGCCGAGCAGAACATGATCGGCGTGGCCTCCGGCCTGGCGCTCACGGGCCGCACGGTCTTCACCGGCTCGTTCGCCGTCTTCGGTGCCGGCCGCTGCTGGGAGCAGATCAGGAACACCGTCTGCATCTCCAACCTCAACGTGAAGGTGTGTCCCACGCACGCGGGTATTACCGTGGGCGCCGACGGCGAGACACACCAGGGCTTGGAGGACATCGCGCTCATGCGCGTGCTGCCGCACATGCGTGTGCTCGTGCCCGCCGACTATCAGGCTGCCAAGGCCGCCATTCGCTTTGCCGCCAAGACCCCCGGTCCCTTCTACGTGCGCCTGGGCCGCGAGACCCCGGCCGACGTGTACACCGAGCCTTTCGACCTGGACGGCGAGGCGTACGCGAGCGTGCTCCGCGAGGGCTCCGATGTGACGATCTGCGCTTGCGGCGTGGAGGTCGCGCCCGCGCTCGAGGCCGCCGAGACGCTTGCCGCCGAGGGCATCTCCGCCGAGGTCATCGATGTCATGAGCGTGAAGCCCCTGGCCGAGGACGTCATCCTCGCCTCCGCCGCCAAGACGGGTCTCGTGGTAACCGTCGAGGAGCACAGCATCTACGGCGGCATGGGTTCCGCCGTGGCCGAGCTGCTGGCCGAGCGCCAGCCCGTGCGCGTGAAGCGCCTGGGCATGACGACCTTTGGCCAGTCTGGTGCCGGAATGGAGCTCATGGCGCACTACGGGCTCGATGGGGCCGGGGTGGCCGCGGGCGTCCGCGAGGCGATTGGGAAGTAGTCACGCCTCGAGACCTATGGTCCCCGGCGCACCATCCCTCCCGTGCTCAACCATACTCGAAGGGCGGCCGTAGGCCGCCCTTCTGCGTAACTGCGCGCGGCATGGTGTGCCGGGGACCTGGGGTGTAGGGCCGCTTCCCGCACTTTAAAAAGAAAACTCAACCTGATAGGGTAAAACGGTTGTGTGTGGTGATTGATTTGAGGGGTGGCCATGGCCGATTACTCCGGCGTTCCTATTGAGCATCTTGGTGAGGTCTCGTCCACCAACGATGTGGCGCGTGAGCGCGCCGCTTCGGTGCCGCATGGGTGGGCCGTTCGCGCCGATGTGCAGACCGCGGGGCGCGGGCAGCGCGGGCACGGGTGGACCTCGCCCGCGGGTGGGCTTTACCTATCCGTGGTGCTGAAGCCCGGGGTGCCCCAGCATCTGATGACGGGCGTGCCGCTCGTATGCGGTATCGGGGCGGCGCGCGCCCTGGAGGGCCTTGGTATCACCGACGTCAAGATCAAATGGCCGAACGACCTCGTGGCCGGTGCCGCGAAGCTCGGGGGCATGCTGACCGAGGCGGGCTGGTCGCCCGAGGGCGTCTACGCCGTGTGCGGCATCGGCGTGAACATGACCTCCCCGCAGGTGAAGGACCCTTCTCCCCGCGCCCTTCCCGCTACCGGACTGGAGACCCTTCTGGCCGGGGATGCCCCTGCGCGGGACCTTGGCGTGCTCGCCGACGCGCTGCGCGCGGGCATCGCCGGCACCGTCGAGGAGTGGGCGGCCGATGTCAAGCGGGCCGGCACCGCGGCCACGCCGCTCGGGCGCCTGGGCAGCGAGCTCTACGACCGCATGGCCTTCATGGGCTCCTACGTGGGACTGATCGACCGTTCCGGTAACGCGTACGCCGCGGGCACGCTCACGGGTATCGACCTGTGGGGGCGCGCGCTCGTGCGCCTGGACGACGGCACGGGTGAGGAACGCGCCTTCGACCCGGCGCAAGTCTCGATTCGCCCCCTCTAGCATGCTGGTAGCGAGGGCTTTTCGGGTCGTGGGGCGAGGCCTCACGGGAAAAGAGGAGACGGCATGATCGAGGCACGCGACGTGCGCGTAACGCGCGGGGGCGTGTCAGTTCTTGCCGGGGCCTCGTGCGCGGTGCGCCCCGGCGAACTGGTGATGCTTGTGGGCGGGAACGGCGCGGGCAAGTCCACGCTCGCCCGCCTGCTCTGCGCGTCCGACCTCGCAGAGCCCGGCATGGTGCGGGTGGACGACGAGGATCCTGCAGCTGGTCCGCATGCCCGCCGCCTCGTACGGAGCCGCGTGGGGTTCGTGGGGCAGGATCCGGTCGATCAGATCGTCTCCACGCAGGTTTTCGATGGGGTAGCGTTTGGACCGAGGAACCTCGGACTCTCGGAGTCCGAGGTTCGCCGGCGCGTGACATCCTCCCTCACACGCGCCGAGCTTACTGGATTCGAGGCGCGCGATGTCTCGGAGCTTTCCGGCGGCGAGCTCCAGCGCCTGGCCCTTGCGGGCGTGCTCGCCATGGAGCCGCGCTACCTCGTGCTCGATGAGGTGCTCGCCTATCTCGACCCCGACCTGCGCCCGCGCCTGCGGAACTTCTTCGTGCATCTTGCACATGAAGAAGGTCTGGGCGTGGTGCTCGTGAGCCACGATCCGGCTGACCTTGCGCTGGCCGATCGCGTGCTGCTCTTGGAGCACGGCGTGCTTCGGGAGCGCCCATGCTCGGCGCCATGCGGTGAGCACCGGTCAACCGATCTTCGGACTTCCGTGGCCGATGCCCGGCCGCGCGTGCCTCGCGCATCCGGCGGACTCTGCCTGCGGGACGTTTCCTACGCGTATCCCGCCGCGGGGGCCACGCCGCTTCAGGCGGCAGATGGCGCCGCGGCGCGATCGGTGCTGCGGGGCGCGTCCCTGACCGTGCGTCCGGGAGAGGTGGTGCTCCTGCGTGGCTCCTCGGGTGCGGGGAAGTCCACGCTCGCGTGCATCGCCGCCGGCCTCATCGAGCCGGGTGGGGGAACCGTCGAGCTCGACGGCACCTCCGTGCGGCCCGGTATGGTCGGCCTTGCGTTCCAGCGCCCCGAGGACCAGATATTCCAGGATACCGTCTACGACGAGCTGGCCTACGCGCCCCGGAACGCCGGGCTCGATGCGGGCGAGGTCGATCGGCGCGTGCGCGCCGCGGCGGAACTGACCGGCATCGACTCCGCCCTGCTCGACCGCTATCCCTTTGAGCTCTCGGGCGGGCAGCAACGCCGCGTGGGACTTGCCGGCGTGCTCGCGCTCGATGCGCCGGCGTACATCCTCGACGAGCCGACCGCCGGCCTCGATGCGGACGGTGCCCGCTCCCTGAGCGGCCTGATCGGGAGGCTTCGGGCCGAAGGCAAGGCCGTGCTCCTCATCACGCACGACGTGGAGACGTGGCGCGGGGAGGCGGACCGCGTGGTCGCGTTGCGCGATGGGATCGTGGCCGCGGATGCTCCGGATGTCGCCACAGCCTCGTCGACGGTAGCGCCCGCCCACGCGGCCGACGGCCCTTCCGCTCCCGGCCTGGACGCCCGTGTGAAGATCGTGCTCCTCCTGGCTGCCACGGTGGCCCTTTTCGCCGCGAACCCGCTTATCGCCATCCCCGCAGGGGCGGCCGTGCTCGCCATTTTGGCGCCTCGCATGGGGCTGCGAGCGGGTGCCGTTGCCCGCGCCCTCAAACCCGTGGTCGTTATCCTGGCTTTCACCCTGCTCGCGAACCTCGTCTCCTGCGATGGGCGTGCGAGCGTGCACCTTGCCGGTCAGGTGGGGCTCGACCCGGCGGGCGGCTTGCGCGGTTTCACGGCTGTGGCGCGCATCGTGCTGCTGCTCGCCGCCTCCCTGGGCGTGGCGCGTACCACCACCCCGCCCGAGATCTGCCGGGCATGCGTGCGCCTGCTGCGCCCCCTGGCGCACGTGGGCGTTCCCGTGGGGGATGTGGGGACTGTGCTCTCCATCGCGCTGCGCTTCATCCCCGTGACCGCGCAGGAGTTCCAGCGCATCCAGTTGGCCCAGCGCGCCCGCGGCGCCCGGTTCGACACGGGGGCCGCGCTCGCCCGGGTACGCGCGTACGCCGCCGTGCTCACCCCGCTCGTGGTGAGCCTGTTCCGGTGTGCTGACCGCTTGGGGGATGCCATGGCGGCGCGTCTGTATACCGATGGGGGCGGGAACGTGCCCGCCCGCCCGCTCACTCTGCGCGAGCGGCTGGTGCTCGCCGCTGGTATCATCGTCTGCATCGCGCTGATCACGCTCGCCCGCTAGGAGGTTCCATGCCCACGCAGCCCATAGACACCCTCGACGGCACGCTCGTGCTGCGCCTTGCCTACGACGGGGCCGGGTTCTCCGGTTTTGCCGAGCAACCCGGTCAGCGGACGGTCGCCGGTGAGACGCGCCGGGCACTCGAGACCTTCCTCAGGCGTTCCATCGATCTGACCTGCGCCGGCAGGACGGATGCCGGCGTGCATGCGCGGGCGCAGTATGTGAGCGTGCCGCTCACGGCCGATGAACTCGCGATAACCCGCTCGCGCTGGATGCGCGCGCTTTCGGCCCTGCTTCCCGATGATGTGGCGGCGGGGGAGGTCTTCCACGCCGCGCCGGGTTTCTCTGCACGCTTCGACGCCCGCGCGCGCACCTATACCTATCGCATCGGGACGGGCGAGGCGCGTCCCCTGCTCTGCCGGGAGTACGCCTGGTGGCATCGCACCCCGCTCGACATTGCGGCTATGGAGGAGGCTTCGCGCTGCCTGGTGGGGGAGCACGACTTCAAGAGCTTCTGCAAGGTTGCCTCGGCGGTGGGCAAGCCCACCTGCCGGAATGTCCACGCTGTCGGGTTCTCCACGGAGACGCAGCTGGGCGAGGAGCTGCTCGCGTTCACCATCACCGGAAACGCCTTTCTCCACTCCATGGTGCGCACCATCGTGGGCAGCTTGGTGGAGGTCGGGTCCGGTCGGCGCGACCCCGCTTGGATGGCCGAGGCGCTTGCCGCTTGCGATCGCCGCGCCGCCGGACCGACCGCTCCGGCGCGTGGTCTCTGCTTTATGAGCGTGACATATGACGAGGGCGTGTTGACCGTCTGTTCTTGATGTGCGCCCCTTTTTGCACGCCGCCTCCGGGTCTGTTCGTGGGATACCATGCAAGCAGATTCGAAGCAGGAGGTGCTTGTGACGCACAAGGCTGCGAGACAACCACGCGTATCCATTCTTCTGGCTGTTCACGATGCCAGGGATGTAGCGGCGCGAACGGTTGAGAGTATCCTCAATCAGGAATACCGTGATCTCGAGCTCATCGTCGCCGACTGCGCCTCACGGGATTACACCGCAACCATTCTGCAGCGCTATGCCGAGCGCGATATCCGTGTCGAGCTGCTTCGTCTTGATGACGCCGATGTGGCCGCGGGCCGCGACGCCGCCCTGGCTGCCGCGCACGGTACCTTTGCCCTGTTCATGGACCAGGGCGATTGGCTTGCTTCCGGCTGCCTGGACAGCTTGGTCGCCGCGGCGGAGGAATCCTCCGCCCAGCTGGCGATCCCGGCTTTTTCGATCGATTCCACGCGGTCGGATGGGAGCCGGACCTCGATGGTCTGCGCCCCGGCTTCGCAGGTATGGGGAGATGCACGCTCGTTCCGCAAGGACTTTGGCCGCTTGCTTGCCGACCGGCTTTTCCTGAACACTGCGGGCAAGCTGATGCGCGTCTCTCGCCTGCGCGACCAGCACCTGAGATTCTCCCAGGCAAATGGCGACTTCGACCTGATGGCATCGTATCTGCGCCACGTCGAGCGCGTCTGCGTGGTGCAGGGACCCTGCTGCCATGTGAGCGCCTCCGCGACGGGTTGGTGCCGGGGAACGGGTCCGGGCCCGCTGTCCTACAAGCAGGTGGAGCGCGACTACGAGCGCGTGCTCTCCCTGTATCGGAGCTGGGGGCTCATCGACGATGCAGAGAGCATGGAGGAGGTGCATCGCCTGCACCTTTCCGAGGTTATCCGCTGCATCGGAGAGGTCGCGGTCGATTCCCACAGCCTTTCTCCCATCGAGCGCCGTCGCGCCGTGCAGGGGATGATCGATGCCCCGTCGACGCGTGATTCCATCGAGGCCCTGCGGCCCCAGGCACGGGATTTTGGCATCATGTTCGCGCCCATCGCGCGCAGAAGTGCCGCCGCATGCTGTATGGGCGCGCGCATCCAGGACATCGTCGAGCGCACCCTGGCGCCTTTCACGCCTGCTCGCGCCGCCTGCCGCTGATTTCCCTGATATGCACGGCAAGGTTGCTTTTTCCTTGAACTATGCAGGACTGCTGGCATCCTCCCCGTTGGCAAATCGATTTGAGTCACGTTTGTAAACTGATGCCTTTGCCCGGCAAGGCTGCTCCTCACCGCGCTATCCTGATACAAGTTGATTATCGAGGCGGTGTGAGATGGCAAAGAAGCGTAACGGACGGCAGGATGCGATCCGTGACATCGTGCGCAACGAGGATGTGAGAACGCAGCGGATGCTCGTGGAGGAGCTTCGCGCGCGTGGCTTTGACTGCACGCAGGCGACGGTGTCGCGCGACATCGCCGATATGGGTCTGCGCAAGCTTCCCGAGGGCGTGTACGTGCTCGCCGAGGACCTGCATCTGCAGCGCATGGTTTCCGAGCTCGTCACGGGCGTGAACCGCGCAGAGAACCTGGTGCTCGTCAAGGCACAGCCCGGCACCGCGTCTGGTATCGCCGCCGCTATCGATGCGGCCGAGCTGCCCGATGTGTTGGGGTCCCTTGCCGGCAACGACACCATTCTGGTCATCGCCCAGACCCCCGAGGACGGAGAGCGCTTCGAGGGCATGGTTTCCAAGTTGAGGAGTGTTCGCAAATGATAGCTTTCATCCATATCGTGCTCATCTCGCTCGTACTGCTGCTGCCGATCGCGCTCGTGGCACTGCTGGTGTGGTACTTCATACTGTCGCGGAGGAGCAGGAGCAACTAGGAACGAGGACTGCTTCCGGTTTCGGTGCCACCGGACTGGAGCGCGTACATTCGTCGATTGCGCCCAGGCGCCGCGGCGTCCGGGCAGGGAAACGAAGAGGGGAGGCCAGAGCCTCCCCTCTTCGTTGTTCTGTATAGCCTACGGGCCCCTGTCTACGGCGTGGTGGTCGTCCCGCCGCCGCCCGTGCCGCCGCCCGTGCCGCCGCCCGTCGAGCCGCCGGTCGAGCCGCCGCCGGTGCCGCCGCCGGTCGACCCGCCGCCGGTGCCACCGGTCGTGCCGCCACCACCGGTGCCGTCACCGGTCGACCCGCCGCCGGTCGTGCCGCCACCACCGGTCGAGCCGCCGCCACCGGTCGACCCGCCGGTCGAGCCGCCGGTATCGCCGCCCGTGCCGGGATTGGGCGTGGGCTCGGTGGTCGTCGTGCCGCCCTCGGTCGCCCCCTCCTCGGTGACCGTGCTGTCCGTGCTCTCGGTGTTCTCCGACTTGCTAGAGCTGTCGGTGTCGCCACCGCCGCCCGAGAAGTTCCAAGAGCTGTTTTGCTTGAAGGTAGGTTTCTCGCCGGTGGGGAAGTTCTCGTGCTCCGCGTCCTTGAGCGCCGCGTTCATGAATTTACGGAAGATGGGAATGGGGAGCTGGGTCGTGCCGTAGCCGATCGGCTCGTTCGAGCTGGAGCGGCCGGACCAGACGGCGGTGCACAGCTGCGGTGTGTAGCCCACGAACCAGACATCGGTGGTCCGGTCGTCGCCATTGGACGCCGTGCCGGTCTTTCCTGCCACGGGCTGGTCGACGGAAAGGCGGGCACCGGTGCCGGTGCCGCTCTTGATGACCGTCTCGAGCACGTTGGTCACGGCTTCGGCCTGGCCGGTTGTGAGCACCTGGGTGGGGTTGTCCTGGTGCGCGTAGAGCTGGGAGCCGTCGCGCGAGAGTACCTCGGTGATGGCCACGGCATCGCGATGGTAGCCGCCGTTCGCGAAGGTTGCGTACGCCTCGGCCATCTCGAGCGGGGTGAGGTAGCAGGTGCCGAGGGTCAGGTTGTCCTGGCCGCGGAACTCCGCCGTCTCGTTTTCGGTGTCGATGCCCAGGTCGGACGCCATGGTCTTCAGCGCGTTGTAACCGATGGCAGCCTGCACCTGCACGTATGCCGTGTTGGAGGAGACGGCCGTGGCGCTCGCCAGGGTGCGCACGCCGTAGTTGTGGTTGCCGGCGTTCTTGATCGTGACGGTCCCGCCGCTATAGGTCTTGATGGTCATGGGCGAGGAGCAGTTCAGCGTCACGCTGGGGTCCATGCCGGCCTTGATGGCTGCCGCGAGCGTGATGCCCTTGAAGGTGGAGCCCACGGAGCGACGCGCGAGCGCATGGTTCGTGTGCGCCCCCGCGGCGTCGTTGTAGTTGCGCCCGCCGTACATGACCTTGATGTATCCGGTCTTGGGATCGATCGCGACCGCGCCGCAATCGAGTTCGTCGGCCCGCTGGGCGGTATAGGTCTCGTCGACCGCCTGCTCCGCCGCGGCCTGCATGGTGGGGTCGATGGTGGTCTTCACCGTGAGCCCGCCCTTGAAGATCATGTCTGTGGAGAACTCCTCCTGCAGGACGGACTTCACGTAGTCCACGAAGTAAGGATAGGCGAGCGTGCCGTTCTCGGGCGTCTCGGTCACGTTCAGGACGATGTCCTCGGCCTGCGCGGCGTCGTGCTCCTCCTGGGTGATGCAGCCGTTGCTAAGCATGCGGTCGAGCACGATGTTGCGGCGCTGCTTGGCAAGATCGGGGTTCACCGTGGGGTCGTAGGTGCTCGGAGCGTTGGGAATGCCCACCAGGAGCGCGGCCTCCGCCAGGGTGAGGTCGGAGCAGTTCTTGCTGAAGTAGGTGTGCGCCGCCGCCTGGATGCCGTAGGCGCCGTGTCCGTAGTAGATGGTGTTGAGGTACATCTCGAGGATGTCGTCCTTGGAGAAGATCTCCTCCATCTTGATGGCGATCCAGGCCTCGCGGACCTTGCGTTCGATGGTCTGGTCGAACTGCTCCTCGGAGAGGATGGTGTTGCGCACGAGCTGCTGTGTGATGGTTGAGGCACCCTCGGAGCCGCCGGTGAGCTGCACCACCACGGCGCGGGCGATACCCACGAGGTCGATGCCACCGTGCTCGTAGTAGCGCTCGTCCTCGGTGGCGACGGTTCCGTTGCGCACGTACTGCGACACCTGGTCGAGGGCGACGTTCTGGCGATTCTGGACGTAGAGCGTGGCGATCTCGTTGCCGTTGGCGTCGAGGATGGTCGAGGGCTCGCTCACCAGATATTGGTTCTTATCGGTGTAATTTGGCAGGTCGGAGAGCCAGCGGCTCACGTTTGCGAGCATGCCCACGCCGAACGCGATGCCGGCGAGCAAGATGAAGCCGAAGAAGGAAGCGATGATGATGGGAACGGTGTGCGTTTTAGAGCGAGAATGCTTGCGGCGTTCGCGAGGGCCCATGAGAACCTCCAACGTAGGTGCGAAAACACAATAGATGCCAACACCTTAGCGCAAAGAGCGCAGGGCGCGGGTCTGGTGCCCGTGCCTGCGGTAAAGTTCCATGCTGCGCCTGGGGAACCGCCGCCGCCCCGCCCGCCCGCGCCCGGCCCCGGTTGCCCCTCACCTCATCTTCGCGAAGCTGGAAAACACGGCGCCGAACGCGCTGGAACGAAGCGAACGAAGATGTCCCCGCACTTTCAGCCCGGACGGAGCCGCGCTTCGTTCCAGGCATTCGGCGCGGTGTTTCCTCAGCTCGCTCAGAAAGTCGGTGGGGGCAACCGGGGCCGGGCGCGGACGGGCGGGGCGGCGGCGGTTCCCGGGGGACACGCGCGCGGGACTTCGCTACTATATAAGGGTTGCGAAAACAAGCACCGCCTCCTGCCTGGTTGCGGCGGATTCGGCGAGGGCGCTATACACACGAAAGGAAGATGGCAGTGCTATCAGTTGACGAGCAGATGCGCATCATCTCGAGCGGGGCGGCGCAGATCGTTCCCGAGGCCGAGCTCCGAAAGAAGCTCGAGCGGGGCGTGCCGCTCAACATCAAGCTGGGCGTGGACCCCACCAGCCCCGACCTGCACCTGGGCCATGCGGTGCCGCTGCGCAAGATGCGCCAGTTCCAGGACCTCGGCCATAAGGTCACGCTCATCATCGGTAACGGGACCGCGCTCATCGGAGACCCCTCCGGCAAGAACTCCACGCGCCCGCAGCTCACGCAGGAGCAGGTGGAGGCCAACGCGCGGACCTACGTCTCCCAGGCCATGAAGATTCTGG
Source organism: Collinsella sp. AK_207A (assembly GCF_902501965.1). GTDB lineage: Bacteria > Actinomycetota > Coriobacteriia > Coriobacteriales > Coriobacteriaceae > Collinsella. The sequence continues at coordinate 41,492 of NZ_CABWID010000004.1, read as the reverse complement.
ACCCCGAGAAGACCACCATCGTCCACAACGGCGATTGGATCCTCTCACTCGACCTCAAGGGCCTGCTGGAACTCTGCAGCAAGTTCACCGTGGCGCGCATCCTCGAGCGCGACGACTTCCATAACCGCTACCAGAGCCAGACGCCCATCGCGCTGCACGAGTTCCTCTACCCCGTGATGCAGGCGTACGACTCCGTCGAGATCAAGGCCGACGTCGAGATGGGCGGTACCGACCAGCTCTTCAACCTGCTCGCCGGACGCGACCTCATGGACAAGATGGGCATGGAGCCGCAGGTGGCGCTCACGATGCCGCTGCTCGAGGGCACCGATGGCGTGCGCAAGATGTCCAAGAGCTACGGCAACTACGTTGGTCTCACCGATGAGCCGGCCGATATGTTCGGCAAGCTCATGAGCATCCCCGACGAGATGATCGGCAAGTACTATCGTCTGGCGAGCACGCTCACCATCGACGAGGTGGACGCCATCGACGCCGAGCTCGCCGCCGGCACCGCCGACCCGTACGCGCTCAAGCAGGCGCTCGCCCGCAATATCGTGGACCTCTACCATGGGGCCGGTGCGGGCTGGAGCGCACAGGAGGAGTTCCTGCTCGTGCACCGGAACCGCGAGATCCCCGAGGACGTGGAAGAGGTGGCCGTTTCGATCGAGGTGAACGAGGACGGCCTCGTCTACCTGCCGCGCGTGCTCGTGGCGGCCGGACTCTCCACCTCCGCCGGCCAGGCCCGTCGCGATATCGACGGCGGTGGCGTGAAGATCGACGGCGAGGCGCTGGCGCCCAAGAGCTACAACGTCGATCCCGCGCTGCTCAAGGTGGGCGCCGTGCTCCAGGTGGGCAAGCGCCACTTCGCGCGCCTGGCGTAGACGGGACGCTGCCGCCCCCTCTTGCGGACCGTTGCGGGGCCGCCCCTAAGCAGACTCGACGCTGAGGGGCGGTTGCTAAGCAGATGCGCCACCAAGGGGTAGTTGCTAAGCAAAGAGGACGCGAAGGACCTGTTTTCAGGCTCTTAGCGTCCTCTTAGCTTAGCAACGTGTTCTTCGTGGCAATTCTGCTTAGCAACTGCCCTGTGGCAGGGGTCATGGTGGCTGTTCGGGTACGTTCGAGATGCATCTGAGGTGCGCCCGTCCCGCCCTGTCGAATCAGGACAGCCCTTCCAGCACGCGGCGCATCTCGGCCTGCACGGCTTGCTCGTGGTTGTAGCCGATCACGCGGTCGGCCACGGCTTGCAGGGCGGGGCGGCCGTTGGCCATGGCGCAGCCCGTGCCGGCGAGGCGGATGACCTCGTAGTCGTTCATGGAGTCACCGAACGCCATGACCTCCTCGGGCTCGATGCCGTAGAGCTCCATGAGCTGGGAGACGCCGGATGCCTTGGTGATGCCGGGTTGCATGGAGTCGATCCAGTTGTTGCCCGAGGGGGCGAAGGTGAAGAGGTCGCCCAGCTCGCGCTGGAGCACGTAGGCGTTGTCCATGACGTTGCCGTCGTCGCAGTAGATGGACGCCTTGACGATACTGACGGTCGGAGCGGGAAGGTCCCAGATGCGTTCGGCGTTGGGAAGGTCCTTGTCGACCTCGCGCACGAACTTGTCCTCGTCGTCCAGGAGGTAGGACTTGGTGCGGTCGAAGAGGGCCAGGTGCATGTTGTCGAAGAGGGCGATGGTGCTCGCGAGCCGCTTCACCGCCAGGTGCGAGTACACCTCGCGGTCGATGAGCTCGCCGTCGGCGTACACCTGCGCCCCGTTGCTGGCCACGAAGTCCATCTCGTTGCGCACGGGCTCGAAGAACTGGCAGAGGCGGTCGTAGCGGCGACCGGATGAGGCGGCGAAGTGGACGCCGTGCACGCGGAGCGCGCGGATGAGGTCGAAGGTCTCGGGCGGCACCTCGCCGCGCTCGTTCAGCAGCGTGCCGTCCATATCAGATGCGATGAGCTTGATCATGAAACTCCTTGTCTTGTCGTTCGGCGGCAGCCCGCGCAGGTGGTTTCACGAATCGGGGGTGCCGCAGCTTGCGCTCGCGACGAGCATACCCGTGCGGGCAGCTAAGCTAATCAACGGGGTCCGTTTCCTACCCGAACCTTTACCGGACCCCCATACCTTTGCCAAAGATGCCGCCGCGGCTTTGCCGGTGGTGCCGGTGCGGGTAAGATGGTTCTCTGACTGTTCGACACGGACGATATTCCCTAGAGGGAGGAGCGCTATGTCAACCAAGAAGCTTCGCGCCGTCATCGACGCTGCCGAGGGCCGCGTGCCCGCGGACAAGCTGTTCGTCAACGCGCAGATCGTGGACGTCTACGGGCTTCGGGTGGTCCCCGGCCAGGTGGCGGTGAAGGACGGTCTCATCGTGGGCGTGCTCTTCGGTGACCGCGAGCCCGACCGCGCCGCCGGCTACGAGGCCGCCGAGGTCATCGACTGCGGCGGGCGCTACCTCGCCCCCGGCCTCATCGACGGCCACCTGCACATCGAGAGCTCCAACGTGCGCCCCGTCGAGTACGCGCGGATGGCGCTCGCGCGCGGTACCACCACGGCCATCGCCGACAGCCATGAGATCTCGAACGTCTGCGGCCTGGACGGCCTGGAGTTCATGATCGAGGATGGCCGTCGTGCGCCCATCTCGTTCAAGTTCATGATGCCGTCCTGCGTGCCGGCGCTCCCCGATGAGCAGGCCGGTGCCCAGATCACCGCCAAGGACATGCGTGCCTTCTTCCGGGCGCACAAGGGCGACGTCTTCGGCCTGGGTGAGATGATGAACCTGCCCGGTGTCTTCATGGCGGATCCGGAGACCTGCGCGCGCATCGACGCCGCGCGCTCCACGGTGTCCGGCCTGGTGGACGGGCACGCGCCACTCGTGGCGGGGCGCGACCTCAACGCCTACGCGGCCGCGGGCATCATCGCCGACCACGAGTCCACGCTGCCCGAGGAGGCACTCGACAAGCTCTCCCGCGGCATGTACGTGATGCTCCGCGAGGGTACCTGCAGCCACGACCTCGCCAACCTCGCGCCCATGCTGCGCGAGAACCCGGCCCGCGCGAGCCGCTGCTGCCTCGCCACCGACGACCGCGCCCCCTCGGACGCCCTCGCGCTCGGCATGATCGACAACGCCGTGCGGGTGGCCATCGAGGCCGGCATCGACCCGGTGGTCGCCATCTCCATGGGCACGCTCTCCACTGCCGAGTGCTTCGGGCTGGACCACGGTCCCGCGGCGGGGGAGTGGGGCCGGCGCGGCGCCGTGGCGCCCGGCAAGCGTGCCGACCTGCTGGTTCTGGATGACCTGTCGTTCCAGAAGGCACCCCATGCCGTGTACGCCGACGGTGCGCTCGTGGCCGAGGAAGGCCGCTTCGTGGGCAAGATCGCGCCGGCGAGCGAGCGCATGGACGAGCTCGAGGCGTCGCTGCGCGGCTCGGTGCACCTGCCCGAGCTCTCGCCCGAGGTGTTCGACTACGAGTTCCGTCCCGGCGAGGCGGTGATCGACGTGATTCCGGGCAAGGCCGTGACCGGTCTGATTCGCCCCGAGTCGGCCGACGGCCTGCGCCGCATCATGCTCATCGAGCGTCACGGGCGCGGCGTCGCGGCCCAAAAGGATGCGGACGATGAGATCTTCCCCGGGGCGAGCCTGGTGGGCCATCACATCGGCTGCGGCTGGGTGCGCGGCTTCCCCGTCCACGGCGCCATCGCCTCCACGGTGGGCCACGACTCCCACAACGTGTGCGTGGTGGGAGACAACCCGGCGGATATGTTTGCCGCGGTGGAGGCCGTGGGCCAGGGCGGCTTCGTAGCCGTGCGCGATGGCAAGGTCGCCGCGCGCCTCGACCTACCGCTCGGCGGCCTCATGTCCGACGGCGATGCCGAAGAGGTGGCTCGTCAGCACGACGCGCTCATCGCGCAGGGCCGCGAGATGGGCATCGAGCCCCCGCTCGATCCCATCATGGGCATGATCTTCCTGCCGCTGCCGGTCATTCCCGAGCTGCGCATTCGTCCCGAGGGCATGTTCGACGTCACGACGTTCACCTTCGCGAACTAGCCGCTACCTGCTCCGATCGTGGTATGGCGACGCCCCCTGGCGCGAACGAGAGATGTTCGCACCAGGGGGCGTCTTCTTGCTGCGCCTTCGAATGAAGCCCGGTTAGCCCTCGATCGCGTCGATGGCGCGGATGAACGCGCTTCTGAGCCCGCAGGCCTCGAGCTCCGCCACGCCCTTGATGGTCGTGCCGCCCGGCGAGCAGACGGCGTCCTTCATGGCACCGGGATGCGCGCCGGTGGCGAGCTGCAGCTTGGCGGTGCCGGCGACCATCTGGCTCACCATCTCGTAGGCGACGGCGCGCGGGATGCCGTGCTTCACCGCGGCGTCTCCCAGGGCCTCGATCACCATCGCGATGAAGGCGGGGCCGCAGCCACCCACGGTGCCCGCCACGGAGAGCAGGCGGTTCTCCACCTCCACCACGGTGCCGACGCTGCCGAGGAGCTCGCCGGCAAGGGTGCGCTCGTCGGCCGTGAGCGTGTGCTCGCGCTCGCAGGCGATGACGCCCTCGCCAATGGAGACGGGCGTGTTGGGCACGGTCGAGAGGTGGCGCGTGCCGGGAAGCAGGTTCTCGTAGGCCGCGCAGTCCCAAGCGGCGGCAACCGAGATCATCGGCTTGTTCGCGAGCGCGCCCGCGAGCGGCGCCAGCACGCGCTCGATCATGACGGGCTTGATGGCGATGACCACGAGGTCAGCTGCATCCACGAGTGCGGCGGCGTCCCCTGCGGCATGCATGCCACGGGCCTCGGTACGCGTTTTGAGCGCGTCGAAGTGGCCGGCGCAGGCGTAGAGGTGCTCCGCGGGAACCTTGCCGCTCGCGATGAAGCCGTCTGCCAGCGCGGACGCCATGTTGCCGAATCCGATGAAACCGATCTTGGTGTGGTCGAGATATGCCATGCGAGCTCCTCACGCTCAGGGTCGTCAAGCTGATTGGATGCGATTATACGCTCGCTTGCCATTCCGGATTCTCGCGCACGAACGTGCCGGATGCCTCGAGTCACACGGGATGGCCCGGTCGATGCCAAGGCCTGGAGATCCGCGGGGCGATGCGCTGTCCGAGTCGTTCCTCAAGGCGCTCAAGCGAGAGCTGATAAATGACAGAAGACACGAATCCAGGGACGAGGCGAGGCGGGAGGTGCTCAGATACATCGAGCTCTACTACAACAGGCGGCGGTTGCATTCCTAGAACGGATATGTGGCGCCTTGCGACTAAGAGCGAGATGCCGCCTGAAGATGCTAAAAAAATGTCCAGAAAACCTTGACCACTCCACTTGGCAAGCAGCTCTCCAAGCAGATCACCCCGGCCTTCCACGACGAAGAGGCGCTGGCGGAACAGGATGCCCCCACCCGCTCGCTCATCGCCTTCTATCGAGCACATCGCAAGTAGCGCCCGATAACAGCGACGATATGACGGCGTCAGGATTAAGAGCGAGCCGCTGGTCCACGGAGGCATATTACGTCTGTAGACGATTTCATACCGTTTACCGGAACATATAATGTTCTACAACGTATTAGACTAATGAGTTGCTATAGTCCATATCGTCATATAACGATAGTTCCAAAGGGGGAACACTATGGCAGAAGCCGAAACCATCCAGCTCTCGAAGTTCGACATCGACGAGTATCTTCGGGACGGCGACGCCACGGTCGCGGCGTGCACCGACGCGAAGGCTGTGGCCGACGAGATCCACGAGCAGGGCTATGACAACATCTTCTTGCTCGGTATCGGGGGAACTTATGATGAGCTCGAGATGGTCCGCTATTTCATGAACAAGTACTCCGAGGTGGAGGTCCACCTCATCAACGCCGCCGAGTTCAACGTGCTCGGCAGCAACCGTCTTAAGAAGAACTCGCTTGTCGTGACGGCGTCGGCATCGGGAGACACCAAAGAGATCGTGCGGGCAGTCGACACCATCGTTAACCAGGGCATTCGCGTCATCGCATTCACACGCAAAGAGACCCCCCTCGGCAAGCTCGCCACCAAGGTGATCGCCGCCCCCGTCGCAACGGGTCGCTGCGATTTTACCTACCTGCTCTTCGATGCGTTCGCGCTGCGCCTGCTCAACCTTCGCGGTGACTTCGACCGTTACGATGACTTCATCGCCCAGACGAAGAGCATCTTCCACGACCTGGTGGACATTCGCATCAAATTTGAGCCGCGTGCGGAGGAGATTGCCCGGCAGTTCGCGCACGAGCCCTACACCATCTTCATTGCCTCCGGTGCGCTTTGGGGCGAGAACGTGCTGTTCTCCATGTGCGTTCTCGAGGAGATGCAGTGGATTCGCACACGCGCCGTCACCTCGGCAGAGTTTTTCCACGGCACGCTCGAGCTCGTCGAGCCCGGTGTGCCGGTTATTCTTACCAAGGGTGAGGATGAATGCCGCGAGCTTGATAACCGCGTAGAGACCTTCTGCCGTCAATATACCGATAAGTTCGCGGTCATCGATACGGCGGAGTACGCGATCGATGGGCTCGATTCCGAGTTCCGCCCCCTCGTCTCGCCTATGATTGCCGCGGCGACGCTTCACGAGCGCTTGTCCAAGCATTACGAGAGCGAAACCAAACACAACCTCGCCTATCGTCGGTACTATCGTCAGTTCTCGTACTAAAACGTGAGTGAGGTTCGCGTCATGCGGCGTTTTATCTTGGCGACTCACGGGCATTTCGCAGCGGGCATTCGGGAGAGCCTCGAGCTGGTCTTCGGCGAGCAGGAGAACATCGCCACGGTTTGCGCGTTCGTCGACGGTTCAAGCGATATCAAGGCCTTGGTTCAAGATGCCTTGGATGCGGAGCCCGAAGGTGCTGATATCGTAGTATGCACCGACATTCTGGGGGGCAGCGTGAACAATGAGTTCCTCAATGCACTGCCCGCTAATCCGCAGGTCCACCTGATTGCCGGCATGAATCTGCCGATGCTCATCGCACTCTTTCTCTCATCTGAGCCGGATACGGAGAAGCTGATTCGCACGGTGATCGCCTCGGATGACATAGCGCCCCGCTACTGCAACGATGAGCTTCGCACAGATGCAGGTGAGGATGAGGATTTTTAAACGGAGGGGAGCTTTCTCATGATAAAACTCGTACGTGTCGATCATCGACTTCTTCATGGGCAGGTTGCCGTCTCGTGGGTTAGCGGTATCGGTGCCGACTGCATTCTCGTTGCAAGCGACACGGTGGTGAACGATCCGGTATGGAAGACCACGCTCAAGCTCGGCAAGCCCTCGGGTTGCAAGCTGGTGATGAAGAACATCGCGGATTCCATCGCGGCCATCAACAGCGGGGTGACCGATAAATACAAGCTCATCGTCGTTGTTCAGACCATTGCCGACGCGAAGCGCCTGGCTGACGGATGCCCTTCCATAACGAGCATCAACCTGGGCAACACGAAGGAGAGCCCGACTACAAAACAGGTAAGCCGTCAGATTTTCCTTGAGCCCGATGAGATGGAGATGCTGAGGGAGCTCGATGGCCGCGGGGTCGAATGCGAGATTCGGCCGATGGCGGCAGACTTCAAGACGAACGTGATTCCCTTGCTTTAGGGCTGAGCGGGCGAGTGCCTGGCGGCATCTCGGTGCCCGCCCGCAGCCTTCCGCCTCTATTCGACACACGACAGACAGCTGTATCATTCTGAGAGGAGATAATCATGCTGATGCAGGCATTGCTGATTGGCCTCGTCGCGGCGTTCGGAACGCTCGACACCGCGCTGGGAACCAGCTATATCCAGCGCCCCATCGTGCTCGGTCCGCTTGTCGGGCTGGTGCTGGGAGACCTTCAAACGGGTCTTATTATCGGGGCAAACCTTGAGCTCCTTTTCATGGGTGCCATCTCGGTCGGTGCCTATATTCCGCCCGATGTCATCACCGGAGGCGTGCTGGCGACCGCCTTCGCGATTTCAACGGGTTCAGGCCTCGAGGCCGCCTATGCGCTCGCCATGCCCATCGGACTTGCGGCACTTGGTATCAAGAACGTTTTCTACGCGATTCTTCCGCTCATCCTGCCCATAGCCGATCATGGTGCCCAAGAGGGCGATGACGGAAAAATCAAGCTTACGTATGTGCTGTTGGGCCTTTTCGGGAAGACGATCTGGACGTTCACGCTTACGTTCTTCGCATTCTTCCTTGGCTCCGATGTGGTAACCGCTGCGCTCAACTCCGTTCCGTCCTTCGTGTTCGACGGTCTCGGAATCGCCGCCGGTATTCTTCCCGCCATGGGCTTCGCAATGCTCATGCGCATGATCGTCAACAAGAAGCTCATCCCCTTCTTCGTTGCGGGCTTCGCGCTGGCGGCCTTCCTTAACCTTTCCGTTCTCGCCGTCGCGATTTTTGCGGTCGTGATTGCAATCGAGAAGCTGGAGTTCCTGGATGAGCGCCCGATGGTTGCCAGGGCGGCTGTAGGCATAGATGGAGGCGACGATGATGACTTCTAAGATGTCCGACAAGACGCTGCAGGATGCGTACCGGGGCAGTATCAGCAAGAAAGACCTCACGCGCATGGCGGTGAACCCCGGTGCCCTGGGAATGGAGTACTCCTGGAACTACCCCAAGCAGATGAGCGTTCCGTTCTGCCTCATGCTCAACCCCCTTCTGAAGAAGATTTACAAGGATGACCCGAAGGGATATTCAGAGGCTCTGCAGCGTCATCTTGAATTTTTCAACATCACGATGTACTTCGCTCCGTTTGTGGGCGGCGTGGTCGCCTCGATGGAAGAGCGCGTGGCGAAAGGGGAGATGGCCCCGGAGACCATCAACCAAGTCAAGGCTGCGCTTATGGGTCCGTTGTCGGGTATCGGCGACTCGCTCTTTTTGGGCACGCTGCGCGTGATCGCCGCAGCCGTGGGCATCAGTCTTGCCGTCAACGGCAACCCGTTCGGCCCCATCGCGTTTCTGTTGATTTACAACATCCCGACGTTCCTCACACGTATCATCGGTGCCCATAAAGGCTATGAGCTCGGCGTGTCGTTTCTGACGAAAGCGCAGGAGAGCGGCCTGATGGATAAGGTGATCTATGCGGCTGGCATCATCGGCGTCATGGTGATCGGCGCTATGACGGTGACCATGACCTCTGTTTCCATTCCGATTGAGTTCGGCCAGGGTGAGAGCGTTCAGACCATCCAGAGCGTTCTCGACGGCATTCTTCCCGGTACGCTTGCGCTTGTGGCGCTCGGGCTGTATTACTGGGCGCTGAGCCACAAGGTGAGCCCCATGGTCCTCATCGTGATCACCATGGTGGTGGGCGTGCTCGGTGCCTTCACGGGCGTCCTTGCCTGATACAGGTAGCGGTTCGTCTTCTGTCTGACTGGCTTTGATGACGTGGCGGCAAGGTCTTTTCTTCGGAGAACAAACCTTGCCGCCATTAGTATTATGTCATTCTATTGTGTATAAAATGAGCGAACCGGCACCTCGCTGAAGGGATCTGAAGGGATATTAGTGGTATGGCTGTCAAGCTACGGGAAGACTCTTCGATACCTCTGTACCTACAGGTTTCGAACGATTTGAGGGCAAAGATTGAGCGCGGCGTCTATCGTGCCGGACAGAAGATTCCCCCGGAGCCTGAGCTGAGTCAGCTGTACGCGGTGAGCAGGATCACCGTTCGCAAGGCCATCCAACTCCTTGTGGAGGACGGTCTGCTGTCCAAGCTCCAGGGGAAGGGCACATTTGTCTGCCAAAGTGGTCCCTCCCGCAAGATTCGGGACGACCGCAGCAAGAAGGTAATGGGCTTCTCGGAGTCGTGCCGCGCAAACGGCGTGGTTCCCGGGGCCGTGCTGTTTTCTCGGTCTGTTGCGGCGGTGCCCGAGGATGAGAGAGCCTTCTTCGGGCCTGACGTTGACCGGGTGATCGCCGTGGGCCGCGTGCGTACGGCGGACGGCCGACCGCTTATGGTCGAGTCAAACTTGTTCGCAGCGCCCGGTCTGGAGTTTCTGGAGAGTGCTCCTCTGGACAATGTATCGTTTTTCAGCCTGATTGTGGAGAAAACGGGGCGGCATGCGGTGCGTGGGAGCACTCAGTCCCTCAGCATCATGCTCGCCGATGAGCATCTTGCCGAGCTCCTTGATGTTGCGATCGGGGAGCCGCTTTTCTACCTGCTCGGTCATTATCACGATCAGTTTGGAAAACCCTTGTATGTGGGCAGGCAGTATATCATCGGATCGCGCTACACCTTCACTATGTGATGCCGGTTTCCCGGTGCGCCCGCTTTTGGTGGACGTGAAAGGACCGTTTGAACATGGGCGTTGTTTATCCGTTCAAGGCCGTTATCTTCGATATGGATGGTGCTATCGTCGACTCCGAGGCGTATTATCAACAGGTACTTCAACAGTTTGTGTAATGGCTGGGAATCGATGTTTCGCCAGGGATAGGGTGTTCCTATAGTTTTGCCAACTAGTTTCTTGCCCTAGTTCCGGGGCTTTTGGCAATGCTGGCGCGGGCCCCTCTGGGGGCCTGTTCGCCTTTCTGTCTCCCGGCTCGCTAGGCCGCGTAGGGGGCCTTGTCCCGCATGACCGCGTAGATCACCTTCGGGCTCTTCCTCGCGACCGCCTTCAGCGCCTCGCCGTGGCACATCCCGCGGCCCCTGCACGCGCGGTAGTACTCGCCGAACCTGTCCGCGCTTCTCGTCAGCGAGTTGCATGAGAATATGAGCAGGTTCTTCAGCCTCTTGTTTCCCTGCCTCGACGCCGCCACCGACGCTATCGGGGTCCCGGACCTGCGGTTCCTCGGGGCGATGCCGCGGTACGAGGCCAGGTGGTCGTGGTCGGGGAACGACGATATGTCGATCGCTATCGTCAGCTCCGACGCCGTCCTCGGGCTGTGCCCGGGATCGTCAGCAGGCACGCGTAGGTGTCGTCCGACTCGGGCGGGGACGCGATCTCGGCGTCAAGGCGCGATGCCTCCCCCATCGCCTCCGATATACGCCTCGCAAGCATCTTCACCTGCGGGTTCTCGGCCCTCACCATGACCTCGGGAGGCCTGGTCGACGAGTTTATCGCCGTCCAGGCGTCCGCGCGCGCCGATCCGCCCGCGCCCCGCATGAGCGCAGAGAGCGACGCCCTCCCCGCGTCCGCCGCGCCCCGGGCGCCGCCGAGGCGGGCGAGGACGCGCGGCCACCTCGGGTCCGAGGGGCCCGCCAGGGCCTCGAGCGCCGGGCGGGATTCCAAGAGGATGGGGCGCGGCCGGTTCTTGTCCCTCGTGGCGCACGTCACCATGCGGTCGCGCTGCGAGGCGAGCGGCCTCGCGGCCTCGAGGTCCCCGTCGCGTTCCGGGACCGGCGGCAGCGCGTCGCGCAGGCCCATGGCGGTCCTGGCGATCACGCGGGCGTCTCGCTCGTCGGTCTTGGCGTCGCCGGCGAACATCCTGGAGGCCTGGTGCGCCGCCATGCCGGGCGGGTAGGCGACGTCGGGCCCGGCCCTCCCGGCCCTGGATATGGGCAGGGCGCCGATGTTGCGGACCTGGCCCACGACGACCGGGGTCCCCTCTCCGGCCTGCGAGAGCAGCCTGTCGAGCCCATGCTCGGAGCTCGCGACGGGGCGGTTGGCGGCGACCTCCCCGTCCCGGGTGAGCATGCAGGCCCAGCGGGAGGCCTTCCCGACGTCGAGCCCGAGGACGGCCCTCCCCGCGGGCGCTGCGTTGTCGGCCATGGCGTCCTCCAATAGTCGGTCGATCGGAAGCCGTTTCCCGCGACACCCGCATCACCCGGCCGTGGACATCCTCCCCGAGGTCCGGCAGTTTCCTATCAGTCGTCTGAAACGGCGACGCCCGCGTCGGCACCACCCCCCGGGCCCTCTTCGGGGCAGGGGCAGACGGCCGTACGCAGGCGCCCGATCGGCGGCCCAGACGGGCTTGCCTGCATCGTATCCGACACCGGGGAAATGCATCAACGGGGTATCGAATAGCTCATCTCTGGCTGTAATGGGCAAAATAAGTCGTTCACTTTTAGGGAAACCATTCACCTTCGATTCGCGCGGAGCACCACTACCGTGGCAGGCGAATGGTAAAGCGGCTGCCGACGCCTTCGACCGAGGTCACGTCGATGACGCCGCCATGGCTATCGACGATCCACTTGGCAATGGCAAGCCCCAGGCCCGAACCCTGCGCGCCGGCGTCGCGCGCATTGTCGGCGCGATAGAACCGCTCGAACGCGCGAGCTGCGGATTCCTGGTTCATGCCGATACCCTCGTCCTCAACACTTATTTCGATCGCGCCCGCGCCTGTATCCGGCGCTACGCCAAATGTGATGGCCGTTCCCGCGTCCGAATACTTGGCGGCGTTTTGCACGATCACGCGCAGCGCCTGCTTTGCGAGCGCCACGTCGATAGGCGCGTCGCAGCGCGCGTCGCTGGCAAGCACGGTGTCGTACGCCAGCCGATACGTGTGCTCGGTATCGATCATCTGCGATTCCTCGCATACCTCGCCAACCAGTGCGGCCAGGTTGGTATTTGCGCGCCGTAGCACGGTGCGGCCGGCATCGCCACGCGCCAAAAACAGCAGCTGCTCCACGAGCTCTTGCATGTGCTCGCTTTCGGCCTTGAGCGAGGCGATGGATTCCGCCAGCACGTCCGGGTCGTCCTTGCCCCAGCGGTCGAGCATGTTCACGTAGCCCCGAATCACCGCGATGGGCGTGCGCAGCTCGTGGCTTGCATCGTTGACAAAACGCATCTGCTGCAACTTGGCCTCTTGCATCTGACGCAGCAGACGGTTGAGCGCGACCTCGATGCTCGCCAGGTCGGCGTCGCCGGTGGTGACGCTCGGCGAGTCGACGCTCGCACGCTCGATGGCCTGCTCCAGCGTTTCCATCTTGCCGCCGGCAAGCTGCATGCGGCCGAGTTCGTCCACGCGCAGGGCCAGGTCGTTGAGCGGCGCCATGGTGCGGCGCACGCGACGGGCGCCGCCGAGCATATCGAGCACGCTGATGACTTGCCCGCCCGCAACGACGAGATAGAGGGGCCACAGCGCGATGAGGTCCTGCCCGAGGGGGAAGGTCTTGGCGCCGCGCGCAAGCTCGACGGTATAGGTGAGCGTGGCCAGGTCCCAGCCGCGCACGGGCGTCAGCGACATGCCGTGAACGGCAGCGCCGGGGATCCAGCCTGCGGTAAACGCGCCGTCGGGCAGCGTCTGGTTGTAGCCATAGACGAGGATCGCCGCCGCAACAACCAGCAGCAGCAGGTCGAGCCAGACGTAGCTCACCAGGCGGCGCCACAGGTAGCTCCAGTTGATGGCGCGAGCGATGGAGGTGACGCGTTTGGTTTCGGCGTTACGCGCGGCAGGCATAGCCCACCCCGCGCACGGTCTGGATAATGCGGGCGCCACCGGCGTCCTCGATCTTGGCACGCAGGTGCGCGATGTGGACATCGACGTTGTTGGTGTCGCCCACGTATTCGTAGCCCAGCGCCTCGTGCGCGATGCGCTCGCGCGTGAGCACGGTGCCGGCGTGCATCATAAGCAGGGCGAGCACGTCAAACTCGCGGGCCGTGAGCACGACGGGCGAGCCCGCGACCGTGACCTCGCGGCGGTCGGGATCGAGTGCGACCGAGCCCACGGTGAGCGTGGCGGGGGAGGGCGAGGCGAGGGCCTGGGCCGTGTCGCTGGTCGGGGACATCGCAGCGGCATTCCCGGCCGCGCCGCCCGCCATGCCCGCCCCGGCGCCGACGCCGCCAGCGCCCGAAGCCGCCCGCACGACTTCCGCGCGCTTTAGCGCCACGCGGATCCGTGCGAACAGCTCCTCAATTGCAAATGGCTTGGTCAGGTAATCGTCGGCGCCGGCATCGAGCCCGGCCACCTTGTCCATCACGGCGTCGCGCGCGGTGACCATGATCACCGGCACATCTTTGTGCTTGCGGATGCGCCGCAGCACCTCCACACCGTTGAGCTGCGGCAACAGCACGTCGAGCAGAACCAGATCGTAGTCGCGCTCCAGCGCCAGGTCCACGGCGGTGCGGCCGTCGGCTGCGTACTCCACCTGGTAGCCCTCGTGCTCCAGCTCGAGTGTCACAAAGCGCGCGATTTTCTCCTCGTCCTCTACGATCAGGATTCGTGCCATACGTGCCCCCGCCTGCGATTACTTATCGTCGTTCAGATTCTGCTTGATGCCGTCCGCGGCGTCGGCGGCGTGATTCATCAGGTTGTTGATGCTGCCGGGCACGTCGCCGTCGCTATCGATGCGGTAGCGCATGCCAAAGAACAGGCCAATCAGCATCAGCCAAATCGTAGCGCCCCAGGCAAACAGCGCAATGATGGGAATCAGGATGGGGATGTTGAGGACGATCGCATCGCGGCGCGTGGCGATAAACTTGGTGTCCAGGCTCAGACGGAAGAGCTTTTTGAGGTACTCCCACACGCTGTCCATTTTCTTGGAGAAGTCGGTCTTTTCGCTCGACTTCTCATAGGCGGCTTGCGCGGCGACCATCTCGGCCGAAGGCTCATCGACCGGCGCGGACTCGGTGGCGACGTGCGCCGACGTGGCCTGCGTCTTGCCCTGCGACTCGAGCCAAATGATGGCATCCAGAACGTTGCCGTCGGTGGCGTCGAGCGCGGCCTTGGCGTCGGTGTAGCTCACGTTGCACTTAGTGCGGATGGTTTCAACTTTTTCGAGGTCGTCCATGACCTGTCCTTTCGTTCGATGGGCGTGACGCTGGGCAATCTGCCCGGGCGCGAGCGTTGCGTTCGGCGGCCTGCATTGCGCGGTGCCGCCCCGCCCTTGGTCGAACTCTATAGTGCAGGTTATAGATTAAGCGATTCTTGAGCCAAGATTAATGTTGGATGAGTTTTTGGGTGTGCGTGGAAGGGGGGCGTGCCTTTGGGGCGTCCGTGGACCGAGCGGCCGGGATCCAAGGTTAATGTGTGTCCGCACGGCGAGATTTACTTTTAAGATACTGGGGGGCGTGACGGGCAAGGGTGTCCGTCGCCCGCGAGATTAGAGGGGCCGCAGCAGCGCACGGGCGCAAACGGGCGAGGCCCCGCGCAAACAGGGGGTCATAAGTGCATATCTTCGCTATGAGTGACATTCACGGATGCCTTGATGCTTTTAAGGCATCGCTCTCCACCATCGATCTCGATGCCGAGGATTCTAAGCTGGTCCTTCTGGGTGACTACTGCGACCGAGGCCCCGACTCGCTCGGTGTCTTCGAGCTCGTCATGGAACTGCAAAAGCGTTACGGCGATCGCGTCGTGGCACTGCGCGGCAACCACGAGGAGATGTTCCTGGAGTACATCGACGAGGTGAAGAACCCTAATTTCACGCAGGCTTGGATACTTGCCGACAGCAATTTGGCAACGGCCAAGAGTTTCTTGGATGGCGAGGCATTCAGACACGTTAAACAACTGCTGAGGCTTAGGAAGTTCGAGGAGGCCTATGCTTTTACGGTTGAGCATATGAAGGCCGAGCATGCGGACGTCATCACGTGGGTCCGCAAGCTCCCGTACTTTTACGAGAGTCCTTTTGGCCAGGTATTTGTGCACGCCGGCATTGAAGAGGAGGCCGGGGACTACTGGAAGATGGGCACGTCTACCGAGTCGTTTACCATGATGATGCCTGACTATGTGGGGCGCGAGTTCTGTCTGGATGTTATCGCCGGGCACATCAATACCGAGGCCGTCTCGGGCATCGCAGGCTACCGCGGAATCTGGAGCGACGGTGTGAGCCACTACTTCATCGACGGCAACGTGATGGAGTACGGCGAGGTCGCCGTACTGAGCTACGACTCGGAGACAGGGAAGTACAGCGGGCAAGGGCTGGAGTAGGTTGGCGGGCGATAATTTGCCTGCTAATTTACGCAACGCTTCTTTAGCCTAATCATTCATTGCTTCTGAGGGATATGTTATTGTCCTGGGCTTTGGGGCCGTCTCCGGTTTAACAAGTTGTAGCTTGATACGCTTGCTTTCAGACTGGTTCGGGGAACACAATAACTGTAAGTGCAGTGCACTTAAATTCCGAACGAAGCAAAGCTCGCTTCGATCCGCGGCGCAGCTCCCATTCCCGCCTCCAGCGGAAAGACCGACGGGCACAGACTCAACCGCGGCTGGAAGACGACCGAGCTCGAACCTGGTCTTGTGCTACGTGGCCGAGCTATTGGCCTGCATGTTAGCGCTGGTCTTCATTGCCGTGGCCTATGTCTTCGTGAACGTGGCCATCGTGCTTGCAATCGCGGCCGTCGCCTTTGTGGTGTGCCTTGTCGGGCTTCCCATTATCTTTGCCGCCACGTGGCGCAGGTAGCGGGGGACTCGCCCGCCCTGTCCTCTCGCCGAGCTGCTATGATGGCAATCTTTGTGAGTTGACAGGGCGGAGTGTTCCTTGAACGAAGATACGACGAAGGGCGCGGCGGGCGTCTTCCCAACCTCTGCTGCGGAGGCCATGCACCAGAAGCGCTACTCGCTCGTGACGGCGCTCTGCATGATCATCGGCATCTGCATCGGGTCGGGCATCTACTTCAAGGCCGACAACGTGCTCATCGCCACGGGCGGCAGCGTGGAGCTCGGTGTCGCCATGTTCTGCATCGCAAGCGCGGTCATCGTGTTCGGCGGGCTCGCGCTCTCGGTCTACGCCGCGCGTAGCGAGGGGACGGGCGGGGTGCTCGCCTTCGCGGACGAGTACCTGCCGCGCCCCCTCGCGCGCATCTTCTCTTGGAACTTCGCCATCCTGTACCTGCCGGGCATCGCGGCGGTGCTCTGCTGGGTGGTGGGCGTGTACGCCTGCATGGTGTTCGGCCTTGCCGGTTCCTTTGCGCAGCAGATGCTCATCGGCGTTGTGTACCTGCTCTTCTGTGCCGCGTGGAACGTGCTCGCCCCGCGGCTAGCCGGCTGGTTCCAAAACGTCACGACGTTCATCAAAATCCTGCCGCTCCTGGCCGTGGGAGCGGCGGGCGTGGTGTTCGGCGTTGCGGGCTGGGGCGGTACCGCGCCCGGCCTGGGCCTGGGCTGGACGGGGGCCACGGCCACGGCTGCGGCGACCGTAGCGACCGCGGCGCCGACGCATCTGGGCTGGCTGCTCGCGGCGGCGCCCATCGCCTTCTCCTTCGACGGTTGGACCATCAGCGCGAGCATCGCCCCCGAGCTCAAGAACGCGCGCCGGAACCTGCCCATCGCGCTCAGCGTGGCGCCGCTTGTCATCCTCGCCCTCTACCTGCTCTACTTCATCGGCCTTTCCACGATGCTAGGTCCCGCCGCCGTCATGGAGGCGGGCGACGCCTCGCTCGGGCTCTTCTTCGCGCGTCTCTTCGGGTCGGGGGCGCAGACGCTGCCCAACGTGGTCGCGCTCATCTCGGTCATGGGAACGGTGAACGGCGTGGTGCTCTCTGCCATGCGCATGCCCTACGCACTCGCACAGCGGGGAGACATCCCCGGCGCCGCCGCGGTGGGCCGGGTGAACGGGCGCCTGGGTTTTCCGGTGGCGAGTGCCATCGTGGGCGTGGCGCTCTCGCTCTTCTGGATGGCCGCGCACGCCGCCGTGACGATGCTGGGGCTCCTTCCCAACGGGGATATCTCCGAGCTCGCCGTCTCGTTCAACATGTTGCTGACCGCCGTCTTGCTCCTCCGCGTGCTGGGGCTTCCCGTGGGCGAGGTGGGCGCCCTGCGCGGGCGCGTGGCTCCCGTCATCGCGGCGCTCGGCTGCGTGTTCGTGGCGAGTTCCGGCTTGATGGAGCCCGTGCGCTGGGCGATCATCGGCTTCTACGCGTTGGTGCTGGCAGGCTTCACGATATGGCGGGCGCACGCGCGCTGATGCCCCCACGGTCTCTCGGCCGCGGCACCGTGAACAATCCCGAACGGACGGGCGACCACGTGCGCGCCGGCACTCGGTCGTACTAGGATGGGAGCGATGCAGCCGAGCCCGGGAGGTCCCATGCAACCGCTTTCCACGCGCACCGATTCCTTCACCGATTCCGTCATCCGCCGTATGACGCGCATCTCCAACCGCTATGGAGCCGTCAACCTCTCGCAGGGGTTCCCGGATTTCGATCCGCCGGCGCCGCTCCTTGCCGAGCTGACGCGCATCGCCGGGGATCCGAACCCGCTCTATCACCAGTATTCCATCACCTGGGGCGCTCAGTCTATGCGCGACGCGCTCGCCGAGAAGCAGAGCCGCTTCATGGGGATTCCGATTGACCCGCAGGGAAACATCGTCATCACCTGCGGATCAACCGAGGCGATGATGGCGGCCATGATGACCGTCACCAACCCCGGCGACAAGGTGATCATCTTCAGTCCGTTCTACGAGAACTACGGTGCCGACACTATCCTTGCCGGCGCCGATCCCGTCTACGTGCCGCTCGTGCCGCCCACCTACGATTTCGATCGTGCCGAGCTCGAGCGCGCCTTTGCCGAGAACCACCCCAAGGCACTCATCCTCTGCAATCCCTCGAACCCCTGCGGCAAGGTGTTCACACGCGAGGAGCTGGAGTTCATCGCGGAGCTCGCCCGGAAGTATGACGCCTACGTGATCACCGACGAGGTGTACGAGCACATCGTCTACGAGCCGTATCGGCACACCTACATCGCCAGCCTGCCGGGGATGTTCGAGCGGACCATCAGCTGCAGCTCGCTTTCCAAGACCTATTCCATCACCGGATGGCGCCTGGGCTACACGATCGCCTCGCCCGAGGTAACCGAGCGCATCAAGAAGGTGCACGATTTCCTGACGGTGGGGGCGTCGGCTCCTCTGCAGGAGGCCGTGACGGTGGCGCTGCGCTTTCCGGATTCGTACTACGATGAGCTGCGCGAGCTCTACGCGGCCAAGCGCGACCTGCTCTGCCAGGGGCTCGACCAGATCGGCCTTGCCCACAGCGTGCCGCAGGGCGCCTACTACGTGATGGTCGACATCTCCGAATTCGGCTACGAGAGCGACCTGGCCTTCTGCGAAGATATGGCGCGCCTGGTGGGCGTGGGCGCGGTACCGGGCTCGAGCTTCTTCAAGGAGCCCGAGAACCGCTACGTGCGCCTGCACTTCGCGAAGCGCGACGAGACCCTGCGCGCGGCGCTCGAGAACCTGAAGACGATCCACGAGAAGATACCGCATCGGGGATAAGGGGCTTCGCATCTGCGCGTCCGCCCCTTACACGGCACCCGCACCGCACCAGCCCATGAAAAACCGCCGCCCGGGAAAAACCGGACGGCGGTTCTCTTCAACCAAAGATGCTCGCGAAGGAGGGTCGAACTACTTGTTCAGAGCCTCTTCCACGGCCACGGCGCAGGCCACGGTGGCACCGACCATGGGGTTGTTGCCCATGCCGATGAGACCCATCATGTCCACGTGCGCCGGCACGGAGGAGGAGCCGGCGAACTGCGCGTCGGAGTGCATACGGCCCATGGTGTCGGTCATGCCGTAGGAGGCGGGGCCGGCAGCCATGTTGTCCGGGTGCAGGGTACGGCCGGTGCCGCCACCGGAGGCCACGGAGAAGTACTTCTTGCCGGCCTCGAGGCGCTCCTTCTTGTAGGTGCCCGCCACGGGGTGCTGGAAGCGCGTGGGGTTGGTGGAGTTACCGGTGATGGAGATGTCCACGTTCTCGTGCCACATGATGGCCACGCCCTCGCGGACGTCGTCGGCGCCGTAGCAGTTCACGGAAGCGCGCGGGCCGTCGGAGTAGGGGATGGTCTCCACGATCTTCAGCTCGCCCGTGTAGTAGTCGAACTGGGTCTTCACGTAGGTGAAGCCGTTGATGCGGGAGATGATCTGGGCGGCGTCCTTGCCAAGGCCGTTCAGGATGACGCGCAGCGGCTTCTTGCGGGCCTTGTTGGCATTCAGCGCGATGCCGATGGCGCCCTCGGCGGCGGCGAAGGACTCGTGGCCGGCCAGGAAGGCGAAGCACTCGGTGTCGTCACCGAGCAGCATGGCGCCCAGGTTGCCGTGGCCGAGACCGACCTTGCGGTCCTCGGCGACGGAGCCCGGCACGGTGAAGGCCTGGATGCCCTGGCCGATGATGGCCGCGGCCTCGGAGGCGTTCTTGGCACCCTGCTTGATGGCGAGCGCGCAGCCCAGCGTGTAGGCCCACTTGGCGTTCTCGAACGCGATGGACTGAACGCCGTTCACGATCTCGCGGGGGTTGACGCCCTTGTCCAGGCAGATCTGCTCGGCTTCCTCGAGGGAGGAGATGCCGTTCTCAGCGAGGCACGCGTTGATCTTGTCGATGCGGCGCTCGTAGCCCTCAAACGTAACAGCCATGTTTGTTTCCCTCCCTTTCTACTCGTTGACCGGGAACGTGCTGGCGA
Source organism: Collinsella sp. AK_207A (assembly GCF_902501965.1). GTDB lineage: Bacteria > Actinomycetota > Coriobacteriia > Coriobacteriales > Coriobacteriaceae > Collinsella. Next base: position 21,279 of record NZ_CABWID010000004.1, on the reverse strand, counting down.
CGGAGTGGGTCTCCTCGTCCGTGCGCGGGTCGATGTACTTGGCAGCGTTCTCCCACTGGCCGTAGTGACCCATGGCGCCGGCGATGGCCTCCTCGGGCTTCTTGCCGGCCTTGATGGCGTCGGTGAACTTGCCGAGGTTCAGGAACTCGAAGGCGATGATCTCGTCATGCTCGTTCAGCGCCATGCGGGTGACGTAGCCCTGGGCGAGCTCCAGGTAGCGAGCACCCTTGGCCTTGGTGCCGAACATGGTGCCCACCTGGGAGCGCAGGCCCTTGCCCAGGTCGTCCAGGGAGGCGCCCACGGGCAGGCCGCCCTCGGAGAACGCGGTCTGGGTGCGGCCGTAGACGATCTGCAGGAAGATCTCGCGCATGGCCACGTTGATGGCGTCGCAGACGAGGTCGGTGTTCAGCGCCTCGAGGATGGTCTTACCGGGAAGGATCTCGGAAGCCATGGCGGCGGAGTGCGTCATGCCGGAGCAGCCGATGGTTTCGATCAGCGCCTCCTCGATGATGCCGTCCTTGACGTTCAGCGTGAGCTTGCAGGCGCCCTGCTGGGGGGCGCACCAACCCACACCGTGGGTGAGGCCGGAGATGTCGGAGACCTCCTTGGCCTGGACCCACTTGCCCTCCTCGGGGATGGGCGCGGGGCCGTGGTATGCGCCCTTGGCGACCGGGCACATGTGTTCCACTTCTGCTGAGTACTGCATGCCTCTCCTCTCTGTCGTAGCAATCCCGAGGGGGGCGCAGGCGAAAACGTCCCTCCGGGCACTGACATGCGCTCCCATGATAGCGCTCATCTAGCAAGGGGTATTCGATAAACGGCATGTTTACCAGGGTGAACTTCAGGTGAGGAGGGTGCGCTCGGCGCGCTTGGACACTCTTGAACGCGCTCGAATAATCATGTACACAATTTTGCAAAGGAGGCCCATCATGCCCGTATGCGTTCCCATCAAAGATATGCGCGACACCGCGAAGTTCGCCGAACTCGTGGAGACCGCGCCCGGCCCCGTGACGGTGACGAAGAACGGCTACAGCAAGTTCGTGGTCATGCGCGCTGCCGACTACGATGCCCTGGCGGATGTCCAAGCGCTGACGCATCTGCGGGAGCGGATGGCCGTGGCGGAGCGCGAACGGGCGGAGCACGCGGGGCGGGACTTCTCTGAGTTCATGGATGAGATAGAGGCGCGCCACGGCATATAAGGTGGGCGTGCTTTCGACGGCACAGGAGGACATCGAATCGATTGCCAGCTACCTGGGGAAGTACGGCATTCAGACGGTCGGCACCTTTACCGGCAAGCTTCGCAGCCAGGTTCAGCTCATTGCGTTCGGTACCGTCGACTACGGCCTCTCGCGCCTACCCGAATTCGCGGAGCGGGGTTATCATACCTGCCAGGTCAACAACTATGTGATGCTTTATTTCTACGAGGGCGATGAGTCGGTCATCGCCCATTTGTTCCATCAGAGCCAGGACTACGCGCGCCTGGTGTAGGGACTACGGGAGAACGGTGCGGTTGCTATGGCTGCTGCGATAACGGATACGACTGCCGCTCAACGGGCGCTGAAGCGGCTTTTCGACACCCATCACCGCGTGGTCTTCTTTGGCGGGGCCGGGGTGTCCACGGCGAGCGGTATCCCGGATTTCCGCAGTGTGGACGGGCTCTACCACCAGCACTTCAAGTATCCTCCGGAGACGATGCTCTCTCACTCCTTCTATGTGGAGCACCCGGCAGAGTTCTTCGAGTTCTACCGCACACGCATGATCGTGCCCGCGGTCCGGTCCAACCGCTGCCACGAGAAACTCGCGGAGCTGGAGCATGCGGGCACGCTGCTCTCGGTGGTGACGCAGAACATTGACGGCCTGCACCAAATGGCAGGAAGCGAGCGAGTGTGGGAGCTTCATGGCTCGGTGCATCGGAATATCTGCCAGCGTTGTGGGGCTGTCTACGACGCCGCCTGGGTGCTCGACCGCAGCCACGATAACGAGGACGGCGTGCCGTTCTGCCCGACGTGCGGCGGCCGCATCAAGCCAGACGTGGTGCTCTACGAGGAGCCGCTCTCCGAGCGGGTGAACGAGGGTGCCGTGGGGGATATCGCTTCGGCCGACGCACTCATCGTGGGCGGAACCTCGCTCGTGGTGTATCCAGCGGCAGGCCTTATCCGGTACTTCTCGGGCGATGAGCTCTGCATCGTCAATCGCGATCCCACGCCGCAGGATGCAGACGCCGACCTGCTCATCTCCTGTGACATCGCGGCGGCGTTCGACTTCTAAACGCCGCACCATCGAACGACTAAAACGCATTTCTCGTTTCACACCTTCGTTCGTGCGGCGTTTTGCGCGCGAAGGCCTCCCGCCCGGGCGTTTGAGCCGCTGCCGGCCCCCGGTTTCCCAGCTATCCCAAATCTTAGTGAATCGGTCGGATTTCGCTTGACCGGCCGGTGCAAGTGGGTATCGTTAACCCGAGTGAAAAGCTAGGGTTTAACCCGGACCCGACGCCCGGGTGCCTGTATTTTGAAAGAGGGAGCATATGACCGATACCACTGCAGCCGCCCCGCTGCTCGAGCTGCGCGGCGTCACGGCCGCGGCCGACGAGAAGACCATCCTTCACGGCATTGACCTTGCCGTCACCGCGGGCGAGACACACGTCCTCATGGGCCCCAACGGCGCCGGCAAGTCCACCATGGGCCACGTTATCATGGGCGACCCCACCTACACGGTGCAGTCGGGGTCCATCAGCTTCGACGGCCGGGACATCACCGAGCTCACGCCCGATAAACGCTCGCGCGCTGGCCTCTTCCTGTCCTTCCAGGCGCCGGTCGAGATCCCGGGCGTGCCGCTCTCCAGCTTCCTGCGCGCCGAGATCGCCGGCCGCCCCGGCCTCGAGATGAAGGGCAAGGAGTTCCGCCGCCGCGTGAAGGAGCTCGCCGGCCAGCTCGACATGGACACCGCCTACCTCAACCGCGAGCTGGGCGTGGGCTTCTCGGGCGGCGAGAAGAAGAAGGTCGAGATGCTGCAGCTGCTGCTGCTCCAGCCCAAGCTCGCCATCCTGGACGAGACCGACTCCGGCCTGGACGTCGACGCGCTCGGCGTGGTCTCGCGCGGCATCGACGCCTACAAGAAGGCCACCGACGGCACGCTCGTCATCATCACCCACAACACGCGCATCCTGGAGCACCTGCACGTGGACCGCGTGCATGTGATGGTCGCCGGCCGCATCGTCAAGGAGGGCGGCGCCGACCTCATCCCCTGGATCGACGAGCACGGCTTCGAGTCCTTCGAGCAGGTCGCCGGCCATGGCGCCGCCGCAGACCCCCAGGCCGTCGCGGCCTCGCAGGGGGAATAGCCCATGGCCGAGAAGAAGAGGACCGAGGTTGCGGACATCGACCGCAGCCTCTACGACTTCACCTATGGTGAGGAGGGATTCGAGCGTCTGGACGCGGGCCTCACGCCGGACATCGTTCGCGAGATCTCCGCTAAGAAGGACGAGCCCGACTGGATGCTCGAGTTTCGCCTGAAGTCGCTGGACATCTACAAGCGCATGCACACGCCCACGTGGGGTCCGGACATCTCCGGGCTCGATATGGACAACATCGTCACCTATGTGAAGCCCAACACGGACCAGAAGTCCGATTGGGAGAGCCTGCCCGACGACGTGAAGAACACTTTCGAGCGCCTGGGCATCCCCGAGGCCGAGCGCAGCTACCTGGCCGGCGTGGGCGCGCAGTACGACTCCGAGCTCGTGTACCACAACATGCAGGACACGGCCTCCAAGATGGGCATCGTCTACTCCGGCATCGAGGAAGCGCTCCACGAGCCTAAGTGGGAGGCGATGATCCGCGAGAAGTTCATGACGCTCATCCCGCCCACGGACCATAAGTTCGCCGCGCTCCACGGCGCGGTCTGGAGCGGCGGCAGCTTCGTCTACGTGCCGAAGGGTACCAAGCTGGACTTTCCGCTGCAGAGCTACTTCCGCCTGAACGCCAAGGGCGCGGGCCAGTTCGAGCATACGCTCATCATCGTGGAGGACGACGCCGACCTGCACTTCATCGAGGGCTGCTCCGCACCCAAGTACAACGTGGCCAACCTGCACGCTGGCGCGGTCGAGCTCTTCGTGGGGAAGCACGCGCACCTGCGCTACTCGACCATCGAGAACTGGTCTAAGAACATGTACAACCTGAACACCAAGCGCGCCCGCGTGGACGAGGGCGGCGAGGTGGAGTGGATCTCGGGCTCCTTCGGCAGCCACGTGGGCTACCTGTACCCGATGAGCATTCTCGCCGGCCGCAAGGCCCGCTGCTCGTTCACCGGCATCACCTTCGCCGGCGCGGGGCAGAACCTGGACACCGGCTGCAAGGTGGTGCTGGGCGCTCCCGAGACCTCGGCCTCGGTAGAGACCAAGGGCATCAGCAAGTCCGGCGGCGTGCAAACCTTCCGTAGCTCCATCGTGGCCACGCCTGCCGCCACGGGTTCGCGCGCGAGCGTGTCGTGCCAGAGCCTGATGCTCGACGACCAGTCCCGTTCGGACACCATCCCCTCCATGGACATCCGCGCCAAGAACGTGGACGTGGGTCACGAGGCCACGATCGGCCGCATCGGCGACGACAAGATCTTCTACCTCATGAGCCGCGGCATCTCCGAGGAGGAGGCCCGTACCATGATCGTGAACGGCTTTGCCAACCCGGTCTCCAAGGAGCTGCCGCTGGAGTACGCCGTTGAGATGAACAACCTGATCAAGCTCGAGATGGAAGGGGCGATCGGCTAATGGGCGAGACGAAGAAGCTCACGAACGTGAACGCCATGCCGGCGCCCACGTGGAGCTGGCTCAAGATGAATGCGGCGGAGGTGGAGGTTCCGGCTGGCCTGGCGCCTGCCCGGGATGCGGTCTCCGTGGAGCCCGCGCCGGGTTCCGAGAACGTGGTGACCGGTAACGTGGAGGCCTTCGACACCGAGATGGTCGCCGCCTCCAAGCGCTACGCCGCCCGCTCCCGCGCCGCGGCGCCGGGGGATGCCGCCGAACGCGCCAAGCTGGCCGCCGGCGAGCTGGACACCATGGACGTGCCCGCGCTCTCCGCTTATCAGCGGGGCGCCGTCCGCGCCGAGGAGGAGCTCTCCGCGGCAGAGGCCTTCCTGACCGGCTGCGGGCGCGAGGCCTACGCCTACCTGCGCGGGCTTTCCGGCAAGCCGAGCGTCATCGACGTGCCCGGTGGCGTGCGCGCCGCCGTGACGGTGCGCGTTGACGGGCGCCCGGGCGCCGCTGCGGCGGCGAGCCTGGACGTGGTGGTCCGCGCGAACGCGACCCTGGACCTCACGCTCGCCCTCGACGGCGCGGCCGACCCGGACGCGGTCGCCGGCGTGGTGGGTTTTGCGGCGCGCGTGTTCGCCGCCCGCGGCGCCCGCGTGAACGTCGCGAGCGTTCAGACGGCCGACGACGCCTTCCTGGTCATCGACGACATGGGTGTCTTTGCCGACGAGGGCGCTCGCGTGGAGGTCTCCCACACCGTGCTGGGCGCGGGTAGGAGCTATACCGGCCTTGCCGCCGACCTGCGCGGCGACGCCTCCCGCATCGACGTGGATACCAGCTACCTGGGCGCGCGCGAGCAGCTGCACGACTTCAACTACCAGATTCGCCATCTGGGCAAGAGGACCGTCAGCAACATGGACGCCAACGGCGTGCTGACGGGTACCTCGTCCAAGATCCTGCGCGGCACCATCGACCTCATGCACGGCGCCAAGGGTGCCGAGGGTGCGGAGCGCGAGACCGTGCTTCTGGCGAACGACGGCGTGGAGAACAAGACCGTGCCCGTCATTCTCTGCGACGAAGACGACGTGGCGGGCAACCACGGCGCCACGATTGGGCACGTCCGCCCCGAGCAGCTCTTCTACCTTGGTTCCCGCGGTCTTTCCGAGGCGCAGGCGGAGGCGCTCTTCGTTTCCGCCAAGCTGGAGGACGCGGCCCTTTCCGCGCCCGACGAGCGCATCCGCGCGAGCGTGGTGCGCCTGGGCGAGGCTATCGTTCCTGATTTCGAGGAGGAACTGGCATGATCGATACCGAGCATGTGACCTGCGACACCTGCACCGCGCCGACCCCCGGCGTGCTCGACGCCTCCGACGAGGCCTCGCGCGCCTGGCCCCGCGTGGACATCGAGGTGAATCCCTACAAGCACGATTTCCCCCTGCTCGCGAGCCATCCTGGGGTCGCCTTCCTGGACAGCGCCGCCACGGCCCAGCGCCCCGCCTGCGTGCTGGACGCCGAGCGCCGCTTCTACGAGACGATGAACGCCAACCCGCTCCGCGGCCTGTACAAGCTGTCCGTTGAGGCCACCGAGGCCATCGAGCAGGTGCGCGAGCAGATCGCGCGTCTCATCAACGCGCCGGCTCCCGTCGACGGCACCCCGCGCAGCCACGACATCGTGTTCACGCGCAACACGAGCGAGTCGCTGAACCTGGTGGCCAAGTCCTTCGCGTCCACGGTGCTCTCACCGGGCGACGAGGTGGCCATCACCATCATGGAGCATCACAGCAACCTGATTCCCTGGCAGCAGGCCTGTCGCGCGGCCGGCGCCACGCTCGTGTACCTGTATCCCACCAAGACGGGTGCGCTCTCGGACGAGGAGATCGCCGCCAAGATCGGTCCCAAGATCAAGATCGTGGCCGCCACCGAGGTCTCCAACGTGCTCGGCTGCCGCAATCCCATCGAGAAGCTCGGGGCCGCGGTGCACGCGCACGGCGGCTACCTGGTGGTGGACGGCGCCCAGTCCGTGCCGCACATGCCGGTGGACGTGGCTGCGCTCGGTGCCGACTTCCTGGCCTTCTCAGGCCACAAGGCGTGCGGCCCCATGGGCGTGGGCGTGCTGTGGGGTCGCCACGAGCTCCTCTGTCAGATGCCCCCGATGCTCACGGGCGGCGAGATGATCGACTCCGTGTCGGAGCAGGACGCCGTGTGGGCGCCCGTGCCCGAGAAGTTCGAGGCCGGCACGCAGGATGCCGCGGGCATCTACGCCACGGGCGTGGCACTCGACTACCTGGTGAACCACGTGGGCTACGAGGCCCTGCAGGCGCGCGAGGCCGCGCTCGTGCACTACCTCATGAGCCGCATCACCCAGCTGCCGTACGTGGAGCTCATCGGCTCCATCTACTGGGACAACCACCACGGCGTCGTCTCCTTCAACGTGAAGGGCATCCACCCGCACGATGTGGCGAGCATCATGGACATGGACGACGTCTGCATCCGCGCCGGCCACCATTGCGCGCAGCCGCTTCTCACCTGGCTGGGCGTGGAGAACCTTGCCTGCTGCCGCGCGAGCGTGGCATTCTACAACGACAAGCACGACATCGACGCCTTCATCGAGGGCCTCGAGCACGTTTGGGAGACCTTCCATGCCTAGTTTGTACAGTTCCACGACGTTCATGGAGCACAACAGCCATCCCGACTACAAGTACGAGATGGAGCGCCCCACGGCCACGCACGATGGCGTGAACCCCAGCTGCGGCGACGAGCTCAACCTGCAGCTGCGCGTGGAGAACGGCGTCATCGAGGAGGCCAGCTTTACCGGCCACGGCTGTGCCATCAGCCAGGCGAGCGCGGACATCATGGCCGACCTCATCACCGGTGAGACGGTGGAGGAGGCCAAGCGCCTGGCCGGGCTCTTCCTGGCGATGATCCGCGGCGAGAAGCTGTCCGAGCAGGATTACGAGGATTTGGACGAGGCTGCCGAGCTGAAGGACATCAGCCACATGCCCGCCCGCGTCAAGTGCGCGGAGCTTGCCTGGCGCACCCTGTCTTCCATGCTGTAGCCGCCTGAGGCACGGCACCTTGCCGCTCAGGCCGTCGCTCACGTACGCCGACCGCTTGGTTTTTCGAGCGGTCGGTTTTTTCGTATGTGGGTTGACATCCCTCGGCAAATGGCCATACTGCTGCTTTAGCAAAGTAAAACCTATAAACCTAATGGGAAAATAGGAGTTAAAGGAGGGGCGGGATGCGGGCAATCATCGAGTACTTCTCGACGCATGGCGCCGAGTACCTCCAGATGGTAGGGGAGCATCTGGGCGTGAGCGCGCTCACGCTCGTCATCGCCGCGGTCATCGCGGTGCCCCTGGGCGTGCTCTGCGCTCGCAGCCCGTTGATCGACCGCATCTCCGTGGGCATCGCCACCGTGCTCCGCATCATCCCGAGCCTCGCCATCCTCATCTTTCTGGTTCCCATCCTGGGCACGGGCGTGCTGCCCGCCGTGGTGGCGCTCTGCATCCTCGCGGTGCCGCCCATCCTCATCAACACGGCGCTGGCGTTCAGCACGCTGCCGGCCGAGGTGCTCGAGGCCGCGGTGGGCATGGGCATGAGCCCTGCCCGCGTCTTCTTCAAGGTGAAGGTGCCCCTGGCGTTCCCGGCCGCTTTCGCGGGAATTCGCACGGCTGCGGTGGAGGTCATCGCCAGCGCCACGCTCGCGTCCTACATCGGTGCCGGCGGTCTGGGCGAGATCATCTTCACCGGCATGGGCCTCATGCGCACGGACCTGCTCTGTATCGGCGGCGCATCCGTTGCGATCCTTTCGCTCGCCGTGGGCCAGCTGCTCTCTGTGGTGGATCGGCGAATGCGCCGGTACGAGCGCGCCTAGCACGCTGCGGCATGCGCGCCCGTACCTGAACGGCCGCAGTCCCAACCGCACCGAGACAACGTAGAACCGATTCCATTCGGGCAACACCCATAGGGGAAGGAAACCATCATGTCGAACAACAAGAACAACGCTTCCGTGAACCAGCTCCTCCAGCGCCCGCTCAGCCGTCGTCGCCTGGGCTCCCTGGCGCTCGCGAGCCTTGGCACCCTCGTCGTCCCCGCCACGCTCGCCGCCTGCAGCGGCGGCGGCTCCGGGGCGGGCTCCGAGGGCACCGCGACCGGCACGATCGTCGTGGGGTCCAAGGACTTCACCGAGGGCGAGATCCTTTCTGAGGTCTACGCGCTCGCGCTCGAGAACGCCGGCTTCACCGTCAAGCGTTCCTTCGACATCTCGAGCTCCGTGGTTCACACGGCGCTCACCTCGGGCGATATCGACTTCTATCCCGAGTACACCGGAACCGCGCTCCTCTCCATCCTGAAGGAGGACCTGATCACGGACTCGCAGGAGGTCTACGACACGGTGAAGGCCGCCTATAAGAAGCAGTTCGACCTGGACGTGCTCGACATGGCGAAGGCATCGGACTCGCAGGGCCTGGCCATCACCACCAAGGCCGCCAAGAAGTACGGCATCTCGAACATCACCGAGCTCCAGGCCAACGCTACCAACCTGCGCTTCGCCTCGCAGGGAGAGTTCGACGAGCGCGAGGACGGCATGCCCGCGCTCGAGAAGGCGTACGGCCCCTTTAACTGGAAGGAGCACGCCGTCTACGACAACGGCCTCAAGTACGAGGTGCTGCGCAACGATGAGGCGGATGTGACGCCTTGCTACACCACCGAGGGCTATCTGAAGGACAAGGCCTTCACACTGCTCGACGACGATAAGAAGGTCTGGCCGCCCTACAACGTGATTCCCGTGGTGCGCGCCAAGATCGTCGACAAGTACCCGGATGTGACCGATGTCCTGAACGCGGTGAGCGCCAAGATCACCAACGAGGAGCTCGTGAAGCTGAACGCCCGCGTGGACATCGACAAGGAGGACTACGAGGACGTGGCCGCCGACTTCTACAAGAGCATCAAGTAGGAATCGCGCGGAGAGAGGGGAGATGGCAGAGACGATGAAGACGGAGGAGGCCTCGGTGCCGGCGTGCGAAGTGCGCCTGACGCCCGAGGAACGCGAGCACGCCCTTGCGTGCCTCGGCGTGCCGGCCGTCGCACTCCCGTACGCGGACGTGTTCTACTCCGAGGCGGAGCTCGCGTTGGCAGCGCGCCTGCCCGGGGCGCCGTTCACGGCCCAGGACGTCTCCCGCGTGCTGGGTGACGCCGTGACTACGGTCCAGGCGGCGGAGCTGCTGCGGGCGGCGCATCATCGCGGCGTGGTGGACCTGGCAGACGCCGATGGCACCGAACGCGATGCGGAGGATCCCTGCTACGCTATCGGAACGTTCTACAGCCGTCTGGATGTCTTCGCCATCTCCGAGCAGGAGCTGTGGCAGATCATTCCGCGCGAGGCGCGCCGGGCCATGGACGAGTGGTACTTCGACGCCTACATGGAGGGCATGGATCCCGACCGCTCCGTGGTGCCCACGGAAGACGCGGTTCTCTCGCTCGAGGAGACGCTCGCCAAGATCGACGCCGACCCGCGCCAGATCTACCTCAATACCTGCGACTGCCGGAGCCTTGCCGGCGACTGCGGACTGCCCACGCGCACCTGCCTCACCTACAAGGACGGCCCCAACTCGTTCTGCGGGCGCGGGCTCTCCCAGGCGCTCACCAAAGAGGAGGCCAAGGACGTGGTGCGCGAGGCGGACCGCGCGGGCCTCATGCACACGGCGAACCCCAACGGCATCTGCAACTGCTGCGGGGATTGCTGCTACCTGTTCCGCGGCCAGCGCTATCGCGACAGCCTGGGCATCTGGCCCATCGCCCCGCACATCATCCACCTGGACGCGGACGCGTGCATCGGCTGCGGGCGCTGCGTGAAGCGCTGCCACTTTGGCGTGTTCACCCTGGTGGATGCCCCTAAAGCCGCTGTCAGCGCCGGCGACGCCCCCAGGCGACTGCGCCGCCGCGTGGTCAAAGCTGACACCTCGACCTGCGTGGGCTGCGGCATCTGCGCCAACACCTGTCCCGTATCCGCCCTGACCCTCGTCGAGAGGAGCGCCTCATGAGCACCGCTGTGGAGTTCAAGGACGTATCCAAGAGCTTCCCGGGTATGTCGCACCCGGCGCTCGACCACGTGAGCCTGAAGATCGAGGAGGGCGAGCTGGTTTGCGTGCTCGGCACCTCCGGCGGCGGCAAGACCACGCTCATCAAGCTCATCAACCGCCTGCACGATCCCGACGCGGGCCAGGTGCTCGTAGAGGGGCGCGACGTGGCCCAGGCCGACCCGGTGGAGCTTCGCCGGGGCATCGGCTACGTGATCCAACAGACGGGGCTCTTCCCGCACATGACCGTTGCCGAGAACATCGCCTGCGTGCCGGAGATCCTGAAGTGGGACCGCGCCCGCATCACCGCGCGCGTGGACGAGCTCCTGAACCTGGTGGGGCTCGACCCCGTCGAGTTCAAGGACCGCTATCCCCGTCAGCTCTCCGGCGGCCAGCAGCAGCGCGTGGGGCTGGCCCGCGCGCTCGCCGCCAACCCGTCGCTCATGCTCTTCGACGAGCCCTTCGGCGCTATCGACGCCATCACGCGCGCCACGCTCCAGGACGAGCTGCTGCGCATCCACCGCGGGAGCGGCAAGACCTTCATCTTCGTGACGCACGACATCGCCGAGGCGCTTAAGCTCGGCACCAAGGTGCTCGTCTTGGACCAGGGGCGCGTGCAGCAGTACGGCACCCCGCGTGAGGTGCTGGAGAGCCCGGCCACGCCGTTCGTGCGCGCGCTGCTGGAATCCGGTGGATGGCTCGAGCGTCGCGGCTACGTGACGGGCGGGGCGGCGATCTAGGATGGCGCCCCTGAACGAATACCTGGACTACTGGGCGAGCCACGCGGACGACTTCGGCGAGGCCCTGCTCGAGCACTTCGCGCTCGTGGGCATGGTGCTCCTCTGGTCGCTCGCGCTCGCCGCCGTGCTCACGCTCGCCGTCATGCGCTCGCGCCGCGCCGAGCACATCTCGGTCCAGCTGCTCTCGGCGGTCTACTCCATTCCGAGCCTCGCCCTGTTCTCGCTGCTCATCCCCGTCACGGGGCTGGGCGCCACCACGGCGGTCCTCGTGATGGTGGCCTATAATCAGTACCTCCTGCTCCGCAACGTGCTCGAGGGGCTGGACGGCATCGATCCGGACATCGTGGAAGCGGCCGTGGGCATGGGCATGAGTCCCTGGCAGGTGCTCTACCGGGTGAAGCTGCCGCTCGCGGCGCCGATGATCCTCGCGGGCATCCGGCTCGCGGCCATCTCCACCATCGGCATCGCCACCATCGCCGCCACCATCAACGCGGGCGGCTTGGGGACCATCCTCTTCTCCGGTCTTCGGACCATGAACCAGTACAAGATCGTGGGCGGGACGCTGCTCTGCGCGCTCGTGGCCGTGGTGGCCGATCGCCTGTTGAAGTTGGTAGAACGCGTCATCGTGAAAAGGACGGTGCATTAGCATGACGTACGAGGCTTTCAAGGACGATTCGCTCGGGTTCACGACCCGACAGCTGCACGCGGGGTACGACCCCACCGAGCACGATCGCTCCAAGGCGGTTCCCATCTATCAGACGGCCGCCTTCGAGCTGGGCGACTACGACCGCTGCGTGCGCCTCTTCGACTACTCGGAGGAGGGCCACTCCTACGTCCGCTTCTCGAACCCCACCAACACGGTGCTGGAGCGGCGCATCTCCTCGCTCGAGGGCGGCGTGGCGGCCGTCTCGTTCGCGAGCGGCATGGCCGCCATCTCGGGCACGTTCTTCAACATCTGTCAGCAGGGCGACGAGATCGTGGCGGTGAAGACCCTCTACGGCGGTTCGACCTCGCTGCTCGAGAGCGTGCTGCCCGACTACGGCATCACCTGCAACTGGGTGGAGAACGAGGACGATCCCGCCTCCTTTGAGGCCGCCTTCACCGACCGCACGCGCGCCGTCTACGTTGAGTGCCTGGGCAACCCCGGCATGAACATCGTGGACATCGAGGCCATCTCCAAGATCGCGCACGCGCACGGCGTGCCGCTCGTGGTGGACAACACCTTCGCCACGCCCTATCTGTTCCGTCCCTTCGACTTCGGCGCCGATATCGTGTGCTACTCCGCCACCAAGTACCTGGCGGGGCACGGCACGATCATCGCGGGACTCGTGGTGGAGCGCGGCGGATTCGACTGGCTGAACGGCAACTTCCCGCAGTACGAGCAGTTCTACCGCGACTTCGAGGGCTCCATCGGGGTTGAGGCGCTTAAGCGCGAGATGTTCTCCAAGCGCCTGCGCATGCGGAGCCTCACGGACTTCGGCGGGCACATGAGCCCCATGAACGCGTTTTTCCTGCTGCAGGGCATGGAGACGCTGTCGCTGCGCATGGACCGGCACGTGGCGAACGCTCAGGCGGTGGCAGAGTTCTTGGACGCGCATCCCAAGGTGGAGCGCGTGAACTACCCGGGGCTTCCGAGCAACCGCTATCACGAGCTGGCGAAGCGCTACTTCCCCAAGGGTCCGGGCGCCATCCTCTCGCTGGACGTTGCCGGCGGGCAGGAGGCGGCGCTCAAGCTGCTCGCCAACCTGCGCGTCTTCGACTACATGGTGAACGTGGGCGATGCCAAGTCGCTCGCCGTACACCCGGCCTCGTCCACGCACTTCAGCCAGACCAAGGAGGAGCGTGCGGCTGCCGGTGTCTACGACAACACCGTGCGCCTCTCCATCGGTATCGAGGATACGGCCGACCTGGTGGAGGATCTGCGCCAGGCACTCGAGACCATTTAGCGGGGGCGCCCGTACGGGTGTCTCGAGGTACAATCGAGGGGACGGCGGGGCCGCAAGGGTCCCGCGTTCCGTTTTGGTGGGAGTTCGGATGCTCGTTTCGTCCAAGGGTCGTTATGCCCTTCGGCTCATGATCTACATCGCTGCTTTCGGCGATCGCGAGGGGCGCATCAGCCTGCGCGAGGTTGCCGAGCGCGAGCATATCTCGCTCAAGTACCTGGAGCAGCTCGTGCGCCCGCTCATGCAGGCCGGCCTGCTGGACAGCGTGCGCGGCAAGGGCGGCGGCTACGTGCTGAGCCGGCCCGCGGATCAGATGACCGCCGGCGACATCCTCCGTGCGGCGGAGGGGGACACCGCACCCGTGGCATGCGAGGGCCTTGAGGGTTCGTGCCTGCGCTCTGACCTCTGCTCCACCGTCAAGTTCTGGACGGGCCTCGAGGATGCCATCGACACCTACGTGGATAGCGTGACGCTCGCGGACCTTGCCCGCATCCCCGAGATCGAGCTCGAGATCCAGCGCGGGGAGTAGGGCCTCGCGCTCGATTGATTCGCCCGATGCGTGAAGTGCGGCGCGGACTCGCGCCGGGAAGGATATTATGACCGACCAGTCATCGGAGACGTTCCCCTTCGCCGCCGTCATCTTCGATATGGATGGCGTGCTGGTGGATACCGAGTTCTACTATGCGCAGATGCTCGTGGATTACGCGGCGGAGCACGGCATGCCGGTGCCCCTTGAGGAGATTCACGGCATGGTCGGTGCCTCGCATCAGGTGTTTCGCGCGAGTATGCGCGATTGGTGGCGGCGCGTGGGCGTTGACCTCTCCGAGGACGAGGCGCTGGCGCGGGAGCGCGCGTGGGAGGACAAGCGGTCCATCGACTACGCCGCGCTGATGAATCCCAGCGTGCCCGAGACACTCGACGTTCTGGCAGCCCGGGGCGTCCGGCTCGCAGTAGCGTCGTCGTCGCAGCTGAAGAACATTCACGAGGTGCTTGCGGCCTGCGGCATCCTCGACCGCTTCGAGGTGGTCACCTCGGGCGAGCAGTTCCGCGAGAGCAAGCCCGATCCCGAGATCTATCTGCACACCCTAGAGGTACTCGGCCTGCCCGCGAGCGTTTGCTGCTGCGTAGAGGATTCCGTGCCCGGCATCACGGCCGGCAAGCGAGCGGGCCTCACGGTCATCGCCAAGCGCGAGGAGCGATTTGGGTTCAGCCAAGCCGGGGCGGATAGTATCATCGACCAGATTCCGGATTTGCTTATGGTGCGGGGAGAGGGCTCCCGCGCACCGCGGGTGAGGGGATGATTCGCATGGCTATCAAGGCGATAGCGCTCGACATAGACGGCACGCTGACCACGGACAAGAAGGTGATCCCCCGGCGCACGAAGCAGGTGCTGCTCGCGGCGCAGGAGGCCGGCATCACCGTCATCCTCGCGAGCGGCCGGCCCGCCTATGGGCTCAAGGGCCTGGCGGCCGAGCTCGAACTCGACCGGCACCACGGCCTGCTCATCTCGTTCAACGGTGCCCGCGTCATCGATGCCACCACGGACGAGATCCTCTTCGACCAGGCCATGACAGCGGACGAGGTACGCTCGGTGCTCTCCCACATGAAGCGCTTCGACGTCATCCCCATGGTGACGCACGGCCGCGAGCTCTGCGTGACCGACGCCTTCGCCGGCCCCATCTACCACCGCGGCAAGCCGGTGAACATCATCCGCTACGAGGCGCGTGCCTGCGACCTGCTCGTGCGCGAGGTGGGCGATTTGGCGGAGTTCTGCCACGGGCCGGAGAGCAAGATCCTCACCGCCGGCACCGATACCTATCTTCAGGAGCATTGGCGCGAGATGTACGAGCCGTTCAAGGGCAGGCTCTCGGGCATGTTCACGGCGGATTTCTACTTTGAGTTCACCGCGCCTGGTATCGACAAGGGTCGCGCGCTCGCGGGCGCGCTGCCTCGCCGGGGAATCGATGCCTCCGAGCTCGTGGCCTTCGGCGACGGTCAGAACGATTTGGCGATGATCCGCTTCGCGGGTACGGGCGTGGCCATGGGCAACGCGATTCCCGAACTCAAGCAAGCAGCCGACATGGTGACCCTCTCCAACAACGACGAGGGCGTCGCCGCCGCACTGGAGAAACTCCTGTAACTGGTACAGTGGGACAGTCCCAATGTACCGTTCAGCGTTGAAAGGACGCCCATGGCAGAAGACACCCCCACGACCAAGCTCATTCCCGTGTTGGGGGAGGAGGGCGTGGACCGTTTGGCCCAGGCCCGCGTGCTGGTGCTCGGCTGTGGCGGCGTCGGCTCCTCGTGCGTGGAGGCGCTCGCGCGCGGCGGCGTGGGGACGCTCGCGCTCGTGGACCGCGATGTGGTTTCGCCGAGCAACCTCAACCGTCAGGCAATCGCCTTCACGAGTACCATCGGCAAAAAGAAAGCCGATGTCATGCGCGGCATGGTGCTCGACATCAACCCCTCCGCCCGCGTGATTATCCGCGACGACTTCGTCTTGGCCGAGAACGTGGCCGAGGTGGTTGACGGCGTCATCGCCGAACTTGGCGGGCGCGTTGACTTCGTGGTGGACGCGATCGACACCATCTCCACCAAGCTCGCCCTGGCGCAACTCGCCGAGGAGCGCGGCTTCAGCCTCATCAGCAGCATGGGCGGGGCGATGAAGCTGCATCCGGAGTGCCTGCGCGTGGCCGACATCTACGATACGGTGAACTGCCGGCTCTCCCGCATCATGCGCAAGGAGTGCCGCCGCCGGGGCATCCGCCATCTGACGGTGCTCTATTCCTGCGAGGAAGTGAAGGCTGCCACCTCCAAGCCGGGAACGGAGCGGCGCGAGCGCAGCGGGATGGGGACCATGCCCTACATGCCGCCTATCATGGGGCAGACCATCGCCGGTTACGTGATCCGTCAGATCACGGGCGTGGGAGCCGATTCCGTGCGCAGCGACGGCGTGGCGCTGCAAGGCTCGCGGGCCGGCAGGCGGTGATTACCGTGGCGGGCAGGGCGCAGTCCGGGGAACGCACGCCGCGCTATCGCTTGTACGACATGCACTGCCATCTGGACCGCATCGCAGATGCCGCGTTCGTGGCGCGCGATGCCGAGGCCCTCGGCTTGGCGCTGTTCTGCGCGCCAGTCTGCCCCGACGACTCCGAGCGGGCGAAACGGATCCTGGACACGTGTCCCAACGTGCGCATAGGAGCGGGCCTGCATCCCTGGTGGATCGACGATGGAAGCTGCAATGCGGAGGATGCTGCCCGTGCGGCGAGCATGGCGGCGCGCAGCCGCTGGGTCGGCGAAGTAGGGCTGGACTTCGGCCGCGTCCACACAGGTTCGCGTGCCGAGCAGTTCGAGGCGTTCAAGTGGATCTGCCAGACCTGTGCCGAGCGCGCGGTGGACGGTCGCGTTTTCTCCATCCATGCCGTTCATGCCGCGGGCGAGGTACTCGACGTGCTCGAGCGCTTCGGGCTGACAGGCCATGCTGCTTGCGTCTTCCATTGGTTTTCCGGTACAAGCGATGAGCTTGCCCGGGCACGACGACTCGGCTGCTATTTCTCGGTGAACGAGATGATGCTCGCCACGCGCAAAGGTCGGGAGTATGCGCGCCAGCTGCCCGAGGACCGCCTGCTGCTCGAGACCGACTACCCGCCCAAGCTCGATACGCCCTGCCCGGCCGACCAGATCGCCTTCGCGCTCGAGCGGACCCTCGACCAGCTTGCGGGGCTTCGCGGCAGCGAGCGCGCCGAACTCGCCGCCCTCATCGCACAAACCAGCTTCCGCCTGCTCGATCTCTGAACCTCGCCCCAAGACGACGTGTCGAGCTTGCCGCCCGGCTGCTCCAAAACGCTGGCGAAGAACTCGTCGATGTTATCAGTGAACAGGTATTCGGTGCGTTTGATGACGGAAGCGGCGGGGTTGATGTCGTGGATCATGGCTTCCATGACGTCCACTTTGCGCTTGCCGATGGTGCTTCGGAAGGCGATGGCCTGGCGGTTGATATTGCTAGGCGCGATGACGTCTTTGTCCAGAATTATATAATGGCCGATTCTGCTGCGGGCGCGCCTCGCAGCAGTTGGAGCCCATGCCGCCGCAGCCGAGTACGAGTACCGTGGCATCGGCGAGCCTGTCGAGGGCTTCGCGGCCCATGGTGATTTCAAGCTTGCTGTCGC
This sequence comes from Collinsella sp. AK_207A, assembly GCF_902501965.1. Lineage (GTDB taxonomy): Bacteria > Actinomycetota > Coriobacteriia > Coriobacteriales > Coriobacteriaceae > Collinsella. The sequence continues at coordinate 3,615 of NZ_CABWID010000004.1, read as the reverse complement.
GCGTCTCGACAGGGGCGGCATCTGCGTTTTCGGTTATGTTGATCCTCCGATGGGGAAGCGAATCGTGTTTTAGCTATCGCCTTTATAGGTATTGTCACGATTCCGTTTGAGGCCGAGGGGCTTGTTAAATGATGCTGGCATTCGCATAAGATCGAAGCAGAGGGCACCCGTTGCGGTGGGTTGGCCAACTCCAAAACACGTTTGTAGCGTGAGAAGTGGTCGTCTTCGCATTACGCGGGGGCGGCTACTATTATGACTTTAAGATTAGATAATTAGACAGACATCTAAATATCGAGTATAGTGTGCGCGTCGTAGGTGATTGCGAAAGGAGGTTCTATGCCGGGGGAGGGTTTTAAGGCGCTGGCTGACCCAACGCGACGACGTATTTTGGAGCTGCTGCGAGAGGGCAATTGCACGGCGGGGGAGCTTGCTGAGCATTTCGATATCAGCAAGCCGTCTTTAAGCCACCATTTGGCGACGCTTAAGAATGCTGGCCTGGTGACCGATGAGCGTCATGGTCAAAATATCGTATACAGCTTAAACACCACCGTCATGCAGGATTTGATCGGCTGGTTTATGGGGTTTACCAACACTGAAGGTGATAAGAATGAATAGCGAAAACAGGGGCATTCACTGCACGGGAGTATCGCCTCGCGTGTGGGTCGTGCTTGCTGCGCTGTGCGTGGTTAACGTTGCGGCGCACCTCCTGGTGATGCCGAGTCTGCCCGCGCAGATTCCCACGCACTGGGGAGCGAACGGCGTCGTTAACGATTGGGGCCCTAGCTGGATGGCATCGGCGCTTGGTGCGTTGCCCCTAGTGCTCCTCGCGTTGTTCTATGTGGTGCCGCGCATCGACCCCAAGGGAGAGGCGTATCGGACCTCGGGCGGGTTCTATCAGGGCTTCGTGATCGCTTTTACGCTGTTCATGTGCGGCATAAGCTGGCTGGGGGAGCTCACGGTGTGGGGTGTTATGCCTGCGGCCGGCGCGGTTAACCTGCTGGTGTCCGGTGCGGTCGGATTGCTATTCATTGGCGTGGGCAACTATCTGCCGCGCGTGAAGCAAAACTACACGCTTGGCATCAAGACACCCTGGGCGCTTTCCGATCCCGAGAACTGGCGTCGCACGCAGCGTTTTGGTGGCGCCTGCTTTATGGTGCTGGGCGTCGGCCTCATTGTGATGGGCGTTGCCGGCGGCGCGCTTTCGAGTGAGGTCACGGCCGCAGTGATTGCGGTGCTGGCGTTTGGGTCTGCCGGGGCTTCGTATGTCTACTCGTACCTGTTGTGGCGTAAATCTCAGCGGGCCGTTCGCTAAGGTTGCGGAAAACTAGCGTACGCAGGTCAAAATATGCTCTGGGGGACTTTTCCCAGGTAGTATTAGGGGGGGGTGGGCAACCTGCCCCTTTCTATTAGAACGCGCGGATTTACTTCTCTGCTTTTCTTCAGAATGCAAATGAGAATGGCTTTCCGCAGTTAGATAAGGAGAAAAGAACAGTGGCAGAGTTTATCTACCAGATGTACCAAGCGCGCAAGGCGCACGGTGACAAGGTCATCCTCGACGACGTGACCCTCTCCTTCTATCCCGGCGCAAAGATCGGCGTCGTGGGTCCCAACGGCATGGGCAAGTCCACCTTGCTCAAGATCATGGCCGGCTTAGAGGAGGTCTCCAACGGCGATGCTCGCCTCACTCCCGGCTACACCGTGGGCATTCTGCAGCAGGAGCCGCCGCTGGATGACGACGCCACCGTCATCGAGAACGTGCGCCAGGCCTTCGGCGACATCCTCGCCAAGGTCGACCGCTTCAACAAGATCGGCGAGGAGATGTGCGATCCGGATGCGGACATGGACGCGCTCATGGCCGAGATGGGCAAGCTCCAGGACGAGATCGACGCCGCCGACGGCTGGGATATCGACTCCAAGCTTTCCGTTGCCATGGACGCCTTGCAGCTGCCCGACTCCGACACGCCGGTGAACGTGCTCTCCGGTGGCGAGCGTCGCCGCGTCGCCCTCTGCAAGCTGCTGCTCGAGGCTCCCGACCTGCTGTTGCTTGACGAGCCGACCAACCATCTGGACGCCGAGTCCGTGCTCTGGCTCGAGCACTTCCTGCACACGTACCCCGGCGCGGTGCTCGCCGTCACCCACGACCGCTACTTCCTGGACAACGTTGCCGATTGGATCTGCGAGGTGGACCGCGGTCACCTCTATCCGTACAAGGGCAACTACTCAACGTATCTGGACACCAAGGCCGCGCGTATCGAAGCCCAGGGTCAGCGCGACGAGCGCCTGGCCAAGCGCATGCGGGCCGAGCTCGACTGGGTGCGCAGCTCGCCCAAGGCCCGCCAGGCCAAGAACAAGGCCCGTCTGGCTCGCTACGAGGAGATGGAGGCCGAGGCGCGCGCCAGCCAGAAGCTCGACTACACGGACATCCGTATCCCCGTGGGCCCGCGTCTGGGTTCCAAGGTGCTCGAGGCGCATCACCTGCACAAGGAGTTCGACGGCCGCGTGCTCATCGACGACCTCTCGTTCAGCCTGCCGCGCAACGGCATCGTGGGCGTGATCGGTCCCAACGGCGTGGGCAAGACGACGCTCTTCAAGTGCATCACCGGCCTGGAGCCGCTCACCTCGGGCGAGCTGGAGATCGGCGAGACGGTGAAGATCAGCTACGTCGACCAGATGCGCTCGGGTATCGATCCAGACAAGAACCTGTGGGAGGTCGTCTCCGACGGGCTCGACGTCATGCAGGTGGGGGAGAGCGAGGTCCCCAGCCGCGCGTACGTGGCAAGCTTTGGCTTCAAGGGTTCCGACCAGCAGAAGCGCGCGGGGGTGCTCTCCGGCGGCGAGCGCAATCGCCTGAACTTGGCGCTCACCCTCAAGCAGGGCGGTAACCTGCTGCTTCTGGACGAGCCGACCAACGACCTGGACGTGGAGACCCTTTCCTCGCTGGAGAGCGCGCTGCTGGAGTTTCCCGGCTGTTCCGTGGTCATCAGCCACGATCGTATGTTCCTCGATCGCGTGGCCACGCACATCCTGGCCTGGGAGGGCACGGACGAGAATCCGGGCAACTGGTACTGGTTCGAGGGTAACTTCGAGGCCTATCAGGAGAATCGCGTGGCGCGCCTGGGCGAGGACGCCGCCCGTCCGCACCGTATCCACCGCAAGCTGACGCGCGACTAGCCCGGTTTCGGGAGACGACATGTCAGGTAAGGGTCGAAAAGTCCAATTTCGGCACGTTCGGCCCTTATCTGGTCAATCAATAAAATAGCCTCATGTCAGATAAGGCTCGAAAACCCGTAATTTAGGATTTCGAGCCTTATCTGACAGAGAGGGGAGCGGGTCCATATTAGCAAGGGAAGACCCCGAGGATGACAGCGGATCTCAAATGCGACTTGTGTGCAAACCGTGGAGACCGGATCCGCCCCTTCCCGGGGCCCGGGGCGTGTGGCAGTATATCTCCCTGCCGCGCGGCGCCGAGCTGGAAGCGAGGGGCCGGACGGCGGGAACCTTCAGAACCGGATACTGCGAGGCGAAGGGCGGGAACGCCCTCGCCGAGGAACGGAGATTGAAGATACCATTCAAGAGGTATCAGCAGTGATGTGACCAAGAGTCGAGTTTTGAGTG
>NZ_CABWID010000003.1 GCF_902501965.1 Collinsella sp. AK_207A | reverse complement strand
TTTAATATGAGCTGAACATTGTCAAGAGGCAAAACCGGCCGGGCCGTCCGCGGAGCTACCGCCTTCGGCCCGGCCTACCTATCTTCGCCCGGGGTCGCGCCGGTGAGAGGGCGTGTCTCGATCGACGCACGTCTTGCAGTTTAATATCCGCGGGTCGGAACCGCACTTCGTTGCTACGGCCGGGGGCCTCCTGCCGGCCTGGCAGTCTTGCGTCGGGCGTGCCGGTCCCCCGGCGCCCAAAAAAGGAGACTCGAGTGGCCCCCGACGGCCTCGACGGCCGGCGCGCCCCGGGGTCGGACGCTAGTCGGCGGCGGGCGTCACGCGGCGCCCGCCTGCGCCATGGAGCCCAGGGCCCACACCCAGCACGCCATCTCGCGGGCGGTGGCGCAGTTGGCGACGCAGGGCCTCTTGCCCGCCGCCTCGAGGGCCTCCCGGCGCTCGGAGAGCCTCCTGTTGCACTTGAGCGCGTGCCGCCTGACGGCGGGGGACACCTCCTGGCCCGGTGAGAGCGGCTTCGGGGACCGGGAGGACATGGGCACGTGCCAGGCCGCCTCGACGAGCAGGCGCCTCGCGTGGCGGTTGCCGCACTTGGTGACCCCGCCCCGCGAGACCGACTCCCCGCTGGAGTGCTCCGAGGGGACGAGGCCGCACCAGGCGGCGAAGGCCGGGGCGGACCGGAACCGGGAGAAGTCGCCGGCCTCCGCCGCGAGGGCGTGGGCCGTCACCACGTCGATGCCCTTGACCTGCCTGAGCGCGTCCACGACCGGCTTCCACTCCGGCCTGCCGGCGGACTCGGCCACCTTCCGGGCGAGCGCGCCCTTGGCCTCCTCGCGGGACCTGACCTCGTCCACGTAGTGCTCGAGCGCCGCGGCGGCGTCGGGCTCCGGCATCTCGACCCCCTCGACCCAGGCCCAGAAGGCCCGGGTCCAGTTGCCCCTCCTCCTGCCGGCGGGCGTGCGCTCGTCGAAGACCAGCCCGTGCCTCAGCAGGAACTTCGTGAGGCGCTGGCGGGCGCGCTGCAGGTCCTCCCGGGCGTCGTCGAGCGCGCGGGAGAGGTCCCGGGCCGCCTCGGTCCGCTCGTCGGGGACCCGGACCTCGACCACGTTGCGCGTGGAGAGGAGCCTCGCCAGGAACTCGGCGTCCCGGCGGTCGGTTTTGCGGGCCCTGTCGGCCGAGGGCCTCTGCATCCGCGAGACGGCGCCGACGCGGCAGTCGAGGCCGAGGGCGCCCAGCGCCCGCGCGAGGTGGAAGCCCGTGGGGCCGGACTCGTAGACGGCGCGGGGCCTCTCGAAGCCGAGCGCCCACTCGGCGATCGAAGCGGGGTCGTAGCCGAAGGAGGCCGCCTCGCACTCCCCGGTCATGGGGTCGAGGGCGAAGGCGCTGACGCTCCTCGCGTGGACGTCGAGGCCGATGCACGTGGCATAATCTTCCATGGGGACCTCCCGGCACGGTGTGGCGCGCGGCCACGTCTGACGATACCGACATTGTCGCGCGACCCACGTTTCCCGCGCGCGGGAGGCGCCTCAATGTTCAGCTCATATCGTCTTG
>NZ_CABWID010000002.1 GCF_902501965.1 Collinsella sp. AK_207A | reverse complement strand
CGTCGATCGAGACACGCCCTCTCACCGGCGCGACCCCGGGCGAAGATAGGTAGGCCGGGCCGAAGGCGGTAGCTCCGCGGACGGCCCGGCCGGTTTTGCCTCTTGACAATGTTCAGCTCATATTAAAGGAAGGGCGCCCCGACTAGCGAGGCGCCCAAGGGAAAAGGGAAGCTGTTCGGGGCGAACGTCGAGTCGCTGCCGTTCGCGTTGCCTTGCAGCTGGAATACGCGGAGCTCTTACAGCTTTGGCTCGATTTCGGCCGCCAGGCGCGCCTTGGGCATGGCGCCCACCACGCGATGGACCTCCTTGCCGCCTTTGAGCAGTACGAGCGTCGGGATGGACATCACGCCGAACTTCATGGCGAGGTCCTGGTTCTCGTCCACGTTGCACTTGGCAACCTTCACGCGGCCTGCGAGGTCGTCGGCCAGCTCGTCCACGATGGGGCTGAGCGAGCGGCACGGACCGCACCACGGGGCCCAGAAGTCCACCAGCACGGGAATCGGCTCGGAAAGCAGGGCGTTAAACGTATCGGGAGTGACCTCGGTAATCTCAGCCATAGCATCCTCCAAAGAAAGGGTCTTGTTCGTAGATCGGCTCGCATCTGCGGGCCGGATTGCGATCCCTTGCGTTATACCCCGGCGCGCCGTGCTCTAGCACATCGTCTCCGATTCGTTGGTAAATGGTGAAGTTGCTGGTAAACGGCATAGCGGACAACTGCGGGTACAATGGTCTGCACGGCTGGGAGACGGAGGCATCCATGGCGGTATCGGATTCGGCATATCGAGAGGCGATCGCGGCGCAGGTGGAGCAGGAGCTGCGCGCGCTGGAAGCCCGGGGCGTGTGGATGGCGGGTAACGGCTACTCGCCCATCCTGGCGGTGAAGGGCCGGATGGGCGAGACCGAGCGCGCGGGCGGCGAGCTGCTGGGCGGCGCGGACGGCGAGGCCCTGCGCGCCGCGCTCCAGGCCATCGGCTGGGCCCCGGAGGATTTCTGCGCGCTCGCCGCCTGCGCAGACGGGGCTGCTGGCAGCGCGCCTGATGCCGACGCCGTCGCGCCCGAGGCAACCGTGGCGCCCGACGCCGTTCCGGCGGGCGAGCCGCTCCCCACGTCGCTTTTCCGCGAGGCCGTTGAGGCACTCGACCCGGAGGCCGTGGTGCTCTTGGACGACGCGGCGGCCGATGCCATGCGCGAGGCATACGCCGATGCCCTCGTGCAGGTGGAGGATTTCAACGCCGCCATGCTGCAGCCTGGGCTCGTGGTTCCGGTGCTGGGCCGGCGCGTGCTCGCGCTGGATGGCTTTGAGGCGGCGCTTGTCGATGCGCATAAAAAGCAGGTTGCCTGGGCGTACCTCAAGCAGCTGACACCGCTGGGCGCTCCGTACTAGAACATGCGCCCGGTTGCGCGCCTGGTCTGCGCTTCTCCATAAGCTGTCTTGTCACCTGTAAAGCAACGTGTCATAATCCACGCCCGAAGTTCAGTCACGGGGACGGGAGGCCGCGGATGGCCGACGAGGAGAGGGTGGACGCCGAAGCGCGCGAGGACGCGTTGCGGGCGCGGATGCAGGAGCTCAAGGAAGCGCGCGATGCGGTGGTGCTCGCCCACTACTACGTGGCGCCCGAGGTCCAGGCTGTGGCGGATTACGTGGGCGACTCGTTCTACCTGGCAAAACTCGCCAAGACCCTGCCACAGCGCACCATCGTGCTCTGCGGCGTGGGGTTCATGGGCGAGAGTGCCAAGCTACTGAATCCGGAGAAGACGGTGCTGCTGCCCGAGCCCGCGGCGGACTGCCCCATGGCCCATATGGTGCAGAAGCGCACCGTGGACGACGCGCGCGCCCGGTATGGGGAAGACCTCGCGGTGGTCTGCTACGTGAACTCCACCATAGAGATCAAGAGCTGGTCGGATGTGTGCGTGACCTCGTCCAACGCCGTCAAGATCTGTGCGGAGCTGCCGCAGCACAACCTGTTGTTCATCCCCGATCAGAACCTGGGCCGCTACGTGGCGGAGCAGTTGCCGCAGAAGCACGTGATCCTCAACAAGGGGTACTGCCCGCGCCACCAGGTGATCTCGGCGGCGCAGGTGGTGGATGCCGAGGAGGAGCATCCCGATGCGCTCGTTCTCGCGCACCCGGAATGCACCGCGGACGTGCTCGCCGAAGCGGACTACATCGGCTCCACGGCGGGGATCATCGCCTACGCGGAGCAGAGCGAGGCGCGTGAGTTCATCATCGTCACCGTGCGAGGCGTGCTGCACGAGCTCGAGCGCCGCTGCGCCGGCCAGGGCAAGCGCTTCTACTTTCCAGCACCCCAGCCTACCTGCATCAACATGGATATGGTGACGATGGAGAAGCTCGTGCGCTGCCTGGAGACGGGCGCGGGCGAGGTCCGCATCGCGGTGGACGAGTCGGCGGCGGAGCGGGCCCAGCGCGCGCTCGACCGCATGCTCGCGTACGCGGCGCGCTCGGTCGAGAGGGATTGCCATGGCACTGAATAGGGAGCTTCCGGACCAGATGACCTGCGACGTCGTAATCGTCGGTTGCGGCGTGGGCGGCTTGTACACGGCGCTCAACCTGCCCGAGACCACGCGCGTCGTCATGCTCTCTAAGGGCGCGGTGGAGGAGTGCGACTCCATGCTCGCGCAGGGCGGCATATGCGTGCTGCCCGAGGCGGACGACTACACGGCCTTCTTTGCGGACACCATGCGCGCGGGCCACGGCGAGAACCGCTCGGAGAGCGTGGAAATCATGATCCGCTCGAGCCGCTCGGTCATCAACGACCTGGTGGCGCTCGGCGCCGATTTCGAGCGCGAGCCGGACGGGAGCCTGGCGTTCACGCGCGAGGGCGCCCATTCGCGTCCGCGCATCTGCTTCCATGCGGACGTGACGGGTCGCGAGATCACCACCACGCTGCTCGCCGCCGTGCGCCGTTTGGACAACGTGCAGATCATGGAGCACGTGGCCATGGTCGATTTGCTGGTTGATGACGGTGCGTGCGCGGGCGTGCGCGCCGTGCCGGTGGCCGAGGAAGCCTCGACCTCCACGTCGAGCGAAATCGGCCGCGCGGGGTCGGGCGCGCCGGTGGAGATCAACGCGGCGCACACGGTGCTCGCCACGGGCGGCATCGGCGGCGTATACGACCACTCGACCAACTATCCGCAGCTCACGGGCGATGCCTGCGTGCTGGCGGCCAAATACGGCATTGAGCAGGAGAACCTCGACTACGTGCAGATCCACCCCACGGGCCTCTACAGCGAGCAGCCCGGTCGCACCTTCCTCATCTCCGAGAGCTGCCGTGGCGAGGGCGCGGTCCTGCTGAACCAGGCGGGCGAGCGCTTTACCGATGAGCTGCAGCCGCGCGATGTGGTGGCCGCCGCCATCCGCGAGCAGATGCGCGCGGACGGGTCCGCCTTTGAGTGGCTGGACTTCAGCCCGGTGCCGCGCGACGTGGTACGCGAGCACTTCGGCACCATCCGGCAGACGTGCATTGAGCAGGTGGGACGCGATATTCTTGAGGAGCCGATTCCCGTGGTGCCCACGCAGCACTACTTTATGGGCGGGGTGCGCGTGGACGCCAACGGGTGCACGAGCATGCCGGGGCTCTTCGCCGTGGGCGAGACGGCGTGCAACGGCGTGCACGGCAAGAACCGCCTGGCATCGAACAGCCTGCTCGAGAGCCTGGTGTGGGCGAGGCGCGCGGCGGCGCTCATCGCATGCGGCGCCCCGCTCGCCGTGGAGACGGTGGGCGAGCCCGTGCTCGATGGCCGACACCGTTCCACGGGGGTGCCGGCTGCCGCCATCGATCGCCTTGCCGGCTGAGGTACGTCGCTCTGCGGGACACGGGGCGCACGGTGCGGGCCTGCTGTCAGATGCGCCTACCTTGCCCGTTCGGCCGGAGCGCGCGAAAGGAGAGGTTATGGATCCCATTACCATGAAGCTCGTGGCGGACGACCTGATTCGGTCGGCGCTGCGCGAGGATATCACCTACGAGGACGTTTCTACCGTCTCGGTCTGCCCCGAGCCGGCTCCTGCGACGGTTGAGCTCATTGCCAAGGCGGCGGGCGTCATTGCGGGGCTCGACGTCTTCGAGCGCACCTTCCAGCTGCTCGATCCCGCCACGCGCGTCGAGCGCCTGGTGAAAGACGGCGACGAGGTGGCCCCCGGCCAGGTGCTCGCCCACGTTGCCGGCGACGCCCGCGTGCTGCTCTCCGGCGAACGGGTGGCGCTCAACTACCTGCAGCGCATGAGCGGTATCGCCACGCTCACGCGTCGCATGGCACGTGCGCTCGCGGGTACGCGCACCCAGCTCGTGGACACGCGCAAGACGTGCCCGAACATGCGCGTCTTCGAGAAGGAGGCTGTGCGCGTGGGCGGCGGTTCCAACCATCGCTACAACCTGTCCACGGCGGTCATGTTGAAGGACAACCACATCGACGCCGCAGGTGGCATCACGGCGGCCGTGCGGGCGGCACGGGCGCATGCGAGTTTCACCGCCACCGTGGAGGTGGAGTGCGAGAGCCTGGACCAGGTGCGCGAGGCCGTGGCGGCAGGCGCGGATATCGTCATGCTCGACAACATGGACCACGCGGCCATGGCCGCCGCGGTGGAGCTCGTGGACGGCCGCGCCAAGACGGAGGCCTCGGGCAACGTGGACGAGGGCAACGTCCGGGCACTTGCCGACCTCGGGGTGGACTTTATCTCGTCCGGCGCCCTCACGCATTCGGCTGGTATCCTTGACCTTTCCCTCAAGCATCTGCGGCTGACCGATTCGGCGGACCGGTAGCCTGCGGACGGGACGGGGTGCGAGAACCATGGCGAGGAAGGCGGGTGACATGACGGGTGACGAGCGCCGCGGCGTGATCTTGGCTGAGCTCAGGGGCGCGGCGAAGCCCCTCTCGGGCAGCGCGCTCGCTCGGGCGACCGGCGTGTCCCGCCAGGTGATCGTGCAGGACATCGCGCTGCTCCGCGCCAACGGCCACGACGTCATCGCCACGGCGCGCGGCTACGTGCTGCAGGAGGGCGCGAACGCGCAGATGCCCACGCGCCTCTTCAAGGTGCGGCACACGGTGGACCAGCTGGAAGACGAGCTCGATTTGGTGGTTGATCGCGGCGGTATCGTCATGAACGTCATGGTGAACCATCGCGTCTACGGCAAGATCACGGCCGATCTGGATATCCGGAACCGTCGCGACGTGGCCCGCTACCTGGAGGACATCCACTCGGGTAAGAGCGTGCCGCTGATGACGGTCACGAGCGGCTACCACTTCCATCGCGTGGCGGCCGACACGGTGGAACAGCTCGACGAGATCGAGGCGGCCCTGGCCGAGCGCGGCTACCTGGCGCCCGTGCTGCCCTACGAGGCCGATGCCCTTGCCTCCTAACAACGGGAACGGGCGCATCCGCTCGCCGTTGACGTCTGCCGCTTGTCCTAGAATGGATGGACCCGAAGTTCCGCCGCGCGCGTTGAAAGGACCCGCCCATGTCCACGATCACCGAGATTTCCCAGGGCGGCCTTTCCGCCCAGATTGAGTCCCACGGCGCCCAGCTCATGAGCCTGGTGCTCGACGGCAACGAGTATCTGTGGCAGCGCGACCCGCGGTGGTGGACCAAGACCTCGCCCGTGCTGTTCCCGGCGGTCGGCTTTCCGCCGCACGCGGTGCAGCAGTCGGTGGCCGGCCCCTGCCGCCTGGGCAAGCACGGTTTCGCGCGTGATCATGAGTTCGCCATCGAGGCCGTGGCGGAAGATGGCTCCTCCGTCACCTTCGAGCTGGTCGATTCCGCCGAGACCCGCGCGGTCTACCCGTACCCCTTCAAGCTGCAGCTCACCTATGCCGTGACCGGACCGGCCACTCTCACCCAGACCTTCCGCGTGGAGAATACCGGCACCCAGCCCATGCCCTTCTCGGTTGGTGGCCATCCCGCGTTCAACGTGCCCGTGCCCGGCGCGGCGGGCGACGACGCCTTCGAGGACTACGAGCTTCGCTTCGCCCGCACGTGGACGTATCGCTCGCCCAAGATCAACGCCCAGGGACTCGCCCTGCGCGACGACACCTTCCCGGTCGTCGAGGACGCGGACGCGATGCCCCTCACGCGCAGCTGCTTCGACTTCGACACCGTGACGCTCGAGGATGTTCCCGAGCGCACCATCACCATGGTGGGGAAGAACTCCGGTCGCGGCGTGCGCCTGGATTTCCCCGGCTTTGACTTCGTGGGCATCTGGTCCGCGCAGCCCGAAGCGCCGTTTGTGGCGATTGAGCCGTGGACGGGTCATGCCGGCTACACAGATGAGGATGACGTGCTGGAGCATCGCGACGGAATCATCGTCCTGGAGCCGGGTGCGGTGGACGAGCGGAGCTTCTCCATCACCGTGCTGTAGCAGCGACAACGTTTCCGCCAGCTTGCGTGCGGCAGGGGGTGGCGCCTCGGGGCAGGGCTTCGGGGCGCCGCCTGACGTTGCCGTTCGCCTAAATACCGCTGGCGCATCGCGCAGCGGGCGAGTATGGTGTCCGGCGTATTGCATGCAAGCTGAAAGGAGAGTGGCTGTGTCCCTCTCAACCTCCGGATTCGCGCCCGCCGCCTCCGGACTCCTGAGCCGCCGTGCCTTCTTGGGCAGCGGCCTTGCCGGGTTTGTCGCCGTGGCCTCCGTTGTCACGCTTTCCGGTTGCCAGCGCCCCTCGACCATCGCCGTCAAGCAGGTCTCGCTCAACAACGCTCGCGAGGACAACTCCGATGCCGTCATCGGCAAGAAGCAGATCCGCATCGGCATGGAGGCCGCGTACGCGCCGTACAACTGGCAGGTGAGCCAGGCGAGCGACTACACCATCCCCATCGACAACGTGGCCGGTGCCTACGCGGACGGCTACGACGTCCAGGTGGCGAAGATCGTCTGCCGCGCGATCAACCCGGATGCCGAGCCCGTCGCCGTGAAGATGAGCTTCTCCGGCCTCATCGACTCGCTCAACAACGGCCAGATCGACCTCATCATCGCCGGCATGACGGCCACGCCCGAGCGCAAGCAGTCCGTGGATTTCTCCGAGAGCTACTTCACCCAGCGCTTCGGCCTGTTCGTGAAGGAGGGCTCGCCCTACGCCAGCGCCACCAAGCTCTCGGACTTCTCCGGCGCGGCGGTGCTCGGCCAAAAGGACACCGAGCTCGATACCGTGATCGACGAGATTCCGGGCGTGAACCACGTCTCGCCGGTGGACTCGGTGCCGAGCGTGTTCTCGCGCCTGCTCCAGAACACGGTGGACGCCGTGACGTACAACGTGGAGAACGAGGCCGGCTACATGAAGCAGAACCCGGGCATCGTGCCGGTGCACTTTGCCGAGGGAGAGGGCTTCAAGACCGCGCTCGAGGTGAACGTCGGCATGCGCAAGGGGTCCAAGAAGCTTCTGAAGATCGTGAACGGCGCGCTCGAGGGCATCTCGGAAGATGAACGCACGCAGATGTGGAACGCCGTGCTCGAGCGGCAGCCGTCCTAGGAGGTGGCGCACATGAACCAGATCAAGAGGCTTGGCCGCTTCCTTGCCGCCGATCATCGCTACGTCTACCTGGGCACGAGCGTTATCGCGGCCATCGGACTCGCCTTTTCACAGCAGGCGCCCACGCCGCTCTCGCTGCTAGCTCGCACGGGGCTCGCGCAGGATGCGCTCTGGCTCGTGCTGTGGGCGTGGCTCGCCGTGTCCGCCGCGGCGCTCGTCACCAAGCTCATACACTGGCGCGACTACGCTGCCGCCTCGCCCCTGGCCAAGACGCCCGGCGTTCGCCGCGCCGCGCGTATCGGGTCGTACGTGGTGTGGGCCGTGGCGGCGCTCTTCGCCATCGACCGCGGCGTCCTGGGCTTTGCGGCGCTCGTGCAGGTGAGCATCTCGGCCGGCTCAAATCCCTCCGAGTTCCTGCCCAGCCTGGTCTACATGACCTGGGAGAGCCGCCAGTTCTTTGTCCAGGGCATTGAGATTACCTGCGGGCTCGCCGCGCTCGGTACCGTGATCGCCTTCGTGCTGGCGCTCCTCATGGTGTTCCTGCGCATCCAGGCCTTCGATCGCGGCGACAACGACGCCGTCAAGTTCGCCAAGGCCGTGGGCACCGGCTTCGCCAAGGTGTACAGCACCGTGGTGCGCGGCACGCCGATGATGGTACAGGGTCTGCTCATCTACTATGCGGGCTTTACCGTGCTGCGCGTGGCCTTTGGCATGGACACGCAGGCCGCCAACCAGATCTGGACCACCTTCGTGGCCGGCGTGGTGACCATCTCGCTCAACTCCACGGCCTACATGATGGAGGTGCTGCGGGGCGGCATCGAGGCGGTGGACCCCGGCCAAGCCGAGGCGGCGCGCTCACTCGGCCTCTCGCAGTGGCAGGCCATGCGCAAGGTGGTCTTCCCGCAGGGCATCAAGAACGCGATCCCGGCGCTCTCCAACGAACTGGTCATCAACATCAAGGACTCGTCGGTGCTCTCGGTGATCGGCGTGTTCGACCTCATGTACGCCACCACCACCGTGGCCGGTGTGTACTACCGCCAGATGGAGACGTACTTCGTGGCGCTCGTGGTGTACCTGTGCCTGACCATGCTCGCGTCCAAGCTGCTGGGGCTTTTGGCCCGTCGCCTGGATGTTGAGGCAACCGCCCTGCCGAGCTCTAACTAGGGGAGGGGAATCATGTCTGAGATGAAGGGTTCGTCCGCCGCCGGCGCCGGTGCCGCCTCTGCAACCGATGCACCTGCCGCCGCCGAGCCGCTTATCCGCGTGGAGGGCCTGCACAAGTCCTTCGGCAACCTCGAGGTGCTCAAGGGCATCGATATGGAGGTGCGCCCGCGCGAGGTCGTCACGATCATCGGCGCCTCGGGTTCGGGCAAGTCCACGCTCCTGCGCTGTCTGAACCTGCTCGAGACGCCCGAGTCCGGCCACGTGTGGTTCCACGGCAAGGACCTCACCGAGGTCCGCACCAACGTGAACGAGCTGCGCGAGCACATCGGCATGGTGTTCCAGGGTTTCAACCTCTTCAACAACATGGACGTGCTGGACAACTGCACGCTCGCGCCGGTGACGCTTAAGAAGATGAAGAAGGCCGAGGCCGAGAACGTGGCCATGAAGCACCTGGCTAGCGTGGGCATGGACAAGTTCGCCCACGCCGCGGTGGCCCGGCTCTCGGGCGGGCAGAAGCAGCGCGTGGCCATCGCCCGCGCGCTCTGCATGAACCCCGAGGTCATGCTCTTCGACGAGCCGACCTCGGCGCTCGACCCCGAGGTGGTGGGTGAGGTGCTGGAGGCCATGCGGAAGCTCGCCGCCGACGGCATGACCATGGTGGTGGTGACGCACGAGATGGCGTTCGCTAAGACGGTCTCGGACCGCGTGGTCTTTATGGACCAGGGCGTGATCTGCGAGGAGGGTGCCCCCGACGAGCTGTTCGGCCATCCCAAGCACGAGCGCACGCGGGAGTTTCTCAGCCGCTATCTGGCGGATATCGCGTAACGCGCGGGTTGCCGCCGGGGGTGCTGCCAACCGCCGGGCGCGCTGCCGGCTGTGCCTCTCCGGTTTTGAGGGATTTCGTGCACGTGGCAGCTTGAGCTGCGCGCGGGGTATCATAGAGCGGTTGAATCGACGATCGGGAGGGCTCATGTACCAGAGGACGGACATGCTCTAGCTGTGCCTGGCGGGGGAGGTTCCCCTTCGCCAGCCCTTCCGCATACCCATCCGTCATCGCATCGTACAAGGAGCCGCATCATGCGCGACAAGCTAGAGAAACTCATCGCCGCCTACGCCGAACTGGAGCGTAAGCTCTCCGATCCCTCCGTGGTCGCAGACCAGAAGGAGTACATGCGCCTTGCCAAGGAGCATGCGCACCAGGCCGACCTGGTGGCCGCTGCCCGCGAGTACCTCGAGGCGCTGGATGATATCGAGGCCGCCAAGGAGATGCAGCACGAGACCTCCGACCCGGACGAGAAGGAGATGCTGCAGGCCGATATCGCCGAGAACGAGTCCAAGCTTCCCCAGCTGGAAGAGGACATCAAGTTCATGCTCATCCCCGGCGACCCAAACGACGAGAAGAACACCATCGTGGAGATTCGCTCCGCCGCCGGTGGCGACGAGGCGGCCATCTTCGCTGGCGACCTGTACAAGATGTACCAGCGCTTCTGTGAGTCCAAGGGCTGGAAGACGACGGTCCTCGACGCCAGCCCCTCGGAGGCCGGCGGCTTCAAGTCCATCGAGTTCAAGGTGGAGGGCGATAAGGTCTACTCCGTCATGAAGTACGAGAGCGGCGTGCACCGCGTGCAGCGCGTGCCCAAGACCGAGAGTCAGGGCCGTATCCAGACCTCTACGGCCACGGTGGCCGTGCTGCCCGAGGCCGAGGACATCGACATCCATATCAACCAGTCCGATCTGCGCATCGATACCTACTGCGCGAGCGGTCCTGGCGGCCAGTGCGTGAACACCACGTATTCCGCCGTGCGCATCACCCACCTGCCCACCAATACCGTGGTGCAGAGCCAGGAGCAGCGCAGCCAGATCCAGAACCGCGAGGTCTGCATGCAGATGCTGCGCGCCCGCCTGTACGAGATGGAGCTCGAGCGCCAGCAGGCCGAGCTGGGCGCCGAGCGCCAGAGCCAGATCGGCCACGGCAACCGATCGGAGAAGATTCGCACGTACAACCAGCCGCAGGACCGCGTGACGGACCACCGCATCGGTTTCAACAGCACTTACAACGGCGTGCTGCTGGGCGATCAGCTGGGCACCGTCATCGACGCCCTGGCCGCTGCCGATCGCGCCGAGAAGCTGGCCGAAGCCGTCGACTAATCGCGAGACGGTACATCGGGGCCGCCTTGTCGCGCCATGTGGCATAAGGATTCCGTATGAGTGGTACACGGGGACTGTCCCTGTGTACCACTTTTACATTATGGAGAACAAAAAATCTTATATGGATTGACTTAGATTTTGTATAGCGCTCGGTGTAAGGGGATACACTGTGCCTTGAAAAAGAAATCGAGTCCTTAGGGAAAGGATGTCAACATGAGCAAGATTCTCGGAATCGACCTCGGTACCACTAACTCCGCCATGGCTGTCCTGGAGGGCGGCTCTCCTACCACGATCGTGAACGCCGAGGGCGACCGCACCACGCCGTCCGTCGTGGGCTTCCGTGCCGATGGCGATCGCATCGTCGGCAAGGCTGCTAAGAACCAGGCCGTTACCAACCCCAAGAACACCGTGTTCTCCATCAAGCGCTTCATGGGCCGCAAGTTTTCCGAGGTCCAGGACGAGCTGAAGACCGTGCCGTACGAGGTCAAGGAAGGCTCCAACGGCCGTTGCGTCGTGGTCATCGAGGGCAAGGAGTACACGCCCGAGCAGATTAGCGCCATGGTGCTGTCCAAGATGAAGGCCGACGCTGAGAAGTACCTCGGCGAGACCATCACCGACGCCGTCATCACCGTGCCCGCCTACTTCAACGATGCCCAGCGTCAGGCCACCAAGGACGCTGGCCGTATCGCCGGCCTGAACGTCAAGCGTATCGTGAACGAGCCGACCGCCTCCGCCCTGGCCTACGGTCTGGACAAGAAGACCCAGGAGCAGAAGGTCCTCGTGTTCGACCTGGGCGGCGGCACCTTCGACGTCTCGCTGCTCGACCTTGCCGACGGCGTGTTTGAGGTTCTCGCCACCAACGGCGACAACCACCTGGGCGGCGATGACTGGGACCAGCGCGTCATCGACTGGATGGCCGATAAGTTCCAGCAGGACAACGGCATCGACCTTCGTAAGGACCCCATGGCTCTGCAGCGCCTGAAGGAGGCTGCCGAGAACGCCAAGAAGGAGCTCTCCGCTGCCCAGCAGGCCGACATCAACCTGCCCTTCATCACCGCCGACGCCACCGGCCCCAAGCACCTCAACTACACGCTGACCCGCGCTGAGTTCGAGAAGATCACGCACGACCTGCTCGAGCGCTGCAAGGCCCCGGTGACCAAGGCGCTGAACGACGCCAAGGTGAAGCTCTCCGATGTCAACGAGGTCATTCTGGTCGGCGGATCCACGCGTATGCCGGCCGTGCAGGAGCTCGTGAAGCAGATGACCGGCAAGCAGCCCAACATGTCCGTGAACCCGGACGAGGTCGTGGCCGACGGTGCCGCCGTTCAGGGCGGCGTGCTCACCGGCGACGTCGAGGGCATCCTGCTGCTCGACGTCACCCCGCTGTCCCTCGGTGTCGAGACCATGGGCGGCATCATGACCAAGATGATCGACCGCAACACCACCATCCCGACCTCCAAGACCGAGGTGTACTCCACGGCCGCCGACAACCAGACGTCCGTCGAGATTAACGTGCTGCAGGGCGAGCGTGAGCTGGCGCGCGACAACAAGTCGCTCGGTAAGTTCCAGCTCACCGGCATCCCGGCGGCGCGCCGCGGCGTGCCTCAGATCGAGGTTACGTTCGACATCGACGCCAACGGCATCGTGAAGGTTTCCGCTAAGGACAAGGGCACCGGCAAGGAGCAGTCCATCACCATCAGCGGCTCCACGGCGCTGTCCGACGAGGAAGTCGACCGCATGGTCAAGGACGCCGAGTCCCATGCCGAGGAGGACAAGCGCCAGAAGGAGGAGGTCGAGGCCCGCAACCAGACCGACTCCCTGTGCTATAGCACCGAGCAGACGCTGAAGGACCTGGGCGACAAGGTTCCTGCCGACGTGAAGTCCGAGGCCGAGGCTGCCATCGCCGACGCCAAGAAGGTGCTCGAGGGCTCCGACGTGGATGCCATCAAGCAGGCCGGCGAGAAGCTGCAGGAAGTTGCCTACAAGCTGGCGCAGATGGTGTACGCCGACGCCCAGCAGGCTTCTGCGGGCGGCGACGCGCCCGCCGGCAGCGGTAACGCCGACGATGACGTGGTCGACGCCGACTACGAGGTCGTGGACGACGATAAGGACCAGCAGTAATCATGTCCGCATGGAATGCTCGCACGGAGGCGGCCCGCGAGGACGCCGCCTCCGCTGACTCTGAGGAGAAGGATGTGAAGATCCCCGTAGAGGACGCCAACGAGGTCAAGGTCCAGGATGCGGACGTCGAGGGCGCGGACACCGCGGAGCCCAGCGAGGAAGAGATGGTCGCTGCGGCCATTGCCGCCGGCGAGCAGGCTGCCAACGACGATTTCAAGCTCAAGTACGAGGCCGCGCGCGACGAGCTTGTCGAGCTGCGCAATCAGGTGGAGGATGCCGAGGAGGCCAAGAAGGCTGCCGAGGACAAGGCGCACGAGGCCGCCGATCGCGTGAACCGTCTTCAGGCCGACTGGGAGAACTATCGTCGTCGTACCGCCAAGGAGCGCTTGGAGGAGCGCGATCGCGCGACCGAGAAGCTCATCGGCAGCTTGTTGCCGGTGGTGGATGACATGGAGCGCGCCATCGAGCATGCCCGCACGCAGCAGCTTGACGATGCATCCCGGCAGTTCGTGGACGGCGTGGATGCCGTGCGCGCCAAGCTGATGAGCGTCTTCGAGCACGAGGGCGTGGAGGCCATCGACCCGGCGGGCGAGGCGTTCGATCCCAATATCCACCAGGCGGTGGGTCGCGTGGAAGATGCCGCGCAGTACGACGAGACGGTGAACGACGTGTACCAGAAGGGGTATCGCATGGCCGGTAAGGTGCTGCGCCCCGCGATGGTGACCGTCACGTACGGTGGGGAGAAGCGCCCCGCGGAGGAGCCCAAGGGCGACACCGCCGAGGAATAGCAACGATCCGCAGGGCCGGTCGGCCACACCTTGTGCTCAGTCCTCGCGAGGCTGGCAAACGTCGAAGGCGTTTGCTCGGTTCGCTGCGGAGTGTCGCTTCAGGTGTGGCCGACCGGCCCTGTGTTGCACGTGCGAGGGCACTTGTCCCCCCCTGTGAAACGATATAAAAGTAAGAGGAGAAAGGGAGGTATTCGATGGCTTCTAACAGGAACTTCTACGATGTTCTCGGTGTCCAGAAGAACGCCTCCGAGGACGAGATCAAGAAGGCGTTCCGCAAGCTCGCGGTGAAGTACCACCCGGACAACGGCGGCGACGAGAACAAGTTCAAGGAGATCAGCGAGGCGTACGAGACGCTGTCCAACCCGGACAAGCGCCGCGAGTACGACCAGCTGCTGATGTACGGCGGTATTCCCGGCCAGGGGGCCGCGGGCGGCGCGTATGCCGGCGGCGCCGCGGGCGTGAATATCGGCGACATTTTGAACAGCATGTTCAGTGGCAACGGCGCGTTCACCAACGATTGGGGCCAGGGCTTCAGCTCGCCTTTTGGTGGGGGCGCCGCGGGTGGCCGCCAGCGCTCGCGCCGTGGCGACGACCTGTCGCTCACCGTGGATGTGTCCGCCGAGGACGCGTTCCGCGGCGTCACGCACAAGGTGACGTACCGGATTCCCTCAACCGGCGAGCAGCAGGCTATCGCGGTGTCCGTGCCTGCGGGCGCGGTGGACGGCGGCAAGCTGCGCTACAAGCGTCGCGGCGAGTACGGCATCAACGGCGGGGAGCGCGGCGACCTGGTGGTCACCACGCATGTGGAGGAGCACCCGCTCTTCAAGCGCAAGGGCGCGGACGTGACCATGGAGCTGCCTATCTCCATCTACGAGGCGGCTCTGGGCTGCTCCGTCGACGTGCCTACGCCGGGTGGTGCCACGGTGCGTCTGAAGGTGCCGGCCGGTACCCAGACGGGCAAGAAGTTCCGCTTTAAGGAAATGGGCGCGCCGGATGTAAAGCATCGCGGCAAGACCGGTGCGCTGCTGGTCAAGGTGGTCGTTAAGGTGCCGACCGCGCTCTCTGACGAGGAGCGCACGTCCTTGGAGCACCTGCGCGACGCCGACAAGCGCGACTACCGCGAGAAGGTCGAGCGCTTCCGCGCGACCGTATAGAACCTGAAAAGTGGTACATTGGGACAGTCCCAATGTACCACTTTGGGAAGGATGGCGAGTTACATGACGCAGGATGCGCGCAACAAGCCGCTGTACATGATTAGCGTAGCGGCGGAGCTGACGGGCATGCACCCGCAGACGCTGCGCGTGTACGAGTCCAAGGGCCTGGTGAACCCCAAGCGCTCGGGGGGCAACACGCGTCTGTACTCGCAGGCCGATATCGAGCGGCTCGAGCTCATCAACCAACTGACCGACGAAGGCATCAACCTTGCCGGCGTCGTGCGCATTTTAGATATGAAAGAGCGCATGGACGCGCGCGAGGCCGAGATTTCGGCCCTTCAGGAGAAGCTGCGCCGCGCCGAGGACGAGCTCCACGAGCTACGGATGCAGAAGCGCATCACCGCGCTTGCCCCGCGCGACGAGAAGACCGATCCGGAGCAGGTGCTCCGCGGCTTGCTCGCCGGCGGTGTGGACACGCTGTAGAGCGGCCTGCCCTGAGGTTGCGCGCCGCATGCTGAGGCGCCGACCGACCGGCGACGCACGTGGAAAACGGAAAAATAGATTGTGGCGACACGCCCCGCAGCGCATGGGTATAGTCATGCGCTGCATTGAACGGTACGAGGGAGTTGCCATATGGAGCGTCGGGATATCCAAGACAATCAAGACGAGAATCAGCAGGTAGACGGTGCTGTCTCTGAAGATGTGACACCGAGTGAGTCTGCTGGGCAGATGAGCGGGGAGAGTCTTGCCGGCGATGAGGGCTCGGTCGCCGAAGATGAGCAGGTTTCCGCTGCAGAAGCCCCTGCCATCGACCCTGCCGACGCCGCGGAAGCCGCCTCGTATGCGCTTGCCCGCCTGACTCCCGAGTCCGAGGCAGCTGAAGAAGCGCTCGAGAGCCTCTCCGATCTTTCCGGTGTGGCCGCCATGGCGACGGAGCTGGAGGGCGAGCTTTCCGCGCAGGATGCCTTCTTCGCTGCGGAGGCCGCGCGCGCCGCGAGCATCGCCGATGAAGCGGCGACCGGCAAGACTACGCTGATTCCCGAGTCCTCGTCGGAAACTTCGTCGCTCACGCGTCCGCTGCCCGGTCATAGCTCCGTGCCACATGTGGACGAGACCATCATGATGAAGCGCGCGGGCGAGGTGCCCCAGCGGCTCTCGCAGCTGCCGCGGAACCAGCGTCCAGGCAGGCACCCTATGTCGCCGCATAAGAAGCTCGCTATCGGCCTGGCCGTCGTGTTGGCGCTGGGCGTAGCGGGATTTGGTGGCTACGAGCTCTATCTTCAACGGGAGGCTCAGGCTAGTCAGCAGGCGGCGGCATCCGTGCAGGATGTCACCATCGCCGTGAATGTTGCTGGTCTTTCCACCTCGAGTTCCGAGGCGTACGGTGCCGTGGGTTCCAAGATTCCCGTGCAGGTTTCCGGTCAGGATGCGAACGGCAGCATCGTGGATCAGATCGCCTACATGGACGAGAAGGGTCAGGGGATTCGCCTGATGCCCGGCGACTACACCCTCACCGTGGCTGCCTCGCCTATCGCCGTGGACGGTACGATCTACCAGGTGCCCGATACCAAGTTGCAGCTGAAGGTCATCGTCGGTACGAGCGACTACACCAAGGCCGGGTCCTTCGACTTTGTTGCCGCCTCTGCCGCAGACGTGACGGATGGCGCTATCAAGGACGCCTACAAGTACGCATCCGAGGGCGGGGCTCCTTCGGATGCCGTTGCCCAGATTCTTCGAGACGTCGCCACGGCGCGCCGGGACACCGCCAGGGACGCGGCGTCCAAGCAGCAAGCCGAACTGCAAAAGGAAGCGGATGACCTGCATAAGGCCACGAACAGCTACAGCCTCGACCTGCCGCGCTCGTGGTACGGACGTGTTCAAACGGCCCAGAACGGCAACGACCTCTACGTGTACCAGGCGGACACGAACGCGTTGGTGTGCCAGCTGAGCGTGCAGAAGGATGGCACGGCCGCGCCTTCGAGCGGCACGGCCGTGCTGGCAACCGCATCGCTCGGCAACGGGGCGAGCGTTGTGGTGATCGGTCCGGTATATGCGCAGCTGCTGCCCCAGATTTCTGCCGGAAAGGCCTCGCGCGACGCGGTGAAGGGCCTGACCGATAAGCAGATCGAGGAACTGGTGCTTCTGCAGACGGGGATGAGCTATTCCTACGAGGAGATCGATCGCGGCATCGCCGGCAAGAACGCCGGGGACGACGCCGAGATAAAGATCACGCAGGATTACATCACCCAGACTCTCGCCTCGAGCATTAAGGCGTCGTAAGTTCGGAACGGCGCGGGCCGCCGTACGGAGATAAACGCTTAAGTGTAGAGTTCTTGCGGGCGGACCGGAGTACAAGCCGGTCCGCCCGACGCGTTTCCAGGGCTTTTGTCGGGCTGGGTTGCGCTGCTACTCGGCCCGACGGGAGAAAACTCTACACTTAAGCGTTTATCTCCGGTTCCAACGCGCTCGTGGTCGGTTTGGGGCGCCCTCCTCCGGCCCGTTTTGCCCAACGCAACATATTGCGGGTGAAAAGACTTAGAAAACCTTATATAAATAGACTTAGATTTTGTATAAAAGGGAGCACATGGGCAACAATCTCATTCGATAACAGATCGGCTGCCCCAAAGGGCGGCCGGGCGGGTGGTCGTTGGCGCGCGCGCCGCGCGGCGACCGCGTTGCCACAGGAGAGGTGAAGCATATGAGAATTGATAAGTTGGCGATGACATCCAAGCAGGCGCTGCAGGCTGCCATCGGCATCGCGGAAGATGCGCAGGCGGGCGCGGTGGAACCCATCCACCTGCTCTCGGCGCTGCTTACGAGCGGTGAGCGCAACATCTCCGTGATCATCGAGCGCATCGGCGCCGACCCGCGCCAGCTGGAGCAGGCTACGCAGCAGGCCATTGCCGCGGCGCCCAAGGTGTCCGGCTCGGGCCAGCAGATTGGGCTTTCAAACGAGCTCACGCGCGTACTCGAGCGCGCCGAGAAGAAGGCCTCCAAGATGGAGGACTCCTTCGTGGTAACGGAGCACCTGCTTATGGCGCTTGCCGAGGACAAGGGCCAGGTGGGTCAGATCCTTGCCAACGCGGGCGTTACCAAGGAGCGCATCGAGCAAACCTACACCGAGCTGCGCGGCGATGACCGCGTAACCAGCGAGGACGACAAGACACAGTTCGAGGCGCTCAAGCAGTACGGGCGCAACATCTGCGACTTGGCGCGCGCCGGCAAGCTGGACCCGGTGATCGGCCGTACGGACGAGATTCGCCGCACCATACAGGTGCTCTCCCGCCGCACCAAGAACAATCCCGTGCTCATCGGCGAGCCGGGTGTGGGCAAGACGGCCATCGTCGAGGGCATCGCCCAGCGTATCGTGGCCGGTGACGTGCCGAGCACGCTGCGCGACCGCGACCTCATCGAGCTGGACATGTCCGCGCTCGTGGCCGGCGCCAAGTACCGTGGTGAGTTCGAGGACCGTCTGAAGGCCGTGCTGAAGGAAGTCGAGAAGGCCAACGGCAAGGTCATCCTGTTCATCGATGAGCTGCACACCATCGTGGGCGCGGGTGCCACCGAGGGCTCCATGGACGCCGGCAACATCCTGAAGCCGGCGCTCGCCCGTGGCGACCTGCATGCCATCGGTGCTACCACGCTGGACGAGTACCGCAAGTACATCGAGAAGGACGCGGCGCTGGCCCGTCGTTTCCAGACGGTCATGGTGAGCGAGCCGAGCGTCGAGGACACCATCTCCATCCTGCGTGGCCTGAAAGAGAAGTACGAGATCTTCCACGGCGTGCACATCACGGATGGCGCGCTCGTGGCGGCCGCGGACCTCTCCGACCGCTACATCGCCGACCGCTTCCTGCCCGACAAGGCCATCGACCTGGTGGATGAGGCCGCCAGCCGGCTGCGTATGGAGCTCGATTCCATGCCGGTCGAGATCGACCAGATCACGCGTCAGCTCACGCAGATGCAGATCGAGGAGCAGGCGCTCATGAAGGAGACGGATGACGCCTCCAAGGAGCGTCTGGAGGTGCTGCGCCAGGAGATCGCCGAGGTGCAGGAGAAGCTCAACGTGCAGAAGGCGGGCTGGCTCAACCAGAAGAATGCCATCGATCGCGTGCAGGAACTCAAGTCCAAGCTCGATGACGCCAAGAGCGAGCTCGATCGCGTGACGCGTGACGGCGACCTGGCGCGCGCCGGTGAGCTGCGCTACTCGATCATTCCCGGCCTGGAAGCCCAGATCAAGGACGGCGAGGCCCAGCTCGAGGCGCAGAAGCAGAAGGACGGTGAGAGCCTGAACGAGCAGGTGACCTCCGACGAGATCGCCGAGGTCGTCTCCGCGTGGACGGGCGTGCCTGTGTCCAAGATGATGCAGGGCGAGCTCGACAAGTTGAAGAACCTGGAGGGCGAGCTGCACAAGCGCGTCATCGGGCAGGACGAGGCCGTCTCCGCGGTGGCCGCGGCCGTGCGCCGCAGTCGTGCGGGTCTCGCGGACCCGGACAAGCCCATCGGCAGCTTCTTCTTCCTCGGCCCCACCGGCGTCGGCAAGACCGAGCTGGCGAAGGCGCTCGCCGAGTGCCTGTTCGACGATGAGCGCGCGCTCGTGCGCATCGACATGTCCGAGTACATGGAGAAGTTCAGCGTCCAGCGCCTCATCGGCGCCCCTCCTGGATACGTGGGTTACGACGAGGGCGGCCAGCTCACCGAGGCCGTGCGCCGTCGTCCGTACAGCGTCATCCTGTTGGATGAGATGGAGAAGGCGCACCCGGACGTTTTCAACGTGCTGCTGCAGGTGCTTGATGACGGCCGCCTGACCGATGGCCAGGGTCGCCAGGTGAGCTTCAAGAACACGATCATCATCATGACCTCCAACGTGGGGTCACAGGCGATCGCGGAGTTCGCTGGCAAGGACGAGGAGAAGATGCGCCACGAGGTCAACGACGCCATGGCGCACACCTTCCGCCCTGAGTTCCTCAACCGTATCGACGATATCGTGGTGTTCCATCCGCTCGGCATGGCGCAGATCGAGAAGATCGTGGACATCCAGCTCGCCGACGTGCGCCGTCGCCTGGAGAAGGACCGCATGACGCTCGTTATAACGCCCGCGGCCAAGCAGATGCTCGCGGTGGGCGGCCTGGACCCGGTATATGGCGCGCGGCCGCTCAAGCGCCTGATCCAGCGCGAGGTCGTGGATGCCGTGGCCAGCGCCATCATCGACGGTGCGGTGCACGAGGGCGATCAGATCACGCTCGGTGTGGACACGAACGGTCAGTTCACCGTGGAGCAGGATGCCACGGGTCCGGCGCCTACGTACGAGGTGCCCGAGGACAAGTAATCGGCGCGGGCGAGGATAATCGCTACGCAGCGAGAGGCGGCGAGTCGCGCCAAGCGGCCCGCCGCCTTTGTTTTGCGCGCCGTTTTCGACGTCAGATGCATTGTCGCTGCATGCCCCGAGCGCTTTTCGATGTTTGTGGGCGCGCGAAGACCCCTGAAAGGGAGAAAAGCGCACTGAAGATATCCAATCGTGCCCGGCGCGGTGCAAATCGGTATAAGTTAGTATAAGTCGGTATAAGTTAGTGCAAATGAGTATAAGTCGGTATAAGTCGGTGCAATTTGGTGTAAATTGACGAAGACTTGCCCCTTTTCTGCCCTTTCGGTTTGGAGGTCCTTGTGCCCAACCCATTTAAGCCGACGGCGGGCAAGATGCCGCCCATCCTCATCGGACGGCAGTCCATCATCGACGATTTCAAAGAAGGCCTGGAAAACGGTGCCGGCGCTCCGGGTCGACTCATGCTGATAACCGGCCAGCGCGGATACGGCAAGACGGTCATGCTTACCGAGCTGGGCCGCGTGGCAAAGGACGCTGGCTGGGAGGTTATCTCCGAGACGGCATCTGAGGGCATGTGCGATCGTCTGGCGAGCGCCCTTGTTCGTCCGGGTATGAAGCTTCGGGGCGTCAACGTGCAGCCATCAATCGGTGTGTCGGGCATCTTGAACGCGAGCTTGGGCGGGGCATCGTTTTCCGTTGATCAGGTCGCGCTGACCTTGCGCGAGGTCGTCAATCAAAGGCTTGCGAAGATGCCGAGGGGCAAGGGCATCGTCTTTACCATTGACGAAGCCCAAGCGGCAAGCATGGCGGATATGGTCGCGCTTGCCACGACGATTCAGCATGTGATTCGCGATGAGGACATGCGCGACGTTTCCGATTCAGACAAACATGGCGTCGCCTTCGTCTTTGCCGCGTTGCCTTCCCTCATGGATGAGTTGCTGCACGAGAGGGTGCTCACGTTCCTGCGCAGAAGCGTGCAGCACGATCTGGGCCTTGTGGCATATCCGGATGTGCGCAGCGCCTATATCGAGGTTGTGCGCGAAGGGGGGCTTGCCATTGATTCCGAGGTCGCAGAGCTGGCCGCCGAGGCATCGGATGGTTATCCCTATATGATTCAGCTGGTTGGATACTATATGTGGCGTGCCGCCGAGGTGCGTGGCTCAAAGGAGATTGAAGAAGCGGACGTCATCCAGGGTAAAAAAGATGCGCTTGTGCTGTTCGATGACGCCGTGTGCGCCCCGCTCTTCGACGGATTGACCGCCGCGCAAAAGTTGTTCGTGAAAGCGGTCGCAAAAGAGGCGCCGCAGCCGGCAAAGGTTTCTGAAATCGCGAATCGAGCTCATCGCAGTGCCAGCTGGGTGAGCAAGTACCGGGCGAGCCTCATCAAGGAGCGCGTGGTCGAGTCTGCCGGCTACGGCTTGGTTCGACTGTCCGCTTCGCATCTGGCCGAGTACGTGCAATCGCTGCGCTAAAAGCCTCACCGCCCCTCACTCACCGGAATAATTCCAAAAGAGAGCCATGGCAACCCACATGAAGTTAGCCTTATGTAACAATTAGCCATTGCAGCTGGGTGCTATGCCGCCGTTCCATCCAGCTGCCTTTCCGCGTGCAGGGAGAGCGGCTGAAAAGGAGCCATCGAGTATCATGGATGTCGATGAGGCAATGCTGGCCGTTCTCAAGAAGTCTCCGGTCTTTGCGGGCATAGATCCCGCCGAGCTGCCCGGCCTGCTGCGCGCCCTCGGCGCGTACACGCGCTCCTTCTCCAAGGGTGAGGCGGTCTTTCACAGCGGCGATAAGCTCAAGGCCGTGCCTGTGGTGCTCAAGGGTCGCACCGAGGCGCGTATGCTGGGCAAGGACGGCTCGCGTCAGATCATCTCGCGCTTCGAGGTGGGAGATTCCTTTGCCGAGGCGGTTCCCATGGCGGTGGGGACGGCACCCGTTGAGGCGATCGCCCTGCAGGACTCCGTCATCCTCTTCCTTCCCGCTGAAGGGCTCAAGGGCAACGGTGACGGTGCACTGCTGCGGCTGTACGCCAACGTGATGGGCGAGATGTCTAAGAAGGTCAAGACGCTCACGACCAAGCTCGCGCTGCTCTCTGAGCCGCGCCTTCGCAAGCGCATCGCGCTGTACCTGCGGCGCCTGCCGGAGGACAAGGACGGTTATGTGACCATTCCCTATAGCCGCAAGGGCTTGGCGGAGTACCTGGCGGTGAACGATAAGGCGCTGCTGCGCGAGCTCCGCCGCATGATCGAGGAGGGCGTGCTCGAGGGCGAGGGCCGGCGCCTCAAGCTGACGAGCCGCGGAGATCTCTAGAAATCATCCCGAAAAAACTCAAAAAAGTTAGCTAAAGGTAACCTTGGCAACCTTTATAAAGTTTCCCTTATGAAACAATGCACGCCAAGAGATGAACAAAAGCATGCAGCGTTCAACTCCAAGCTTTACCGCAGTTCCCGATGAAGGGGGAGCACTATGGAGAAGGGTTATTCGCGTCGAGATTTCCTGAAAGTGACGGGTGCTGCTGCGTTGGTCGTAGCGGCGGCAGGTTGTGGCCTGGCGACGGGGCCCACGAGCGCGTTTGCCGATGCGAGCACAGATGACACGTACACGGTCACTGCGAACGTGTACGTTGATAAGGCAGACACGCCTATCGGAAAGAACGCCTATGTCACTAACAGCGGCAACCCTCCGCGCGATAAGCCTACGAGTCCCGTGTATAACAACGCGACACTTGTAATAAAAGACGGGAAAAAACTGCTGACGGTCCCCATCGTTAACGATACGTTTGGCATTTTATCTATCGCTGATACCTCGACGGATGGTGTTGTCTCGGTGGTCGGTACAACTGAAACGGCATGGAAGGCCCCGTTCCCATGGACCACACCTTATGCGAACCGGATCGCAACCATCACCTTTGATGTGACGAACTTTGCAGCGGGTACCTCGGTCGCAACGTTTTCCCCGTCGAAGGAGTTCGCGACGTTCCCGCTGTACAGGGGCGATAAAGCTTGGAACCTGCATCTTGTCGCAGATTTGAGTGCGGCACAGTAAGAGCTTTTGCACGAATCTTGGGGCGCAAAGCTAAAGGCCTCGGCTCAGCTTCGTTAGAGCCGGGGTCTTTTGGAGTAAGGGAGAAGAAATGGATAACAGGGCTACGCGATTGCTCCGCTATGGTTTGAGGCAGGCGGTGATACTCGTTGCCGCCCTCTCGATGGTGGGCTCCCAGCTGCCGATGACGGCGTTTGCCGAGGTGGCCCAGGAGGCCCAGGTTGCCTCTGAGCGGGCAAATTCCGACCAAGGCGTCACGGTCACGGATTCTGAGGCTGCGGCTACCACCGATAATACCGATACTGATTTGTCGGAGAATCATCCGGATGCCGATGCGGCGCAGCAAGTTCAGACGGACAAGCAAGAGACCGATGAGAAAGCTGCTGCGGCAGAAGACGTTCCCTCGGCGGCGAAGGGGGAGCAGGAGAAGCAGGGTGCTTCGAGCGATGCGGAGAAAATGCAGGATTCCCAGTCTGCTGAGGAGGAGTCTGCAGCCGCCTCCCTCCTTGCCGCGTCTGATGAGGCTGACCCCGAGTCCTCGCGCATCTACTCGTCCGTGGACAAGCTCGTGCCGGGAACGTATAGCGTTCTGGCGAACATCTCCATGCGTGACCCCATTCCCGGCATGAATCTGCGAGCCTATGCCACAAATCCTCTTAATCCGGAAAGCATTAACGGTGCCAGCGGTATCCCCAATGTTCCCGTAAAAACTCGTAATGCCACGCTTGTCGTTGCTGCGGACGGCACGGTAACCGTTGTCGTCACCCTGCCCAACCCGGTTTTCACCTTTCAGAAGCTTGGTACGAGCGATGGGGCGAAGATTACGAATGTAACCACGAAGCCAATCGAGAAGAAGGACAACGACGACGACTACAACAAGAAGGTTGCCGATGCAGGCATTACAACGCGCATCGAACACATCACCTTCCAATTGGACAATCTGAGCGGCACCTATCATTTGACCGGAAATACCGAGTACGCAACTACGCTCAATAAATTCCTCAACAAGGATCTCGATTTGGACCTTGACCTCGCGAACGCCAAGAAGGAAGTTTCGGGTGATTTTGCGAAAACGTTCAGCGATCAAGCGACTGGCGTGAAGCTCGATGTAAAGGCCGATGCGAGCTCGTCGGCGATAAATGAGCTGTCCGAGGCGACCCTTTCCGTCGCGTCGGTTACCAGCGGTCACGCATATGAAGCACTGAAGGTCTCTCTCGGTCAGAAGTATAAGACGGTTCCCGATTATGCGCTCTATACCATCGATTTGATGGCACAGGGGGCCGCCATCGTACCAGATGACGCTGTGGCCTTGACGTTGAAGCTGTCCAAGCAGCCTGCCGGGTCCAAGGTGTTCCGTTTCGCCGGAAACAAATTGGAGGAAGTTGGCTCCGTTGCCGCTGACGGCACCCTGAGCGCCCCGGTTTCCGGTCTGGGTTCCTTTGTGATTGCGACTCCCAAGGACGAGGCAAATACGGGTGAGTGGGCCTGGACTTGGGATAGCCTGGACGCGGCCTCGGGTATCGGCATCTCGTACGAGACCGATGGAACGCTTGATGGTCCTTTTACGGATCTGGGTACGCCCGAAGAGAGCGTTGAGATTATGAAGTGGTACTCAGGATATTTCAAGTTGAACACAAAGATATTGAACGACAGGGGATATACCGATCAGGTGCAATCTCTGGTGTCGAGTGAGTCTTCGTTTTCCTCGCCACAGGTGAAGGGTCTGTATAGTGCAGGGCTAACGATACCCGACTTTGTTCCCAATGCTAATCTCTTCGATCCCGCGGGCAAATTCACTTTCTCTGATGAGCACATTGTGTTTGCCATGACGGTGCCCGCCTCCCAGGGAAGCGAGTTCTACCTGATAACGGGCACCAAAGGCTCGGGTGCCACCAAAGCAATCAAGCTCAAGGCATCGGTGGCGGACGGCAAGGCGTACGTTCGCCTGACAAAGGAGAATACCGGCACTGGCAACGTAACGAACTACCTGTTCAACTCCGCGTTGGATCTTGACGGAGGGACGATGCAGCCTGCCAGTGACGATACCCCCTGGGGCTACATTGCCGTGGTCAACGACGCTCCCAAACAGGTTGTCCAGCCGACGGCGGTGAAGGATCTCGTCTACACCGGAAAGGTCCAGATCGGCGTGACCGCGGGCGAGGGCTATACCGTTGGTGGCGTGGCTTCGTCAACCAACGCGGGAAGCTACAAAGCTATCGTTACCCTCAAGGACGGCTACGTCTGGAAGGATGGCACGAACAACCCCGTGATTATCGACTGGTCCATTGCTAAAGCCCCGCTTACGGCAGCCTTCAAGAACACGACGCTCAATGTGGGTGATGAGCTCAGTACCGGCCTTATGGATATTACGGGGTTTGTGAACGGCGAATCAATTATCTCGGTGAAACTGGCAGATACAACGTTCACCTTGCCAACGATGTCGGGTGGCGATACGTCGCAGGTGGGTACGTATACCGTGACCCCGACGGGCGGTACTGCTAAGAACTATGAGTTTGTGGGCGTACCGGGAGTGTTGACGGTCAAGAAGCCCGCAGCTTCCAAGGAACTCGCCCCCGGTACTTACCGGATTACCGCCAACCTCTCCATGCCGGGCAAGTACAATCCGTTGTTGCCGGGCACCACGGTGTATCCGACGAATCCGAATAACCCATTTGGACCCGTGATCGATTACAACGATCAAGCCGAGGTGTCGAACGATATTCCAATGACCCCTGTTTCCATGAATGCGACGCTCGTGGTGGCGAAAGATGGGACGCGCACGCTTGTCCTACCTGTTAAGAATCCCGTGTTCACGCTGCAGGAACTTGGTACGTCAAGCGAGCTCAAGGATATTTCGGTCACGCGCGTGCCGCCCAAGGATCCAGCAAACTGGAAATACGGGAAGTACGAAACACGGATCAGTCAGCTGACGATTAAGCTGACTGACGACTTGACAAGTGGGACGAAGGCATACTTCTTCAAGGGCTCAAAGATGTACGCAGTGCCCCTAGACCAGGATATTCAGCCGGCGGGTGATGTCGCCCTGCAGCTTGATGTTGCCTATAGCTCCGCCAAGAAGGTTTCTGACAGCACGACGGTTCCCGGCGGTAACGGCGGTTCCACGAACCCTGGAGGCAACGGGGGAGGGTCGGATCATAACAACTCCGGCAACGCCGGTGGTAACCAGAACAACAATCAAGGCAACCAGGGCACCTCGAACAACGGGGGCTCCACGGGCGGTAGCGGCACGGCGACCGGGCACCTTAAGGAGGGCACCTACACCGTGACGGCGAACATCTACGTGAGCCGTGCGAGCTCGGGCCTGCCGCTCTCACCGCACATCACGAGCGGCGTGTTCCCGCCCAAGGACCCGGTCACCAATAACGCCACGCTCAAGGTGGATGCCAACGGCCGCGCCGTGCTCTACCTGCCCATCAAGATCCAGTCGCGCATCATGACGGTGCAGAGCGTGAACGGGTTGAACGTCATCTCGAGCACAGGTGGCAACGCGCTCACCAGCGTGACCATCGACCTCGGCGTGCTTGAGAACCCCGGCTCCACCATCAAGAAGGGCTGCTCGGTGACCATCACCATGGGCTCACTCGCCTCGACCATCTCGGGCATCACCGGCCAGCACACCTGGGACGCCACCTTCGAGCTGAACCTCTCGGGGCTGCCGAGCTCCGGTGGCGGCTCGGTCCCGGCCGGCCTGCTCTCCAAGCTGCAGAACGCCGATTCCAACGTGACGGGCGTCACGACCAAGGAGGCCGAGCAGGCCGCCCTCGAGGCGCTCGAAGCCGAGGCGGCGGCTGCCGGCGAGGACGGCAAGAACAGTCCCGTGCAGAAACTTGCGGGCAAGAGCAGTGGCGAGAAGGCGCTCGAGACCAACCCGGTTGCCTTTGCGGCCGGCGTGGTGTTTGCCGGCGCGCTGGTTGGCGGTGGCTGCGTGTGCGGCGTGAACGCCTATCGCCGCCACAAGCGCGAGGCAGAGCGGAGCAGTCGCACGGCCGAGAAGACCGAGGCTTAGTCACCGCACGGCATGCAGGCAAGGCGGACGGGATGCTGGTCCCGTTCGCCCCTTTCAAACGTACTGGGGAGACGCATTCATGAACATCACCACCGATCTTTCGCGCCGTAGCTTTCTGGCGCTTGGCGGGTCTGCCCTCACGGTTCTGGCTGGCCTGGGCCTCGCCGGCTGCTCGGGCGGCTCGTCTACCGGCTCCGGTTCCGCTGCTGCCGGCTCGTCGCCCGCAGGCGTGACCTTCAAGTCTAAGAGCGAGGATCGCGAGCTCAAGGGCTCGGCCGACGCCACCAAGGTGCGCGTGGGCCTCATCATGGGCCCGCCCTCCATGGGACTCTCGCAGTTCCTGCTGGCGGCTAAGAACAACAAGACCTTCAACGACTTCTCCTTCGAGCTGAACGGCGTGGACTACGTGGGCCTCTCGGCCAAGTTCAACCAAGGGGACTACGACATCTGCACCCTGCCCAGCAACATCGGGCCCATCCTCTTCAACAACGACGAGCTCAAGAACGACTATCAAGTTATTTCCATTGACAACCTGGGCGTGCTCTACGTGATGACCACCGATTCCTCCATCAAGACGCTCGACGACCTCAAGGGCAAGCAGGTGTTCGCCTACGGTCAGGGCGGCACGCCGGAGTACACCATCGAGGCGCTGCTCAAGAAGACAGGGCATGCTGGCGACTTCAACATCGTGTTCAAAAGCACGCCATTCGAGATCCTGAACCTCATTCAAGATCAGCCGAACGCCATCGCCATTCTGCCGCAGCCCTTCGTGGCGCTCGCCGAGACCATGGTGGACAAGCTCTACGTGCCCATCTCTATCACGGACGAGTGGAACAAGGCGTTCAAGAAGGAGGGATCGATGGCTGTTACCACCACGACCATCGTGAACAAGAAGTTCGCCGAGGAGCACGAGCAGGCCGTGGTGGAGTACCTGCAGATGGCGGGCAAGAGCGTGGAGTGGTCGCTCAAGAACATGAAGGCCGCCTCGCAGCTGCAGGAGGAGTTGGGGACCTTCCTCAACAACCAGGTTTCGCTTGCGGCTATGCCGCACATCGAGATGGTGAGCCTCACGGGCGAGCGTATGCGCACGGCGCTCTCCGGGTTTGTGAAGTGTCTCTACGATGCCAACCCCGATAGCGTGGGCGGCAAGATTCCCGGTGACGGCTTCTACTACCTGCCGCCCCAGGGGTATCTGGACGATTCGAACACGAGCGTCTCGGGCGAGGACGTGCCCACCGACGGCAGCGCGAGTGGGGACCTGCAGTGAGTGCCCAGGGGAGGGGTGCCGGCAAGACAGGTGCCGTGGACGCGGGCATACCGGCGTCTGCGGCGGACGAGGCCGCGCGCGGCGAGGCTTGGGCCGAGGCGGCGGGCGCTCCCGGGCGCGTTCTCACCCCGGCGCAGATCCACGACATGATGGGCGTGGACGAGGCACGCGCCGCACAGATGATCCAGATGGTGCGTCAGAACGGCTTGCCCGACGACCAGATGGCGTTCATGGTGCGCACCGCCGCGGGCAAGGGCGCCACGCCGGACAGAATCCTCGCGGTGATGCGGACCTTCGGGGCCGCGGACGAACGGGCTATCGGCGTGATGCGCACCTCCGGCGTGCTGGGTGACGAGGAGGCCGACGCCTTCCTCACGGGTGTGCGTGCGCTCGCCGTGGCGGCCACGGGCGCCGCGGATGACGAGGGCGCCGCTGCCGTCGCGCGGCGCGAGAAGTGCCTCGGCCTCCTCAAGCGGGCGGGCATCATCCTGTTCTGGTTCGCGGTGTGGGAGGTCGCCGACCGCCTCATCGGCAACCGCCTGGTGCTCGCCGGGCCCATCCGCACGCTCGAGGCGCTGGCCGCCCAAGTGGTGAAGCCCAACTTCTGGGTGATCAGCCTAGCGTCCACGGCGCGCATCGCCGTCGGCTTTCTCATGAGCTTCACGGCGGGCGTGCTGCTGGCGCTCGTGGCGTACCGCGTGCGCATCGTGCGCGACTTCGTGGACCCCATTATCTCGCTGCTGCGGACGCTGCCCATCGTGAGCTTTATCATCATGCTGCTCATCTGGGTGGGGCCGCAGAACCTCACCATGTTCCTGGCGTTCTTCATCGTGCTGTCGCTCATCTACACCAACGTGCTCTCGGGCTTTGAGAGCGTGGATCCCCAGATGCTCGAGATGGCGCGGGTGTTCCGCTTCTCGCCGTGGCGCACGTTCATGTACGTGTACCGGCCCGCGGTGATGCCGTTTCTGGCTTCGAGCTGCAAGATCAGCCTGGGCATGAGCTGGAAGAGCGGCATCATGGCCGAGGTGCTCGCCATGCCCGATCCGTCGATCGGCAAGCAGATGAACACAGCGCGCACCTTCTTGAACACGCCGGACCTCTTTGCCTGGACCGTGGTGGTGATGATTCTCTCGCTCGCGTTCGAGAAGCTGTTCATGCAGCTGGTGAAGTTCGCGGCGCAGCCGTGGGGCGGACCGTTGGGGCGCGGCGCCGCGAAGGGCGGTGAGTGACGTGGAGTTGGTGGAAGACGTTCGCATCGAGGGGCTCCGTAAGAGCTTCGGCGATCTGGACGTGCTGCGCGGCGTGACCTTCACCCTAAGCGCGGGCGGCGTCTACTGCCTCATGGCGCCCTCGGGCAGCGGTAAGACGACGCTCTTCAAGGTACTGCTGGGGCTCGACGCGGCAGATGCCGGCGTTGTGACGGGTATCGCGCCCGGGCAGATCGCGGCGATGTTTCAGGAGGAGCGCCTCTGCGAGGCGTTAACGCCCGTGGAGAATGTGCTGCTCGTGTGCCCGCGCGGGACGCGCCGGGCGCGGGTGCGCTCGCTGCTCTCGCGGATCCTGCCCGAGGACTCGCTCGACCGGCCCGTCTCGCAGCTCTCGGGCGGCATGCGGCGACGCGTGTCGCTCGCCCGCGCGGTGGCGTATCCCTCGCGGATGCTGCTGCTCGACGAGCCCTTCACCGGCCTCGACGCCGTGACCAAGCAACGCGTCATCGATTTTTTGCTGTCGGAGCGGCGCGGGCGCACGATGCTCGTCTCGACCCATGCCGAGGGCGATGTGGCGCTGCTGGGCGGGGAGAAGATCGAGCTCGACCGCGTGCAGGGCTAGAGGATTGACCACGGTGCCGCGCCGGGAGCGTTCCCGCCCGCGCCGCACCGATACCGAGATGAGGAGACAACTATGTTCGATAGTACCAAGACCATGCGCGAAATCGCGACCGAGGACCCCCTGTTTGCCGAGTTCCTGGTGAGCAAGGGCTTCCCCTTCACCGTGGACAACCCCATTACTGAGCTCGTCACCTTCGACGACGTGGTGAACGTGCGGCAGCTCGACCGTGACGCCTTTCTGGCCGAATACGAGGAGTATCGCGCGGCGCGCGCGTAGGGCTTTGTGCACGGGAGAGGCGCCGAGGGGGACAGAGGGGTCTTCGTATGGCTATGACGCAGCACTACACGCTGGGAATCGATATGGGCGCGAGCTCGGTCAAGGTGGTCGCGCTCCGGACGGGCGCAGCCGCGGCAGAGGGCGCGGGTGCGGGGAGCGCACCGGCCGTGCTTTGGAGCGCGCGGCGGCCGCACTACGGCGATTCCGTTGCCTGTCTGCGCGACCTGCTCGCGGGTATGCCCGCGGCGTTGGCGCCCGAGGACTGCAGCGGCATCGCGGCGACGGGCTCGGGGGCAGGTGCGCTCGCCGAGGCGGGTGCCGCGCTGCCCGTGCTCGAGGACGTACCGGCCATTGCCTCCGGTGCACAGACCCTGGCGCCGGAGGCCCGCTCGGTCATCGAGATCGGCGGTCAGAACGCCTACTTCGTCTGCCGGCTCGCGGCGGCGGTGCCCGAGTTCGCCATGAACGAGAGCTGCGCCTCGGGTACCGGCTCGTTCTTCGAGGACCAGATGACCCGCCTGGGGCTCAGGATTGAGGACTTCTCTGCACTCGTGGAGCGCGCCGAGGGACATGAGGTTCCACGCATCTCGGGACGCTGCGCCGTCTTCGCCAAGACGGACATCATCCACCGCCAGCAGGAGGGCGTCCCCGTGGAGGACATTCTGCTCGGCCTCTGCTTCGCCATGGTGAAGAGCTACAAGGCGCTCATCGTGCGCGGCCTGCCCGTGGAGGCGCCCGTGGCGCTCTCGGGCGGGGTGCTGCTGAACGCCGGCGTGGTGCGAGCCATGCGCGAGGTCTTCAAGCTGGGCGAAGATGGGCTCATCGCACGCGAGGAGAGCCTCTTCTTCCAGGCAGCGGGCGCGGCGCTCCATGCCTCTAAGCTCGCGGCGGCGGGCAGCGGGGCGGCGACCCTCAATGCCCTGCGCAGTGTGCTCGACCACCCGCGCTCCCAGGCGGGCGAGCTGCCCCGTTTGGCACCGTTGCCGAACGGCGGGTACCGTCCCGGCGAGGGCTTCGCCGTGCTGCCGCGCGAGGATTGGGAGCGCGACCCCCTGACCGGCCGCATCCCGGTGTTTTTGGGAATCGACGTGGGGTCGACCTCGACGGACCTGGTCCTCCTCGACCCCCGTGGCCGCGTGCTCAATGCCCAGTACCTGCGCACCGGCGACGACGCGCGCCGTGCCGTGCGCGAGGGGCTGGCATCGCTCGCCGCCCGCCTGGGTTCCGAGGTGCAGGTCCGCGCCGTGGCCACGACGGGCTCCGGCCGCAGCCTCATCGGCAAGCTCGTGGGCGCCGACGCCGTGGTGGACGAGATCACCTGCCAGGCTGCCGGCGCGGCGCATGCCGACCCGCAGGTTGACACCGTCTTCGAGATCGGCGGACAGGATTCCAAGTTCATCGCGCTCGCCGGCGGGCAGGTCTCCGACTTTCAGATGAACAAGGTTTGCGCTGCCGGAACGGGCAGCTTCATCGAGGAGCAGGCCGCTCGCCTCGCCATACCGCTCGCCGAGTACGGATCGCTCGCGCTTTCGAGCGAAGCACCGGTCGATCTGGGCGAGCGTTGCACGGTCTTCGTGGAGAGCGCCATTAGCGCGACCCTCTCCGCCGGTGCCGTCAAGCGCGACGTAGCCGCCGGCCTTGCCCTCTCCATCGTGCGCAACTACCTGCACCGCGTGGTGGGCGGCAAGCGCGTGGGGTCGCATATCGTGCTGCAGGGCGGCGTCGCCTACAACCCCGCGATTGTGGAGGCGTTCCGGTCGTTCTACCCCGACGCGCTCACGGTGTCTCCCAACTTCGCCATCTCGGGTGCGGTGGGGGCGGCCCTCATGGCCGCCGATGCCGCCGCGAAGCCGGGTTTCGAGCTCACGGCGTTCAAGGGGTTCGATCTTTCCGGCACGACAGCCGCGGCGCGTGGCGTGGACGAGCACGCGGTCGCACTCAACCGTGCGTTCTACAAAAAGACCGAGGAGCTCTTTCTCGAGGGCTACACGGGCAAGATCGACCCGGCCAAGAAGACCGTGGGCATCCCGCGCTGCCTCATGTTGCACCGCCTGTTCCCGCTCGCCAACGCCTACTTCTCCCGCTTGGGCTACAACGTGCTGCTCTCGCCCGATACCACCGAGGAGCAGGTCCGCCTGGCACAGGAGAACGCGCGCGGTGAGACCTGCTATCCCGTGAAGCTCATCTACGGGCACATGGCGTGGCTCGCGGAGCGCGAACCCGACTACATCTTCATGCCGAGCCTGCACACTATCCGGCACGCGAGCTCGCGTGTGGCGCACAACTACG
This sequence comes from Collinsella sp. AK_207A, assembly GCF_902501965.1. Classification (GTDB taxonomy): domain Bacteria; phylum Actinomycetota; class Coriobacteriia; order Coriobacteriales; family Coriobacteriaceae; genus Collinsella. Next base: position 50,620 of record NZ_CABWID010000002.1, on the reverse strand, counting down.
CATGCCCTTATATGCAGACGGCGCCGCGCTTGGTGGCGGACGCCCTCTGCCTGGAGCGGCGCGGCATCGAGCTACTGAACCCCCTGCTCGACATGGATTTTGGCCAGGAGGCCATGGCGCAGGCGCTGCTGGGGTTGGGCGAGCGGCTGGGCCATACGCGCCAGGAGGCGGCCGTGGCCATGATGGCGGGCGGCTTTGCCGTCACGTCCTTTGGTGAGAAGACCGAGGCGCTGGGCGACGAGCTCTTGGGTTCGCTCGCGCCGGGGGAGCGCGTGCTCGTGCTCATCACGCGCAACTACGGTATCTCCGATGGTGCTCTCAACATGGGAATCCCCGAAATTCTGCTGGACCGTGGACAGAAGGTCATCACGCTCGGGCACCTGCACGCGCATGATATCGATGTCTCGGCTGACCATCCCGGCATCTGCTGGCCGTTTGGGCAGCACATCCTCTCGGGCGCCAAGATGGTGCGGCGCGATTCGCGGCTCTTCGCGGTGTACCTCACCAACCACGGCTGCGGTCCCGACACCATGCTCGACAAGCTCTTCGCCGAGGAGATGGGTGAGAAGCCCTACCTCACGATCGAGTGCGATGAGCACTTCAGCCGCGTGGGCGTGATCACGCGCGTGGAGGCGTTCCTGAACGCGCTGGCGCATCTCTCTGAGGAGGACGCGGTGCGGGTGAGCTCGCCTGCGGGTGTTGGCGCGGATGCGGCCGCGGCCGATGCCGCGTCTAGGCCGTCGTGCGTGCACCGGGATGCGGCTGGCGGGGTCGCGCGCACGGCGGGCGCCGCCGGTGCCGACTGCGCCGCCCCCTCGATGGCGCTCTCCGTCATACCCGAGGGTGGCGAGGCACTCGATCCCGCGGTGCCCGTGGCGGTGCCCAGGGTGGGCGCGTACGGCGACCTCGCGGCCGCATGGCTGCGTGCGCGGGGCTTCGACGCCCGTGCGATCCCGCTCGACGCCGTGGCACTCGAGGCCGGGCGTACGGCGACGTCCACCAAGGAGTACGGCTCGTTCACGGCGTTCCTGGGCGCAGCGCTCGTGGCAGCGCAGGCCGCCGGCCCGGGGCCGCTCTCGCTGGCATTGCCTGCCACCTGCGGCGCCGAGGCCGATAACCAATATGACCGCGTGGTCCGCGCGGTGCTGCGCCAGCGCGGCCACGGTGACGTGGCAATCGCCGCACCGCGTTTCGAGGTCCTTCCCTGGGAGCTTAACCGCCGGTTGGGCGCGGGGGCGGCTTCCGAGCTCTTCGGCGTGCTGCTTGCGGGCGATGCCGCCTATGCGCTGCCGGTGTCGAGGCGGGCTGGTTTCGTGCGCGCCTGCGTGGAGCAGCTTGTCGCCGGGGGCGCTTCCTCGCTGGACGTGCCGCGGATCGCGCGGCTCGTCGCGGAGTCCGCGGGGGGCGATGCCCCCGATGCTGTCAAGCGGCTCGCCTTGGTGGGGGAGTGGCCCTGGGTCTATGTCGACGAGCTTACGGGTGAGCTGTGGGACGAGGTCGCGCAGCGCGGCTATCGGCTTGCGCGCATGCCGCTCTCGGAGTTCTTCTGGATGATGTGGCAAGACGAGTGGGAGCAGGACTCTTCGCAGGGGTCTCGCAGCGGGGTGAAGGGCATGCCCTGGGAGCCGGGGACGCAGGCGGGTGTCGCCGCGGCTCCTGCTGCTGCGCCGTCCGATGCCGTGCCCGCCGTCGAAGTGCCGGCCGATCCCTTTGCCGTCCCGGCGGACGAGTTGGCGGACCGCGCGGCCTTGCTCGATGCCTTCCGCTGCCAGATGGCTGTGCTCTCGGCTGCCCTTGAGAATGTGCTCGGCGCGGGTTCGAACTCGTTCGCCGTGAATCCGGGCGAGCTCATCGCCGCGGCGGATGCAGACATCCCGCGCTTCCGCGGAGCCGGTGCGCGGTATCGCTTCGCTAAGGTCGCGCTTGAACGTCTGCGTTCGGCGGGCGTGGTGACGGTGGCGTCGATGTACGAGAACGTCGACACCATCCTGCGGCTCAAGGCCGATAACGATGAGGCGCGGGAGGACATCGAGCGCGGTGGAGCCGCCGGCGCGCCGGTGCTGCGCCTCGCGTTCGACGGCACGCTCGACACCTCGAACATCGAGAAGCTACGTTCGTACCTTTACTATATATAGCTGCCATCTCAGAAGGGAGGCCCCATGGGGCTACGAAACCTGCCGACCGACGTCGCGCGCACGCTGACGTCGCTCATCGACGACGCCGAGCCCGGTCGTATCTCGAGCTGTTCGCTCACGCGGCTCTCGGACGCATGTCAGATCACGCTGCTGTCCTTTGCGGCGGGGGAGAGCGTCTCGGACGAGGAATACCCGGCGGACACCATGTACTACCTGCTCGAAGGCTGCGCGAGCATCACCTTCGCGCAGGAGGGACGCGCGCCCGTGCCACTTGCCGCCGGCGAGGTGTTCCTCGTGCCCGCAGGCGTGCGGCACGCCGTGGAGCCTGCGGGTGCCATCAAGCTGCTGCAGCTATCCTTGTAAGGGGACGTCTATCCAAAGAAGGCCATCGCAGAAAGGAACAACCATGGCAGAGCTCATCAAGAACATCGAGAAGGAGACCGTCTTCAAGCTGGCCGAGCAGGTGAAGCTCGAAGGCGGCAAGGTCAACAGCCTCACCCTCGCGCAGACGCCGGCCACCAAGATTACCGTTTTCGCCATCGACGCCGACGAGGGCATGTCCAGCCATGCGGCGCCCGGCGACGCGCTCATCACGGTACTCGAGGGTACCGGCGAAATCACGGTCAACGGCGTCCCGCATCAGCTGGGGGCGGGCGAGAGCATCGTCATGCCCGCCGGCGCGCCACACGCGGTGCGCGGTATCACCCCGTTCAAGATGCTGCTCGTGGTGGTGTTGGCTGCGTAGGACGGCCGACGGGGAACGAAAAGGCGGCGAGACCTTGTTGGCCTCGCCGCCTTCTTTGCGCGTAGATGATTGAGGCCTTACCGCTCGGATTCCTTGCGCACGCGAGCGTCGAAGACGACTGCCGCGGCGTCGAGCAGGAAGAGGATTAGCGCAACGACGAGTATGCCGCCTACGCCGCTGAGGACCATGGCAGCCAGCGCCGCGATAACGCCAAGTGCTGAGAGCAGGCGGTGGCTACCGAGCTTGCTCGGACGGTTGGCGCCGCGGATACCCAGGACCGATGCGACGAGCGAGAGGGCGCCGTCCAGCACGAGCAGCGTGCCCATGGTAGTTGCCCAGAGTGCCGCGTCTATCGCGTTGCCGAGGGTAGTCACCTGCTGGCCCATGGCGCTGCCTGCGCCGGCGAGCGAGACGGCTCCCAGTACGAGCGCGACGATGGCAAAGACGAACTGGGCGAAGCTGATGAGCTTCAGGATCTTGCGCGATTGGGACATGAAAACCTCCGTATTGTGAAAACTTGGCGGGAAGGTCGGAGAAACTCCGGGTCCAGCCCGCTCTTCATGCAGTATAACCCCGGACAACTGCAAGATGGCCCTGCTCGCGTGTGGGGTCGGAACGGAGACGGCGCGATGCTCGAGCAGCAGCCACGACAGCGAAACACGGCACGGCCCGCAAAAGGCACCTCGGCGGGGCAACGAGATGCGCGCGCGGCAAAGTCCCAGGATCCGTGCATCCGCCCCGAGAACGAGGACGATGACGGCTACGACCCCTATTCCGATCGCCGCCCGGAGCCTGAGCCGCTTTTCGAGCGTGATCCGTGGGGTTAAGCGCCGCGCAATCCCGTGATGCCCGATTGCAAACAGATGGGGCCGCCGACTAACGTCGACGACCCCAATAAGCCTCCCCGCCCGTCGGGGCAGGCGGTCAAGCAGGTAGCTGACCTGCAGGTTAGGCGATCGCGGGATCCTTTGCGGCGTCCTCGCGGCGCGCCGTCGCCTTCTCCCAATCGCTCGTACCGCGGAACACGTCCTCCTTGTAAGGATTCACGTTCAGCTTCTTGGCACGGTACGCAATGTAGATGATGGCAGCGATGTTCGCCACGAGCGCCAGGATGGAGACCACGGTGGCCGTCGTCGGGTCGAGCGTGGACTTGGTGGCGAAGACGCTCGTCTCCTGGAATGCCGGGAAGCACTGGGCGAACATGCACCAGATGGCCAGCGTAAAGGCGCGGTTCTGGATCCAGCCGCCCTTGTTCCAGGCAAATGCCGCCACGGTGGGCGCGAGCAGCAGCGCCAGGCCGCAGTACCAGGCGTGGTGCGGCAGGCAGTTGTAGGTGTAGCAGAAGTTCCAGATGTCGTAGGCGATGATGTACACCCACGTCATGTCGGGCCACAGCATGTCGGACTCATCCTTGGAGGAGTACACACTCCACCAGCCGGTCATGCAGAAGATGTTGATGATGCCCGCGATGCCGTTGAACACGTTGTTCCAGCCGGCCAGCTGCGTGGCGCCCTCGGAGGTGACCCAGGTGGTCTCGCCCAGCGCGAAGAAGTGGTAGGCGCTCTCAAAGTCGGAGCCCACGGCGATCAGGATGTTGATGGCCACGATCACGAACGGCCAGGCGCGGAACCAGCGCGCGCGACCCAGAGCGCCCCAGTGGTACTTGATGACCATGAAGCCGATGCAGCCCGCGAGCGCGGCGTACATCTTGGCGTAGTGGAACCAGCTGTTCTGGTACACGGTCGTGGGGTTTTCGATGGCCCACTGCTGTCCCTGCGCGACACCGATGATCAGCGCCAGGCAATACACCGTCACGATGGCGGGAACCACCGCGAACATGATGATGCCGCCCGCCTTGCTCCGGCGCGCGAACTCGTTGGCGAGGATCAGGCCCACAAAGACCATCACCCAGCCCAGGATCTGGAACCCTGTGGTTCCAATCGTGTGATCGAACAACATGTCGACTCCCTTCCCTCCGGCCCGCAGCTTCCTCTTCGCGGGCGAGATACCAATGAAGCTGCCCTGTCCCTACCGCGCCGGTCGCCTCTCGGCGTACTTGGCGGTAAACCCCTCGATGTGCAGCGTGGATGCGGCAATGTCTTTCAGCACGTCGTCCGGGACGTCGGGATGCGTGCGTATGAACAGGATCAAGCCGCTGATGAGCACGTAGAACGTTTCATATACGTGATCGATGCGAACCTCGTGGAGCTTCTCGAAGTCCCGGACGGTGGTGTCGCAGATGTAGCGTGCGGTCCGAGCGCTCGCGCGGTCGACGAACTCCGTCTGGAGCGCGCCGTTGTTTCCGCCGGTGATGGAGCGGGGGAGCTTGCCCTCAAAGAGCACCAGGCGCTTCATGATCTGCACGATGGAGTCGAGCGCTCCTTCGATATCGCCCTTTGTGCGACTCGCGTTCCACCGCTCGAGCTCCTCGACGAAGCCGTCGATTACGCGGTCGAGCGCAGCGTCCAGCGCGACCTGCTTGTCGGGAAAATAATGGTAGAAAAGCGAGCGGGTGCAGCCCACGCGCTGGGTGATTTCGGAGACGGAAAGACGAGCGACTCCCTTTTCGGCGGCCAGGTCGCGCACGGCATCGAGAATCTCGTCGCGGCGGTCGCCGGCACGATGGCGCCGGTGCAGACTGGTTGAGCCCTCGATCTCGCTCACGATCTTCCTTCCCCTCGGCAGCACTCGTCTCGCGCTGGCCGATTACAGTCTTGAATAGTATTGACAACCTGTCAATATATATTTTGACAGAGTGTCAACAGGTTTCGCCGAAAGGCGAGCGGTGCGCGGAAGGCCGGTCGCCGAGGCTGTTCGCGCGAAGGGAAAGAGGGATTCCATGATCTTGAACGGACCGGGCATCAGTTTCACCGAACCGGACATTGGCTCGGAGTTCGTGCCGCCCATACCGGACCAGCCGCGCGAGAGCATCGTGCGCCTGTGCGAGCACTGCACCAACCGTCTGCTCGGACGCAAGAACCTGCTGGGCTACGAGTACTGGAGCTTTGCCGAGGCGGCCACCGACGAGCAGGCCGATATGCTCTGCAAGCTGAAGATGCGCCACCCGTACACGCTCGAGGCTGCCGTGAAGGCCACGGGTATAGAGGCCGGCAAGCTGGAGAAGATGCTCGACGACCTCTCCTACACGGGTCTGCTCGAGTACAACTGGGAGAATCCCACCCGCACCAAGCAGTGGGTGCTGCCCATGCTCGTGCCCGGCTCCGCCGAGTTCCTCAACATGCGCTGGGGCCAGCTGCAGGAGCATCCCGTCTACGCTAAGTTCTTCGAGCAGGCGAGCAAGGGCCCGCTCTCCAAGGCCACGCCGATGGTCCCGCCGGGAGGCGCAGGTATCGGCATGCACGTCATTCCCGTCGAGAAGGCCATCGAGCAGGAGGGCCATTCCGTCTCCATCGAGCACATCCAGCACTGGCTGGACAAGTACGAGGGCAAGTACGCCGCTTCCGCCTGTTCCTGCCGTATGAGCCGCAAAGTGATGGGCGAAGCGTGCGGTGACGACTTCAACGACTGGTGCATCGCCGTGGGAGACATGGCCGACTACGTGGTGGAGACCGACCGCGGCCGCTACATCACGCGCGAGGAGGCCATGGAGATCTTCAAGCGCGCGGAGGACAACGGCTTCGTGCACCAGATCACCAACATCGACGGTGAGAACAAGATCTTCGCCATCTGCAACTGCAACGTGAACGTGTGCTATGCCCTGCGTACGAGCCAGCTGTTCAACACCCCGAACCTCTCGCGCTCGGCCTACGTGGCGCACACCAAGACCGAGAATTGCGTGGCCTGCGGCCGCTGCGTTGAGGTGTGCCCCGCGGGTGCCGTCAAGCTCGGCCAGAAGCTCTGCCAGAAGAGCACGCACCGGGTGCCCGAGTGTCCCAAGCAGGAGCTGCCGGACGCGGTGAAGTGGGGCCCCGAGAAGTGGAGCCCGGACTACCGCAACAAGAACCGCATCGAGACCTACGACACGGGCACGGCCCCGTGCAAGACAGCCTGCCCCGCGCACATCGCCGTGCAGGGCTACCTCAAGCTGGCGGCGCAGGGTCGCTACCAGGAGGCGCTCGCCCTCATCAAGCGCGAGAATCCGCTGCCCGCGGTGTGCGGCCGCGTGTGCAACCGCCGCTGCGAGGACGCCTGCACGCGCGGTGCGGTCGACCAGGCCATCGCGATCGATGAGGTCAAGAAGTTCATCGCCGACCAGGATCTGAACGCCGACACGCGCTACATCCCCGCGCAGGTGCGCCCCAAGGTGGGCGGCGACTTCGAGGAGAAGGTTGCCATCATCGGCGCCGGTCCCGCGGGCCTCTCCTGCGCCTTCTACCTGGCCGAGAAGGGATACCACCCAGTGGTGTTCGAGAAGAACGCGCGTCCGGGCGGCATGCTCACCTATGGTATTCCCAGCTACAAGCTGGAGAAGGACGTGGTCCAGGCCGAGGTTGACGTGATCGAGGCCATGGGCGCCGAGTTCCGCTACGGCGTGGAGGTCGGGTGCGACGTGACGCTCGACGAGCTGCGCGCGCAGGGCTTCAAGGCCTTCTACGTGGCAATCGGCTGCCAGGGCGGCCGTCGTGCGGGCGTTCCGGGTGAGGACGCCGAGGGCGTTTCCGTGGCTGTGGACTTCCTGCGCCAGGTCTCCGAGGCTCAGGCGAACGGTGGCGAGGCCGCGGCGCTTTCCGGCACCACCGTGGTCGTCGGCGGCGGCAACGTGGCCATCGACGTGGCGCGCACCGCGGCGCGTCTGGGTTCCGAGCGCGTGGAGATGCTCTGCCTGGAATCCGAGGCCGAGATGCCCGCTAGCAAGGATGAGCAGCGCGAGGCTACCGAGGACGGCGTGGCCATCTCTCATGGCTGGGGTCCCAAGGAGATCCTCGTGGGCGAGGACGGTCGCGTGCGCGGCATCACTTTCAAGCGCTGTGTCTCCGTGTTCAATGACGAGGGTCGTTTCGCGCCGGTCTACGATGAGGACGACACCCGCACGTTCGAGTGCAACCGCGTGGTGCTCTCCATAGGCCAGGCAATCGTGTGGGGTGACCTGCTCGCCGGCTCGAAGGTGGAGCTGGGTCGCGGCCAGGGCGCCGTTGCAGACTCCAAGACCTATCAGACCGCCGAGCCGGACATCTTCGTGGGCGGCGATGTCTACACCGGTCCCAAGTTTGCCATCGACGCCATCGCCGCTGGTCACGAGGCTGCCGTGTCCATCCACCGCTTTGTGCAGGAGGGTACGCTGACCATCGGCCGCAACCCGCGCGCCTACCGTCAGCTCGATCGCACGCAGGTGGAGCCCGGCGAGTATGACACCGCGCAGCGCAACGTCCCCGCGGTGGACCACGCCTCCGAGCACGAGCGCCCCTTCGCGGAGTACGTGCGGACGTTCACCGAGGAGCAGGTGCGTGCGGAAACCGCGCGCTGCCTGGGCTGTGGCGCCTCGGTGGTGGACGAGAACAAGTGCATCGGCTGTGGCCTCTGCACCACCAAGTGCGCGTTCGACGCCATTCATCTGTATCGTGAGCGCCCTGAGTGCTCCACGATGGTGAAGTACGAGAAGAAGATCCCGAGCCTGGCGAAGTACGCGCTTACGCGCGAGATTAAGATCCGCTTCGGGAAGCGGTAACCCGGGCACCGCACCTTGGCCCTCAAGCCGTCGCTTGCGTGCCCAAGCATGCGACGCTCCTCTTTCGGGCCAATCTGCGGCACCTGGGCACCGCTTCAAAGATGCGGTGCTAGTAGTTACGTTGGAAGGATATCGACTGCATGCACGAGCTGGGAATCGTCTTTCATATCATCGAGTCCGTTGAGGACGTGGCGGCCGAGAACGGCCTGAACAAGGTGTCGTCCGTGACGCTCGAACTGGGCGAGGTGTCGGGCATCGTGCCGAGCTACCTCGAGGACTGCTGGAATTGGGCGTGCAGCAAGAAACCGCTCATGGACGGTTGCAAGCTCGTGGTGGAGGAGATTCCCGCCGTCACGTTCTGCGAGGATTGCCAGCAGACGTACGGGACGGTCGAGCATGGGCGCACCTGCCCGTACTGCGGTAGCGGGCATACCTACCTGGTCCAGGGCCAAGAGGCAGTCATCAAGGAGATTGCCACACCCGACGAAGGCTAAACAAAAGGCGGTGCGCAGGAGTTTCCCGCGCACCGCCTGATCCTTATTTGGGTGCAGCCTTATTTGAGCGTCGGCATGCTTTCCGTGGGGTCCATCTCCATACCGCGCACCGCTCGTGTCTTCTCGGCGGAGATGCCGCTCGAGAACAGGTCCTCGGACGCGTCGTCCGTGTGGGGCGCCGCCTGCTCGTCGTAGGAGAGCGGCTCGCGCTCGAGCGACGCCGAGGGGCGCATGAGGGCAAAGAGCGGCACGTACTCGATGAGCGTCGAGGAGTTCTCAAGGCCGAACCACCGTGCCGGCGAGCCGCAGATGCGGCGGATCGCGTACTTCACCGCCATCACGTGATGGTCCATACGGCTGATCTCGGTCTCGGGAACGAGTGTCTTGCGCAGCATGCAGAAGCGGAAGTCGCCGATGTCGCTTCGGCGGCGATACACCGAATACTCGTGCTCCTGCGGCGGTAGCTCGCCCGTCCGCATGAGCGTGGCCACCACCTGGCGCAGGTAGGTGTTCACGCGCTGATTCTCGCGAAAACCCAGCTTGAGGTGCACCTTGAACACGTAGTCCGTGCCAAAGGAATCCACCGTGTAGGTGCGCCGGTACGGCTCGTCGCTCACGAGCACGCTGATGAACCAGTACGCGCGCGCCCGCTTGGGGTGTTTGTCCAGAATGGAGTAGAGCACGTCGCGGTCGATCATGCCGGGGTCGCTGCCGTTCACTAGGAAGACAAGGTTATCGGCGAGCAGCGGATAGCTCTCGTCGGCGCGCAGCTTGCCGAGCTGGTCCACATAGTTGCGGATGGGCAGGAAGACCGTTTGCGCACGCTCAATGGCGGTGCCGCGGCGCCACACGAGCATCACGAGGAAGAGGATCGTCGCCATGAGCAGCGTCACGTAGCCGCCATGCAGGAACTTGGTGAGGCTCGAGGCAAAGAACGAGATCTCAATCGCGCCAAAGAACACCAGGAACACGGCGGCCAGGAGCCGGCGCTGCCGGATGCGCGTGAGGTAGACGAAGAGCAGAATCGTCGTCATGAGCATGGTGAGGGTGATGGCCAGACCGTAGGCCGCTTCCATGTGGCTGGAGGTCTGGAAGAGAAGCACCACGCCCACGCAGCCGATCCACATGATGGTGTTGACCATGGGGATGTAGAGCTGGCCCTTGGTGGCGCTCGGGTAGTGGACCTGCATATGCGGCATGAGGTCCAGGCGCGCGGCCTCGGAGACGAGCGTGAAGGAGCCGGTGATGAGCGCCTGGCTGGCGATGATGGCCGCCGCGGTGGAGAGCAGCACGGCGAAGGGGCGCAGGCCCTCGGGGAGCATCTGGAAGAACGGGTTCAGGTCGGCGAGCTTCTGCAGCCCGGTGTCCTGCGCGTGGGAGAGAAGCCAAGCACCCTGTCCCAGGTAGTTGAGGATCAGGCAGAGCTTCACGAAGGGCCAGCTTGCATAGATGTTGACGCGGCCTACGTGGCCCATGTCGGAGTAGAGGGCCTCGGCGCCCGTGGTGGCCAGGAACACAGAGCCCAGAATCATCGGGCCGGCATAGTTCTGGGCAGAGAAGAGAAAGGTCACGCCGTACACGGGGTTGAGCGCGCGCAGCACGCTCGGGTCGTAGGCGAGGGCCATGGCGCCGGCCACGCCCAGAAAGCCGAACCAGAGCGTCATCACCGGTCCGAACGCGCGGCCGATACTCGAGGTGCCGGAGCGCTGCACCGCAAAGAGCAGACAGATGATGGCGATGGTGATGGCGACCACGCGGCCCTGGTCCCCGCCCACGAGGAGGGTGCCGAGCGGGATGGTCCGCAGGCCCTCGATGGCCGTCGTTACGGTGACGGCGGGGGTGAGGATGCCGTCGGCGAGTAGCGTGGCCCCGCCAATCATCGCTGGGATGATGAGGTACTTGGAGTAGTGCTTGACCAGGCTGTACAGGGCGAAGATGCCACCTTCGCCGTTGTTGTCCGCCTTCATGGCCACGAGCACGTACTTTACGGTGGTCACCAGGGTGAGCGTCCAGATAACGAGCGAGAGGGCACCGAGGACCATCTCCTCGTTTACGCTCGAAAGCCCGCCGTTGCCTCCCACGATGGCTTTCATCACGTACATGGGGCTGGTGCCGATATCGCCGTAGACCACGCCTAGAGTGACGAGCACCATGCCGAGTGAGAAAGGAATGGCCTGGCGAGGGTGCTTGCCCGGGGTGTTGCGGACGCGGGCGATGGCCTCGCGCTCCTCCTCGGTAATCACGGGCGTCTTGGTTGCCCGATGAGCAGGGATCTGCTTGTCCAACATGGCTCCTTTTGCGTTCCCCCAAACCCCGCTCATCGGCACGGTGTCCGGGCGAGATTTCTTCATGCAAGCACTCTAGTGAAACCGAGGTTGAAATGCTATCACTTTTTCTGATTTCATGGCGCATGCACCGATGAGCTGGCTGCACGCCGCACGGGCGCGGCCGCGCGTGGTTCTGTGCTATGATTTTCGCGTACGTGCCTCCGTAGCTCAGGGGATAGAGCACCGCTCTCCTAAAGCGGGTGTCGACGGTTCGAATCCGCCCGGGGGCACCACGAGACGCTTGGGGCCGGTTTTCCGCAAGGGATCCGGCCCTTTTGCGAGCGGGCGGGGCGGATTCGGGCCGTCGACACCCGCGCCACCAACTTCCCGCGGGTGTCGTTTTCGAATCCGCCCGGGGGCACCACGAGACGCTTGGGGCCGGTTTTCCGCAAGGGATCCGGCCCTTTTGCGAGCGGGCGGGGCGGATTCGGGCCGCCGACACCCGCGCCACCAACTTCCCGCGGGTGTCGTTTTCGAATCCGCCCGGGGGCACCAGGGAGATCGCAGGTCAGAGATGCCATAGTCTCTGACCTTTTTCGTATTCCGGTGTATGTGAGCGCCTGAGTGTGTGAAAGGTGGGTGAAAAGATTATCTATGGAGAAAACTAACGACCCGGCAACTAACGGTTTTCAACCCTTCCCACAGCCTGCGGGCATGCTTTGGGGCTCTCCGGCTATGGAAAGCGTTGAAAACCGCCTAGGCTTGAGCAGTCGTTGGTCGCTGGCGTACGAGAACATGGGCGGCTTCTGCTCTCATCGTTTCGGCTATGGATGAATGTCCTAACCCCGTGGTATTTTTATTCAACTGACCATCAACGAGAGGGAGGCGAGCATGAAAGACACGAAGTACCCGTTTCATGAGTTCTTCGCAGGGTCGGGTCTTGTCAGCTGTGGTCTCTCCTCGGCTTTTCGCTCTGTCTGGGCTAACGACATAAGTGAGCGCAAGGCAAAGGTCTATCGAGCCAATCTTGACGCCTCGATTCTGCATATTGGCGATATCTCTGAGGTGAGCGGCGGGGAGCTTCCTCCCGCAGTGCTCTCATGGGCATCTTTTCCCTGTCAAGACCTGTCTCTTGCTGGAAATATCGACGGGATCTACTCGAAGCGTTCGGGGCTGGTGTGGCAATGGATGCGCATAATTGATGAAGCCGGTGATAAGGCCCCCAGCGTCATCTGTCTTGAGAATGTGTCTGGCTTGGTGAGTGCCCACGGCGGCGAGGACTACCGACACCTGCACAAGGCGTTGACGGAGCGGGGCTATATGGTCGGCGCCGTTCTGATTAACGCGGACCTGTTCGTTCCGCAGTCGAGGCCACGTGTTTTTGTCATAGGCACGAAGGGGCCAATTCCTTCGTCCTTGCGTGGCATCCGGCCCTCTTGGGCGCACTCCAACGCCTTGGCGAAGCTGGGCGAGAGTATAGCTGACTTCATATGGTGGGACCTTCCTCGGCCTCCCGCGCGTTCAATCGCGCTTGAGGACATCGTTGAGGACGACATTCCTTTCGATAAGGACAGGACGACGCTTCTTATCCCGGAGCGCCATCGCGTGAAATTCCGCGAATCCGGGTCCATCTATGCCACAGGATACCGACGCACTAGGAACGGCAGGCAAGTTCTTGAGCTGAGGTGCGACGGAACCGCAGGGTGCCTAAGAACGCCTGCGGGTGGGTCTTCGCGACAGTTTCTCGTTCGTCGCGACGGTGAGGAGATGCACGCACGCTTATTGACGGTTCGAGAGGTCGCACGCCTCATGGGTGCACCCGATGATTTCGAGCTGCCGGGAACCTACAACGACGGGTATTTCGCAATGGGGGATGCCGTGGCGGTTCCCGTTGCAAAATATTTGGCCGAGAACGTTCTGTTCCAGTTAGTGGAGGCGGCAAATGGATTGGAATGACCTTGAGGACTTCCGAATCAGCAACAAGATTAAGGGGAAGGGCGCTCTTGCATTAATGGTGCAGCTCACGCGTTCCTTTTCTAAAGACAGCTTACCAATTGACCCGGATGACTACGTAACGGGGAAGCAAGGGCAAGTTGCCGGTCTTGGTGAGGGCAACCTTAAGAAAATCCTTGCCGACCACGGGATTCAAAGGCAGCTTGCAAAGGAAGCGGGGCGAACCAACCGCGGCAACATGGGTTTAATGCGCATGTACGCTGAGCTCATCAATAACATGGAAGCCCCGGTTGATTTCGAGGCAATTGAAGAGTACTGGATTCGACACGTTCTTGAGTATTTTGCGGGTCAGCCTTTCAAGCTGACGCGCGATTCATCAAGGAGTGTCACGGACGCGGTGAATGGACTACTTGAACAGGCGGCGAACCGCCAGAAAGAGAATCCTGGAATGAAGTACGCCGGAAGCGTACTCCAGCACTTGGTCGCCGCAAAACTAGAGCTTCTGATGCCGACGGTGGAGATACACGGAGCTTCCGATGCCGATGACCAGACGGGTCGCGAGGGAGACTTCATCATCGATGACACCGCCATACACTGCACTACCGCACCGGCGAATCTGCTCATCGAAAAGTGCAAGGCGAACCTTTCCCATGGGCTCCATCCGATTATCGTGACTATCTCCGATCGAGTTATCACCGCTCGAACGCTGCTTGAGGACGCGGGCATCGGGCAAAGGGTCGAGGTTTGGGATTTGCAGCAGTTCCTGTCGACAAACGTCTACGAGCACGGTTGCTTTAACTCGAAATACAGGCACGACGTTCTCGCCGAGTTGATTTCTAATTACAACGGCATCATCGATGAGTTTGAAACTGACCCGAGTCTTCGAATCGAATACGACGCATAGTCCGTTCGGACCGTTGTTCCCAACCGCCCCGAGGGACGGTGCAGGATAAGAGTGCATTATGTGCGAACGGCACAACCCAGCTCGCCGGGTTCGGAAGTGCAGGCTGAGGAGCCGGAGGCACCTTCTGGTGCCATGTAAACGCGAAGGCGGCGTCCCGCTACAGAAGCCGCCTTCGCGATGCCCATGCGCGTAGCCGTTGACTCGAAGCCTATTGGCACGCTCGGAATGCTCGCCTTGACCTTGGGGCCTCGACATCATCTCTCGATGCGGCTATGGTGCCGTCCCAGACAGGTGGCAGCGTTGTGTTACGAGCCTCGCCGCCGATGAGCGCGGCCTCCATCATGGCGCGCTCGGCGAGGAGCGTGCCTCCATGGCCGAGAACGAACCCGTGACGGAGGGACCGGAGGAGCTCATGAGGCAGGTCGCAGAGCTGAGGGGCCAGGTCAGGCACCTCGAGTTCGAGCGCGACATCCTCGGGGGCACGGTCGAGATCCAAAAAAAGACCCGGGCGCCGACCCGGAAAGCCTGAGCAACGTATGAAGGGGCTTCGTTCGCTCAAGCGTTTGCTGTTTGTGAACCATCGGGGAGAAGTCATTGACTTGAGCTAGTTCAGATGGGTAAGATACCCATTGAAGACGCCCGCACGGTATGCATTGTACCTTCCGCGGGCGTTTCTCTTTTCTCTTTCAGGGACCATCTGTCCTTGATTAGTCTTTAGATCTCGGAGCTGATCATCCTCTCTTCTACATATCTTATTGACGGGGCCGTGCGGAAGCTAAGGCCGTAAGCGCTTATCTGTGGAAGGGGAATCGAGTAAGGGGTTGTGTGCGTCAGCCGTTCTTCACGTTCTTGTCTGCAACCGGTCTCCATGTCCCAGATGCTGCCCAGCTATGATGAGATCAGTGAACGCGTGCCCCCCGGAACAGTCATCTGCTCTCCCGCCTCTCGCAGAAGTTCACCGCCGAGTACGGTGGAGGTTTCAGCGAGTAAAATCTCCAATACATGCGAAGGTTCTACCTTGTCTTTCCAGATCAGAACGTACTGCGTTCGATATAAGTTGGTCGAGTTATCGGCATCTCATCTCTTGCGGCACGCAGGAGGAGTGCGACTGGTATCTCGCCGCAACCGTCGGAATGGCTGGGGTGAGCGAGAGCTCAAGCGGTAAATCGAAGCACGAAAAGAGCCTCCCCATCTAGCTAAAACTTGCCAGATGGGGAGGCTCGCTGCATCCTCTTGGGCGCCTAACGGCTACTCAGACTCCGTGCCGCCGTTGCTGTTGCCGCCGGAGTTCGAGGATGACCCGGACGAAACCACGAGTTTGATCGTGGTGCCCTCCTCGACGGTGCCGCCGGGCGAGTAGCTGATCACGTTGCCGGCGGTCACGCTGGAGCTGCTCTGCTCCGTGGTGGAGGCTTTCAACCCCGCGTTCGCGAGTGCCTGCGCCGCCTGGTTAGCGGACATGCCGGTGAGTCCCAGGCTGTCCACGTTGACGGTTTTGGTCTCGGGACCCTTGGAGACAACGATGGTCACCTTGGAGCCCTTTGCGGCGCTACCGGTCACGCTCTGGGACATCACCTGACCCGCGGGATAGCTGTCACTGTAATCCTTGCCGCCATCGACCACGGTGAAGCCGGCGTTGGTGAGCTCGTTGGACGCCTCGGAGTAGCTCATGCCGAGCACGCCGGGCACGTTGACCTTCTCGGAACCCTTGCTCACCTTGTACTCGACCACGGAGCCCTTGGTGACTTCGGTGTCGGGGTCGGTCCCCTGCCAGATAACGGAGCCCGCCTCCACGCTGTCGCTGTTCTCCTCGGTTGCCTTGCCCGTCAGGCCGGCGTTGGCCAGCAGCGCCTCGGCCTCGGTGGACGTCTTGCCCACCAGGTCGGGCACCTTCACTGTCTCCTCGGGCTTCTTGCCCTGCGAGACCACGATGGTGATGGTGGAACCCTTGGACTTCTTCTCGCCCGCCTTGGGATTCTGCTCCATCACCTTGTCTTTGTCGTCATCGGAATCGGTGTAGCTCGGCTGCACCTTGACGGAGAAGCCGGCGGAATCCAGCTCCTTGGCCGCGGCGTCTTGCGTCATGCCGATGACGTTGGGAACCTCCACGCCATCGGCGTTGCCCATCAGGCTCGTGACGGCGAAGATGGCAATGGCGATCACGGCGATGACGCCGATTACGATACCGGCGATCTTGCCCTTGGAAAGGCCGCCGTCCTGCTCCTCGTACGAGGGCATGCCCTGGCCGGGGCGATTCACGCCTTGTCGCGCGCCGGTGGCTGGCTGGACCGTGGGGCGCGCCATGGCCTGCGTCTGGTCGCTCATCACGCGGGTGGCTTCCTCGCCGGGCAGCGCGGCGCCGGCGATCACGCGGGTGGGTTCCGGCACGTCAACGGCGCGGCCGGCGAGGTAGTTGTTCAGGAGCTGGCGCAGATCGTCGGCACTCTGCGGGCGGTTGGCCGGGTCCTTCTCCATGCAGGAGAGGATGATGCGCTCCAGATCGGGGTCAACGCGCGGGTTCACCTTGCTGGGCGGGACGGGAATCTCCTTCACCTGCTTGAGGGCGACGGTGATGGCGTCGTCGCCGTCAAACGGCACGCGGCCGGTGGCGCACTCGTACATGACCACGCCGAGCGAGTAAATGTCGGTGGTGGGGCCGAGCGCCTGGCCGCGCGTCTGCTCGGGGGAGACGTAGTGGGCCGTACCCAGCACGTTGTTGTCCTGGGTGAGGTGGCTGTTCTTGGCGCGTGCGATGCCGAAGTCCATCACCTTGATGTTGCCGTCGGGCAGCACCATGATGTTCTGCGGCTTGATGTCGCGGTGGATGATCTCGTGCTTGTGCGCCACGGAGAGGGCTCCGCAGATCTGGCTACCGATCTGCGCGACCTTCTTGGGGTCGAGGGCGCCGTGGCTGCGGATGCCGCTCTTGAGGTCGGTCCCGCGCAGGTACTCCATGACGATGTAGTAGGTGTCGCCATCCTTGCCCCAGTCGTACACGCCCACGATGTAGGGGCTCGAGAGGCCGGCGGCGGCCTGCGCCTCCTGCTTGAAGCGTGCCGCGAATGTGGCGTCGGCGGCGTACTGCGGCAGCATGATCTTCACCGCCACGGTACGGTCGAGGGTCATGTCCTGCGCGCGGTACACCGATGCCATGCCGCCGGTGCCCACCTTGTCCTTGAGGAGATAGCGGCCTCCCAGAACGCGCTGCTCTTCCATCTCTTGCTCCTTACCCATCTCGCGCCTCCGCGCGTGTGAACGCTTGCTGCGGCGATGTTGCCGTTTGAACTTCCGTCTTCGCTACATGCCCTGCACCGCCAAGGCAGATGCCAGCACCTTACCGGCAAGGGCCGCGGCCGAGGGGCCGGAGCCGCCCTCCTTGTAGTCCTCCACCATCACCGAGATGGCCAGGGTGGGGGAGTCGTAGGGGGCAAAGCCGATGAAGGCGGAGTTGATGTTGCTGCCCTGGACCTCGGCGGTACCGGTCTTGCCGGCAACCTGCACGCCCGAGACGGCGGCGGCGCCACCGGTGCCGGAGTTCACCACGTCGCGCATGGCCTCGGCCACCTTGGACGCGGCATCGGTGCTGATGGTCTGGCCGAGCGAGCGGGGTTGCGTGGTTCGAACCACCGTGCCCTCGGGGGAGAGCGTCTGGGAGACCACGTAGGGGTTCATGGCGATGCCACCGTTGGCGATGGTAGCGGCGATCACCGCGTTCTGCATCGGCGTGGTCTGGGGACCGGGGGTGTGCCCCTGGCCCACGGGCTGGCCGGCGCCTGCCCAGGCGAGCTCCCAGTCGGTCATCTCGGACGGGTCCGGCATAATCGAGGAGGCCGTCTCGAAGTCGAGGCCAAGGCTCTGCCCGTAGCCGAAGGCGCGGGCGTAGTGTACGAGGGATTCGGCGCCCACCGTGCCCGCCAGCTGGCCGAACACGACGTTCGAGGAGTAGGCGAAAGCGCGCCTGAGCGTGAGCGTGCCAAGACTCGTGTTGCCGTGGTTGATGACGTCGGCGCCGCCGATGTTTCGGGGCGAGTTGGCGTCGAAGGTGCTGTCGAGCGTGGACACGCCGGAGTCGAGCGCGGCGGAGAGGGTGACGACCTTAAAGGTCGAGCCGGGCGTGTAGAGGCCCTGCGTGGCGCGGTCGAAGAGCGCGCCGCTGCTGCCGTCCTGCGAGGATGCCATGGTGGCGGCAACGTCGTTGTTGTCGTAGCTGGGGGAGCTCGCCCATGCCAGCACGGCACCCGTCTTGGGGTCGAGGACCACGATGGCGCCGGTAAGCCCCTGCAGCGCCTGCTCGGCGGCCGTCTGGATGCGCGAATCGATGGTGAGCACCACGGAGTTGCCGGGCTGTGCCACGCCCGCGAGCGAGCTCAGGGCGTTCTGCCAGCTGGAGTAGTCGACGGATCCGGTGAGGGTCTCGTTCTGGCTCGCCTCGATGCCCGAGGCCCCGTACTGCTGCGAGTAATAGCCCACCGCGTGTGCGGCGAGGTTGCCGTTGGGGTGCGAGCGCACGAAGGTGCCGTCCTCCTGCTGCAAGGACTCCGCGAGCGTCACGCCGTCCGAGGTGATGATGGAGCCGCGCTTGATATGCGAGGCCTTGATGATGGTGTGGTTGTTGCCGGCCATGTCCTGGTAATCCTTGGCCTTGATGACCTGGATGTAGGTGAGGTTGCCGATGAGCACGGCAAAGAGCAGGGCAAAGAGGCCCATCTCGCGCGTCAGGCGCTTGGCGAGGGCCACGCGGCCGAGCACGCCGGATTCGGGCGTGTCGAGCGTGCGACGGCGCAGACGGGAACCGGGGCGGGCGTGGCTCCCGCCCGTGGAGGCGGGGCTTGCGCCGTAGATACGGGTGCCAGCGCTGCTCACGCCCGTGGCACTGGCGGCCACCGGGGTGGTCATGATGCCCGTGCCGGCCAGGTCGCGCTCGCGGCCCGTGGCCTCGTCGCCGGCGCGCATGAGCAGGCCGACAATGATGAAGCTCGCGAGCAGCGAGGAGCCGCCCTGGCTCATGAAGGGCAGAGTGACGCCCGTCAGCGGGATGAGGCGCGTCACGCCGCCGACGATCAGGAACGCCTGGAAGGAGATGGCGGCGGTGAGGCCGGCAGCGCTGAAGGCCGAGAGGTCGGACTTGGCGCGGGCGGCGGTGGTGATGCCGCGCACCGCAAAGAGCATGAAGCCGAGCAGGACGGCGGCACCGCCCAGCAGGCCCATCTCCTCGCCGATAGCCGAGAAGATGAAGTCGGACTCAACCACGGGCACGTAGGTCGCGGCAAGGCCCTTGCCGATGCCCGCGCCCGCGAGCCCGCCGTCGGCGAGCGAGTAGATGGACTGCACGAGCTGGAAGCCCGTGTCCTGCGCGTCGGCAAAGGGGTTCATCCAGGTGTTGAAGCGCACCTGCACGTGCCCCATGGTGTGGTAGAGGAGCACGCCGCCCACGGCAAGCAGGCCCAGGCCCAAGATGACGTAGAACGGCCGACCCGTCGCCACGTAGAGCATGATGAGGAACACCGTGTAGAAGAGGAGCGCGCTACCGAAGTCCTTCTCGAGCGCGACCACGCCCAGGCAGGCGAGCCAGATGATGAGGAGCGGCAGGAGCAGGCGCGGCCGCGGCAGCTTGATGCCCAGGATGCTGCGGTTTGAGAGCGAGAGCAGCTCGCGGTTCTCGGAGAGGTAGCCCGCCAGGAACAGCACCAGGCAGATCTTGGCGAACTCGCCGGGCTGGAGGCCGAAGGAGCCGATCTTGATCCAGATGCGCGAACCGTAGATCTCGGTGCCGAGGCCCGGGACCATGGGGAGCAGCAGCAAGATGATGGCGGCGGCGCCGAAGGTGTACTTGTAGTGTTTGACCACGTCCAGGTTTCTCACCACGATGAGCGTCCCCACCAGGAGCGCGATGGAGATGAAGAGGATGATGAGCTGGCTCATGGCGAGGTCGGCGTCCACGCGCGTGACGAACGTGATGCCCAGACCCGAGAGCAGGTACGTGATCGGCAGGATGGCCGGATCCGCGCCGGGGGCGAAGATCCGCACGGCGATGTGCGCGGCGGTGAAGGCCGCGAAGAGCCCCAGCGGAACCGCGAGGGTCTGGAACGTGATGTCGTGTCCTATGGTGCTCATGTACATGGCGTAGAGCAGCACCACGGGGAACGTTGCGGCAATGAGCAGGAAGAGCTCGGCGTTGCGGCGGCTCACTGGGCGGTACCCCCTTCGGTGGTCGCGGTGTCGGTCGTGGGAACTTGGGCGGCGGCGTCGGCTGCCGGCTGGGATGCGGTGTCGGAAGTCGCCGCATCACCCGCGGCGGCATCCGTCTGACCGCTCTTGGCCTCGGCTGCGGTCTGCGCCGCCTTGGACTGCTTCTCGTAGATCTGCTTGCGGTACTTGGAGACCGTTTCCTGTGCGGCGTCCAGGCTATTCTGCGGAATGCCCTCGGCCAGGCGGTGCTGGGTGTCATCGGGGAGGTCGGCGACCTTCACGGTGGTCTCGTCTTCCAAGCGGGAGAGCTCGATGCCGAAGTGCGTGCCCGGAACGCCGCGGTACACGGCCACGACGTCGTCCTTGATGCCCAGGTACACGGAGTTGGTGATGGAGAAGAGCGTGATGACGGCGGCGATGATCACAACGGCCAGGAACGCGGCGATGCCGATGATCGTGCGGCGGCGAAGCATGTTCTGAACGTGGCGGCGGTTGCCGTCGTCCGCCAGATCAACCACGATCACGGTCACGTTGTCCGAGCCGCCGGCGGCGAGCGCGGCGTCCACCAGGTTGTCGGTGCAGACTTGGGCGGTGGGAGACTGCGTGGCGATGCGCTCGATGTCCCCGTCGGAGATCATGGAGGAAAGGCCATCTGAGCAGAGGATCAGACGGTCTCCCGTTTCGATGCCGATCTGGAAGTGGTCCGCGTACATGTCGGGATCGGAGCCGAGCGCACGGGTGATGACCGAGCGGTTGGGATGCACGCGCGCCTCGTCGGCCGTGATCTCGCCGGCGTCCACGAGCTCCTCCACGTAGGAGTGGTCGCGGGTGATGCGGATGAGGGAGCCGTCGTGCAGCAGGTACGCGCGCGAGTCGCCCACGTGCGCCACGGCGAGGGTGGAACCCTCGATGTAGGCGGTGGTGGCGGTGCAGCCCATGCCGGGCTTGCCGAGGCCGTTCACGGCGGCCTCGATGACGGCGGCGTTCGCGGCCTCGACGGCGGCGGCGAGTGCCGCCGGGTCGGCGGCGTGCGGGGCGCAGCGCGCGATGGTCTCCACGGCGATGGAGCTCGCCACCTCGCCCGCGGCGTGGCCGCCCATGCCGTCGCAGACGGCGAAGAGCGGGCTCTGGACCAGGTAGGAATCCTCGTTATGCGGGCGAACGCAGCCAACGTCGGAGCGAGCGCCCCACATGAGTTGCGTGGTGGTGCCGGCGTCGTAGGTGGAGTCGGTGTCGATGAGCTGCTCGTCGGCGAGCGGCTCGAAGCTTTGGGTGGAGCCCGGGTCGTTGAGGCCTGCCTCCACGGCGGAGACATCGATCTCGGCGGTGTCGGAGGGTGGCGTCGGTTCAGCGGCGTGCGCGGGGGCCTCGGCCGCAACCGGTGCCTGCGCGGGGGAGGCCCCCGGCTCCGGGGTCTGCTCTTCCTGCGGCATCGCGTGGGCACCCGCGAGCGGGGCGTCCTCCAGATGCCGGGCGGTGTCGAGCGGGTCGGTCATCGACGGTTCACCTTCATGACCACGTCGCCGATCTGGACCTCGTCGCCCTCGCGCAGTGTGGCGGGCTCGGTCAGGGGGCGCCCGTTCACGAGCGTGCCGTTGAGCGAGTTGAGGTCCTCGATGACGAGGGCCGGGCCCTGCAGCGAGAAGCGCGCATGGGAGGCCGAGACGAAGGGCTCGTTGATGCAGATGTCAGAGGAGGGCGAGCGACCGACGATCACCGGGCCGAGCATGTCCACGTGGATGCCGCGGATGCCGCGCGGGCCCTTGTCCACGTCGATCGTCCAGATGCCCGAGTCCTTGCGCTGTCCGCGCACCAGGCCCACGCCGGTCTTCATGACGGCGAAGAGGAAGATGTAGAGGAGGACGACGAGGACGATGCGGCCCACGAAGAGGATGATGTCGATCACGTGGGATCAGCCCCTAAACTCAAAGGTGGAAAGGCCGAAGGTGAGCACGTCGCCGCTGCGCAGCGGGCAGCGGGTGATGCGACGGCTGTTCACGAGCGTTCCGTTGGTGGAGCCCAGGTCCTCGATGGTCCAGGCGCTTCCGGTAAAGGTCAGCTGCGCGTGGCGGCGCGACACGTTGGGGTCGCGGAGCACCACGTCGGCGGCAGCGCGCTCGCGGCCGACGGTGCAGGGGGTCTGCGCGATGTTGAAGGTCTCTCCAGTCACCACGTCCACGAGCTGGGCCTGCGGGATGGCGGGCGGCTGGGGCGTGCGGACGCCGGCAAGGTTGGCGGAGACGCTCTCGGCGCCGATGCCCGCCATGGCGCCTGTGGCGGCAGCCCCGCCCAGGACGCCGAGCTGGTCGCGGCTAACGGTCTGCGGCACGGGGATGGGCGCGGGCACGGGTGCCGGCGCGAGAGCCGCGGGAGCGGCGGTCGGCACGGGGGCGGCGCCGGGGCCGAAGGGATCGACGGCGAACGGGTCGCCGGGAGCGTCGGTCTGCGCGGACATCGCGGGGACGTTCGGGGCCTGCGCCAGGGCAGGCGTTGCAACAGGGGCGGGCGCCGGTGCGGCGGGGCGCTGGGGCATG
The DNA here is from genome assembly GCF_902501965.1 of Collinsella sp. AK_207A. Lineage (GTDB taxonomy): Bacteria > Actinomycetota > Coriobacteriia > Coriobacteriales > Coriobacteriaceae > Collinsella. The sequence continues at coordinate 27,773 of NZ_CABWID010000002.1, read as the reverse complement.
GGCGCCGGCTGGCTGGCCGAGAGCCCCTTCTGGTAGGCGCGCTCCTCCTCGTAGAGACGGCCGAGGGTGGGCGCGTCCACGTTCTCGGCGAACACGGAGAAGCGACCGCCCTTGAGCGAGGGATCGATCATGAAGCGGACCAGCGGCTCGCCCACAAAGGTGTAGCTCTTCTTCTCGGCCTGGGCCTTCACCAGCTCGCAGACCTCGCGCGAGAGCTGCGGGTAGTACGGGGCGAGCAGGGGGTCGTCATCGTTCGCAACGAGCACCGTGTAGAGCGCGGGGGCCGTGTTGACCCCGTTCACCACGAGCGTCTGGTCCTCCATCTCGTGCGCCGCCTGCTTGGCGAGCTTCTTGAAGGAGAAAGGCGCTCGCGCGGCACCGAAGATGTCGGAAACGCGGCTCTCGAAGATACTCAGGAAGTTCACGAACAATCACCCTCCGAAGGTTCTTTTCTATAGCCGAAGAGGTACAGGCAAATCCCAACGATTATAGAGGAAACGGTTCCCCGGGCTATGGCCGGGGCGAGGAGCTGGGGCGGTAAGCTGGGAATTTCCATAGGGTGCGCAAGGCAGGTGAGCGCGACCACCAAGGGGAGCGGCAGCGCGGCCGCGAGGGCGAACCCGGCCGCGGGAGCGGTGGCCGCGTCTGCCTGCGCGGCTTCGTCGTAGCGCCTCCAGGCGCGCTGGAGCACAAACGAGACGAGGGCGGCGGTGGCGGCGAGTCCCACGGCTTGAACGAGGAAAGCGGGCGCGGTCCAGGCGCCGAGCGCGAGCGAGAGGGGCACGCCCGCTCCGGCGCCCTGCGCGAGCACGGCCGCAGCGGTGACGGAGGCCGTGAGAAACGTGGCCGCGGCAGCTGCGGGCGGGGCGTCGAAGGCGAGGTAGGCCGCGGCGAGGGGCGCGAGCGCCACGGCATCTCCGCTCACCAGCGCGAGCGCGAGCGTGGCCGTGTAGCCGGCGGCGGCTCCGGGCGTGCGGCCCCAGGCGATCCACCAGCCCAGGCCGATGGCCGCCAGGAGCACGGCGGTGGGGAGCGTTGCCGGAATCGATGCGGGGTCAAGGACGGACGCGGTGGCCAAGAGCGCGGCGAACGCCGCCGCGAGCTGCGGTGCCACGCCGCCGGCAACGCCCGTCACCAGCGAAGCGAGGATCCAGCCCGGCGCGCTCTGCGCGGGGTCCGCCGAGGTGGAGGCGGCGTGCAGCGCGTTGGCGATCGGGTCGTAGGCGTGGACCGAGAAGGCGGTGGCGGCGCCGGCGACGACGCCGCGCAGCACGCGCCGCGCTTGGGGAAACCGGCTGCCGAGCAGGCCTTCGGCGGGGTCGCGCTCCCAGGGGTCCTCGGTTTCGGCGGGCGCCTCGATGGTAGCGTCGGGGTCTTCGTCCGAGGTTAGGCGTTCGATGATGCGCGCCAGGCTCGAGCGGCCGGCGCGCGGGTCTCCCAGCTCCGCGCAGAAGCGGTCTCCCAGCTCCTGCACCTCCGCCATGCGGACGGCGGGGGTCGGGGAGAGTGCCTGCAGGAGTGCTGCCTCGGCGTCTGCGGGGAGCTCGGGCAGCAGTTCGGAGGGTGCCTCGGCCCCGGACTCTATGAGCGCAAGCGAGTCCGCCGGCGTTGCGGCGACAAAGGGGGCGTTGCCGCAGAGGCACTCGTAGAGCACCGCCGCGAGCGAGAACACGTCGGCGCGCTCGTCCACCGCGAGCCCCTCCAGCTGCTCGGGCGGCATGTAGCCGATCGTCCCGCCCCGTGCCCCGCCAAACCCCGCGGCGCTGGCGAGCGTCGCCATGCCAAAGTCAGCGAGCTTTACATGCCCGGCACGGTCGATGAGCACGTTCGCGGGCTTGATGTCCAGATGCAGCACCCCGTTGGCGTGCGCGTGGGCGAGGGCTTGGACGAGTGCGTCTGCCACGCAGGCGGCTTCGTCGTAGGTGAGCGAGTTGCCGTCTACCCGGGCCAGGAACTCGGCGAGGTTCATGCCGTCGACGTACTCCATTACCAGGTAGGCGTAGGCGGCGTCAAAGGTGAAGTCCAGGACCGACACGATGTTGGGATGGGCGAGCATGCCGGCCGTGCGCGCCTCGGCGAGGGCCGCCGCCATGGTCTGGGCGGGAATGCCGGCCCCGTTGGCGGTGAGCGGGATGCGCTTGATGGCCACGCGCCGCTGGAGGCGACGGTCCAGGCAGATCTCGACGGAGCCAAAACCGCCGGTGGCCCGCGTCTCGAGGGGGCGGTACCGGCGGAGCAGGGTTGACTGCGCGGTGCCGGCAGGATCAGGTGCCGGCAGGGCAGTGGCCGGCACAGGCTGGGCGGCCTGCGGCGCAGGGGCGCCCATGCGGCCGGGTTGGGCAGGTCGCTGGGCAGGTCGGGGAATATTCCCGGTGGAATGGTGTCGACTGAAAAGCGGCATGGTGCCGTGCGCCTTTCGGGTTCGTTTGAGGTGTATGTGAAGGCTCGGCTCGCATTCTAGCACGGAGACGCCGGACGCAGCCGCCACCGCGCCGAGGGTATCTCGTGCGACCCCTCTCCGCATAATCGCCGCAGCGCGCCGCAGCGCGAACTCCCTTGGCTCCTGGCCGGCTATCGCCGCACGGTTGACTCGCGCACGACCAGCTCGGTGTCGAACACCATGGAGCTCGTGGCCCCCTCGGTGCCGTCCATGATCTCCATCAGCATCTTGCAGGCGGAGAATCCCATCTGGTAGCGTGGCTGGTTCACCGTCGTCAGCGTCGGCGTGGTCATGCGCGCGATCTCGGCGTAGAACGGGTTGTCGAGCCAGGGAATGTTGACGACGATGAGCGGGGAGCGGTTGAGCCGAGCGGCGGTGCGCACGTTGCCCCGGTACCCCAGCGAGCGCATGGACTCGCTGATGCGCTCGAGCGTCTCCTTGCCCACGAGCTCGGCGATGAACGCCTCGTGCGACCCGGCTACCACGGGCAACAGCTACGAGATGTACGCCATCGCGGCCACGGTGCTCGGCGGCATCAGCATGAGCGGCGGTCGCGGTCGCATCCTGGGCGTGCTCTTCGGCGCCATGTCCTACACCGTGATCGACAAGATCATCATCGCGCTCAAGATGGACTCCCTCATCAATGACACGATCAAGGGCGTCATCCTGATCGTCGTCATCCTGATCCAGATGGCTGGGCCCCGCATCAAGGAATGGTACGAACACCGTTCCGTGCGCGGTAAGGCCGGGGCTGGCAAGCAGGCGTAGACCAGCGCGTTTTCCATGGGTCGCATGGGGACCCACTTCCTTCCCAGGGGGCGTCGCTCGCACGGGCGGCGCCCCCTGCGCGTTGTGGGCGCCGTTCAGGGTGCTGTGACGGCCCTCCGCGTGCCGGAGCGGTCCTACCAGGCGTTGTACTGCGCGTTCTCCGTGGCCCAGTGGACGTCGCGGATGTAGGTGCGGAGCCCGCGCGCGTCGCCGGCCTCAAACAGTCCCACGATGCGCTTGTGCTCGTCGTTCGCCCGCTGCAGCAGGGCGCGCGCCGTCTCGCGGTCCACGCTGCCGTAGTCCTGCTTGATGAAGCAGCGCGAGAGCTGGGCGATCATCGTCTTCAGACGCTCGTTGCCGCAGCGCTCCACGTAGGTGTTGTGGAAGTCGCGCTGGATCTCGTCGTAGCGCCGCACGAGTCCGCTCTCGATGGCGAGGTCCATGGACCCCACCAGGAAGCGGAGCTGGGCGAGCGCCTCGTCGTCCATCTGCGGGCAGGCGAGAAAGGCTGCCTCGCCGTCGAGCGGCCCCATGATCTCGAAGACCTCCTCGGCGTTGCGCCGGCTGAACCCGCGCACGCGAAATCCCTTGCGGGGCTCGTTGTCCAAGTATCCGTCGCTCGCCAGCTGGATGAGCGCCTCGCGGACCGGCGTGCGCGAGACGCCGAGCGCGGTGCAGATGCCCTGCTCGGCCACGCGGTCTCCGGCGGTGAGCTCGCCCGTATCGATGCGATGCGAAATATACCGGTATACGTTGTCTTTGAGCGACGTCGGCTGCATAGGCCCTATCCGTTCCGTGCGTTTGTTGCATGCAGTATATGCGATATGAACTTTGTGTGCATATGCAGCTGTAAAGAGCATCTGTTCATCAAACCGTTCGAGGAACGAAACCTCCCGATAAAGATTGTATACATCATACAAAACGGAGAAAACCTGCTATCATCAGCGGTGGGGAAAGCGGGCTTCCCGCGCTGGGAGGCCCCGATCGTCGAACCAAGGAGGGTTCCCATGACCAAGTTCAGCCACGTCATCATTCGCCGTCCCGGTAAGTCCCTCAGCAACGGCATCACCAGCGCCCCCGAGCTGGGACAGCCCATCTACGAGCGCGCCATCGAGGAGCACTACGATTACGAGCACGCGCTCGAGCAGTGCGGCGTGGACGTGACCGTCCTGCCCGCGCTGGAGCAGTACCCCGACAGCTGCTTCGTGGAGGACCCCGCGGTCATTACGCGCTGCGGTGCCATCATTACCAACCCCGGTGCGCCCAGCCGTAACGGCGAGAAGAACGAGATCGAGCCGGCCGTGCGCCGCTTCTTCGACGACGAGCACATCAAGCATATCGAGGCCCCCGGCACGCTGGACGGCGGCGACGTCATGATGGTCGGCGACCACTTCTACATCGGCCGCTCCGCCCGCACCAACGAGGAGGGCATCCGCCAGTTCTGCGAGATCCTGGCCGGTTGGGGCCTCGAGGGCTCCGAGGTGCCGCTGGAGGAGGTCCTGCACCTCAAGACCGGCGTGAACTACATCGAGGACGGCAACATGCTCGTTTCCGGCGAGTTCATCGACAAGCCGGACTTCGCCCAGTACAACAAGGTCGTCGTACCCGAGAATGAGGCCTACGGCGCCAACTGCATCTGGGTGAACGGCACCGTCATCGTGGCCGAGGGCTACCCGACCGTGCTCAAGGCGGTCCAGGACCTGGGCTACAAGACGCTCGTGGTCGACACCTCCGAGTACCGCAAGGTCGACGGCGGCCTGTCCTGCCTCTCCCTGCGCTTCTAGCGTCCGCGCCATGCTCTGCAGTGGCGTCGCCGTCACCTGCGACGTCGGCGCCGCTTTCCTGTATCTCGTTTTGGGAAGGGAGCGTTTTATGTCGGAAGAAGCCAAGACGGTCATCACGTCGGACGAGAAGGGCGACATCATCGATCCGAACGGGTTGAACCTCTTCCGCCTGACCATGATGGTCATCACCGCAAGCATCTGCGGCGGAATCTTCTCGCTCGCGGGAGACATGGCGGCGGGCGGTGCCAACACGGCCGCAGTGCTGGTCTCGTGGGTGATCTGCTTCGTGGGCGTCTTCGCGCTCATGATGGCGTTCAAGGGGCTCTCGCAGGCGCGTCCGGACCTGACCGGCGGCATCTACGCCTACGCGGCGGCGGGCTTTGGCGACTACGTGGGCTTCAACTCCGCGTGGGGGTACTGGATCAGCGCGTGCCTCTCCAACGTGGGCTTCGCGGTGCTGCTCTTCGGTGCGCTGGGTTACTTCTTCCCGGTGTTCGGAGACGGCAACAACATGGTCTCGTGCGTTTGCGCGTCCATCTTCCTCTGGGTGCTCACATACCTGGTGAGCCGCGGCGTCAAGGAGGCAGCGGGCATCAACACCATCGTCACCATCGCCAAGCTGGTGCCGTTGGGCCTCTTCGTGGTGTCCATCCTGCTGCTGGGTAAGTTCGACCCGGCCATCTTCATGGATAATTTCTGGGGTGAGCCGGGTGGTCCGGACTTTGCCTCGCAGATCGTCTCCACCATGGTGGCGCTCGTGTGGGTGTTCACCGGCATCGAGGGCGCGATCGTCATCTCCGGTCGCGCCAAGTACGTGAATGACGTGGGCCGCGCCACCACGATCGGCTTCGTTGCCGTGTTCGTGCTCTACCTGCTCATCTCGCTGCTCTCGCTTGGCATCATGCCGCGCGCTCAGATGGCCGAGCTCGCTACGCCCTCCATGGCCGGCATCCTGGAGCACGCGATCGGGCCCGTGGGCGCTGCGGTGGTGAACCTCGGCGTGGTGCTCTCGCTCGTGGGCGCCATGCTCGGCTATGTGATCATCGCGTCCGAGACGCCGTACGAGGCCGCGCGCCAGGGCACGTTCCCGCTGGCCTTCGCCAAGACGAACGAGCACGGCGCGCCCATCGTCACCATTCTGGTGAGCTCGGGCATCATGCAGCTCTTCCTCATCCTCTCGGTGGTGGCGAACAGCACGTACCAGTTCTTCTACGCGTGCGCGGTCTCGACCATCCTCATCCCGTACGTCTGCTCCGCCGCGTACTACATGGTGCTGGGCTGGAAGGGCGACACGGGGAGCGGCCGCTACGCGCCGAGCGTGGGCACGGCGCGGTTCTTCGGCACGCTGAGCTTCATCTACACCATCTTCCTGGTGTGGTCGTGCGGGTTGCAGGGTGTCATGGTGACGACGATCCTCTTTGCGCCGGCCATCGTGGTATACGTGGCGGGGGAGCGCGGCCGCGGCAAGGCCGTGCTGCCGAACATGCACGACAAGATCATCGCCGTCATCGTGGTGGTCGTGGCGATCATCTCGCTCTACCTGCACTTCTCGGGTATCAGCCCCATCGTGTAGGGCCGCTGGCGCCTCGTTCGCCGCATCGGGCGCTGTCTTGCGGGCGACGGGCGCGCTGGTCTCCGGGTTTCGGGGCCGGTGCGTCCGTCGCCCTTCGTTTCACTCCGCGCGGCGGGGTATGATGGATGCCAAACCAACGCCCGGAGGATCCCATGGAGTCACTGTACCGAAAGTACCGCCCGCTCACGTTCCAGAGCGTGGTGGGCCAGCAGCATATCGTCTCCACGCTGGAGAATGCCGTTACCGAGGGACGTCTTTCGCACGCCTACCTGTTCTGCGGGCCGCGCGGTACGGGTAAGACCACTATGGCGCGCATTCTCGCCAAGGCTCTGCTCTGCGACGAGGCCAAGGACGCGGCACCCGGCCACGGCTGCCTGCCGGATGGCGACTGCCCGGAGTGCCAGGCCATCGCCGAGGGCACGCACCCGGATGTCTACGAGCTGGACGCCGCGAGCCGTACAGGCGTGGACAACGTGCGCGAGGAGATCGTCAACTCCGTGGGCTTTGCGCCGGTGCGTGGCCGCTACAAGGTCTATATCATCGATGAGGTCCACATGCTCACCACGGCGGCGTTCAACGCGCTGCTGAAGACGCTGGAGGAGCCGCCGGCGCACGTGGTCTTCGTTCTCTGCACCACCGATCCGCAGAAGGTGCTCGAGACCATCCTCTCGCGCTGCCAGCGTTTCGACTTCCATCGCATCGCCAACGAGGACCTCGTGTCGCGCATGCGCTATATCTGCGAGCAGGAGGACTTCTCGTTCGACGAGGAGGCGCTCGAGATCGTGGCGCGTCATGCTCGCGGCGGCATGCGCGATGCCCTCTCGGCGCTGGAGCAGCTCTCCACGTTCGGGGACGGTTCCGTGCGCACCGCCGACGCGGTCTCGCTGTTGGGCGAGACGTCCAGCACGGTGCTCGCTCGCTTTGCCGAGGGCATTGCCGTCCGTGACGTGGTCGGCCTGTTCAAGCTGGTAAAAGACCAGGTCGAGGAGGGCGCCGACCTGCTGGAGCTCACGCGCGACCTGGTGGCGCACCTGCGTGACGTCTATGCCGTGCGCGTGGCGGGGGCGGCTTCCGCGCTGGTGGACGGTACCCCCGACGAGGTGGCGGCGCTCGGTGAGGAGGCGGCGCGCTTCGAGACGCCCGACCGCCTGGCGCGGTGTCTGACCGTGCTGGACGACGCGGCGCTGCAGATGCGCGATGCGAGCGACGCGCGCCTCGTGCTCGAGATCTCGCTCACGCGGCTTGCGCGGCCCGAGAGCGATCTGACGCTTGAAGCGCTCGCCGAGCGCCTGGACCAGCTGGAGCGGCGGCTCGCGGCGGGCGTGACGGCGCCGGTTCCCGCGCGTTCCGATGGCGCGGATGCACCGACTCCCGCGGCGGGCCATGTACCGGTGCCGGTTGCCGCTCGCGCCCAGGCCGCGGCGCCTGCCGTGACGTCTGCTGCGGTCGCCTCGGCTCCGGTGTCGGCGCCGAAGCCTGCGTCTGCACCTCATCCTGCTCCGGCGTCAACTGCAGCTCCCGCTGCGCGTCCGGTGTCCGCCCCTCGCCCCGCTGCGCGTCCGGCGCCCGCCCCGGCCCCTGCCCCTCGCCCCACCGCGAGCCCGGCGCAGGTTGCGGCTGCGGCCGCTCCCGCAACGCCCGCGGTCGCCGATGCCGGCGAGCTGCAGCGTAAATGGTCCGAGGTGGTCCGACAGGTCACGGCGGCGCAGCCATCGCGCGGTGCCCTGCTGCAGAGTTCCCGTGCCCAGTCCGATGACGGCTCCACGGTGACGGTCGGCCTGCCCACGGGCTCCGGCTTCGCCCTCAAGATGCTCGCGCGCCCGGATTCGCACGCGATCATCCTGCCTATCGTCTGCGCCGTCTTCGGCAGCCGTCAGGTCGAGTTCGTGATGGGTGATGTAGCTCGGTCCCAGGACGTTGGCGGTGCGCCCACCAAGGCAGCGGCCCCGACCGCAGCCTTGGCGCCACAGCAGGTGAGGCAGGCTGCCCCGGCCCCCGACCCGGCTTCGGCCCCCGCGCCGCGTCCCGCCCAGCCCGCGTCACCCGCCCCGGCGGCGCGACCGGCAGAGCCGGCCCCGGAGCCCCGCCCCGCTGCCGCCGCATCGGCGGACCAGGTGAGCGGCCCCACCGTGGTTCCAGAGCGCGATGTCGATGCCGATCGCCGCGCTTGGGAGAACGAGCAAGTTCCCTACGACGATGCCGCCATAGCCGTCTATCAGGTAGATGAGGAGCCTCCCTTCGACGTCCCGGCGGACACGGTGACTCCGACCCTCGACCCGTCGCAATCCGTCCCGGGTCCGGCCGCCGTAAGCACGGTGCCTGCTGCGTCGAGTACCGATCTGGCGGCAACACCTGCTCCCGCGCCCGCCGCGCAGCCGGTCGATCCCGACGCCGCCCAGGACCCCAAGGCGATCCTTGGGGAGATCTTCGGCGCGGGCGTCGTCTTCAAGGATTCCTAGTCCGACGAGGTGGCCGCCCGCTTGAACGTAGATTCGGGGGAGATTCGTCGTAATCTGCGCGCAGATGAGTGCCCTCTCGCGTGAACTTCGGTCTGACCACGGCCAATTTGGTCGTGGCTGTCCTTCGCACGGTAGAATCTCGCATGCACGAAGCCGGTACGGTGGCATCGAGCGGGGCAAAGCCTCCGGCGCGCCACCCGATGCAGGAGAGAGGGCGGAACGTTATGGGCGAGACGTGGACCATCAAGCGGTGCCTGGACTGGACGCGCGACTATCTCAAGGACAAGGGGCGCGATCGGGCGCGGCTTTCGGCCGAGTGGATGCTGTCCTCTGTAACGGGCATGTCGCGCGTGGAGCTGTACATGAACCACGACCGCCCGCTCTCGCAAGACGAGCTGGATATCATGCACGATTTCGTGGTGCGTCGCATGAAGGGCGAACCGCTTCAGTACATCACGGGCGATACGCAGTTCCGGACCCTCACCATTGCCTGCGCGCCGGGTGTGCTCATTCCGCGGCCTGAGACCGAGATGCTCGTGGAGGAGGCGCTGTCGTACCTGGATGCCGAGGTGCTCGGCGCGGAGGATGCGCGCCCCCGCGCGGAGCTTCCTTGGAACGCCCAGGTCGAGGAGGCCCGCCGCGAGGAGGAAGCGGCTCGGGAGGTCAGCGCCGAGCGCGCCGCCCAGGTGGCCGCGGCTCCCGTCGACTTCGGAGGCGGCGCGGGAATCGACGACGCCCAGGCTGCCGAGGTCTCGGCGGCATCAGCCCTCCCGGCGCCCGAAGCGGATTCGCAGCCGCCGCAGGAGGCTCCGCGCCAGGCGCGCGTGCTCGAGATCGGTTGCGGCACGGGCTGCATCTCGCTCTCGCTCGCGGCGGAACGACCCGGTCGGGCTACGTGCATCGCTACAGACGTTGAACCCCGGGCCGTGGCGCTTGCCATGCGCAACCGCGACAACCTCGGCATCGCCGCCGACGCCGCCGTGTTCCGCCAGGGCGATTTGGTTGACCCTATTCAAGATGAGGAGCGGGGCACCTTCGATCTGCTCATCTCGAATCCACCCTACATCCCCACGGCGGTGATGGCGCGCCTTCCCGAGGAGGTCTCCCGCTATGAGCCGCGCCTCGCCCTCGAGAGCGGTGTAGACGGGCTTGATTTGTTCCGCCGCATCGTGGATGCCGCGCCCGGCATGTTGCGACCGGGCGGCCTGCTCGCTTGCGAGCTCTACGAAGGGTCCTTGAACGCCGCGGCGAACCTGTGCCTCTCAGCGGGCTTTGCCGATGTGCGCGTGGTGAACGACCTCACCGGTCGCCCCCGCATCATCCTCGCCCGCCGTCCGTAAGAAGTCCGTTCTCCTCAAAACTGTCACGTTCTTGCCCCCCTTAACGGCAGCTGTCCTCCGCTGACGGGTTTGATCCGTTCCTCTCCGGTCGCGGACACACGTGCATGAGATAATACGCCGGATGGAACGAGTATGCCGTCCGGTGCGTGCGCGAGGGGAGGGAGACGCCCATGAGAACCATCTACCGTATCGACGGCAGCGCTGCCTCGCCGAGTCCGCTCGTCATCAAGCGCGCTGCTGACGAACTGCGCGCAGGCGCGCTCGCCCTCCTTCCCACCGAGACGGTCTACGGCGTGGGCGTCTCGGTGGCCGCCTTTGCTGGCGCCGATCCCGCCGCTGCGGCCATGCCCGCCCCCGTCACCGGCTATCGTCGCATCTTCTCCCTCAAGCATCGCGACCTCGCCCAGACCGTGGCTTGGCTTGTTGATGGACCCGCCGCCTTGGATGTCTTTGGTGTGGGGGTCGATGCGCGTACGCGCGAGCTCGCCCGCGCCTTCTGGCCCGGTGCCCTTACCCTGATTGTGAAGGCGTCCCCGGCGGTTCCCTCCTTCATGCAGGCGGCGGACGGCACGGTGGCACTGCGCGCGAGTGCGTGCCCCGCCATCCTGAACCTTATCGCGGCCTGCGGGTCCCCGCTTGCGGTTACGAGCGCCAACACGCATGGCGCCCCAGCCCCCGCCTCCTTTGCCGAGGTGGAGCCTCGCGTGCTCGCCGGTGTGGACGTTGCCATCGACGCGGGCCCCACCAGGTGCCGCGACGCTTCGACCATCGTCTCGCTTGCTTCGGGCGAGCCGCGCATCCTGCGTCAGGGGGCGCTTGCCGAAAAGGACATCCTCGAGGCGCTGGGTCTGCCGGCAGACGCCTGCAAACGCGCCGACGACACGATACCGCGGGCTTCTGGCCTGCGGAACGAATAGGGGGCACCATGGCGCTCACGTTCAAGGGTCTCGGACTTGTCGAGGACGATTATCCCGGCAAGACGCAATATGTCATGGCGCTCGATTCGGGCACCACGTCCGTGCGCGCGCTCATCGTGGACGAGTACGGCATCATCGTCGCCAGCGCGCGGCGTCACATCAAGAACATCTACCCGCACCCCGGTTGGGTTGAGCAGGACCCGATGGAAATCCTGGCGGCCCAAATCGCCGTCATGATGGAGGTCCAGTTCAAAAGCGGCATCCATTCCGACGCCATCGCCGCCATCGGCATCGCCAACCAGCGCGAGACCACGGTGGTGTGGGATCGCGACAGCGGTCAGCCCATCCATAACGCTATCGTGTGGCAGTGCCGCCGCACCGCGCCCATGGCAGACGAGCTCGTGCGCGCGGGGTTCGAGAACACGATTCGGGCGAAGACCGGCTTGAAGCCCGATGCGTACTTCTCGGGCACTAAGGTGAAGTGGGTCCTCGACAACGTGGACGGCGCCCGCGAGGCAGCGCGTGCCGGCAACCTCATCTTCGGAACCATCGACACCTGGCTCATCTTCAACCTGACGGGCGGGGTGGTCCATGCCACGGACTACACCAACGCCAGCCGCACCATGCTCTTCAACATCCACACGCTCGAGTGGGATCAAGAGTTGCTGGACATGCTCGACATTCCGGTCGCCATGCTTCCGGAGGTTCGCTGGAGCTCCGGCGACTTCGGCCGCGTCTCGCCCGAGATCATGACCCACAGTCCGCGCATCACCGGCGTGGCGGGCGACCAGCAGGCTTCGCTCTTCGGCCATTGTTGCTTTGAGCCAGGCGATACCAAGAACACGTACGGTACGGGCTGCTTCATGCTCATGAATACCGGGGGTACCGTGGTGGAGTCCGAGCACGGCCTGCTCGCCACCATCGGTATCGCCGAGGGCGGGCGCATCGACTACGCGCTCGAGGGCTCCATCTTCCACGCCGGGTCCGTGATCACCTGGTTGCGCGACAACCTGGGTATCATCGGCAGGGTGGATGAGACAGAGGAGATCGCAAACTCGATTCCCGACAACGGCGGGTGCTACCTGGTCCCCGGTTTCAGCGGCCTGGGCGCGCCTTGGTGGGACCCGGGTTCGCGGGGCCTGCTCTACGGCCTCACCGGGGCTTCCGGTCGGGCGTCCGTCGTGCGGGCGGCGTGCGAGTCCATGGCCTACCAGACCTACGACGTGCTGCGCGCTATGGAGGCGGACGCGGGGCGCAAGCTCACGAGCCTCTCGGTAGATGGCGGGAGCGCCAAGAACGGCTTCATCATGCAGTTCCAAGCCGATCTGCTCGACATCCCGGTGGTGCAGCCGGAGTCCGTGGAGACCACGGCGCTCGGCGCAGCGTACCTCGCGGGTCTTGCGGTGGGGTACTGGGAGGACCGCGAGGAGCTGCAGCAGAACCTGGGGCATGGCAGACGCTTCGAGCCGGCGGGGGACCCCATCGTCATGGCGCAGCTGCTCTCCGGTTGGCACGATGCGGTGGCGCGGAGCCGTACCGTCATCCAGTAGACACCGCGATCCACGGGACTTATCCCTTCGGGAAAAATGAGATGCCGATTCGTGGCCGAGCTTCCAGAGATGGGGCCGGGGCGGCATGCTACAGTAGGATTCGTGCCGTGCGTATCGCAACGAAAGGACTTACTCATGCGTATCGCCATTGGATCAGACCACGCGGGCTTTGAGCAGAAGCAGATGCTCAAGTCCTATATCGCCAACGAGCTCGGCCACGAGGTCATCGACCTCGGTCCCGATTCCGATGCCCGCTGCGATTACCCCGACTACGGCGAGAAGGTCGCCCGCTGCGTGGCCGCCGGCGACGCCGACCGTGGCGTGTGCGTGTGCGGCACGGGCATCGGCATCGCCATCGCCGCCGACAAGGTTGCCGGCGTGCGCGCCAGCTCCATCACCACGCCTGAGTTCGCCGACCTCTTCCGTCGCCACAACGACGGCAACGTGATCGGCCTGTCCGGTCGCTTTGTGGACCCGGAAGTCAACCGCGAGATCGTCCGCGTGTTCCTGACCTCGGAGTTCGAGGGCGGCCGCCATGCCCAGCGCGTCGCCAAGATCATGAAGCTCGACACCACGGGCAAGGTCAAACCGGTGGCGCGTCCGGCGGTTCACCCGGCGGTCTAGCGCCGAACGGAGCACTCGTAACTCTACAAATGTAGAGAAAGTTTGAATGGCGCTTCCCGTGGGCGGTGGGATATTCGGCGAAACCGCATTGATGTGTTGCGCATCGATGCCAATCGGCAAATGACGGTTGCGCGGAACCGAAAATGGCTAGAATGTCCTGTACGCGCGGGGAGCGAGCAATGAGTGGGGAAAGCTCGTGCAGAACTTGGTGTTCGATGTAGAGATGCACCTACCGTTTCTCGTGGGCGGTTTGGCAACGGGGGTCGTGAGCTTTGCGGTCCTGCTGCTGGTCCTGCTGCCCGTAGTGCGCCATCGCTGCGATGCCAGCATGACCAAGGGGTTCCTTGGCGTGACGGTATCGTTCGTGGTACTCGTGGGAGGAGTCCTGCTCGTCCACCTGCTTGCGTCTGCCGCGCTGCTGGCGTATCTGGTGGGGGAGCTCGTGGCCTTCCTCGTGTGTTGGGTCGTTCTGGCGTGCGCGATGATCGCGCGCACGTAGGTTTGTAGGAAAGGCGGAAGAGTGGAAGCGTTCGACAAGCTCCCGTCCGAGATCAACCACCTGGTATCGGAGTTCGTCTCCATCCCGGTCATCGGCAACCTCATGTCGGGCATCACCCAGTACACGTTCTGGATGATCATCTCGTCCATCGTGCTTCTGGTGCTGGTATTCGCCTATGTTCGCCGTCTCTCGCTCGTGCCCCACGGCATCTTCATGAACGCCATGGAGTGGTGCGTGCAGTTCGTCTCCAAGGACATGGGCAAGCAGATTCTCGGCCCTACCTGGAAGAAGCACTTCCCGTTCCTGGCCACGTTGTTCTTCTTCATCCTCGTGAACAACGTAGTGGGCATCATCCCCGGTATGAAGCCCGGTTCCGGCACCATCTCCACTACGGCGGCGCTGGCGCTCGTCACCTTTATCTACTTCATCGGCGTGGGCATGAAGAACCACGGGGCTGTGGGGTACGCCAAGAGCCTGGCGCCCAAAGGCGTGGCCTTCCCGCTCAACGTGCTCATCTGGGTGATTGAGGTCATCTCCACCCTGCTGCGCCCCATCACGCTGGCCGTTCGTCTGTTCTGCAACATGTTCGCCGGCCATATCGTCATGGGTTCGTTCGCCCTCATGGTGACGCTCTTTGCCGAGCCGCTGCTACAGCACGTGACGGCTTCGAGCGCGCTGGGCGCGCTGCCCGCGGTGGCGTTCGCCGCCATCCTGTTGGTGATCTACGCCATCGAGATGTTCGTCGCCTGCATCCAGGCCTATGTGTTCACGGTGCTCGCCGCCGTGTACATCCAGGGCGCGGAGGCCGAGGGACACTAGTTTTGGTACCAGGCGCGCACCACACGCGCTTGATATACGTCGTGCATCCGAGTGCGCCCATGAAGGAAGGCGCATGAGCGAAGGAGGAAACGTGGGAGTTATCGGTTACGGCCTCGGTGTCATTGGCGCTGGTCTTGCCATCGGTCTTGCTGCTTTCGGCGTTGCGAACGCCATGGCTCGCCAGCCTGAGGTGCAAGATCGCGTGTTCACCGTCTTCATCATGGGCTCCGCTTTTGCTGAGGCCCTGGCCCTGATCGGCTTCGTTGTCGCTCTCGTCGTCAAGTAGCACGGTCACCACCCCTATCTTTGAGGGAGACGTAATGAAACGCGTTCACATTGGCTTCTTGGCAACCGCCGCAGGGACCGTTCTGGCCCCGGTTGCGGCATTTGCCGACGAAACAGAATCTGCGGCCGGTGCGGACATCCTGATCCCCAAGCCTGCGGAGTTCATCCCCGCACTGGTGATCTTCTTGATCATCCTTTTCCTGCTCAGCAAGTTTGCTTGGCCCAAGGTTCTCGAGATGCTCGAGAAGCGCGAGAAGACCATCCAGCAGAGCATCGACGAGGCCGAGGAGATCAAGACGCGCGCCGTGGAGACGCGCACCGAGGCCGACGCCGTGGTGTCCGACGCTCGCCGCAAGGCATCCGAGATCGTGCTCAACGCTCGCGCCGACGCCGAGAAGGAGCGTTCGCGCATCGTTGCCGACGCGCACGCCGAGGCGGAGGACATCATCGCCAAGGCACGCGATCGCGCGGCCGACGAGCAGCGCCGCATCTACGCTAACGCCACGGACTCTATCGCTAAGGTGTCCGTTGCCGTGGCCGGTAAGATCGTGGGCGAGCGCCTGGCCGACGATGACGAGAAGCAGCGCGAGCTCATCAAGAAGTACATTGCGGAAGTGGGTAGCCTGAATGGCTAGGGACGAGGCCAGCCGCGTCGAGAGTCGCAAGCTGGAAACGTACGCGCGCACGCTTCTCGAGGCTGCGCGTTCGGAGGATCGCATCTACGAGAACCTCGTGCCCCTGAAGGCCGACGCCGATGCGAGCCCCGAGGTCCTCTCGGTTCTCTCGGCTATGGCCGGCAACGGAGACCTGGATAAGCTTCCCGAGGTGCTCGACCTGTACCGCGACATGATCGACGGCGAGAAGGAGATCGTGGGCGTCCACGTGACCACCGCGATTCCGCTCGACGACGAGCTGCGCGAGCTTATCAAGAGCAAGTGCGAGGCCGACCTGGAGGAAGACGTGTTCCTGATCGAGCACGTTGATCCCTCCATCATCGGCGGCATCATCCTATCCGCCCGTGGTCAGCGCCGCGACGCCTCCGTGCGCATGCAGTTGGAGAGCGCCAAGAAGGTCATGACCCAGACTATGAAGAAGACGGAGGTATAGCGCATATGGCAGAGGCTATCAACGCCGCCAATATCGACGAGATCCTCCAGCAGCGCCTGCTTGAGCTTTCCGCCACCGTGGACACCCAGGAGGTTTCCACCGTGGCCGAGGTGGGCGACGGCATCGCGCACGTCATCGGCCTGAAGAGCGCCATGGCGGGCGAGCTGCTGGAGTTCACGAGCTCCGTGACCGGCAAGACCGTGTACGGCCTGGCCCAGAACCTCGACCGCGAGGAGGTCGGCGCCGTGCTGTTCGGCGACGTCGACTCCATCAAGGAGGGCGACTCCGTGCGCACCACGGGCCGCGTCATGGACATCCCCGTGGGCCGTGGCATGCTCGGCCGCGTGGTGAACCCGCTCGGCGAGCCCATCGACGGCAAGGGCCCTATCGGGGCCACGCATCGCCGTCCCATCGAGTTCAAGGCCCCGGGCGTCATCGACCGTACCCCGGTGTGCGAGCCGGTTCAGACGGGTCTTCTGGCCATCGACGCCATGATTCCCGTGGGCCGCGGCCAGCGCGAGCTCATCATCGGCGACCGCAAGACGGGTAAGACCGCCATCGCCATCGACGCCATCATCAACCAGCGCGGCAAAGGCATGATCTGCATCTACGTCGCCATCGGCCAGAAGGCGTCCACCGTGGCCGCCATTCGCGAGACGCTTGCGGAGCACGGCGCGCTCGACTACACCGTGATCGTGTCCGCCTCGGCCTCGACCTCGGCGCCGCTGCAATACATCGCGCCCATGGCGGGCGCCGCGATCGGCGAGTTCTTTATGTACAACGGCGAGGACGGCAAGCCCGCCAGCGCCAGCAACCCCGGCGGCCACGTGCTCGCGGTGTACGACGACCTGTCCAAGCAGGCCGTTGCGTATCGTCAGATGTCGCTGACGCTGCGTCGCCCGCCTGGACGCGAGGCCTACCCCGGCGACATCTTCTACCTGCACTCCCGTCTGTTGGAGCGCGCCTGCAAGCTGTCCGAGAAGAACGGCGGTGGCTCGCTCACGGCGCTTCCCATCATCGAGACGCAGGACGGTGACGTTTCCGCCTACATCCCGACCAACGTGATCTCCATCACGGACGGCCAGATCTACTTGCAGAGTGAGCTCTTCTTCCAGGGTCAGCGCCCGGCCGTCGACGTGGGCATCTCGGTGTCCCGCGTGGGCGGTGCCGCGCAGACCAAGGCCATGAAGCAGCAGGCCGGCAACCTCCGTCTGGACCTTGCATCCTACCGCGAGCTCGCGGGCTTCACGCAGTTCGGCTCTGACTTGGATGCCGCCACGCAGAAGCAGCTCACGCACGGTTCTCGTATGACCGAGCTGCTGAAGCAGCCGCGCTTCAAGCCGATGTCCGTGGCCGACCAGGTGCTCGTGCTCTTTGCGGGCAACAAGGGCTATCTGGACGATCTGGAGCTCGCGGACGTGGTGCCGTTCCGCAACGGCCTCATGGACTACATGAACGGTGCGTACGGCAAGCTGCTCGCTCAGATCGGCGATTCCAAGCTGAGCGACGAGCTCGCCGCACAGCTCGAGACGGCCATCAAGGACTTCAAGGCGGAGTTCGTCGCCTCGCATGGCAGCGGAGCCGCCTCCGTCGCTTCGGGTGCAGAGGAGAACTAGGGCACATGTCCAACCTCCGTGACATAAAGAAGCGCATCTCCTCGGTGTCCACCACCGAGCAGATCACGCGCACCATGGAGATGGTCTCCACGGCCAAGATCGCCCGCGCGCTCAGTCGCGAGAAGGCATCGGAGCCGTACCGCCGCGCCATCACGGACGTCATGCTCACGGTAGCGGGCGACGCCTCTTCGGAGTCGCCCCTCCTGGACAATCCCGAGACGTACGAAGAGGCGCTCATCGTGGCGATCAGCTCCGATCGCGGCTTGGCCGGCGGTTTCAACGTGCAAGTTGAGCGTGCCATCGAGGCGCGTATCGAGCACTTTCGCCGTCATGGTGCCAAGAAGATCGAGCTCATCACGTGCGGTCGCAAGGTGACCGAGTACTTTCGCGATTATCCCGACGTGGTCATGACGGTCGTGGGCGAGTCCGACGCGCCCACCTTGCGTCGCGCCGAGTCCATCTCGAGCTACATCTGCGATGGATTCGCCGGGGACCGCTTCGGTCGTGTGGACATCATCTACTTCCATGCCCGGAATCGCGTGGACCAGGTACTGCGTCAGGAGCGCATCCTGCCGCTGGATCCCGAGGTGCTCGAGGCGCCTCGCGGCCCGCGCTCCGACGAGACGGGCGCGCCCAAGCGCCTGAGCTCGCCGTTCCGGTACTCGCCCTCGGCGAGCCACGTGCTGAACAAGCTCATCCCCAGCTACGTGCTCACCGTGGTGCACCAGGCGCTCATCGACTCGGCGGCAGCCGAGCAAGGTGCGCGCCGCAAGGCCATGCACTCCGCAACGGAGAACGCGAGCGCCATCATCTCCGACCTCAAGCGCACATACAATCGTGTGCGACAGGCTTCCATCACCACCGAGCTCAACGAGATCGTGGGCGGAGCCGCAGCATTGGAGGATTACTAATGGCAGAGACCATCTCCATCGAGAAGACGGAGACCGCCGGCGTCGGGCGCATCGTGCGCATCATCGGCCCGGTGGTGGACGTCAAGTTCAAGCGGGGCGTTCCCAACATCTACAACGCCCTGACGGTGGACACCGATACTCCCGTCGGTCACATCAAGACCGTGCTGGAGGTTGAGAGCCAGCTTCCGGGCGATGTCGTTCGTTGCGTGGCCATGAGCTCCACGGACGGCCTGCAGCGCGGCGTCGAGGTCGTGGACACGGGCGCTCCGATGAAGATGCCCGTGGGCAAGAACACCCTTGGCCGCATCTGGAACGTCATGGGCCAGGCCGTCGATGGCAAGGACATGCCCGAGGTGGAGGATTGGTATCCCATCCACCATCCCGCGCCCGCCTTTGACGAGCTGACCACCAAGACCGAGATCTTCGAGACGGGCATCAAGGCCGTTGACCTGCTCGAGCCCTACATCCGCGGCGGCAAGACCGGACTCTTCGGTGGCGCCGGCGTGGGCAAGACGGTTCTCATCCAGGAGCTCATCAACAACCTCGCCCAGGAGCACGGCGGCACCTCGGTGTTTACCGGCGTGGGCGAGCGTACCCGTGAGGGCACCGACCTGTTCCTCGAGATGAGCGAATCCGGTGTCATCAACAAGACCTGTCTGGTCTACGGACAGATGAACGAGCCGCCGGGAGCGCGTCTGCGCGTCGGCCTGGCCGGTCTGACCGAGGCTGAGTACTTCCGCGACTGCGGTCAGGACGTGCTGCTCTTCATCGACAACATCTTCCGCTTCTCCCAGGCGGGTTCCGAGGTCTCGGCCCTGCTCGGCCGTATGCCTTCCGCAGTGGGTTACCAGCCCACGCTGGCCACCGAGATGGGCGACCTGCAGGAGCGCATCACCTCTACCAAGACGGGTTCCATCACCTCCGTCCAGGCTGTCTACGTGCCTGCCGACGACCTGACCGACCCGGCACCGGCTACGACCTTCACCCACCTGGACGCCACCACGGTGCTTTCCCGCTCCATCGCCGAGCTGGGCCTGTACCCGGCTATCGACCCGCTTGCCTCCAGCTCCGACGCGCTGGATCCCAGCGTGGTGGGCGAGGAGCACTACCGCGTGGCCGTCAAGGTGCAGGAGATGCTCCAGGAGTACTCCGACCTGCAGGACATCATCGCCATTCTGGGTATGGACGAGCTGACCGAGGAGCAGCGCCTGACGGTGAACCGCGCACGCAAGCTCCAGCAGTTCCTTTCCCAGAGCTTCCACGTGGCCGAGCAGTTCACCGGCAACCCGGGCGTCTACATTCGCGTGGGCGATACGGTGCGCTCGTTCGCCGCGATCATCGACGGCGAGTGCGATGACCTGCCCGAGCAGGCGTTCCGCTACGCCGGCACCATCGATGACGTGCGCCGCCGCGCCGAGCAGATGGCGGAGTAGGTCATGGCCATGCATCTGCGCATCGTTTGTCCCGAGAGCGAGCCGTACAACGGGGACGTCGCGTTCGTCACGGTACCGTCCACCGACGGTAGCTTTGGCGTGGCGCCGCGTCATGCCAGCGAGATCTGCACGATCGAGAGCGGCATCGTGTCCATCTGCGAGGAGCGCATGGGCCAGACCACGCGCTCATTCGCTGTGGGTACCGGCTACGTGCAGGTGTCAGACGACAAGGTCATCATCCTTACCGATCGCGCCGAGGACATCTCCGAGCTGAAGGCTTCCGCCGTGGAGGCCCGCCTGAAGGGATTTGAAGAGAAGCTGGGTTATTTGTCGGAAGACGATGCACGCCGCTCGTATCTCTATAATGAGATTTCATGGTGTAAGCTTCTGCTCCAAGAGGTAAAGGCCGCGTAAAGCGTTCTATCCAAGATCGAGCAACCTGCCCGGAAGCCTCACCGCTTCCGGGCTTTTTTCTGAAAGGTCATACGCTTGGACATCATCCGCGTCGAGGGCGGGCACCCACTGGAGGGAACGGTTCGCGTTTCCGGTGCCAAGAACTCTGCCCTGAAGCTCATGGCTGCAACCCTGCTCGCCCCGGGCACCACCACGCTCACCAACGTGCCGGATATCTCGGACGTGCATGTCATGGGCAAGGTCCTGAAGCGCATGGGGGCACGTATCGAGGTGGTGGACAAGCACACGCTCGCCATCGATACCTCAGGCGTAGACTCCTGGGAGGCCCCGTACGAGCTGGTGGCCAAGATGCGCGCCTCTACAGCGGTGATGGGTCCGCTGCTCGGCCGTTTCGGCAAGGCTAAGATCGCCATGCCGGGCGGGTGCAACCTCGGTGCCCGTAAGATTGACATGCATATCCTGGGTCTCGAGGCTCTGGGCGTGGAGTTCGACACGAGCCACGGCTACATCCATGCTGACGCCTCCAAGGGGCTCACCGGCACCAACGTCACGCTCGAGTTCGCCTCGGTGGGTGCAACGGAGAACCTCATCATGGCCGCCGTGCGCGCCGCGGGTACCACAGTGATCGATAACGCCGCACGCGAGCCCGAGATCGTCGACCTTGCCTGCATGCTCAACGAGATGGGCGCGCAGATCCAGGGAGCTGGCACGCCGGTCGTCACCGTGGAGGGCGTGAACGAGCTCCATCCGGTCACGCACCGCGTGGTGGGCGACCGCATCGAGGCCGGAACCTTCCTCGTGGCAGGTGCGCTCGTGGCGGGACCCGCCGGCGTGACGGTGACAGGTTTCAGCCCGCAGCACCTGGGCATGGTTATCCGCAAGATGGAAGCCATGGGCGTGCGCATTGAGACTCTGCCGGATGGGAGCGGGCTCACCGCGCACCGTGCGGAGCATATCGCGCCCGTGGACATCCAGACGCTGCCGTTCCCCGGCTTCCCCACCGATATGCAGGCCCAGGCCATGACGCTGTCCGCGCTCGCCGAGGGCAACTCGATCATCACCGAGAACATCTTCGAGAACCGCTTCATGTTTGCCTCCGAGCTGGTGCGCATGGGCGCTGACATCCATATCGAGGGTCACCACGCGATGATTCACGGTGTTCGCGGCTACTCGGGAGCGCCGGTTACCTCGCCGGACCTTCGCGGCGGCGCGGCACTCGTGCTGGCCGGACTGATTGCCGAGGGGACCACGGACGTCTCCGCCATTCATCATATCGATCGCGGCTATGAGAACTTCGTTGAGAAGCTCGTCGGCCTGGACGCGTGCGTGGAGCGTACAACGGTGCCCGATCCCGACCTCGACTAACCTGGAGATTTGTATGGGAAAGAAGCGGATTCAGCAGATGAGCAGACCCACGACGAGCGCGGGGAGCCGCATTTACAGCCGTGAGAACGTTGACCGCTATTCGGAGCGCGCGCGCCAGCGTCGTCGCGGACGGCATGTTCGTCGCATCGTGATCTGCACGCTGATCGGCGTGTTGCTGGCCGGAACCGCCGCCGCGGGACTCTATCTCAACCACCTTTCTGCCAAGCTCCGGGGTTCTTCCATCACCTCCGACCTCATGAACTCGCTGAAGATTATGGATAGCGATGTGACCAAGGAGCCGTTCTACATGCTGCTCCTGGGCACCGATGGCCGTCCCGGCGAGGATACCTTCCGCTCCGATACGATCGTCG
Source organism: Collinsella sp. AK_207A (assembly GCF_902501965.1). Classification (GTDB taxonomy): domain Bacteria; phylum Actinomycetota; class Coriobacteriia; order Coriobacteriales; family Coriobacteriaceae; genus Collinsella. The sequence goes on along the minus strand of NZ_CABWID010000002.1, from coordinate 5,498 downwards.
TGGCTCGTATCGACCCAACTCATAAGCAGGTGACGCTACTCTCCATCCCGCGCGATACCAAGATCGAGCTCAACGGTGAGACCATGAAGATCAACGCCGCGCACGCCTACGGCGGCGCCGATGACGTGGTCAAGGCCGTGAACGAACTGCTCTGGCCTGGCCAGGAGGGCAAGATTTCCCAGTATGCCGAAGTGAGCTTCGAAGGCCTGGTGCAGGTGGTCGACGCGATCGGCGGCGTTGAGGTCAACGTGCCCGATAAGGTCGATGACCCCAAGGCTGGCGACATGGTGATCGAGCCGGGTCTGCAGACGCTCGACGGCGCCAGTGCGCTCGCCTTCTGTCGCTCGCGCGCCTACTCTGATGGTGACTACACCCGCATGCGGCACCAGCGCATCTTCATCGCCGCCCTCGCCAAGCAGGTGCTCAACAATACCAACGCGACCACGATCGTCCCGCTGATCGAGTCGCTGTCAGATATGGTGCAGACCTCGATGTCGCTCACCGATATCGCGGCGCTCGCCAACGCGATGCGCGGTATGGACACCGATAAGATATGGAGCGCCAACCTGCCGAGCTGGGCCGGTGACGACACCTACATCAACGGCGTGAGCTACGTCTTCTGCAACGAGGAGGCCACGGCCGAGATGATGGACCGCATCGACAAGGGTCTCGACCCGCAGGGTAGCCAGACCATGTCCACGGGCGGCCTCTCCGAGTCCTCCACGATCGGCGACCTCACCAACAATACCGCGTCCGACTACGTTAACGGCACGGCCACAGCGAGCGGTGGAAGCGACGAGTCGAGCTCGGATAGCTCCAGCGGTTCCGCGTCGAGCTCGAGCAACTAGTCCGTTCGGTACAAGCTCGCAAACAGGAAGCCGCCCCGTGCTTGTTCGCGCGGGGCGGCTTCGTCGTTGCCGGGACGGGCGATCGCTGCGGGCTGCGTAAACGCTACGCGGCGAAGCGGCGCACGAGTTCCTGGAGCACATCGACCATCTTCTCGAGCGAGGAGACGGGGATGAACTCATTCACGCCGTGCATGCAGTAGCCGCCGGTGGAAAGGTTGGGGCAAGGGAGTCCGCGGAAGGAGAGTTGGGCCCCGTCGGTGCCTCCGCGGATGGGCAGTACGCGCGGCTCCACGCCGCAGGCCGAGAACGCTTCCTTGGCCACGTCGATCAGCTCAGGGTAATCGCGGACGATCTCGGCCATGTTGCGGTATTGGCGCTTGACCTCCACCTGCACACGCTCGCAATCGAGCTCGTCGTTCATAAAGGCTGCGGCACGATCGAGCTGCGCGAGCTTCTCCTCAAAGGCCTGGGCGTCGTGATCGCGCACGATGTAGCGCGCCGTGGCGTGCGCGACGGTGCCCGAGATGCCCTCCAAATGGAAGAATCCCTCGTAGCCCTCGGTGTACTCGGGCTTCTCGCAGGCCGGGAGCAGGGCATGGAAGCGGTGGAAGAGCTCGCAGGCGTTCACCATACGGCCCTTGGCATCACCGGGATGGATGGAGCGGCCGGTAAAGCGCACGGTGGCCTCGGCGGCGTTGAAGCATTCCCATTCGAGCTCGCCGATGGGACCGCCGTCCACGGTGTACGCGTAGGTGCAGCCAAAAGCATCTACGTCCAGGAGCTCGGCGCCATGGCCGATCTCTTCATCGGGGCAGAAGCAGATGCCGAGCGCGGGATGCGGCAGGGAGGGGTCCGCTGCGATGCGCGCCAAGAGCGCCATGATCTCTGCTATCCCCGACTTGTCGTCAGCGCCCAGCAGCGTGGTTCCGTCTGAGCAGACAAGGTCCTCGCCCACAAGGTCGTTGAGCGCGGGCAGCTGCTCGGGTGCCATGGCGACGGGCTGGCCATCAACCTCGCCGCACACGAGGGGGCCTCCCTCATAGCGGACGATGTGCGGCGCAACGTCCGCGCCAGGCGCGGCCTCGCTCGTGTCCATATGGGCGATGAGCCCCAGGTGCGGCAACTGCTCCGCACCCGCGCTCGCGGGAATCTGGGCAGTTACGTAGCAATGCTCGGAAACCGACACGTCGCGGGCACCGAGTTCCTCGAGCTCACGCGCCAACAGGTTCGCGAGATCGAACTGGCCGGGGGTGGAAGGTACCTGGTCGCAGTGCTCGTCCGCCGAGGTTGTCTCGATCCTCACGTAGCGGTAGAACCGCTCGAGGACATCGTTCATGATGGCTCCCGTCTCTCTGAGTGGCAAACATGGACACTCTAACACGACGCAAGAGGTGGGGTAGAATCATCGAGAACGCGTGTGAAAGGGGAGTTCACATGGATACCACCAACACCTCGCGCGAGCTGCACCTAACGGTGGCCAACGAGGATTATCTGGAATGCATGGTGCGGATCGAGCGTGAAGACGGCGAGACTGCCGGTGTGCGCTCCGTCGACATCGCACAGCGTCTGAATGTGTCCAAGGCGTCCGTCAACAAGGCGGTCACGGCATTGAAGAATCAGGGGCTCGTGGACCAGTCCCACTACGGCAAGGTCATGCTCACCGAAAGGGGGCGCGAGCTTGGTGGGGCGGTGTGGTATCGCCATCGCCTGCTGCGCACCTTCCTGATGCAGGAGCTCGGGGTGGAGTTCGACCGCGCCGATTCCGAGGCCTGCATGATGGAGCACGCGCTTTCAGACGACACCATGGCTCGCTGGGTCGCCTATCTTGAAAAACAGGGCATCGTGGTCGGCGAGGAGTAGATAAGGCCATGGCTGCTGAGCGCGTTGCAACCGAGATGTACAACCGCGTGGGCGCGGAGGCGCTGTGCGAGCGCGTGAACGAGGTCAAAGCCAAGGGGCATCCGCTGCTCCTGCAGGGCCCCATGGGCACCATGCTCATGTCAGAACCGTTTGGCGAGGACGTGCCCGCGGCATCGTGGAACGTGTCGGAGCCTCAGCTCGTCGAGCGTATTCACGGGCTTTACCGTGCCGCTGGTGCCGACGTGCTCATCACCAACACCTTTCAGGCTTCAGCGCCGGCTCTGGAGCGCGACGCCGTTCGTCAGAGCGTCGCGGTCATCAATCGCGCGGCGGTCGATTGCGCCCGACGCGTGGGCGAAGGGCTCCTGGTCGGGTCGATCGGGCCGTGCGGTGTCGACTGGACGCTCGAGGACTCTCCCGAGTTCCGCCGCGCGCGGGAGGCTTATCGCGAGCAGGCGCGCCAGTTGCTGCAGGCCGGCGTGGACGGGCTGCTGCTCGAGACCTTCACGTCCATTCGGCAGACAATGCCTGCGCTTGCCGGTGTGCGTGACGCGAGCGACGGCATGCCCCTCTGGGTCAGCTTTGCCATAGACGAGAAGGGCAATCTGCTGGGCGACAACCTGAATATCGAGGCGGCGTGCATGCATGCGGCGAAGGCCGGGGCCTCTGCGGTGGGCGTCAACTGCTGTTCCCTGGCGGCTGCCACGGCATCGGTGCCGCGAATGGTACGCGCGGTCGATCTTCCGGTCATGGTGCGACCCAACGCGGGCAGTCCGCATCGCGACGACGAGGGGCGCTTGGCCTGGAACGAGGACCCGGGCGCGTTTTCCACAGCGTGTCGTGAGTGGATTGCAGCTGGTGCCGCCTTGGTGGGGACGTGTTGCGGCGCCACGCCGCTCACAACGTGCGCCCTGGAAGATGTTCTGGCGGCCGTGTAGGAGAAGGTCGCGCTCATCCCCATGCGAGCGCCGTTTGAGCATCCGCTTTTTATGGCGCTCGTTTGCCCATCGCCCTTCCGGGTACCAGTTTGAGTGGCGTATTCGCCTCACGAGACAGGAGCCCCATGGGCGCGATTATTCATTTTGGAACCGACGGCTGGCGTGCGCGCCTCGACGGTGACTTTACGGAGGAAAACGTTATCCGCGTTGCCGACGCGGCCGGTGCGATGTGGTCGGAATCCTATCCCTATGCAACGGTCTACATCGGCTACGATACGCGGCCCGATGCCGTCCGTTTTGCCCGGCTTGCGGCGCAGGTGATCAGTGCACACGGGTTGGTGGCCAAGCTTGCCGATCGCCCAACGCCTGCCCCGGCAGTTTCCTGGGCGGTGTCGCGCGATGACCGGGCGTGTGGCGCCCTCATCGTTACGGGCTCGCATCTTCCCCTGGACTACCTGGGCATCAAGTTGCGCGTGGCCGACGGCGGCGGCGGAACAACGGATTTCTACGAGGAGCTTGAAGACGCTGTAGAGCCCGATGCCACCATGGCACGCGGCCCGGTCCAGATGACCGACGTACTAGATGACTATCTACAAGATATGCAGGGCTTGGTAGATGCTGAGGCCATTCGCGATGCGCGGCTCTCGGTGGTATGCGACCCCATGTACGGCTCTGCGCGGGGAACCTTGGCTACGGTATTGCGCCGCCTGGGCGTTGAGGTACATGAGATACATGAAGCGGAGGATCCCGACTGGCTGGAGTTCCGGCCAGAACCCGTAGAGCCCTGGGTCGACGAGTGCGAGCACGAGGTGGTCGAGCGTGGAGCCTGGGCGGGAATCGTCGTGGATGGCGATGCGGATCGACTGGGCGCCGTCGACGAACGTGGTAGATATGTGAGCCCGCACAAGATCTTGGCACTTGTGCTGGGGCACTTGGTACGCGATCGCGGAGCCGAGGGACGCGTGGTGCTGAATATTTCCTCCTCAACCCTTGCCCGCCGTGTGGCGCGAGCGCTCGGATGCCGGATCACCATCAAGCCGAACGGTTTTAAACATATATATGAAGAGATGCTCAAAGGGGACGTGCTCCTGGGAGGAGAGGGCGCTGGGGGCATAGGAATCCCCGCGCATATCCTGGAGCGGGATGCGATGTTTTGCGGCCTCCTGCTCGTGGAGCTCATGGCGGTGACCGGCAGAAAGCTCGGCGAGCTGGTCGATGACCTGGAAGGGCAGTTCGGACCGCTGTGCTATGGGCAGCGTGACCTTCGACTTGAGCCGGAGGTTATCGAATCCCTGCGCAATGTCCTTCCCGGTCTGAACCCGCCGGAGGTTGCAGGGAGGGAGCCAAAGACGGTCAGCCATATGGATGGTCTACGCTTGGAGTTCGAGGACGAGTCCTGGCTGCTTTTGCGCCCCGGTGGCACGGAGCCGGTGGTGCGTGTCTATGCCGAAGCGGCGACGGTGGAGCGTCGGGATGAGCTCCTTGATGCCGGCTGCGATATCGCCCGAGGAGAAATATAAAAATCTTTTCGCGGCAGAAGGGGTCGGTGAACGGCATCAATATGGCGGCAGGCGTTATGAAAACACTATATATAGTGAAATAGCTTTGGAAAATCATCCGAGTTGTGAAGGGAGTGTGAAGCTACGGAATGAGGGTTCCGACAAGGGTGAACTCTGGCATTATATCCCCTTGCCGAAGGGCACCGCGCAAACAGCCGGAACCCAGCGGCGGGAACCTTCAGAACCGGATACTGCGAGGCGAAGGGCGGGAACGCCCTCGCCGAGGAACGGAGATTGAAGATACCATTCAAGAGGTATCAGCAGTGATGTGACCAAGAGTCGAGTTTTGAGTG
>NZ_CABWID010000001.1 GCF_902501965.1 Collinsella sp. AK_207A | reverse complement strand
GCTATGACCGGCCGCTCGGTCGCCTGCCTGTCGGAGGGAGGGTTCGCCTCGTGGTAGTAGTAGGTGGAACGCGACATCCCCATGAGCTTCAGGAGCGTGGAGAGTGGGTATTCCCGCCTCAGCGACTTCACTATCTCGTGCTTCCGCCTGTTGCCGAGAGATCCGTCGCCGAGGCGGCCATTCGTTTTAAGATCTCCACCTCCATCTCGAGGCGGGCGCACCGCTGCTCGAGGGTCTCCTCTCTCGCGGGCTCCTTCCTCCTTCGCCCCGGCGGACGGACGACGAGGGCGTCCTCGCCTCCCTCTCGGTACCGCTTCACCCAGTCCCGTATCTGCGCGCCGTTGCGCGCGCCATGCTCGAGGGCGAGGGCTTTGCAGTCGCCCTCGCCGCGGAGATAGGCTTCCACGACGCGAAGCTTGAACTCCTGGGGGTAGCGGTTGTTCTTCCTCGGCCTGTCTATGGCCCCGGCGCCGCCTTGGTCGATCCTCTCCCTCCGAAGCTTCACGGTCGACTTCGTAAGACCGAACTCGTGTTGCAGCGCGGTGATGGTCGCGCCATCGGCGTACCTGTCCGCAAAGCGCCGCTTGAACTCAGCGGAGTAATCCTTGCTCAGCAAATCAACCCCCTAACGCAGAAGACCCCTATAGGAGAAGCAGAACATTGTCTGTCCAACTATAGGGGTTCACTGCACTCGATGGCTTCAGTTTTTGCCGCCCCGACATTCCAGTTGCATCCAGTTTCCGCTGCCGTCTTGAACCGATTGCCGCCAAACAACACCATGTCGTGTTTCATCGCCTTCGGGGACAAAAGCCGGAACAACCTCAAAAACTTTTTCAAACTCAGGGCTTCAAGTTTTTGTTTTTGTCCCAAAGAGCGCAGCGGGGCGCCTTTGGAGGCTCGATAGCGCCGAAAACACCCTTTTGAAACTCAACCGCTCTTTACCGCGCAAGCCACCAGCTTCAACCGCAAGTGAATCAACGCTAGCGGCTTTCGAGCCGTTCGCAAAACCGCAAGTCGGAGATCTGCGATATCGGCAGGAAAAGGGAGTAGCCTCAGGTGGCTTTCCTGTAAGTCGCCGAACGGGTTGGGGTTTCGCTATTGGCGCAATCTATTCGCGCGCTTGAATTTACGCGCAGCCCATGATATAAAATAATTGGTTTTCCGCAAGGAAGGCTTCCAAGTGCCGGGGACGTTTTCCCCGGCTTTTTTCTTATTCAGGAGAGCGATGCGAGAACTCAGCATCTTCGTCGACGAGTCGGGAAGCGACGGCCTCTCCGACCGATACTATCTGCTTACCGTCGTTATGCACGACCAATCGGACAGCATCGCGGAATCGATCAAGGCATACGAGGACGCCCTCCGCGCCAAGGAACTCCCGGACATACCCTTCCATGCGTCGCCGCTCATGAACGGCAAGGACCTGTACTCCAGACTCGACCTAAGGACGCGCAAGATGCTGCTCGGCTCGTTCCGAGTTTTCTTCCGCCACATACCCGTGAGGTACCACACATTCGCATATGCGACCAAACAGTTCGCCTCGCTCGACAAGCTCGCGGGAACGATGCGAAGGGACATCGTGAACTTCCTGTTCGACAACCTCGCGGAGCTGCAGGCCTACGACGCGGTCAAGGTCTACTACGACAACGGCCAGCACTCCATCGCCGAGTCTCTCCACCTCGCAATCGAGTACGCACTGTCGAAGGACGCAATAGTCTACCGCTCCGCACAGCCCTCCGAGTACCGGCTTTCGCAGGCGGCGGACTACATTTGCACCATGGAACTCACAGCGATCAAGTACGCAGACCATACAGCTACCGCTACGGACGAGAAGTTCTTCGGAAAGTGGTCAGACTTCAAGAAGGGCATTCTTAAGGAGACGCGCAAGAAGCTCGTCTAATGAAACACCAGCATCGAGTATTCGTTATGGAATTTCGCTGACACGTACCGCCGCTATTAATTTCACGCATTCGCGAAGCAGGCCGGACCTATGCCACCGACCATCTTCCCTAACGGCCTCCGGTCAGCTGACTTTTCGGCGAATGCATAAAATGAATCCAGAACATGACGCGACGGCTGAAAAAAAGAAAAAGGAGTTCATGGCCCATCTAGCCCTGCCCATGTGGGAACAGCCTTTCGAATAGCTGCGACGGGAACGAGACGGACTATTATTTCGTCGAGTACGGAGTCCTCGAAGCCCATCAGGACGACTTTGCCTTTTTTCGAGCTTGAGTACAACGACCTGTCAACCGAAATCTGGAAGTGCGGCGTCTGCGACAGGATGATGCTCTTCGACGGCCCGAGCGCCAGGGTTTCGCGTTACATGAGGCGTATCGACGCCGAATCGCTCGGCAAAGACGAGTTCGCCCGCGAGCACAAGAGCGGAGTCTGCTTCAACAACCTCCCGTTCAACGAGGTTGATTGGTTCCTCGACCGCAAGCACGAATCGAGTGGAGAACCGGACTACGAAATCCTCGGCAGCCCCGGCGAGCCGGACAGGGACCCGCTGTTCACTTGCCGCATGATGGGAGAGCGGATATTCAGCCACGAGAACGGAAGGTTCCGCAACTGGTGGCATGCGGACCTGTACGACGACCTCATCGCCCCCTACTCGCCTTTCAGGGACGGAGATAAGGATGCGGCCCCGATGAAAGCCTGGAGACAATACAACTAGGTCTGGCGGAGCGAGGAATAGCCGCGTCCCTCGCCATCGGTCGCTGTACGCAAGAGCCGACGTTGGCGAGCAGCAGCTCAATCGCTGCAACCACGATTTGAGTTTCACGGGCCCCGAATCGACCTCGTTTCGTCCTCGGGGACAAAAACCGCGCGTCTACTCACTTGGAATGAATCCTTACTCTCATTCCCCCGAATACCGCCCCGTACTTTGCCATCTTGAAATACGGGGGGGTAAATAGCGAAATCACAGGTGAACGGGGTAAAAAGGCGAAGAAAAAGCCCCCGTCCCAACGCAGGAACGGAGGCCAGATTATCGAATTAACTCATCATTTTCGCTGGTGGCTTTGCCGTGGCTTTCGTACGAAACGAAACTCAGCGACACAGTGCGGCATTCAAAAGAGCAGACCAAGGCCCTATCGGCTCATTTCCACTCTTTCACACTCGTTTACCGTAGCGTCATTCCAGTTAATTTCAGTTGGGTCGTCGGTCTTGGCCGGCATGCCGCCGAATCCCTCCGCGTGTCCTCGTATAGGCGTTTGAGACAAATCCTGGCACAAATCCGTAAACTATTTCGAAACCGAAAACCCGCAGTTTCATTTTTGTCCCGAGGACAAAACGAGTAGGTTTTGGAGCTCGAAATGAACGCAAAAAACAACCGTTTATCTTCTTTGGTGCCTGTTTAGCAAGGTGAATCGTAGCCAGTGGCTTTAACACCTTGCATTTCCGCAGGTCATGAGGGATACCCAAGAGCGGTGACTGAAAGAATCGTCGCAGGCGGCTTCGTTTGCAAATTTGAACGTGGCCTCGATCCGTGACTTGTGAAGTCACTGTTCCTGTCAGTTGCCCGTTTGTCATCGAATCTGTCGTCTTTGATAAGCACACATTTCTCTGATATACATTGGCGCAATAAGACAGAACGTAAATTATGTGGCATTCTCTGCATTTTACATCTTGTTTTTGTAAAAATAAGCTATCAAATAGTATTTTGACTGGCTGGTAGCGTTATAGGAGGCGAAACCAATATGAAAAAGCGAAGAGAAGCATTTGATGTGAAAAGGAAAGTAATGCCGTGGTTGTTGGCACTGAGTTTGCTCATGACCATATTCCCGGTTGCCGCATTTGCGACTGCCGGAAAGAGCACGGGGGGGGCAGGTGACTCGACCACTCCGGAAGCTGCCATTTATCTCGACCAACAGCATGGCGCAGATGAAAATGACGGACTGAGCAAAACGACTGCTGTAAAGACGATCGAAAAGGCAAACGCGCTTGCAAACGAAAAAAATATCAAAGATATTTGCCTTTCATCTTGTTATGAGGTCGCGGGGACAGAAGTTTGGGATCTTGGCGGAAAGACACTGCACCGCTATGGGTTCGGCGGCTATATAATCGAACTCGCCGATGCGTCCGCCTCACTGACACTGAGTAACATTGTGATTGATGGTGCGGAGTACGCTGCGGATGCAACGCACGCCGCGGAGACCGACTCGATCATCAAGGCGGCAAACGGTGGCACCATCGTACTGAAGAGCGGCGCTATTTTACAAAACAACAGGGCAGCTCAGTTTGGGTCCGGCATTTTTGCGAATAACGGCGTCAACATAACAATGGAGGACGGCGCGACCATTCGTAATAATACAAACTACAACTACGAATTGGGCGGCGGCGTTCTGATCGGCAACCGCAGTACCTTCACCATGAACGGCGGCGAGATCAGCGGCAATACGGCAAACGGCGGTGGCGGTGTCGCAGTCATCGGCTCAACGATGGTTATGAACGGTGGCACGATTTCCAACAATAGCACCTACCGGACATCCGGTCAGGGCAGCTACGGCGCCGGCGTTTATGTTGCAGACTATGCCAACGCAAGCGGCGGAGATACCTTGTTTAAGCCTGCACCGGCTTCTTTTGAAATGAACGGAGGCAGCATTAGGGAGAACACGGCGCTTGATTACGGCGGAGGTGTTCTCACCTTCCCCCAGCAAGGTCAGAAAATCACAATCAATATTAACAACGGCGATATTTCCGGCAATAAGGTTACAGGGGGAAGCGGCGGCGCAGTCGCAGCCTTCTTCGGCGTAACTGAGCTGAATATCAAGGACGGTACGCTAACAGGAAACAGCGCTCAAAACTACGGCGGCGGCGTTTTTCTGTATGATGCAACGAATGTAACGATTTCCGGCGGTACGATTTCCAAAAACAAGGCCTCGCAGGGTGGCGGCGTATACTTGTGGCCATCATCCGCTGCTAAACAAACTGGCGGTTCTATTGAAAACAATGTTGCAAACGTAGGCGGCGGCGTCTGCGGTGGTACCTATACCATGACGGGCGGCGTCATCAAGAACAACAACAACTCCCTGACTGAGACAAAGAGACGTGCGGCCAAAGGTGACGGTGTTTATGTAGGAACTGCCTTCAATCTGGGAGACGATGCTGAGGTCAGCACGAACAATGATGTCTACCTGGTACAGGGCAGCAGTATTCCCAAGGAAGGCCGTTATATCAATGTGATCTCCCCGTATACGGGCGCGAGCACCGCAAAACCGATTCAGATCCACAGCGAGGATCGCACGGTAGAGGATACAGAAATTGGTACGCAGCTTGTTCGTTATACGACGGACGCAGGCGGTGAAGCTGCGGCAGCGACGGCCGATGCGGACGGTGTTTTCGTCCCGAGCTGGAAAATGCCGAAGGGCCTGGTCATTGGACAGAGCAAGGGGGCAGGAAAGACCGACTGGATGACCTATGTATCGGCCGCCAAGATCCGGTATCAGTGGGTCAGCACAGATAATCCTACCGATGTAGCACCCCCCGCGAATGACTATATCCGTAACGGGGCAGCCTATACGGCGAAGGCACAGCAGAAGTCTCAGCAGGGCTACAGCTTTGATGGCTGGTACACGGATGAACGGTGTACGCTTCCGTATGCGGACGGTACGGTTCTGAACACGGACACCGTTCTGTATGGTAAGTGGACCAAGGATAGCGAAACTCCTAACCAGCCGAGCACGCCGGATGTGCCGAGCAAGCCGGAAGCCCCTGTCACACCGAACCAGCCGAGCAAGCCGGATGTGCCGAGCAGCCCCGGTGCGCAGGCTCAATTACCCCAGACAGGTGATCCGATGAATTCGGCGCTGTGGATTTCCCTGATGGGACTGTCTTTGGCAGGATTGCTTGGTTCGCTGGTCGTTGCGAAAAAGAACAACTATCGCGGCAAACAGATGAAATAGGCCATTAGGAGGCTGGGAGATTCCCAGCCTCTTTTTTAAGTTAGACGACTACAAACATGAAAAGAAAACAGCAGATTGCAGCAGAGATGGCAATCGTGTTTCTGGTCATATTTCTGATACAAGTGCATATACGCAGTGGGAAACCAAAGAACGGAAGGATCGATGCGTGGATTCGCTGATGGCGTGCTCAGCTTCAGCATAAGTGGATTTTCTCAGGGATACTCCTCTTTCGAGATCAGCAAAGACGGAGGGGCCTACTCTTACCGCCACAGCCAGTCGCGCCTTTTGGAGCAGAGAGAGAACCAGGGGATATTGAACAAAACGCAAGTTGATGCGCTCATGGCATTCCTCCGCCCTTGGCAGCAACGATTGGTTCACCTACTGCAATTCACCAGTGCTCGACGGAGAACAATGGAGCCTCTTCGACGGACACAGCTCGCACGGAGGCTCAAATGCATATCCCAAAGGTTTCGAAAAGCTATTGAGGTATTTGGGCGGCGAATTCAGCTGCGCGGAGATGAGACCGGAGGTCGGCGAGACCTACGACGGACCAACCGAGATGGAAGGCCTCGCGATGCTGCTTTTTTAATCTGCCGAGTGTCGAAGAGGTCAACCGAGGGCTCGAAGACGGTAAGGCTAACGACGGTTTTCATGAGGAGTGGCTGCAAACCATAGAGGATATAAAGCGCGATTTTCTACACGACGTATACGCCTTCGCGGAAGCATATCCTGAGTACAAGCGCTATAGCGATATTCTGACGCAGCATGGGTTGGAACTCGATATCGAGCAGATCATGGATCAGGACGTGTCCAAAGCAGATGCGAAGCTGGTCGTGGCCTCGATGATTGCAATCGCAAGATCCGATTGCTGGTGCGAGTGCGACGATTTCGGAAGATGCGTCGAGAACGGCACTTTCGCGCTTTGGACAAAAAGACATCGCGAGCTTTTGTAAAAAAAAGGGGGGGTGCGGACGAATAGTTGGACCATTCGGTCCGGTTAGGAGTTGGAGTGGGAAGGAGAAACTGGACCTTCTTTTAAGGACCCTCAAGCGTATTGCCGCCCGTATTCCACTGGAGACATGTAGTCCAAGGCGGAATGCATGCGCACCCTATTGCAATAGGGCTCTACGTACTTGAAGATGTCCTGCTCGGCCTCGTCCCTCGTCCCATAAGCTCCTTTCTTCCACCAATTCCCTTTTCAGCGTCTTGAAGAACGACTCGGCCACCGCGTCGTCCAGCGGCGTGCCGGGCCTTGATACCGACTGGACTATGCCATGCGAGCCCAGGCGCCGTTGGAGGGAGCGCGAGACGTACCGCGCGCCCTGGCCGTCATGGAAGACGAGGCCGCCGCCGTCCGGCGGGCCCTCCCTGCCGACCGCCTGCCCCATCGCGTCGATCGCGACCCTCTCGGTGATGCGCTCGGACATCGACCGGCCCGCGACCTTGCGGGAGAAGGCGTCTATCACGGCTGCGAGATAGAGCCGCCCCTCTCCTGTGGGTATGCAGGTGATGCCGCCCACCCGAAGCCTGTTGCGCCCGCCTACGGCGAAAGCGCGCTCCACCGGGTTCAGCCGGGGGCCTCCCGGCTCGACCTTCTTCTGGACGCGGTGCTTCCGGGTCGCGCCCTTTCCGGCAAGTCCGAGCTTCCGCATGGTGCGGAGCACGCGCTTCTCGCTCACGGCGATGCCGCTCTTTCGCAGCTCGTGGTCGATGCGCCGGTAGCCGTAACGGCCCTTGTGCCGCTCGAAGGCCTCGCCCACGACGCCCCTGTACGAGTTGTACCTGTGGTAGTCGGTCTCGCGGCGGATGCCGCAGCGGATCCCCATCTCCTGCATCATCTTGAGCACGGTCTTGTCGGCGACGCGCGCGCCCAGCTCGGCGCGCAGGCACATGGCCACCTGCCGGTGGCCGCAGCCGTTCGGCGTGCGCGAGAAGATCTCCGCGACCGCCCCGCGCAGCTCCGGCCTGGTCGGCCTGGCCGGGTGCGCAAGCGCGTAGTAGTACGTGGACCTCGCGAGCCCCGAGCACGCAAGCAGGCGCCCCAGGTCGTGCCCGTCCGACCGCAGCGCGGCCACCGCCTCGGCCCTCGCCCTGGTCAGAGACCGCCCCTCTCGACCAGGGCGCGCAATTTTTTTAGGTACGCGACCTCGGTCTCGAGCCTTCGGCAGCGCTCCTCGAGCTCCTGCTCGCGGGTGAGCCCGCGCGGCTTGGCCTTCGAGCCCCTGGGCCTGCCCTTCGGCTTGGGCCTGAGCGCCTCGGCCCCGCCCTCGCGGTAGAGCCTGCACCATCGGTCGAGCGGCGTCATCGACATGATGCCGAACTCGGCCATCGCCGCGGGCTTCGCCATGCCGTCTTCGACGACGGCCCTCGCGGCGGCGAGCTTCTGCTCGTATGTATACCTGGCCTGACTGCCATCCATGGTCAGCAGCACCTCGCTTCCGAACGCGCGGTATATCTGCTGCCATTTTCTCACGGCCGCTTCCGGAACGGACAGCCTTTTTGCGGCCGCCGCGCGCCCCGAGCCATTCGCGAAGAGCTCGGCCGCCAGCCTCCTCGTCTCGACATCGTGCTTCACCCTGAGATCGATGCGCATAAGAAAACCTCCCATTTCTCGCGTCCAAGAAATGGGAGGCAGTTCACCCGCGGGCTCCTTCCTCCTTCGCCCCGGCGGACGGACGCCGAGGGCGTCCTCGCCTCCCTCTCGGTACCGCTTCACCCAGTCCCGTATCTGCGCGCCGTTGCGCGCGCCATGCTCGAGGGCGAGGGCTTTGCAGTCGCCCTCGCCGCGGAGATGGGCTTCCACGACGCGAAGCTTGAACTCCTGGGGGTAGCGGTTGTTCTTCCTCGGCCTGTCTATGGCCCCGGCGCCGCCTTGGTCGATCCTCTCCCTCCGAAGCTTCACGGTCGACTTCGTAAGACCGAACTCGTGTTGCAGCGCGGTGATGGTCGCGCCATCGGCGTACCTGTCCGCAAAGCGCCGCTTGAACTCAGCGGAGTAATCCTTGCTCAGCAAATCAACCCCCTAACGCAGAAGACCCCTATAGGAGAAGCAGAACATTGTCTGTCCAACTATAGGGGTTCACTGCACTATAGGGGTTCACTGCATTTCTTGGACTTGAAAGTGAAGTCCGAGAAACGGGAGGCTTTCTTGACCATATACGACGAGACCCTCAGGGCGAGGGCGGCCGACCCCCTCGAGGAGGGCGCCGGCTGCGAGTCGACGGCGAAGGCGCCCGGGCATCAGCCGCGAGGCTGTGGGAAAACGGCGGCAGGCGTACCGAGCGACCGGGAGGGACGGGCCGCCGGGCATGGGGCATGGGACTTGCGGCTGGGAGGCGAAGGTCGCGCGCCTGAACAGCCTCACGCGCTTGTTGCGCTCGCGGTCCGACAGCTCGCGTTCGAGCAAGTCGGCGACGCACCTCATCTGGGCCGCGCTGGAGTTCTCGAGGAACCAATCGACCGTCTCGTTCGAGAAGTACATGGACCTCGCCTTGGAGCGGAACTGCCCCGCGTCGGCCTTGGACCTTACCGCCATGGTCACACCGACCTCCCGATGGCTGTGTCGTACACGCGCGGGTTCACCGGGTCGTCGTAGGCGACCGCAGCGGGGCCTCGCCAGAGGCCGCTATCGCGACCGACGCCGCGCAAGGCCGACGACCCGGGGCCGCGGCGCGCGGTCCGGGAGGAGCTCGACGCGCATTGGTCGCCCGAGCAGATCTCCGGCCGGCTTCGCCGCGGGCTCCCCGATAATGGCGCCATGGACGCTTGTCGCGAGGCCATATACCAGGCCGTCTGCGCCCAATCGAGGGACCGGCTCGGGCACGGTGCCGGGCAGGTGAGGGACGCCATAGCCAAGAAGATGGCCCGCCTGCCCGAGCCCATGCTGGATTGGCTACCTTCACGCTCGGGCTGCCTGCAGTTTGAGCGGGTTATTGCTATCTCGGGGCGCTTCCCGGCTGGACAACTTGGCTCGTGGGACGGAAGGGACGGGGGTACGTCAATTGTCCGCGAGCAACGATGCCATGAATGCAAATCAGCCAGTAGAAGCTGTAAATCGACTACTAGCAACTACGGCAATCGACCAGTAGGGATGTTCGGACGATTTTCTGCTCGTCTCTAGCTTCGGCTTCTCGACTGCGATCTCGTGCAGCTGGTTCTCGATAACCAAGGTGTGCCATATCTGAAGGTACTATCAATAACAGAAAGAAATGCTATGGTAACCTAATACAACAGTAAAAATCATTTCTGTTATGAGAGAAGTCCTATGGCCGGAAGAACACCCATACCAGTCGCTCGCGCGGAGCGCACCATCGCATCGAACCTAGAGCTCGCTCGCCGGCAGCAGCGGATCACGGTGGAGCTTCTGGCCGAGCGCGCCAACATCTCGGTGCCCACGCTGCGCCGCATCCTCAACGAGGGCAAGGGCTCGCTCGAGAACTTCCTGCGCGTGGCGCGTATCCTCGGGTTTCTCGACGGCGTGACCGCCTCGACAGACCCGCTCAACACGCCCCTCGGCCGCATCCGTGCCGAGGAGGACGTTCCCAAGCGCGTGAGGAGGATTTGATGGAACTACTGGTTACGGTTCAGATTGCGGGGGAGGATGTTCCGGCCGGCCGGCTCTTCCAGAATGTCCGTAACGGAGCAGAGACAGCCTCGTTCTCCTATTCGGAGGCTTACCTCGCGCATCCGGGGGCCTTCGCCCTCTCGCCGGATATGCCGCTCTCCCGCGGTAGCTTCCATTCCGAGGGGCTTCGGGACCTTCGTGCGTTCGAGGATTGCATGCCGGATCGCTGGGGGAGAAACCTGCTTATGCGTGCTGAGCGGAATGAAGCCCTTCGGGAGCGGAGGGCGGCCCGCTCGCTCTTCGAGTGCGACATGCTTGCTGGTGTGGGGGACGAAACGCGCCAGGGAGCCGTGCGCATCTGGGGCCCCGACGGCTTGCGTGCACTGGCGCCGTCGAACCAGGGGGTGCCGCGCGAGGTGAGCGTGCTCCAGCTACTCGAGGAGGCGGATCTTGCGGCGACCGACATGGATGCCGACGTGCGTGACTTGGTGGCGGCGGGATCGAGTCTCGGCGGCGCGCGCCCAAAAGCCTCTGTGCGTGGCGAGCGCGGCGCGCTTTGCATCGCGAAGTTCCCCAAAGTGGATGAGAGCGCGATTGACGATGTATGCGCGTGGGAGCGCGTGTCGCTCCAGCTGATGGAGCGAGCGGGAATCGTGGTGCCTGCCTCCAGGCTTCTCCGGGTGAGCGGAAGGTCAGTTCTTCTATTGGAGCGCTTTGACCGTATAGGCGACACGCGGGTGCCTTATCTGAGCGGACTGAGCGCCATTCAGGGGAATGACGGAGGGCGGTACTCGTACCTCGACTTGGTCGAGTTCCTCGAAGAGGAGGGGGCCGCGCCGGACGATGACATCCCAGAGCTGTGGAAGCGCGCGCTTTTCACCTGCGCGATCGGCAATACCGATAATCACATGAGGAACCAAGGGCTGCTTCGCGATGTCAACGGGTGGCGGCTGTCTCCCGCATTTGACGTCAACCCTTCAAAGGGAGACCAGTCGAAGTACCTTGCGTCTGCGGTTGGGTTCGATGATGCTCGCGCGGACCCGTCAACATGTCTGGAGGTATGCGAGTACTACCGGGTGAGTGCCAGAGCGGCGAAGCGCGTAGCCCGCGATATGGCGCTTGTGCTCTCCGACTGGCAGAAGGCCGCCTCTTCGAACGGCATATCGAAGGCATCCATCGACGCTATGGCATCCTGTTTCGAGAGCGGCATCGACCGGTTGAGGACTCTATAGCTGATTGTTGAATTCCTATGCAGCGACGTTCAAGGGCGACGGTTCGCTCGTCGGTGCCATAGCGTTCAAGGACCGCTCATCCAGCGATTTCGTTCAAGGCGACTCGGAACGCGAGCTCGGGTACTGAATCGGTAGGCCGTATTGGGGGAGGGGCTTCGCCACTGAGGCGATGCGTGCCATGATCGCCTATGGCCGCGATGAACTGTGCCTTTCCTGTATCTGGGCGGGGCATTGCGCGGGGAATCTCGCGTCTCGGCGCGTCCACGCCGCATGCTTCGGAGCTCTCGACCGCTACTAGACGCCGTTCGTCGCGCCGCCGCGCGCGGGGTCCACATCCGGTGGGCGCGCGGCTCGCGAGGTCGATTCGGAGTGCAACCGCGGGCTCAACGTCATCCTGCAGCTGCTCACGAAGGACGCCGACAAGTTCGTGTATGCTGCGGGGCTGCTTGCGGATATGGGCTACCGGGAGGTCAACCTCAACCTGGGATGTCCCTCGGGAACGGTCTTCAACAAGGGAAGGGGCTCGGGCCTCTTGCACGACCCCGAGGCGATCGATGCGTTCGCCTACGCTTCTGCGCGCACCCGCGCTTGGTAGCTCTCGCCCCAGGCGAGCATGGCATCCAGCACGGGCCGCATGCTCTCGCCGAGCGGTGTGAGCGAGTACTCCACGCGAGGCGGCACCTCGGCGTAGACGGTGCGGCAGACGAGGCCGTCTGCCTCCATCTGGCGTAGGCTTTGCGTGAGCATCTTCTGCGACACCTTGCCCACGGAGCGCTGGAGCTCGCCGAAGCGCATGGTCCCGCGGCCGAGCAGGTCGCGCAGGACGAGCACCTTCCAGCGGCTCGTGATGAGCGCGAGCGTGGTCTCCACGGGGCAAGCGGGAAGGGTCTCCTTGGTTAGCATTGCGCCTCCATAATTCCAACACAAACAAAACTGCTGATAAATATCAATAGTTACCGATAGGTATCTACCGTACTATACGGTGCTTACTTACCTATGGCGTGCGTTATCGGGATTATAGCCCCAGCAAGCGGGAGGGCAAGAAGCCCGACCGAAGAGACGGCGGGAGGGCCCGCCGAAGATATGGGGTGAACCCCGGATAGGAGCGCAGTCATGAAGGTCGCAGTCATCGCAGCCAACGGCAAGGCCGGCCAGCTCATCACCAAGGAGGCCGTGGATCGCGGTCACGACGTTACCGCCATCGTGCGTGGGAAGAATAAGTCCGCGTCGAGCAAAGCCATCGAGGGCAAGGACATCCTCTCGCTCGTGAAGGCCGACCTTGCGGGCTTCGACGTCGTTATCGACGCCTTTGGGGCCTGGACGCCCGAGACTCTGGGCGACCACGTCAAGACCTCGCAGCATCTTGCCGACCTGCTCTCCGGCACCGATACCCGCCTGCTGATCGTCGGCGGCGCGGGCAGCCTCTACGTGGACCCCGAGCACTCGGTGCAGCTCGTCGATACACCGGATTTCCCGGCAGAGTTCGTGCCCCTGGCGAGCGCCCAGCGCGACGAGCTCACCGAGATTCGCAAGCGCGACGACGTGCGCTGGACCTTCGTCTCCCCGGCGGCAGACTTCGTGGCCGACGGCTCGCGTACCGGCGAGTACATCCTCGCGGGCGAGGAGCTCACGACGAACGCCGCAGGTGCCTCGTCCATCTCCTACGCCGACTACGCCATCGCGATGGTCGACGAGGCCGAGCGCACGGGCTCCGATGCCCACGTGGGCGAGCGCATTTCCGTGCTCGGTAAGTAGCGGGTTGTTGCCGCAGCCCTCCGATGCCCCCAGGCAAGCTGATTTGCTTGGGGGTATCGCGGGGGCTACCCGATTGGATTGGCTGAGGGTGGGAAGGGCTTGATGACGCAAACGGAGCGGTTGCATTGGCTGGTTGCGTATCTACTGGACGAGCGCGACGAGCACCTGGGCGCGCAGGCGCCTGCGGGCGAGGGTCTCTACCGGCTCTACCGCTCGCTCGTGAACGTGCGCCCACCTGCGGAAATCTCCGATGAGTACCTACGCATCGAGGACGCTTACTTGCAGGGGCGCCTGCAAGAGCGCGGAATCGCCGAGGCATGTGAAGCGGAATCCGTAGGCGGCCTCTTGCTGTGGCGCGGGGATATCACGCGGCTTCGGACGGACGCCATCGTGAACGCTGCCAACTCTCAGGGGCTCGGATGCTTCGTTCCCTGCCATGGATGCATCGATAACGCCATCCACACGGCGGCGGGTACGCGTCTGCGCCTTGCCGATGCCGAGGAGTTGGCGCTACGAAGCAGGCACGGTCTGCCCTCGGAGCTGTTAACCGGCGATGCCATGGTCACGCCCGGGTTCAACCTGCCGACACGCTACGTCATCCATACCGTGGGGCCTATCGTGCGTGGTGCCGTGCCCAACGCAGACGATCGCGCAAAGCTCGCTCGATGCTACGAGAGCTGTCTCGACATCGCCGCGATGCGCGGGCTTCCCAGCATCGCCTTCTGCTGTATCTCTACGGGCGAATTTCATTTCCCTCGCGACCAAGCGGCGTGCATCGCCGTGCGCACGGTTCGCACGTGGATTACGCGGGCGCGGGAGGAGGCGCGTCCGGTTCCCAGGGTTATCTTCGACGTGTTCGATGCCGAGGACGAACGCATCTATCGCTCGGTGCTACAGGGTTCGTAGCGCGGAGGAGCGTCTGCTATATAAGATAGGAAGGTTATATGTTCTCATCACGCCTCGTGTTCGCGAGCACGGCGGTCCGTGGCCGCGAGCGTGCGCTCGAGCGCTTGCACAAAGCCCTCGACGAGGTAGATGCCGTGGTCGTCGGCGCTGGCGCGGGGCTCTCCACCTCCGCTGGCTTCACCTATGCAGGCGAGCGCTTCGAGCGGCATTTCCACCCCTGGCGTCTGTGCTATGGCTTCACGGACATGTACGCGGGCGGGTTTCACCCGTACTCCTCGCTTGAGGAGTTCTGGGGTTTCTGGTGCCGGAACATCCTGGTCAACCGCTATATGGATGCGCCGAGGCCCGTCTACGACATCCTTTTTGACCTGCTCGAGGGCAAGGATTACTTCGTCCTCACCACCAATGTGGACCATTGCTTCCAGAAGGCTGGGGTCGACCGCCACCGGCTCTTCTACACGCAGGGTGACTACGGTCTTTTCCAGTGCTCAAGGCCCTGCCACAAGAAAACGTATGATAACGAGGCGCAGGTGCGGGAGATGTGTGCCGCGCTCGACGCTCATATTGCCGAACAACTCAAGGTTGGCATCCCGGAGAACGAACTTGACCTCGCCATCCCTTCCTCCCTCGTGCCCCGCTGCCCCGTGTGCGGCGCGCCCATGACCACAAACCTGCGCTGCGACGAAACCTTCGTGGAGGACGAGGGCTGGCATGCCGCCGCCGTGCGTTACCGGGAGTTCCTCCGGCGCCACGAGGGCATGCGCGTGCTCTACCTCGAGCTTGGCGTGGGCGGCAACACGCCCGGCATCATCAAGTACCCGTTCTGGCAGATGACCTCGGCGAACCCACTGACCACCTACGCGTGCGTCAACCACGGGGAGGCTTGCTGCCCCGGGCCCCTCGAGCGCCAGGCCATCCTTGTCGATGGCGATATCGGTGATGCATTGTCGGTATTGGTGTAACCGGTCACGCTTCGCCCCAAACGGATCATTTATGTGTGGGAGCCTTGCCTGCGGGCGCGTGAAGGGTGCCGGAGTCATAGTCGTTGAGGAATTCAAGGCTGGGAAGGTAATCGTTGAGTAGCTCGGACGATCCTGCAATCTTGGGAACGTCCGCGCGCTCAAGATTCTTTTCGACGGTCTTGAGCGTATCGAGGTGCTTTTGATTTACGGTATAGCCTTGGACGAGGTGCTGTTTGAGCACGAAGTTCGCCCAGCGCTGGAAATAGATGCCCTGTTGGGACTTCACGCGGTAGCCCACGGACAGGATTATGTCGAGGTTGTAGTGCTCCGCTTCGCGCTCAACGGTTTGCCTGCCTTCATTTTGAACTATTGCGTTTTTTATTGGCATTACCATACGGGTGCCGTGTACCGGGGCGCGGACGGCAAGTTTCGCTACGACTACGCCTTTGGCGACGATGCGGGCGAGAGCGGCATCGTTGCCTGCGCGGTGAGTGCGGCCCTGTGCCGTCGCAATCAACGATAGCCAGCGGTGCAGCACGGCGGGGCAACCCCTGTACCGCGCCGTCGCGGTAACAGCTTGAAGACGGGCAGGCGGCGCACCGGGACCTTCCCCGGTGCGCGGCCTGCCCAATAAGGTGACGATGAACCCGGTACTCTGACACGTAAAGGGGCCGAGAGGGAAATCAACCCCTCCCGGCCCCTGAGCATGAACCTTTCAGGTTCGCGCTACAGCTGATCGTCCGAGCTGTTGGAATTCACATACGTCGCGGCGGTGCCCAGACCCACGGCCGCGATGCCGGTAGCGGCCGTAGCCGCAACGGCGGCTGTCGTGAAGTCGCCGGTCTTCGGCAGCTTACCGCCCGTGGCGGGCGTCTTACCGTTCCCCTTGCCGTCGTTGGGCTTGCTGCCGTTGCCGTCGCTGGGCTTGTTGCCACTGCCGACGTCGTCGCCCACCTTCACCAGGGCGGCACGAGCGTTCTTGAGCGCCTTGAGCGCGGCGTCGACCTGCTCCTGCGTGGCGTCCGCGTTGTCCAGGACGGTGTGCGCCTCTTCCAGGCGCTTGGCGAGCGCCGCCCACGAAGCCGCCGTGTAGAGCTTCTCGTCCTTGGCGAGGTTCTGCTCGATGTCGGTGACCTCCTGGGATAGGTCTCTCTTGTTCGTGGCGGTCGTGTCGTTCACCGCGGGGTAGGTGATGCTCGTGCCGATCGCGTACTTCACCTTGGTGGTGTCGATCACCGTGGCGCCTGTGTCATCCTTCTTCACCTCGAACACGTCGACGGGGAGTTTGCCACCCGCCGCATGCCCGCCGAAGATGACCTCCACGCCCGCAGGGACGTTGGGGCCGAAGGCGGCGCTCGGCGCCAGCCCCTCGGTGGGGTCCATGCCCTTGTTGCCGTAGACCGCCACGACAGCCGGGGACTCGTCGTATACCGCCACGTCGTAGGGCTTGGAGATGCTCATGACCACCACGGGCTTGCCGGCCTTGTTGGCGGCGCGCACTACCTGCAGCGGGAGGTACACACGAGTGAGCGACTCGTCCTCGGTGTTCAGGCCCGCGGAGTTGCCGATCTCGGAGATGACCACCACGTGGCTGGCCTTCTCGATCTTGGCCGTGATGTCAGCGATCGCAGACTTCGCGTCCTGGTAGTCGCTTGCGTAGGCGAGCGACGCGTACGTCACGTCGGCGGGGATGACCTTATCGTTGATGAGACGGCGCATGGAGAGCTCCATGCCCGGCTTCTCGTTGGTGTACGCCGCGACGAGAAGCACGTTGTCGCCCGACTTCGGGCGGAAGGGCAGGACGCTGTTCTCGTTGCGCACGACGGTGACGGCGTCGTCGGCCACCCGGCGCTCGATGGCGCGGTTCTCATCGCTGCCTACCTGTGCCTGGGCGTTGGCGAGCGCCTCGACGAAGGACGGGCTGGCCGTGTCGTAGCCGAGGATGCCGCGGTTCTTCTTCAGGGTCAGGATGCGCGTGACGGAGGCGTTCAGCTGCTCGTCGGTGATGGTGGTATCGTCCACGACGTCCTGGATGAGCTGCTCGAGCACCGCGACGTCGGCCGTGCTGCGCATGATGAGCGGCATGAGGGCGATGTCCACGCCGGCCTTGAAGGCGCGCTTGACGGCATCGGTCTCGCCGAAGTGGTCGGCGATGGCCTGCATGTTCAGGGCGTCGGTGACGCTTACGCCCCTAAAGCCCATCTCGGTGCGCAGGATGTCGGTCATGAACACGTGCGAGAGCGTGGCGGGCAGGTAGATCTGTGTGCTGTCGGCCTTCGACGTAACCTGGGTGGTCTCTACCTTCGGGTACTGGATGTGCGCGGTCATGACCATGTCTACGCCGTTTTCGATGGCGGCCCGGAAGGGGATGAACTCGAGGGCCTCGAGCTCATCCTTGGTCTTGTTGATGAGCGGCAGACCCGTGTGAGAGTCGGAGGACGCGTCACCGTGGCCGGGGAAGTGCTTGGCGGCAGTGGCCACGTTGTGCGCTTGGATGCCCTTCATCATGGGAACGCCCAGCTGGGAGACGAGCTGCGGGTCGCTCGAGAAGGAGCGCAGGCCGATGACGGGGTTGTTGGGGTTGTTGTTGGTGTCGAACACGGGCGCGAAGTTGACATTGATGTGCAGCGCGTTGAGCTCGCGACCGATGACCTCGCCGCAGTCACGTGCGTCCTCGGTGCTGCGCGTGGCGCCCACTGCCATGTTGCCCGGCAGGGCCGTGCCGCTGCCTAGGCGATAGACGATGCCTCCCTCCTGGTCGATGGTGAGCAGCAGGGGGATGTCGCCGAATGTATCGCCGGCGGAGTTCTTAAGGGCCGCCGCCTGGAGGTCCATCGTGAGCTTGAGGGTCTGCTTGGTCTCTTTGACGTTGTTGGCGAACAGGATGACGCCGCCGAAGTGATACTTGTCGAGAATGCCCGCGACCTCGTCGTTCATTTCGGTGAAGTCGGGGTTGTTTTTGTCGTTCGTGTCGGAGGAGCCGCCCTTGGCCCACTTGCGGAAGTCGGGCATGAGCATCTGCTCGATCTTCTGGCGACGGGTCATGCCGTTCACGATGTCGGCGATGCTCGCGTTAGCGACGGAGGTCGCGGCGAACGCGGGACGCGGGTTCAGTCCGAGGCCGGCGAGCACGGCGAAGCCGACGAGTCCCGACGCGACGAACGCGCGGCGCGTCGGGAGGTACTGCTCAGATGCGGCGCGTCGGGAGGTGAGCGGTGCGGACATATGGTCTCCTGTCTCCTAAATCGAGTGCGCCCGCCACGGCGGTCGCACTCATTGGCGTATACCAAATTTATGGCAGCTTAGGTTCTAATCTGCCATCGCACCTACACTATTTTGTGAGCGGTTAAATGCAATGGATACACGGCAATATAACGGTTCGGCAACGTCGTGGTTGCACACGTTGACAAAACGACCCGACCGCTTGGGAGTGCGGTGGTGATCCTGGACCGGCTCTTCCTATGCCGCCAGTCCCAGTTTCCTGCGGTACCGCATCGGGCTCTTGTAGCCCAGGTCGCTCTTCCGGCGCTTGTCGCGGTACCAAGCCAGGTAGCCATCCAGCATCTCCATGAACTCCCCCGTGCAAGCAGCGTCCCAGCCCCTCCCGCGGAGAACTCCACCTTCAGCCTGCCGACGAAGCCCTCCGCCCTTGAATTGTCGGGCGAGCGCCCTTTCCTCGACATCGGCCGCACGATGCCGTGCTCGTCGCAGATGGCGATCCAACCGGGCCAGCGATAATTGGCGGCGGCGTAGGATCGCACGGAAAAACGTCAACACCGCCGTTTGGTCACTCCGGTTTTTCGGAATTGAGCACGAAAGTTCTTCGGTCGCCGACGCTAAAGCGGAGTTGATTAAACGTGGGATGATTCATCTGACCCTTCCGGTCTTTGGGTAACGACCCACTCGGCGTAGTCGTTATACATGTACTTGTGCTCCCAGATGCCATCGGCTGAGCCTGTGTACTCGTCAATCTGGCAGTCGTGGTAGAGGTCGTCCGCGAAGCCCTCGATTACGTTCAGCAACTCGAGGCGCTCGGTGTACTTCATGGGGATCCCGCTAAAGCCCAGCCTCGCCCCGAGGATGTTGCCGCACACCGCGCCGGTGGAGTCCGAGTCGCCGTTGTGGTTCACGGCAGCAACGATCCCCGCCTCGAAGTCGTGCTCGTGCCGCAGCGCACAGAATACGGCGATGGCCAGCGTCTCCTCAGCCACCCATCCCTCGCCGAGCTCGTGGATGCAGTTGAGGTCGCCCTTGGTGGAGTCGGCGAGGCGCAGCGCGTGCATAAGAAGGCCTTGCAGTTCCTTCACATGTTTGGCATTCGGATAGGCTTCGGGGAGCGTGTCCAACGCACCCATGACGGCCTCGCGCACGCCGCAACCTGGCTTGTGCGCCAGCATGCTCACAATCACCGCGAGCGCTCCGGCGGGCAGCCAGCCCAACGCGTGGCCGTGCGTGAGGGCGGCACACTCCGCGCCAAGCCGGAGGGCGTCGGCATAGCCGCTGCAGTGGGCGCTATCTTCAGGGTCGAGGTAGAGCCCTGCCGGAGCCACGCGCATCACGCCGCCACAGCCCTTGCTGCTGTTGACGGGGCGCTCGGTCGTTCCCTCGCACCCCTCCGCGCAGGCGGAGAGGCACGTGTTCCCCGGCGCGCGCTGCTCGAAGAACTCGGGCACGCCGACGAGCCACGAGTAGTGGTAGACGCTACTCCGCCCTTCGTCGAGTGGATACCTCTCGGTCTGCGTGCGGTACCAGTCTCTGTAGCAGTGGCGGACATAGCTTTCATACGGCCCCATAATGCCGCGCGTCATCCCACGCGTGGTACCTAAGAGCAGGCCGTTCGCCGTGAAGAGGGTCATCTGCGTATCGTCGGAGAAGCGCGCCACGCCTTTGGCATCGAGTTCGTACTCAGTTATGCCGCGCTCACCATAGCGGGAGAAGATACGCTCCTCGTCCCAGAATTCCACGGCGTAACCAAGCGCGTCGCCTGCGGCCCCGCCCACGAGGCAGCCTCGGTATTTGTCGAGATCTTTCATGAAACCCCCTTACGCCTCATCGTTTTCAACGAATGCCATTAGGTCCTCGGGCGTCTCGAACACGTGGTATCCGAGCTTGGTCACGAAAGAGCGATCCTCGGGCTCGCTATCAACCATGAGGGCGACCGGTTCGCCGAGGCCGGTCTGCAAGCCGTCCGGCCATGCAAGGTCAACGATCACGGTCTTAGACATGCCGCTCACCCCGAAGTTCGCCGCCCCGTGCCCGTAACCCCTCTCCCTCAACCAGTCCGAGAGCCTGGAGAGGGCCTCGTCATCGTGGTCGAGGATGCTCGCGGCCCCCGGCTGTTTGAAGGTGGCGGGCAGCTCGCCCAGATCTTTTCCATTGTAGAGGGCAGATAGGATCGCGTTGGCCTTCTCGGAGAGAAGCTCGCGCCTCCGGGCGAGGAAGGCCTCGTAGTTCCCGATTTCCCAGAGGGAGGGATCGTCGGTCGGCACGGCGTGAGATAGACGAACTCGCCTACTTGTGATATGGCTCGCCGCGCGAGATCTTCTGCGCGCGGTACAGCTGCTCGAGCAAAACGACGCGCGCGAGGTTGTGCGGCAGCGTGATGGGTCCGAACGAGAGCGTCTCGTTCGCGCGCCGGCGCACCGCCTCGCTTACGCCGTCTGACCCGCCGATCACAAAGGCAAAGCTGTTCGCGCCGCCCAGCGCCAGCGTGTCGAGCCGCCGCGACAGATCCTCGCTCGAGCGCTCGCGTCCGCCGATGTCGAGCAGCGTCATGTGCGCCGACCCCAGGGCGTCGAGGGCGGCGCAGATGGCCGCCCCCTCTTTCTCGCGCGCGGCCTCTATGCCGCCGGCTTTGGCCGGGTCAATGTCGGCGACCTCGCGCACGACCGTCTTTGCATACGGCTGCAGCCGCTTGAGATACTCCTCGCAGGCGTCCTTCCAGAACCGCTCCTTCAGCTTGCCCACGGCTATGACGGTGAACTTCATGCGTGCCCCTCCGTTCCAGGCGTCCCTAAGCTCCGGTTATTTGGATTCGCCATCCGGTTCGCGCGCGTCCTTCTTCGGCAGCCGGCCCGCCCGCTTGAGTGACTCGCGCAGCATCCATTCGATCTGGCCGTTGGCGCTGCGCATCTCATCGTCCGCCCATTGCTGGATGGCGGCCCAGATCTCGGGGTCTATGCGGAGGGGATATTGCTTGCGTGCCATGGGACTCGAGCTTAGTACAGCGATCCGGTGTTGACCACGGGCTGCGCCTCGGACTCGCCGCAGAGCACCACCATGAGGTTCGAGGCCATGGCCGCCTTGCGCTCGTCGTCCAGGTCGAGCACGCCGTCCTCGGAGAGCTTGGTCACCGCCATGTCCACCATGGAGACGGCACCCTCGACGATCTTCTTGCGAGCGGCGATGACGGCCTCTGCCTGTTGGCGGCGGAGCATCGCCGGCGCGATCTCCGGCGCGTAGGCGAGGTGGGTGAGGCGCGCGTCGTCCACGGCTACGCCTGCTGGGGCAAGACGGCGGTCGAGCTCGGCCTTGAGGGTTTCGGAGACCTCCTCGATGTCGGAGCGCAGCGTGATTGACTGGTTGGAGGCGTCGTCGTCCTCCATGTGGTCGTAGGCGTAGACGCTTGCCACGTGGCGCAGCGCCGTCTCGGCCTGCATAGACACGTAGCTGGGGTAATGGTCCACGTCAAAGAGGGCGCGGGCAGTGTCGGCCACGTGCCAGACCACGACGCTCGCGATCTCGATGGGATTGCCCATGCGGTCGTTGACCTTGAGCTTGTCGCCGTTGAGCGTGCGGGCGCGCACGGACACGGTGGTGGAGAGGCCCTTACTGGTCTTGTTGCCAAGCGAGTAGAGCTGCTCGGCGAGTGACGAGGCATTCTGGTTGCCGAGCGTGCGGCTGAAGAAGGGGTTCGCCCAGAAGAAGCCGCTGTCGCGCACCGTGCCCTTGTACGTGCCGAACAGGATACAGACGCGCGCTTGGCCGGGCTGCACGGTGAAGAAACCCATGGCGGGGATGGACCAGAGGCAGAGAAGGACGATGGATGCCGCGAGCGCAAGGCCGGCGCCGGCGGGAACCGAGTCCTCGGGGTATGAGCCGACGTTCATGCCCGCGAAGACCACGAGTGCGATGAGAAGGACGAGAAGGACCAGCAGGGCCACGAGCATGCCCCAGCCGCGCCTTGCCTTGAACGGGCGCTCGACATTGACGGTGTTGGCGGAAGAGACGCTCATGAGAGCTCCTTTCGAATGCATGCGCGCGTTGAGCGTCGCATGCGGCTCCGTTATGAGTCGGGGGGGGGCCGTGCCCCGCTGCATCGCCTCCTGCGATGCTGAGACCATTGTGATATCACATTGGTCTCAAGTCAAGGAGAGGAGACTGTAGTTTCAGAATGATCGACCTCGCCTGTGGCTTCCCGGCCCATGAGTATCGACCCTTCGCGCCACGGGAGTTCAAGATGGACGACGTTTTCAAGAAGTCGACCGGCGTCCCGATTGGCGTCTGAGAAGGCGACGCGGCGCATGCCCGGATCGACGGCGTAGTACTGCTTGCGGTCGACGAGGCCATATTCCTCAAGCTCATTGAGCGTGCTCGTGAGCATCATGTTCGTGGCATCGTGTATCGCTGCTGCCTATGACGCTCTATCGTCTGCGGTCACCCTTCGTACCCGTGGAGCACGGCCTCGATGTTGTTGCCCTCGGGGTCGTGGACGAAGCAGGCGTAGTAGCCGGGTTCGTAGTCGCGCGGTCCGGGCGCGCCGTTGTCTCGTCCGCCCTCGAGCGCCGCGGCGTAGAAGGCCTTGACCTGATGAACGTCCTTTGCGCGCCAGGCAAAGTGCGAGGGGTCCGGCACCGTGCCCTCCTTAGCGGGGGAGAGCCAGACGGCATCGCCGTCCTCGTCGTTCACGAACTGGACGCCGCCGGGATACTCGATCCCCTTCCGGTATCCGACGGTGGAGAGCACGCGCTCGTAGTACGCGGCCATGATGCCGATGTTCTTCACGTGGATGCTGATATGGTCAAGCATGGGAACTCCTTTCGCCGGGTCATGCTTGGGTGGGTTATACCCAAAGCGAGCGAGGCAGGGCGCGCGTGCGGAAAACTGTCCAAACGTTTACGAAGGCGCTCTTCATCGGTTTCGGTATGATGAAAGCCGAGAAATGGCCAGCATGTGAACGGTGTTTGCAGGGCGAGAAATCCACTTTACAGAGTTTTACCCTGTGCTATCATCGGTCTCTGCGCGTAAACACCGCCAGGTAAAGTAAGTAAAGAGAGGTCAACATGCCAGTACCTAAGCAAAAGAAGGGCCGTGCGAAGACTCATTCCCGCCGCTCTGCAAACATGAAGATCAGCGCTCCGGCCAAGTCCACGTGCCCCCGTTGCGGTGCCGTGAAGCTGCCGCATCACGTTTGCCTCAACTGCGGGTACTACAAGGGCCGCGAGGTCATCGTCGTCGACTAGCTCGATGACCCCGAGTTTTTGCATCGCTGATGGCCGGCTCATCTGAGCTGGCCATTTTGCTATACGGAGGACGGGCGCTCGCCCGTTGCGAGAGAAAGGCCGCTCATGGCGTCTCAGGATCAGGTCACCGTCGTCGTAGACGTAATGGGCGGAGACGAGCCTCCCCAGGTGGTGCTCGACGGCATCGCCGCGGCGCTCGCGGCCGACCCAGCGCTCACCATTCTTGCCGCCGGCCCCGCCGATCTCGTGGCGCCCTTCTGCAACGAGTATGAGCGGGCCCTGCCGCTTATCGCCGAGCAGGCGATCGGAATGGGCGACGACCCCATCGAGGCCGTCATGCGCAAGCGCAAGAGCTCGATCGTCCTGGGTTGCCGCGCCGTCAAGAAGGGTCGGGCGCAGGGTTTCTTCTCCGCCGGCTCCACGGGCGCGATCGTCGCGGCCGCGACCGCCTACGTCACGCCCGAGAAAGTTCTCGGTTCGGACGGCAAGCGTCGGCCCATCCGTCCCTGCATCACCTCGGCCCTGCCCAATCGGGCCGGTGGCCTGACCGTCTTCTGCGATATGGGCGGCTCGCCCGATGTTGAGCCCGAGGACATGGTCCGCTTCGCCCAGATGGGCTCGGCGTACGCCACGGCCGTTCTGGGCATCGAGCACCCGCGGGTGGGGCTTCTCTCCAACGGCACGGAGGAGCACAAGGGCTCCGCCTTCACCAAGCGGTGCTACCCGCTCATGGCAGAGCGGGTGCCCGGGTTCGCCGGCAACT
This sequence comes from Collinsella sp. AK_207A, assembly GCF_902501965.1. Taxonomy (GTDB): domain Bacteria; phylum Actinomycetota; class Coriobacteriia; order Coriobacteriales; family Coriobacteriaceae; genus Collinsella. The sequence goes on along the minus strand of NZ_CABWID010000001.1, from coordinate 76,263 downwards.
GCGAGGGCGGTGACCTCACCTCGGGCAACGTCGACGTGGTGGTCTGCGACGGCTTTACCGGCAACGTTGCGCTCAAGGCGACCGAGGGTGCCGCCAAGCTGCTCCTCGGCGAGATGAAGACGACGCTCCTGGGTTCCCTCAAGGGCAAGATCGCCGCGTTGCTCATCAAGGACGCGCTGCACGGCATCAAGGACAAACTCTCGGGTGACGCGCGCGGCGGTGCCATCTTGCTGGGCCTTCACGGCGTGGTGCTCATCGGCCACGGTGCCACGAGCGTGGAGGCCGTCAAGAACGGCGCCCTCGCCACGGCCCAGGCCGTGCGCGCCGGGCTCGTTCAACGCGTCGCCTCCTCGATGCCGAACGTGGTGGGGTAGGGTTTCGGTTGAGCCTCGCCCTCGTTGCGGGTATCATCCAAGAGACTTTGTTCAACCACCGCAAAAGGAGCCCTGATGGAGCGCACGGAGATTCTGGAGAAGGTTCGCGATATCGCCAGCGACGTGCTCGGCGTGGATGCCGACGAGATCACGGAGGAGACCACGTTCGACGACCTTGACGCCGACTCGCTCGACCGCCTGCAGCTCGTGACAGCCATGGAGGACGAGTTCGATCTCGAGATCGATGACGACAAGCTCGCGGCCATCAATTCCGTTGCCGACGCCGTGGACGCCATCGAGTCCGCTCAGGAGGCCTAAGCCCCCTTGTCCATCGCAGAGAAACTCGCTCGCGCGGAGCGCATCGTCGGCCATGAATTTAAGGACCACGACCTGCTCCGGAGCGCTATCACCCATCCCTCGGCCGTGGAAGGGCAACCCGTCTCGGCCAGCTACGAGCGCCTTGAGTTCCTTGGCGACTCGGTGCTCGGTGCCGTGGTCGCCATCGCACTCTTCAAATCCTATCCCCACTTCGATGAAGGCAAGCTCACGCGGCTGAAGGTCTCCCTCGTGGCGGGTCAGACGCTTTCCGACGTTGGCCTCGAGCTTGGTATCGACCAGTGCATCATCTTTGGTCCCTCCGAGCTGGGGACCTCGGCCCGCGGCATGCACTCCGCGCTCGAGAACGTGTACGAGAGCCTGGTGGGCGCCCTCTACCTCGACGGCGGTTGGGACGATGCCGAGGCTTTCATCATGCGCACGCTGAAGCCGCATCTCGCCGACGATCGCGCCGAGCACCCCGCCAATCCTAAGAGCTATTTCCAAGAGGTCGCGCAGGGAGATGGCCTTGGCACGCCGTCGTACAAGCTGGTGGACGTCTCCGGGCCCGCGCACGAGCCCGTGTTCACCGCCGTCACGCTGCTGAACGGCGTGCGCGAGGGGCGGGGCTCGGGTTCCTCTAAGAAGGAGGCCGAGGCGGCTGCCGCGCTCGACGCCCTCGAGCGCTTGGGATACACGAAGGACGGCGTCATCCTCGAGCGGAAAAACGGGTAGCGCATGTATCTGAAGTCGCTCACGCTCAAGGGATTCAAGTCGTTCGCCGACCGTGCCCATATGACCTTCGAGCCGGGGCTCACCGTGATCGTGGGCCCCAACGGGTCGGGCAAGTCCAACATATCGGACGCGATCCTCTGGGTACTGGGCGAGCAGAGCGCCAAGCAGCTGCGTGGCCAGGCCATGGAGGACGTCATCTTCTCCGGTTCCTCGGCGCGTCAGCCCGTGGGCGTGGCCGAGGTCACGCTCGTGCTCGACAATTCGGACCACCTGCTGCCCGTCGACTTCGACGAAGTCGCCGTCACGCGCCGCATGTACCGCTCGGGTGAGTCCGAGTACCTCATCAACGCGAGTCCCTGCCGCTTGATGGATATCCAGGACATCCTGCATGACACGGGCCTTGGCAAGGACACCCACTCGATCATCAGCCAAGGCAAGCTCGACGCCATCCTGCAGAGCCGCCCGGAGGAGCGCCGCGCGCTCATCGAGGAGGCCGCGGGCATCTCCAAGCACAAGCGCCGCAAGGAGCGCGCACTCAAGAAGATCAAGGGCATGGACGAGCACCTCGTTCGCGCCCGGGACATCAACCGCGAGGTCAAGGCGCAGCTGAAGCCACTCGAGCGCCAGGTGAACCGGGCGCGGCGGCATCAGGAGCTTACCGAGCGCGCCAACGAGCTCACGCAGATCCTCGCCGTCGACGAGCTCCGCCGGCTCCAGGCTCGCTGGGCCGAGATGGAGACCGCCGCCAAAGAGGCTTCCGCCGCGCTGGAGCTTGCGGGCTACCGGCAGGCCGAGAAGGAGCGCGAGCTCGAGAAGCTCCAGGTGATGCTCGAGGAGAAGGGCCTCTTCGTTGGCGACCTGGGCGAGCGCCGCCGCCACATGCAGGACGTGGTGGGCCGCCTGGGCTCGGACATGCGCCTGCTCGAGGAGAAGGGGCGCAACATGGTGCGCCAGCTCTCCGATATGCGCAGCACGCTCTCCGGGTCCGAGCACCAGCGCCGCCGCGTGGCCGAGGACCTGAAGGCCGTGGAGCGCGAGCTCGACGAGGTGCGCGCCGCGGCCGAGGTGGCCCAACGCGACGTTGACGCAGCCGCTCCCGCTGCCGAGGAGCTCCATGCGCGTCGCGTGGAGCTCGACGAGCGCATCTCCGCGCTCACGCGCTCGCAGCGCGAGGCGCAGCGTGCCGTGGACGACCGCTCGCTCGAGCTCGCCCGCGTGAAGGAGTCCCTTGCGGGGGCTGAGCAGCAGGACGCGCTCTTCGCATCCCGTTTGGAACAGATCGACGACCAGGTTGAGAACGTGCGCGCCTCGCTCGAGCACCGCCGTTCCCGTGCCGAGGAGCTCGAGGCCGCCCTCACCGATGCCCGGACCGCGCGCGAGGAGGCGGTCGCCGCGCTCGAGACCGCGCAGAAGGCGATCTCGGCTTTGCGCGCCCGAGAGGGGGAGGCGCGCGATCGACTCGCTCAGGCCCGCTCCGAGCTCTCCGGGCTCCGTAGGCTGGATGAGGCTTCCACATCCTCCCCGCTGGTGAAGAAGGTTGCCCTGGCGCGCGGCGAGAGCATCCTCGCCCGCCTGGGCGATGTGATCGAGGCCCCGACCGAGCTCGAGGGTCTGGTGGAGGGCCTGCTCGCAAGCGATATCGATGCCTTCGTGGTCGAGGGCACGACCGAGCTCGCCGACGTGGCCTCCTTTGCCCTCGACGAGACCGCACGGTCCGGCGAGGCGCTCGTGGTATCGCGCGCCGCGCAGGTATCCGAGCCCGCAGCGGGCGCCGCGGGCTTTCGGTTGGTCGAGCGCCTTGCCGTGCGCGATGGATATGCCGCCGCCGTGGCGGCGGTGCTGGGGCGCGTGTACGTGGTCGGTTCGCTCGCCGAGGCGCTCGCTGCCCCTGCCGTTCCCGGTGTGGTGTACGTCACGCCCGAGGGCGCGCGCGTGAGCTATGCCGGCGCGGTGCGCGTGGGGTCCGCGGAGGACGCCTCAACGGGCGCGCTCGAGCGCAAGCGCCGCATCCGCGAGCTCGTCCGGCTCGAGCCCGAGCTCGCGGCGGTGCTCGATCACGCCACGGCCCAGGTTGCCGAGGCCGAGGACGCCGTGGCCACCGCGCGCGAGCAGCGCGATGCCGCCGCCGGAGAGATCGCGCGTCTGGACGGCGAGCGCTCGTCGGCCCTCTCCGAGATCGGCCGGCTCGAGCACTCCATATCCCAGATGACGGCCGAGCGCGAGCAGGTGGAGCATCGCCGTGCCGAGGCGACGCGCCTGGTGGCCGAGGCGCAGCCCAAGCTCGAGGAGCTCACCGCCGCCCGCGACGACGACCGCGAGCGCGTGGACTCGCTCGCCGCCCAGATTGCGGACGCCAGCGACGAGCTCGACCGGGTGCGCGCCGAGGACGCGTCCGCTGCGGGCCGTCTCTCGGATGCCAAGGTGCGCCTCGCCCAGGCGCGTGAGCGCCAGCGGAGCCTGGAGGCCCGTGCGCCCGAGCTCCGCGGTCGCTTGGAGGGACTCGAGCGCCGCATTCGCGGCACCGAGCAGGCGAGCCGCTCACTCGAGGTGCTCCGCCTGCGCGTGGACCCGCTCCATAGCCGCTACGAGGCGCTTTCCGAGCGCGCGCTCGACTGGGCTGCGCGCCTGCGCGACCAAGCTAGTCTCGAGGAGGCCGATTCCGCCTCGCTCAAGAAGACCATCGAGGACGCCAAGGCGGCTGTCGCCGATGCCAAGGCGCAGGTCGAGACCGCTACCGCCGAGGTGAATGAGCAGAAGGTGGCCCGGGGCAAGCTCGAGGTCCAGGTGGAGGCCGCCATCAAGGCCATCACCGCGGACGGCCACACGGTGCTCGAGGACGCCCTCCAGCTCCCCGCGCCCGAGGACCCCGAGGCCGCGCGCGCCGAGTTGGAGGAGCTGGCGGTCAAGATCAACAACCTCGGCCCGGTGAATCAGGTGGCCTTCCAGGAGTACGAGCGCCTCCGCGAGCGCGCAGACTACGTCGAGTCGCAGCTCGCTGACCTCGAGGCGGCGCGCGGCGCGCTCACCAAGATCACCGCCGCCATCGACCGCAAGATGCGCCGGGCATTCGTTTCCACCTTCAAGCAGGTGGACGAGAACTTCCAGGAGGTCTTCGCCATGCTCTTCCCGGGCGGCCAGGCCCATCTGGAGATGACCGATCCTGAGCATCCGGCCGATACGGGCGTGGAGGTCGTGGCGCAGCCGCGGGGCAAGCGCATCGCCAAGATGACGCTCATGAGCGGTGGCGAGAAGAGCCTCACGGCGCTCGCGCTGCTCTTCGCCGTGTACCGCACGCGTACCGTGCCCTTCTACGTGCTGGACGAGGTGGAGGCCGCGCTCGACGACGCTAACCTGAGCAAGCTCATCGGCGCCATCGACGTGCTCCGCTCCTCCACGCAGCTGCTGGTGATCAGCCACCAGCGTCGTACCATGGAGGACGCGGACGTGCTCTACGGCGTGTCCATGCAGGCGGATGGCGTGAGCCGCGTGGTGAGCCAGCGACTGGACCGTGCGACCGGCAGGGTTGTGAACGCGTAAAGCAAACGTGGCGCGAGGGAATGCTCCCGATGTGCCATTTGAACAGGAAAGGCAGGGTAGGCCATGGCATTCTTCGACAGCCTCAAGCGCGGGCTCGAGCGGAGCCGCGAGGCCCTGAACGAGGTCTTCTACTTTGGCGGCGACGTTGACGAGGACTTCTGGGAGGAGCTCGAGGACACGCTCGTCATGGCCGACATGGGTGCCGAGATCTCCATGCAGGTAACCGATGACCTGCGCGACGAGGCCGCCCGCAAGAACCTCACCACCGCGCCCCAGCTCCGTCGCGCGCTCGCCGAGCGCCTTGAGCGGGTCTTCGTGGAGCCTGCGACCGACATCTTCTCCGACACGCCCTCCTGCGTGCTCTTCGTGGGCATCAACGGCGCCGGGAAGACGACCACGGTCGGTAAGATCGCGAGCGCCGAGGCCGCGGCGGGCAAGCGCGTGGTCATCGGCTCGGCGGATACCTTCCGCGCCGCTGCCATCGAGCAGCTGGACGTGTGGGGCCAGCGCGCCGGCGTTCCGGTTGTCAAGCGCGACCGCGGGTCTGACCCCGCGAGCGTGTGCTACGACGTGCTCGACCAGGCCGACCGCACCACCTCCGACCTCGTGCTCATCGATACCGCCGGACGTCTCCACACGAGCCCCGAGCTCATGCGCGAGCTCGCCAAGGTGGTGAACGTCACCCGCAAGCGGGCGGCCGCGTGCCAGGCGGGCCCCATGCCCGTTCACGTGGTGCTCGTCATCGATGCGGCCACGGGCCAGAACGGGCTCAACCAGGCTCTTGAGTTCAACGAGGCGCTCGGTTTGGACGGCATCATCTTGACCAAGCTCGACGGCACGGCCAAGGGCGGCATTGCGCTCGCCGTCGCCGCCCGCCTCAAGCTCCCCATCTACCGCATCGGCGTGGGCGAGCAGGTAGACGACCTCCAAGCCTTCGACGCCCACGACTTCGCCCGCGCCCTGGTGGGCGAGTAGCCCCAACCAAAGGTACCTTTTGGGCTAGAATCATTATTTAAAGCGAGGGCGGTGGAACGCCATGTGCTCCTCGCTGCAGCGTCGGGACGTATCGTCCCGTGCGCAGTTCTGCAGGCAAAGCGCAAAGCGCAGGCCGAAGCCGTTTGAGCGCGGGACGATACGCCCCGGTGCTCAGGTGCGCTTCGGTTCGTTAAGTTTCTGGAGCGACCATGTTCAACAGCCTTTCCGATCGCCTGAACGACACCTTTGAGCGCCTGCGCGGCAAGGGCAAGCTCACCGAGGCGGACATCACCTCGGCCATGCGCGACATCCGCATGGCGCTGCTCGAAGCCGACGTCAACTTCAAGGTGGTCAAGGACTTCGTGGCCGCCACCAAGGAGCGCTGCCTCGAGGCCGATGTCTTGGAGTCCCTCACGCCCGCGCAGAACGTCGTCAAGATCGTACTGGACGAGCTGACCGAGCTGCTGGGCTCCACGGAGAGCAAGCTCGTCCTCTCCAACCGCATTCCCAACGTCATCATGCTCGTGGGCCTGCAGGGCTCCGGTAAGACCACCGCTGCCGCCAAGCTCGCCTACCTGCTGAAGAAGCAGGGCAAGAGCCCGTTGCTCGCCGCGTGCGACGTCTACCGCCCCGCCGCCGCCGACCAGCTCGCCACCCTCGGCGGCGAGATCGGCGTGCCGGTGTTCCGCGGGGACGGCCAGCATCCCGTGCTGATCGCCCAGGACGCCGTGCGCGAGGCCGTGGACACCATGCGCGACGTGGTGATCGTCGACACCGCCGGCCGTCTGCAGATCGACGAGCAGATGATGCAGGAGGCCGTGGACATCAAGCGCGCTGTCAAGCCCGATCAGGTGCTGATGGTCGTGGACGCCATGACCGGCCAGGACATCGTCAACGTGGTGCAGACCTTCGCCGAGCGCACGGACTTCGACGGCGTGATCGTCTCCAAGCTCGACGGCGACGCCCGCGGAGGCGGCGCCCTCTCCGTGCGCGCCGTCACCGGCAAGCCCATCAAGTTCGCCTCCGTGGGCGAGAAGCCGGATGCGCTGGAGCCCTTCGTTCCCGAGCGCATGGCCAAGCGCATCCTCGGCATGGGCGACGTGGTCGGCATCATCGAAAAGGCCCAGGAGCTGGCCGATGCCGAGCAGATCGAGGCCGCCGAGCGCATGCTTCGCGACGGCTTCACCATGAACGACCTGCTCACGCAGATGGACCAGATCAAGAAGATGGGCGGCATGAAGAAGATTCTAGGCATGCTGCCGGGCGGCCAGCAGGCGCTTCGCCAGATGGGCGGGGACATGGATGAGTCCGCACTCGACCGCAACCGCGCCATGATCATGTCCATGACGGCCGAGGAGCGCATGCGCCCGAGCATCATCAACGGCCAGCGCCGCGCGCGCATCGCCCGCGGCTGCGGCCTCACCCCGGCCGATGTGAACGGCCTCATGAAGCAGTGGGGCGAGATGAACAAGATGATGGGCAAGATGCGCTCCATGACCAACCAGATGGCCGGGGGCAAGGGTAAGAAGGGCAAGAAGGGGAAGAAGGGCAAGGGCGGTCGCGTCCGCATGCCCGGTATGGGCGGCATGGACATGAACCAGCTCATGCGCGGCATGGGCGGTTCCGCTGCCGCAAATCCCTTTGGGGGCGGCGGCTCCGATATGGACCTGCTGCGCCAGATGGAGCAGCAGATGAAGAATAAGCGATAGGAGAGCGGTTCGCGAGAGTACCGATAATCACGGCGCCGTGTGCGGGAACGTGACTATCGGTATGCTCGGCGTAGTTTTCCACCGGAGTCGAGGCAGATTGAGACGATTCTCTGTGGTGGATGCCGGTTGCGTCTGTTTTTAGACCTTCTGCCGACCGCTGATGCCTCGAATATACCCCTGAGCTGTGCTGTCAGTTTTCGACTAGATTGCGCGGACTAGTATTTGCGCCGGGCATTTGCTCCAATCGATGTGTGCGTTCGATTGGAGCCCTCATGTCCCTTGCCGTCTCCCATATGCTCGATGAGCTCTTTCTTGAGGCTGAGCGTTCGGGCATGCTCCTCGCCCCCTCGGACCGGGCGACGCGCATGGCGCTTTCGAGGCGGATGCGACGCGGGGATGTCGTTCGTCCTTTCCGGAACATGTATGCGCCTGCCTCGATGTGGGATGCCCTGCCTTGGCAGGAACGCACGAGCCGTATTATCCACACCTATGCGGCGCTCTATCCTTCGTGCGTGTTCTGCTCGTACACCGCTGCCTTTATTCTGGGCCTGCAGGTTCCCAAGTACCGTGTGACGGGAGGTTTGCACATCTTGTCGGGCAAGGGGGTGGCGGGACACGGTGTCGTGCATCATGCGATACCGCATTGTCCCGTTGAGTACCGGGGGCAGCTTGCCGTCACTTCCCGCGAGCGGACAGCGTACGACTGCATGGCTCGCGCTGGGTTCCGTCGCGGTCTTGCCGTCGCTGATTCCCTGCTGAGACTAACGGGTCGGGATCGCGGGGACGTCCTTGATTGTCTTGAGCGCAGTTACGCCGGCTTTCGCGGTATCAGCCGCGTGCGGCAGTCGATGGCACATGCGGATGCCAGGAGTGAAAACGGCGGGGAGTCTTATGCACGCGCCGTTATGATCGAATATGGGGTTCAGCTGCCCGATTTACAGGTTGAGATTCCTCGACCCGACGACCCTCATCGGCCCTTCCGACTCGACTACTACTGGGAGCTTGCGAACGGCAAAAAGATCGGTGGAGAGCTCGATGGTCTTGATAAAACGGAAGATGAGTCGATGAGGGGAGGGCGTTCGCGCGCCGAGGTCCTCTTCGAGGAGCGAACGCGGGGCTCCCTTATCACGGCAATGGGCATCCAAGTCGTCCGCTTTACGTTCAAGATGGCTCAGCAGACCTATCCGTTGCTTGAGCGCCTGGATTTGTATGGGATTCCGCGCCGAGGTCGGTAGCCGCCCTCTTGCACATGGCAGACGGGGGACCAGTTGGCGTCCCGAAGTACCAACAGGAACGTTTCTACTTGTAGGGCCGTGACTATCGGTATGCTCGCGAAAAGAGCTCTTGGGCGAGCATACCGATAGGCACGCTGTACCAAGTATGTTCGTGCCTATCGGTATTGTGGGCTTCATCCTGTGGTTTATGATGCCGTCTCGGGGATGCGCTCGAGGCGCTCAGGGCGTTCCGTGCGTGCTCTATAATGGGCGGACCGACGTCGAGAGGACCCGCATGAGCAAAGCCGACGAACTCTTCGTATCCATGTGCCGCGATATCCTAGACCACGGCACCACCACCGAGGGCGAGAAGGTTCGCCCGCACTGGGAGGACGGCACGCCTGCCTACACCATCAAGGGCTTCGGCGTCACCAACCGCTACGACCTGCGCGAGGAGTTCCCCGCGCTCACGCTGCGGCGCACGGCTCTGAAGTCCGCTATGGACGAGGTGCTCTGGATCTACCAGAAGAAGTCGAACAACATCCACGACCTCAACTCGCACATCTGGGATGAGTGGGCCGATGAGACCGGCTCCATCGGCAAGGCCTACGGCTACCAGATCGCCCAGAAGTCGCATTACAAGGAGGGCGACTTCGACCAGATGGACCGCGTGCTTTACGACCTCGCCCACACGCCCTTCTCCCGGCGCATCATCACCAACATGTACACCATCGCGGACCTTTCCGAGATGAACCTCTATCCCTGCGCCTACAGCTGCACCTACAACGTCACGCACCGCGCGGGCGACGAGAAGCCCACGCTCAACATGGTGCTCATGCAGCGCAGCCAGGACATCCTCGCCGCCAACAACTGGAACGTCTGCCAGTATGCGATCCTGCTCATGATGGTGGCGCAGGTGAGCGGTATGGTGGCCGGCGAGTTGCTCCACGTGATCGTGGACGCGCATATCTACGACCGCCACGTGCCCATCATCAAGGAGCTCATTGCGCGCCCGCAGTTCCCGGCGCCCAGGGTGAGCCTGAATCCCGATGTCACAAACTTCTACGACTTCACCACGGATGACCTCATCGTGGAGAACTACGAGCACGGACCGCAGGTGAGGAACATCCCCATCGCGGTGTAGGGGGAAGCGCTGCCCACGCCCCCCCTGGCGGGGGCGGGCACCAAGATAAGGAGGACAGGTTGACGGAACTCAAGGCGATTGTGGCCGTGTGCGACGACTGGGGCATCGGTCTCAGCGGCGACATGGTGGTGGTCAATCGTGCGGACATGCGGCACTTCGTGCGCTGCACCACCGGGGCGCCGGTCATCATGGGGCGTCGCACGCTCGAGAGCTTTCCCGGCGGGCGCCCGCTCAAGAACCGGCGAAACATCGTGCTCACGCGCGATGTCGCCTTCCAGCGTGAGGGCGTTGAGGTCGTCCACTCCGTGGACGAGGCGCTTGCGGCTGTGGAGGGCGAGCCAGCGGCATGGGTTATCGGCGGCGGCGAGGTCTATCGCCAGCTGCTACCGCGCTGCATCGAGGTCGTCGTCACCAAGAACCATGTGACGCACCCGGTGGACACGTTCTTCCCGAATCTGGACGAAGACCCGGCCTGGGAGCTTGCGAGCGAGACCGTTCCCGAGACCGTGCTGCCCGGCGAAGGCGACGCGGGCGTATCATATTCATTTGCCACGTATCGCCGCGTGTCCTGAACGGAGCGCGACGCCTCCTGAAGAAAGGCTCTCATGAAGACCGTCATCTTGTATCGCTCCAAGCACCACGGCAACACCAAGAAGCTCGTGGATGCCATCGTCGCCGCGCATCCCGAGGTGGACACCATCGACGTCGCCACGCTCGGCAAGAACGAGTACCCCGACCTCTCCTCCTACCATTGCATCGGCTTTGCCTCGGGCATCTACTACGGTAAGTTCGACGCCGACCTGCGCCGCGTGGCCGACCACGTCCTCCAAGCCGGGGACAAGGTCTTCCTGATGATCACCTACGGCGGCGCGAGCAAGGACTACGGCAAGGACATGGCCGCGATCGCCCAGCTCAAGATGGCCTCCATCGTGGCCACGCACGGCTGCGTCGGATTCGACACCTGGGGTCCCTTCAAGCTCGTCGGCGGCATGGGGAAGGGACATCCCACCGCGGAAGAGGTGCAGGGCGCCGTCGATTTCTACGACACGTTCGAGCGCGATTATGGCGAGATTCTCGTGAATGAGTACGAGAAGCGCGCGAAGCGCCTGGCATGGGAGGCGGCGCATCCGCGCGGCGGTCTGCTCGACGACATCAAGCGCACGGCGAAGAAGATCGCCGGTAAGCGCTAGGGCGGATCCATGGAGGAGAAGTCTCAGGCGGCGGCATCCGGGTTCCAGGTCATCTCCGTCGACGCCTTGGATGACCCTCGGCTCGATGCCTACGCCCGCCTGACCGAGCACGAGCTCAGGAGCGTGGTCGAGCCGGAGCGCGGGATCTTCATCGCGGAGAGCGCCAAGGTGATCGAGCGGGCGCTCACGGCGGGTATGGTCCCCGTGAGCTTTCTGCTCGGCGAGCGCTGGCTGCCGCAGCTGATGCCGCTTCTGGAGCGCGCTGTCCCCGCGGGTTCCGATGGACCGGTTCCTGTCTTCGTGGCGCCCATGGAGCTCATGGAGCGCCTGACCGGCTTCAACGTCACCCGCGGCGCGCTCGCCGCCTTCAAGCGTCCGCCGCTCGTACCCGCCGACACGTTTCTCGCAGGGTTGAGCGCGGCGGCGGGGGAGCGCCCGGTGCGCATCTGCGTGCTCGAGGGCATCGTGGACCACACCAACGTCGGCGCGATCTTCCGCTCCGCCGCGGCGCTCGGCGTGGACGGCGTGCTCGTGAGCCCCACCTGCTGCGACCCGCTCTACCGGCGCGCGGTGCGCGTGAGCATGGGGACGGTCTTCCAGGTGCCCTGGACCCGTATCGGCTCTACCGCGCATGCCTGGCCGCGCGAGGGGCTGGAGGCGCTGCATTGCGCGGGGTTCACCTGCGCCGCCATGGCGCTCACGGACGATTCGGTCTCGCTTGCCGACCCCGCGCTCGCCGAGCATGGTCGCCTCGCGATCTTCATGGGCACCGAGGGCGACGGCCTTTCCGCGCATACCGTGCGCGGATGCGATGTGACCGTGCGCATCCCCATGGCACGCGGGGTCGATTCGCTGAACGTTGCCGCCGCGAGCGCGGTGGCGTTCTGGCAGCTGTGCCCGCACGGGAGCAACGACTACCGCTACCAGCCCGGTCTGTATTCGTAGCCCGTCGGCGAGCGCCACCGTTCGCGCGGGCGCGGCATTCGTCCGCTCGTCGAGACGGAAGAGTTCGCAGAATCGAAAAGGGCCCGCGGGCCCTCCGCGCGCCTAGGCGCGGCGTGCCGCTTGGGCACGGGAGGGTACGCGGGGCCCGAAGGCGACGTGCCGTCGATGGTCAGCGTGTACACGGAGTTGCCGTGCATGACCTTGGGCCTATCGGAGTCGGAGAGATCCTTCGTCTTCTTCTCGACCTCGTCGACCGTCTTCGTGAGCTCCTTGTTGTACTTGTCAGCGATCTTGGGGGCGTTGCCACCAAAGATGGTGTCGGAGAGCTCGATGGACTTCTTCATCTCGTCGAAGGTGGCGAACAGGCAGTTCACGACGGGGATGCCGACCTCGGCGGCCTTGTCGCGCAGGGTGTCTTTGGAGTCGAAGATGACCTGCGGCTTCAAAGCGGCGAGCTCCTCGAAGTTGAAGTCGGTGCCGTCCTGCCGCGAGGTCGAGGCTTCGGTCGGCTCCGCGTGCCATGTGTCCCCTTTATACTCGAGTGAGAATAAAACCGGACGTGTACTATACGAACGCCTGCGACCAAATCAACAAGTGACCGGTAGCAAGTTCATTCGTCATCATCTCTTATCATCATCTCTTAACAACTGACCTAAATTAAGTTGCATAAGCCATGGTGGCGAGGATGTGCGGAGTCGATCGAGGGCGGGCGGGGCGGCATGTGACGTAATTCTCGGCCTCCCGACTATGCGCCGGCCATTTGGGTACTAAAAGAACCATTGCAAGCCCCTTCAGATGGAGTAGCCCCATGGACATGGATGACCAGAAACGCCGAAGGAACATGCTCGTCTACGTGCTGATCGCCTTCGTGATCTACGTGGTCCTGAACGCGCTCGTGTTCCCCAACTACAAGGGCGCCACGAGCGAGCAGACGGTGAGCTACGACACGCTGTGGACGGCGCTCGAGAAGAAGAAGGTCGATAAGATCGACTACGAGGTGGGTTCGTCCGACGCGACGATCACCTACACCTTGAAGGACGACGCCGACACGCTCTACAAAACCACGCCGCTTCCGAGCGATACGGGCTTGGCTGAGCTCATCCGCACGTCCGGCGCCACGATCGACGTCTCGATTGCCGATACGAGCACGAGCCTCTGGCTCTACTACCTGGTGAGTTCCATCCTGCCGATCGCGATCTTCGTGCTCTTCGGCTGGTGGCTGAACCGCCGCATGAAGAAGGCCATGGGCGACGACGGTCCCTCCATGAACTTCGGCTCCGGCGGTTTCGGCATGGGCGGCGGCCTCGGCAAGTCCGGTGCGCGCATCATCGCCAGCAAGGACGTGGGCGTCACCTTCAAGGACGTCGCCGGCCAGGAGGAGGCCAAGGAGTCGCTCAAGGAGGTCGTGGACTTCCTGGAGAACCCCAAGCGCTACGAGGACATCGGAGCCAAGCTGCCGCGCGGCGCCCTGCTCGTGGGCCCTCCAGGCACGGGCAAGACCCTCATGGCCAAGGCCGTCGCCGGCGAGGCGGGTGTGCCGTTCTTCAGCATCTCGGGTTCCGAGTTCGTCGAGATGTTCGTGGGTCGCGGCGCCGCCAAGGTGCGCGACCTCTTCAAGCAGGCCAACGAGAAGGCTCCCTGCATCGTCTTCATCGACGAGATCGATACCATCGGCAAGCGCCGTGACGGCGGCGGCTTCTCCGGCAACGACGAGCGCGAGCAGACGCTGAACCAGCTGCTCACCGAGATGGACGGATTCGACAACCACAAGGGCATCGTGGTGCTCGCCGCCACCAACCGTCCGGACACGCTGGATCCCGCCCTCACGCGCCCCGGCCGCTTCGACCGTCGTATTCCCGTGGAACTTCCCGACCTGCGCGGGCGCCAGGCGATCCTCGAGCTGCATGCGCGCGACGTCAAGACGCGCCCGCCGCTGAACCTCTCCGCCATCGCCAAGGCCACGCCCGGCGCCTCGGGCGCCGACCTCGCGAACATCATCAACGAGGGCGCCCTTCGCGCCGTGCGCCATGGACGCGACCGCGCCACGCAGGATGACTTCGAGGAGAGCGTGGAGACCGTCATCGCCGGTCAGCAGCGTAAGTCCACCGTGCTCTCCGACCACGAGAAGCAGGTGGTTGCCTACCACGAGATCGGTCATGCGCTCGTGGCGGCGAGTCAGACGCATACCGCGCCGGTGACCAAGATCACCATCGTGCCGCGCACCTCGGGTGCCTTGGGCTACACCATGCAGGTCGAGCAGGACGAGAAGTTCCTGACCACGCGCCAGGAAGCCCTCAACAAGCTTGCGGTGTACTGCGGTGGACGCTGTGCCGAGGAGCTCATCTTCGACGAGATGACCACCGGCGCCGCCAACGACATCGAGCAGGCCACCAAGCTCGCGCGCAACATGATCACGCGCTTCGGCATGTCCGACGACTTCGGCATGATGGCGCTCGGTACCGTGCAGAACGCCTACCTCAACCAGGACACGTCGCTCACCTGCGCACCCGGTACCGCCGAGAAGGTCGATGAAGACGTGCGCCAGATGATGGTCGAGGCGCACGACCGTGCGATGCAGATCCTGCGCGAGAACAAGTTCAAGCTGCACGAGCTCGCGCACTACCTGTACAAGAAGGAGACCATCACGGGCGAGGAGTTCATGACGCTGCTCAAGCGCGAGAACCCGCTCATGCCCGGACAGGAGGCGGGCGACGACGCTTCCGCCGGAAGCATGCCGACCGCTTAGCGTCCCTGCATGCACGTGCCCCGTCCCCGCATCGGGTGGCGGGGCACGTCTGTTCAGCCCCTCTGAAAGCGAGGTTTCATGGAGAAGAGCGGTACCTCGCGGTTCGCCATCCTCATCGACGCGGACAACGTGTCCGAGAAGTACATCAAGATTATCCTGGACGAGGTGTCCAACTTCGGCGTCGCCACGTACAAGCGCATCTACGGCGACTGGACGAGCACGCGGATGACGAGCTGGAAGAGCTGCCTCCTCGACAACTCGATCACCCCGATCCAGCAATACAGCTACACCTACGGTAAGAACGCCACGGACTCCGCGATGATCATCGACGCGATGGACATCCTCTACTCCGGAAACGTGGACGGCTTCGCCATCGTGAGCAGCGACTCCGATTTCACGCGCCTGGTGGCCCGTCTGCGCGAGAGCGGCATGCAGGTGATCGGCATGGGCGAGCAGAAGACCCCCAAGCCCTTCATCTCGGCATGCAACCAGTTCAAGTACCTCGACCTGCTCTATTCCGAGAACAAGAAGGCGGCCGACGCCGCAGCGGCCGAGGAGAGCCGGCAGCAGGCGCGCGGCAACCGCATAGGCGCGGCCGACCAGGCAGAGGACGCCGGGGACGAGGAGGCTCCCTTCGGCGAGATGAGCCGCGCCGACCGCCGCCGCAACCTGCGCGCGATCCGCACGGCCATCACGGGGATCATCGAGGCGTACGGTGACGAGGACGGCTGGATCACGCTCGGACAGCTGGGCGACCAGCTGGGTCGCCGCCTGCCCGACTTCGACGTCCGCAACTACGGGTTCAAGCGACTGCGTCCCTTCCTGAAGGGGCTGGGGGTCTACGAGTTCTACGATCCCGAGGGCGCCTACGGCCTGCAGCAGATCTACATCCGCGAACGCGATGAGAATGACTAGCCAGCCGGTCCGGTCACGCGCCTTCGGTCGGGGAGGTTACGTGCCATGCGAATCTGCGTGAGCGCGTGCCTGCTGGGCGAGCGCTGCAAGTACAACGGCGGCGACAACGGGATTGTCGGCCTCGCGCATCTGCTTCTCGGTCACGAGGTCGTGACTGTCTGCCCCGAGGTGCTGGGCGGTCTTCCCACGCCGCGTTCTCCCGCGGAGCTTCGCGCGGGGCGTGTGCTCAATACGGCGGGGGAGGACGTCACCGCGCCGTTCGATCTGGGGGTGCGGCGTGCGCTGGAGCGGGCCCGGACCTGCGACCTTGCGCTGCTCCAACCGAGAAGCCCTAGCTGCGGGGTCAACCGGATCTATGACGGCACCTTCTCGGGCACGCTCATCCTGGGAAGTGGGCTCTTCGCCCGCGCGCTCGCACGTGAGGGAATCCCCGCCTTCGATTGTGACGCTTTGACAGATGCAGAATGGGCACTCGCCTGTGTGCTATCATCCCGGACTACAGGCGTTGAAGGGGACGAGTAGACGGTTCCCGCGCGTATGAGAGAGCGAACCCTGGGCTGGAAGGTTCGTACGCGCGACCGATCGAATATCACCCCGGAGCCGCGGCCCGAACGGGTGCGAGGCAAGCTCATGTGAGCAGGTTGTCTCCCCCTCAGTAGGCGTCGCCGGGTTGGTCGCCGTCATAGGCCAGCCGAGTAACCGGGCAAAGCGCAGCCGCGCGGAGCCTCGAGCTGGGTGGTCAAGCGAAGAGCTTTTCTGAGGCGCTTCGTCCCAGCTTGGTGGGACGGGCGCTTTTTTCATGCGTCCACGGAGAGAAGGGGCATGTCTCATGGCCAACGAGTACAAGCAGACCATGATCCTGCCGAAGACCGGGTTCCCCATGCGCGCCAGCCTGGCGCAGCGTGAGCCCGCCCGTCTGAAGGACTGGCAGGAGAACAAGGTCTACGAGCAGGTTCTCAAGAAGAACGAAGGGCACGACAAGTTCGTGCTGCACGACGGCCCTCCGTACGCGAACGGCCCCATCCACCTGGGCCACGCGCTCAACAAGATCTCCAAGGACATGATCAACCGCTACTGGATGATGCAGGGCCGCGAGGTTCCCTACGTTCCCGGTTGGGACTGCCACGGCCAGCCCATCGAGCACAAGGTCGAGGAGGCCGTGGGCACCGAGAAGTTCAACCAGATGGGCACGCCCGCGATCCGCGAGATGTGCAACAAGTTCGCCGTCGAGAACATCGAACTCCAGAAGGTCGGCTTCCGCCGCCTGGGCATCCTCGGTGACTGGGACCATCCCTACCTCACGCTCTACCACCAGCATGACGCCGCCGACGTCGAGGTCTTCAAGAAGATGTTCGATCGCGGCATGGTGTACCGCGGCCACAAGCCCGTGCACTGGTGCAAGCACTGCCACACCGCCCTGGCCGAGGCCGAGATCGAGTACGGCGACGAGACTTCGCCGTCCATCTACGTGCGCTTCGAGCTGGTAGAGGGCGAGCGCCCGGCGGGCCTCGAGGACTACGCGGGCCCCGTGGACTTCATCATCTGGACCACCACGCCCTGGACGATCCCGTCCGACCAGGCAGTGTCCCTGAAGCCCGAGGCCACCTACGTTGCCGTTGAGCACGAGGGCCGCGCCGAGATCATGCTGAAGGACCTAGCAGAGAAGGTCTGCGAGGTCGCCGGCTGGGAGTACACCCCGGTCATGGTGGACGGCAAGCCCTACGAGGCGCCTGCGGAGGTCTTCGACCACCTGCACTACCACCAGCCCGTCTTCGACGAGCCCTACGGTGTGGCGCTGCTGGCCGACTACGTGGGCACCGATGAAGGTACCGGTATCGTCCACAACTCGCCCGGCCACGGTGTCGACGACTACTACGTCTGCATGAAGGAGGGCATGGACATCTGCATGCCCGTTGACGACGACGGTCGCTTCTACAAGGGCGAGGGCTTCGGCACCGGCGGTCCGTTCTCCGGCATGGATACCGATGAGGCCAACCCCAAGATCATCGACTTCCTGCGCGAGCGGGGCACGCTCGTGGCCGAGGTCAAGATCACGCACAGCTACCCGCACTGCTGGCGCTGCAAGCAGCCGGTGCTCTTCCGCGCCACCGACCAGTGGTTCGTCTCCATGGACAAGACCGGTCTTCGCAAGGAGGCCGTGGACCAGGTGCGCAACCACGTGAAGTTCTACCCGGCCCGCTCGGTGAACCGCATCGGCGCCATGGTTGAGCAGCGCCCGGACTGGTGCATCTCCCGTCAGCGCAACTGGGGCGTGCCCATCCCGAGCTATACCTGCCAGGACTGCGGCGAGAAGGTCATGAACGACGACACGCTCGACGCCGTGATCAAGCTCTTCCACAAGGAGGGTTCCGACGCCTGGTTCACCCGCAAGCCCGAGGAGTACCTGGGGGAGGCCTGCGTGTGCCCCAGGTGCGGCGGTCATAACCTCAAGGCCGATCGAGACATCCTCGACGTGTGGTGGGACTCCGGCGTGTCCTGGAAGGCCGTCTGCGAGTACCGTCCCGAGCTCACCTATCCGGCCGACATGTACCTCGAGGGTTCCGACCAGCACCGCGGTTGGTTCCAGAGCTCGCTGCTCACCTCCGTGGGCGCGAACGACATCGCCCCGTACAAGGCCGTGGTCTCCCAGGGCTTCACGCTCGACGGCCAGGGCCGTAAGATGTCCAAGTCGCTCGGTAACGTGATCGATCCCAACAAGATCTGCGACGAGATGGGCGCCGACATCATCCGCCTGTGGGTCGCCTCGGTGGATTCCTCGGTGGACGTCGCCTGCGACCACGAGATCCTGGCCCGTACGTCCGACGCCTACCGCCGCTTCCGCAACACCCTGCGCTTCCTGTTGTCCGTCCTCGATGAGGACTACGACCGCGAGCGCGACGGCGTGGCGTTCGACGACTTGTTGCCGCTCGACCGTCTCATGCTCGCCCGCTTGACGCAGGTGCAGGCCGAGGTGGACGATGCCTATTCCGTCTACGAGTTCTCCCGCGCCTACCGCGCGCTCTACGACTTCGTGGTGACCGAGCTCTCCAATGTCTACCTCGACGCGCTGAAGGACCGTCTGTACTGCGAGAAGCCGGATGCGCACGAGCGTCGCAGCGCCCAGACCGTCGTGGCAGAGCTGCTCTCGATGCTGCTGCGCGACCTGCAGCCGATGCTCGCCTACACAACGGACGAGGTCATGGCATTCGCCCCGGCGAGCCTGGTCGACGACCAGAAGTACGCGGCGCTGCTCGATTGGTACCAAGCCCCGATGAGCCTTGAGGCCGCCGAGAGCTTCCGCGGCGTCATGGATGCTGCGCTCGAGCTCCGCTCCGCGGTGAAGAAGGCGCTGGAGGAGTCCGAGTTCACCAAGAGCCAGGCCGCTCGCGTGGTCGCCACGGTGCCTGCCGAGATGTACGCGCAGCTCACCGGCGACAAGGCGGTGGACCTCGCCGAGTTCTACATCGTCTCCGAGGTGGAGCTTGCGGAGGGCGACGAGCTCTCCATGACGGTGGAGCCGGCGCACGGCGAGAAGTGCGAGCGCTGCTGGAACTACCGCACCGGAGTCATCGGCGGCCTCTGCCCGCGTTGCCGCGAGGCGCTCGGCCGCTAGAAAGGTGACAAAGCGGTCCGGTCGTTTTGCCATCGGACGGACCGCTTTGCGTGGTGACAAAGCGGCCCGACCGCTTCGTCACAGGGGATGCCGGCGGTGAAGACTTCCTGAAGATTTCTTTGCCGCCGGCATTTCCCGTTATACCTACCAGATTAGTAGTATATATCTCTCACGTAGGGAATCCCTGATCGCTGTCGGGGGATCACCGCGACGCCGCGCCTTTGCCGTGGCATCGGACATTTGAAGCTAGAAAGGGGTTTGCCATGGCCATCTACAACGAGCGCGGCTGTGTCTCGCGTCGCGCCTTCATCTCGGGTGCCCTCTCGGTGGGCGCCCTGTCCGCCCTCGCCCTCTCCGGGTGCGGTGGGAGCAAGCAGGTTGCCTCCGGCTCCGCGTCCGACGCGAACGCGAAGCTCGACTCCAAGCAGGAGCTCAACCTCGATTACACCGACCTGCAGACGCTCGACGTGAACGACATCCGCAACTCCAACGAGTTCCTCGTGCTCTCCCAGGTGCAGGAGGGGCTCTTCCGCACCTTCACCAAGGACGGCAAAGACGACGTGCAGAACGCCGGGTGCGAGAGCTACGACGTCTCGGACGACAAGCTCACCTACACCTTCCATCTGCGCAAGAACAGCTGGTCCGACGGCCAGCCGGTCGTGGCCCAGGACTACGTCGACTCGCTGCTGCGCCTCGTGAACCCCGACAACGGCTTCTCGTACTCCTACATGGCCGCCGACATCGTCGGCGCCCAGGACTACATGGACGGCAAGGGCTCGGCCGACGCCGTCGCCGTCAAGGCCGTGGATGACTACACGCTCGAGTACAAGATCGTCGCGCCCATCCCGTTCTTCACCGCGAAGCTCGCCAATGTGTGCTTCTTCCCGGTGCGCAAGGACCTCGTCGACAAGTACGGCAAGGACATGGCCAACGACTACACCAAGCAGGTGTACAACGGCCCGTTCGTGATCTCGGACCGCGTGCTCGACAACTCGCTCACCCTCAAGCCGAACGACAAGTACTGGGACGCCAAGAACGTCAAGCTCACCAAGGTGACCTACACGGTCGTCGCCGAGGAGGCCACGAAGTCGCAGCTTCTCTCCTCCAAGCAGCTCGACGCGGTGAAGGCGACCACTGAGTACACCACGAAGTGGCAGAAGGAGGCCGACGCGGGCAAGCTCGTGGGCGTGGAGCGTCCCGACGTGCTCGTCGACTACCTGTCCTTCAACATGCACACGGGTGGCCCCTCCGGTCTCATGAATAACGAGAAGGTGCGCCTGGCGCTCTCCCTCGCCATCGACCGCGACGACTTCAACAAGGCGATTTTCAGCGGCCTCTACAAGCCGGCGTACGGCCTCGTGCCCGACGGCATCAAGTCGGGCGACAAGGTCTTCCGCGACGTGACCGACGAGCCGCTCAAGGCCGTCGAGAAGAAGTACAAGGACAAGAAGGCCGTCGTCGCGCTCTTCAAGGAGGGCCTGAAGGAGGTCACGGGCTCCGATGACCCCAAGGCCGTGACCTTCACCATCCTCGGCCAGGTGACCAGCACCCAGGACAAGAACCGGCTCGAGTGGTTCCAACAGGAGTTCGAGAACGTCCTTGGTGTGAAGGTGAATATCAACTCGCAGTCCGAGAGCGCCTCATTCGTCTCCGAGCGCAACGCGAACAACTACGACTTCTACGTCATGGGCTGGATGGGCGACTTCTCCGACCCCGTCACCTTCATGGACTGCTGGTTCACCACCTCGGGTTACGCCAAGTTCATGGGCGGCTACTCCAACGCCGACTTCGACAAGGATTACGACTCGCTCCAGACCATGTCCGATGAGGATGAGCGCCTGCAGACCTATCAGCGCATGGAGAAGAACCTCGTCGCCGACCACGCCGGCATGGCGCCGCTCGTGTACGGTGTGAAGTACGTCTTCAACCAGACCTACGTGAAGGACCTGTCGCTGCCGCAGTTCGGCACCGACTTCGAGGTGAGCCGCACCTTCATCTCGGGCAAGTAGCACCGAGGAAAATCTGCGGTTTCGCACAGGCCCGGTCCTTCCGCCTGGGAGGGCCGGGCTCTGTACGACAATGGCAGGGTTCGCTGTTTTCGGCTCCCGCCCCGCGCGCGGGGCCGTGACGTGCCCATATCCTGCATTGTAGGGACGCATGCGGCCGGTTGCGCGCTGCCGCCGGCTGCCCGGAGAGGGGGATGTCTTGATCACATACGCCATCAAGCGCTTCATCATGATGCTCGCCACGCTGTTCGTGGTCGCGTCGATGACGTTCTTCCTGCTCGCCGCCGTGCCCGGCGACGCGCTCACCGAGCGCACGGCGCGCTTGCCCGAGGACGTCGCCGCGCGCATCTATGAGCGCTACGGCCTCGACAAGCCGGTCTTCGAGCGCTATCTCATCACCATGAACGGGATCCTGCACGGCGACTTCGGCGAGTCGATCGTCCATCAGGGGCAGACCATCCCCAAGGTCCTCGCTGAAAAGGGCCCGGTCTCGGCTCAGCTGGGGATCCAGCAGGTCATCGTCGGCGTGGGGGTGGGACTCATTCTGGGCGTGATCGCGCAGCTCAGACACGGCACCTGGATCGACTACCTCACCATCACGGTCTCGATCTTGCTGGTGAGCGTGCCGACCATGGTTTTCGCCCTGCTCATACAGCAAGTCTTCGCGGGCAACCTCGGGCTGTTCCCCGTCATCGGGTGGGACGCGGGCGACCTTTCGTACAGCGTGCTGCCCACGCTCGCGGGCTCGTTCGCCTACATCGCGAGCTACGCGCGCCTGGCCAAGGCGTCGCTGGCGGACGTGACCGGGCAGGACTACGTGCTCGCCGCCGAGGCGCGCGGGCTCTCGTCGCGCCAGGTGGTCGTGCGCCACATGCTGCGCAACGCCGCCATCCCGGTGGTCACGCAGCTGCCCATGACCGTCGCCATGTGCCTCACGGGGTCGTTCTTCATCGAGTCGATCTTCTCGATCCCCGGCGTGGGGCAGTACTACGTCCAGGCCGTGAGCGACCGCGACGTCACCATGGTCATGGGCTTCACGGTCATCATCGCGGCCCTCTACATCGTGACGATCTTCGTCACCGACATCCTGTACCACATCGTCGACCCGCGCATCCGGCTTGCCACCGGCAGCGCGTCGGAATAGGGGGGTGCGTGCCATGAGATCGTTTGGCAAGAAGGCCGCCGCCGCTGCGTCGCGCGCTGCGCAAGCCGTGGTCAACCCGACGCCCCAGGTCATCCCCGCTGAGATGTTCCGTGTGGTGGGCTTCGAGTCCGGGTCGTCCACCGAGGGGCTGCGCCCCGTCGTCTCGTACTGGAGCGACGCGTGGCGGCGCTTCCGGAAGAACCCCGTCGCCATGGCTTCCCTCGTCGTGCTCGGCTTCTTCGCCGTCATGGTCGTCATCGGCCCGAACATCCGCGGGCTCGACTACATGAGCAAGAACACCGCCTACATCAACGCCGAGCCCGACGCGCAGTTCTGGTTCGGCGCCGACGCGCTCGGCCGCGACCTGTTCAGCCGCATCTGGGTGGGAGCGCGCGTGTCGCTCATCGTCGCCATCGCCTGCTCGGCCATCCAGATGATCGTGGGGTCGCTGTACGGTGGAGTCATGGCGTACTTCGGCGGCGTTGTCGACGAGGTCATGATGCGCATCATCGAGGTCGTCAACTCCATCCCGGGCCTGCTCGTGATGCTGCTCGTGATGATGGTGCTCGGCAACTCCATGTGGGCGCTGCTCGTGGCCATGTGCATCACGAGCTGGGTCGGCACGGCGCGCGAGATGCGCGGCATCATTAAGCAGCTGCGCGAGACGGACTACGTGGCCGCGGCGCGCTGCCTGGGAATGCGGCCGCTCAAGATCATCGTCCGCCACCTCATCCCCAATACGCTCTCGATCCTGCTGCTCGACCTGTTCATGAGCATCCCGAGCTACATCTTCTCCGAGGCGTCGCTGTCCTTCTTGGGCCTCGGGCTCAAGACACCGGCGATCTCGCTCGGAACCCTCATTTCCGACGCGCAGGCGGTGATGGAGCTCTATCCCTTCGAGCTCTTCTACCCGTCGCTCGTCCTGTGCCTGATCGTGCTCGCCTTCAACCTGTTCGGCGACGGCCTGCGCGACGCGCTCGACCCGCGGATGAGGAGGTAGGGCATGGCAGATATCGCAAACGCGTCCGAGCGGGCGGCAGCGGGGCATCGGCAGCCGGCGGTCGACGCGACCCGGGCGTCCGCGCAGCAGCGTTGGGCGGCGGCCCCGGATCGGGCTTCCGCGCAGCCGCTCCTTGAGGTCGAGGACCTGCGCGTCGACTTTTCCACCTACGCCGGTGTGGTCCACGCCGTGCGCGGGGCGTCCTTCTCGCTCGCGGCCGGCGGGTCGCTCGCCATCGTGGGTGAGTCGGGCTGCGGCAAGTCCGTCACGGCCAAGGCCGTCATGGGTCTCGTGAAGGAGCCCGGCCAGATCGAGGCGGGGAGCCGCATCCTCTTCGACGGCGAGGACACTTCCGGCTTCGATGCCAAGCGTTGGCAGCGCTACCACGGCTCCGATGCCGCCATCGTGTTCCAGGAGGCGCTCTCCGCGCTCGACCCGACCATGCGCGTGGGCAAGCAGATCGCGGAGCCCATCTGGGTGCATGAGAAGGTCTCGAAGAAGGAGGCGCTCGCCCGCGCCATCGAGCTCCTGCGCGAGGTCGGGATTCCCGAGCCCGAGAAGCGCGCCCGCCAGTTCCCGCACGAGCTCTCGGGCGGCATGCGCCAGCGCGCGATGATCGCTTCGGCGATCGCGTGCGAGCCGCGGCTACTCGTATGCGACGAGCCGACCACGGCGCTCGATGTTTCGATCCAGGACCAGATTCTCGAGATGATCCGCCGCATCCGCGACGAGCGCGGCACCGCCGTCATCATGATCACGCACGACATGGGCGTCGTCGCCGACATCGCTCAGGACATCGCCGTGATGTACGCGGGGCTCGTGGTCGAGCGCGGGCGTACCGCCGACGTGTTCGAGCGGCCGCGCCATCCCTACACCGCGGCCCTGCTGGCCGCCATGCCCGAGATGGGCAGCGCGTCGGGCGGCCGGCTGCGCTCGATTCCCGGCGCGCCGCCCGACCTCATTAACCCGCCGAAGGGCTGCCCGTTCGCGGCGCGGTGCGCGCACGCGATGCCGGTGTGCGCGGCCTACCGCCCGGCGTGGACCGACTTCGGCGACGGGCACGAGGCGGCGTGCTGGCTGCACGACCCCCGCGCGCCCCAGGAGGCCGCGACCATACAGGAAGGCGAGGTGCATGGCGATGGCGACAACGCGTGAGGGAGCCGGGCCCGTGGGCGCGGAGCCGCTGCTCGTTGCGGAGGACATCCGCAAGCACTACGACGTCGGTGCCCACCAGGTGCTCAAGGCCGTCGACGGCGTGTCGTTCGAGATCTACCGTGGCGAGAGCGTGGGCCTGGCCGGCGAGTCGGGCTGCGGCAAGTCGACCTGCGCCCGCTGCGTCCTGGGGCTCACCCAGCTCACCGACGGCGTCGTGCGGTTCAAGGGGGAGGACATCGCGGGCTTGCGTGGCGCGGACCTCATGGCGTTTCGCAAGGATGCGCAGATGGTCTTCCAGGACCCGTACGCGAGCCTCGACCCACGCATGACGGTCGCCGACATCGTCGCCGAGGGCATCGACGTGCACGGGCTGGCGAAGGGCCGCGCCGAGCGCACGGAGCTCATCTACCGCTACCTGCGCATGGTGGGCCTCACCGAGGAGCAGGCAGGGCGCTTCCCCCACGAGTTCTCGGGCGGGCAGCGCCAGCGCGTGGGGATCGCGCGCGCCATGGCGGTCGACCCGAGCCTGCTGGTGCTCGACGAGCCCATCAGCGCGCTCGACGTCTCCATCCAGGCCCAGATCGTGAACCTGCTCGAGGACCTGCGCGACGAGCGCGAGCTCTCGATGCTGTTCATCTCTCACGACCTGTCGATGCTGCGCTATATCTCGGACCGCGTCATCGTCATGTACCTGGGCGTCGTCGTCGAGAGCGCCGCGACCGAGGAGCTCTACGAGCACGCGGCGCACCCCTACACCCAGGCGCTGCTCGCGAGCGTTCCCATCCCCGACCCGGCTGCCGAGCGCGCCCGCGTCGCGGGCGGGACCAAGCTCACGGGCGAGGTTGCGAGCCCCATCGACCTGCCGCGCGGATGCCGCTTCGCGGGTCGCTGCCCGCGCGCCACGGAGCGCTGCCGCACGGAGGAGCCCGCTCTGCGCGAAATCGCGCCCGGCCACCTTGCCGCCTGCCACCTCGTCTCCTAACATGTGCACCGGGGACGGGGGAGTCTGCACCTCGATGTGCGATGGAGACGGGGAAGTCTGCACCTCTGTGCCCGGCGTGCAGTGGGGATGGGGTCGATTGCACATCCCGCGCCCCTGTTCGATCGATTCGGAAGGATTTCGATGACCGAGACTCAGCGGCACGACGCGCGCCGCCCGCCGCTCGCATGGCGCCTTGCCTGCGCGAGCGGACTGGCGGCCGCGTTTTTCGTGCTCGACCGCATTACCAAGGCGATCGTCCGCGCGACCATCATGGTCGACGGACCCGTGCCGTTCATCCCCGGCGTGCTGCGGCTGCAGTTCGTCGCCAACACCGGGGCCGCGTTCTCGCTCGGCGAGGGGCATGGGCTCGTGTTCGTGGCCTTTGCGGTGCTCGTGGTAGCTGCTTCGATCGTGTATCTCTGGCGCGCCCCGTCGACGGCGAAGCTCGAGGTCGTGGGTCTCGGCATGGTCTGCGGCGGTGCGATCGGTAACGCGATCGACCGTCTTGCCTACGGGTTCGTGGTCGACTTCTTCGCAACGGAGTTCATCGACTTCCCGGTGTTCAACGTCGCCGATATCGGCATCACGGTCGGTGTCGTCCTCGCCTTTCTGGGGTATCTGTTCTTCTCTCCGGCGGCTCGTGAGGTAGACGCCACGGCGGAGCTGAACGCGCGCGATGACGTGCGGGCCGCCCGCAAAGCGCGGAAACGCGGGGAGCGCTCCCGTCGGTGGCGCGAGAAGAACGACCGGTAGGTTCGTTCGCACTTCAGAGGGGACGGCTGTTCTCCGAAGGGATGGGAGGCGCTGATGGCCGATTTGCACATACTCGTTGACGCCGCCGATGAGGGAACGCGGCTCGACGCGTTCCTCGGCACCCAGGCCTCGGCTCCCAGCCGTTCCGCCTGCGCGCACCTCATCGAGGCGGGGAACGTCGCCGTTAACGGCGAGACCTGCTTCTCGAAGAAGTACGCGGTCCGTGCGGGAGATCGCGTGGCGCTCGACCTGCCCGAGCAGGACGAAGCCGCGGGCGAGGTTATCCCCCAGGCGATACCCCTCGATATCCGCTATGAGGACGATTATCTGATCGTTCTCTCCAAGCAGCGCGGGCTCGTGTGCCATCCCGCCCACGGGCATGATTCGGGCACGCTCGCCAACGCGCTCGTCTATCACTGCGGCATCGAGCATCTGGGAACCGTGCAAGGGGAGGACCGTCCCGGGATCGTGCATCGCCTTGACCGCGACACCTCGGGTCTCATGCTCGCTGCCAAGGATGACGACACCCAGCGCGACCTACAGAACCTTATTCGCACACGCACCCTCGACCGTCGCTACATCGCGCTCGTGCACGGCGGTATCGCACTCGATGCGGGCACCATCACGACGGGCATCGCGCGGAGTACGCGGGACCGCCAGAAGATGGCGGTTTCCGACGATCCGTTCGCACGGCAGGCGATCACCACCTTCCGTGTGCTCGAGCGCTTCGCGCCGGCACGCGGCGACGAGGGCTACGCGCTCGTTGAATGCCATCTCTACACCGGGCGCACGCACCAGATCCGCGTGCACATGCGGCATATCGCGCACCCGCTCGTGGGGGACCCGCTGTACGGCCGCGGCAAGCCCGGCGACCGCGCTAATCTCGGGCTCGACCGCCAGTTCCTGCACTCCTGGCACGTGGCGTTCGACCACCCCGTGACGGGCGAGCACCTCGAGCTGGCCGACACGCTTCCCTGGGACCTCGCCGCGGCGCTCGAAGAGCTGGAAGACCGGTCCGAGAGGCTTACCCCTGCCGGTGAGGAGATCGTTCCGCAGCTGTTCTAGCGAGGCGTGCCGCGTATACCGCGCAACCGGACGACTGAAACCACTTTTGCGTCTTACTCGTTCGATTGTGCGGTGTTTCAGTCCGAGGGGCTTTCACAGCGGCTTCATCAGCATGCGCTACACTCTCCGCTTGTCTCATTCCTGCAACAGGGGAGAACCGATCCGTGGCACCCATCGAGATCTTCAACTTCGTCGTCGCCGTGCTCTTTGCGGTGTGCTTCTTCTACCAGTTCATCTTCTTTATCATTGGCTACGTGCGCAACGAGGTGAAGATCCCCAAGGCAAAGAAGCAGCACACGTACGCGTTCTTCATCGCGGCGCACAACGAGGAAGCCGTGATCGCCAACCTGGTGCAGTCCATCAAGGCACAGGACTATCCTTCCGAACTCATCGATATCTTCGTCGTCGCAGATGCCTGCACGGATGAGACGGCGGCGCGTGCCCGCGAGGCCGGAGCCATCGTCTATGAGCGCAACGACTTGGCGCGCAAGGGGAAGAGCTGGGTGATGGATTTCGGCTTCGACCGCATCCTCAACGAGTATCCGGGCAAACACGAGGCGTTCATCATCTTCGATGCCGACAACCTGCTGGCGCCTGATTACGTGACCATCATGAACGATGCCTTCGACCAGGGATATCTCGCGCTCACGAGCTATCGCAACTCCAAGAACTTCGGAAGCTCGTGGATTAGCGCTGCCTACTCCATCTGGTTTCTCCGCGAGGCCCGCTTCCTCAACAACGCGCGCATGCTCTGCGGCACCTCCTGCGCCGTCTCCGGTTCGGGCTACCTGGTCTCCTCCAAGATCGTGGAGGCCATGCACGGCTGGGACTTCCACACGCTCACCGAGGATATCCAGTTCTCGACCTTCTGCGCCGTCCATGGCATTCAGATCGGCTACGCGCCGGCTGAGTTCTTCGATGAGCAGCCACTGACCCTCTCCGCCTCCATCAAGCAACGCCGTCGCTGGGTCAAGGGTTTCTACCAGGTGTTCTTCACCTATGGCGGTCAGCTTGGCCAAGCCATCGCGAAGCGACGCTCCTTCGCGGCCTACGACCTGCTCATGGTCATCGCGCCCGCCACGCTGCTCACGCTCATCACGCTGCTCTCCAACGGGACGTTCCTGGTGGTCGGCGGCCTCTCCCACGGATTTCTCGCCACCGACGCCGAGATGCAGGCGTGCCTGCGGAGCATTCTCATCACGTTCGGCCTCATGTACGTCACGGGCTTCATGATGGCGTTGCTCACCACGGTGATCGAGCGCAAGCACATCCATTGCCGTCCGCGGTGGCGGGTGGTCACGAACCTCTTCACCTACCCGCTCTTCATGTTCACCTATATTCCGCTCACGGTGAGCGCGCTCTTCCTCAAGGTGGACTGGGTACCCACCCCGCACGACATCAGCGTGACGCTCGATCAGGTGATGGAGGGCGCGAAGTAGTCTTCGGTCCCCGCTTCGGGTTTCGGTACCGGGGTCCTAGACGTTCTGCGCGTTGCTCAGCAGGCTCTCGTCCACGGAGTCTCCCTGTTGGCCTTGCCAGCCGTTCTGGTCGTCGCCGGTCCCGTCATCCAGGTACCCGTAGCCCGGGTCGCTCGGGCCGGTTCCCATGTACCGAGCTGAATCGTACCGGTAGAGCCCGCTCGCCATGACCGAGTAGAACAGCATGATGGCGGCGAAGCAGAGTGCCACGATCACGCCGAGCACCGTTCCGGTGACGATGTAGGCGAAATTGGAAGCGGTGGTCTGACAGGTCGTCCCGGCACTTGCGCTCTGGACGTCGCTCGGTATGTTCTGAGGCATGGGCCCTCCCAAACGTGGTTGTTCCCGTGGCATTATAGGCCATGGACTGTGAAGGTTCGCGTGGTGCGGGGTATACAATGGCCGAGCATGGTTCACGCGCGGACAGGTTCCCGCGCCGATTGGGATTGCGAGGAGACCATGGATATGCCCGGTACCGCTCTGGATGCCCCGCGTGATGACGAGGCGGCGGAGCGCGCTCCTTTCGACGGGCTCGCCCTCGAGCGCGCGTACCTGCAACTCGCCCAGGAACGTGAAGGCGACCATGCCTCCCGTGCGGCGGCGCAGGCATACCTCGACGCCTCTCCCGCCAAGTACCACGGCGGCGAGACGGTCCCCTGGGGCTTCGTGCCCAAGCTCTTCAGCCGGCGCGATGCCGAGCGCCTGGCTCATATGGCTGAGACCATGGGCGCCATCATGGACAAGCTCACCCGTGCCTATCGGACGGACCCTGCGGTGCGCCGGGCCTTCGGCTTCTCGCCGCTCATCGAGCGCCTCTCGCTCGCGCCCGTTCCGTACCGAGCGCTCATCCCGATCGCCCGCGTGGACGTCTTTCTCGACGAGCGAACCGGTGCGTACAAGTTCTGCGAGCTGAATACCGATGGCTCCGCCGGCATGATGCTGACGACCGAGGTGGGCCGCGCGCTCCAGGGCACGGCGACCTATCGGGTCTTTGCCGAGTCGCACGCCCTTGCTGCTTACGACCTCTACGGACAGTGCGCCGACGCTGTCATCTCGTGCGCGCGCGAGGCCTTGGGAGATGACGTTCTTCGCGACGGCCTGCGCATCGCGGCGGTGGACTACGCCGAGAGCGTCTATCTGGCCGAGATCCAAGAGCTCGCGAACGCCTTCGAGGCTCGCGGTGCGCGCCTGCGTTTCACGGACGTCCGCGACCTCTCGTATCGGGACGGCGTGCTCTCGGATGCGCAGGGCCCGATTGACGCCGTGTTCCACCGCGTGGTGACGGGCGAGCTCGCGGACAAGCCGTGCCCGGGCGCCGATGCCCTCGCTGCCTGCGCCGAGGAGGGCCGCGTGCCCATCGTGGGCGCCTTCCGGACCTGGCCCGCCGCGACCAAGACCGCCTTCGCCGTCTTCCATAGCCCGCTTGCCGAGACGTTCCTCACACCGGAGGAGCTCGTCTTCGTGCGCGCCCATGTGCCCGAGACCGTGGTGCTGGATGAGAAGACCGACCTCTCGCGGTTCCGCAATCGCTCGCGCTGGATCGCCAAGCCGGCCGACGGCTACGCCGGCAAGGGCGTCGTCGCCGGTCTGGACGCGACCGATGATTCCTGGGCCGAGACGCTCGCCGAGCTCGCGGGCGTCCATGGCATCGTGCAGGAGTACGTGCCGCAGCCCTCCATGCCCTTCATGCCCGGCACCCCGAGCGTTGATTCGGAAGGCTCCGACGATACGCCCGCGTTCGAGGTGAACGCCATGATCGGCCTGTATCTCTTCAACGGGAGGTTCGGGGGCGTGTTCACGCGCGTTGGCACGTCGAACATCATCGACTACACCACGAGCCGCTACAACCTGGCGACGTTCGTCGTCGACTAGCGGGTCGTGTGGGGCGGCGCAGCTCGTCCGCCCCCAGCACGGGCGGCACTTCCAGCAGCTCAGCTCCTGCCTCGGTGAACAGCTCACGGTACCCCGGGTAAAGAAGAAACGCCCCCGGCTCCTCCTCCGAGCATTGGAGTTCGATCGCTACGAGCGGTTTCATAAGGATTCGCTTCCGCTTTCCACTGGGGTGCTACCATCACAAACCAGGACCAGTATGGCGACGGGGAGGTTCCCATGGACGATGCACCCGCGGGACATGCGAGCGGCGGGGACGGGGCTTTCGGCAGCAACCTGCTCGATGGTTCGCACGGTCTCAGCGCCCAGGTGCAGGGGAACTTGGTTCGCGTCTACCAGATGCTCGACGGTGTGGACAAGACCGATTCCGAGTTCGAGTGCACCGTTCGCGAGGATGTGATCGAGCATGACTTCTTCCAGCGCGGGGATATCGAGGCACTGAACGCGGCCGTCTGCGCGGCGGGCTCACGCTTTCCGGGGAGCACCCAGCTGCTCATCGCGTCCTTCGTGGTCTTCGAGTGGTACCACCGCTGCGATATCGACGTCCGGAAGCGCCTCGTGGCGTGGCAGCGCCTGCCCCGATTCGCTAGCGAATCGCGGCTGCCTGTCTTGGGCGCGGCCGAGAGGGGAGGAGGGTCTGCATGGATGCGCTTGTTTTCTTCATCGAAGCCATGCTCCGCGCGACCGCGGTCTTCGTGACTGCGGTCTTCCTGGGTGGCCCCGAATGGCCGTTCCTGGCACTTCTCGTCGTAGCCGCGGTGATCGATGTCCGGCAGCGGCGCCTGCCCAACCCGCTCGCCATCGCCCTGGTTCTCGTTGCGGCGCTCGTCGCCCTGCATCCCGCGCTCTTCCGCCTGCTCGATTGGTTCCATTGGGGACTGACCGCCCCCGACCCCCTCTGGGGCGATCTGGCTCGCAACCTCGTTGCCGCCGCTGCGGTAACCGCCCTGCTGGTGGCGGTCGAGCTCGTCTGGCGCCGGCTGCGCCGCGAGGCGGGCATCGGCATGGGGGATGCCAAGCTCCTCTTCGCCCTCGTGCTGGCCGATCCGGTGCGCGGGTTTGCCGCCTTTGCGGGCGGGCTCGTGCTCCTCGGTGTGGGGTGCCTGGTTTCGCACCGTCGCAACCTGCCGCTCATCCCCTTCGTGGTCCCTCTCTGGGCGGTCGGTCTCGCGTGGTGGCTGTACGCCTTCGCTTCACAGACCATGACCGGATAGCCGGGAGGCTGTGTCCTCGCAGCGTGCGAAGATGGCGGCAAGAAAGATCATATGAGAGGAACCCGCATGAACGAGAAGCTGAGAGCGCGCCTGAGCGACTTGCCCGATACCCTTTCCCCCGAGATCCTGGCCCGTATGGAGGCAGATCGTGCCGCGGGGTGGAGGAATCCGTTTCGCACCGATGACTCACAAGCGCTTCGGCGTGAGCCGCGCGAACAGGACGCCTCGAGCCTCTGGCGCCCCTCCTTCGTGCGCGACACCGAGAAGATCCTGCACCTGCCCGCGTACAACCGCTACAACGGCAAGACCCAGGTCTTCAGCTTCCGCAGCAACGACGACCTCTCGCGCCGCGGACTCCACGTGCAGCTCGTGGCTCGTATCGCACGCGATATCGGTTACGCGCTCGGTCTCAACGGCGACCTCATCGAGGCGATCGGACTCGGCCACGATCTGGGGCACACGCCTTTCGGGCACGCGGGCGAGCGCTGCTTGAACGATATCTTCCATGCCCGCACGGGCCGCTCCTTCTTCCACAACGTGCACTCGGTGCGGGTTATGGACACCCTCTATGGGCGAAACATCACCCTGCAGACGCTCGACGGAGCCCTCACGCATAACGGCGAGTACGAGCAGCGCGTCTTCCACCTCTCGGGACTGCGGGACTTCCCCGAGTTCGACCGTATCGTGGAGGATTGCTACGAGCAGGGCGACCTTGCGATCGGTCGGCTGCGACCCATGACGCTCGAGGGCTGCGTCGTCCGCATCTCCGACATCATCGCCTACGTGGGGCGCGATCGCCAAGACGCCATCGAAGCGGGACTCCTCACCGACGACGCCTTCGAGGACGGCCTTGGCGGGCGCTACAACTCCTGGATCCTCAGCCACGCTTCGGTCGATATCATCGAGCACAGCTACGGCAAGGACCATATCGAGATGAGCGAGGAGATGTTCGCCGAGATCCGCCGTGCCAAGGCTGAGAACTACGACAAGATCTACCGGGCGGGCGGGGTCGAGGGCGAGCACGCGGACGAGCTCAGGTACGCGTTCAACCTCATGTACGAGCATTTCCTGGGGGATCTGCGCGCCGGCGACGAGAACAGCTACATCTTCCGCCATCATATCCGCCGCATCGAGCGCCAGCTCGCCTACTACGACAAGATCTACGATTGGGAGGGGGATCTTGACCAGACGGTGGTCGATTACATCGCGAGCATGACGGACGGCTACTTCACCGAGCTTGCCACCACGCTCTTCCCGGAGCTCCACTTTCCGCGCCGAACCTATATCAACGAGCGGTAGCCGTTCCGTGAAGATACGAACACATGTGCTATAGTACGTGACATGGATACCTTGTTTTCGCAACAGAACCGCGAGCGTGAGCTCCGGAACGCGCCCCTTGCCGTGCGCATGCGCCCCACGACCCTCGACGAGTACGTGGGCCAGGATAAGGCCGTGGGGCCGGGGTCTTGGTTGCGCTCCGCGATCGAACACGACGTGCTCTCGAGCGTGATTCTCTACGGGCCGGCGGGTACGGGCAAGACCACGCTCGCGCATATCGTTGCCGAGCACACCCGGAGCGAGTTCGTCGAGGTCTCCGCCATCACCGGCACGGTGAAGGACCTGCGGCGCGAGATTGAGGAGGCGCGCCACCGCCTCATGCAGTTCGATCGCCGGACCATCCTCTTCGTGGACGAGATCCACCGGTTCTCGCGCTCGCAGCAGGATGCCCTGCTGCACGCCGTGGAGAACCGCACGGTGGTTCTCATCGGCGCCACCACCGAGAACCCGTACTTCGAGGTCAACTCCGCCCTGCTCTCCCGCAGCCGGGTGGTCGAGCTCGAGCATCTGGGCGACGATGACGTCCGCCGTCTGCTGCATCGCGCGCTCGAGGCTCCGCAGGGCCTTGCCGGCGCCTATTCGATGGACGAGGACACGATGTCCGCCGTGTGCTCTTTGGCGGCGGGAGATGCCCGCGCCGCGCTGACCACCCTCGAGCTCTCTAGTCAGATCGCGGTTTCACGCGAGGCGGGGGAGGACGGCCGGCGCGCTATCACCCTCGAGGACGTCCAGGTGGCAAACCCGCGTCGGGGGCTCACCTATGACAAGTCCGGGGATATGCACTACGACATCATCTCGGCGTTCATCAAGTCCATGCGCGGCAGCGATCCCGACGCCGCCGTCTACTGGCTCGCTCGCATGATCGACGCCGGCGAGGACCCCAAGTTCATCGCGCGGCGCATCATGATCCAGGCGAGCGAGGACGTGGGCAACGCTGATCCCCAGGCACTGCTCGTGGCCGAGGCGGCGTTCAAGTCCGCTGAGGTCATCGGCTATCCCGAGTGCCGCATCAACCTCGCTCAGGCGGCTATCTACGTGGCTCTCGCGCCTAAGAGCAACGCCGCCGAGTCCGCCATCGACGCCGCGCTCGCCGACGTGAGGATGAGCGGCGCCCGCGAGGTGCCCAACCATCTACGTGACCGGCACCGCCCCGGTAGCGACGCCTACGGCCCCTATCTGTATCCCCACGACTACCCGGAGGGCTGGGTGGAGCAACGCTACCTGCCCGAGGGCCTCGAGCGCGGGGCGTTCTACCACACCGCGGGGCGCGGCTGGGAGCAATGGCGCGTGGAGCAGAGCGAACGCGACCGTTCCGGCAACGCGCCCAAGGCGTCGTAGCATTCGCACTCGGGTATACTCCGCTCCCTAGAGACCGTGCCCTTGCAGCCACTCGAGCACGTCTTCGCACACCTGCTGTTTGCAGGGCTCGTTTAAGATCTCATGCCGATATCCCTGGTAGAGCTTGACCTCAACATCTTCCAGCCCCACGCGGAGGTATTGGCCCGCCGCGCGCTCAACCCCTCGGCCAAAGTCACCCACCGGGTCTTGGTCACCCGCGATGAAGAGCATCGGCAGCCCCTTGGGGATGCGCGCGGTGAGCTTGGCGCGTTGGGCATCACGCGCGAGCGAGGACAGCGTATGGTACGCACCCACCGTGAAGAGCTGTCCGCAGGCGGGGTCGGCAAGGTACTCATCCACCACGGCGCGGTCCGTCGAGATCCAATCCACCGGAGTCCGGGCGTCCGGAATGGCGCGCGAGAACCCGCCCGCCCCCATGCTGTCCACGAGCCCGCTTCGATGCCGCTCCCCGCGTACACGGGCGATGAGCGAGGTGAGTGCGATGCCCGCGCAGGTGAGTGCGACGGGCTGCTGGCCGGTGCCGCAGACCACCGCGGCGTTCACGCCGAACGCGTAGCGCGTAAGGTACACGCGCGTGACGAAGCTCCCCATGGAGTGACCGAAGATCACGTACGGCACGGCCGAGCCGCCGCCAACGCGCTCGAGTACCGCCGTCCTGAGCGCATGGACGTCCTCCACGAGCACATCCTCGCCTCCATGCAGAGGCATGTGCCCGAGCTCGTTCTCATCGCGAGCGCTCTTGCCATGGCCCACATGGTCGTTCGCGCAGACGGTGAACCCCGCTTTCACCAAGCGCTCGGCGAACTCCGCATAGCGCTCCACGTTCTCGGACATCCCGTGCACGATCTGGACCACGCCACGGTGCTGCTGCGTCGCGGTCTCGTCGGCTTCCCAGATAAGCGCTCGGATGGTCGAGTGCCCGTCACGGCTCGTATACATTATGGTCGTGGTGCGCATGTGTCCCCCAGCGGTCTGATCGTCTGCCTTGTTACTCGGTCATTCTGATGGTACCTGCAATGGGCGTCCTGGTGGCTGTGGTCTCCGGCGGACGGAAGGGGCCGCTGTTCGGCCAAGCCCGCCTTCGAGCGAACTGAGGAAACCCCGCACCGAAACCGCTGGTACGGGTAGCGGAAACGTTAACGAATCAAGATTCTTTGACATCTTCGTTCTACCCGTACCAGCGGTTTCGGCGCGGGGTTTTCCAGTTTCGCGAGAACCGGCTCGGCCGAACAGCGGCCCCTTCCGTCCGCCGGAGACCGCGCTCCTCACTGGAGAGCTTGCGATCACTCGCCCTTGAGCGCCGCCTCCACCGTCTCGCCCGCGTCGCCCGCGAGCGAGCGGCGCTTGGGGCTCACGATGCGCTGCGCGGGGTAGACGCCGCTGTGGCCGACTACGAGGTAGGCCACGAACGCGACGATGACGTAGTAGACTGCGGCGTCTCCTCCGAAGAGGTCGAGGCCCATGAGGATCGTCGTGATGGGGACGTTCAGGGCGGCGCCGAAGACGCCGATCATGCCGAGTGCCGCGAGGAAGCTCGGGTCCATCCCCGCGAGCTGGCCGAACCACCCGCCGAGCGCCGCGCCGATACCGAAGAGCGGGGTGACCTCGCCGCCCTGGAAGCCGGCGCCGAGCGTGAGGGCGGTGAGCACGAGCTTCAGGAGCGGGTCGGCGAGGGTCGTCTTGCCTTCGAACCCGGCGCCGACGAGCCATTCGGAGAGGCCGGCGTATTGCCAGGCGTTGAGGGCGGCGTATGCGCCGAGGACCACGAGCGCGCCCACGAGGGCGGCGACCAGGTAGTTGGTGATGCGCGTGGCGTAGATTCGCTTGACGGCGCGGATGGAGGCGGCGAACAAGCGCGCCGTGAGGCCAAATGCTACGGCGGCGGCTACGGTGAGCACGATGCTTGCCGGGGAGAGCGCGGGGACGGCGACGATCGCGTGTCCCCCGTGTTGAGTGCCGAGCGCCTGCGCCACGGCGTTGCCGGTGAACGAGGCGGCCAGGCAGTAGAGGGCGGAGCTGTAGTCGAGCTTGCCCACGTAGCACATCTCCATGCCGAAGAAGGCGCCGGCGAGCGGGGTGCCGAAGACGGCGCCGAAGGCGGAGCTGATGCCGCCGAGCATGAGGTCGTGGTGGTCGTGCCCGCCCAGGTGCGCGGCATGGCTCACGTTGCTCGCGATGGTGCCGCCCATCTGCACCGCCGCCCCCTCACGACCGGCGGAGCCGCCCGTCAGGTGGGTGGCGACGGAGCACAGGAACGTGAGGACGGCCATGCGGGCGTGGATGAGGCGCGGGGAGAGCGCGCTGTCGATGACGAGGTTGTTGCCCCGGCGCGATTGGAGGCCATAGTTCCGGTAGAGCCAGGCGGTGACGACGCCGACGGCGGGCAGCAGGATGAACACCAGGCGATGGCCCTCCCGGAAATCTGTGACCACGTCGAGCGAGAGGAGGAACGCCCAGGCGGCGATGCCCATGAGCACCGAAACGAGTTCGACGAGCAGGAGGAGCCGCGTGCTCTGTGCGAGGTTCCGCACGTCGCGCACGGTGTCGGTGGCAACCTGGCGTTCGCTCGTCTTGAGGTAAGACCGCGCCGCGGCCACCGCGTCGGGGATGATCGCTCGGTTCCGCCCGTTCTCTCGTGCAACAGCCATTCCGCTCCACCGTTCCCTTCGACCTGTGTCCGCGCGCCATTATACGCGGCGATTCGCTGCCGCAGAAAACCTCTGCCCGTTATGGCGTTGAGGTTTCGCGATAACGTTACGGAAGGTCGTGTATGAGACTATACTCACCCGAGCATAGTGTTTCGGAAAGGGAGGAAGCCCATGGCGGAGAACATGATTCTGGTCGAGGAGGCGCGCGACATCGTGCTCGATCATGTGGGGCAGATGCCGAGGGTTCGCGTTCCCGTCTGGAAGGCCGCCGGCCTGCCGCTCGCCGAGGACGTGGTAACCGATATCGACCTGTCTCCGTTCGCCAACAGCGCCATGGACGGATACGCCGTGGTGGCCGCGGATCTGACGGGTGCCTCAGAGGGCGCTCCCGTGGAGCTCGACGTGGTGGGCCATGAGGCCGCCGGCCACGTCTTCTCCGATAGGGTGGAGCCTGGCCATGCGGTGCGCATCATGACGGGCGCACCCGTTCCCGAGGGCGCCGACGCCGTGGTGAAGTACGAGGTCGTGCAGGTGCTCGAGGGGGATGGCAACGAGGGCTCTCGCATCAGGTTCTCCGCGCCCGCCAAGGTGGGCGAGAACATCCGCGTGGCGGGTCTCGAGGCCCACGCCGGCGAGGCCGTGCTCCGCGCCGGCGATGTGGTGACCCCTGCCGGCTGCGGGCTGCTCGCGTCTGCCGGTGCGTCCGAGGTCACCGTGCACGCGGCTCCGCGCGTCGGCATCATCGCGCTCGGCACCGAGCTCGTCTCGCCCGACCAGGTGCCCGCGCGCGGACAGATCCGCGACGCCAACTCCGCCGCGCTCATGGCCGCTACCGTGACGGCTGGAGCTGAACCGGAGTTCTTCGGTATCGCGCCAGATGACCCTGTAGCCATCGAGCAACTCGTGCTCAAAGCGGCTGAGACCTGCGACTTCGTCGTCACGAGCGGTGGTGCTTCCGCGGGCGACTACGATTACGTGACGGCCCTGGTGGAGCGCGAGGGCCAGGTGCTTTTCGACCACATTTCCATGAAACCCGGTAAGGCCATCACCTTCGGCCTGCTCGCGGGCAAGCCGTTCCTGGGGCTTTCCGGCAATCCGGCCGCTGCCGTGGTCGGCTTCGAGATGCTCGCGCGCCCCGCGATTCGCAAGATGCGCGGATTCAGCGCCTTCGACCGTCCCGTTCAGATGGCGCGCGTGGATCGCGAGATCAAGAAGCGTCAGGCGCGCCGGTTCTACAATCGTGCGCACGTCGAGCGCGATGCGGCGGGCGAGCTCGTCGTTACCGAGGCACCGAGCCAGAACTCCGCGCTCCTGGGCACGCTCCAGCGCGCCAACTGCCTGCTCAAGGTTGCTGACGGCTTCGAGGGAATTCCTGCCGGCGGCATGGCGGAGGTCGTGCGCATCGACATTCCCGAGGGCACCGTTCTATAGTGGTGCCGGTCAGGTCCCCGTTGTCAGACTCGTAGGAGGAGCATCTCATCATGAAGTTCGCGATTATCACGTGCAGCGACACGCGCAGTCTCGCCGAGGACGAGGCCGGCGCCGCACTCGAGGAACTCATCCGCGCCGCGGGCTGGGAGGTCGTCAGCCATGTGGTGGTGCCCGACGAGCGCCCCTTCATCGCCGGCTCCATCGTGAGGGCCGTGGACGATGAGGGCGTGGACGTGGTCATC
This sequence comes from Collinsella sp. AK_207A, assembly GCF_902501965.1. Taxonomy (GTDB): domain Bacteria; phylum Actinomycetota; class Coriobacteriia; order Coriobacteriales; family Coriobacteriaceae; genus Collinsella. Next base: position 37,146 of record NZ_CABWID010000001.1, on the reverse strand, counting down.
ACCTGCGGCGGCACCGGCCTCTCGCCGCGCGACGTGACGCCCGAGGCCACGCGCGACACCTGCGACCGCGACGTTCCCGGCATCGCCGAGGCGATCCGCGCGTACTCCATGGGCAAGACGCGCCGCGCCATGCTCAGCCGTGCCGTCAGCATGCAGCGCAGCCGCGCGCTCGTGGTCAACTTCCCCGGCTCCACCAAGGCGGCTCGCGAGAGCTGGGAGGCGGTGTCCGACCAGTTCGAGCATGCCAAGAAGATGGCTGCCGGCGGCGGGCACTGAGTGCACGAGAACGTTTCCCCTTCGGGTGAAATTGTTTCAACTCCATGTATCGCGCGGTTCCGCTGGGGCGGGCCGCGCGACTTTTCTATAGTGGAGATGGCAATCGGTTCAATCCGAGATGGTTGTGGCGCCCGCTTTGTGCGGGCGATTTTGTGCCCGCAGGGGTTCGCCCGGTGCGGATAGGAAAGGGGAGTAGAGCGTGGGCCTTTTTGGCAAGAAGGGTGATATGGGTTCTTCGGGTACCGCGAGCGGTTCTCGGCTGAGCGACGCGGAGATGCAGCGTGCCGGGCGCCATCTGGCAGAGGAGCTCGGCACCGGTGCCGAGGAGCGCTTCGGCGCCGGCATGAGCATCGATCAGGCGATCGCGCGCCTGGACGGCGCGCATCCGGACATCTTCAACCAGGGGATTATCTGGGACGCCGTCTCCTTCGGAGATGAGCGGGAGATGCACGCCCTCGCCGGCATGCTGCTCTCCCACGGCATCCGCTGCGTGGTCCACGACGGGAAGCTCGTCTTCCGCCACGCCGACGTGCGGCGGATCCTGGTGGAGCTCGGCTATATGAGCGCCGAGGACCTCGCCGCGCAGGCGGAGGCCGAGCAGGCGGCCGAAGCTGCAGCTCCTCGCACGTACGAGGGGACCGCGTCCGTCTCCGTGGAGACCGGACTCCTGGAGGAGGGCGCCGCACCGGCACCCGCCATGTCCGCCGCCCCCGCTGGGCGGGAGTGCTCCGAGTTTCGCCCGATCGCGCGCGCCCTGTCGGCCCGTGAGGAAGAGCGCGAGCGTGCCGAACTCGACGACGAATCCGCGGTCGAGCGTCTGCAGGCCCGCGCCGCCGCGAAGCCGGGGCACGCGCTCAGCGCGGAGGAGCGCGCCGAGCTCCTGGAGCACCTGGCGAGCATGGCCGACGAGCGGCGCGTGCCCACCCTCGCCTCTCCGCTGCGCGTGCCCGAAGCGTTCTCGCACCTCCTGGGCTTCGATGCCCCCGCCGCCCCGCGCAGCTTCGCCGCGCGCGCCTTCCGCATCAGCATGCAGCTGTTGCTCATCTACGCCGTGTGCCTGACGGGTGAGAAGATCGCGGCGCTCGTTCCCATCGGCATCCCGGGAAACATCGTCGCCATGGTGCTCCTGCTCGTGTTCCTGCTCTCGGGCGTCATCCGCATGGAGTCCATCAGCCTGGCCGCCGACTTCCTCCTCGACCACATGGCGGTCTTCTTCGTGCCGGCGGCCGTCTCCATCATGGGGAGCTTCGACCTCATCGCGCCCAACCTCGCCAAGCTCCTGGCGGTGTGCCTTATCACCACCGTCCTCGTCTTCTTCGTCACCTCGTTTACCGTGGCGACGGTCATGAACGTCATGGCGAAGCACGGTCACGGCATGCCCGTCTCGGCTTCGCCCACCGAATCGTCCTCGTCCCCCAAGGAGGCCTAGTGCCATGGAAGCCCTGCACGTCATCTTCGGCGTCGTCATCTCGATCGCGGCCTTCCAAGTGGCCGTCGCGCTCAACCGGCGCGTTCACTCACCGCTCTTGAATCCGTTGCTGGTCTCGGTGGCCTTCATCATCATCTTCCTCGTGGTCTTTCACATCCCGCTCGCCACCTATCAGGAGGGGGCCAAGGTCATCTCCAGCTTCCTGGGGCCGGCCACGGCGGTGCTCGCGTACTCCATCTTCCGTCAGATAACGGTGCTCAAGAAGCACTTCATCCCCATCCTCGCGGGATGCCTGGCCGGTTCGATCACCTCGATGGTCTCGGCTTGGGGGCTCTGCGAGATCATGGGCCTCTCTGATTCCATCGCCATTTCCACCGTGGCCAAGTCCGTGACCACGCCCATCGCCATCGGCATCACCAGCACGCTCGGTGGCGTCCAGTCCGTGACCGTGGCCGCGGTGATCGTTTCGGGCATCATGGGCTCCATGCTCGCGCCCACGCTGACCCGCCTTTTCCGGGTGAAGAGCCCCATCGCCGCGGGCGTGGCCATCGGTGCGAGCAGTCATGCGGTGGGCACGGTCCGCGCCGCGCAGATGGGAGAGCTCGAGGGCGCCATGAGCGGTCTGGCGATCTCGGTCTCCGGTCTGCTCACCCTCGTGCTGGCGCTCATGATCCATACCTTGGGGTAGGTCTTTCGGCTTTCAAATCGGCGCCACGTTTCTACGGCTCGGATCCCCTCTTCAAAAATATTCTCGGGAGAATATAATACTCACCGAAGAATAGGGGTGGGAAGGGCCGCCCCGTAAGCTCCAGGGAAGGAAGTCTTCATGAACGTAACGCGTCGTACCTTCATCGCCACCGCTGGCACCACCGCCGCCGTCGCGCTGGCCGGCTGCAGCAGCAACAACGCCGCCAAGGATGCCGGCTCCACGGCCAACAAGGGCTCCGCTGCCGGTTCTGCCGCCGCTTCCGGCGTGGAGCTCCAGATCTTTGCCGCCAACTCGCTTGAGAAGGCCCTGCCCGAGGTCCAGCAGCTCTACACCGACCAGACCGGTACCACCTTCGCCGACACCCAGTTCAAGGCTTCCGGCGACCTCGTTGAGCAGATGAAGGCCGGCGCCGCCGTCGACGCGCTCATCACCGCTTCCAAGGGCACCATGGACGACGCCGTGGACGCCTCGCTCGTGGACGAGTCCACCCGTACCGACATGTTCACGAACGACCTCGTGATCGTGAAGGCCGACGGTTCCGATGTCACCGTGACCGCCATCGGCGACGTTGCCACGATCGACGGCAAGATCGCCATCGGCGATGCCAAGACCGTGCCTGCCGGCAAGTACGCCAACCAGGCGCTTGCCTCCGTGGGGCTCTACACCGGCACCGAGGGCGACGACGGCGAGTACGCGCCCGAGATCGCCGACAAGGTCGCGCTCGCCGACAAGGTCGGTACTGCCGCCAAGTACGTCTCCACGGGCGACTGCGCCGCGGGCTTCGTGTACAGCTCCGACATCTTTCGCTACGACGGCATCGTCGAGGCGTTCGTCTGCCCCGAGGATTCCCACAAGCCCATCGTGTACCCGGGCGCCGTGGCAGCTTCGTCCCAGAACGCCGATGAGGCCGATAAGTTCCTCGACTTCTGCCTGACCAACAAGGATGCGCAGAAGATCTGGTCCAAGTACGGCTTCGAGCTCTCCGCGTAAGCGTTTCGCTCGATAGTAGACAGTAGAATTGAGGCGCGGGTGAGCCGGAAGCTGGCTTCCCGCGCCTTTTGCGTTATCTGGAAGCGAAGGGATTGTTACCCATGGGTGCCGTGTCATCTCGAACTCCCCGCGCGGGCGCGTTGCTCGCGTTCCTTGCCTGCGTCCTCGCGATCGCCGCAGCTTTGGTCCCGACGTCCGCCCTCGCGGCAACGGTGACGTTCGAGACCGCTGACGGCCGCCAGGCCAAAGAGGATTCCGCGCTCCTCGAGGGCGTGGATTTCGGTTTGAACGGTTTCGAGCGGAACGCGAAGGGCACCGCGCGCGCCATGAAGGGCCAACCCGACGGGTATCGCTTCCCGCTCCTGGAGGACTCCACGCTCGTGGTCGTCCGCACGCCGGAGAACGTGATCGTCTGGGTCGATGCGTCCGCCGCCGCGCGGGCGGGGTTCAAGCTGGACGACGCCTCGGCGCAGAGGAGCTTGAAGACCATGCTGCAGGGTCTGGACGAGACCCACTCCATGGGCGGTGCCCTGCTCTCTGATGTGGCGGACCCCTGGGTCTTCACCACGGATGAATCGGTGACCCAGGGGGACTACACGTATCGATTCCGCGTCCAGGGCGAGGACGGGGACTGGTACGCCACCGTGACCGCGAGCAATGCCGCGGCCGATCCCACGAGCCTCGACCTCGGCAACGGCGCGCTTTGGAGCGATGACGCCGCGCTGGTCTCGTTCGGCGAGGTCGCCACCACCGAGCCGCCGACCTTCACCGACCGCGCCCAGGCCTTCTTCGGCGGCATCGACTACCGTCCATTCTGGGTCTCGGTGAAGACGAGCGCCATCGCGCTGGCGTTCTCCTTCGTGCTCGGCCTCCTTGCTGCGTGGCGCTGCATGGGCACCTCTTCGCGGCTGAAGGGCCTGCTGGACTCCGTGTTCACCATCCCCATGGTGCTGCCTCCCACGGTCTGCGGCTTCCTGCTGCTGATGCTCTTCGGTCAGTCCACCAGTATCGGCCGCTGGCTCATCGCGCACGGTGTCAGCCTGGTGTTCACCTGGCCGGCCGCGATTATCTCGGCCGCCGTGGTGAGCTTCCCGCTCATGTACCGCACCGCGCTCGGCGCCTTCGAGGGCCTGGACCCGCAGATGCTCGACGCAGCGCGCACGCTCGGCTGGTCTGAGCTGCGCATCTTCCGCAAACTCATGCTGCCGCTCGGGTGGCCGTCCATCGCCGCGGGCACGGTGCTCGCCTTCGCGCGCGCCATGGGCGAGTTCGGCTGCACGCTCTTCTTCGCTGGCAACTACGCGGGCATCACGCAGACCATCCCCATCGCCATCTACTTCGAGTGGATGGGCGGCAATACCGCGGTGGCGCTCTTCTGGGTCGTCGTCGTGATCCTGTTCAGCTTCCTCGTGATCCTGTTCATCAACATCTACACCGCGCACTCCCAGAAGTACCGCCGGTGCGGCTTCACGCGCGCCGAGCGTCGGCAGATGGCCGCTGCCGGGGGTGCGGGCGTTGCCGCGGGTGTGTCCGACGGCCTGGATGTTTCGGGCAGCGACTCCTTGAGCATCGACCGCGAAGCGCTCCGTCAGCTGCTGGGCGGCTCCGATGTCTCGAACGGTTCCGATGCGAAAGGGGGCGAGTGAGCCATGTCGCTCAGCCTCGATATCAAGAAGCACTATCCCGGATTCACCCTCGATATCAAGCTCGAGGCCGGGGACGAGCGCGTGGCGCTGCTCGGTGCCTCGGGATGCGGCAAGAGCTGCACGCTTCGCTGCATCGCGGGCGTCGAGACGCCGGACGAGGGATGCATCGTCGTGGACGGGGTGACCTTCTTCGATTCAAAAGCCGGGGTGAACCTGACGCCCCAGCAGCGAAAGACCGCGCTTCTCTTCCAGAATTACCAGCTCTTTCCCAACATGAGCGTGGCCGATAACGTCTGCGCCGGCATGGACGTCGGGATCCCCGCGGTCCAGCGTGCCGAGCTCGCTCGTCGCTACCTCCAGATCTTCGGCATGGCCGATTACGCAGACCGCTACCCGGCCCGGTTGTCCGGTGGTCAGCAGCAGCGCGTGGCCCTCGCTCGCATGATCGCCGCGCGCCCGGCCATCTACATGTTCGATGAGCCCTTCTCCGCGCTTGATTCCTTCTTGAAGAACGCCCTCGAGCAGAACATGCTCGACCTCTTCTCGGTGGTGGGGCGCACCGTGCTTTACGTGAGTCACGACATCGACGAGGCCTGCCGGCTCTGCCAGCGCATCTGCGTCATGCACAACGGGCACGTCGAGGAGGTGGGCACGGTCGCCGACATGGTGGAGCGCCCGCGATCGCTTGCCGGGCTGCGGCTCACGGGGTGCAAGAACACCAGCCGCGCGCGGAAGGTGGGGGAGACCGAGGTCGAGGCGATCGACTGGGGCATGTCCTTCGACACGGGACGTCCCGTGCCCGATGACGTGCGCTACCTGGGCGTGCGCGCGAGCTATATGCATGTGGAGCGCCCGCGCCCCGACGGCGCCTCCGGGCGCAATGGCTTCAACCTCACCGTTGCCCGCACGAGCGATTCCCGATTCGAGCGCGTGATCCAGCTCGACCCGCCTCTGCCCGGTGTGACGAATCGCCTGACGTGGCGGTTGAGCAAAGTCGACACGGCGGAGGAGGACCTGCCGCGCGAGGGCGACGTGCTGCGCATGCATTTCGATGCCCGGAAGATCCTGCTCGTGACGCGATAGCCTCTCAAGCGGTCGGGAAACCTTGGGGTGGCGGCAGATGATGAATCAGACGTTGCCCCAGCGCCGATGCTCGCGTATAATACTCTGCGCATTTGGGACAACGGGACGTGGCGCAGTTTGGTAGCGCGCCTGCTTTGGGAGCAGGATGTCGCAGGTTCAAATCCTGTCGTCCCGACCATATTCGCGGGCGTAGTTCATCGGTAGAACCTCAGCCTTCCAAGCTGATGAGGCGGGTTCGACTCCCGTCGCCCGCTCCAGGAGATAGCGCAGGTCGAACGGTATGAAAGCGTTCGACCTGTTGTTCTTTTCAGAGCCTGCGCAACGTGTTCGTTACGATTCGGCAACATTCCCGCAACCTGGAAACGCATCCGTAACAAAACAAATCCATACTGCATGACGGTTCAGGAATATACCTGATGAGACGTTTTTATTTGGAGGCATCATGGGTTACACGCAAAGGGTGATCGACGAGCTCAAGGCTCGCTACGCCGACCAGCCTGAGTTCATTCAGGCCGCCGACGAGGTACTCACGAGCATCGCACCGGCCGTTGACGCCGATCCGGCGTACGAGGAGGCCAGCCTGCTCGAGCGCCTGGTCGAGCCGGAGCGCGTCATCATGTTCCGCGTCCCCTGGGTCGATGACGCCGGCAAGGTGCAGGTGAACCGCGGCTACCGCGTGGAGTTCAACTCCGCGCTCGGCCCCTACAAGGGCGGCCTGCGCTTCAACCCCACCGTCACCCTCGGCATGCTCAAGTTCCTCGGCTTCGAGCAGATCCTCAAGAACTCGCTGACCACGCTTCCCATGGGCGGCGGCAAGGGCGGTTCCGACTTCGACCCCAAGGGCAAGTCCAACCGCGAGATCATGGCCTTCTGCCAGTCCTTCATGACCGAGCTCTGCCGCCACATCGGCCCCAACACCGACGTTCCCGCCGGTGACCTGGGCGTGGGCGGCCGCGAGATCGGCTACCTCTTCGGCCAGTACAAGCGCATCCGCGACGAGTGGTCCGGCGTGCTCACCGGCAAGGGCCTTTCCTTCGGCGGCTCCCTCGCGCGCACCGAGGCCACCGGCTACGGCCTCGTGTACTACGTGGACGAGCTGCTCAAGAGCCAGGGCGACTCCTTCGAGGGCAAGACCGTCGTGGTCCACGGCTCCGGCAACGTCGCCATCTACGCCATCCAGAAGGTGGCCCAGCTGGGCGGCAAGACCATCGCAGCCTCCGACACCAAGGGCTGGGTCGAGGATCCCGAGGGCATCGACTACCAGGTGCTCGAGGACATCTACAACAAGAAGCGCTCCGGTCACGACCAGGGTGTGAGCCTCGCCCTCTACGTGGAGTCCCGCCCCAACGCCACCTGGCACGCCGAGGACGGCCGCGGCGTCTGGTCGCTGCCCTGCGACATCGCGCTGCCCTGCGCCCGCGAGAACACGCTGCTCCTCGAGGACGCCGAGAAGCTCGTCGCCAACGGCGTCAAGGCCGTGGGCGAGGGCGCCAACATGCCCACCACCACCGAGGCCACGAACTACTTCATCGAGCACGGCGTGGCCTTCTGCCCGGGTAAGGCCGCGAACGCCGGCGGCGTGCTCGTCTCCGGCCTGGAGATGAGCCAGAACGCCGAGCACCTGTCCTGGACCTTCGAGGAGGTCGACGGCAAGCTCGAGCAGCTCATGCGCGGCATCTACCACAACTGCGCCGACACCGCCAAGGAGTACGGCTTCGAGGGCAACCTCGTGGTCGGCGCGAACATCGCCGGCTTCCTCAAGGTGGCCGACGCCATGCTGGCCCAGGGCATCGTGTAGCTCACACGCTTTGCAGCATGCCCCTGCCGCCCGCGCGGCGGGGATTCGGGATGGGCGGCCCTCGGGTCGCCCTTCTTTTATTCACCTCTCATGGCCCGCGGGCGACTGGCGTCAACCGTTAAGAACAGGTAATCGGTAACCGGTGGTCATGTGTCGAACGTACCATCGGCCCTATACTTATCCGAATCGTTTTGGGAACGTTCACATCTTGTGTTGGACGAGTCATCGGACGGCTTCCCCGGTCCCCGCGCGTTCGTGGGGCCGGCGCGCGGCCACCCGGGAAAAGGGAGAAGGCATGAGCGAGAAATCGAGCAAGGGGCGCAAACCGGTTCGACCGGGGGCACCCGTCCCACCGGCGGGCACCGCAGCATCGCCCGCGGCCGACGACGAGAAGCCGGTCGAGGAGCAGGGGGCCGTCGCCTCGGATGACGCCGCCGGCGGTGGCGCGTCTGCGGAGACGGCCCCCGACTTCAACGATTACGGCGCCAAGCCCAAGAAGCGCCACCGCGTGCTCAAGGTCGCCGCGATCGTCCTCGTCGTCTGGCTCGCCTTCACGGGCGTCCGGCTCTTCATCGAGTTCGGGCCCTTCCACCAGCAGGCGGCGCAGCTCTCCATGGGCGACGCGTACTCCGACAACCTGAGCCCCGACAAGTACGACCTGCAGACGCCGCAGCGCGATCTCGAGCCCGACCACGAGTTCGACTTCGATCTGGACGACGGCGTGGACCTGGGCCTCGAGAACATCGGCGACGAGGCCACCGGCGACTACCAGATCGCGGACGCCACCGGCTCTGCGCGCGTCTTCGCCGATGGCGCCCTCACCGAGGAGATCCCCATCCAGGTCACGCAGGTGAACGACGACGGTAAGAACGAGCTTCAGGTGGAGCCGACGTTCGTCACGTGCCGCGACAAGTCCAAGGGCTACGACGACGTGGACGGCGACGACGTCTTCCACAAGGACACCCTCAAGGGCGCGTGGGGCCGCTGGTACGGCTTCGGGGGCTATTACCTGGTGCGCTACATCGGCTCGGACGGCAAGAAGCTCGAGAAGCCCCAGGTCACCTACTTCACCGTCAAGGACGACGTGAACGCGCCCGAGAACCAGCTCGCCGCCCCACAGAACCTGCAGTTCGCGGTCCAGGACGACGGCGGCCTCGGCATCTCCTGGGACAAGGTTGACGGCGCCAAGAAGTACAAGGTGTACATGAAGACGGTGGACCCCACGGTCTCCGATCCCTCCCAGGGCGTCGAGCTGTCGCTCCTCGCCACCACCACGGACACGAAGATCAACACGCTCGACTACGACCCCGAGTCCAAGAGCTCCCAGCAGCGCGCCGCCGACGACGCTGCCAAGTGGGGCGACGCGGGCGCCTCGAACTACCACCAGAACTACCAGTTCGACGACCTCGTGATCGGCGATGACGAGGACGCCGTCTACTACAACCGCGAAAAGGTCAAGCAGGGCGCACAGGGCCTCGAGGTGGTGTACGCCCCTACGAAGGACAAGGTCAAGGCCACGTCCATCACCGTCGTGGCCGTGGGTGACGGTTCCGATGACCAGCAGTCGCCCTTCCAGTTCAAGAGCATCAACAACCTGCTGAGCCAGATCCCCGTAAAGGACGCCATCAACGTGAACAGCGATTGGGCCCAGCAGGCTCCCGACTCCCGCGCCGATCCGAAGGCGTACCTCGCCCACCGGCTCATCACGTACGTGACCATGGCGGACGGAACCGCGGCTTCGATCGTGAACGACATCGACGTCTCCAAGATGACGAGCACGGACAGCAGCATGATCGAGGGCGCGGACGAGAGCGATCCCTCCACCTGGTCCAAGCGCTCCTACACGCGTCTCGAGATTCCCTACAAGGTTCGGAACACGCTCATCACCAGCACCTTCACGCTGGACGGCACGGACTGGCCGGGCGGCGCGGACGAGATCGAGAAGGCTGCCGACGAGCAGCTCACGGCCATGGCCAAGGCGAACCCCGCTGTCGGCTCGCCGCAGCGCGCGAACTTCGACAACGACGTGGACTGGGCGGCCATCCAGAAGTCGACCAAGGCCGTGTCTGAGCCGGCCGACGTTCCCTATCCCGTCTCCGGCAGCTCCGACTACGTGAAGTTCGTGGCGAGCAACATCATGGCCGGCAACATGTACCTGGACATCACCAAGTACGCCACCCAGGCGGGTGCGCCGGACATCACCGACGTGGTCGAGGAAGCCTGCGCCCAGAACCCGATGACGATGGTGTGGCCCGGCGGCATGAGCGTGAACGAGCGCACCGAGGGCGACAAGGTCACCGTGGCGCTCTACATTAACGGCCTGAACGCCGAGGGCGAGGACAACGACATCCCAGCGCTCAACAAGAAACGCGAGGAAACCTACAAGGTGATCAAGCAGATCGTGGCCGACGCCGTGCAGGACGGCATGTCCGACGCGGATAAGGTCAAGGCGCTCGACGCCGCCCTCTCGAACCGCCTGTTCTACGACTGGGACAGCTACTACCTGAACTCCGGCCAAGGGGATAAGGCCGACTTCGACTCGATGGACGTCTGGAAGCACCGCGGCTACGCCGCCTACGAGCTCCTCGACGACAACCGCGTGGTGTGCTCGGGTTACGCCGCGATCTTCAAGGCCTGCGCCGACGAGGCGGGGGTCAAGAGCCTCTACGTGACGGGTACCGTGCCGCCGCAGCCGGGCTCCAACAACAACGGCCACGCCTGGAACCTCGTGAACGTCGACGGCACCTGGAAGGTCGTGGACGTGACCTGGGACGACACGGACCAGGGCGACAACCAGTCCGACGGCCAGTACCTGATGCTCGACCAGAAGGACCCGAAGCTCGACGGCCGCGTGTACGATAAAGACGCGCTGCTGGATTCCGTGGTGGAGGACTACGTGGATCCGAGCCGCCTGGCCGCGTAGCGCGCCCCGGCCCGATCCCTGTCCGCCGCCGGAGCCGAGCGCTCGGGCATTCCCGGCGGGGCGTACCCGTGCTCCCGCGCCGCCGGCGCCAGGTGAGACCGATTCGCTTGGGCCCGGCGGCGCTTCGGCGCCCCGGGCCCATCATCTGGATAAGGTATGCACCCTTTTTCCTCCCCACCTGTTCTGCTACCATATGCAGGGCTGTGACCATGCTGCGGGCGTGGCGGAATTGGTAGACGCGCCAGATTTAGGTTCTGGTGGGATTCCCGTGAAGGTTCGAGTCCTTTCGCCCGCACCACTCACATCTTTCTGGATCTGTTGTCAACAGGGGTTATCGGCGCCCTAAAATCGCCGAGGGTATGAGGAGGAACTTTGAACATCTCTGCTTCTGACGTGAAGGATTCCAAGCTCACCGCCACGGTCACCATCCCGGCCGCGGACGTGGACGCCGCCATCAAGAAGGCCTACCGCGCTGCCGCCAAGCAGTACCGCTTCCCGGGCTTCCGCGCCGGCAAGGCCCCGCGTCAGGTCATCGACAGCATGCTGGGCACCGAGGCCGTGCTCGCTCAGGCCACCAACGACCTCATCGGTGCCAGCGAGCCCCAGATCCTCAACGAGCTCGACATCGTTCCCGTCAAGGACGGCAACTTCCAGGACATCGACATGGTCAAGGACCACGAGGACTACACCTTCGCCGTGGAGTACTCCCTGCGTCCCGCCCCCGAGCTCTCCAGCTATGAGCCCGTCGAGATCGAGATGCCGCCCGCGGAGGTCACCGAGGCCGAGATCGACGCCCAGGTTGACATGCTCATGAGCTACCACTCCACGTTCGAGGACGCCGACCGCGCCGTCGAGGACGGCGACTACGTCACCGCCGACATCAAGAACGTCAAGAACGCCGAGGCCATCTCCGGCGAGGGCCGCATGGTCGCCGTCGGCGCCGGCAACCTCCCCAAGGCTTTCGACGAAGCGCTTGTCGGCATGAAGACCGGCGAGACCAAGGAGGTCTCCTGGACCCCCGAGGTCGAGGGTGCCCCCGAGGCCGCCGTCGAGGTGACCGTCAAGAACGTCCGCGAGCGCAAGACTCCCGAGCTCACCGATGAGTTCGTGAAGGAGAACTTCGGCTTCGACGATATCGCCGCCATGCGCGACGCCGTGAAGCTCGAGCTTGAGGCTGACAAGACCTCCCAGCTGCCGCAGCTCAAGGAGAACCGCGCCGTCTCCAAGCTCGCCGAGCGCTTGCAGCTTGACGAGATGGACGCCGACTACGAGCAGTCCGTCTTCCAGGACCTCGGCCAGAACTTCCTGCAGAGCCTGTCCTCCCGCGGCATGACGCTCGACACCTGGCTCTCCGCCAACGGCCTCACCTCCGAGGCGTTCATCGCCGACCTGCACCGTCAGGCCAACGACGTCGCCCGTGAGTCCCTGGCCCTCGACGCGCTCGCCCGCGAGCTCAAGATCGAGGTCACCGACGAGGACATTGACGAGGAGTTCAAGCGCGCCGGCGTTGCCGACGTGGAGGCCAGCAAGAAGCAGTTCATCGCCGAGGGCCGTATGCCCGCCGTCCGCGATTCCATTCGTCGCAGCAAGGCCGTCGACCAGCTCGTGGCAGACGCCAAGGTGACCGAGGTCGACGAGTTTGCCAAGGCCGCCGAGGAGAAGGGCGCCGACGCCGAGTAGCTTCTCCCGCGTTTAGCCCTACCGCATACGGGGTACGTTGTCCGGGTAACCGGATCGTTTCGGACGGTGCCACGCGATTGCACTTTGCAGCGCGGCACCGTTCGTGTGTATCGATACGACTAGAGAGGACGCACATGATCCAGCGAATGAACGACGCGCTCGTGCCGTACGTCATCGAGCAGACGCCGCGCGGCGAGCGGAGCTACGACATCTACTCCCGCCTGCTGAACGACCGTATCGTGTTCCTGGGTGAGGAGATCAACTCCGTGACCGCTAACCTGGTTATCGCCCAGCTCCTGCACCTGGAGAGCCAGGATGCCGAGAAGGACATCTCGCTCTACATCAACTCCCCGGGCGGCGAGGTGTACTCCGGCCTGGCCATCCTGGACACCATGAACTACATCAAGCCCGCCGTTTCCACCATCTGCGTGGGCATGGCCGCTTCCATGGCCGCGGTGCTTCTGGCCTGCGGTGCCAAGGGCAAGCGCTTCTGCCTGCCCAACTCCATGGTGATGATTCATCAGCCGAGCGGCGGCGCCCGGGGCCAGCAGACCGAGATCGAGATCGCCGCGCGCGAGATCCGCGAGAACCGCACCCGCCTGAACCACATCCTCGCCGACGCCTCTGGCCAGAGCTTCGAGCAGGTTGAGCGCGACACCGAGCGTGATCACTACATGCGCGCCCAGGAGGCGCTCGAGTACGGTCTGGTCGACCGCATCGTCACCTCCCGCGTCACCTCCAAGAAAGACGGGGAGTAGCGCATGGCGGATTCCAAGACCACCGACCGCTCCGGCGGCGGGCGCGGGGCCGATTTCGCTTCCGGCAACGGTCCGATCCGCTGCTCGTTCTGCGGTAAGTCCCAAGACCAGGTGCGCAAGCTGGTGAAGGGGCCCAACAACACCTTCATCTGCGACGAGTGCGTGCAGGCTTGCAACGAGATTCTCGAGGAGTCGCTCGCCAAGGACTTCATGAGCCAGCACTACGGGTTCCCGCAGGAAGGGGATGCTCCCGGCAGCTTCGACGATTTCGTGCATCAGCTCATGGCGCAGGGCGGCGCGGGCGAGCAGCAGGCGGCGCCCGTGCCCGAGGAGGCCGAGGTCGAGCCCACGACCGCCGAGGTGGCGGCCAAGCTCATCAAGCGCGTGCCGACCCCGCACGAGATCTACGACGAGCTCTCCGCCTACGTGATGGGCCAGGAGGACGCTAAGCGCGCCATGTCCGTGGCCGTCTACAACCACTACCGCCGCGTGCTCGTGGGCGATACGGGTTCCGCTGCATCGCATGCGGATGCCCTGTCGCTCGGTACGCACGCGCACGGGGCCATTGCGCCCCTGGAGGACGTTGAGCTCGCCAAGAGCAACATCTTGCTCCTCGGCCCCACCGGTACCGGCAAGACGCTGCTCGCCCAGACGCTCGCGCGTATCCTCGAGGTGCCCTTCGCCATCGCCGACGCCACGGCGCTCACCGAGGCCGGGTACGTGGGCGAGGACGTCGAGAACATCCTCCGCAAGCTTATCGCCGCCGCCGACGGCGACGTGCAGCGCGCGCAGATCGGCATCGTCTACGTGGACGAGATCGACAAGATCGCCCGCAAGGCCGAGAACCTCTCCATCACCCGCGACGTCTCCGGTGAAGGCGTTCAGCAGGCCCTCCTTAAGATCCTCGAGGGAACCGTCGCGAGCGTGCCCCCCGAGGGCGGACGCAAGCACCCGCAGCAGGAACTCATCCAGATCGACACGACGAATATCCTGTTCATCTGCGGCGGCGCCTTCGTGGGCCTCGACCACATCATCGCCGACCGCGTGGGAAACAAGGGCGTGGGCTTCAACTCCGAGATCGCCGGCCCCACCTCCGCCGACGAGAACGAGCTGCTTCGTCAGGTGCTCCCGCAGGACCTGAATGCCTTCGGCATGATTCCCGAGTTCGTGGGCCGCACCCCGGTCATCACCCAGACCCGTGCGCTCGACGAGGACGACCTCGTGCGCATTCTCACCGAGCCGCGGAACGCCATCGTCAAGCAGTACCGCCGCATGTTCGCCATGGAGGGCGTGGAGCTGGAGTTCGATGACGCCGCGCTGCACGAGGTGGCCTCCAAGGCGCTCGAGCGCAAGACGGGCGCCCGCGGCCTGCGCTCCATCTGCGAGGAGCTGCTGCAGAAGACCATGTTCGACCTGCCCTCCGAGGAGGGCGTGGCCAAGGTGGTCGTGACCGCCGCCGCCGCGCGTGGCGAGGAGCAGCCGCGTCGCGTGCTCGCGGCTGTCTCGAGCGCCATCGCCGATCTCGATGAGCCCGAGTCCATGAGCGGCGACGCCGCGTAAGCGCGCCCGCTTCGGCAACGGAGATATGATTCTGGAAGAAGGGGTCCTGCGGGACTCCTTCCTCGTTTCTGTTCCCGTGAAGACAGGCGGTGGTGCCCCCGCCGTTCCCCGCCTGTGCTATCCTGCATATTTGTTTGAAATCGAGGGAAGGACGCGCGATCATGGCAGACATGCCCAAGACCTACGATCCGTCTGAGAACGAGCCTCAGATTCTGCAGAAGTGGCTCGATGGTGGCTATTACAAGCGCCGTCCCGGCGTGGGCGATTGCACCGTCACCATTCCGCCGCCGAACGTCACCGGCAAGCTCCACATGGGGCATGCCACCGACGATTCCATCCAAGATGCCATCATCCGCATGGCGCGCATGCGCGGCAAGTCCACGCGCTGGGTGCTCGGTACCGACCACGCCGGCATCGCCACCCAGACCAAGGTGGACAAGAAGCTCAAGAGCGAGGGCATCTCGCGTCTCCAGATCGGCCGCGAGAAGTTCATCGACGCCTGTTGGGACTGGACCCACGAGTACGGCGGCATCATCGTCGAGCAGATCAAACGCATGGGTTGCTCCGTGGACTTCGAGGGCGAGCGCTTCACCATGGACGCCGACTACGCCGAGGCCGTCCGCCGCGTCTTCTGCGACTGGTACCACGCGGGGCTCATCTACCGCGGCAAGCGCATCGTCAACTGGTGCCCGAGCTGCACCACGGCCATCTCCGACGATGAGGCCGAGTACCACAACGAGCACGGCCACCTCTGGCACCTACGCTACCCGCTGACCGAGCCGGTGAACGGCCAGGAGTACATCGTCGTCGCCACCACGCGCCCCGAGACCATGCTCGGCGATACCGGCGTGGCGGTTTCGCCCAAGGATCCCGAGAAGGCTCCCTTTGTCGGCAAGACCGTGATGCTGCCCATCGTGGACCGCGAGATTCCGATCTTCTCAGACTGGCACGTGAAGGCCGACTTCGGTTCCGGCTTCGTCAAGGTCACGCCCGCGCACGACCCCAACGACTACGCCATGGGCCAGGCGCACGACCTGCCGCAGATCAACATCTTCGACGAGCACGCCGTCGTGGTTCCCGGGTACGGCGAGTTCTCCGGCATGACCCGCGACGAGTGCCGCGAGGCCGTGGTGGCCTGGTTCGAGGAGCATGGCCTGCTCGATCACGTGGAGGAGCTCGACCACTCCGTCATGCACTGCTACCGCTGCGACTCCGCGCTCGAGCCCTGGCTCTCCGAGCAGTGGTTCGTGGCCGTTGACAAGCTGAAGGGGCCGGCGCTCAAGGCCGTGGAAGATGGTCGAATCACCTTCCATCCCGCTCGCTGGACGCAGACCTACACCACGTGGATGGAGAACCTGAAGGACTGGTGCATCAGCCGCCAGCTGTGGTGGGGCCATCGCATCCCCGTCTTCTACTGCGAGGACTGCGGTTGGGAAGACGCCTCCATGGAGGACGTGCACGAGTGCCCCAAGTGCCATGGTCATCACGTGCACCAGGACGAGAACGTGCTCGACACCTGGTTCTCGAGCCAGCTGTGGACCTTTGCCACGCAGGGCTGGCCGCAGCATCCCGAGCTGCTCGAGGGCCATCACCCCACCACCGCGCTCGTGACCGCGCGCGACATCATCGCGCTCTGGGTCGCACGCATGATCATGAGCTCGCTGTACTTCCTGGATGAGATCCCCTTCAAGGACGTGGTCATCTACCCGACGATCCTCGCCAAGGACGGCAGCCGCATGTCCAAGTCCAAGGGCAACGGCGTGGACCCGATGGACCTCATCCACATGTACGGCGCCGATGCCATGCGCTTCAACCTGCTCACGCTCTGCACCACGAACCAGGACGTGAAGTTCGACGCCAATATCGATAAGAAGACCAAGCAGCTCATCGACAGCCCGCGCACCGAGCAGGCGCGCTCCTTCGTGACCAAAATCTGGAATGCGAGCCGCTTCCTGCTCATGAACATGGAGGGCTACACGCCCGGCGAGCCCCATGCCGAAACCGCGGCCGATGCGTGGATGTTCTCGCGCCTGGCGAAGGCGGTTGAGAACGTGACGCGCGGTATCGAGGAGTACACCTTCGGCGATATGGCCCGCGGCGTGCAGACGTTCTTCTGGAACGAGGTCTGCGACTGGTACATCGAGGTCTCCAAGGTGCGCCTGAACAGCGAGGACGCCGCCGTGCGCCTGCAGGCCCAGCGCAACCTCATCTTCGTGCTGGATACCTCGCTGCGCCTCATGCACCCGCTCATGCCGTTTGTGACCGAGGCTATCTGGGACCAGATGCCCGCGAGCTGGCTCGATGTGGACGACGAGACGGGCGAGACCGAGCGTGCCGAGGCACTGATGATCGCCGCCTGGCCCGAGCCCGAGGCGTTCTCCCGTTTCATCGATGAGGAGGCCGAGCGCGCCTTCGAGCTGCTGCGCACCGTGGTCGGTGCTGCCCGCTCCACGCGCGCCCGTTACCGTCTGAGCCCCAAGGAGACCCTCGCGGTTACCGCCCGCATGTCCGCCGAGGACGCGGCGCGCTTCCAGACGCTCTCCGTGCTCGCGGCCGAGCTGGCGAACGTCGAGCTCGTCTACGGTGCCGACGTGGAGAAGCCCGCTGCGAGCGTCGCCGTGGTAGACGGCGGCGTCGAGGTCTGCATCGGGCTCGAGGGCCACGTTGACCTTGATGCCGAGAAGGCGCGTCTCGAGAAGGAGATCGTCAAGGCCGAGAAGGAGCTTGCCGGCGTGGAGAAAACGCTCGGCAACGCCGGCTTTGTGGCCAAGGCCGCTCCCGAGGTCGTGGCGAAGAAGCGCGAACGCGGATCGGAACTGGCTGAGCAGCTCAAGGTGCTCAAGGCCCAGCTGGCGGACTTCGCGTAGGCTCGCTCGCCCGGTACATGGATAGCGTGATGTCTAAGGAGGCGCTCCGCTCTTCGCTTCGGGTGCGGCGGAGCGCGCTTTCCAAGGAGGAGCGGGCGCGGGCCGACCTGCGTATCGCGGGCCGGTTGCTCGAGCTTCCGGAGGTCGTCCGCGCCGATTGCGTCTTCACGTACCTTTCATTCGGTTCCGAGGTGGATACCCGGTTCGTCATCACCCGGTGTTGGGAAATGGGGAAGCGGGTTTGCCTGCCGCGTTGCGCCGCAGGTTACACGCTGACCTGGCATGCCGTGGAGGATCTCGATCATCTGGTTCGGAGCCGCTTCGGCATGGAGGAGCCGGCAGCAGGGGCGCCGCAGGCGCAACCGGCCGGCTCTGTGTATTCGGTTGCCTTGGTTCCGGGGCTTGCCTTCGACCGCCGCGGATTCCGCCTGGGGTATGGCGGCGGGTACTACGACCGCTTCCTGCCCGCGTTTTCGGGTGTCAGCATCGGGTTGTGCCGGAGCGACCTGCTGAGCGATGAGCTCCCTTCGCTCAGTGAATATGATTACCCGGTTGATCTCGTTGTTACCGATAACGAGGCGATTCGCCCTGCCGCCCCGCTTGTTCGATAGCTTTTTTGGAGTGTATTCCATGTCCTACACCGTTCCCTTCGCCGTGCCCGAGCTTACCTACGATCAAGCGCTAGCCGCGGCGCACGATACCGGCAAGATCACGAGTGCGGCGGGTCCGCTGCTCGAGACCGTGGTGGAGATGCTGAACGAGCTCGAGCGTCCCGATGCCCGCTACGACTGCCTGCAGGTGGCCGGTACCAACGGCAAGAGCTCGACGACGCGCTTCACGGCGGCGATTCTTAACGCCGAGGGCAAGCGCACCGCGCTCTACACCTCGCCGGAGCTCGTGCGCATGGAGGAGCGCATGGAGATCGACGGCTCGGTCATCTCCGCTGCCCTCCTCGCCCATGGCGTCTCCGCAGCCCGCGAGGCCGGCCGTCGTGTGAACGTACGGCGAGCGGCAGCGGGGGAGGAGCGCTACGCCATCACCCCGTTCGACCTGCTCACCGTTGCGGCACTCGTCATCTTCGCCGAAGCTGAGGTGGACGTGGCCGTGCTCGAGGTGGGCATGGGCGGTCGCTGGGATGCCACAAGCGCCACCGATCCCGTGGCGGTGGCGATCACGGGCATCGGGCTCGACCATACCCGCATCCTCGGTGACACGCTCGCGGCCATCGCGGGGGAGAAAGCCGCCGTTATCAAGCCGGGGCGCGGCGTGGTGCTCGGCGAGGGCACGCATGAGTCGAGCGTGCAGGCCGTCATGGATGCCCGTTGCATCGAATGCGGCGTGCAGCCCGTCATCGTGCGGCACGAGACCACGCGGCTTCCGCGGCACCTGGGTGATATCGTCGAGTTTACCGTGCCCACGCTTCGTGCCGTATACGAGTGCCAGATGCGCAAGCCGAGCTACCAGCCGCAAAACGCTGCCTGCGCGATAACGCTCGCCGAGTCCTATCTCGACAGGGAACTCGATCACGGAATGCTGAACGCAGCGCTCATGGCTTGCCCGACCCCTGGTCGCTTCGATGTGCTCCGCTCCGGGCCCCTGCTCATGGTGGATGCCTGCCATAACCCCCAGAGCTGCGAGAACTTCGTTTCCGCGCTTGACGAGATCGATTCCGACGTGTCCGCGCGGCCGGCGCTCCTCATCGCCGCCTTGGCCGACAAAGATGTTCGCGGCATCGTGCGCGTGCTCCTCCCGGCGTTCCCCGCCATCGCCGTCACGCGCACGGCCTCCGATCGCGCGCTGTCGGTGGACGAGCTCGCTGCACTCGTTCGCGAGGAGCTTGCCCGCGAAGGACGTGAGGATGTTCCGGTTGTCGAGTTCCCCTCGGTAAATGCCGCCTTGTCCGCATACGCTTCTACTCCGCTTGTAGCTGCGGGAACCATCACACTCGCGGGCGAGGTCGCTCGGATCGTTCAGGGCTAAGCGAGCGGCTGTCGGCCAGCAGCCAGTCAACATCCGGCAAGTTGTGTAACTCTGAGGTTCAACTTGAAGTTGAGGTTCCAACCTTCTACCATAGATTGAAGGTCGTGTAAGTGACTTCTTGAAGGACCGGTATGAACTTCAAACGCATCTCTGGTCATCTGAACCCGGCGGGCCGGATCGCCTGCACCGCTGGACTTTCCCTCGCGCTCGTGCTTGGCTCTACGTTTGGCCCGCTGACGAGCGCCTACGCCATGTCTGCGGAAACCCAGAGTCAGCTTTCCCAGCTGACGTCCCAGGTTGATTCTGCCACCTCGACGTACACCGCCGCCAAGGCAAAGGCTGCGGAACTCGATGCGCAGGTTCAGGAACTTGCCGACGAGGTTCTCAGGATGGAGCAGGAGGAGCTGCCCGCCCAGCGTGAGCGCGCCAGCCAGGCGGTTTCCAACCTCTACAAGACGCAGCAGAATCCGGCCAATGTGATCGGGACCCTGCTCGGTGCCGAGTCGTTTGAGGACATCATCGACCTTGCCAAGTACCTGGGCGTTATCCAGGACAAGAACGTCTCGGCCCTGCAGGACCTGGAGAAACTCCACGACCAGCTGCAGGAGAAGATGAAACAGGCGAGTGAGGCGAAGGACCAGGCCGACGCGCAGGAGCAGGCTGCGGCCAATGCCCTTGCCCAAGCGCAGTCCGCCCAGCAAAAGATCCAAGAAAAGGCGAATGCTGAGGACGCCGCCGAGGCTGAGGCCGCGCGTGCGGCTGCCGAGGCCGCCGCGGCCAAGGTCCAGGCGGCGCAGCAGGCGTCTGGTTCCTCATCCGATAACACGGCGAGCGGTAACAGCGGCTCCACCAACTCGTCCACTTCCGCGTCAACGGGCTCCAGTTCGAGCACCGGCTCGTCCGCGGGTGGCAGCTCCTCGCAGCCCTCCACCAACACGGGTTCTAACTCGGGATCCTCCAATTCCGGCAGCAATTCCAATTCCTCGCAGTCCGGCGGTGCTTGGCTCTCCGGTGTGGCATCCTACTACGGCATCGGCGACGGGTTCATGGGCGGTACCACGGCGAGCGGTGCCAAGGTCACGGAGACCTCTATGGGTGTTGCCATGCTGAATGTGCCGCTGGGTACGTACGTTGAGATCAGCTATGGTGGCAAGTCGGTCATCGCCGTGGTGAACGACCGCGGTCCCTATGCGCATGGTCGCGTCATCGACATGCAGCCTGCCGTCGCGCGCGCCCTCGGGTTCGTATCCGTGGGCGTGGGAACCGTGAAGTATCGCTTCCTCTAGCTCGAGGTCCGTTTCTCAGCCACGTCCATGCTCGCGATAACGTCGACTCCCGTGTCGAGTACGTTCGAGATGAGTGCGTCTCCCATCGTGATGGGCGCGGAAGCCGTGATGTGCCGCAGGGTCTCCATTGCTTCCGCGTGAAGGCGAAGCGGAATCGGCTCCGTGGTTCTCACCGGTACGAGCAGCTCATCGCCGCCTCGTACGGGAAGCGTGGTCGTGAGTATGCGAACGGGGTCGGTTACCTCGCGTTCCGCAAAGTGCCTCCCGCGGGGACACCGGTTTCCCTGCACGTCTTCGACGGCGACGGCGCCAGTGCCCCTCCTGCTCACGGATACCGCAAGCTCGCATTCGCGTGGGCATGTCGTGCAGCTGAACTGCATCTCCTCAATCTGCTCCACTGCGCTCACGATTCCTCAACTTCGTCGATGCCTACGGTTAGCGTGGTACCCGCCTTCATGAGCATGGCGGGGGTGAGTGTGGCACCCTCCATGATGCTCGGCTTGTACGCCCGAGGTTTGCCCTCAAAGATGACGACGCCGCCCATTCGAACGCGAAGCACCGCATTCTCAACCGGTCGCTTCACGCGGAAGAATACTTTGACGCGTTCATCTCGGCAGGTGATGCGGTTTGGAACCACGTAACCGGCAAGTCCTTCTGGCTCGAGGACGATGTCGTCGACGGCGTCACGATCGCCTTCTTGTGCCGTCGTCTCTGTGCTCGGGTTGTCGATCGAATGGCTTTCACTCCTGGCCCAGTACGCCGCTTGGGTACCGGCCCGTTCGGCCTCGCTCTCAGCATTGTCGGCAAGGTCGTGCACGTGCAGCACGTTGCCGCAGCTGAAGATGCCGGGTACCGTCGTCATCAGATGTTGATCGACCTTGGCTCCGCGCGTTCGGGGATCCAGCTCAACGCCGGCCGCCGTCGAAAGCTCGTTCTCGGGCACCAAGCCCACCGAGAGGAGCAGGGTATCGCAGGAAATGCGTCGTTCGGTTCCGGGAATAGGTTGAAGATGCTCGTCCACGCGGGTGACCTCGACGGCTTCCAACCGCCGGGTTCCGATGATCTTCGTGACCGTGGTGGAGAGATGCAGGGGAATGCCGAAGTCATCGAGACAGTTGCGGATGTTTCGGTTGAGGCCGTTGGCGTAGGGCATGATCTCGTACACGCCTTCGACCTCCATGCCTTCAAGTCGGCAGCGCCGCGCCATGATGAGGCCGATGTCGCCGGATCCGAGGATGACGGCACGATGCCCGGGAAGCTGATTCTCCACGTTCAGGTACCGTTGGGCGAGCCCCGCGGTAAACACGCCTGCGGGCCTGCTTCCCGGAATCTTGATTTCCGAACGGGTGCGTTCGCGACATCCCATGGCGAGTACTACGGACTTGGTGCTCAGCGTGACGGCCCCGTGCTCGCTTATGAGCCTGACAAGGTGGGTCGGGCGCGGCTCGCCCTTTTCATGGCTGCTGTCATGCTGTTCAGTTGAAGATGCGCATGCTTCTCTATCGATTGAGGTCACCATCGATCCGCATAGGACAACGATATCGGTGACCTTCACGCGGTTGATGAGCCGTTGCGCGTACTCCGGTCCCGTAAGCTCCTCTTTGAAGAGCGCAAGGCCGAAGCCGGGATGGATGCACTGGCGGAGAATGCCGCCCAGGTGCGCGTCGCGCTCCACGATGGCGACGCGGCATCCGTGCGCGTGCGCCGTGAGCGCGGCGCCCATGCCCGCCGGCCCGCCGCCGATGACCACCACATCAAAGCGCGTATCGCTCCGCGGTTCACCCATGGAAATCAGCTCCCTGCTCGCGATGCGCGATGCTATCGCGCGCATCTCCTTTCACGGTGCCGTACAACAGGGGAGAGCCGACATCCTCGAGCGGCACTTCGGAAGGGTTGCAGCCGAGCTCACGCGCGAGCACTGCCACCACCCGGCTCTGGCAGAATCCGCCCTGGCACCTGCCCATGCCGGCACGGCAGCGACGCTTGACGCCCTCAACGGAGCGCGCGCCCGGCACGCGGCGTATAGCGGCTACCACCTCCGCTTCGGGAACCGTCTCGCACCGGCAGAAGATGCGTCCCCACGCAGGGTCGTCTGCGATGAGGCGATCCTGCTCTTCGGGTTCCGCCAGATCGAAATCAACGGGTGCTTTCCGAATGGGATTCCACGATGCTCGCTCACGAAGCTCGATCCCCGCCTCGCGCAGCAGCCGCTCCATCCGCTCGGCAACCGCAGGTGCGCTCGCCACGCCGGGCGATTGCATGCCCGCTGCCTGGAACAGCCTTGGCTGGAGGCGAGATCTGCAGATGAGGAAGTCGTTCATGCCCTTGATGACCGCCCGCCCACCGGCAAACGGCCGCACGACGCGTTTGGTGTCGAGGTCGGGGACGAGCCTTCGAGCACCCTCGAGCAGCTCCTCCACATCCTGGGCGTACGTGTCGTCATCTCCTGGTTCCCGCAGCCGGGCCGTGGCGGTGATGACGGTGTTCCCATGTACCGTGCCGGCCACGATCACGCCTTTGGAAACAGGGGTCGGTACCGGGTAGAGGGGAAGGAGCGGGCGCGGCTCCTTGTCCAGAATGACGATGTTGCCCTGTCGCCAGTCAAGTTCGAGCTCCTCGCCTCCCGCCATGCGGGAGATGTCCGCGCATCCGCTGCCGGCGGCGTTGATGAGGTAGCGTGCGCCTACGCTTCCGGTATCGGTTTCTATCTCAAAGCCCCGGTTCGCCTGGTGGATGCTCCGAACCCGTGTGCCCATCAGGAACCCCACGCCGTTCGCCGCCGCGTTCTCCGCGGCGGCGATGGCCACCTCAAAGGGGTCGACCACGCCCGTCGCCGCGCACCAGAGACCGCAGGTTGCCCGATCGCTTACGCGGGGCTCCAGCTCGTGTAGGTCCTCCGCATCATCGATGATGCGGAATCGCAGCTCCTCGGCATGCCCGGGCGCTGCGGGAAGCTTGTCCACGCCATTGGCGATGCCGTTTCGGTAGAGCGCCATTACCCGCTCGCGGTCATCGGACGTAAACCCAACGACAAGCGAGCCCGTACGATGAAACGTGAACCCGAGCTCGCGGGACCAGGTGCCGTACAACTCGCATCCACGGGCATTGACCGTTGCCTTGACCGTATGAGGGGCAGGATCGTAGCCAGCATGGACGAGTCCGCCGTTTGCCTTTGACGCTCCGAGAGCCACGTCGTTACCGGATTCCAGCACGCATAGCGAGATATCATAGCGGGAAAGCTGCCGGGCTATAGCACATCCGGTGATGCCGGCTCCCACGATGGCGATGTCGTAACGCTCCAAGAGGGCCTCCCGTCCCTAGAGGTCAACGCTGCCATGGTATCCGGGTGAAAGGGGTAAGGGGCCCTCGCATAGACAAGGTGTCAACAAGTGCCCGCGAACGGCCGGTCAGCCGTTCGCGTCGTCGTATCCGATTTGGCGGGGAGCGCTATGCGGCGATACCGTACTTTCCGTGCAGTTCCTCGCGTTTTGCGGGATCCTTCAGGACTTCGAGGATCTCCTGGGGGCCGAGACCGTCCCGTTCCATGGCGGCGATGAGCGAGGAGCCCCGATCCTGCTCATTCCCGGTCCCCTCGGCACAGCCCTCGGCCCGGCCCTCTTTCGCAGCGGCCGCCCGCGCATCGCGGATATCCCAGTCGAGCATGTTCATGTTGTTCACCCGCTCCTCGTCCTCGTGAGCATCTCGGACAGCTTGGCTCAATCGCGTCGTGAGCGAATCTGAGCCGTTCGCCTTGTCCGACTCCACGTATTGCAGCAGGCTCGCGATGCCGGTGTTCGTCATCGACGGGTCCCCCGCAGCGTTCCGCACGATGTCGATCGTCCCGTTCTCAAATGCCACCGAGGAATCTTCCTTGCATCGGCTCGTAAAGGTGTATATCGGAAGATCCTTGCAAAAAGGATCCTCCAGGCAGATGAAGATGATGTACACGGGCTTCAGGTCCGAGGTTATGTTAATCCACCGTCTGCATTTTGTCCGTATGCGCGCCTACCATCCCCTTGAGAACACTCGTCCCCGAGTCGGGGGGCGCGACATGATGAACGCGATAGGGCGCGACGCGACTACCTGATGCGGTTCAAGTGGCCGCACGAGGCCGCACACGTCGGGGACGGGACGTCGCTCATGCGCGGGCAGCTCGGGGAGGGGCGCAACAGGAAGACCTGGGAGAAGATGATGGGGCCGGCGCACGAGTTCCGTCCGGAGCCGGACGTGCAAACGGCGGGTTATTTTTTCATGCCGGTTCTCTCGGCGCTAGCTTTCTCCGGTAGCGCTCGCGACGATATAAAGAGAGGCATCGCGGGGTGTTTGGCATCTAGGTCGTCCCTGCGGTCGTATTTGGTTGCTAACATCGTGCTGACGTATGTAGCGGGCTTTCTCCTTGTGTTTGGGATGCTGCTGTTGCTGCAGCTGTTGGCGTTTGTCGCTTTTCCTGTTGATGGGGTGTATGGGGGGTATCTAGATACGCCCATCTATATCGAGGTAATTCCGGACGACGGTCTTATGTACGACCTTCGGATGGACAGCCCCTACTTATACAATGCGGTCTTCGCAATTTGGTCTGCGGGGCGGGCGGGAGCCTGCTCTTTGATTAGCTTCGGTCTGACGTTTATTGTCGGCAGGCATAAGGCCCTGCCCTTGGCTTTGCCGACGCTCGTGTCGCTTGCCCTGTTCCAGTTCGCTCCGATGGTCGTCGACTCCGCATCCGGTTACCTGCATTTCCCGTACTGTTACCCTGATATCGCGAGCCAGGCGGGGGACTCCGTATACTTTGCAGGTCTTTTGCTGATCATGACTGTTCTATCTCTGGCAGCCTCCTTCGCCCCCTTTGCGAAAGGGAAGGATGTGCTCCTATGAAAACCGTGCTATATGTCTTGTTCTATCGAAACCGTCCGGCTGTAATCGCCCTAGTCCTTTTGCTGGCAGTGCGGTTCGTTCAGGCTGCCGCCCTTGCTCGCGGCGCACTGGTGATCGGGGAAACGTTTGGCGACGCCTATGCGTTTTGCAGCGGGGCGAACATGGGGGCGTTTGTGTTCACGCCGCTGTTGGTTGTGGCGGTCATGCGCCCCGCCGCCATGATGACCGGGAGCCATTTTGCCGCATGGTCGGGGGATCGCAGGTGCGCATCGCTGCGGTGCCTTGGTGCGTCTCTCGTTTTCGGGCTCGTCGCGTCGGCCCTGCTGAATCATTCGGCTGGCGTCGCTATCGCGCTCGCCGTTTCGGTCCAGCCGGATGTTTTCACGCTGAGGTGCTCTTTTGCGCTTCAGGTGGCAGTGTGCTCAATTACCTTTATGGTCTACGTGAACCTGCTGTATGCGATCGGAAGTCCCGCCATTGCGTTCATGGGATGCGTTCTCTACGGACTATGGGATTTTATGGCCCAAAACGTCGTTGGGGGCGGGGTTCCTTCTGTCGGCTGGGGGCTTACGGTTGACTTTGGCGGCCCTGCATTTAAGGATGTCATTTTTCGGTTTTCACTATTCGGAATGGCTTTCGTGGTGCTGTTTCTGATTTCGTTCTTCTCTTTCCAACAATAGGATTACGTTGCCGAGCGGGATGACCGTTGAGTGGCTGGGAGGGAGTCTGGTGAGGTATGTGCGGGCATGCGACATCTGATGGCGTCCACACGGACAAGGGGATTGTCTTGCGCGGGGTGACAAAGCGCATACACGGGAAGACTGTACTCGATGGTGTCACCGTCGAGTTTCCCCGAGGTGAGATTTCGGGTGTGCGCGGGCACAACGGGTCCGGCAAGACGATGCTCTTGCGCGCCGTTGCGGGCCTCATCAGAATCGATGAGGGAGAGGTGCGCGTGCTCGGGAGGGATGTTGCTCGCGGGGACACATTCCCTGAAAGCATGGGCTTCCTCATCGAGCCTATGAAGTTATGGGACGACTTGACTGGCTTTCAGAACTTGAGAATGCTGGCCTCAATACGCGGAGCGGTGGGGCAGGATGAAATTGAAAACGCTCTGCGTCGCGTCGGGCTGGATCCCGAGGATAAAAGACGGGTGAAGAGCTATAGCTTGGGAATGCACCAGAGGCTCTGCATTGCCCAAGCGATCATGGAGCGCCCCGCGATCATTCTCCTCGACGAGCCAACCAACGCACTCGACGATGTCGGGAGGTGCTCGATGCGGGGGTTGCTGCTCGAGGAGAAGCGTCGCGGCGCGACGATCGTCATCGTATCGCATGATGCGGCGGAGCTCGATGCTGTGGCCGATTATCGTTTTGAGATGAGCGAGGGGGCGATTCGGAAGGAATGGTAGGGAGTATGGGTGGGAAGGAGAAGCGATTGATGTTGTGGCCGCTCGCATGGGCGGCCCTGTGCATCGTCGCTGTTTGCGTCGGCGTCGCAGCGAGAATGAGTTATTCGGATAGTAGCTCGGATGCCCGGTCGTTCACTAACCTTGCGTATGTGGTGGCTCCATATTCGATAGATGATCTTGAGAGGCTGGGAACGGGTCTGGATAGCCCTTCTATTGACGAATTGGGGCGAGAGGCAGATTTGGTTGTCCTTGGGTCGATCGGGGATACGCGGGAGTACGTTCACAAATCGCTTTTGACTGATTTCCATATCAAGCGGGTCATCAAGGGGAGCCCTTCAGAGGATGGATCCTCGATAAAGGTGTTTGAGCCGATTGGGATTTACAAAGGGCCGGATGGGAAGGTACTTGTTCCGGGCGATGCGTACATGTTCGGGGGGGTACCCATGCGCCCCGAAATCGAATACGTGTTGTTTCTTGAGCGCGTTGCGGATTCCGTTGGGATTGACGGCTACATCCTCTCGGGTTCCCCGTATTCCAAGGTACCTGTTTCAGATAACGTCGCGTACCGGGTAAACGAGCCCGGCGAATACGGCTTGCCGCTTGGGGAGTATGCGGATTGCGACATCGTGGTCGCGGATGAGAGGTCCTTGGAGAATTACGAGTGCGCCCAGCAGGCGATTCTGGACTTCGTGGGGGAGTAAGGGGATTTGCGCCCGTGGCCAGCGCCGGCGGCGGGCGATACGTTCGGCGATGGTCTTTGAACGTCGGCTAGCTTGTCTGAGAATCGCGAGCGGGAAGGCTGTACTCTTGGCTTATGAGACGTTGCGAGGGGTGGTTGCGATGTTCATGGCGGGTTTCAGGTCGATGGTTAGGATCTTGACCAGAAACGGACTGTTTCCCCTGTTTCTCGTCCTGCTTTCAGCATATTTCGCGCTGCCCTCGATCATCCCAGGGGAGACGGGTTCGTTCACATTCGAGGCGGAGAGCATCAAGGTAAACAGGCTCGATATTCTCGAGGCGGCGGTCTCCTCCGGGGCATACGATACCGCGCCGCAGAACATCAAAGATGCAAATGAGAGGCAGCTGGAGTTACTGAGGGTGACACAGGGCGATGATGTCGCCGCCTCCTTAAAGGCTCAGGCGGAGATAGCGCGGATCGATATGGGGCTCTACGAGGACGGGAACCTGAGCGCGGACCCGACGCTTCTCGAGGCGTCGTCCGCCCTGCTCGACGGCTTGGCGGGGCTGGACGACCCGGTTCTCTTCGATACGACGGTCCAAGAGCCGATGGTGTACCGACTTTCGGAGATCATCGGGACCATCCCGCCGCTGCTTCTTTTCGTGCCCCAGGTCGCGCTCGCGTTCGCAGCCTTTCGCGCGATCGAGAGCGACCGTTTCGGATTCCAGCTTCCCATGAGTGAGCGTGGGAAAATCGCTGTCGCCGCATGTGCCGCCACGGTCGTTTTTGTGGCGGGTTTCGTCTTGGCGCTGCTGCCCTCCGCGCTCCTGAGCGCGCTGAGGAACGGTGTCGGGGACCCGTCGTACCCGGTCGTGATGATACAAGGAGGATCGGTCCTTGAGCTCACGGTGCTCTCGGCGCTTCTCCGCTCGATCGCGATGCTTCTTGCGGTCACGGTGTTCGCATCTTCCGTCTCCGCCGCGCTGTTCGCCGTTTCGAGGACGGCGGTTCCCGGTTGCCTCATCCTCATCGCGCTCGGGTTCGTGCCGTCTATCCCGCAGTACTTCAACGAGACGTTCATCCTGCATGACGCCCTTCCCTTTCTCCCGACGACATACTTGTACGTCGCCCCCGTCGGCGGCTGGCCGACTTACCTGAATCTTACGGACGTCCTGCCGGTCCAGGGGGCCACGTGGGAGCTGGGGATGTGCGTCCTGCTCGGTGTTTCCGCAGCTTTGATTTTCATCACCGGCGTGATATGCGCGTTCGTTCGTCGAGGCTGGAATCGGATGAGGAGGGGTTCCCATGCTCGCGTTTAGCGATTTGACGGTGAGGGTCGGCACAAGGGAGCTCCTGTCCCGTGTGTCTGGCGAGGTCGTTCCGGGCAGGGTGCGCGCGCTCGTCGCACCGAACGGGAGCGGTAAGACGACGCTCATGCGGGCGCTCATCGCGGCTGATGACATCAGGCGCTCGGGGGAGATTGCAGCCGACGGCGTGCCGCTCGAGGATGCGGCGGCGTACCGGAAGCTCGTGTTCTACGTGCCGGGGGACGCCTCGATCCTCTACCCTCTTCTCACCGTCCGGGAGAACCTCGATATTGTCAAGCGGTGCTGGGGCTCCCCGGTCGATATCCTTCGGCTCGCGGAGCGCTGCAAGATCGACTCGTTCCTGGGCAAGCGGGTCCGGTTCCTGTCCCTGGGGATGAGGCAACAGGTGGCGCTCGCCGTCGGGTACCTGACCGGCGCGCGCTACCTGTTGCTCGACGAGCCCATGAACGCGCTCGACCCGACGAATCTTGAGGTGAACTCTGAGATTGTCCGCTCCCTGTGCGGCGACGGCGTGGGCGTGCTCATGTCCTCGCACATTTTGGGAAACGTCGACGACCTCGCTGACGACGTTCTGTTCATCAAGGGCGGCAAGCTGGTGAGCGACCCCGGTACCCGACGGGGGTCGGCTATCGTCTACAAGGAGCTGTTCGGATAGGGGGGTGCATTCGGGTGTGGGTTAACTTGAGTCCAAAGGAGGATAAGATGAAGAAGACGGGAAAGGGCCTTGCTCGGGTATTAACGATTGCGGCGTTGGGGTCTGCTCTGATCGTTCCAGCTTTGGTGCCTGCGGTCGCGGCGGCTGATGAAGGTTCTGGGATCGCGCCGCTCGCAATCATCGAGAGCGTTGTCGATACGTTCAAGACCGAGCAGTGCCTGACAACCAGTTCACATGATTGGGAGGGGTCTCGCACGTACCGAAACATCACTTTCCACACGAGCTTCGCTTTGGATCACCGCGACATCATTAGCCACGCCGTGAAATACCCATGTCACTATCAGACCAACCACAAGGCAACCAACACAACGTGGAAGAACGTGTATCGCACCTGGTAAGTTGGTTATGAGTTGAGAAGGGGCTGCCGATGCGGAAGAGGCTGGCGATCGTTGCAACTGCTGCGCTGGTTGTTGCTGTTGTCGCGATGGTGCTCGCGCCGTCAGCGAGCCCCTCTCGGCTCCTCGCCCCCGCTATTTTCATCTCCTATGATGCCGAGGGGAACGAGTCTCGAATAATCCTCTCGGTGGTGGAAGGCACAGGGGAGACATCAGTCGAGGTCTACGATGATGCCAACTGGGGGAGGCCGGGAGGCAGGTTCTTGGGAAGCTCTGAATACGAGTACGATCCGACGTCTGGCGAGGTCCGATTCGCCGGGCGCACATGGGTTCTCTCTGGAGACGTCGGGTCGCGGCGACTCGAGAACGTTGAGGCTGAAAATGGTCGTATTTGGGGAACTTATTTTGAGAGCGAGTCGGAGGCGCGGCGGGCTGAGCCGTTTCGACTTATGAGTGGGGGATGAAACGCGATTCTCCGTTTGCCCGTGATGCGCTTAGTGTCCCTGTGGCCCATGCGATATTGAGAGATTGCTTTTAGGGCGAGCTTCGGTAATGCCCCTTGTCATCATTTTCCAACGGAGATGCTTCCGTGATGTTCACTGCCTGGATGGGCGGCTGTTGTTTCCCAGGCGGGGTATGATGCTGACAGGTATCGAAAAGCGACCGCTCTCTACAGGTCTCACAGGGAAGGCGACTCATGTCATGCTGGCTTCGTGGATTCCACGGCGGTCTTTCTTGTGCCGTTTGCCGGAATGCCGATCGTGTTCGCATGCTTCTATCATGTTGGAATCGCCTTGCCTGCGGGTGGCCGACAAGGTTTATTACTCCTGCCCCACCGATTTGATTGAGCCGGCCGTCCTGCTGGTTGTTACGGCTTCTTGGGTGCTGCCGCGGCTGTCGTTCATCCGCTTTTGCCGATTCAAGAGTCCCTATCTTTGCCTGGATAGTTCAGGTTCCGTCGATTCTTCTTCATGAACTGCCCCATGCGGCCGTGACGTCAAAATTGACCCTCGTTCCCGAAGGCTATCGGTCTGTGTGCTCTATTACGTGAGCTTGGCCTTGTACGTAAGAATTCCGGGGATATACTTCCTGCCCTCGCGAAAACGGATTGCGGTGAGGTCTGCGGGTGTGGTGACAAACCTGTTTCTCGCTGCGGGATTTATGATCTTGAGCTCCTTCAGCTCCGGAGATTTGCGGTTATCTCTTTTCATTGGTGTGTTCGTCAACCTCATGATGGCGGTAAACAGCCTCATGCCATTTATGTGCCCAGACGGCTACTGTGTGCTGTCCACTGTTCTCAAGATGCCCAACCTTCGAAAAAGTCTCTGTTTAGCCTCAGGAGCCGGTAGTGTCGCGAATGGTGGTGTAGAGCTCGGTTCTCCGAGGGTAGCCGCAGGCCGCCCGAGAAACCGAGAGTCGCCTAGAATGCCGTCATTCTAGCCCATGTCACGCCGCCTTCCTGCCGGTAATCGGGTTGTCGGCCGCGACGAGCACGATGATTCTGGCCTCGTGCCCCGCGCCGGCGCCCTCGTAGGCGGGCGCGGACGCGTTCACCTTGGCACCCACGACGGCCCTGCCGATGGAGTCGTCGTCGAGCCGGCGGCGACGACCGCGCGGTCCGCGCGCGAGCAGCGCCCGATCGGGTCCTCGGGGAAGTGGCTCCCCGCGCGCGGCTCCGGGATCCTGAGGTTGATGGTGCCCACGCCGGTGGCGAGCCCGCGCTCGCGGTATCCGTTCCTCCGGTTGCCGGCCTCGCATGCCCCGTCGGCCCTGGCGCCCATGGCCTCGTCGACGGGCGACTCGGCCATCACCCTTATGAGCTTGGCCATGTTCACCATGCCGTCGCCGGATCTCGGCATCAGGGCGCCGTCGCCCGCGATCTCGTGTATCTTGTTCATATGCGGTTATTGCCCTTCCGCGAATCCTGACTTCAGCAATTAGAATTCTAGGCGATAGCCGCTTCCTGCTTTCTGCGGCAAGGGAAGCGGCCCCTTACACCAACATTCGGCACGCGATCTGAAGGGTAATGTCTGTCGATTAACTGTATCGTTGGCAATATGGTTGAAGCACACGCTTTGCCTCTTAATGACAACCGTGTGGTACAATATGGCCACATTGATTGGAGGCTGATATGGCTACGTGTGTTCCCGTGCGCGAGCTGAAAGATACCGCACACTTCTTGTCCATCGTTGAGGATTCTCGCGAACCCGTCACTGTTACTCGAAACGGTCGGGAGGCCATCATTGTCATGACGCCTGAGATGTATGACTCTCTGCGTTCTGAGCTCGCACACGAAAGGCTTATGCGTAAGCTTGACCGTGCAGAAACCGAGTTGTCTCGGGGCGAGGGCGTGGATGGCCCATCCTTCATGGCTGCTATGCGAGTGAAGTATGGCGAATAATAATGTGATTTCACCTTCTGCGACTCGAGAGATTGAGGGCATCCTTTTTTATCTGTCGGATGTTCTCATGTCTTCGGATGCTGCGCTCTCATTTCTCGATGAGCTCGATAGACAGCTGCAGATAACCTGCCAGTTTCCAGGGTCTCATCCAGTTTGCCCTCATCCTGATCTCGCAGAACGCGTCTATCGGTCTTTCCGGATTAAAAGATACGTTGCAATTTATACTTTCTCCAACGACACCGTTAACGTCCTCCACGTCTTCCATCAATCACAAGATTATGCGCGCGACGCTATTTCCTGGGGAGTACCAGCTTTTTCAAGCGTGAATTGATGCTCGCTTGGGGCGCGATGACCTTGTCGTCAAAGCGATAGGTGGATTTCTGAAAAATCCGTATTGAAATAAAGCTCATGCTCGATCATTTCCTCATGCCTCTGGCTAGCGGAAATCTGTTTTGCTTGTGCATACAGCGTCCGCCATATGCCAAGTGCCTCTTGGGTTTTACGGCACTTTCTTCAAACATCTGCCGCTCTTGGGACAATTGTCATTGAACAGTTTGAATTCCAATGAGCACGACAAGGAGGTTTGCATCGCGGGTTGTTATTTCGCATAGGAGGCGCTTTGGAGGGTTTCTTTTAGGGTAAACGGTACCTTCAAGAATCTATCGCAAATCTATAGCCGCACCCAGGTGAGCCTTCGGCGCAGCTGACCGCCTGTTGATGTTCACTAAGAAGTGGTCCGAATGGTCACCGCTTTTTGAGCACCGTGGTCATTAAGAATTGAGCAGAAAGAGCACGAGGGCCGCGCCCCCTGGGACCAGGGGCGCGGCCCTCGCCGTATCGTGTTCCCGGGCGGAGACTTTGCCGAGCCCGCCCGGGAAGGACGGAGGAGACGACCGTGCCCCTGGACATGATGAATGATATACGGTCGATGGACGCCGGAGGCGTGCCGCGGGCGGAGATCGCGAGGAGGCTCGGCGTGAGCCGCAACACAGTGGCGAAGTACGCCGACATGGAGGACATGTCGCCCGTCGCGCCGACCCCCGCGCCGAGGTCGAGGCCCGCACTCGCCGGGCACGAGGCGTGGGTCGAGTCCGCGCTCGAGTCGGACCTGGGGGCGCCGCGCAAGCAGCGCCACACCGCCAAGAGGGTCTACGACCGGCTCGTCGGCGGGCGCGGCTACGAGGGGCCCTACTCGACGGTGAGGCGCTTCGTCGCCGACCGGCGGCGCTCCCGCGCGTCGGGCGGCGGCGAGGGCTACCTCGAGCTCGAGCGGGCGCCGGGCTCCTGCCAGGTCGACTTCGGCAACTTCCGCGCCGTGGTCGCCGGCGAGGCCCTCGGCCTGAAGCTCCTCGTCCTCACGCTGCCGCACTCGAACGAGCGGCAGCGCGTCGCGCTGAGGTCGGAGACGTCGGAGTGCCTGTGCGCGGGGCTCGGGGAGGTCTTCGGCCGCTGGGGCCGCGCCCCGAGGGTGATGGTCCTCGACAACGCCACCGAGGCGGGCAGGCGCCCGCGCGGGACCGTGGTCGAGTCCAGGCTGTTCTCGCAGTTCAGGGGGCACTGCCGCTTCGAGGCGAGGTTCTGCAACCCGTACTCCGGAAACGAGAAGGGCTCGGTGGAGAACGCCGTGGGGTTCCTGCGGCGCAACCTGCTCGTGCCCGTCCCGTCGGTCGGGTCGATGGCCGAGCTGAACGCGATGCTCGCCGACGGGTGCGCCCGGCTGCGCGGGTCCTCGTCGTGCCGCGACGGCCGGCCCGCGGCGGAGGCGCTGCAGGAGGACCTCGCGGGGATGCTCGCCCTGCCCGGCGTCGCCTTCGACGCCGTGAGGTGGGTGCGCGCGAAGGCGGACGAGCGCGGCTACGTGAGGGTCGACGGGCGCGAGTACGTGGCGGGCCCCGCCTGGCACGGCAGGGAGCTGCTGGTGGGCGTGCGGCCCTCCACCGTCGAGGTCCTCGCCGACCGCGGCCGCAGGGTCGCGGTGCTGTCCCGCGCCTTCGGGGAGGGGCCGGCCGTGCGCAACCCCATGTCCCTGCCGCCGGCGCTCGTGGCCAGGCCGCGGGCCTTCGGCGAGTCGGCCATCAGGCGCGACATGCCCGGGGCGCTCGTCGCGGGCATCGACCGGATGGACGGCGCGGGCCGCAGGCAGACCCTCAGAGCGATCGGCAGGGCCGGCGCCGCCTGCGGGTTCGAGGCCGCCTGCCTCGCGGCGGAGCGCGTCGTCGAGGGCGGGCGCGTGCCCGACGACGCGACCGTCGACGTGCCGTCCAGGCGCATCGCCGCCGGCTCCGAGGAGCGCGGCGGCGCCGACCTGTCGGTCTACGACGGGTTCCTGAAGGGGGCGGTCTGCGATGGCAGCTGACGGGGGCCTCGCCCGCAGGGCGGTCGAGGCGGGCAGGGCGTGCTCGCTCACGACGGCGGTGCTGGAGGAGTGGTCGGAGCTCGGCACGCCGAGGCAGGTGGAGTACCTGGCCGGCTACCTCGAGGCGGAGCGGGCGAGCAGGGAGGCCTCCAAGCGCGCGACGCTCGTGCGTCGTTGCGCGCTGCCCGCGCCGAAGACCTTCGACGGGTACGACTGGACGGCGGTCTCGTGGCCCGAGGGGCTCGGGCGGGAGGACCTGACCTCGCTGGGGTTCCTCGAGCGCTGCGAGGACCTCGTGCTGATGGGGGACGTCGGCACCGGCAAGACGCACATGGCCTCGGCGCTGTGCATGCTGGCGTGCGAGCGGAGGATGGAGGCCCGCTTCTTCACCGCGTCATCACTCGTCATGCGGCTGCGGCGCGCCCGCGACGAGGAGCGCCTCGACCGCGAGGCCGCGCTCATCGGCCGCGCGAGGCTGCTCGTCATCGACGAGCTCGGCTTCCTGCCGCTGGATCCCGACGGCGCGCGCCTGCTCTTCCAGGTGTTCGCCGACGCCTGCGAGCGGCAGTCGGTGGCCATCACCGCGAACCTGGAGTTCAGTCGGTGGGGCGCGGTGTTCGGCGACGACCAGATGGCGGCGGCCGTGATCGATCGCATCGTCCGCCACGGGAGGCTCGTCCAGTTCAGGGGCGAGTCCCACCGCGTGCGCAACGCGCTCATGCAGGAGGGGTAGGTGCTCAAGAACGCCGCGCATTCCAGGTGCGCAAACTGCTCAAAAATAGATGACCATTCTGCCCAAAAGCTATTGACTAAACACACCGCCTCGCCGTCGCCGTCGCCGTCGACGCCGATGGTGACCATGGCGGACACGTTTTCGCGGGAGCCGCCCCGGCCGCGCTTGAGGCACACGCCATCGACGAAGACGTAGGGGTGCCCGCCCTCGAGCAGGCGGTTCCTCCACTCCTCGACCGGGGCGGAGGACTTGTCGTTGGGGTCGGAGACGGTGCCGGCGGACACGCCGGCGCCCTGCAGTATCCGGCTGACGCCCTCGATCCGCCCGGTGGAGGCGCCGGCGAGGTGCATCTCGATGACGGCCCCCCGTCGAGGGGCTGGTTGATCACGTCGCGCACGGTGTTTTGACGAGCTCTTTGATGTCGGGTCGCAGCGACTCCTCGTCTCCCGATACGATTGATTCGGACATGGCCCCAGGCTCTCTCGGCCTTCTTTTGCTTGGTCGCAAAGAATCGTACCGATTGCCGGTGACCATGTCCTTTCTCTTCCTGGACGTATTCAGCTGTCAATTTGCGAAAGAGATTTTACGTGACCGAAGGCTCGACCATTTAGACATATGGACTTTCCAGCATAATCAAGTCGATCCTCCGGGTAGGTGGAGTTCTCTTTCTGCTGACAGCAGTACGTTGTAAGTACGGCTCAAGATATCCAAACGCATGTTCGATTGA
The DNA here is from genome assembly GCF_902501965.1 of Collinsella sp. AK_207A. Taxonomy (GTDB): domain Bacteria; phylum Actinomycetota; class Coriobacteriia; order Coriobacteriales; family Coriobacteriaceae; genus Collinsella. Next base: position 604 of record NZ_CABWID010000001.1, on the reverse strand, counting down.
TGGGGATTTACATGCAATAACTAGCACAGCGTTCGGTGGCGCCCTCCGAGTCCCGCAGGGAGAGGGGAAGGTCCCCATGATGAGGAACCTCACCGCTCTCATGCTTGCTGCGTCGGTCCTCGAACTGTCCGTGCTCGCATTGCTGCTTCTGCTGAAGTAGCCTTGGGTGAGGCCTGCCATACATGGGAACAGCCGCCCCTGCCAGGACGGCTGTTCCGCGTGAGTCTTTCCGCACAGGACTTGTCATTGGATTATCCGAGTTGTGAATAGGTTCTCGCTCGACTATCCCGTGTTGTGAACGCTGCGTTCAGTACTCGGAAAAACGCATGGACGCCGAGCAGGGGTTTCTTCGCGAGCGTTCGGCGAATGTCACGGCTGGCGTTCAGAACTCGGAGAAACCCACGGCGAACGCTGCACCTCACCGTACCCCGCGCACCCGTATCGCCCGCGAGCCGTCGAACGCCGTCCGACAACCCGGGTTGATTTCCGATCCCAACCGAACACATTGAGCTGACGGCACGCTCCCGCAGTTAACCGAACGCCCCCGAGGTCCTATCCGGGCCCCGGGGGCGGCATTTTCCCAGTTGAAGGAATGGTGGAGATG